>MFYJ01000001.1 GCA_001787755.1 Candidatus Peribacteria bacterium RIFOXYB1_FULL_54_35
CTTCGCTTTGCTGCGCAAAGCTCCGCGGGGCACACTTCGCACTTTCGTAACTGGAGATGGCGCGCCACACAACTTCGCCTGCGGCTACGCAGTGTACCACGCGAAGCTCTTCGTATAGCGAAGAGCGAAGTGTGGTGGGCCGGGAGGGATCCTTCGGCTACGCCTCAGGACAAGTTCGAACCTCATGGCTTGCCATGAGGAGCTTGCGCTGAACACAGTGAAGCGCACAGCAACGAATGGTGGTGCGGACTCTATAACGTTCGAACTGAGATAGTGGAGACTAAGCAGGCTCTCCAAGAAGCATTTTCTGTGTTACAGTTGGGGATCTAAGGCTTATCTGGATGTTGGGATACAGCAAGAAATGGCACGGGAGTGCCATGGTCTACACTTAAAGATCTTTTAAAAACGTATCGAAATCTATTCCTTGTTCTATGAGAAATTTTGCTATTGCACATCTTGTTCCTTTAGCCTTCAGCTTTGGAGGAATAAGAGTCCATTTGCCATTAGATGCAAACACTTTGTAGTGACCACCTTTCCCTTTTTTCTTATCTACAGTTAATCCAAGTCTACTTAATGCTCTTGCCAATCTTGCCTGCGAGACTTCGGGAAAATCAGGCACACGCTAAATGCTTGTTCAAGACAACTCGCTTCAACCAAGATTCTTTCTCTAGCTCTTCAGGCATTGAAGACTGCTGATCTTCTCCCACACATTCATATTCAACCAATTTTGCATATTCTCTAGGAACATCAAAGTATGTTAAAACGGCGTCACAGCAATTATTGATTGTCTCATCAAAATCTTTCCCTTCTGAAAATAGACCTTCATGCTCTGGAGCCGCTGCAAAAATAACCAGTTGATTGTCATTATCAAACTCTGCTCTAAACTCAAATTTAATTTTTTCAGGAAGACGCCTAAGAACTTCGTTCTCAACAGATTTTGAGCCTGAGAAGAGCTTGGCTACCCACATACCCATTTTTGAAGGAAGGATATTCATATTATGTTTATTTGAGCTAACAAGTCAAAGCTTTGACTCCTAGTATTTTAGCATGAATCACCTCATAAATCCACTTCAGAGGAAAAATTTGGCTATTCCGAGATTCTTAGAAATAATTCCAAATCTTCAATTTCCCCCCTTTGGAAGGTTCTTTCCATTGCCACCAACGATTGTTGAGTGCCTTATTCTTGCTGCCAAATATATTCATACATCGAGCTTAGCACTCGACAAATTAACCAACAATGTCGCCATCATCCGAATGTATATAAGAAACTTCTAGAATCTCAGATGAACCTCTGGATGCCACAAAGACACGCAATTGAGAAAATATTATTCCTCGTGTAGGTTTAGCACCTATGGAAAATTTACTTTGGGTTGCTATCTTTGCTTCTGGAGCCGCTTTTTGGAATACCATCCAAATCAGTAAGCAATTGACAAAGACCAACCAATTCTTAATGGAAAAGCTTGGGACCCCACAACACCCTGAGGACTATAAATAAGAACCCCTTAAGGTAACCCGCTCTTGTCAATAAGAAAATATAAATGTACTTTTTGTAGTATGTTTAAGCAGTGGAAGCTAAATTTCCAAATCCGTTTCGCCAAGAATAAAGCAAAGACATTGGAACTGCCTAGGCTCGTTAATTTACTCTTTTATGAAATCAATCATAGAAGATATCGGTATCAGGTAGAAGGCATTACGAAAAAGGAGATAGAAGAAGAGGCAATGTTTATACCTCAGTCTATTCGTTCTGTAACAGAAATATCTTCAACATCTCCTAAGAATGCTTTACCAAAAGAAGCAATGTTCCTGGAAAACAAGTATATCGGTGCAGTACGCTTCCTCAATAACAATAATAATTATATTCTTGCACTTGCACAAGAAGACCTTTCCGAATCAAAAGAAACACATTTATTTTTTAATAATAAGTTAGTATTTAGTTGTCGTAGAATAGTTGGTGGTTTTTTCGTAAAAGATGAAATTGATGCTTTTATTGATGGTAAATGGGTTAATGACATAAAAAAACTAGCACTAGAAGCTGAAGAGCTACAAATGAAACGAAACAAGTTCTTTAATCGGAAAAACCGTAATCTTGAAATTAATAAAATAAAGAAAAATTTTGGCATATGATTTCATGCCATAGCATGGACTGTAGAGGGAGAAAAGCTAGTCCCTACCTTGCGTCCTCCACTGTCACAGAGTGCCCAAAAGAAAGGGCATATTAGCTGGTGGGCCAGGAGGGACCCCTCCACTCGTCATATGAGACGTTTATTCCGGAAGGCAAAACCTGATGATGACTTCAGGTACTTCTCAAAATCCAATGCTTTCTCTCTTGTCTTGAATGCTGAGTAGAAAACAAGTTCCTCTGGTTCAATGCGACTCGTTGTTGGCGAGGAATGGTTCTTATGTCTCACAAGCCTCTTTTTTAAATCTCTTGTAAACCCAATGTAGAATTGCCCATTCTTGAGTTTGAGGATGTATACAAAATACATAGGCAGATCATAATGCCCCACTTCGCTTTGCTGCGCAAAGCTCCGCGGGGCACACTTCGCACTTTCGTAACTGGAGATGGCGCGCCACACAACTTCGCCTGCGGCTACGCGGTGTACCACGCGAAGCTCTTCGTATAGCGAAGAGCGAAGTGTGGTGGGCCGGGAGGGATTCGAACCCCCGAAGGCAAGGCCACCTGATTTACAGTCAGGCCCGTTTGACCACTTCGGTACCGACCCACGTAAGCGAAAGAATCAGTGCCAATAGTGCAGAGAAGCACCATTTGACTGTTGGAGTGTACTTCCCACTCCCCTAGAATTCAATCCACATGTTCTACCTTCTTGCTGTGAGCTCCATGCTCGGCTACGCGCTCCAGAACGCACTCCTCGTGCGATATGCACGGCGTATGGACGGGCTGAGCCTGGCCTTCTACCGGAATATCTCCTTCCTCGTCACCCTCCTTCCACTCCTCTTCCTCTCTTCACCGCAGGAAATTGCCGAAGTACTCTCACACTGGAAAGTGCTCCTCATCTCCGGCATTGCCGGAGGGGTGTACCTTGCCATCGTCTTCGAGTCCTATCACTTCATTGCCATTGGTGTAGGCCACACTATCAAACAAGCAGCCATCAACATCCTCATGGCCCTCGCAGGTCTCCTGCTCTACGAAGAAGTGCTCCCTGCAATGGAATTCCTCCTCGTTGCGGTTGTCGTCCTTTCCTGCATCTGGCTTTCTATGCAGCGGGTGGATGCACCCCACATCTCGCAGAAACTCCTCCTTGGCATCTCGCTCTCTCTCCTCTCTGCTTTTCCCGTCATCATCACAAAAATCATCCTCACAGATATGAGCCGTGCAGTTGATCCTCTCGCAAGCGGCTACTTCTGGGAAGCGGCAATAGGCATTGCATCTGCCGTGACCATCCTGCTGCGATGGGTGCTCCTCCGGAGGGGACTGACACGCATCGACTCGCGTACCATGCTCGGCATCACTGCCGCGGCCTCCCCTACTCTCATCGGAACAGGATGTTATGCACTCGCTCTGAGCATGGGGCCCATCGCCATCGTGAGCGCCATAGGAAGCGGATCACTGATTGTCACGGCTCTCTGTGGCTGGCTCTGGTACCACGAGAAACTGAGCCGTTCCCAGTGGGCAGCGCTCGTGTTCATACTGGTGGCAATTGCGTGGCTGAAATTTGTGTAAGCGAGTAGCGGTTAGCGTGTAGCGACTAGCCGCTAATCGCTAATCGCAAGCCGTTCTATTTATCCCACCGTATCGCCTCCATGGGACTTAAGCTCGCAGCTTTCTTCGCAGGGACAATGCCGAAGAGGAGACCTGTCCCGAGCGCCATGAGCACTGCTGCAAGTAAAGCTGGGAAAGAGAGAACAAAGGGAACATACCCGATATACTTACTCGCTGCTGCAGCAAGGATCATTCCAAGTGTCATCCCCCCAATGATGCCGATACTCCCGCCAACAAGCGTGAGCGTTACAGCCTCTATGAGGAACTGGAGCAGAATGTCGTGGCCACGTGCACCCACAGCCTTGCGCAACCCGATCTCCCTCGTCCGCTCCGCTACGGAGACAAGCATGATATTCATAATGCCGATGCCGCCGACGAGAAGAGAAACCCCGGCAATGAGCGCAATGAACACCGTGAGCCCGAGCGTGACCTGACCGACAATCTTCGTCGCTTGCTCAGCGGAACGGGCACGGAAATCATCTTTATCGTAGTCGTTCTCAGGATTGTCTATGCCATGGCGCTGGCGCAGAAGCAACGTGACGTCTGCAAGTGCAAGTTCGTCATCCTCTACCGCCTGCATCGTCATGTAGCTCAGCTCCTTCTGTCCTGTTGCAGAGCGCGCAGTGGTAAATGGAACAAAGACAAAGGTATCGAGATCCTGCATGAGAGCAGAACCTACACTCTGCATCACACCCACCACAGTATAGGAGCGACTCCCTATCTGCACGCGTTCACCGAGCGGACTTCTTTGGCCAAAGAGATCCTCCGCTGCCTCATACCCAAGCACTGTCACAGATCTCGCCGCTTTTTCATCGGCTTCGGAAAGGAGTCTCCCCTCCCCCAATTTGAGCCCATAGTTCGCAAAAAAGTTGGATGTCGTCCCGAATATATTTGGCGATAACTCTTCCGTTCCATACTGCACTTTCTCAGTAATAAATATTACCGGCGCAACACTCTTTACAGTGGTGAGCCCGGTTATCGCCTCGTAATCGCCGTAGGTCACGCTATCGAGCGTGCGGCCGAATTTCTCGTAGCCTGTTGGATAGAGCTCAATGAGGTTGTTGCTGAACGATTCGACCTGATCGAGAATATAGCGCTCAAAGCTGCGCCCAACGGAGACCATGAGCACCACGGAACCGACTCCTATGATGATGCCGAGCATCGTGAGGAGTGATCGCATTCTGTGAGCGACAATTGCCCTGTGAGCCGTTTGGATGGTGTCGCGAAGGAGCATTATTCGTACCGGAGTGCGTTCATGGGAGAGAGCTTGGAAGCCTGTCTTGCCGGGTAGATGCCAAACACAAGCCCTGTGAGAATCGCCATGGCGAGAGCAAGCCCAATGGCAGGAACCGAAAGCGCAAAGTCATAACTCTCGAGGTATTTGTCCACAATCAATGCTGCCAGACCGGCGAGGCCGACACCGAAGACAACACCAGCGATGCCGGCAAACAGGGTGAGGAGAATCGCTTCGAAGAGGAACTGGAGAAGAATATCCCTCCCTCGTGCTCCCACGGCCTTCCGGAGGCCTATCTCACGGGTACGCTCGGTCACCGCAACCAGCATGATGTTCATGATGCCGATGCCGCCGACGACCAGAGAGATGCCCGCAATAGTGGTAATGAACAGTGTGAGACCCAATGACACCGCACCAAGAATATCATTCGCTTGCTGCGACGTGCGGACGATAAAGTCGTCTTCGTCCGTATCTCCTTCCGGGTTCACAATGCCATGCCTCTGGCGAAGCAGGGACTCCACATCTGCTTGCGCGAGATCAAAATCTCCCACTGCCTGGAGTGTGATGACATTCACATGCTTCTGACCCGTTACGGCACGTCCCGTGGTGAGCGGAATGAAAACAAACTCATCCGCATTCTGGAAGAACTGCGTCCCAACCGGTTCCAGTACCCCCACCACGGTATACTGCAGATCTCCCAGCCTTACCTGCTTGCCGACCGGATCTTCCAGCCCAAAGAGATCATCTGCGATATCGGAACCGAGTACCACAACGTGCCGCGCGCGCATGATGTCCCGTTCTTCCAGAACACGGCCGACTGCAACCGGCATCTCACGGTTCTGAAAATACGGCGGCGTCGTTGCAATGACACGGGGTTGCGTCTTCTCTCTGCCATAGACAGCGGTGGGGATATCCACAAAAATCGCCGGCGCAACACTCGTGATGGTTGTGAGCCGTTCCAACGCCTCGACATCATCAAATGTAAGGCTGTCGAACCCCGCGGCGAGCGTGCTTTCCACTCCTTCTTTCTGCCCAGGGAACACCACCATGCTCTGCGCACCTATGGAGCTGATCTGACTGAGTATGAGCACCTCCATACTTGCACCGACCGCTGTCATGAGTACCACGGAACTCACACCGATGATGACCCCAAGCATCGTGAGCATAGAACGTTTCCTGTTGACGCCGATCGCTCTACGGGCCGTCGCGAATGTGTCTGTGATGAACATGGCTACTTGAGGTGTTTCACATTCTTGGCGTGGTTCCTCTTGAAATCACGCGTGTCGGTCGCAATGCGCCCATCAAGAATGTGAATGACGCGCTCGGCATACTCTGCAGTCGTCTTTTCATGCGTGACGAGAACGATGGTTCTCCCCTGCTTGCTGTGGAGATTTTGCAGGACCTCCATCACCTGAATGCCGGAGGCGCTGTCCAAGTTTCCCGTCGGTTCATCCGCGAAGATGACATCCGGCTCGGTGACGAGTGAACGGGCAATGGCTGTGCGCTGCTGCTGGCCGCCGGAGAGCTGGTTGGTGAAGTAGGTGGCGCGCTCTGTGAGACCGACTTGCTCAATGGCTTTCATCCCTCTCTCCGTGCGCTCAGATGCAGGAATGGTCGGGTGATAGAGCAGTGGAAGAATGACGTTATCCAACACAGTCGTGCGGGGGAGCAGGTTGAATGCCTGGAATACGAAACTCACGCGCGTCGCGCGGATGCGGGCAAGCTCGTCATCGTGGAGCACACGCGTCTTCTGGCCGCGGAAGAGGTACGAACCGGAAGTGGGAGTATCCAGGAATCCGAGAATGTGCATGAGCGTGGATTTGCCCGATCCGGAAGGCCCCATGATGGAAATGAACTCTCCCTCGCGGATCGTGAGATCAATGTCAAAGAGCACCGGCGTTTCCATCCCATCATTGAAGTACGACTTGCAGAGATCAACAGTCTCGATCAGCGGTGGATTCTGCTTTGCCATAGGTTGAGACTGAATGATAAATTGAAAATTCCATTTCCTATTCTTTAATGAGGATAACCACTTTCTCCCCTTCTTCCACCCCACTGATGACTTCCACGTCGGTATCGGACTCCATGCCGACAACAACAGTGCGCTCCTCTATCTCATCTCCCCCATGGAGAATGCGGACGATATTCTGCCCCAGCGCATTCTTGATGACAGAACGTCCCGGCACCATCGTCACCTCCTTCTGAACCCCGGTGATGATCTCCACGTCACCCGTCATGCCAATCTTCAGGTTTTTCTCTTCGTCCTCAAGGAAATCGAGCTTGATACGGTACTTCGGCACTCCATCGACTAAGGTGGCAGCAGGATCAATTTCTGTCACCTGCAGGAGAAAGTCACGGCCGGGGTAAGCATCGAGTTCCACGCCCCCTTCCTGCTCGTACTGCACTTTGGGAATGTCGATCTCGGAAACGAACATTTCCACGCGGTACGGACTGTCCCCGAGCATGGTAATCGCACGGTTGAAGTCCTCGAAATCCCCGGTAAATTCTCCGGCCTTCAGGTTCACCTTGGTGATGCGCCCGGCGATGGGAGCCTTGAGAACGGTATCATCCAGTCTTGCATGCGCGTAGCGGACCCCTGCGTACGCTCTGTTTGCCGCTGCTCTTGCAGCATCGATATCCGCCTGCCGAGCACCGGCTTTCTTCAGCGCCAGCTGGGCCTCCTGCACGCGCAGCGACGTCTCGTACGTCGCAATATCTGCCAGTGCTTTATCCTTGGTTCCCTGTGCGGTCGCGAATGCGGATTCCTCCGTTGCAATCTGCGTGCTGAAATTCGCAGAGGCATCCCGGGTGGCCTTGAGCTGATCCTCTATGTCATTGAGGGCACTCTGGATGCTATTCCTCTCGCCGGCAAAAGAATCCTTGTACGTCTCCTTTGTTGCAGTAGTGAGATAGTTGGAAGTAGGCAGGGAGACCATGATGGTATACGCATCATCCGCTGCAGCAACAGCGTGCAAAGCAGCCTCCCGCGCTGTTCCCAAGTTCAAAAGCGCCTCTTCGAAATCTGCTGGCCTGCTCCCAAGAAGTGCATCCGCAATGGCCACACCCGTTTCCTCACGCTTGCGCACGTACACCTCATACTCAATGCGGGACCGGAATTCCACCGCATTCTTGATGACGGTGGTATCGAAGTAGTCGTCGAGTTCATTGAGGGAATTCTCAATATCAGTGAGCTCCTGGGAAATGGTGCTGCCTGCAGTGGAGACATAGCCACTGAGACTGGTCTCCGCCTCGCGGTGCAACTGATCAAGCTCACCCTGAGACCGCCCGAGACTCCGCTCGGCATTCTCCAATGTGGCGCGCGCTGCTGCGAGAGCCGCCCGCTTGTTTTCTACTTCCGCTTCCGCGATTGCGATTTCCTCCGGACGCGTTCCCTCTTCAAGTGCCCGCAGATCTGCGAGAGCGGCCTGGTAACTAGCAGAAGCAGACGAACGGTCAGCCTCCAGGCTGTTATTGCGCAGTTCTGCAAGCACCTGATCTGCTTCCACGGTATCACCCTCTTTCACATAGACCTCCTCCACTACCCCGGTGACAGGAAACTTCAGCTCCAAATCTTTCTCGGAGATCACCGTGCCCACTGCCTCCACTGACTGAATGAGATCCCCTCTCACAGCCTCAGCTGTGATGTACTCCGGCTTCTCCGGTGCGAACAGGAAAAATCCAAGCGCAATGAACGGGAGCAGGATAATGGCAAGGAGGAGGAGCAGCTTCCAGCGCCTCCGCACAAACTTCCAGACAGCATGGCACACTATCTTCCAGGGAATACTTCTGATGAGAGTGAGAGAATTCTTCAGGTTGCGTTGAAATGGGAATGTTTAGGTATACTAAATCATTCTATTTTACCACAAAACAAATATCCCATCAATTTATGACTTCAGCCCTGCAACTGCAGAAAGAGCCTCCTTCACCGCTGTCTCCACAGGACGCATTTTGATGCCTTCGGAAAGAAGCTTTTCATTGGTGAGCACACAATTGCTGCGCCCGGCTTTCGCCACCTGAGAGAGCTCTCCGAGCGTGAGACGCTCAAACGTGTGCCTCGGATCCACGAGTTCCCTATAGAGCTCCATAATTCTGTACGGCGATATCACCCCAGGATTCACCACATGGTACATACCCGTTTTCCGCCTTTCTATGAGCACCTTCGCCGCAGCGAAGAAATCTGGCAGATATGTGAGAGAATTTTCTGTGCCGAGCACGCGGGAATACTTCGTGAGTTTGGAAATGAGATTGCGTTCATGCAGGGAACCATCAAACGGCATGCGGAGCCGGAGAATGAGCACCCCTCCGGTGCCGTCGGGGCCGGCGGGAAATTCCCTGAGAATCTCGTCGCACGCCGCTTTTGTCCGCGAGTAGAAGCTGCCTCGGAAGTTCGGAGCATCCTCCTCCGAAAAACCCTTTCCCCCGTTATCCCCCTGGTACACGCACCCTGAACCCAAATGCACCCAGTAGATGCCTCGCTTAGCACACTCGTCCAGCAATACGAGCGGCCCTGTGATATTCGCACGCACCGTTTCCTCCTTGTGATCCTCACACCAGTCGATATTCGGACGTCCCGTTTTCCCTGCAGCATTGATGACAACATCGGGCTTCTCAGCATCCAATGCCACCGCAACCGCATTGCAGTCTGCGATATCGACTGGAGGAGCCACTGCATTGGGGAAAAGCCTGAGGAACTCCTGGCCCATGTAGCCCTTTCCACCAAAGACGAGGATTTTCATAGCACGGCATATGGTAGCCGAGAGAGAAGAGAACCTCTAGTCAGATGGAAGACCTTCTGAATCAGGGAAGTTCATTCGCTCGTTTACTCGTTGGCTCGTTCCAACGAGGAACGAGTGCACGAGTAAACGAGCAAACGTCCGTACCTTGCGAAAAACTGGATTTTTCATTCCAACCGTACTGCGATATACTACGCCTATGGCTCGCTCCCACCGCAGAACCACACGCCACAGACATATGGCAAAGAGGAAAGCCCGGCAGCTGAAATTCAGCGAGAGCACGCGGAGGCAGATAAGCGGTACGGTACAGCTCTGTATCGGCATTCTCCTCCTGCTCGTACTCCAGCAGCAGGCGGGGATGATTGGTGAAAGTCTGCAGATCTTCCTGGTGTTCTTCTTTGGGAAGTGGGGAATTCTCTTCCCTCTGACACTCATCGTTTCCGGGTTGCTCCACTGGTTTGTGAATCCATCCAAACTCAATGCCAGAGAGAAGAGAATTCCCACCCGCATCTGGCTCGGGCTCGGGCTCTGCCTCGTTTCTTTCCTCGGTATGATGCACATCGGCGCACCCGTGGAAGAGATCGGCACACGGAGAGATGAGCTTGCCGGCGCCATCGGCTTCATGGCCAGCATGCCTTTCCTGCTCTTTGCCAGCCGCGCTGTCGGGTACACCGTTCTCACATCCGTCTTTGTAGCAGGGTTATTCATAGCATTTGAACCGGATCTCCCTTCGCTCCTGAAAACTGGCAGTGCTCTGTTTTCTTCACGAAAGGAGAAGAAAACTGTGCAGCAGATCAGACGCAGAATCCCAGCGATGGAACAGGCGCGGGAAAAGGAACAGAAAC
Source organism: Candidatus Peribacteria bacterium RIFOXYB1_FULL_54_35 (assembly GCA_001787755.1). GTDB lineage: Bacteria > Patescibacteriota > Gracilibacteria > Peribacterales > Peribacteraceae > GWB1-54-5. The sequence goes on from MFYJ01000001.1 coordinate 10,534, forward strand.
ATGAAGAAGAGGAAGAGGACCCTGACCTCATGGAGGAGGACCATGAACCGCCTGAACTCAATATCGTCCGTCCGATCTTCGCAAAACAGACGGTGAAAAATGTCGCAGCCAAAAGTCTGAAGAAGGCAGCAAAAGCCGCGAAGAATACCATCACCATGCAGGATACCCGCTTTGAGGAGTGGACTTTCCCCGGCTATGACCTCCTCGACGACGCACAGAGCGAACTGACCGTGAACGACGAGGAGCTCAAGCGCCAGGCACGGCTGATAGAGGAGAAACTCGGTGAATTCGAGATTGAAGTCACGGTGCGCGACGCACATCCCGGACCCACGGTGACGCAATTCACTCTCCAGCCTGCAGAAGGAGTGAAACTGAGCCGCATTGGCGCCTTAAAGGATGATCTTGCGCTTGCTCTTGCCGCTCCCAGCCTCCGCATAGAGGCACCCATTCCGGGAAAATCCCTCGTCGGCATTGAGATGCCGAACATCAAGAGAACTATCGTGCATCTCCGCGAAATCATGGAAAGCCCGGAATTCGTGCAGAGTACCTCCAACCTCACGCTCCCCCTCGGACGCGACGTGGGGGGAAAAGCCATCGTAGCGCCGCTCAACGGCATGCCGCACATCCTCATTGCCGGGGCAACAGGATCAGGAAAATCCGTCTGCATGAATACGTTCCTCATTTCGCTGCTCTACCAGAATGCCCCGGACCAACTGAAACTCATTCTCATCGATCCCAAACGCGTGGAACTCGTGCCGTACGATGGCATCCCCCACCTCCTCACGCCGGTGATCACTGAAGCGGAAAAAGCCCTGCAGGCACTCCGCTGGGCCGTGGCAGAAATGGGACGCCGCCTCCACCGCTTCTCTGAGCAGGGAGTACGCAACATCGATGAATACAATGAGATACAGACAGAAGAAGAGAACGTCATTCCCCGCGTCGTGATCGTGATCGATGAGCTCGCGGATCTCATGATGCGCCAGTTCCGCCGCGATACAGAAATGATGGTGGTACGCATCGCGCAGATGGCACGTGCCACGGGCATGCACCTTGTCATCGCCACCCAGCGCCCGAGCGTGGATGTCATCACAGGACTGATCAAGGCCAACGTTCCCACACGCATCGCCTTCCGGACAGTGAGTTCTGTCGATAGCCGTACCATTCTCGACGGCATAGGTGCCGAAGATCTGCTCGGCAAAGGAGACATGCTCTATCTGACCGCAGAGACACCAAGCCCCATGCGCGTTCAGGGTATTTTTGTCTCCACCAAAGAAGTCGAGCGGGTGATCAACGCCGTGAAGATCGCAGGAGGAGGAAAGATCACGGAGGAAATCCCGATGGATGAAATGGACGAAGGCCCCCTTGTCGCAGAGACAACTACTATCAACCTTGAAGCGGATGACAACGGCGGGGATGACCTCTTCTTCGAAGCGGTCCGCGTGGTACAGGAGACAGGAAGAGCTTCGGCAAGCCTGCTCCAGCGGCAGCTCAAAGTGGGATACGCACGCGCAGCACGGCTCCTGGACATTATGGAAGACAAAGGCATAGTGGGCCCGGCCGACGGTGCGAAACCGCGGAAGGTGTACATCGATACCATGGCAGCGCAGTGATGTTTTCTAGAGAACCTCTGGAAAATACGAAAGCATGTCATGGTGAGCACTGTCGAACCACGACATGCATCAAATCGTCGCAGTTCGTCAGAGCTCACTGTGACAATTTGGGTGTTTTCCAGAGGTTCCCTACACTAACAGTGAATCTTTCACCGCTTTCGATGGTACAATTTTCCCATGAAACTCCTCATTGGAACGAACAACACAGGAAAGGTAACAGAGATTGCAGAATGTCTTCGTGACACTTCCATCGAATTGATCACACCGAAAGATCTGGAGAAGGAGATTGCTGCACCGCCTGAGACGGGATCGAGTTTTGCAGAGAACGCCATCCAGAAAGCACGGCACTACCATGTGTTCACGGGACTGCCCACCATTGCAGATGATTCCGGGATCGAGGTGGATGCACTCGCAGGGGAACTTGGAGTGCACACTCGCCGCTGGGGCGCAGGGCCTGCAGCCTCCGATGAGGAGTGGATTGCGTACTTCCTCAAACGCATGAAGGAGGAAGAGAACAAACGAGCCCGCTTTGTCTGCTATCTCGCCCACTTCGATGCCGGGGGAAACCTCCACATGTTTGAGGGGATTTGCGACGGAACCATCACAGAAGACCTCGAAGCAGACTATCTGCCTGGTTTGCCAATTTCCGCCTGCTTCCGGCCGGACGGCTACGATCTCGTGTACTCTGCCATGGGTATTGAACAAAAAAATAGTACAAGCCACCGGGGCCGGGCCCTGAAGCAGTTCCGCGATTTCTTACTCCGCGGCTGAGGTTTATGAACCTCGGCAACGGAGTAATATGGAACACGAAAATTAGGTAAGCTATCTGAACCATTTCCTGCCAATTCTATGGAAGCGATCACACAAATCATTCTTTCCCTTCTAGGTGTAATCGGAATTGGTGGAATCATCACTGCCTATTTCAACAGATTGAAGGAGATTGAATTTCAGAAGTTGGAACAAAAGCAAAAACGTTATAAATCATCGCTTCTCTACATGGATGCTTATTTTGAACCTAAGAATATCAAGTATCTTTCAAGTAGACAGCCCGATATAAATAGTCCTAAAGATGTCTTGGAATATCTCAAAGCTGAATACCATGAGATGTTGTTATATGCATCTAAAGAAGTGATACTCGCAGTAAAACGATTTTTAGAAAATCCAAATAGAGCAAACTTCTTTGCTTCTGTCTTGGCCATGAGAAAAGATTTGTGGACCAAGAAAGTTGATGTCGATATTGAGGAAATATGCATTCAATGAAACATACCCACATAATTGCATCCAGACTTTCTCTCTGGCTTCTAATGCCGAAATGTCACTCTGAAAGTGGTGTAAAATCGAGCGCAGTAATCTTCCCCCACACTGTCTTCACAAGCTCCCTCAGTTCCTGCACTTCTGCATCCGTGATCTCCAGACTTATCTCCCTTCTCGCCTGGTCTTCCTTCCCAATATAATCGAGTGTAAAGAGTGTGGCTTCGTGCATGAACTTCGGGTCTGCATCGCAGAGCATTTTGTAGAACACAAGCTGGCGGAATATATTTTTTTTCTTCCGCACAGCTTCCTCTGTACGGCATGTGTTGCCTGTTTTATAGTCCAACACCCTGCAGATTCTTCCGTTTGGCTCGAAGAGATCTATACGGTCGACCTTCCCCTTAATGGGAACATCATCCACCACCGCATGAAGTGTTCTCTCGGCAGAGAGAATCATTGGAATACCGGAAGAAGTCTGCTCTCCGTATCTCCTGACTATTTCGCTCCCCTCCCGCAAATACTGCTCTCTCTCCTCTCTGGTTAAAATCTCCCTGTCCAAGTACTTCTGGAACGCAGAAACGAGTTCCTCTACAGAGAACTTCCTCCCTTCCTGCCAGGCAAGATTCCTATCTTCTAAGGCACCATGCACTGCAGTACCGAAAGCCATTTGAGGCTTTTTTTCGCTAGGACGCTGGAGCAGCTGCTCCCATAGAAACTGGTGGGGACCATTATCTTCATCGAGAAAAGCATTGAGGGCAGTGACCGAGAGTTCGTAGTCTTTGAGTCGCTCATCCAAAAATGCGCGGAAGGCAGTATCTATGGGCAACGGTGGTTTGCGGAGGGTCTCTATGGGGGTTGGAACATCTTTACCCTGTAGAACAGTTTCCTCTAGCTTCTCTCCGGCCTCCGCCACAAATGTACTAACCTGTGCATCCTGCATCTTCTCACCGGACCGATACGTCTCTGGGAAAGTGAGAATGAGCTGCTTACGAGCACGCGTCATCGCTACGAAGAAGAGCCTGCGTTCATCTTCCTGTCCAGCCCGCCTTTCCACCTCTTTGTCGATATTGAAAATAAGGTGGTCTGGGAGGGCGAGTGTTGTCCTATTGCCGCTATCTCCCCAGTTCTTAAACCAGATATTGGCCATGACAACCACATCGAACTCCAGCCCCTTGGCTCCGTGCGCGGTCATGAGCTGTACGCCATCCTGCACGAGGTGCGGAAGGTCGTACTCCAGTTTAAGCTTTGGTTCGCTGAGGTACTGGTCTATATCTGAGAGGAGATTGCGTAGTGTGAGTGTTTTTACTTCGTAACATCTGCTTTTCACGTACTCATAAAACACATGCAGCCCCGCAATACCTCTGGGATCAGCCTCTGTGTCTTCAATATCCGGAAGGAGTTTTGCACCCGTAAGAGCTTCTGCCACAACTGCAGTAAGAGTTTTATTCGGCATTTCGCTATTCATTTTTGTGATGAATTCATGCGCACTCCGTATGGCTTCTGAAGAAGGTTCCTCTGTGAGAAGGTATTCGTGGAGTGAGAGCCTGTCGCCTTCTCTATTCCTGCTACGGAAGTTCATCCACAGCCTGCCTAAATCTGCAGGAGAGCAGCCGAAGCAAGGGAGCGCCAGGGCGGCAGAGAGCGCACTGGATACCGCAGGCTCTGCGACAGCACGGAGTAGACTCACGGCTTCAAGTACCTGAGGATGCCGCACAAGATCCTGCTTGGCAGTGACCACGGCAGGAATACCCGCGGAAGTGAGAACATCGGAAATATCCAGTACCTCTTCATTCCTTCTGCATATCAGCGCCATTTCCTTCCAGGGAACTCCCTGCTCTTTCGCTTTACGAAGAAATTGGACAATGCCTGCGTACTCCGTACTTGTATCTGGGAAGCGTACAAACCGCGGCTTCACGCCCTTCTCCTTCTTTGTGGAAACAAGATACTTTTCTACGCCTCCAATTTTTCCCGCCAAGCGCTCCTCATTGACTGCTATCACCTCGGAAGCGGCATCGAGTATGGGCTGGAATGAACGGTAGTTTTTCGTAAGTGTAATGACTGCAGTACTGGGAAAACGCTCGAGAAATGAGAACATATTGCCGATGTTTGCCCCTTGGAACCGGAAAATAGCCTGATCGTCATCTCCAACAACAAAGATATTCGGCTGCAAATCCGAATGCACGAACGTAGTGAGAAGATCCAGCACCCTGTTCTGCGCGCCGTTTAAGTCCTGGAATTCATCCACAAGTATGTACTGGTACCGCTCCTGCAGAGAACTCAGCAGCCAGTCGTTCTCCTTGAGCGCCTGTAGCGTAACCAGAATCATGTCATCGTAGTCGTAACGATGGCTCTCCTGCAGTACTTTCCCATACTCCTCGTAGACCGCAATAAACTCCTTCAACTGCTCAACCCTTCGCAGATCCTTCTTATACGCATCAGATGAAAGATCGCGCTCGCGCCCGGCGGGAGTTTTTTTAATTTCCTGTGCGTAGGGCACTACATGTTTCTTCAGCTCCGCAGGTGAAATTCCTTCTTTCTTCATTTTTGTTATCCGATCCAACACGTCTGCCGCCCTATCTTGCTCTGCAACCGGATTGTAGAGGGTAGAAGTAGAGCCAAGTGCCTTTATCGCGTTGCGCACAATCTGCAGTTGCTCGATAGCACTTACTTGTTCCTGCACCCGAAAATCCACAAAAATGTGCGGGTACTGCTGAATGAGATCGTTACAAAAGCTGTGAATGGTGCTCACCGTAATACCGTATGCGTCGGGCCCTATGATGCTTCGCAGTCGCTCCCGCATCTCCTTTGTGCCCGAAGTTGTGTAGGTAAGGCAGAGAATGTTCCCAGGGCGCATTTGCGTTTTTTTGAGAATGTATGCCACTCTCATACCCAGTACCTCTGTCTTCCCCGTTCCAGGTCCGGCAACAACCATCACCGGACCCTCAATCGTCTCCACAGCAAGTTTCTGAGCGTCGTTGAGCTCTGCGAAACGGCTCTCAAACACACCCTCATTTTGCTTCCGCTTCTTCGCCGTCGACCTGGTCTTGAGAGACTGCTTCACAGCCGCATGCTATCACCAGCCTTCGCCCCGCGCACGCGGGGCTACCTGTCCGCCGTAGTCCGCTGCAAGTGGACGGAGGTGGATGGCCGGCGAGATCTGCCATCGTTCAATGATCGAAGGTGTTCAACTCCAAGCCAGCGGGTACCAACAGAAAACACCCTTCCCTGAGTAATTCTGCAGCAGAGAGAATCCCATTGCCAGAAACACCTCTCCGATGTACTGATTGCATTCCCAAAGCCATATTCATGATAGAGTCTACTCACCGTATTTTCTCCCCCTCCCCTTTCCTATGGCAACCCCCACCCCCACACCGACTGATTCCGGCAGCTGCTGCAGGCCTGGTGGCAGTTGCGGCAAATGCCCCATGGACAAGATCGTCCTCATCCTGGTCCTCATTGGAGGCATTAACTGGGGTCTCATCGGCCTTGGCGGCTTCCTCGGCAAGAACCTGAATGTTGTGAACCTGCTCCTTGGCGGTGTGCCTACACTCGAGTACGTCGTATACATACTCGTCGGTCTCGCGGCACTCAAGGAGGCAGTATTTCTCGGCAAGTGCTGTAAGAAGTAGGACACTTTTTCCTCCGCAGGCAACAGACCTCTCTCGTGGAGGAAAAGAACCATGGTACACTGTGAGTTTGGTTATCCTTTTCCCTCTCCCCTATGGAAAAATCAATGATACGTAATGTCGCGAAGCTCCTCGTCCTCATCGGATCCATCAACTGGGGGCTGGTCGGCATCAGCTTCTTTTCGGGCGGCGACCTCAACGTCGTCAAGATGCTTGTGGGTCAGTGGCCGGCCGTCGAAGCCATCGTGTACATTCTCGTGGGCTTAAGCGCTCTCTACCTGCTCATTCCGGGAAAGAGGAGCTAAACATCCACCGATATCCTGAAAAGAGCCGCAGCTGCGGCTCTTTTTCTATGCCGCTTTTTTCCTTTCCCCTCCCAGATCCTTCCGGAGTAAATTCTCCAATGAACCATCCGTATCGAAGAACGGACTGCTCGGGGTGAACCCGACGCGCTTGGGGGCTCCGCCATGCTCACGAATGGTCATGGAACGGGGATGATCCCTCATTTTCTGCAGAACCTTCGCCTCGATTTGACGAATGCGCTCCCGGGTGACACCGAACTCCTTGCCCACTTCTTCCAACGTGTGCCCGATGCCGTCATTCAGACCGAACCGCATTTCGATAATTTTGCGCTCGCGCGGCGTGAGGAACTCCAGCATGGAGTGCACATTCTCCTTGCGGAGTTGCCGGTTTGTGGCATCGAACGGATTGATCGCTTCCTCATCTTCAATGAAATCACCGAGCTTGCTGTCTTCCTCGCTCCCCACCGGAGACTCGAGCGAGATGATGTCCTGGCTGATCTTCTGGATATGACGCACTTTCTTCACATCCATTTCCATTTCAACGGAAAGCTCTTCCACAGTCGGCTCCCGACCGAGCTCCTGCACCAGGCGGCGCTGCGTGTGTGTGAGCTTGTTGATGGTTTCCACCATGTGGACGGGGATACGGATGGTGCGCGCCTGATCCGCAATAGCACGGGTGATAGCCTGGCGGATCCACCACGTCGCATATGTGGAGAACTTGAATCCGCGCTCCGGATCGAATTTCTCCACTGCACGGAACAGACCGATATTTCCCTCCTGGATAAGATCGAGGAAAGAGAGACCACGACCAATGTACTTCTTCGCGATGCTGACCACGAGACGCAGATTTGCTTCCGCCAGCTGCTGCTTCGCGGATGCATCACCTTTGCGAATGCGCCGTGCCAGTTCCACTTCCTTCTTGGCATCGATGAGCGGGACACGGCCAATTTCCGAAAGGTACATGCGTACGGAGTCATTGCTGATCTCCAGAAGATCAATCTCCCGTTCACGACGGCGTTTCCCTTTCTCCTCTTCTGAAATTTCCTTGTCATCGATGGCAATGCCGGCTGTGGCGATCACATCGAGCGCGTCATCATCGGCATCACTCACTGTATCCACTTTCCCTTCCGCCTCAGTCTCCAATGCATCTTCATCTGTATCAGTATCCGTATCAATATCAGTTTCATCGAACGTGGCAACATCCGTAAGATCCTCTACCGGCTCCCCGAGATCAGACTTGCTCTTCTTCTCCCAGATCAGCGCATCCTTCACATCGATCACCTGAATACCAAGATCCACGAGCAGCGTGTAGATTTCATCGAGCAAATCGACGTTCAGTTCTGCATTGGGAACCACCTGCATAATCTCCTGATGTGTGACATACCGCTGCTCACGCCCTTTCTTTATGAGATGCTTCACGGCGTCTGGCAACCCTTTGAGATCGTCATCGGTGGGTTGCGCAATGAATTTTCGCGGATGGGAAGCCATGTGAGCACGAAGTATAGGCGAAAAAAGCCAATCGCCAAGTGGCACACAGGGTACTGCCTCATTCCTGGAAAGAAAAGAGATTCTCAAGAGAAAACTCCCAGGGACTCACGTGCTTAGAGTGCCATCTTTGCCAGTTTGAGCACCTGCTGATACTGCGTGGTCAGCTGTGCTTCGTCGTGCGGGCGTCCCTCTGCACGTGCCTGCATAAGCTGCTTTGCAATATCTCGCTGTTTGCGCTGCAGGAATTCATGGTTTGCATTTTTGCAGTTCTTCCGTATTTCCTGCACAGAAAGCCCCTCTGACCAGTTTGCCATGTCGTGATCCTCGCAGTACAGAAGAAGGATGGAAAGACGTTCCCTGTACTCCTCCGGAATAGTGAGCATGTCCGGCGTGAGGCTCTGCTCCTCCGGCACTTGTTTGATCGCCTGATAGAGAACCTCTTCCATTCCCTCCTCCGGGGCAATGAGCTGATCGAGTAGATGCCGGTTGCCGGGGTACAGCAGAAAAAGGGCAAGACTGACTTCCATACTGGAAAATGATTTCCGGCGAGAGGCATCTTCTTCCGATGGCGCCTCCTCCGGTGCTGGTTCTGCCACCCACATCTGCTTCGGCAGGTTGGCAAGATCTTCCCTGAGTGCTATTTCGGTGGTACCGAGCAGACCGGCCACCTTGAGAAGATAGTGTGACTTCTCAACGGCAGAAGGAATGGAATCAATGAGTGGAAGCACAGTTTTCAGCATTGTCCGCTTCCCCTGCACAGAAGAGAGATCCTGTCCTTCAAGCTGCCGCAGGACATGCTCCACGTACGGGACATCCCGCTCCTGCAGAATCTTCGTGAGCAAACCGGGATCCTTCACGGCTGTTTCATCGGGATCTTTGTCGGGCAGAACAACGGTCTGGACATTGAGTCCCTCCGCCGAGCAGAGATGGAACGCCCTCTCCGCAGCCGTGCGGCCCGCCGTATCCTGGTCGAGGCAGAGCACCACTGTTTCCGTATGGCGCTTGAGCAGCTTGGCGTGTTCCTGCGTGAATGCGGTGCCGCACGCTGCGACGACATTACTCACACCGACACGATGGCAGGCCAGCAGATCGAAGTAGCCTTCGACAACGATGACCTTCTTCACAGGACGCATGGCCTCCTTCGCGTGATGGAACCCATAGAGCACAGAGGACTTGCGGTAGAGGGGCCCTTCCGCGGAGTTGATATACTTGGCATCGCCCTCGCCGAGCGTGCGGCCGCCGAAAGCAACGAGTTTCCCCTGATGGTCATGAATGGGAAACATGATGCGGTTGCGGAAGCGGTCATATATTTTCCCTTCCTTGAGATCCTTCTGAATACCGAGCCCCGCTTTCATGATCTCACTCTTCGAAAAACCCTCCTTGAGGAGATGTTCGTATGTCTGAGAGAAAGAATCAGGCGCATACCCCAGACCGAATTGCTTCACCTGGTCCTGGGGAATACAACGCTCCTGGAGATATTTCATTGCGGCAGGACTCTGCTTGAAGTTCCTCTCGTAGAACTTCTGCACCGTTTCAAGGCACTCCCTTAAGCGCTCTTTTTCATCTTTCTTCACAGCGTCCACCTGTACATCTTTCACATCCACACCCGTCTTCTCTCCCAGATCTATGAGCGCCTGCCGGAAATCCACGCCCTCGATCTTCTGGTAGAAACTGAAGATGTCCCCGCCGTTATTACAGGCAAAGCAGAATGCAATCCCCTTGTCCGGCGAAACGAGCATGCTCGGATGCGTGTCGTTGTGGAACGGGCAGAGACACTTGAAGTGCTTCCCCTTCTTCTGGAGCGCACAGTACTGCCCGACCAGTTCGTCGATGGGAAGCCGCGCTTTGATCTCGAAGACTGGATCCATTGAGGGAAACATGATAGCAAAGTTTCGCCTACTCCCCCACTTTTAGAGCAATATTACCGACACTCAAGGTTTTCGGATCAAAACAGGGGCCAGCACCGACAAAGGGGGCCATAACAACCTGCCCTTTTTTGAGTTGCTTTTGGATTTCTGCCATACGCCTCATCCACGATGCCGAACCGTTATTCCCGGACCGGGAGACATCTATATCGACGGCAGGAGACGGTTTTGCCCAACCACGTCTCTCCCACTGCGCACGGATCACCTTACCAAAACGTTTGTTTGCCTGGTGCGGAACGATCAACCCAACCTCTTCCGGCTCCATTCCCACTTCCACGAGCGATCGTTCGATGGCATCAATCATCTTCCCGCTCGCAGTCTCCAGTACTCCGCCGCCATTATTCATTTGAATACACTGCCTATCTCCGTGTTCTTTCCCATCGGGTCCGTACACGGTGCGCTTCGCAAGCGTGATTAAACCCTCAGACGGGAAAGTATCTATAAATGCATGAAGAATGTTGAATCTCGTCTGTCCCCTCTGCAACGCGGTAGCTGCTGTGTAATCCCCAAAGAGAAATCCCGTGTTTCTGTCCCGGACATCAAGGTTGTCACCGAGCTTCTCAGCCATGACCATAAGAAAGAACTCCCCCTCAAGTATATCTCTTTCTTCCACCAAACCCACCTCCGTAAGTTTGGCCGTCGTACTGCACACATAGTTGTGCCCAATCGCTCTCTCCTCCGCCAGGCCGAGAATGCGCGCAACCTTCTCTGCGGTCCGCTGGACAAGCGCCGCGGGATCACTTTCGTTGATACCAGCAAGATCATCTGTACGAAGACCTAACACTCTGCTCTCGACGGCACTCGTCCCCAGAAGGAGTCCCCTGCACTTCTCCGGCTGCAGCCCTTTATCGCGCAGCACTCTCATGCAATCCTTCCCAGTACCAGCAGCCATAGAAACAATGGTTTCGTCTGCCCCCGCAAAGGAGCGTGAATCGATACCGGTTCTTCTGCGCATATCTCCTGATGTCGCAATATCCGGGTGTGGGCAGTGCTGCAGAAACCACTCGTTTCTCCGCTCAAAACCCCCATACACAGTGCCGGGTATATACCCAGCGAAAGCGGGAAAGCCGAATCCTGTGCCTTCGTTTTCCAAGAGAGCGACCTTAACAGACTTCTCCAGAGTTACACAACATCTTGCAGGTGATAGATCATCCAGCGGGGAAGGTGGTTTTTGAGCATTCCGTTGCGTGCGCGCCCCCGCCCGATACACCAGCCACGGTAGCGGATGAGCACATGCCCGAGGAGCGATGCGTCACATGAAATATCCTGCCCCTGCAGCAAGTGCTGCAACTGTTCTTCTTGAATGACGCAGACATTCTCCGTTGCCTCACCTCCGCGCAGCACAGCCATCTCATGGTCAATGTACACCGGAATATCCCTGAGCCTCTTTCCGAATGGAAGCCCAAGGCAGTAGTCCGCAACCGGAAGCTTCAACCTCGCTACCTCCTCTGTCGTTATAGCCAAATGGTCCCCTCTGTCGAAAAGCTGCTCTCCACCACGGATGATGTCTGTTCCGTACCGCGTCCTGAGAAACTGGGCAATCTCCTGCTGCTGCCCCCGAGGGAGCGGCTTCTCGCGGAAATGCTTGAGTTCCATTTTTTCTGCCTCACGTGTGGGTGCTGTTTTCTCCAGCACCGCACAGAAGAACCCCTCGGTGTCGTACGTCTGCGGCCAGATGCGCAAGAAAGGATAGGCGGTTTGCCCTGCAGATTGGAGGGAATGCTGCACTGCAATCGAGTCTCGAACGGCGGCATCGAATGCCACTTTCCCTTGATTTACAGCCAATTCTCTTGGATCGACAACCTTAAGTTGATCACTAAATTTGTTCAATATGCTCAGCACCACTTCCTCGTTCTCCTCGGGAGTGAGCGTGCACGTGGAATACACAATGCGACCGCCAATGGCTGCCGCATGCACTGCAGACTCTAAAAGCTCCCGCTGGAGCTTGGCTGCCTTGCGAATGCCGAGTTCCGAGCAGTATTTGAGCGCGTTCGAATCTTTCCTGCAGGTACCCTGCGCAGTACAGGGTGCATCGATGAGTACGCGGTCGAAGCGGCCCGTCATGTACCTGGCAAACCACTGCCCCATCCTCTTGGTCAGAATGACATTCATCACCCCGCTGCGCTGGAGCGCGGACTTCAGGGTTTGGATACGGGCATCCTGTACATCATTGGCAACGATCACTCCCCTGCCCACCGAAGCTCCATGAGGAGCGGAGGCGGGCCTCCCCTGCATGGCAGCTGCAATCTGTGAAGTTTTGCTCCCCGGTGCAGCGGCCATGTCGAGAATGATTTCTCCCGGTTCCGGCTGCAGGAGCCCGACAGGCAACATGCTGCTCGCTTCCTGGAAGTAGAAATGCCCGAGAAGATGCAGAAGATCTTTCCCAAGGGGAACAGACCGGTCATCACGGTCAACGAAGAACCCTTCAGTACACCATGGGACAGGCTGCAGTTTCCACCCCTTCTCCTCTGCCCACCGCTTCAACTCCTCTGCGGAGGAAAGGATGGTATTGCTGCGCACGCACCTGCGCAGCGGCTTGCTGCTGTACTCTCTCAGTGTGGAGAGATCAGTGAAGCCGGCATAGCGATCGAAGGGATGGTCAGACACTGGCAAGAGAGGAAAATCCTGCTGCCGTATTCTGACAGAATTACCCGCAGGAGGAACTTCATTCCAGGTAATTCAATGCAGTGAACTGAAATGGGAAGACCATTGACTACTCAATAGTTTTTTGTACCATGCTATTCGAATCAATCGAATGAACCTCCTGAGCAATCTCACCCATCTCTTCCAGCCAAGCGGAGCAGCACCCGCCGGAGAAGTCCCCGTCGTCGTTTCGGAGCAGGAGGCGCTGATTGCAGAGTGGCGTGGGCAGGTGGCACAGATCACTGCTCTCACGAGGAATCCCCAAGCCGATTCAGGGGAAATCACCTCACTCATGCTTGCCGCATACCGCTCAGGCCGCCACATAGAACACAGGCTCGGTTCTTTTCCCGATACTCTGGGGCAGGAAAAACAAGCGCTAGTCGACGCAATTGCTCGGCTGTGGCTGGAGTGCAAAATGCTCATGGTAGACCTCCTGCTCGGAAACGATATGAAAGGCGCAAAGATTATGAGGATGCGCATGAGTACTATGTGCAGGCTTGGGGAAATGCTGGGCTGCCTCAACCGATTGCCGGGTCACGATAACTACGAACAGGAACCAATCGTGGATGCGGAAGAACTGGATAGACGGTTCGGACCCCTTGCAGCCTAGGGAGGCTACGCCACAACGAGACTCACGAGCCTGCCGGGGATGTACATCTCCTTCTTGATCTTCTTCCCCTCAAGATGCCGCTGCACATTCTCTTCCGCTTTCGCAAACTCGAGCGCTTCCTTTTCGGTGATGTCCGGTGAAGCCGTGAACTCCCCGCGGACCTTGCCGTTCACCTGCACAACGATCGTGATAGTGCTCGCTACGAGCTGTGATGCATCGTAGCCCGGCCAATCCTGATCGATAACAAACCCTTTCCCGCCGGAATACTCCCACACTTCTTCCGCCAGATGCGGTGCGAGCGGTGCGAGCAGCGTGGCGTAGGTCCGGGCGGCATCAGGAGCGAGGACATCCTGCTTCTCCAGCACATTGAGGAGTTCCATGAGCGCACTGAGCGCCGTGTTGAAGTGCAGGCGTTCGATGTCCTCGGTCACTTTCTTCACGGTGGCATGCAGCTTTGAAGTCACCTGGGCATCCACCTGATCAACTTTTTTGTTCAATTTGCGTCCCGAGGGCAACTTCTCCGAGTACAGCCTCCACACACGCTGCACGAAGCGGTCCACGCCTTTTATGCCCGTATCGCTCCAGTCCCCCCCCTCTGTGAAAGGCCCCATGAACATGAGATACAAGCGGAAGACATCGGAGCCGTACTTCTCGACGAAGGAATCCGGTGAGACGACGTTCCCTTTCGATTTGCTCATTTTCGCCCCCTTGTTCGTGATCACGCCCTGGTGGATAAGCCGCTGGTACTGCTCCTCGTGCTGGATGAATCCGAAGTCCTTCAGCGCCATCCCTACGAAGCGCGCGTAGATGAGATGCATGCACGCGTGTTCCGCACCGCCAATGTAGCAATCCACCGGCATCCACTTCTCCTCGAGCTTCGGATCAACAAGGGCTCCGCTCGAGAGCGGGCGCTGGCGGTACTCCTTCGCATCGTTCTGCGCAGCAAGATACATGAGGGAGTAGTAGCTCGAGCAGACGAAGGTATCCATAGTGTCGCATTCCGGCGTCCATCCTTTCCCGAAGATCTTCTCGACTCGCTTTTTCAATTCCGGCGATCCGGCGATCGGCGATGTCCCCGTCGGCTTGAACTCGACATCCGTTGGGAGGAGCCACGGGAGGTGCTTCTCGGGAACGGTGTGCGGATTCCCCTCAGGATCGTAGACGATCGGGATGAGCGCGCCCCAGTAGCGCTGGCGGGAGATGAGCCAGTCGCGGAGACGGTACGTCGTTACGCGCTTCCCGTACTTCTTCTCCTCAAGGAAATTCATAATGCGCTCCTTCGCTTCCATGATGGGCAGGCTGTCGAGGAAGGAAGAATTCACCATCGTCCCGGCTTCCTCCTGAACCTGCTCAGGACGTGTGATAAAGCTCGTGTCGCCGTCGGGGCCGACGACGACCCGGATGACGGGAATGCGGAACTCCTGCGCGAATTCAAAATCCCGGAGATCGTGGCCGGGAACGCCGACTACTGCCCCCGTCCCGAACCCCGCAAGGACGAAGTCGGACACCCAAATCGGCATCTTCGCTCCGTTGAGGTTGTTGATCGCCTCGTACCCCGTGAATGCGCCGGTCTTCTTCCGGCCTTCCTCCTGGCGTTCCAGCTCCGTCTTCTTCTTCGTAGCCTCGAGGTACGCCGCAACGGCTCCCTTCTCTTTCGAGGGTAGAGCTCCACTGGCGACCTTTTGCGCAAAGGGGTGTTCGGGTGCGAGGACAATAAAGGTCGCACCGAAATTTGTGTCGGGGCGGGTGGTGAAGCAGACGATTCGTTCGTTGCAGCCATCCACCAAGTATGTGATGTCGATACCTTCCTTCTTCCCGATCCAGTTCCTCTGCATCGCCTTCGTCTTCTCGGGCCAGTCGAGCGTATCTAAGTTCTTGAGAAGACGCTCCACAAAGTCGGTGATCTTCCAGTACCACTGGGCAAGCGGTTTCTGCACGACAACCGTGTCGCACCGCTCGCATGTGCCGTCCTGGCATTGCTCATTCGCGAGGACCGTCTGACAGCTCGGACAGAAATTCACGTTCCCCTCCTGCTTGTACGCAAGCCCGTGGGCGAACATCTGAAGAAAGAGCCACTGCGTCCACTGGTAGTATTCCGGATGGCTGCTATTCGCGGAGTGAGTCCAGTCGTACATGCATCCCATCCGCTTCAGCTGCCCGATCATGGTTTTCACGTTGTCGGCCGTGGATTTTGCGGGCGGAATACCCGACTTGATCGCGTAGTTCTCTGCGGGGAGGCCGAATGCATCGAACCCCATCGGCGAGAAGACATCGAACCCCTGCATCCGCTTAAACCGTGCGAGTGAATCGGCAGGACCGAAGTTGTACCAGTGGCCAACGTGGAGCTTGTCCCCGCTCGGGTACGGCCACATGACGTGGGTGTAGTATGGATTCTTGGCTTTCTTGAGATCGATGCTGAAAATCTTCGCCTCCTCCCATTTCTTCTGCCATTTGGCTTCGACTGCTGCTGGATCGTACTGTGACATAGCGCAGATAGCGTAGCGAGAACCGCAACATTTTCCTACTGATACTCCTCCGCGTTTAAAAGGGTTATCAATGGGTTACAGATACATGGCAGGAGTTCTTGGCTCAGGTAAACGCTACGGGGTACGAGAGGAGGTAGTATCTGGTTCTCTGAATAGCTGCCTTTTAAGCGCAACTTAGTATGAGAAAACACACAGAGCGGGAGGAGATCTGCTACAATGACCGTCTCCTATGTCCAAGCTGCCTACTGTAGCCATTGTCGGCCGGCCCAATACCGGGAAATCGACGCTCTTCAACAGGCTCATCGGCCGAAGGAAATCCATTGTCAGTGACATCCCGGGCACCACGCGGGACCATGTTGCACAGAGAGTGGAAGGGCAGCAGGTCGACTACCTGCTTGTTGACACCGGCGGAATGGGGGGAGGAACGGAGGACAGCGACCTCGAAGGTGACGTACACAAACAATCACTCCTTGCCCTCGAACATGCAGACGTGATTGTCCTCACCATCAACAGCCGCGAAGACCTCACATCGAGCGACTTTGAAATCATCGATACGCTGCGGAAGAGCAAGCGCGCCCACGTGCCTGTCATTCTCGCGGCAACCAAATGCGATAATCCCGAGGAGATAGAGAGAGCACTCCCACAGTACTTCGGACTTGGTATTTCAGAGAATGTACTTGCCACCAGTGCCCCGCACAAAGTGGGGATCGACGATCTGCGGAACGCCATGGAGCAGGCACTCCTCTCCCTCCACTTCCGGAAAGAAGCGTCCGGAACGCCTTCCCAGAAACCGAACATTGCCATTATTGGGAAACCCAATGTCGGCAAGAGCTCCATCGTGAATGCTATGATGAGCGAGACACAACGAGCCAAATCACCCCTTCTGGTCTCGGAAATCCCCGGAACCACACGTGATTCCACAGACACCGTGATCCGTTACCACGATCAGGAGTATGTCTTCATGGATACCGCCGGAATGAAGCGGCGGAAACAGACTGTCGATAACGAGATCGAGATTCATTCCTACTTCCGCAGCGTGCAAGCTCTCGAACGGTGTGATATCTGTGTGCTGATACTCGATATACAGGAACCAGTTTCAAGACAGGATAAGCGCATCGCTGCCATGGCAGTGGAAGAAGGGAAAGGGCTCATCATCCTGCTGAACAAAATCGACCTGCTTCCAACCCCCCAGAAACAGGAGGCACTTGACCATACCGAGCGCATGCTGCAATTTTGCCGCTTCGCGCCTATCATCCCCTGCTCCGCAGAAACACGTGAAGGGCTCTTAAAACTCTTTGATGTCATTGAATCCGTGCAACGGAACCGCTCGCGAAGAATACCGACGAAGGATCTCCACCGCTGGTTCCAGGATGCCGTCGCAGGACAACCAATGGGATCTCTCGCAAGTTCCAAACACCTCACGCAGGCCGAGGAACTCCCACCGACCTTTGTGATTTTCGTGAAAGACCCACAGAAGGTGCAAATCTCGCAACTCCGGGCGCTCGAAAACAATCTTCGGCGTACCTACGCATTCGAAGGAACACCTATCCGCTGGATCACGAAAGTAAGCAGCTAGCCCCGCGAGCCGGGTTCTGCACTCCTCGTCTCCTCCTCGAGAACTCCTTCCAGCTCATGCTGTTCCCGCCGTCCCTCCGGCTTGTTATCGTCGATGACACGGCCATCTTCGTGAATGGGGAGCGGATACTCCTTAATAGCCTTCTCCAGCTTGTCCATCAGGACAGCAGGATCACTATCAAATACCATATTCGGTGCCACCTTTCTCTGGCAGAGATCTTCGATAATATGAGGAATAGAATCGCTGATTCCTCCCGTTTCCGTCAGCACTCCTATGGGACGCCCTTCTTCATAGGCGATGGTCAATTCATTGAGCGTGCCAATTCCTCCGCCAACGATCACGATGGCATCCGATGACCGAATATTGATGATGTCACGCTCCATGAACCCCATGCCGGTGAAAAGGATCATGTCATGAGTGTGCGGAGACTTGTACTCGTGGATATGGGCATGTTTGGAAAAAGCGGGAGAAACACCAATGGTAAAACCGCCTGCCTCCTTCGCGCCGAGCAGCGCGTCATTCGGCAGCCCCGGGCAAGCACCGTTGATGAAGATATATCCGCGTTTGCCAATCTCCTGACCAAGCTTACGAGCCATTGTCCGCGCATGTTTGAACTCAATCTGCGGGCCGGATGCCGATCCCATGACTCCAATCTTGAGTTGATGTGCATTCTTTTCCACCATAGAAACAGTGTAGCGGAGAATACATTTCTTTCCGATCATTATAGCCTAATTCATCTGTTGCATCAACGCTCCTTAGCGCATGAACAAATAGCGATTGACATTGTGTTCTTCATTAGTCACTGCGTAATGAATCTCTCCATCGCTCCCGTGAAGGTAGTACCAGTACGCACTCTCCTGGGGGTACAGCGCCGCAAGAAAACTCGCAATGCCCACACTGGCGATGGGACCAGGGGGAAGCCCACGGAACTTTCGCGTGTTGTACGGCGAATTCGTGTTCAGATCGGCCTGGGTGATGGCGTCTGTCTGCTTGTCCAGAATGTAACGCACCGTCGCATCCACACCAAGCCCCCGCCCGTCATCGAAACGCTTCCAGAGAATGCCTGAGACAACCGGCCGCTCGGTATCTGTGAGCGTTTCTTCCTCAATGAGAGATGCCATAGTGACGATCTCGTGCAGACTGCGCCCAGATTGCCCTATCACCGATTCATACGGTCCCACCACCTTCTTCCGGAATGTCGTGAGGAGACGCTCGAGAAAGAATTTTGGGTGAAAGTCCTCCTTGGCAACGAAGTACGTATCCGGATAGAGGTATCCCTCCACCTTCCCACCCCTCTGCGCAAGACCACCCACGGAAGGCAAAAACTCAAACGAGGAGAAGTCGCATTCCTGCGCGCAGCGCAAAATCTCCCCTGTTGCGCTGAAGCCGCGTTCTGCCATCAGTGCATCGATCTGCCGGACGGTGTACCCCTCCGGGATGGTGATGACCGCTTCATCCGCCTTCCCGCTCTGCAGTACTTCCACTATCTGCTCAACAGCCATAGAAGGCCGGAGAACGAACTTCCCCGCCTGCAGAGAACCGGTCTCCCCCTTCAGCCGCACATAGAGTGTGAAGGCAAGAGGAGACCTGATCACTCCCCGTTCGTGCAGAAGATCTGCAATTTGCTGCACGGAAAGGCCTGTCTCAACCTTGATGGTACTCCGTTCCTGGCTCGTACTCTCAACAGGGGCAAGTGCATTGAAGTACCAGAACACGGTGCCGCAGCCGAGAATGAGGAGAAGAAGAATGAGACGTCGCATAGCGATGATTCGTTACTTTCCAAGACCCCGCATACCCTCTTCTGTAGGAAGACCCATATCCCCCAGCACCCCCTGCATCTGCTCAGCGGCTACAACCTGCGCCTTCTTCAGTGCGCGGTTGAGCGCATCTATGAGACGCGGTGCTATCGATTCACGTGGTACCTCCTCGGCGATCTCAATACTCACCACTTCCTGTTCCCCGTTCACCACCACTTTCACTCCCTCCGCTTCCGCCTCCACATGTATTTTCTTCAGCAGTTTTCGCACTTTTTTGGCTTCCCGCTGCATACGGAATAGATCCTTCGCTTGTGAGAGTGATGTCATAGCGGGCCTACGCTATCTGCTCCGGCCTCCCCTGACAAGAAACAAGATACAAATAATAAGATGCAAACAAATGCCAAATCACACTGCCCAAGATCCAAACAATCCTTATTGGAATTTAGAGATTGCATATTCTTTGGAACGGCTTACAAATTGCACCTTGGACCTTGTTTGGAACAACTTGTTCTTTGCATCTTGGATCTTTCTTCCTGAGGAAAATTGAATTAAGAACAGAATTCAGCTATAATGCTTCGATGACACAAATAGAAGACATTGCCAACGGAGCCCAACAGATTGTTGCAAATATTATGCAGAATGAAGACAGCTACACGGAAGTGGTTGAGGTACTGGAGCGCTCAGGCCTCGTCATCGGCCTGGATGTGTTTTCTGTTCTCATTGCAGCAGTCATCGGATACATCGGTGTCATTGTGATGACCTATGGCTGTTTCAAAGGTGTTTGGGACTTTTCCCTCAGCATCGGAAAACGCACAACACACAGGCACCTCCCGATGATCCGCATAGAACTGGGCAAGCACCTGGCACTGGGACTGGAATTCCTGGTAGGCAAAGATATTGTGGAATCCATCGTCCACCCGACGTGGAACGATCTCGGCAAGCTTGGTGCCATCATCGCTCTGCGGACCGTCGTGACCGTCTTCCTCTCGCGCGAACTCAAAGAAGTGGAAGAGGAACTGAAAGTCGAAGGGCAGGAACTCGCGCTGGAAGAGCGGCGTTCGAAACTGGCGAGGCAGCAGAAGAGCGCTTAGTTTGAGGGAGGTAAATACTTTATGTTTTAGAAAGAACATAAATCTCACATTTGGGTTACAATCTTAGTATTGTTTCCCTTTTTTAGTGATGCAAAGCAACTACTACGTTTACGTGTATATCGACCCACGTAACTTTGAAGAGTTTTATTATGGCAAAGGAAAGGGCAACCGAAAGAATGCTCATCTGAAAGACAAAAAGGATTCCGAGAAAACAAACATAATCAAGGCCATACGAAAAGAAGGTTTGGAACCTATTGTAAAAGTAATTGCAAAAGACCTTACAGAGAAGGAAGCCTTATTGATCGAAAAAACTCTTATTTGGAAATTAGGAAAAAATCTGACCAATCTCTCATCGGGTCATTTTGCGGACAAATTCAGAAGGCACCACACTTTCCATCTCAATCTTAACGGCTTTGATTTTGAAAATGGCCTTTATTACGTAAATGTTGGCGAACGAAAAGGTGGGAACAGATCTTGGATTGATTGCAGAAAATTCGGCTTTCTATCTGCAGGCCAACATCCCAAATACAGCAAACCCCTTCATACTTTGAATAAGGGTGACATTATTGTCGCCTATCTCAAATCTAAAGGATACGTCGGGATTGGGAAAATTACCGCGACAGCACAACGAGTAAATGATTTCAGAGTGAATGGTAAGCCTCTGCAGCACATGCAGTTATACAACAAGAACATCTTCAAAAACTGCCACAACAAAAATTCCGAGTATCTTGTTAAAGTTAAATGGATCAAATCCGTTTCAGCAGAAGAGGCCAAATGGGAGGCCGGTTTATATGCAATAGAATTGATAAAAGCCTCATTAGAAAACCAGGATGCAACGATTAAATTCCTCGAAAAGGAATTCAAAGTCAGTTTTAGTGATCTATTATATGGGGCTTGAGAGGCATTAAGATCAATTCCTCTGAATCACAATTCTGTCTTCAATCTCCTGATCAACCCTTCGACAGGCTCCAGCCTCCGCGCTTCGTGCTTCGGCCGACAGGCAGGGTAAACTTCTTCCCTGTCTGCTTTTAGCTCCTCTGAATTCCGATGCGATCCTCAATCTCCTGATCAACGAACACCTTTTTGCGGGCGTACTTCAGGCGGCTGTACTCCTTCACAAGCTTAGCAAGTTCCTCGTTACGATCAGACTCGTCCCAGATGGTACTCAAGCTGAAGGGGCGTGACTGCACGTTGTTGATGTTCAGTTTGCAGTAACAGTTGAAATTCGGAATGCCTATGACGTCCTGCTCAGAGAGAACCGGAGCAAACTCCTTGGCCATGTACTCCGCATCCTCCGCACCGATCTTGAAACTCATGATGGTACCCACGTTCCCGAAGACCGCATCGCGCATTTTGGTGCTTGATTCGCCATACGCAGACGTCTTCCCTACCAGCTGCCCGATGTACTGGTGCGCCATGATGAGCGCAAGTTCATACTTACGTGCCTCAGAGAGGATAGTAGCGAAGGCGTCGGTCACGAAATTCTGGAACTCGTCCACATACAGGTAGAAGCGCTTGCGGTCCGCCCTCGGGACATCTGCACGGCTCAGGGCAGCCATACTGATCTTATTCACGAAGATGAGGCCGAGGAGTTCCGCATTCGTATCGCCGATTTTTCCCTTGGAGAGATTCACGAGAAGTACCTTCTGGGTGTCCATCACTTCCCGGATATTGAAAGCGCTTTTGGGCTGCCCGATGATGTTGCGCATGGTCGTATTCGTGATGAACGGACCGAACTTCGAACTGAAGTAAGGAATCATCTCCTGCTTCTCGCGTTCCCCTGTCTGGGCTATTTCATGGTCCCAGAAACTCCGCACCACAGGATTCCCGATCTTGCTGACCTTGTAACGCTGGAACTCTTCGTCCACGAAGAGGCGCGGAACGTCGATGAGCGTCGCACCCTCCTCCTCGTCGTCCATCAATGTGAGACACCCGTTGCGGAAGTAGTGCTGGATGCGCGGGCCGAAGATCTCGTTTCCGAAGAGCTTGATGAAAATCTCCATGGCATCGAGAGCTGCACGGTCCTTCTCTTCCGGTGTTCTCGCCTCCAGCATATTCAGCCCCATGGGCCGGTTGATGTCGGAGGGATCAAAGACGATGACTTCCTTCGCACGGGACCTGGGCGTGTGAGCGAGCGCATCCTCCACCAAGTCTCCATGAGGATCGACCATGCAGAGGCCATCACCATTCGCAATGTCCTGGCGGGACATCCAGCTCAAAAGTGCTGATTTTCCCGAACCGGATTTTCCGATGATGTAGTGGTGGCGTGTCCGGTCTTTTCCGAGGAACCGGACAGGTGTCTCGACGCCACGGTACTTGTTGTTCCCAAGCAGTATGCCTTCTGCAGGTGTATCGGGCGGCGGCGGCAGGACTTTGTAGGTACTCCACTGGATGACAGGAATTTTGTTGTAGCGGCTGTCCGGGAAGTGGTAGAGGCCTGCGAGCTCCTTCTCTACGAGAAGACACTGCGTATGGTAGTAGCCATTCAGCCGCCGCTTCCACATGGAATAGATGAACCTGGCATTCCACCTGAGCGGCATGATTTCCGTAAACATGCGCCTGTTCACGAAGTAGTTCCCGTAGCTATCTTTGAAGGAGTTGAATGCCACCTGCATGTTGTTCGTGATCTCGATAGCCCTCTGCCACGTGCTCGAAGAAGCAAGAATGCGTACAGAGCAGTGGTAGAAACTCATGCCGCCCTTCTCCCCCATGCGCTTGTAGAGTTCCTCCTCCGGCTGAATCATACGGATGAATGCATCCCCCTGCTTTGCCCCCGGAGCCATGTTTTTGGACGGATCGGAGGAGAACATGTCGAAGAAATAGCCGAGGAGAGCAAGCCCGGGAATATGCTTGAGAAAATTATCCTTTTTCCCTTTGAACCTCATGGACGCGAAATCCTGGGATTTCTTCCCCCACCTGTTGGAGAATGAAGGAGTCATCACCATCTGAATGGCCGCCACTTCGTCTTCCTGCAGCTTGCTGAGAACGTTGGCAATACCATTGAGCGGATCATCCTGCATCTGCTCATAGAAACGCAGCGGATACATGAATGGCCTCTTGAGTATCATGTTGTACCCAACAAGCTGCTTGCCCTTCGGCCAGATATCCGGAACTTTCTCCGGATACACTTCTGCGTCCGGATAGAATGCAGTGATCTGCTTCTCGACGATAGAAGCAAACTTTGGCTGCGTTACCACGTAGAACACCAGCTCCCCCTTATCGAGGAACATCTCCATGCTGATGGTGAGATAGCGGAAAATCCAGAAGTGCAGCGTCTGCCAGATGGTGAGACTGCGCACTTCCCAGAGCGCGCGGTACAGCTGCTCCATCACAGCCATCTTCTCTTTGAAATCTTTATCCGTTCGCTTTTCCTGGTCAACCTTGCTGTCACTGCGGGGCTGGATAATCTTCAGCGCCACGAGCTTCTTCGCTTGGCGCAGCGCATAGAAAAAGCGGGCGTACTTTTTGAAAAACCTCCACAGCAGATAGGCAGAGAGAATCCAGAGCAGTGCTTCAATGGAATTGCCTGCAGGATCCTCGGTGATCCAATCCCACAAAGTGAACCAGATATCCGCTTTGAGCACACTCGTACCCAGCGCTGCAATACCCAGCAGAAGAGGCCAGAAAAACAAGGAGAGAAAGCCAGCCACGAAGCGAGAGAAGGGTTAGGAGAACGATACCAAGAATTCCGTGTATTGTAGCATATTTTCGGTTCTAAAGGTAGTACTTCAGCCTACTCACTGCTGCAGGAAGACACTTGCATGGTCATTTCTCTTCTCCGTCCTTCCTGTGTCCCGAAAATAAAACGGTACTCACCGCTCATGGAAGGAACGAAGCGAAACCGCTCCTCCGGGCCCACAAAATCCTGTATCCGCACCGTGTGCCCATCCGGGTAGGTAATACTTCGCACAACAAAGTAGCGGTTGGAGCCGAGATAGACCGAATCTCCAAGTGAGAGTGTATGGGGTAATCCCCTGTGGAAGCGCACATCACGCGTAATACGGCGCTGGTATGCCCGGGGCTTATCGGAACACTCATCCACCAGTTCCTTGTCGCCTAACCGACGGAATGTTGCCTGTATGACCCCGCGGGATATGGGAGATATTCTCTCGAACGCTGCTCTGCTCAGATCCATATCCCGGCCGTCTACATAGGGGCCACGGTCATTGATACGCACGACCACGCTCTTCTGATTCTCCAGATTTGTGACCTGTACAAGCGTGTCCTGCGGGAAACTGCGGTGCGCCGCTGTGAGCGCTTCCATATCGAACGTTTCCCCAAATGCGGTGCCCTGGCCGTGAAAATCATCTGCATAGAAACTCACAGAATGGACTTCCTCATTGAGGAATGTATCGAGCGAGCGCATGAAGTCGAGCAGTTGCTCCCTGCTCTCTATGAAAGCATCTCCTCTGCGCTGCGCGATCGGATATTTCGCGAGCAGCCTGTCAAGATCGGACCGCTCAATATCCGGTCGTTCCTCCACATTGCGTGACCGGAAAAGCCACAGGAGAGCATCTTCCTGCGAGAGAGGATCTCCGGGACGAAAGAGCGTTTCTTCATCAAAAAATTTGCGGTCTTTTGCGTACGTAATTTCCAGATACCCCTCCACATCTTCCCTCACATCCTCGAATGGCACGGAACTTACTTCGTATGCAGGCCTGCGAATGGATTCCCACAACAGCAGAAACCCATCGCGACGGCTGAGGGGGCTGCTCGCCAGAGCAGAAAATGGAAGGGCACACAGAAGGAAAAGAAATATGATATTTCTCAACATAAACAGAGTGCATTCTCAGAGAAAGAAGAGCAATTGACTTTAGAGAGCCTGCCATCCCGTGGCACGCACAAGCTGATAGAGCTCCTTCCTCTCCTCCCTCTGGAGAGTGGAAAGTGTTGCCGGACCCACTACCCCCGCACCATGGCTTGCAGGTGAAGAGATGATCCCGCGGGAAAGCTGAAACTGCTGAACAGCACTCTTGGTCAGCGGCCCGAAATTGCCATTGATCTTCTCGATCGGGAAAAGACCGCGATCGGCCAGGAGAGACTGCAGTATGCGAACCTGTCTCCCGTTATCCCCTTCTGAAAGGAACTGCTCCACTGCAAGATCGTGCTCGTCAAGATATTTTCCGGCTTCATGGAGTACGAGAAGCTTCTGCGCCCGCTCCCGAACGAGAGCACGATCCCACGCCGCGCGGATCTGCTTCAGAGTGAGTGGTCCTATGCGACCTGCACCAGGATCTTCTTCGGTCCCGACGAGCGCACTATCCTTCTGAAACTGCAGGATTGCTTCTGCAAGCGTGCCGTTATAGATGCCATCTGTCCGGCCACGGTAGTACCCGATGTACCGGAGAATGCGCTGCGCTTCACGCACCGTCTCTGCATCGCTCTCCCCGTCAACAAAACCTCCTATCGGACCCTCCACCCCCTTACGATGTTCGGCAGAGAGCACAAACGCCGCCGTGGTGGGGGTGAGTTCATCTGCAGGTTCAGAGAGGCGATAGTCCTGGAGAAAACGCGCGAGAGACTGCTCTGTTACTTCTCCAAAAAGACCTGAAGCTGCATCGCGGAAATACCCGAGTTCCTTGAGTTTTTCCTGGAGTATTTTCACCGAGAGACTCTGATCGTTCCTCCGTGCTCGCACTGAAAGCAGATTGCGGTTCTCCAGCCTGTACTCTTCCAACCGTGAGAGTGGAGCAGGCAGATCATCGAGAGCCACAGCCGTCTGTGGCTGATGGAAACCCGGCGGATACACCGTGCCAACAAAATACTGCGCTCCGAAGGCAAGTGCCCGGGCGAGTCCTTCCTCCCCATAGCCTGCCCACACGTCCAAACGATGCACACCATTGTCTCCCTCCTGTATCGCTCCACCGCGATCATGTACTGAAAGTACACCAATGCCAGGAAGCGCAACCTTGGTTCCGAAGGAGTAGCTCGGCGGGGCAGCAAGCATTCCCGGATACACCTGCGTACCATCGGCAGCCTTCACGCCCTCGCCATTGAGCACCTTGTCTGCCTCATACCCTCCACGCACATAGCAACACTGATCCGGCAGCGGGGAGTAGTACGCTGTGACGAGGAATGTCTGCTCGTATGGCTCACGGTTGCTCCCCGCCCGTACCGGGTACAGGAACACCAGCAATGCAACCGCTATGAAGATACGTTTTGGGATGAACATATTTGTATTGGTTTCGTTCTATTATATCAAAAATCCTGTTTTCGTTCTGTGACACAAGAATGACAAAATATCCTATTCAATTCCTTAATAGCATTTGTGAATATTCCTTCACAAGCACCTCCTCCTCGAGTCGCATGCCAAACTCCCCCTTAAAATAGACACCAGGTTCGATAGTGATGATTTCGCCTGCCCGGAGTATTTCTTCCGGAGCTCGAACCGAAATCCGGGCACCTTCGTGAATCTCCAGACCCACACCGTGCCCGAGCGAGTGAGAGAACTTCTTCTCGAAGCCATACTTCCGGAGTATTTTTCGGGCAGCACCATCCAGATCGTGCGTAGATACCCCCGCCCGAACGAGCTTCATAGCTGCAACCTTTGCCTCAGAGACGGCATGGAACGCGCGCTCCTGCTTCTGCGTCTTTCGCCCTGTGAAGAAAACCATGCTCTGATCGGCACAGTAGCCCTTGTACCGCGCACCAACATCAATCTGGACAATGTTCCCCCTCCGGAAAACCCGGTCTGTTGGCTGATGATGCGGCCGGCTCGTGTGCGTACCGAAAGCAATGATAGGATCGAACGAGAGTGAATCTGCTCCGAGACACACCGCCCATTCCCCCAATTTCCAGGCAAGCTGCTTCTCAGTGATTCCCTGCCGGAGAGATTGTGGAATCCTCCGGAGCAGCTCCCGGGTTATCTTCTGGGCCCGGCGGAATTTCCGGATTTCTTCCGGATCTTTCGTGCGGCGAAACCCCTCGACAATCCCCTCCTTTTGAACAAATTTTGTGTTCTTAAATTTGCGCTTCCACCTGCGCAGTTGCCCAAGAGTCACCGTTTCCGATTCACACCCGCAGCACTGGACCCTGGCCAAAACAGATGTCATCCGACCCACATCCCGAACATCCACTCCCCTCCCCGCCTCTTCCTTCGCAGCTTCACTGTACCTCCCATCAACAAAAAGCGTGAAACGCCGAGGGGTGACGAGGAGGAAACCCGCACTCACTTCCACCCCGGTGAGATACCGGATATTCGTGAGCGCAGAGACCAGAAACGCCGAAACTCCTGCCGCGTTGAGAAGTTGCTGGGGCGAGGAGGGATACATGCACCAAGAGTAGCCTCAAAGAGATATTTGTGCTATCATAGAGTGATCTGTACCCTCTTTGCAGATGAAACACTTCTTTCCCTTTCTCTCCAAAACCACTGCAGCTCTCACAGCCGCTCTCAGCGCTGCCACAGCATATGCTGCTCAGTACACCGGCGGGGGTCTGAACGCCGGTGCAGGTGACGCGGGCACCATTGTCGGAAGTACCGACATTCGCACCACTGTCATCAACATCGTAAAGGAAGTGCTCTCCTACATGGCACTTGCGGCCGTCGTCGTCATCGTCATAGCCGGCATCCTCATGGTTGTGAGCGCCGGGAACGAGGAAAGCAAAGAACGGGCAAAGCGCATCATCCTCTACACATTTGCAGGTCTCATTATCATTCTCCTCGCGCAAGGGCTCGTGCAGATAATGGTGAACCTGAGTTAACAGCCAACAGCGCACAACCTCTCCCGTCATGCCTCGTTTTGTTCCTCCCCACGGGTTTGTTCTCAGCACTCTGGCACTCCTCCTGCTCAGTCATCCTGCACACATCAGTGCACAGAGAGCAGAGGAAATTATTGCCTTGCGGCCAGGAGGAATTTTCGAGATCTATGCTGACACCGTCACACCTGATCCAAAAATCAGCTGGGTATTCAGCAAAGGAAGCACGTTCGTCCAGGCTGACAGAGGACCTCTGTTTAGTATCCGTCCAACGGAGGAAGGGGAGTACTTCCTCACGGGGGAAGTTGCTGATGCACAAGACACCCCGCTCCGAAAGCTTTTTAAAATCCAGATGCGGGCAGACGCGCCCATCATCTCTCAGTCAGACACGGAAGGCGATACGCTCGTGCGTGTCTCTCCTACGCCGAATGAAACAAACATGTCCATCCTGAGAGGCGAACAGCGTGTCGTACGACTCGACATCATTCATCCGGATATCGAACAGCTGGCTCTCGACATTAATGCGGAGAAGGACCAAAGCAACGACGGTGATCCCTTCAATGACAATATTCTCACGAACAGCGTCTTTAAGTCAGGACGCGGCAGCTTGCACATCTGGCTGACTCCCAGAATGCTGAACCAAACGTTCCTATTGGTTGCACGGCTCAAAACTGGAGCGCTGGTTACGCAGAAAATTCAGGTGATCTCAGAAGACTACGAAGAAATACTGAAACAGAAAATAGAGCAGGAAGAGCAGGCGCGGAGAGACCGTACGACTATCGAATCGAAACTTGTTGGCGAACGGACATACCGACTCTCAGTCGATGCGGAGGATGGAGTGATAACAGAGACAGTGTTTCACCATTGGGATTTCGGTGACGGCACCCAAAGTCTGATGGATGAACCGGAACATCAATTTCCCGAATCCCGCATGTACCAGGTGCGCGTTTCAGTGCGTGACGCCTATACAGGAAAAGAGATCCTTCTGGTACAGAAACCCTTTGAAGTTTCTGAGGGCACCATGCCAGAAATAACAGAACAAACACCTGGGAAAGAAGCAATGAATCCGGAAGCCGTTCAGGAATCAGCGAAGCAAACGAGCTACATTGTCGCAACAGTAATCAAGGCTCTCGTCATTCTCGCCATCTCGATAGGCATTGGGATTCTCGCTGTGTTTCTGTTTGCAAAAATGAAAGGAAAATCCCTGCAGAAGTCGTTCGAAGAGGCTGAAAAGAAACTTGTGAAAGAACCTGGCACACGTACTCCGCCTCTGCAACTTGAAAAGCAAGAGGAGGAGAAAAAAGAGGAAGAAGACGAGAGGGAAAAGGAGAAAGAAAAAGAAAAGGCCCCGCTCGAAACCCCGGAGATCAACAGACAGGTCCCGAGCTGGCTTGCACCTTCGCCGCAAATAAGCAAAGCAGGAGAGAAAGGAGGAAAAGCTCCCTTAGATACCTCTGTCCCCCCTCCCCCACCTCCTCCTCCTATTGCACAAAAAACTACAACCTCAGAGCACATACCCGGTACGTCGCAATCTGCAGTATCCGGAGGGCAGGGTGTACCGCAGGCAGCCGCACAGACTCCCACAGGCGGAGCTCCTGTCCCTCCATGGCTTCAGGGAGCAGTGACAACACCTGCAAAAGCTGCGCAACCTCTTTCTTCGGAGACACCACAAACAAGACCCACCGCCTCAGAACAAAAGACCACACCCACTTCGACAGGAACTGCAACTCCCCCCTGGTTAGTGGGAGCACAGACTCTTGAGGAACGTCACAAAGGAAGCACTCCCACAGAACCTGCATCTGCATCCCCTGCCACCCCCAAAACAGAACTACCCGCCCCTGCAAAAAATGAAGCATCTGTTCCACCCTGGCTGCAACAGACGCCAACTCCACCGCCCCCTGCCGCTGCAGAGCAGAAGATGAGAGCCACCACACCTCCTCCTGCACCATCAATACAACATGCGGAGAACACTCCTCCATGGCTGCAGGGAGCAGGAGTAAAAACCACCACTCCTGCAACAAACACCCCCAGAAACCAAGGTGGGACGAGCGCAACAGGTAATATCTCAGCACAAAAAAATCAGACTGGCGCAAATACAGGAAGCACATCCCAACCCCCACTCCCTCCAACAACAAACCAAACCAGTGACGCAATACAAGTGCAGCAAGCAGCAGATAGTGCAGCAGCAGAAAGCACACACTCGAAAGAAGAACGCGAACGGGAGCGCAAGCGCCGCAAACGTCAGCGGTACCGCGCGAACAAGCGCACACGAGAGCAAGAGGGGGAACAGACACAAGTACAGGCTGCACCTGCACCCACGGAATCCCCCGCAGTAAAGGATGCTCCCCCGCCGAAGAAGGAAACGCAGACACCACCATGGCTGCAGCACACACCTCCTTCTTCGAAACAAACACAGGAAACAATACCGCCACCGTCACCTCCCGCACCCCCCGCGCAGAGAGAGAATGCATCTGTCCCCCCCTGGCTGCAGGGAGTGCAGGCACAGAGCACTCAGAAACCACCTGCTAATTTCCCTCCGTCTGAGACCCCTCCTGCAACCAAGTCCACTCCTCTCCCACCTCCACCTCCCCAGGGAAATGCCCCCATTCCTGAATGGCTCAAGGGAACGAGCGCACCAACACCCCCTCCTCCGACTCAGCAACCAATACAACAAACCGGAAGTGATGATGATGTGAAGTTCGTGATCAGTGCGGACAGCGTGGAGGGGCAGCCTCCCCAGCCACATACACCGGGAGATGCGATTCCGCCTGCAGAGAAACAGGGAGAATAGTTGGCAGAGCGGTGTGTTGCATTTACTATTGCGCCCGCTACAACGTGGCGAGCTTAGCTCAGTTGGCCTAGTCCCGCGCAGCGGGACGTGATAAAAAGAGGCCGCTCGGTGAAAATCGCCACAATCTCTTTCACACTTATGGCGAGCTTAGCTCAGTTGGTTAGAGCGGATGGTTGTGGTCCATCAGGTCAAGGGTTCGATCCCCTTAGCTCGCCCCATCCGTCTTCGCGGTGTGAGGGCTACGAAGTTCCGTTCGTTGTTCCCGTAATGATCATAGCGATACCGCTTCGACGCGATTGGGGCTTGTGTTATAGTTCGACACTATGCATTACGTCTACATTCTCGAGTCTGCACTCGATGGCAGGCACTGGTACATCGGCGTAACAAGCAACCTACAGAAACGCCTGGAAGAACATAATGCGGGTGATTCTCTGCACACGAACAAATTCAAACCATGGAAACTGAAGAGCTACACAGCCTTTACTACACGAGAACAAGCTGAAAAATTTGAGCGGTACCTGAAATCCAATTCAGGACGCGTGTTCGCAAAAAGGCACTTGTGAGCCGCGGCGTAGCGGTATCGCAAAGCTGGACCCAAGAATGATGGCATACGCATCAAATGCCCTCACGCCGCGAAGCCGGGCGATCCCCTTAGCTCGCCCCAGTCACTCTCAATGTAAATTTTACTTGTGGTGCACTCATCCATCACTATAATGCACCAAACTCATGGCACTGGACGCTTTCAGATACGAGGGTTCCGGAACACACGCAGATGGCTTCCATCTCGGCATTTTCAATGGTGAAAGAACGGAGGGGGAAAACCCCCGGAAGAACCGGAACGACTGGGTACATGCGGAGGAAGCACACCGCCTGCACGCAATGGGCACGAGAGAACCCCCGCAGAGCATCTTGGATGCCATGCACCACTACGGGCCGGATCTCGATGCGGCAGGAGACAGCCGCGTGCGATATTTGATAAGTGAGGAAGACGCTCGAGGTCAGCCGCCAACGCGCTTCACGGAAGCTCTGCAATACTTCACTGAGCAGTCAGCAGAAGACGCTATCGATGCTCCGCTGGAAATACGGCAGGCAACCAGGCGCAGGCTCGGGATAGATGTCCCTGAGCCTGTAGTGGGTGCGCGTGAGAATCTCGCCCTCTTCACTATGACAGGAAGCCCCGCAGACATAGCTCTTGTCTACACCAAACCTGCTCCTGTGGACATCGGGGAGCTCATGGATCTTCCTGCTGCGCAGCGTGTTGCATACCTAAACGGAATATACCGGAGAAGACTCCTCCTGACTGGAGGTTTCTCTCTCACCGAGGACAGGAATTTCCGGGATGCAATCCTCTCTCTCGCACGTACCATCAGCAGAGTGCGGGGGACGATCCCCGCCAATGCCCTCACAGACGGAGACGCACTCCGGGAGCTTCTGCTCGATCATTTTGGTACCAGTGAAGAGCTCATTGCAGCACTGAAGCGTTACCAGCCGGACAGTCCTCTCACCCGCAGCAGACAACCGGACGTGCTCCTTTCCCCCAGGGGAGCCATCGCCAATCCAGCATTCTTCCCCGATGCGACACTCTCACTCGCAGAATGGGATCTTGATCAGGAAGAAGCCGGCAGACGCGCTTCTGGCGTTCTCTTCGATGTTCTCCAGCACAAACTTGAGAACGGAGATTCCAATTTCGGGGGAAACAGACGGGCTCTGGATCTGGAGTACCCACCGCGCGCAGAAGAACATGAAAGGAGGAGAAAGCGGGCCGCGTAGTTGCTCTCTCTCCACGATTCAGGTATTCATTGGCTTCCATGCGAACCTTCCGCGAACGTATCGTGCCTCCCATTGATGGCATCCGCTGCAGCCAGGAATCAGACGGAGGCTTCACCGTGACGCACGGGCCGGCGACCATCACATTCTCCCCACTCGAGATGGCACAGATAGAGAGAGGACTTGTTTCCACTGAAGCTGTGCGAGCACTCATTATGGGAGTACTGGGGTAACAGAAGAACTTGAAAAAACACCGGGAGCGCAGCGACAGAGGATGCAATTCCGGCAGAGCCAACACATCTCGCTGAATTAGGAATTCCCGTATTGCAGAAAAGACCACGGGGGGAGCACAGCCTTAGTAAGAAGCATGCGCACTGGAAAATACATGAGTTATCAAGTACTTGAGCCTTTTCCATTGAGACTCAGTGTGCTAGCGTGGGCTTCACGTGCAAGGAACCGTCTATCGCACTTACACATGTCCGAAGCGCAGTACAGAACCCCCATCCCTCTTCGTTCATCTCCACTCCGTTCCGCTGAAACTCCGCCGGGATCTCCCCAGTCACTGTCCATCCCATACCCCCCATGACACAATCTGTGTATCGAACACCGAAAGGCACCCACGACGTCCTCCCGGAAGACCACATCTTCATGACGTACATCAAGAAAGCCGTCCGCCACCGCGCGAGGCAGGCCGGCTACAAGCGCATAGAGACGCCAATGTTTGAGAACCGCACGATCTTCGAGCGCGGCATTGGTGAGCACACGGACATTGTGGAAAAAGAACTCTTCATGGTCTCCTCCAAGCACGAAGATGAAGACAATGGCCCGGAGTTCGCCCTGCGTCCCGAGTTCACCGCCAGCATCTGCCGCAGCTATATAGAACATGGCATGCAGCAGCTCCCGCAACCCGTGGAACTCTATGCCATCGGACCCTGCTTCCGTCATGACCGTCCGCAGAAGGGGCGCTACCGCCAGTTCAACCAGTTCGACTTCGAGATCATCGGGCTCAAAGACCCCAGCTTGGACGCACAGCTCATCCATGTGCTGAGCAAAATTTTGGATGACCTCAAAATCCTCAAGCGTCTCCGCCTGCAGATCAACAACATCGGCACCCCCGAGAGCCGCAAAGCGTACCTGGATGCCCTGAAAGACTTCTTCATCGGAAAAGAGCGCAATCTGCCGGCCCTGGACCGCTCGCGCCTGGAGACCAACCCCTTGCGCCTTCTCGACTCCAAGGAAGAGGATACGCAGATCCTGCTCAAGAGCGCACCGACACTGGACCAGTTCCTGGATGACGAGAGCAAGCAGTACCACGAAACCGTGCTGGAGTACCTTGGAGCACTTGGCATCCAGTACGAAGAGAACTCCTCACTTGTACGTGGTCTCGACTACTACACACAGACAGTCTTTGAGTACTGGGACGAAACGACAGGCGCACAGAACGCAGTGGGAGGCGGAGGAAGGTACGACCGTCTCATGGAGCTCCTCGGCGGGAAAGACACGCCGGGCATCGGTTTCGCCTGCGGCATGGAACGCATCGCCTGGCAGATGGCACAGACAGGCGTGAAGCCGCCGAACAAGGACCAGGTGGACGTGTTCGTCGCCCAGCTCGGACCGGAAGCGAAGAAAACCTGTCTCATGCTCATCTCGCAGCTGCGCGAAAAGGGCGTACACACTATCGGCGCCCTCGGAGAAGCAAGCCTGAAGAGCCAGATGCGCCTGGCTGACAAGTTTGGCGCCCGCTACACGCTCCTCCTGGGACAGATGGAAGTGAAGGAAGGCGTGATTATTCTCCGCGACATGGCAGCCGGGAAGCAGAAGCAGATCCCCTTCAAAAATGCCATTCCGGAAGTCACCAAGCTCATCGGGGAAAGGAACCTAGATACCTACACCATCAAGGATAAGATTGGGGACACGGTGGATGAGGACTAGAAAAGATGAGAATGGAAAACGGATTCTCATCTCGCGCACCAGCGCCTGCACCTGGCTCTGCATCTCCACTGATTCCATAGGAGAAAAACTCAACAAATTTTGCGTATAAGATGCAAAGAAGAATCTTGGAATACAGATTATGCGTATAGGAAGGAGTTATATGTTATTCTTCCTCCACCTTCGTCTATGGGGAAAAAGACCAGCACATTCATCTATTGGGCACCAAGGATACTCTCCATTCTCTTCTTATTGTTCTTGGCAGCGATGTCATTGGATGTTTTCTCCATGGAACTCAATTTCTGGCAAACAGCTGTGGCATTGTTCATGCACAATATTCCCGTACTGATCCTGCTGGTCATCCTCATATTTTCCTGGAAATACGAAATTGTCGGAGGGGTGGCTTTCATCCTCGCAGGAATTTTCTATATTGCACTGGTTTCGATGACTGCTCTAAAAACAGGTTTCGAATGGTATTACGTTGCATGGGCTGCGCAGATTTCTGGAGTCGCTTTCTTCATAGGAATACTGTTTCTCATCGGCTGGTCCAAAAAGAAAAGAATGTTGCAATCCAACCGAACTCACACATCTCCTCCCGAAGGAAAGAACGGAGAGGGAGAGGTTACATCACCCTGACAATACACATCCCTTCCCCTATACTGCTTCTGTGAAAAAATTTCTTGCCGGAATTATTGTCGGCCTGGCCCTGGTTCCTATGGGCATGCAGGCAGCCATCACTCTCTTTCATGATGTGAGCGCGGATGATTGGTTTGGGCCGGCAGTCAGCAGACTGAGAGAACATGGAATCGTGAACGGATACCAGGATGGCACTTTTCAACCGCACCGAGAGGTTTCCCGTGCCGAGCTTGCAGTAATCATTGACCGTGTGTTGAGTACAGTCGATCCAGAATACGCTGCTCAATCGGCAGAGAATCTGGTGGAAATTACTCTGTATTTCACTGACCGCGACGTCGCGATAGAAAGAGATTGCAGCGCAACCAAAGCTGTGCGGAGGATGATTCCCCAGACAACCGCAATTGCAGACGCTGCTCTCCGGGAACTGCTGGCTGGAGTGACTCCTGATGAGGAAACAACGGGTGTCACTGATAGTTTCAGCAATGAGACAGGATACCTTGGAGCAGGTATCGGCCCCCTCATCAGTTATTACGAAGGTGTCAGCATCAGCGATGGAATTGCCACAGTTGCATTCACCGGGCAGGCAATGGCCTATCTCAACAGCGCAGCTTGCTCGCAGCAATCGGTGAAAAGCCCCATAGTACAAACCCTGCGGCAGTTCCCCTCCGTCTCGGATGTGCAATTTTCAGTCGGAGGGAGAGTGGTTACGGAGTGGGATGCGTAATCAACCCTGGTACGCGCCATCCGACGACGCTCAGGACACACCCAGCTATAGCTCAGGGACTCAGATGTCCAAGTTTTTAACCGCTTTCGCATGTGTCTGGATGAACTTGCGCCGTGGCCCCACTTCCGAGCCCATGAGCGTAGTGAAGGTTGCCTCTGCACGTTCGGCGTCTTCCATGGTCACCCGGAGCATGATGCGGTTCTCCGGATCCATGGTCGTATCCCAGAGCTGGTCTGCGTTCATTTCGCCCAGACCTTTGTAGCGCTGGATGCTCACGCGCGTGGAGCTCTTCTTCGCAGCCTGCTTCTCCTCCTCTTTATTCTCCTCCGTTTCTTCACTCTCTTCTGTCTGTGCTGCCTCGGGATCCTCCACTTCTTCCACATCCTTCACTCCCCATTCTTTCAGTAACGCTTCCTTTGCTGCGTCATCGTACACATACCGCACATCCTTCCCTTTCTGTACCTTAAAGAGCGGAGGCTGCGCAATGTAGAGATGCCCCGTTTCTATGAGCTCCGGGAAGTACCGGAAGAAGAGGGTCATGAGCAGTGTACGGATGTGTGCGCCGTCCACATCGGCATCTGTCATGATGACGACACGGTCGTAGCGGAGCTTTGTGAGATCCTTCACCTCGCCGATGCCGATACCAAGTGCGATGATGAGAGATTTGATCTCGTTGTTCGCAAGCATGCGGTCCAGCCTGGCCTGCTCCACATTCAGAATCTTCCCACGGAGCGGAAGAATGGCCTGGAATTCACGGTTGCGGCCCTGCTTGGCAGAACCGCCTGCCGAGTCTCCCTCTACAATGAAGAGCTCACACAGATTGGGGTCTTTACTGGAGCAGTCTGCGAGCTTCCCGGGGAGTGTGAGCCCATCCAGTGCCCCTTTACGGATGACACTGTCACGGGCCGCGCGAGCGGCCAGACGAGCGCGTGCTGCAAGCGAGCACTTGCCCACAATCTCCTTCGCTTCACTCGGGTGCTCTTCGAGATACTCCGCAAGCTTCTCGTTCACCACAGTCTCCACAGCGGTCTTCATTTCGGCATTCCCGAGCTTGCTCTTCGTCTGCCCTTCGAACTGCGGCTCCCTGAGACGGACAGAAACCACCGCTGTGAGACCTTCCCGCACGTCATCTGCCGTGAGATTGTCGTCCTTCTCTTTAAGAAGGCTCTGACTGCGCGCATACGCGTTGATGGTGCGTGTGAGGGCAGATTTAAAGCCGGTGAGATGGTGACCGCCCTCGATCGTGTGGATGTTATTCGCAAAGCTGACCACATGCTCCTGGAACGTCTGCGTGTACTGGAGGGCAATCTCCACCAACCCCGTCTCGGTATCCTTCTCGAACCAGATGGGACTCCCGATGGCCTCTTTCGATTCATTGAGATGACGGACGTAGGCGGAAATGCCACCCTCGAACTGGAAGCGGTAGAGACGCGGATACTTCTTGTCTTCCTCCGGACGCACTTTACGATCATCCATGATTGCAACCGTCACCCCCCGCGTAAGGTAGGCCTGCTGGCGGAGGCGCGTGAGGATGGTATCCATGAGGAACTGAGTCGTATCGAAGATCTCTGGATCCGGCGTAAAAGAAACAATGGAACCTGTCCTCGTGGTCTTGCCCCCCGTCTTCATGTCCGCGAGAGGTTTACCCCGGCTGTATTCCTGTGTGTAGATTCTCCCATCGCGGTGTATTTCCGCCTTCATATGAATGGCGAGAGCATTCACAACAGAAGACCCCACTCCATGTAACCCCCCGGATACCTTGTAACCGCTCTCATCCCCTCCGAACTTTCCGCCGGCATGAAGGGTGGTGAGGACAATCTCGAGTGCAGGCCGCTTTTTCTTGGGATGCAGATCAACCGGAATGCCACGGCCATTGTCATCCACTGTCACTGAGCCGTCATCATTCAGTGTGACGATAATCGTATCGCAGTACCCGGCCATCGCCTCGTCGACGGCATTATCCACAAGCTCGTAGACACAGTGATGCAGACCATGCGTGTCTGTGGACCCGATGTACATTCCAGGACGCTTCCGCACGGGCTCTAACCCCTCGAGAACCTGGATTTTTTCTGCTGTGTAGTCACTCTTGGTCATATCGCATGGATTTTAGAGACATTCACCTTCTGAATCAACGGATGGGTACGGCCTTTTACGCTATTTTCGGAAGTTTTTTTGCATATGGAAAGGACACTTTCCATGGAAACACGCTCGCCACTGGTTGCTTTTCGAACAACAAACGAAAAAAGATGAATTGAAAATGGCAAATACAGCCCAAAAAACCACATATTCCTTGCGCAGAAACCACCGCTTCTCTACCCTGTGCGGGCACTCACATTTTTGTTTCACTCTGAAAAATGGCAATCCACGCACACAAGAAAGGTGAAGAGAGCAACGACGGACTGCAGCAGCGCTTCAAGCGCCAGGTCCAGAAAACAGGGCTCATGAAAACTCTCCGTTCCCGCACCTCACTCTCAAGAAAACCCAACAAGCGCATGATGCGTTTGCGCGCCCTGAAGCGTGAAGAGCACCGTGCACAGAACAGGAAGAAGCAGTTTTACTCCAATATGTAGAAGGAACGACTGACGGAGGAGACTATTCCCGAGAAGAATACTAGAGTAATAGAATACTAGGACAGCAGTGCGGCTGTCCTATTACTCTAGTATTCTCATTCCTATTACTCTTCCTACCTCCTCAGGAGCTCCAGCGCCCGGCTCATCTGTTCGTCGCGTTCCGCTTCAGCGACCTCAATGTCCGGCTGGATGCCAATGCCGTCGATCTTGCGGCCGCCCGGCGTATACCACTCGGCAATGGTGAGCTTGAACGAGGACTGATCATTGAACTGCAGCACCTGCTGCACCGTCCCCTTCCCAAAGCTCTTCTCGCCCACAACCGTCGCACGCTTGTGATCCTGGAGCGCACCGGCAACAATTTCAGACGCACTTGCGCTCCCCCCGTTGATGAGCACAATCATGGGAACCGATGCACTGAGTACCGGATCAGTCTCTGTCTTCTCCTCTCTTGTGCTGTTGCGCTGCCGTATGCCCGCCACCACACTCCCCTTCGGCACCAAATTGCCCATAACGCTGGTTGCCGCACCGAGCAGTCCGCCGGGGTTGCCCCGCAGATCCAGAATGAATCCCTTCGGATTCTTTGCATCAATATTCTCTATCTGCTCCCGCAGACCTTCCTGTGTGATCTTGCCAAACTGCAGGATTTTTACGATTGCCACCTCTCCCTGCCAGGTGATTTCCACTTCCGGCACCGTAATGAGGGCTCTGGTCACCTCCACTTCAAACTCCAGGCCGTCACGCCGGATCATAAGCTTCGCCTTCGAACCATCCGGCCCCCGCACATGTTCCACTGCCTCCAGGAAACCAATGTCCACAATGTTGAATCCGTCAACGGAAAGAACGATATCCCCGGGCTTCAGGCCTGCTTCCTCTGCCGGTGATCCGCGCAGCGGAGACACAATGGTCAGATACCCATCTTTATATTCCACCTGCGCACCTATGCCAGAGAGCCTTCCCTGAATCTGTGACTGGAAGCTCCGGGACTGCACAGGACGCATAAAGGTGCTGTATGGGTCGTTCAGACTCTTCATGATTGCCTCCGCAGCACTGTACGCCGCTTCATCCTGATTAATTTTGTCCTCGTAGATGTACTCCTCATTCACAATCTGCCAGAGCGTCTCGAGAATTTCGGACTTCGGGAGAGGCCGGGTGGAGCGCGTGAAGGTTACTTTGATTGTGGGAGTCTGCATTGTTTCCGCATCACCACCTTCCTGTTCCGGCTCCTGATCTCCCCGCATCTTGCGGAGGAGAAGGTTCGCGTCTGCTCCGAGGAGCATCCTGTTCACCCCGAACATGTTCTCCCGCAGAGGTTCCATCCAATGCTTCTCCATTGCTATGGCAACGGCCTTCTCGACTGCAGATCCTGCCCGGACATCCTTAAAAGACCCCTGAAGCTCCCCCTCCTGTGAAAGATCACCGAGTATCACAGCCACCTGGAGTGCCTCCCCCCGGCTCATCCCCTGGGCCAGAAGCAGATCGTCTCCGAAGATGCTGAGCGCCCCGTTCTCATGCGCAACACGGATGTACGGAAGCAGTGCGTTTGGAACACGCTGGTACGGAAGAGGTTCTTCACTGACATCCTCTGTATCAAGATCAAGCGCGCGCACTGCGGCACGAATGAAATCCCCCCGCGTCACCACTGCGTTGTCCGCGACGCGAATGGGATCTTCAGACTGCGCCCCTGCAGAGAGAGGTGAAAATGAGAGAAGGACCGGTACGCAGAGTATCCAAAGCGATATCCGCAGGCGTGCCTGCACACCGGAGTGCCGGTTGAGGCATGCTTGGGTCGGCGTTCCGGCACGCAGGCGTGAGCAAGTCTTTGACATTGAAAAAGAAGGGGAGAAGCCTACGCATTGTACGTGAGCATTCCTCCTACGCAACTACCCGTGTCTGGACGAACGTGTCGGTGGTGACAAGGTGCCCGCGTTCCTTCATGTTCTCCTTCTTATAGAAGAGTTCCGTGAGGAGCCAGAACCCTCCCACGACATAGAAGAGTGACGGGATCATGAGCAGCGGCACGAGATGCAGAAGCGATCCTGGCGCAAGGCCGAAGAGATCGCCCAACGTAGACGGATGGGCAGGGAGGATGTCCGGGAAGGTGACGAGAAAATTGAAAAGACCATGGAGGATGATTGCGAACGTCAGCCCCAGCAAGAGCATCTCCCTGCGGAACACGAGTTTCTCCGGATACCCAAGCAGGCTATGGAAGCTCTCTGCAACCCAGAGAATCTTCCCCTTCCTGTGTGCATCCTGTATGTAGGGACCGGCAAAGAGAGCCAGACCGAAGAAGTACCCCAGTACGCCGGTAGAGACAATGTGCACCATGTTGGTGAGGATGGCTCTCCCCATGACATTACCAAGGAATCCCCCCCAGTTGGGTTCGTGTGTGATGAGAAAGTCCTGCACGAACCCTGTGAAATACGTGGGATTCACAATGTTCTCTGCAAAAGCAAATCCTATGGCAACAATAATAGAGAGCTGCATAACATCATCGATGCTTGAGAAGAATTTCTTGCCGCTCTGCTTCATCACCCAAAACTTACTCACTTCTTCCACCACTCCCACAAACAGGAACGAGAGAAGTGTGATGAGAAGCGTCGACCTCACGCTCGTCATACCAACAAGATTGCCGGAAACGAATGCGCTGGATGTGCGGTTAAAGTTCTCCGGCACGATGCGGAAAAAGAAAAACTGCATCTCTGCTCCGGAACGCACCAGCTTGTCATAGAACAGAATCGGCACCGTAGAGAGCATGCCGGCAAAGAACATGAGGAGAACAAGACTCGCCTGCTGGTAGTGGTACCTGAGGAAGAAACCACACCAGATGACAGCAGGGATGAGTGCAACCATCCCTGCCAGGATCCGTGCCATGCGTATGTCCGGAGAATCATTCGCAACGAGGAAGATGCCAATCCAGAAGAGGAATGTCCCCAGAACCGTTGCCTTCACCCTGGCATTCCATGGCCCAAAGAGGCAACTCCAAGCAAGTGCGATGCAAAGCACAGACAATGCCATGAAGTACGGGTCGTGCACAGCATCGCCCTGGAAGAGCGACTGCTGAAAACCGATGAGCACAATGCCAATCGCCGTCCCGATCATGCCGGCAAACACGTACTCACGCGAGCGACGCCAGCGCTGTTCTGCAGCGAGTACGGCTCCTCCAAGCATCGCGAAAAGCACACCGAGCGCGAGTGCACCCGGGTGCCCCTCCCACAGAGGAAATACATGCCGCAAACCTTTGAGAGCGAGAAGAAAAAGAACAAACGTCCCGATGAGCGTCCCTCCGATAACCTTGGGCGACGGAATGTACGGCTGCCGCTCCTCTATGGATCCTATGGATTCCTCATGGATGAACGATACGTTCACAATGCCAATCCAGAGGCGGCTGAAGATGAGGCTCACCACCAGAAACCCAAGGAAGGAGACCCCTGTCGAAATGGCATTCCCCTTCTCAAGTACCTGGCTGGCTTCCTGTGCAAATGCGCAGACAGGCAAGAATGCCGTCAGAATGCCTGCGAGCAGTCCGGCCAAATGCTTTTGCGCGGATACAGCCATGGGAGTATGTCTGTTGTATTATTATAACATATTTTGACTTATATTTGAATATCTGCTTTTGTAGCATATAGCGCTC
Source organism: Candidatus Peribacteria bacterium RIFOXYB1_FULL_54_35 (assembly GCA_001787755.1). Taxonomy (GTDB): domain Bacteria; phylum Patescibacteriota; class Gracilibacteria; order Peribacterales; family Peribacteraceae; genus GWB1-54-5. Next base: position 52,642 of record MFYJ01000001.1, read on the forward strand.
AGAAGCATTGGCTGCTACCGTAGGCCCACGTATGCCAGCGGACTCCCTCGACCAGGTCGTTTCCCTCTGTAAACGCAGAGGCTTCATCTTCCCGGGATCAGAAATCTACGGGGGACTCGCCAGTACATGGGACTACGGCCCCCTCGGCACAGAGCTCAAGAACCGCGTGAAGCGTGAATGGTGGAATGCATTCGTACGAGGCCGAGCAGATATCGTAGGACTCGACAGCGCCATTCTCATGAACCCGAAGGTCTGGGAAGCGAGCGGGCACGTCACTTCATTCAACGACCCCCTCGTGGACTGCAAGGGCTGTAAGGAACGCTTCCGGGGAGACAAGCTTCTGGAAGAGAAACTCGGAGTGGAAGCTGCAGCCATCTTAAAACTGGATCAGGTGAAATCCATGCTCGACGCCGAGGAGGTACACTGCCCCAACTGTGGCAAGCGGGACTGGACCGAAGCCAAGCAGTTCAACCTCATGTTCGAAACCCGGCAGGGTGCGGTGAAGGACGACACAAACAGACTCTTCCTGCGCCCGGAGACCGCCCAGGGCATCTTCGTGAATTTCCGCAATGTCGTGCAGACACAGCGCCTCCGTCTGCCCTTCGGCATCGGCCAGATCGGCAAAGCGTTCCGCAACGAAATCACCCCCGGCAACTTCACCTTCCGCACGCGTGAATTCGAACAGATGGAAATCGAGTATTTCGTGGAACCGAAGGATGCGGAGAGCGCGTTTGAGGAATGGCGCAAAGTCGTGTGGGAATGGTACCTGGATCTCGGGATAGCAGAGAAACGCCTCCGTGTGCGCGAGCATGGTGAGAAGGAGCTCTCGCACTACAGCTCCAAAACGGTGGATATTGAATACCAGTTCCCCTGGGGATGGGGCGAACTCTTCGGACTCGCCAACCGCGGGGACTTCGATCTCACCCAGCACGAGAAATTCTCGGGTGAAGATCTGAAGTACACCGACCCGGATGACCCGGGAAAGAAACTCATTCCACACGTAATAGAGCCAAGCTTCGGCTGTGACCGGACAGTGCTCACCTTCCTGCTCAACGCCTACACCGAGGAGGAGCTCCCCAACGGAGAAGTGCGCACAGTGATGAAATTTGACAAACGTCTTGCGCCGGTCGATGTAGCCGTTCTCCCTCTCAGCAAGAAAGATACTCTGATAGAGAAAGCAAAAGAACTGCACAAGTCACTCCTCAGTGAAACGACCCTCGCCGTAGATTTTGATATCACCGGCTCCATCGGCAAGCGGTACCGCAGGCAGGATGAAATAGGAACACCACTCTGCATCACCATCGACTTTGGCACCATTGGCGAAGACGCGAAGCAGGGGGAACAAGATACCGTCACCATCCGGTACCGAGACTCGCTGGAGCAGGACCGTGTGCCGCTCGGGAAAGTGCGCGAGAAGATCGCTGAGTATTGGAGATCTTGAGAGGATGGGAGTAAAAGAATAAGAGGGATGAGGTTCCTGAATTCTTTTGGATTAAGATGCTTTCCTCATTCCTCTTACTCTCTTATTCTTTCCCTGAAACAGTCCTTGCGCCAAGCGGCCACCCTCTACACAGCAACATCAAATTCTGTGCTGGCGGTGTCTGTGTTGTTCTTCCCTTCCTTCCGGAGCATGGAATGAAAATGGTTGAGCGACACATCACCAAACATGCTCTCGATCATCTGCCGAACGTCATCAATATCCCCATAGACCTGCCGCATCTGCATGACGTGGTGGCGCAGCGCAGGACCGAGGAGCAACACCTCATTCTCCCCTATGGGTGGAGTGGCGGGTACACGGTCGAGATCGCTGATGGAACGACCCATCTCAAATGCTCTCCGCAGCGCGGCCCGGGCCTCCCTCTGCTCGGCCCCCGGCAAACTGTCCACGTACCCGAAGAGATGCTCCAAATCCCCTTCCAAACCGGTAATTTTCCCCCTGATCTGCTGCATGCGCACGTCCTCTGATGAAGAGAAACTCACCATGAATGGAGAGGGAAGGAGCGCGTATAGTACGCACCCGCAATGAGATGTCACTAGGCACACGGCACTTCTGTTGCGTGGTTAATTTATGTACAAAAAGTTTGCACAGCTTTTCCCAAATTTCCGTCTGAATCAAAGAACGGATTTTCCTTGCAGAAGCAGAAAGGGTTCAGTATAACTGCTCCACCACTTCCGGCCGATCGCTGCGGTCCTGATCCCGAACACACGGGAAATCCTCCGCATCAAGGCGAATAGACGCCGGAAGGCAGCTAAGGATCGATATTCCATCGACAGTGCGCTGAGCCTCTACTCTCTTCCCTCCTGCCCCATGGCAATTCCAACCGAAAAGGAACTTATCGATGCCGCGTGCCATCTCGGACATCCCACGAGCAAATGGAACCCCCGTATGGCACCGTACCTCTACGGGAGCCGTAAAGATATCCACATCTTCGATCTCGAACAGACGCGCAAGCACCTTGAAAAGGTATGTAACGCGCTCAAGAAGCTTCAGGCAGAAGGGAAAACCATCCTCTTCGTCTCCACCAAACAGCAGAGCATCCCTATGATTGAAGATATGGGTGAGACTCTGCACCAGCCAACAGTGACGAAAAAATGGATCCCGGGCCTCCTCACAAACTGGAGCACCATCAAAAACCGCCTGAAGTACTACCTCGATCTCCAGGAGTCGTTCCGCACCGGTGAGGTGGAGAAGTACACAAAGAAAGAGCAGGTTTCCCTCAGGAAGAAACTCGCCAAGCTCGATGCGGCACTCTCCGGCGTCTCGACCATGAAACACACACCGGATGCCGTCTTCGTCATAGATGCAGTGCGTGACTCCGTGGCAATCGCCGAAGCACGGAAGCTGAGCATCCCCGTCTATGGAATTTGCGACAGTAATGCGAATCCTGCGGATTTCACCGAATTCATTCCAGCGAACGATGATGCTGTGAAATCTCTTCTCCTCATTCTCGGCACACTGAAGGAGACATTGACCTCAACAAAATAATTTCTTTCCCTCTTCTCACCATGTCTCACATTTCGACTTCTGCGATTTCCTCCCTCCGCAGCCGTACTGGCGTCTCCATTCTCGAATGCAAGAAAGCACTGGAAGATGCGGCGGGCGATGAGGAGAAAGCCATAGAACTGCTCCGCAAGCGCGGGATAGCGCTGGCCGCCAAGAAGGCGGCGCGGGATCAGTCCGAAGGACTGATCTTCGGGAAAGAAAAAAGTGGCACCGCCGCACTTGTGTATGTGAAATGCGAGACGGACTTCGTGGCACGGGATGACAATTTCCTTGCGCTTGGAGAAGCATTGGTCAGCACACTCCTGGCTGATGGCGAGGCAGCTGCGAAGAAGCTTGCGGAAACGAAAGTCCCGGAGGCAGTCCAGAAGCTCGGCGAGAACATTTCACTCGGTGCACTCCACCGCATAGAAAGCTCCGTCCTCGGACGCTACGTGCACACGAATGGAAAGATTGGCGTGATCGTAGCACTCGAAGGAGGTACCGCGGAAATTGCCAAGGACGTGGCCATGCATGCAGCAGCAATGAACCCGCGCTATGTCACACCGCAAGATGTTCCGGCAGGAGACATCGTGAAAGAGAAGGAGATCTGGAAAGAGCAGCTCTCTAAAGAAGGAAAACCAGAGGCGATACTGGAGAAAATAATGATCGGAAAAGAGAAGAAATTCCGTGAAGAGAACGCACTCACCACACAGGCATTCGTCAAAGACCCGGGAAAGACAGTCACCCAATATCTCAACGGTGCAACAATTTCCCGCTATGTCCGCATTGCCGTAGAGTAGGACTTTCGATCTAGATGGAGAGCTGCATCCATCTTTGCAGACCTCTCTGCCCTGTGGGAACTCTTTACTTTAAAGAATGGTGCACTCTACCATTCCCCCTTGTGGCAGCCCACTCAATCCTCATCGCGGAGGACGACCCTCTCCTGCGGGATCTCTACAAGAAGAAATTTTCCCTTGCGGGCTACCGCATTCGGACTGCTGAGGATGGGGAAAAAACTATCGCCGCCATAGAAGAAGAATCCCCCGATTTGCTCGTGCTCGACATCAATATGCCAGTCATCGACGGATTCGGCGTTCTGGAGAAATATCCGTTGGAAGACCGGCCTTTCGAAGTCATATTTCTCACTAATTTCGGCGATGAGAAAAACAGAGAACGAGGGGAGAAGCTGGGAGTGCGACACTTCCTCGTAAAAAAGGACATGACGATCAAAGCACTCGTCTCCCTGGTAGAAAAGATCCTGCGGTAGAGAAAGGAATCCTACGGAAGCATATGCAGCTCAACGAAGCCATTTTTTGTTTCTAAAACTATAATTCCGGGCTTTGGCTTGCGCAGGATGCCGTATTTACCCAAACAGATATTTGTGCTATAATAATAGCAAGAATTGGAAAAAGGATACATCCTTGTCGCTGAGGACGACCCTGTACTGCGGGAAGTCTACGTGAAGAAGTTCTCCATTGCGGGATACAAAATCCACACAGCGAATAACGGCGAAGAAACACTCACCGCCATAGAGCAGGAAACGCCAGATCTCCTCCTCTTGGACATCAACATGCCTGTCATGGATGGATTTTCCGTACTGGAGAAATTCCCCAAGGAAGAGCGAACGTTCCCCATCATTCTGCTCACAAACTTCGGCGACGACAAGAACAGAGCCCGCGGAGAGGAGCTGGGGGCAGACGATTACTTCATCAAGAGCCAAATGACCATGCGCAAGCTCCTCGAAATGGTGGATGATCTCATGAAAGCGAGACGGTACTGGAATAAGTGAGCAGTAGATAGCTTCGGCAGCTTAGTAGCTTCTCTAGCTCGTTAGGTTTATAGCTGCATTAGCTTCATTAGGGATTTGGACTTTGGATTTGCGATTTTGGGACTCACTAACAGTGCTAATGAAGCTAAAGAAGCTAATAAAGCTGAAAGCTGCCAGCTATCTCTGGCGCATTTTTCATGATAGAATGGTAAGATATGCCCACCTTGAACCAGCTATTCCTGGGCCTCGGCTCTGCTGCATCTGTCTTCATCGGCGTGCATGTCGTGCTGTGGCTGTGCCGGCTTCTCGCGGATTTCCGCCGTGAACGCGACCTCGTCTTCCTCCAGATTCTTGTCCCGAAAAAGGAAAGCAAAGAAGAGAAAGAAACGGAATCCGAACGCTACTCCTCCGGCCAGGACTTCCGTGAGGTGCTGGGGGTCATGGATCACTTCTACCAATCGCTCCACAGTCTGTACCACGGAACTGCAAGGCGGTGGTGGAGGGGGCAACCCTTCATCTCCTTTGAGTATGCTGCACTGCAAGGCGAAATCCTCTTTTTCGTCGTCTGCCCGCGGGCCATTGTCCACTTGATAGAAAAACAAATCACCTCCTTCTATCCCGATACCATCATCGACGAAGTGGAGGACTACAACATTTTCACAGACAAATCCATCGTTGCGGCACGGACACTCATCCCGCGAGGACCATTCACGAAAATATTCAAAACATATCAGCAGCTTAAGAGTGATCCTCTGAGCACCATGACAAACGCCTTCTCGAAGCTGAAAGAAACTGAGGGGGCCGCCGTGCAGTTCGTCCTCCGCCCAGCCAAATCCGGCTGGCAGAAAAAACTGCAGAAAGAAGCCCAGAACCTTTTGAATCCCAAGAAGAAAAAAGGGCTCAGATGGTGGAATCCCATTTCCTGGCTCAGCACCGGCTTCAGTCTCCTCACCACAGGAGATGATGTGGTAGATCTGCAATCTGAGAGCAAAGCAACGGGCGAGCGCGTGTCTCAGATGGTAGAGGAATACAGTAAAACTGTGGATGAGAAGGCAAGCAGCCCCGGTTTCACAGCAATGGTCCGTGTCGTCACCTCCGCAGATACTCTCCTCCGTGCACAGAACCTCCTCCAGGAAGTCTGTGCCGCATTCACGCAATTCAGCGACATACGCGGGAACCGCCTCAGGAGATCGAAGCTCTCCAGCAAGAGAAACACCACCATCAGATTCATCCGGCGTTCCCCCCGACTGGGCATTCCTGCGGGTATCACAAGCCCCGTGATGCTCCTGGGAGCCCCTGAGCTCACAAGTTTCTTCCACTTCCCCAACATCAAGTACAACAAAGTAGAAACCATTAAATGGCAGAACTTCAAGGTGGCACCAGCACCCAAGAACATACCAACAGAGGGCTTGTTCCTTGGAACAAACACCTACCGGGGAGAGAAACGCAAGATATACATGGGCAACGAAGACCGCTTCAGGCATTTCTACATCATAGGGCAGACCGGCACGGGGAAATCTTCGATCATCCAGCTCATGGCACGCCAGGACTTCCATAACAATATTGGCTGCTGTGTGGTGGATCCGCACGGGTCACTCATTGAGGATCTGCTGCCGTACATTCCGCGCGAACGCGCCGACGACGTGGTGTATTTCAATCCCGCAGACACGGAAAGACCCATGGGACTCAACCTGCTGGAGGCGGAGACTCCGGAAGAGAAAGACCTTGTCGCACTCGATGCCATGAACATGATGGTGAAGATGTTCGGGGAAGAAATTTTCGGTCCGCGTATCCAGGACTACTTCCGCAACGGGTGTCTGACACTCATGGATGATGAGGATGAAGGCGGCGCCATCACCGACCTCGTGAAACTCTTCACGGACGAAGAGTGGCAGCGGTACAAAGTATCGAAAGTGAAAAACCCCATTGTCCGCGCATTCTGGGAAAAACAGATGGTCCAGACCGGACAGCGTGAGAAGCAGGAAATGATCCCCTACTTCGCAGCGAAGTTCGGCCAGTTCTACACCAATACGCTCATCCGGAACATCGTGGGGCAAACACGCAGTGCCTTCGATATCTCCAAGTGTATGAATGAGGGCAAGATCCTGCTCATGAACCTGAGTAAAGGACTTGTTGGAGATATCAACGCCCAGCTCCTCGGTTTGATCATCGTGAGTAAAATACAGGTCGCAGCCATGCGCAGACAGCGGCAGACAAATGAGCAGCGCCGCGACTTCTACCTCTACATCGACGAGTTCCAGAACTTCGTAACCCCTTCCATTGAGTCCATTCTCTCCGAAGCCCGCAAGTACCGCCTTGGCCTCATCCTCGCCCACCAGTACATCGATCAGCTGGAAAAAGAGAGCAAGATCTCCGGCAATATCAGCCTGAAGGGCGCAGTCTTCGGCAATGTGGGCACGATGATGTTCTACAAGATCGGTCCGCAGGACGCCGAAGTATGTGCGAAGGAAATGGCTCCGGTCTTCTCCGAACAGGACCTCATTAACATCGATGCTTTCAAAGGAGCCATGAAACTGAGCGTGGAGGGCCAACCTTCCAGACCGTTCTCCATAGAGGTACCACGCCCCTGGCTCGACAAAACGTACCCCAAAGACGAGCAGGCAGCCGAGGCGTTCAAACAGCTCTCCCGCCTGACGTACGGCCGCGCGAAAGACTTCGTGGATAGGGAGATAATGAGGAGAATCGGGTAGATCATAAGAGAGAGTAATAGGGAATAGAGTACTAGGATAATGAGGCCCTATGTGTGGGGCCTATTACTCAATTCCCTATTATTCTTACCTCAGAGCAACTGTCTCTATCGGTTTCGCATGCACAAGATAGCGCTGCGCGATGGAATCCGGCGGCCAGCAGGTGTAGAGAATGAGCTCCTCCCCTTCACCATCGTCATTGAAAGGATCTGTATCTTTCGCATCGATTGTTTCCTCGTAGGTTACTTCGTAGGTGTGCAGCTTCCCCTCGTACGTCACGTAAATCCTGTCCCCGGCTTTGAGCTGATTCACCTTGCGGAATATCTTGGTGTACTTCGAGACATCCCACGGATACCCACTGGAGTGACCATAGATCATGATCTTGCCACCCGCACCGGGATAGCTAAAGAGGTGCCCCACGCCGTCTTTGAGCGCAGCGAGAACACCCTGAGAAGAAAGCGGATCTATGGGATGTGTGATGGTGAGGTCCGTAACCCCGAGACTCGGCATAGTAATGGCAAAATACTTCTCTGACGCATACGGAAGCGTGCCCGCCTGTACGGTCGGTTGGGGCTGATTGATGACCTGAATAGTCTGCGGCTGCGGGAGGCTGATTGAGCGCGAGGAACTCGCCCCCTGGCTCTGGGTTCCCTGGGACACAGTTCTTCCATCGTTGAAAACAAGAACACCCGCCTCGCGAACATACATCATACGGTAGACCATCTCGAAGAACTGGCCGCGCGTAATCGGCTGACCAAGCCGCAGGGACTGCTGCTCCTGCAACACCGCATTGCGCAGAATTGCAGCGTTGATCGAGGACGTGTACCACTGCCCGGGAAAGTTCTGAATGGCAGCAGAAAGTCTCGCGAATTCTGTTTCTCCCGCTTCCCCGAATGACCGCGAGAGAAGAACCACCGCTTCCTCCACCGTGAGCAACTGCCCCGGCCGCAGGGTTCCCTCCGGATACCCTTTCACCACTTCTGCTTCGAACGCAGCCTCCACAAACGGGGCAAACCACTGACTCTGCTGTACATCGGAAAAGAGAGGTAACGGCGGCATGTTCTCCTGGTACCACAGAACACGCTGCGCATACTTCTCCTGGGTGATCATGAGTACTTTGATCGCCTCTGCCCTGTTAAGAAACTTCTGGGGTCTCGCGAGTCCATCACTGTACCCCCGGAGTATCCCCTTCCCCGAGAGGTACACAAATGCGTCGCTGTAGAGCGTCTGGTCAGTATCGGGGAAACCAGCAGCGAATGCCCGTGTTCCGAAGCCCACGAGTAACACTGCCGCCAGCAGAAGGAGTAGCCTTTTATACTGCATACAAGGGAGCTAATCTAATGATTTTTCGCTTTTTTGTCAAGCACTCTTAGGATCTCTCCTGTGCCAAATCCCATTGCAAATCGTCAATTCATGGCACTTTTGAGCTCCTATCGACGAGGCATGGTGAAACACTTACGATGCAGGCATGTTTTGCCCTCTCAAACGGCCTGTTCTCACATACCTGCCCACTCTCACCCTCTGCGGATGCCTCCTCCTCTTCGGAACGTTCCTGAGCAGTCTCGCACATCCTACGTCCCTCGGAGATGGCATACGGCACCTCACTCTCGCCCGTCTCCTGCAGGAAGGGAACTCGTTCGGAGGCTGGGGCGATGTTCTGTACTCAGGATACTTCAGCACACGGTCCTCTGATCCGTGGTTCCTCACGCACGTGCTGCTCATGCCTCTCGGCACTCTGGATATCGCGATTGCGGAGGACATGCTGATCCTGCTGCTCATTGGTGCGGTAGGCATCACCTTCCTTCTCTTCCTCAGAACCCTCCGCCTCTCCCCCGCTTCCCAGAGCATTCTTATCGCACTCCTCCTCCTCGGACACGTGCAATTTACGTTCCGCCTCCTCGTCGGCCGTCCGCTCTTCCTGATGGTCGCCCTCACCACGCTCACGCTGCTCACCGTCCTCCATAAACAACCATTGCTTCTCCTGGTACTCATGACCATAGCAACACTCCTCTCGCACCTCTTCGTGTTCCCGTTATTCATCTGCCTTCTGGGATCTCTCTGGCTCCTCTCACTCTCAAGAAAACGCACAGCCATGCTCACATTCCTCAGCGCACTCTCCGGCCTCGTGATTGGTCTTCTCCTCCATCCCCAGACAAGCAATTTTGTCCATTATGTTTTCACCATCTTCCTCAGAGTACCTTTCCTCACTGAGCTCGATACGGGCACAGAGATGCATTCGGGTATAGGGCGCATGGCAGCTGTTCTCACACTCCTCGGTGCCTGCCTCCTCTTCGCATATCATCTGTGGTACACACGCCGCGCCTCCTGGAAGGAAATGCACAGGCGAGGACTCAGTCTGACAGCCAGCATTGTTCTGGTGATGACACTCGGCATGCTCCTCTGGGTGCGCATGCTCGACTTCCTCTGGCCGCTCCTCCTCATTCTCCTCGCACAGGTACTGAGCCTGTACCCACCCATTGCCAAAGAAACAGCACATGTTCTCCTGCCCCGATGGGCGCTGCTCAGAAAATACACACTGGGAGTGCTCCTCCTCGTGCTCACCGTGAACACCGCTAAGACCTTCTATAGTTTCTCCACAGTCAATGCAGAAAACGCGCTCAGCCACTTCACAGATCCGCTGAAGAACATTCCAGAGAAATCACGCGTGCTGAATGTGGACTGGGATCTCTTTCCTTCCCTCTTCAGCGCACGACCGGATCTCCTCTATGCGCGCGGAATGGACCCCTCGTACGACTACCTCTCCGATCCGGATTCCATTCGCTTCTTCGCTGCAGTACGAAATCCATCTGAAGAAACGGACTGGAATGTCTGGCTCACGGAGCTGATTCAACACATCCCTTCTGACTACCTTGCTCTCTGGAGAGCGGAAAAACGCAGGAACATGATCGAAACACTCAACCAGAACAAATCCCTCGAGCATGTTGGCATGAGCGACCGCATTATCGTGTATAAAATCCTTCCTTCCACCGAGCAGTCCGCTCAGGATTCCGTATAATCTGCGAAGTGGCACTCCAAATAGGCATCACCTACCTTCGCCCCGCATCCGCGGGGACTTCGGTGGGCAAGTCGGCCTCCCCTCTCCATTCCTCTCAAGCGACTGATACGTTATGGCTCTTCAAATAGGCATCATCGGCCTTCCGAACGTCGGGAAATCGACGCTTTTCAACGCGCTGACGCGCAGCAAAGGAGCTCAGTCTGCCAATTATCCCTTCTGCACAATCGAACCGAACGTCGGCATAGTGGAAGTGCCGGACACGCGCCTTCAGACACTCACCGAGATGGTGAAGCCGCAGAAAGTGATCCCCGCTGCCATCGAATTCGTCGATATCGCAGGACTGGTGAAAGGAGCCAGCAAAGGAGAAGGCCTCGGCAACCAGTTCCTCCATGCCATCCGGGAAGTCGATGCCCTCTGCCACGTGGTGCGGGAGTTTGAGGACACCAATATCACGCACGTTGAAGGGACTATAGATCCCAAGCGCGACTGCGAGACCATCGAAACAGAACTCATTCTCGCAGACCTGGAATCGATCGTGAAACGTATCGACAAAGTGGAAGGAGCCGCGCGCAGCGGAGACAAGGAGAAGCAGAAGGAGTTCGCTCTCCTCCGGCGCATGAAGGAAGCACTGGACACAGGAAAGATGGCACAGACAGTGGAAATGACCTCTGAGGAAAAGAAGCTCTCCAGGCAGTTCAATCTCCTCACAAATAAGCCGATCATCTACGCACTGAACATTGCGGAGAAGGCATTACAGTCTGCAAATGAGGCGAAGCAACGTACATCTCTTGGTCTCCCTCCGGATGCGCAGATCATCATGGTATCGGCGAAAATTGAGGAAGACCTCCAGGACCTCTCTCTGGAGGAAGCGACGGAAATGCTCAGAGAGATGGGTGTGGAATCATCCGGGCTCGACCAGCTCATCCAGGCAGCGTACGCCGCTCTCGGATACATCACGTACTTCACTGCAGGCCCGAAGGAGGTGCGCGCGTGGAACGTGCTCCGGGGTGCCAGCGCCCCGGAAGCGGCAGGCGTGATCCATACCGATTTCCAGAAAGGGTTCATCCGCGCCGAAACCATCGCGTACGCGGACTACGTCTCACTCGGAGGGGAACAGAGCGCCAAGGTAGCCGGAAAGATGCGGAGCGAGGGCAAGGAGTACGTGGTGCAGGACGGCGACGTGATGTATTTTAAGTTCAATGTGTAATCGCAGAGGAAAACTTGCTTTTTCCTATAAATGTACTATAAATCTCACCATGAGCATTGAAGTTACACCAGAACCGGCTCAGAAACCACTGGTCTCCTACAGGAGCCCAGAATGGGCCAACCTGCGTACTGGCGTAAGAGGAGATGAAACTGCAGTCGCACGTGCCCCCCGGCACCTGACCGAAACGGCAGGAGGAAATGGACAATCTGTGGAAAGAGCCGAAAAAGGAGAAACACCTGTAGAAGCAGCCAAAATCAACCACACCTCCCTGGCTCTCCAGGCAATCAGGACCCTCATTGTCGCAAGAATGCATTCGCTCCGCCCGGGTCCCCGGCCTTCCTTCAGAGAAGGAGACCGCCACGGCGAGCTGAAAAGAATATTGGCCTTGGCAGAAATCGGCGCTTCCCCCGGAGAACTTGTCTTTGCGCTGCGCAATTCACGGCACAAAGGCACACGGAACTTCGGCAAGCAACTATCCGTTACGGATGGTGATGGATCTGTCACTCTCCAACCTGACTACGCAACAGAAGCAGAAATAGCACAGGAGATGATCAGACGCACAGATGCCCTTTTGGGACTGCTTGATCCGGATGACGAACCGGAATTTGCTCCTGCAGATACCCCTGCAGACAGAGCCTATGCTCAGGCAGATGATCACCTGTTCGACCCCCCGCCGGAGACTCATGACGGAGAGACATCCGTAAAAGTCGCATGACGTTCATCGCACGCCAGGAACGGTTCACCTGCGAGCACTGCGGTGCGGAGGTGGAACCACTGAAGAACGGTTCGTACCGCAACCACTGCCCGCACTGCCTGTACTCCAAGCATGTGGACAGGGAGGGACCGGGTGACCGCGCATCGGATTGTGGCGGAATGATGGAGCCGGTTGGGCTCACACACCGTTCAGGAAAAGGTTGGATGGTTGTACATCGCTGCCTGCAGTGCAAGAAAGAACTGCCAAATACGGCTGCCCCGGACGATAACCTCGCCCTTCTCAGTGAAGCTCCACGGCCTTACGGCCGTGGCATCTCTTTGATGCGCCACCGCAAGGCGGCGGCGGAACCCGGCGTAGCGGGAGGCCACTTCGCCCTTCGGGCTTCGCGGCTTCACCCGCATTCCTCCACGGGCTTACGCCCGTGGCCTCCTGCGGAGTCGGGTGAAAAAACCCTGAAGGATGAAACATAATTTTGTTCATCTTTTTTCTTTTGTGCAAGGGCTCTTTACGATTTCACTCTTGAAAAACATCCATAGACAGCCGTAGGATAGCCGCCCATGCGAGTCTTCCTGATGGTCTGCGCCTTCGGCATGCTTTTCATCTCCCTGTAAAAAGCTTGTTAGGTTTATAGCTTCGTTAGCTTCATTAGGGATTTGAACTTTGAATTTGATTCCTTTGTACCTTCCTAATGCAGCTAAAGAAGCTAATAAGCTAGACCTCGGAACTTCCGGCACTCATGAATCCCGCTGTGTACTGCTCACTCACTGATTTCTGCAACGGAATTTTCTCTGCGACATTCCCTTCGGGCTGCAGGACAATCTGCTCATTCCCCGAACTGGGATTCACATCGATGCCGACAGTGAACGCTCCTGATGCCAAAGCGTCCTGCACTTTGGGGGTGAGATTTCCCGCCTCGAGTATCTGCTCAGCCCCTTGTTCCCGGAGATCCTTCTCAATCTCTTTCCTGAGCTCTTCTTGTATCTTCGGTTCCGTCTCCAGTGCGAATTTGAGTTCTGCAAGGAGTTCGTTCTTCTCCATTTCACGCTCCAAATCTTCCGGACCCTTCACACGCTCCCGGAGCCTCTCGTACTCCCCGGGACTCCGCAACCGCTTGCGAAGACGCTCTTTCTCGCGCGAGGGAAGTCTGTCGAACCAATCCATAGTCCCAGTGTAGCGATTTGGAGCCAGAACAAAAGGAGCAGACAGGCGTCCGCTCCTCCGTTTGCAGGAAAAAACCTCAACTGCAACCGCTGGTCGCACCGCAGTCGAGACAGATCTCGCACGCCCCGTTGCGCTTCATTTTTGTGCTCCCGCAGCTTCCGCAGAGAGAACCCGTGTACCCCTGCTGCCTTGCTGCATCTAGATCAGAAGATGCAATGCCCGGCTGTATCACCTCCAGTGCCGGTGTCCCCTCCCACACTCCCCCCTTGAGCTTAGAGCGCATCTCCTGCGGTACTTCCGCTCCTTCATCTACCACCGGCAAGCGCATGGCAAAGGCATCTTTGCTCTTGGTCCCTTCGCTGTACGCCCTCTCCACCAGATCTTTGTTATGGAAGAGCATGGCCTTCTCCTTGGAGAGGAACTTGAGAGCAAGCCACCTGCCCAGGTAATCCATGAGACTCTTCACCATGGGAATTTCCTTGTTCATCGTCATACCCATGGGTTCGAAACGCGTGTGGACGAGCTTCTGGCAGAGCACTTCCAGCGGCACGCCGTACTGCAAATTCATGGAGAGACTGAGCGCGAGCGTATCCATCACACCGGAAAGCGTGGAGCCTTCTTTGCTCATTTTGATGAAAATTTCTCCAGGCTTGCCATTTTCGTACAGCCCAACATGCAGGTACCCCTCATGACTTGCAACGGAAAACTTATGCGTGATGGACATACGTTCATCCGGGAGTTTCCTGCGCCGGGAGACTTCTTTAATAATCACCTGCTCCACTATTTCCTTTTCAATCTTCACTTCCGGTGATTTCTTCTTCTCCTTCCTGTCGGATTTGCTGCTCAAAGGCTGGCTGAGCTTGCAACCATCACGATAGAGGGCGTTGGCCTTAAGACCAAGCTTCCAACTGAGGAAGTACGCGTTTTTGATGTCCTCCACTGTCGCCTCGTTCGGGAGATTGATGGTCTTGGAAATGGCACCGGAGATGAACGGCTGAGCCGCCGCCATCATGCGGATGTGCCCCTCTGGGGCAATGTAGCGCTTCCCGGTCTTCCCACACTTACTGGCACAATCGAACACCGGCAGGTGTTCCTGCCGGAGATGCGGTGCGCCCTCCACCGTCATGTGCCCGCAGATGACAAGATTGGCCTCTTCAATCTGCTCCTTGGTAAAACCGAGTGCCGCGAGTATATCGAAACCAGAAGTAGCTATCTGCTCCTCCGTAAACCCCAGGCGTTTCATGGTCTCCTCCCCGAGGATCCATTTGTTGAAGGAAAACTGCAACTCAAAAACCTGAGGGAGATTCTTCTCGATATTGGCAATGTCTTTGAAGGTGAAACCCTTCTCACGCAGGCTCTCACGGTTGATGTGGGGTGCACCCTCAAGACTCAGAGTCCCCATGAGATAACGAATGATGTCACCGACCTGCACCTCATTGTACCCGAGAGCCTTGAGTGCAGGAGCAACAGACTGGTTCGCAATCTTCATGTAGCCCCCTCCTGAGAGTTTCCGGAATTTCACAAGAGCAAAATCCGGCTCCACACCCGTAGTATCGCAATCCATGAGAAGCCCGATGGTGCCGGTGGGAGCGATGACTGTTGCCTGCGCGTTGCGATAGCCATACTGCTCACCCAATGCCAGAGCCCGATCCCAACACTCTTTTGCAGCGACAAGAAGATAGGCCGGACAAAGATTCTGGTTGATACCAACCGGCTTGATGTGCAGGTGCTCGTATTCCGCTCTCGGCGCATCATAGACAGCACGGCGGTGATTGCGGATCACACGGAGCATGTGCTCCCTGTTGCGCTCAAAGCCGGAGAAGGCGCCAAGATGCTTCGCCATCTCCGCTGAAGCGGCGTAGGACTCGCCGTTCATGATAGCAGTGATGGCCCCGCAGATTGCCTGCGCCTTCTCGGAGTGGTAGGGAATGCCCATGCGCATGAACATAGCCCCGATGTTCGCAAACCCCAGCCCCAGGGTGCGGAACAGGTAACTCAGGCGTGCAATCTCCTCACTGGGGAACTGCGCCATGAGCACAGAGATCTCGAGCACGATCGTCCATAGGCGCACAGCATGCCTGAACCGCTCCACCTCAAATGTCCTCAGCTCTTCATCGTAAAACTTGAGAAGATTGATGGAGGCGAGATTGCATGCGGTATTATCCAGAAACATATATTCGCTGCAGGGGTTACTCGCGTTGATGCGTCCGTCTACGGGGCAGGTATGCCAGTCATTGATGGTGGTGTCGTACTGAACCCCCGGATCCGCACATGCCCAGGCTGCGTAACCTATCTTGTCCCACATCTCTCGCGCCTTAAGTGTCTCGCATGACCGCGGCGCTCTTCCTTCCTTCTCCGCTGCACACCTCTCCGTGCGCCAGTAGAGTTGCCACTCGCCATCGCTCTCCACTGCCTCAAAGAACCGGTGCGGAACACGCACGGAATTGTTGGAATTCTGGCCAGAGACCGTCTGGTACGCCTCGCCGTTGAAGTCGTTGTCGTACCCTGCCTCTACCATAGCTGCCACTTTCTTCTCTTCGTTCGCCTTCCAGTCTATGAATTCCTCGATGTCGGGATGGTCGAGATCAAGACAGACCATCTTGGCTGCACGACGGGTTGTCCCGCCGGACTTGATGGCTCCTGCCGCCCGGTCTCCGATTTTGAGGAAGCTCATGAGCCCCGAGCTCTTCCCTCCGCCTGAAAGCGGTTCACCCTCTCCACGCAGGCTGCTGAAGTTCGTGCCCGTGCCGGAACCAAACTTAAAGAGGCGTGCCTCGCGCACCCAGAGATCCATAATGCCTCCCTCGTTCACCATATCGTCTTTCACAGACTGAATGAAACAGGCGTGAGGCTGGGGATGCGTGTAGGCATCTTCACTCTTCTTCACCTCGCCCGTCTGCGGATCGCAGTAGAAGTGCCCCTGGGAAGGACCGCTGATGCCGTAGGCGTACTTCAGCCCCGTGTTGAACCACTGGGGGCTATTGGGAGCCGCCATCTGGTGCACCAGCATGTAGCTCAGTTCATCCTCGAATGCCTGCGCATCCTGCGCCGTTTCAAAGTATCCGTACTCCTGTGCCCAGTGGCGCCAGCACCCGGCAAGACGCCGGACCACCTGCTTCACCGAACGCTCTGGCCCCGTCATCACTTCCCCCTTCTCATTGTGCTGCAGCTCCCCCTTCTCATCACACTGCGGCACTCCTGCCTTCCGAAAGTACTTGCTCACCATAATGTCCGTCGCCACCTGTCCCCATCCCACAGGAATTTCCGTCCCCTCCATCTCAAAAACAACAGACCCGTCTGTATTGGCGATGCGACTGCTGCGCTTCTCGTACTGCACCTCCTCCAGTGGATCGCTCCCCGGCGTCGTGAAGACACGCGGAATGGAAAGCCCCTTCCTCTGTGCGGAAAATGCCTGCGCCGTCGACACAGAGGTGGATGGGGCAGTATGTTTCGCTGGAACCGGAGGGGTCATAAGGTAAATGGGAAAGAGATAGACACACCATGTTGTGGTAACAGGGCCGCAATCACACAAGATATTGAACCACCTCGTCCGGGTCAATAGGTATTGCGTCTTCTTCCTCTCCCCTGTCAACTCGCAGGGTTTTCCTTTCCCGTTCCCATCGCAGAGAAACAATTTGCGCGCCACATCACAGCAATCCTCTGCAAAAAATTGCATTCGCACCATAATTCTCCATACTAGCTCAAGCCTAAATTTTCCTCATTCCGCATGAACATTCTCGTTCTCGTCGCCGGTACCAACGAGCCGAGCAACTCCAACATGCTTGCAGATGCATTCATCGAGGGTATGCAACAGGGTGGTGACGTGACAGTGGAGAAGCGACGCCTGAAGGACCTGCAGATCGATCACTTCTCCCTGGAACACTACAATCCCGGGTTCCGGCATGAGGAAGATTTTCGTAACCTGCAGCACCTCATAGAGAAGGCAGATGGCCTTGTTTTTGCGAGCCCCGTGTGGAATTTTGGCGTTCCTGCACACCTCAAGAACTTCATTGACCGTATGGGGAGCTTTGCGCTGGATACAACGAAGACGAAGGGAACACTGCAAAACACACCACTCTTCTGCATCTACACTGGAGGAACTCCCTACGTCGTGTGGAAGGGCATGATGCGGCTCACCACCAGCCACGTGACGGAGGCAATGAAGTACTTTGGTGCTCTGCCCATGGGCATCCACTTCGAACCACGGTGCACGCGTGGAAAGGGGGTATTCGGGCTGGTAGTGGATGGACGGCCAGAGTCGCTCTCTGCAGTGAAACAGAAAGGGCAGAATTTCATCGTAAACATCCGGAAGTACCGGGAGAAAGGCACCCTGCCTCTGCGCACACGCATCGCCAAACTCTTCTTCGAGTGGGGACGCACATTCGTTACAAAAATCACACCCTAGGTTCCCAGCCCAAAATCAAAGGCAAGGAAAGTTGACATACCCCCTATTTATTCTAGAATCAAGCTACAGTCTCTAGACCTGTGTTGTTTCTTTCTTTGAAGGAACATTCGGCAAGTCTCGGAGACTCTGCCATCTGTTCCTTCTCTCACCATGGAGGTCCGCAGTATGGACACCCGGACACTGTGCGCGGCAGGACCCGCGCGAGTTATACCTGGCCTGGGCAGTGCTACCGTAATAGGTGCCAGCCAAGACCACCCCTCCAAGAAGCCGTACCGTGTGATCACGGTTCGGCTGCCAGTCGATCTGCACAGGCAGCTCAAGGATGCTGCTCACGACAAACGCACCTCCCTGAATCAACTGTGCGTGGGCACGCTGCTCGCGCTCGTTGACGGGAAAGGTCAACCCGTCGCTGACCATGCGGAACAAGAGCCGGTACTGGCCAGAGTCGGCGAAGCGGCGTAAGCCGAACAATCCCACAGGAGGTGGGATCAACTGAGAAACAACAGATGGCAAGCCCGTCACAAGGAATGTGACGGGCTTATGCTGCCTACAGAACGCCGACAAGCACCACCTCTTCATCGTACTGTCCCTCATCTTTAAAATGCTGCCAGGTCTTTGCTCCTCCTTCCACGAGAATGCTCGTTATGCCGTAGAACCCCTCCTGGGGAGTGGTGAGCATGGCCCAGAGACTGTGCCAATCAAATACGTTCGCACGCACGGGAATCCGCAGGATACGCACTCCACGCGCAAGCAATTCCCCTTCTTTCTCCTGCGGAGCATCTGTACTCGCGATGAGGATTGTCCCCTGGGCAAGTTCGCTGCTCACCACCTTCGCTCCAAGAGGAATGCGTAGTGCCGGATCGAAGATGAGGCGCAGCGGCTGCCTTAATCCATGATCAAATTTTTTGTTCATGTATCTCACAGTGAGCGTCGGATCATCTGCAATCACTGTCTGCACACCAACGAGAATGGCATCGTGTACCGCCCTCAGCTCTGTGTGGGACCACACATCCTGCTCCTTCGAGGTGATCTTCAGCGATGACCCGTCAGGATTCGCGTTTCTCCCATCCCTCGTTTGGGCACGCTTGAGTGTGATGTACGGTCTCCCCTGCTCCTGGAGAGAAACGTATCCCCTATTCACCCTCCGGCAAAGTTCGGGGAGCACCGGCCCCTCCACACGAACACCCGCTTTCACCAGCTGCTCTCTCCCCTTTCCCGCGACTTCAGGATTGAGATCTTCCATGCCATACACCACCTTCCTGATGCCGCTTTTAATAATCAGATCGGTACACGGAGGTGTTTTCCCATAGTGACAGCATGGTTCCAAATTCACGTAGAGCCCATCCTCTTGCTGAAAAATCTGATCAAAGTTTTTGATCAACATGCGCTCTGCATGGTCCATCCCGAAGGCAAGATGCCACCCCTCGGCAATGATCTTTCCCTCCCGCACAAGCACAGAACCTACGAGAGGATTGGTGCCAACGAGCCCGCGGCCCCGCTCCGCAAGCTCCAGACACCGGCGGATGGGAGCCTCATGATCACACATTGTGTATAGTGTCGCACAAAACAATCCGACCGTCGTGGAATGAGCGGGAGATTTTTTCAAAACAACTCAGTGAGAACCAAAGAAACCGGGGTTCAGTCTGACATATTCCTGGATGAGTTCTGCCTTGCGCACTCCTGAAAGAGCAATGGCATTGCGAACGACCCCCTGCCTGAATGCTGTTTCCTTGTTTTTCTCAGCACCAAATCTGGAATAGATGATCTGCATGTTTTTTACCAAATCCAATTCACCGAATATCTCTTCCCTCGTGAAGCATCTCTCCACGAGAAAATCCGTATAGCAATTTTGATACTGGCTGATGCTTTTGCAGTTCAGAAAATTCTGAGGCCCAAACAATCTCTTGTCCCTCTTGCCCGCAGGCAGAAGCCTCGCTGTGAAAGCTCCGTCTTTCTCATCCTTCAGAAGAACAGCAAGGGGGCAACGTACGCAACCGTACCTGCAGCATGCAGTCATCTCCACATTGTAGATGAAGCGGTAACCGCGCCAGTTATCGAGAATGACAGAAATGAACCCGTCAAATTTCTCAGAGAGTTCTCTGAACTTATCCTGAGCCGATAGCAAGATTTCCGGATCCATCATAGAATGTGCTTAAGGGTGGGGTCTCAGCTATTCAGCTGAGACCCCTCTGGTTTATTCGGAGGAACCGCGAAGAATCGGAAGAGGGCAGAGCGTATATCCCCCAAAAGGATCGCCCATGCCCTCAACTGTGGCACGACAACCGCCACGGCACTTCTCCCACCGATCGCACGAGTGACACGGCTCGCCCACACGATCCTTTGTGAGGGCTTTCCGTCTGCAGATCAGTGGAGACTCGTACGCTTCGCGGATGGGATCCTCGTCCGTGACGTGCGCGAGGACAACCGTACTGTTGCTGCACGCGCGAATGTGTCCATCTACGGCGAAGTACAAGCCCTTGTCGTAAAAGGGACACGAGCCGAAGACATGAGGCATTAGCAGTTTTGATTCGGTGTCGTAAAACTGCGGAGCCACTCTACACAGTCGACCGCTGTACCTTCCCCTTGCAGAAACGATGGAACGCACCATTTCTGCCAACTCCTCGGCCATGGGGGCAACGCGGAAGTACTCGTCTCCAACCGCTTCACCGCTTCCCATGAGCTCTAGATCGATACCGATCCCGCGCAAATAGCAGTACTGCATGTATCCTGGGACAAAGGAGATGTTCTTCTTCCTGACCAGGTTCTGAAGCTTGAACACCAGCCGGAAAGAATCACCCTGTGTTTCCCACCCTCCATACCCAGCTTCCAGAAAAATCTCGATAGCGCCCATCATCTTATTCGCCATCGTCTCCGTGCTCCCAATCATCTCCGCCTGCAATGCCGCCTGAACCGGATCTTTTGGATCTGCGATATTGAGTTTTCCGGTGACATTGACACGTCGGTTGAAAAGCCACCTCGCCAACTCCGGCGTGATCGCCACCATGTTGGTGAAGATCCATGGCAAGATGTCGCGATGGATCAGCTCCTCAACGAACTGCCTCAAATGAGACCACAGAAGCGGCTCACCACCCAAGACATCCATCGTCTCGAGTTCCCGCCCGCCCCGGTACTCTTTGCAAAGATCGAGGATGTGAACCGCCTGTTCAAAGCTCATCTCACCCTTGTTCAGGGCACTACGCCTGACCATGTAGCAACCGGGGCACCGAAGCTGGCACCGGGTCGTCACCTCGATGATGCCATATCGCAGTCCTGCACCTTGCTCTACTCTTTCGTAACGGGCACCAATATTCCCTCCCGCACACGGACGATACCTGTCAGTCATTGCACACACTCCTTTTCCTCGGACATTCCTCCGAAATGTGAAAGACCAAGCTCTCCCAACACGGGAATCCGCATAGAACGGATTTCGCCTGCCAACAGGCAGAGAAAAGCCCCCCTCTGTGAGGAGGGGCGAAACTCGGCGGATGAAGTTATTTTTTCAGGTACTTCTTCAGCATCGAGACTTGCCTCTCCTCACCGGGAGCTCTCGTACGATGCTGATGGTCTATTTTCCGCTGTACCAAAAGTTCTGTGGGAGACAGTGTTTCTTCCCCCTTGCTCACCACATTCAAAACCTTCCTGTATCCACCTTCTCCATTCTCAATGAAACGTGCCACACGAGTGACCGTCGTGGTGCTCGCACCTGTATCAGCAGCAATCTCCCTGTACGTACGCCCCTGGGAGAGCTGCTTTGCAACCTCAAACCGCTCACTCCAGGCCTGCAGCTCGCTGAGCGTGCCAATATCACGGAGGAAATCCGCTACATCCTCCGTAGTCTCGCAGGAAGCGATGGCATAGCAGAGAGCCTGGAACCAACGTTCCTTTCGCCAGGAATCTTCGGTGAAACGTTTCTTCGGCATCGGACGAGGAGAAGGAAAAGTGTGCTTGCACACCGTAGCGGACAGATCTGTATCGGCTCAATGGAGCTACCCGTATGCAGCCTGTTCAATATGCACCATCCGCGAAGGCGTGTCAATGTTTTAACACAGTAATACATTCCAAAGTCAATTCCCAAAGAAAACCGCTCCCCTACCATATAAAGCCACACTCTGCTATACTAGTTGGAAACCTTTATCCAATACACACTCCAGCCTATGGCAAAGAAACACCTCCCCACGGAACTCTCGATCACTGCGCTCCTCAGCGTACTGCTCGTCGTTGGATTCGCCATAGTAGTACCGCAGCTCCATATGCTGAACGAAATGGTATTCGGCTACTACAATACACTTCCCGTTGCGGAGCAGAACCACGATTTCGACCGTGACGGCATTCCCAACTCCGCAGACGACAGTGACGGTGATACCATTGCAGACAAATACGATGCCACCCCATTTGGTATCATGCATACCGCTGCAGGAGAGGAGGAAGATGTAAGTGATACACCAGAAGAGGCGAAAGAGTAATAATAAGTATTTTTGTCAATAACAAGAAGAGCCCTTACACAAGGGCTCTTTCTAAAATCAGAGCTTTTCTCTATGCACCTCCAACACGCTTTCGAATGATCTCTTCAGCCACATTGTTCGGGACTCTGTCATAGTGGTGGAACTCCATGGTATAGCTTGCCCGCCCCTGCGTCATAGAACGAAGATCTGTTGCATAGCCAAACATCGTTGCAAGCGGAACATTCGCATCAACGAACTTGGCATTTCCGCGCTCCCCCTGATCGTGAATGAGACCGCGGCGCGAGCTTAAGTCGCCCATGACGTCACCGAGAAATTCCTCCGGAGTGACTACCTCCACTTTCATGACAGGTTCAAGGAGCACCGGATCCGCCTTCTTGGCTGCATTCTGGAAACCAATGCTTGCACACGTCTTAAAGGCCATTTCCGAAGAGTCAACATCATGGTACGAACCATCGACGAGATCGACCTGCACATCCACCACAGGGTAACCAGCAAGTATGCCGCGGCTCATGCCCTCCTGGAATCCCTTGTCACACGGGGAAATATACTCCCGCGGGATTCTTCCACTCACAATGCTATTGACGAATTCGTAGCCCTTCCCGGGTTCCTGCGGAGTCAGACGGAATACCACATGGCCGTACTGACCGCGACCTCCTGTCTGCTTAATGTACTTCTCCTCGTGTTCCACTTCCTTCCGAATTGTCTCACGGTATGCAACCTGCGGCTGCCCGACATTCGTTTCTACCTTAAACTCGCGCCTCATACGGTCGATAATGATATCGAGGTGCAGCTCACCCATACCTGAAATGATCGTCTGCGAAGTTTCGTCGTCAGTCACCACACGGAACGTAGGATCCTCTTCTGTGAGTTTCTGCAGCGCTATGCCCATCTTCTCCTGGTCTGCCTTCGTCTTCGGCTCCACAGCAATACTGATCACTGGTTCTGCAAAGGTGATATTCTCCAACCGGACCGGGTGCCCCTCATCGCAGAGCGTATCGCCTGTGCGCGTTTTCTTCAGTCCAATAACTGCGGCGATGTCTCCTGCTTCCACCTTCTCTATTTCCTCACGCGTGTTGGCGTGCATTTTCACAAGACGGCCAATGCGCTCCTTCTGGTCGCTCGTGGAGTTAATCACGTAACTCCCCGACTTGAGAACCCCGGAGTACACTCGGATGAACGTGAGCTTTCCGACAAAAGGATCTGTGGCGATTTTAAATGCGAGGGCGGCAAGCGGCTCATTGTTATCCGCTTTGCGTTCCACTACCGAATCGTCTTTTGGATCCGTACCTTTGGCGGCGGGAATGTCCAGAGGAGAGGGCAGATAGGCAACCACTGCATCCAACATGAGCTGGACTCCCATATTCTTGAGAGAAGATCCGCAGAGAACAGGAAAGAGTTTGCCGGCAATCGTCCCTTTCCGGATCCCCTTCATAAGTTCCGCTTCCGTCAGCGCATCGTTCGCGAGATAGACATCCAGCAAATCATCATCGCATTCTGCAACTCTCTCCATCAGCTGGGAACGGTATTCGATCACTTTCGCTTCCATATCCGCCGGAATGGGCATCTCCTCCATCTTCTCGCCATGCTCTCCCTGAAAACTGTACGCCTTCTTCGATACAAGATCGATGACGCCCTCGAACGTACTCTCACTCCCAATGGGAAGCTGAATGGCAACGGCATGGGGACTGAGACGATCGTGGATGCTCCCCAGCGACATGTAGAAATCTCCCCCGATCTTGTCCATCTTGTTCACGAATGCAAGCCGCGGTACATCGTACTTGTCAGCCTGCCTCCAAACGGTTTCGCTCTGTGGCTCCACCCCTTGTGAACCGTCAAACACCACTACCCCCCCATCGAGCACGCGCAGGCTGCGTTCTACTTCCGCCGTAAAGTCCACGTGACCGGGTGTATCGATGATATTGAAAATAGTATCGACTACCTGTCCCTCGGCGTTCTTCGCCTTCCAGTGGCACTGCGTTGCCGCAGAAGTGATGGTAATGCCGCGCTCCCGCTCCTGCTCCATCCAGTCCATAGTGGCCTCCCCTTCGTGTACCTCTCCGATTTTGTAATTTCGACCGGTGTAGAAGAGCACACGCTCGGTCGTCGTTGTCTTTCCGGCATCTATATGCGCGATAATCCCGATATTGCGTACGTTCTTGAGATCCATGGCATTGAGGGTTAGGGCTAGGGTTAGGGTTAGGGTTAGGACGTAGGGATAGGGAATGAACGCAGGGAAACCTCGGGGAAAACACAAGGCATTCGATGCGAATCCCTAGCCAAACTCCGAAGGAATATACGGAAGAATCCTCTTTCGGGCAATCCTAAACAGATGTTTTTTGATGGGGGTCTGGGTTTGGGTTAGGGTTAGGATTGGGGCTAGGACTTTAGGCTATTAAGATTCTGGTCTTTCAGCTTTCAGGAAAACAAAGCCCTCGATACAGCAAAGGAAAATTCCAAGCACCTTTCCAAACCCAAACCCCAACCCTATTTCGCGAGGTGCGCAAATGCCTTATTCGCCTGTGCCATCCTGATGACATCCTGCTTCTTCTTGAATGCCGCACCCTGATCGGTGGAAGCATCCAGCAGCTCCAGAGCAAGACGATTGGCCATGGTGGCACTCTTGCGGCCCCGCGCAGCGTCTATGATCCAGCGGAAAGCAAGCGTCTGCTGCCGCTTGGGGTGCACTTCCACCGGCACTTGGTACACAGAGCCTCCCACACGCTTCGGGCGGACCTCTACGAGAGGGGTAACATTGAGAACAGCTTTCGTGAAGACCTCCAGAGGAACATCCTTCGTGCGGGTTTTGATGATATCGAGCGCCTCCCAGAACACGCGGCGCGCGATGGACTTCTTCCCGCACTTCATCATGGAGTTGATGAATTTTTCAATGACGGGATCTGAACCCTGTGGAATGTACTGTTTGACTGGTCTTGCCATAACTACGAATTGAAAATGGTAAACTGAAAATTGGAAATGAACATTCGCAGCAGAGCTCGTACTTCCTGAAATTCAGGAAGGATTCTGTTGCCGATTGTGGAGAGTGATTGAGTCATATTTTCAATTATTCATTTTCCATTTTCAATTTTCCATTATGAATTAGCTCTTGGGTTTCTTGGCGCCGTAGCGGCTGCGCCCCTGCCTGCGGTTCTGCACACCTTCGGTATCCAGAATGCCGCGCACAATGTGGTAGCGTACGCCCGGGAGGTCCTTCACGCGGCCGCCGCGAACAATCACCACACTGTGTTCCTGAAGATTGTGGCCCTCACCCATAATGTACGCCTTCACCTCGTGCCCGTTCGTCAGGCGCACACGGGCAATCTTCCGCAGAGCAGAGTTCGGCTTCTTCGGCGTCATGGTCGTCACTTTAATGCACACGCCGCGCTTGAACGGCGTCCCCTTTGGGAGGGGGACATTGCGCATCTTGAGGGCATTCCACGTGTACTGGAGCGCAGGAGACTTGCTCTTCTTGCGCTTGGTGCTGCGCGGCTTTCTGATGAGTTGGCTGACGGTAGGCATAGAAAATCCACCTGAATGGGACATGATGGTACTGGCAGAGAGAAGCGGAAGTAAAGGGATTTTTGGGCTTTTTCGATGAAGCAGAGGAAACAGAAGAGCGAGAAGAATCAGAGGAAAAATCTGAGGCTTCCAATCCTCTTATTCTTCTGTTTCCTCTGCTTCTTCTATTTCTCTTTTCTCCGTCACCCAAAGTAGTACGGGCTGTTGCGCAGATCTGTACCGACGACTTTCGCACCATTCACCACCATGGGGGGACCGTCATTGTAGGAACCTTCTGCGCTGCTCCAGACCCATTTCTCGGGAATGATGATTGCCACCCCTCCGGACATGTTCCTGATCTCGAGTCCAAGCCGCTCAGCAATAATCTGGTCTGCGCTCGGCTCCCTGCTCCAGCGCTCGGGAGAAAATGAAGGAAGCTCACGGACATCACCAAGGTACCTCGGCACTTCGAACTTGCCTTTGCTCACCTGCTTGATGAGCAACACACGCTGCTGTGCCCCCATCCCAATCCTCTCCATGATCACTGCTGGGATCGTCACCGGCACGAGACCGTTGCTGTGGAACTCCGTTGCCGGAATGTATTCCACATAATCCCCGGACGGACGCTGCAAAGAATTCCTCCCGCTCTCAGCAGAAGGTGAAAGACTGCATATGTGCTTCAGCGCATCCGAGGTCAGCTTCACACGCGCTTCGTACGTGCGCGAAGCTCCGCTCATTGTTTCTACCACCCTGTGAGAAATGCCTTTCCCCTCCGGAAAACCTTTCAGGAAAGCACGCACTCTCTCGATCTCCTTACCGCCACGCACACCAGTGAACACCAGCTCATCTCCCTGCACCGCAAAATCTCCTAGGTACCCGATGGACTGCAGGTAGCTCCGGAGCGCATTTGTATCCAGATCTTCCAGACGGTATTCCGGCGCTTCCTGTGCCTGTGCTGCCGGTTCCTGAGGTTCCTGAGAATGCTCAGTATCCACATTCACCGTCACATGCTGCTCAACGGATCTCCCGGGGGAACCACCCTCAGGACCTGCATGTTGCCTTCGTTCCCCGCTTGGAACATTTGCAGGACCCGGCCTTTCGCTGTCTCTTGCACTGCCCCGACGGCGGACAGAGACGATGCCGTTTCCATCCATAGTAAGCCCCATGTCTTCCCCGGCATCTTCGTAGACACTGTTCACCATTGCAATGAGATCGCGCCAAGCTTCTTTGAAAGAAGAAATGACCTCTTCCTTCGCCTCTTCAGGTGAAGCAGTAAATTTCTCCCGCACCCCCTGCGGAAGACTGCTGTAGTACTCATCAAAATGTTCCCCCATCTCCATCAGTAACCCGTTGAGACCCTGTGCAATCTCATGCAGGCCTCTTGTCCTTTCCTCAGGACTCGATTCCGCAACCACCCGCAAAAAAAGTGCCCTGAACTCTTCCAGATTCACCTCTTCCCCCTGCTCAATCCTCTCCACATATTCCATGAGCGCCCTCTGTGCCTCGCTCCGTGGAACTACTTCAGGACGCCTCTGTCTCCTGTCTGCCCCCTCCCCCGCTGCCCTTTCTCCCGATTCCTCGTCCCCTTCTTCCTGCTCTGCGGGTTTTGTATCGCGCCGTCTCTGCTTCTCCTGCTCCCGCAGCTGCTTCTCGACTTTCTGATACTCCTGCTCGAGCATCTCATTCTGCCTCATGAGCGCCTGACGGTCCTGTGGTGACAAATCCTTCCTCGCAAGCTGCGCATCGATAGCTTCCATGCGCCCTTCGATGACCCTGAGCTGGCGGCGCAGACTCCTGTTCTCAGCATACTTCGTCACATCGAAACCTGTCCCGAACCGCAGCTGTGAAACAAGCTGCACGAGAAATGCGAGAATCTCTGCGATGAGGCTGCGCGGCTTCTCCTTCTCTTCTTTGCTCTCCTGTTCCCCTTCTGGATCTTTTGGCTCATCCCTCTCCGGTGGCTTATCGCTATCTGAACCAGATCCACTTTCTCTTGGATCCGTTGGAAGCCTCATTACAAAATTGAAGGCCGCTGATTCAATATCGGGATGCCGATTCAGCTTCTCCATAATTTCATCAATACGTTCATGAGGAACCTGAAGCAGGATACTATTATATGCGTGATGTGAAATCACTGTGCCTTCAATAGCTAGTTCCTTCATGACATCTGTGAGTCTTTCACGAGGTACCTCTTTTTTCATTCTAATGAGAAGCTGACCTTTAACGATTTCAATGCCATTATGGAACACCAGCGACGAATCTTCCTCCTCTGATTTGTCCTGCGACTCTGGTGTTTCCTGTTCGCCATCAGTCTCCTCTTCTGTCTTGCCCCCCATCCCGGGACGCTGCCCCCTCCCCCCACCTCTGTACGGATAATTCATCGCATTGTATGAAGCAACGGAGACATCGGGATGTTGGCTCAGTTTCTTCTGGATTTCATGGAGAGCGTCCGGTGGAACCTTCAACTTAATGAGGCTAAGAGCCGGAATGCCTCCCACAACCTTCCCATCCACAGACAGTTCATCCAAAATTCCCTGGATTCGTTCATCCGGTAACCCTTCGCGCAGGGTGACAAGCAACTCCCCTTGAACGATCTCTCTGCCCAACTCCTTGTCAAAAACTATTTCTTCTGCAGCGCTCATGGTAGTGGGGCCTGCCGCTCCCCTCTCTTCAATATCTAAAATGCGTCTTTGACTCTCCTCTTCTGCATCCATCTCTGGAACCTGCGTCTCCTCAGACTCGGATGGCTGTTCTGTCACTATACCTATGAGCCGGTTCTCCCCAAAAATCACTGCAGAATCGCCTCGTGTACACATGCGGATACTCATATCTCTTTTATAGTATTATATCATAATTTTGCATTTAAAGCAATTACAGGAACAGCCGCTTTCGCGGCTGTTTTCTTCATCTGAGAAACGCAAACTACTCTTTGCTTCCGGCCTCCTCCTTCTTCTTCTCATCCGAGAAACGATCCCGGTACACCTCCCCGGTGGGGATGAGACGTCCGATAATGACATTGGATTTGAGATCCTGCAGGTTGTCGACTCTCCGGGTCGTTGCAGC
Organism: Candidatus Peribacteria bacterium RIFOXYB1_FULL_54_35; assembly: GCA_001787755.1. Lineage (GTDB taxonomy): Bacteria > Patescibacteriota > Gracilibacteria > Peribacterales > Peribacteraceae > GWB1-54-5. Next base: position 81,626 of record MFYJ01000001.1, read on the forward strand.
TTCCACAAGCACCCGGATCGTCTCCTGGAAGGAAGCACCGGCAAGCCAGGAATCCGTTGCCAGAGCAACGCGGGTAATACCGAGGAGGAGCGGCTCGTAGGTAGATAGTTTTCCTTTCCCCTTCTTTGCCCTCACCTGGTCGTTCTCGTGAATGAGATCTCCCAGATCGACTGTCTCCCCCGGGAGAAGTTTGGTTTCTCCTGCATTGATGACACGGACTTTGGAGAACATCTTGCGGACAATAATCTCCAGGTGTTTGTCGTTGATGGTCTGCCCCTGGGAGGCGTAGATGTGCTGCACTTCGTGGATGATATACTTCTGTACTTCGTACGCCCCTTTCTTCTCCAGAAGTTCCTGAAGGTTGAAGTGTCCCATATTGAGAGGCTGGCCGACTTCGACCATGTCCCCGGACTTAATGAGCAGCGTTTCGCGGGAGCCAAACTCGTACGTGCGCTCCTGCAGCTCAGAATGCTTCACCCGGACTATGCCATCCTCAACGATTGACACTTTCCCTGCTACTTTCGCTTTCACCGTCGACTTGTCCGTGGAGGACTTGGCAAGAACAGTGCGCTCCTTCACTACCTGCCCCTTCTTCACAATAATTTCGTATCCAGCCGGGACTCGATACTCATCCTCTCCCTTCTCCACCGCCGCAATATGCACAATCGTACGGTTGGATGGGTGGGACACTTTCACCTTCCCTGTGATATCGGAAAGTGCAGCAGGGGTGCGGGGCGAGCGTGCTTCGAAGAGCTCCTCCACGCGCGTGAGACCCTGAGTGATATCGGAACCTTCGGCAACACCTCCCATGTGGAACGTCCTCATCGTGAGCTGCGTACCAGGCTCGCCAATGGACTGCGCTGCAATAATGCCAACAGGTGTCCCGATTTTCACGATCTCGTTATCGCCGAGATCCCTCCCGTAGCATTTCTTGCAGATGCCACGGCGCGTCTTGCACGTCATCATGGAACGCACTGGCACTGCCTCAAGCTGACACTCTTCAATCTGCCTGAGAAGTACCTTGTCTATTTCCGCGTTGCGCTTTGCCAACACTTTCCCTTTATTCTTGATATCCTCTGAGAGCGTGCGGCCAAAAATGCGGTTAGCAAATGCCTCTCCGATTTCCTCAGATTCCTTCCTCGTGACCCAGTGTGTTTCTACTGAACCGCAGTCATCCTCACGGATGATCACATCTTGCACCGCATCGACGAGCCGACGGGTAAGGTACCCTGCCTCTGCAGTTTTCAGAGCCGTATCGGACTTTCCTTTCCGTCCCCCGTGCGTTGCAATGAAGTACTCCAGCACGGTGAAACCGTCTTTGAGGTTGGACTGGATGGGAAGTTCAATTGTGCGGCCCGACGGGTTGGCAACGAGTCCTTTCATTCCCGCCAGCTGTGTAATTTGTCCCCAGTTTCCGCGGGCACCGGAATCGATAACATAGGTAATTTCGTTCTCCTCGTGCTTCATAAATTCCTCGATCATCTTCGCACCCACTTCATTCTTGGTCTGTGACCACGTCCTGATGGCGTGGCTGTAGCGTTCGTCTGCTGTCATAAGCCCCTTCCAGTAGTAGTTGTTCAGCTGCCGGACCTTCTCATTGGCATCTGCAACAAGCTGCTCACGCTCGGACGGGATGATCATATCATCCGCGGAAATGGATATTCCTGAGAGAGTAGCATAATGGAAACCGATGTCCTTCATACGGTCCGCAAATGCCACAGTCTCGCTGTTCCCGACCAGCTCCAATGCCCTGCCAACGAGGTTCGAAAGATCCTTCTTCCGCAAGGTTTCATTCACAAAACCCATACCCTGCGGCATGATCTGATTGAACCTCACGCGGCCGACGGATGTCTCCACGATCTTGCGCTCCCCTTCAGCAGTTGTGATACGCACTTTCACCTTTGCCTGGAGATCCACCACTCCCTGCTCAAGCGCCAACAGCGCCTCCTCCTGAGAGCTGAATATCATACCCTCCCCCTTCTTCCCATCGTGTATACGAGTGAGGAAGTAACAACCAAGAATCATGTCCTGCGTGGGGTTGATGACCGGCTCTCCAGCCGACGGCTTGAGGAGGTTTGTTGCCGCAGACATGAGCTCGCGTGCCTCCTTCTGCGCACGCTGTGAAAGCGGCACATGGACAGCCATCTGGTCTCCGTCGAAGTCCGCGTTGAACGCAGCACAAACCAACGGATGTAACTGGATTGCCTTCCCCTCAATGAGCAGAGGGTTGAACGCCTGAATACCCAGGCGATGCAGAGTAGGCGCACGGTTAAGGAGAACGAACTTGTCCTGAATAACCTCCTCCAGAATGTCCCAGACCTCCTTTCCCCCTTCCTGCACCAATCGCTCCGCACCCTTCACGTTGTGTGCAAGCTCATCACGGATAAGGCGACCGATGACAAAGGGCTTGAAGAGCTTCATGGCCATCTCCTTTGGAAGACCACACTGAGAGAGCTTCAGATGCGGACCGACAACAATGACGCTGCGGCCAGAGTAGTCCACGCGCTTTCCAAGCAGGTTCTGACGGAAGCGCCCCTGCTTCCCCTTCAGCATATCCGAGAGGCTGCGCAGTTTTCGGCGGTCTCCGGCTGTGAAAAGAGTTTTCCCCGCACGCGCAGAGTTGTTGAGCAGTGTATCCACTGCTTCCTGTAACATACGTTTCTCATTGCGGCAGATCACCTCCGGAGCACCGATGCTCATCAGTTTTTTGAGACGATTATTCCTGTTGATCACCCGCCGGTAGAGATCATTGAGATCAGACGCGGCAAAACGGCCACCATCGAGCTGCACCATTGGCCGGAGGTCCGGCGGCAATACAAGCAACCGCTGCAGAATCATCCACTCCGGCTTGCTCTCGGCCTTCATAAGAGAACTCACAAGCTTCATGCGCTTCATGACCTTCTTCAGTTTCTGACCGCTGCTCTGCTCGCGCTCTTTATGCAAATAATCGGTCAGCACGGAGAGATCGATGTTCATAATGATTTCCCGGAGCGACTCGGCACCTGTTCCTGCGCGGAACACATGGCCAAACTTCATGTTCATTTCACGGAATTTCAACTCGGAAAGCACTGTCCCAATTGCGAGATTCCGGAGGTCATCCAGTGCCTCCTTGTGGTTGATTTTGAGCGAATTGATCTTATCTGCATACTCCTTGTCCAAAGCATCAAACTGCACACGGGTAGCCTTGCTCTCCTGCATCTGTTTCTTTGCTTCTTCATACTCCCGTTTCAACTGCCCTTTGCGGCTCTCCATGGAGGCATTGAGTTCTTTCTCCGCCTCCTGCTTCGCATTCTCATCGACCGTAATCACAATGTATGCGGCAAAGTACACAATCTGCTCCAGCGTCTTCACCGGGAGATCCAGAAGCAACCCGATACGGGAAGGGGTGGAACGGAGGAACCAGATATGCGTCACTGGCACTGCAAGGTTGATGTGCCCCATACGTTCGCGACGCACAATGCTCCTGGTGACTTCCACGCCACACTTCTCACAGACCACTCCCGCGTAGCGGACTCCTTTATACTTTCCGCAGAAACACTGGAAGTTCTTCGTGGGACCAAAGATGCGCTCGCAGAACAAGCCGTCCGGCTCTGCACGCTGTGTGCGGTAGTTCACGGTCTCCGGCTTGGTTACCTCACCCCGGGACCAGTTGATCACATCCTCGGGACTTGCAATGGAAAGGGCAACTGCATCGAAGGAATCGGTGGCGGCTGCGGGCTTGCGTGAAGGCGGCATAATGAGAGAGAGAAATACATACAAAAAGACGTAGCCTCCCCGCCTGATCGTCTTATTCAGGTGGGAGAGCTCCGATATGTTGAAGGCATATTACCCTTCTGGAAAACCAATGCAAGGAGTATCGCCTCATTCTTGCGGGCTGTCAGCTTTTAGTTAGTAGGTTGTAGCTTGTAGGAAATCTCAGATCAAAAATCCAAAGGACTCAAGTCTCAATACGTAAGCTGTTTAAACCTTCAGCACCTCAATCCTAAGACCTCGCTAAAAGCTAGAAGCTATAAGCTGAAAGCTAATTGCCCCCAAGCCCTTCCCGAATCAGCTCGGTACCTCTGCGTATTTTGTCCGCACGATCAGCGATGTCCGTCGTAGTGTCCTTCACCGTTCCAACAACGACGGTGCCTGCATCCACCGCTCCCCTCACACCTATGCGTGCGGCAGAGAATGCCCCGCTGGCGGATTCGGTGAGAGCATCGATCGTTCCCACGACATCGGCTCTCCGCTCCTGCGGTGTGCGGCAACCGCCAAGAAGCAGAAACACACAGAGAACCGCAAGCACTCCGGATCCGCCGGTCATCGCTCGCAATACCTGCTGCATGCTGTTTAAGAAGACGGGCTCGTAGACCCGTACTTATGGAACAACTCCTCGAAAGAACCTCCTGCCTCCGTGAGACCCTTCCGCAACATAGCAAGTTCTTCCTTATTGAGCTCCAGTGATGTGGAGACATTGGCAGTGATATCTTCTTTGTACGGCTGTGCGTTCAACGCTTCCACCCCCTGCAATGACGCATGGAGCACAATGTATGCGTTGCACATGTCACACTTGAGCTGCAGAAGCATCGCCTGATCTGCCATAACACGCACAGAAGAAAAATCGACAGGCACTCGCTTACCGCACTGGGGGCAGCGCATCTGCTGGTATATGCGTTGGAGGATTTGCTGTAGCGTGTGTGGATCAATATCCATCACCTCTAGTATACCACGAGAGAATCTACACAACAAAAAAATTCCTGTACAAGTGGACAAAGAGCTAGAATTGGTGACGGACTACTCCCACCTCCGTGTCACTGCGATTTCATACCATCCTCGCACTTGGAGCCCTTGCACTGATTCTCGGAATTACTGTGCAGACAGTGGAACAGCCGCCACGCCTGCGTGCTGCACTGAACCAGGGGGCAGCAGATATAGGAGTAGAACATGCAGAGCCCCTCTCCATGCGTCTTGAGTATGCCATGCGAAACAATACTGCTCTCGTCCGCATTGCTCACAGCGGCAGCGGAATCGTCTCAATCAGCGTCCCTGCAGACTGGCAACGCAGTGAAGTCTCTGGCGCGCCTCTCGCGGATTTCCGCAACGACGATCCCTCGTTCGGTTTTGTGCGCTGGCATTTCCCCCCAAAAACAAGCATGACGTTCTCCGTGCGACAGGCACCTGAGCATATCGTTGTCCACAATCCTTCCCGTGCAGCGCTGAAACTCACCAGTGCCAAAGTAGATCTGCAGGATGGATCTGTGCAGAGAGATATTTTCCTCATTCAGGAAACTGCCGTGGAGATTTGGTGATGTCTCCTTCAGCAGTCTCACTTCCTCCTCCTCTTCCTCACCCATCCCACACCTGCCGCGGCGCCTGCGGCCATCACAGCCAGCGCTGCAGGTCCGGTGTCTCCCACGGGAGCCTGCCTGGTTGCAGCAAGCGGGAGCGGGAGCTGGTACGGGAGCGGCTGGAGGTTTGCCATGGTCGGGAAGCCCTG
>MFYJ01000002.1 GCA_001787755.1 Candidatus Peribacteria bacterium RIFOXYB1_FULL_54_35
TCCTCATGGCAAGCCAATCCCCCGCTGGGGGAGTTCGAGCTTGCACTGAGGAGTAGAGCGACGAAGTGTCTCTCCATCGGCACCAGCCTTCGCGCAGCGAAGGCTGTCCACCATAGCCTCCTGAGCTTCGTTTGTAGAACAGCAACTGAGCCGCTGCGGCTGCGGCTGGCGAGCCATCAGGAGCGAAGGTGGACTGCCCTGAGAAAGCGAGAAACCAGCGATGAGCGAGCCGGAAGGGAAAAAACATACTGCACCCACGCTTTAAAACACTCCGATGCAGCGCACCGGAGTGTGTATGTTCAAAGAGAGATCTCTACTCCAGTGACTCCGGAATGTAGATGCCGTCCCGCATGAGGCTATCCACACAGTTCACGAGCCTGGAGCGCGTGAACCCTTTCGAGGTGCACACACGGTATGCCCTGCTTTCGTTGTAGAAGGCTGTAGCAGGCTCCTCCGGAGCAGCGGTGTGGAGGACATCCTCCTCTTCTTGCTCAGCCTGGAGACGAGTCACCTTGCGATCCTGAATCCGGAGCATCATCTCAGCATCACGCTCAGGAGCGACTTCATTCTGACGCGTTGTCGGGCGGACGTACTCGTCGAAATTCACCTGCCAGTCAGAGGAACCAGGATAGGAACGGAGGGTGTATGCCGAGAGCACAGCCCCTGCACCAATGGCGGTGCTGACGACTGCGACGATTGCTCCCATGAGGAAAGAATTTGAAGTGCTTTTCATGGCACGAATGGGGTATGAATTTGTATATATATTATAACATATAATTAGATATATTCAAATACCCGGGGAACATCAAATACTCATTCCTCTGGGCTTTCCACACACTTTCCTACCCAGCCACGCGATTCTTCGCACTTCTCGTGCTCTCTATCACTTCCACCAGTGAAAAGGAAATCGCCTCGGCATCGCCTCCCTCCTCCTGCAATACGCGCTGGAGAGGGAGCGTTGCAGGGAGAACAACCTGCTGCATCCGTTCCGGCTCCTCCGTGCTCTCTCGTTCTTCCTCCGCAGACTGGAGTGCTCTCTCACCCCTCCCAAACAGCAGAGAGGGCACGGCGAAGAGGAGCTTTCTGCTCTGCCGCGTCTTCTTCTCTAACCCGTCGAAAAGACCGCTCTCTTTGCTCTGCAGAGAATCTTGTGATCTGCCCTCCCCCACATACTCACGTATCCCCGCATGGACATCTGATCCGCTGCCTTCCCTGGAAACGACAGGCACCGCCATGACAGGACGTTCTCCCTCCTCTGCATACACACTCCCATGGGACGAACCGTAGACCAGAGGGGCATTGGCAACTGCATGTCCTTCCTGTGGCACAGGCTCTTGCTGCCTCTGTTCCTCCTCCTGACTGCGTTTCTTTGACTCTTCCCTCTCCCTCCGAATGTGCTGCAGCGCAAGAAAGAACGGAATCCAGAGAAGCCAGCGCAACCGGGGCAGAACCCTGAGAAATCTTGGTGATCTGCTGGCGAGTACGCTGAACCTCCGCACGAGCTCCCTCAGCACCCCTGCAATGAAGCGGAGTGCGGGCATGAACGGTTTGAGTACCATGCGCAATCCCCTCGTCACCAACGAATACAGTTGCTTCAGCATTCGGCCGATCACTGAGAGTACCCGTGCGAGCACCGGGAACGTGCGGAGGAGAGACCGGAAAAGCTTTGCAACCGCTCCCAGCGCACGACCGAAGAGCTTCGCAACCGCACCCAAAGCGTGACCCAGCAGAGAGAGCACCTTCTTTCCAAAGCGGACAACGAATGCCCCGATGCGACCGAGCACGGGGAATTTCTTCACGAGAAATTTGAGGAATTTCCCGAGGAGTGAAAAGAGCTTTCCCATCAGCCTGAATACAGGACCAAGCACACGACCCAATGCCTTGAAGACAGTTTTGAGGAGCATGCCGAGCAAACGGATCACTGGCGCAAAGAGTTTCCTGAGGATCTTTCCCACGCTTCTCAGCAACTTCATGAACAGAGCAAGGGGCTTGGAAAACAGTGTGCGAAGCAAGCGGAACACTTGTTTGAAGAGCGTACCGATAGCTTTCATGAACGGCCTCAGTAATGCAGAGAGTGCTTTCCACACTGCCTTGAATACATTCCCGAAAAGAGAGAAGAACTTCTTCAGCACTCCGCCGAGCAACCGCAGGACCGGAGCAAGGAGCTTCATGAGCGCTTTGATCAGTTTGCCAATACTCTTGAATACCAGAGAGAGTGCTTTCGAGAGCACCTTCCAGAGAGGCTTGAGTACAGCCATGACAATTCTGCCGATGGCCTTCAATGCTGTCTTGAGCACACCCCACACAGCTCTGAGCAGTTTCAAAACAGCTTTCAGCGCTACCCTGAGAGCATTCCATACCGTCTTCAGGGCCGTCTTGAGGAGCTTCGCTGCCGTCCTGAGGATGCCTTTGAAGAGCTTTGCGATCCAGCGCAACGCCGTCCTCACCAACCTGAGCGCTGCGTTGAGTATCCGCGCAATGCCCTTCACTGCTGCGCGCAGAATCTTCATCACCGACTTGAGGAGAGAGGTGATCAGCTTCAGAAGCCCCCTGAAAGCTTTGACGATCGCCCTGAGCAGCGCATTCAGAGTCTTGATGGGAGACCGGAGAGCCTTCAAGATTCCTTTGAGCATCTTCCAGAGCATCCGGAGTAATGCCTTTAAGGTCTTAATGGGAGACTTGATTGCTTTCCACAGCGCCTTCAGTGCCTTGCCCAAAAACTTCAGGAGCTTCACTGCAGTCTTCAGCAGAGATCTGAGAAGCTTGAGAGCGGACTTAAGAACAATCTTCAGAAGCTTTGCGAGCGCCTTCAGCGCTGTTTTGATGAACTTCACCACCACTTTGAGAGCGGTCTTCAGTGCCTTCACGATGACCTGAAATGCGGTCTTCAAAAGTTTTCCCGCCGCCTTCAGAGCAGCCTTGAGCAGTTTCCCGAGAACAGAGAGAACTCTCTTCAGTAATCCCCATATGGGAGCAAGCAGTTTGCCAAGCAACCGAAAGAGTCCTTTGAACACCTTCCCGATCACTTTGAACAATCCCTTCACGAGAGGCCGCAGAATTTCGGAAGTGAGCAGTCTCCACAAGCCGTACAGGAGGAACCCGGCGAGAGCGACGACGAGAACGACGCCCAGAGCTGCCAAAATAATTGGAATGAGAAAGATGGCGGCAGCCAGAAGAACAACGGCAACGGGAATGGTGATGAGCATGCCGAGGAGGTTCGATTCCCCTTTCGCATCTTCGTCCATATCACCGGTCGTGAAGAGAGCCCAGAACATTGCGATAGCCCCAATGCCCGTGGCGATGGCGGTGATGGAGAGATTTTCCATGGGCGTATATTATGAACTATAACATGATTTAATCAATACCTTTCAAATCAGAATATCCAGCAGGAATCTGCCATTCTATGGCAAAAAGACATCAGCCATTATACACCCAATCCCCACGAGAGCCTTCGAGCGGTACTACCGCCCTCAGGCGCCGTTTTTCAGCTCTAATCTCTGCAAAATTTCACTCACCTCCGCATCCTCCGGATCGAGTTCCAGCACCCTCCGGTACGACCCGACCGCCTCCTCAATGTTCCCCTGCACCTCGTACGCTGCTCCAAGGTTGTAGTGGACGAAGGTGGAGACAGGATCCAGATCCCGCGCCTGCTTCAGGTGGCCGATGGCGCGCGGGAGGTCGCCCGCACGCATCTCGAGCACACCCAGATTCACGAGCGTCGGCACATCGTCAGGACGGTTCTTGAGCGCGTCGCGGTACGCCCGCATCGCTTCGAGCGTCTGCCCCGCGGCACTGTAGAGCTGCCCGAGGTTGTAGGAAGCCTGGCTGTTGGGACGGATGGCGAGAGACTGCAGGTAGTGCTGCAGTGCTTCTTCCTCCTTCCCTTCCCGGTACCGCAGGCTCCCGAGGTTATTGTGGGCGAGATGGGAATTGGGGTAGTGCTCAAGCACATTCGTAAACAGTGTTTCCGAGTTCTCCCACGTGAGCGACTGCGCGTACGCCTGGAAGGAGAAGAGGACAACAAGCACAGCAATGAGCCCCTGTACAATCTGCGCGCGTTTATGAAGAAGACGGTGGAGCAGCAGAGCCGCAAGGAAGAATGCCGCAATACTCGGAAGGTACGTGTAGCGGTCCGAAGCGAAGTAGATGTCTTTGAGGAGATCCTTCCCTCTGGCGAAGTTACTGAAGGTCGGGGCAACCGTGATGAGGAAGAAGAGCCACGCGAAGAGGATCTCACGCGTCTTCCTGCTGCTCTTCCACGCGAGGATGGTGATGGCAATAACGAGGAAAAATGGAACAAGGAGACCGATGTTTGTGAGCGATGGAGGCTCGGTGTACGGGTACAGCACAGAGAGACCTGCGGGGAGGAGGAGCTTCCCGAGGTAGAAGACGACGGCCTTAGATCCTATGAGGAGCTTCTCTGCAACGAGCTCGTCACTGCCATACTTGCCTCCGAGCGCAATGACCCCAAAGAGGATGGAGAGCACAAAGAACGGCAGCTTCTCCCTGAGGTTCGCCCTGTCAATCTTCCTCCCCTCCCGCCAGTCGAGGAGCAGAAGAATGAGAGGAAGCGTGATCGCGATGACCTTGGAGAGAAGTGCGAGCAGGAGCGCGAGGACACTATAGCGGTACAGACGCTTCTCTCCTCCCGCACGGAACAGCTGGTACGCGATGAGTGAGAGGAGAAAGAAGCACGCCGCCTGCACATCCTTGCGCGAGCTCGCCCACACCACCGCTTCAGTATGCAGCGGATGGACTGCGAAGAGCAGCGCCGTGACTGCCGCCACCCACCGCCTGCCAGTGAGCAGCAGCACAAACCACGCCACCAGTGCAGAATTCAGCAGGTGGAAAGCGAGATTTTCAAGGTGATACAGGAAAGGATGCAATCCCACAAACAGGTGATCAAGCTGATAGCCGACCAGCGTGAGGGGGATGTAGAGCTCAGGATCGTAACTGGTGAATGCCTCTTTGATGGTTGCCGGCGTGAAGGAGTGGACGATGGGGTTCTCCACGATGAGCAGCTTGTCATCCCAGTCCACAAATCCGAACCCGAGCGAACGCCCGTAGACAAGGAGCAGCAGAATCCCCAGGAGCCCGAGAGTCGTGAGAGCCTGCTTCTGCGATGGGATGAATGCTTTTGGCACGAGCTGCATTGTACAGCAATCACGTTCTACCGATCATGTCACACTTCGATACTCCAAATGCTGTCATCCTGAGTGTCCCGAGTCCTCACGTCAGTGAGGATGAGGGACGTATCGAAGGAGACAGCATTTGGCACTCAGTGTGACATGCTTGCTTGTCTACCTGCTTGAAACGGGTGAACGAGCCAACGAAAAAACTTCAAGCTAATAGAGGTAGAGCGTCGCAGAGCTCGGCGAGGCCAGCGTCGCAGCGGTAGGACTCTGCAGCACCAGGTTGATAGCTTCGCCGCCATCGGAGGCGAGATCTTCCAGCACTTCCACCACGAAAACTTTCTTCATTTCCCCCTGACGGAATGTGAGGATGCCCTCAGCCGCTTTGTAGTCGCTGTTGATCTGGGCAGTCCCGCCGGAAGTCTTGTACTGCACCGTTGCCTGCCCGGCAGCCCCCCCCTGGCGCAGCACCGCTATATCCTTGTGCCCCTCGGATTCCAGCACCTCGTACTCCGATTCGGTAAAGCGGAACGCACCGGAACCAAAGGCCCCCACCTCGTCGTCAAAGATGGTAAGCAGGGAAGTCATGAACTGCTCGTCCAGCACCGCACCTCCCGTAGGAGTAGTGAGCGTAAGATTCACCGTCTTGTTCCCGCCGATGTCGTTGTTGTCATCGAGGGTGACAGTGAACGTCTTCTCCATCTCCCCATCGGCAAAGCTCAGCGTGCCGCTTGTCTTCGTGTATTCCGTGCCGTTCCTCGCCGTCCCGTCTGACATGTTGTACCCCACACTCACCGATCCCTTGGTTCCTCCTGTGCGCTGCACGTAAATAGTGATGCTCTCCCAGCTCTCTCTGGCCATGTAGGCCACCGCGCTGTAGCGGAATGTCCCCTGCTCCGGCCCGCTCTCCACGGCAGCTGTGCTGCTGGAGCTCGCTGTCTCATCATCCTGAATCGTGAACACAGAAACCTTGGGGTCTATGATCTCCGCCCCGCCCGTCGCATTGGAGAGCTCCAGCGTGAACGTCTCAGTCCCCTCCTGGTCCGCGTCATTCAGCAGCTTCACCTGGAATGTCTTGCTTGTGTCCCCGTCCTGGAAAAGCAGAGTTCCTTCCTGTGCCTCAAAGTCCAGGCCTCCCGATGCCGTACCGCTGACAAGCTTATAGTCCACGGTGGCAATACCTTCATTCCCTCCCGTCCGAACAATACTCACCGATGTCTCTCCGTCCTCCTCACCGTGACTGTACGCATTGGTGGTGAAGCGGAACTTGCCATGCGCATTCGGGGCAGTGGAAGAGACCTGCGCGCTGCTGCTACTGCTGCTCACGGAAGAGGAACTGCGCGAACTGCTCGAGGACCTGCTCCGGGCACTGCTGCTGCTCCCCCCCGTTTCAATGCCTAAAATCTCGTTGCGGAGGCGCTGCATCATCACGGCTGCCTGTCCGCGCGTCAGCCCTTCGTCCGGCTTGAAGGTGCCGTCACCGAACCCGGTGATGATGCCGAGGCCGTACATCTCCCCCACTGCGCTGTCGTAGTACGCACCGAGCGGCACGTCGGGAAATATGGAGGAACCGGCCCGCGTCGCACCGAGTGAGGTACCGACAATGCCGAGAGTGAGACCTACGGCGAACGAACCAACGGAGAAAGACCTGAGAGAATTTTTCATACGGTGGTGAGGGAAAGATCAGGGACAGTATGAGAACAGTGGGGAAAAATTTCAATGGTGACATGGAAGCGGTGAATGATGAGCGGTTAGCGTGTAGCGTTTAGCGGGTAGCTATTCGCTGCTAATCGCTAACCGCTACCCGCTCCTGCTCCGGCCTTTCTTCTACTCCATAATTTTCTTGACGCGCGCCATTGGCACTCTATACTTCCGAGTGCTTAGCACTCTGTACTCAAGACTGCTAACAGCAATTCTCACACGATTCTTCACTTCTCTCCCCTCTTCACCTATGGCAAACATTCCCCAGCTCGCAGTGAGCATAGAGCCACTTGGAGACCGCGTGGTCGTGGTTCCGATGGAGAAAGAACAGATCACCGCATCCGGCATCGTGATTCCGGATACCGCCTCCGGCGAAAAACCTTCCGAAGGAGTGGTGATTGCGCTCGGCAGCGGCGGAGTGGGTGAAGACTGCCCCAATCCCAAAGAATTCCTGAAAGTGGGCGACAAGATCCTCTTCGGCAGGTACGCCGGCGACGACGTGAAGCTGAAAGACAAGAAAGGCAAAGACATAGAAGTGAAAATCCTCCGTCTCGAATCTGTACTGGGCAAAGTGAAGTAAGCCCTTCTTTTTTCTGCATCTCTTTCCCTCTTACGACTATGGCAAAGCAACTCCTCTTCAGTAACGCAGCCCGCGAGCGCGTGCTCGCCGGGGTGTCCAAGCTCACGGAAGCCGTGCGGGCCACTATGGGCCCCAAGGGCCGCAACGTCCTCCTGGAGAAATCCTACGGCGCACCCACCGTCACCAAAGACGGCGTGACCGTGGCCAAGGAAATAGAACTGGAAGACAAGTTCGAGAACATGGGCGCGCAGCTCGTGAAAGAAGCCGCCACCAGAACCAACGACGCAGCCGGCGACGGCACCACCACCGCCACTGTCCTCGCGCACGCCATCATGGAAGCAGGCCTCAAGCACCTCTCCAGCGGCTCCAACGCCATCTCCATCAAGCGCGGCATAGACAAGGCCGTGGAAGCCGTGGTCGCCGAACTGGAGAAAATGAAGAAAGACATCTCCTCCAAAGACGAGTACAAAGCCGTTGCGAATATTTCCGCGCAGGACGAGGAAATCGGCGACGTGATCGCGGAAGTCATAGACGAAGCCGGCAAGGACGGAGTGGTGACCGTGGAAGCGGGACAGACCCTCGGCATCGAGAAGGAGTACGTGGAGGGCATGCAGTTCGATAACGGCTACATCTCCCCGTACTTCGTCACAGATCCCGCCCGCATGGAAGCGGTGTTCGAGAATGCGTCCATCCTCATCACCGACAGGAAGATCGGCAGTATCCAGGACATCCTCCCGCTGCTGGAAGGCCTCGCGCAACGCGGCAGGAAGGAGATCGTGATCATCGCCGAGAACATCGAGGGCGAAGCGCTCGCCACGCTCGTGGTGAACAAGCTCCGCGGCACGTTCTCCGCGCTCGCCGTGAAGGCCCCGGCCTTCGGTGACCGCCGCAAGGAGATCCTCAAGGACATCGCCGCCCTCACCGGCGGACGCCTGATCTCCGAGGAAGTCGGCCTCAAACTGGAGAACGCCTCGGTGGAAGACCTTGGCAAAGCCAAGAAAGTCATCGCCACCAAGGACTCCACCACCATCGTGGGAGGAGCCGGCAAGAAGAGCGATATCACAGCACGCATCAACGAGATCAAAACCGGCATGGAGAAATCCAAGTCGGACTTCGACAAAGAGAAGCTCCAGGAGCGTCTCGCCAAGCTCACCGGCGGCGTGGCTGTCATCCGCGTGGGCGCTGCAACAGAAGTCGAGCAGAAGGAGCGCCAGCACCGCGTGGAAGACGCGCTCTCCGCCACCCGCGCCGCAGCGGAGGAAGGAATCCTCCCCGGAGGCGGTGTGGCCTACATCCGCGCCATGAAAGTGCTGGATGTCCTGAAAGCAGGGAACGAAGACGAGCAGATTGGCGTGGAGATCGTGAAGGAAGCCCTTCTCTCTCCTCTGCGCAACATTGCCGCGAATGCCGGCGCCGCGCAGGACGTGGTGGTGGACAAAGTCCGCCAGATGAAAGGCAATGAAGGCTTCAACGCCCTCACCGGAAAGTACGAAGACATGGTGAAAGCGAGGATTATAGACCCCAAGAAGGTCACGCGGTCCGCGCTGCAGAACGCAGCCTCCGTGGCCTCCATGTTCCTCACGCTGGAAGCCGCCGTTGCAGAAATCCCGAAGAAAGAAGAACACGCACCTATGCAGGGAGGCGGTATGGGAGGGATGGATATGATGTAGTTTCTTAAGGCCCCCGCGAGAGCGGGGGCTTTTCAGAACATCAACAAAGACGATTTTGTGGCGACCGCGTTCTTGCGCCAGTGGCTTGCAGAAAAGAAAAACTCTGAATGGAAAAAAACCACATCGCGACTAGCACTCTGGAGGAGAGAGTGCTATACTTCCATTCCATTCCAAGCGATGTAGTGACGACGATACTGGAAAAAATCATCATAACAATGGTACTCTTGGTTTCTTTCAGCCCTGGAGTTAGCCTTGCCCAAACAGAAACACCTACTGATAGTTCATCGCTGCTGGAACAGGAATATTCGATCCTAAAAGAACAAACACAATCCTTCGTAGAATTTATAAAAGACGAACGCGAAGCGTTGCGTGAACAACAGGCAGCCGTCTTCACCCACGTAGAATGGTTCATTGCCATTGCAGCGCTTGTCATTTGTGCCGTACTTGGATTCTTCGGCTGGAAAACGCTTGGCAATATCGACAAATCCGTGCAGAAACATCTGGGACCATCTATTGCAAATGCGGTCAAAGAACAATCTGAAAACATTAAGCAACAGATTGAGCGAGAGCTGCAATCACTGGAAAGAAAAATTACCGTAATCGCCGACCATGACGATATCCCAACGTTTAAAAGCAGAGAGTTGTCCATCATGGAACGCAGGGGCTTCAAAAACATTGTCGTTTCCGACTCGCCCGAAGATAAGTCAATCGAACAGGCCGAACTTGTAGTGTATTGGTACCGCTCTGACAAAGAGGGTATGGCCGACGATGTCTTTCGCGCCTTGGTCAATCGGTTGTCCAGTCATCCAAATCAACCACCTTTGATCGTATACACCTTTGACAAGGCACCGCGGATTGTAGGCGATGACAAAGTGGCGCTGGATTCGTACGTATTCCACTTCATTGCAAATATGCCTCTGACTCTCATCAACAGCATATTCTCAACCCTTAATGCTTTTTACCCCACACACAAATGAGCTCCACCAACGTCGTAACACTGGATTCCATTATTGATGCATACGTTGCAAATGCTGTGTCTCTTCAAAAGCGCTGCCAGACTTGCTCGGGCACGAACGAAGACTGTGACATTTGCACAATCTTGAGGCACCGCCCTATTCGTGACCAACTTGAGAGCGCTGGTATTTACCTTAAGCGCTATGAGAAAGACGAAGGCAATGATTACGGATACCGCAATTCGTTCCTCACAGGCTCATACGCGCGTGGCACCGCAAAACGACCACCAAAAGATGTTGATATGTTCTGGGTGCTCGACAGGAGTAAATACGCAGCAGAAAAAGAACCCGAACCCGCTGCGCTGCTGAATGCTCTGGCTGGGGTGGCTTCATCCAAAACAGGTACTTCTATATTTGGCCATGCAATCATAAATGTGGAGGCGCAGCACCGCTCAATCCGCATTGACTTCGACGACGACTTTTCAATCGACATTATCCCTGCGTTTGATGCAAGCAGAGAAGGCAAAGAGCTTTATGAAATACCAGACAGTAAGCTAGGACGGTACATAGAATCGAATCCAAAGGTCCACAAAGAGAACTTGAACTCCGCAGTATCGGAGTCAGATTTACCAAAACTAAAGAACATCACTAAGCTCGCACGGCAATGGAGAGGAGGTGCGTTTGAGGAGCACGAAAAAAAGCCCAAGTCCTTTCATTTGGAAACCGCTATCGTAGAGATATTGCGAAGTTCATCGCTGGGAACGTACGTTGAGATGCTGCAGCACTGTTTCGATGAACTCCCGGCTTACTTCAACGAACCACGTATTCCCGACCCCGCCTGCCCAGACTGCCCAAAGGATCAGTGGGTGGATTCGTACCTCGATGAACTTTCGGTGGAGCAAAAATCACTCATTGTGGAACGCATAAATATCGCTCAAGGCGCTTTAGCGGAAGCTGTCAAACTCGAAGAGCAAGGCAAGATAGTACAAGCCATCCGCAAACTCCGTGGAATCTTCCAAGACTTGCCTGAACAAGAACCAGAAGCCCTCCTGCGCAAGACCAAAGAATCCTATACCCCCTCCCATGCAACAGCCAACACAGGCGGACGAACACAGCCATGGTCCCCAAGAACACCAATGGTACGAGAATGATCCTGAGAGACTTAAAGAAGAAAAAAACTTAGTGCGCGAGTACTACCCTCAATTTCAATTTTCGATCGATAAACAAGGGTGTGCGACTTGGGAAGGAGAAATATATCTTCTAGAAGAAGCAGGGTACGCTCCATACAGCCCAATGCGTGTGCTTGTTAAGTGCCCAAATGAGTATCCAAAAGTAGTGCCTGTAGTCATGGATATAGAAAAAAAGCTGTGTGGCAAATCTCCTCACTTTGAGTCAAGCGGAAGAATTTGTGTTGAAAATCGCTGTACCGACAACAAAGAGCTATACGAAGGCAGTATGCGGATCAAGGACGTAATAGAACACTCTGAAGATGTGTTAAAGCTGTATTGGGCTAGCCTTCAAGAAGGAGCAGACATCGGCGGACAGCCGCATGGAGAATATGCATTTATTAAGGATGAACTGGATCACGGCTGCTACCCACTTGATAGGCCTTGCCTTTGCGGTAGAACTGGCAATAGTTATGAAGATTGCTGTAATCCAAAAGTACAACTCATCATTGATTCTTGGACAGGTTGCAATAGAGACAAGAAACAAAAAGGTGCTGAGAGATGCCTTTGCGGCAGTGGAAGAACAGTACGCAAATGCAAGATGCGAAGACATTGCATTCGCTATTGCGATCCAAGCCACACACAACGATCGCTGTTCAAGAGAAAGCTGAAAGAAGAGATTGCAAAGCAGCGAGAGAATGACAGGGAAAAATATTATCGTTGACACGCCTTAAATACCCCAAGGAATAATTGTCCTAAAAGTCAAATCCCTTTTACAATGCTCTGAGCAGCGCATTGCTGCGTCGTGGAAAGTAGTGTCCGATCTTTGTTTCCAATGTAAGAAGGAGAACTAGACCATGAATGAGTCCCCGAGAGTCACTCTCTCAATGTTCAGCGACGAGATCGCAGCAGGCTTCGAAAGCCAGCTCGTCGGAGCACTCTCCCAAAGAGTGCCCCGGATCTCCATCCGCTCCGGAGACCCCTGCCGTACCGGGAAGTCGAATAACATCATGCGCTGGACCCGCCACGAAGTGGAGGTGGCCAAGCGCATGCTGGACGACGCCGGAATGCAGGTCGCCGAGTTCGGCGGCCCCATCGGCAAGGTCAAGCTGGAGGACGTGGAAGACGGGACGAAGAACGTGTACGTGGCCCCCGACAAGTACCTGGGGACCGTGGACAAAGCGCTGGACCTCACCGAGTTCTTCGGATGCAAGCGTTTCCGCGGGTTCACATTCTACCACCCGAAGGGCAAGAATCCCGATGACTACGTCCCGCAGGTGGTGGACCGCCTCGGCCCCATCGTTGACAGATGTGTCCGGCGCAAGATCGTCTACGGCGCCGAAGTCGAGGCGAATCTGGTGGGTGACAGCGGGCAGCGACTGGCGCGGATCGCGCAGCAGTTGGAAACCGCATGGTTCCGCCTGGTCTTCGACCCGGCGAACCTCACGTGCCAGAACCTGCCGGCCGAAACCGTCCTGCAGAACTACCTCGCAATGCGTCAGCGCATCGGGTGGTTCCATGCCAAGGAGTACAGGGTGGACCCTGCCCTCCAGTGGAAGGGCCACGTCGATGAGGAGATGCTGAGGAACTTCGTGCCGTTCGGCGAGGGAAGCAGCGACATCCCCACCATCCTCGCGGCCTTCGCCGAGGACCTCCCCCGCCTCACGGCGGAACTCGCGGAACTCGGCATCGAGGACGGCGTGCTGCTCACCGAGGAACCCCACGAGAAGGGCGGCGGGCAGTTCGGCGGCTACAGCGGGCCGGAGGGCATGGGCGTGCACCTCGCCGCCACGCGCCGGCATCTCATTGCCGCCGGCATCGAGTACAGCCTGCTCGAAGAGGCGGATGTTAAGGCGAGGCGGGCGATCCGCTTCTGAACAAGTTCGAGAGAGCGACACGACTTCCACGACAACCCCGTATTCCGTCACCGTGACTGGATGCGGGGTTGTTTTAAAAAGCAACTATCCACTGACATAGAAGTGCCATATAAAGCACGTCACCCCGAGCACGGTCGAGGGGGACGTGCCCAAAGGGAACGTCATGGTTCGTGGTTCGACGAGCTCACCATGACAGGCTCACCATGACGTTTCAAGCTCATCATGACACATGCGAAAAGCCCCGTACCACGTAGGGTACGGGGCTTCTCTTTGAACAACAGGTTCTGCTCGCTGTGGCTCACAGCGTGAAGGCGGTGAACCCTCCGTCCACGGAGTACGCCGCACCCGTGATGTAGCTGCCGGCCACGGGGCTCGCGAGCAACAGGACGGTCGGGACCAGCTCGGGTGGCTCGCCGAAGCGGTGCTGCGGCGTCTGCCGCATGATCGCTTCCACCCGATCCGGCGACAACACCTTGCGGTTCTGCTCCGCCGGGAAGAACCCCGGGCAGATCGCGTTCACGCGGATGTGGCGGGGAGCCCACTCGGCCGCGAGCGACTTGGTGAGGCTCACCACACCCACTTTTGTGACGCAGTACGTGGAGACGCCGGAGAGCGGGCAGAAGCTCGTGACCGACCCGATGTTGATGATGGACCCGTGGGTCTCGTGCTGGATCATGAACTTGCCGAACACCTGGCAGGAATTGCGAACTCCCGTCAGATTGATCGCGATGATCCGGGCCCACTCATCATCATCCACATCGAGGAACGGTTTTTTCGAGTTCACGCCGGGCGCGTTGATAAGAATGTCGCAGTCGCGCCCCTGGACGGCGAGCGCACGAGTGACTTCCACCATGCTCTCCCGCACCTGCACATCGACCTGGAAGAACTGCGCTGTCCCTCCCTGCTGCTCGATCGCCTGCACGCGGGCCCGGCCGGCCTCTTCTACGACATCAGCGACAATGATGTGCGCGCCTGCCATAGAAAGACCCATGGCCATTTCGCCACACAGCACTCCCCCGCCGCCGATACACACGGCGGTTTTCCCCTCAAGACCGTAGAGGTCATTGAGGAAAGCCAAGCGTTTGGCTTCTTGCATCGGACTACACCTCCTCGGAAAAAAAGTTGAGTTGCACACAACGAAACGGTAGCACCCTGCGCTTCGCGGAGCGCACGATGCTACCGTCGCAAGAACCTATCGTTTCAAAGAGCGTGCCTGAAGAAAGCTTCAGATCCGGAATTGGAAGCCAATTCCGGAAAAGTCACTGTACCCCTGAAAGTAAACATGTCAACGATGTACCGATTTTCCATACGCCAAGCCACCCGCCTCAGGAAAGCTCAAAACTCATCGACCTGCTCCTGTATCGTCTGAACGAGGAGATCAATTTCTGCCTGTGTCATCACTCCATACTCCGTCAGTATGTGCAGACGCCGGGAAAGGGCGGGACGGCTCGGTGTGCCATTGAGCACAGCATGGAAGAGAAGCCGCGCACAGTTGCGAGCACAGATTTCCCCGCCGAGATCAGACCCGCTGGAGTACAGCGTTCCCGTTTGCACTCTCCCGCTTCCTCCCTCGCCTCCCGCATCGGTAGCATCGTCATCTGAGAACGCTCTCACGCGCATCGTACCACCCAGCTCCTCAATAATTGCATTCACTTCTTCCAGTACTTCAGCAGCAATCCCGCTGTCAGCTTCCTGGGAGCGTTCATGTTGTGCATCTATGGCACGCTGGTTGCCGAGGTCGCCATGCGCAGCAATGTCCCGGTCCGTGACGTTCGAACCGCCCATGAAACTTTCCCGTATGGCCGCATCGTCGGGTGGTGGCGGAGCCTCCGGGGAAACATCCTGTGCAGCACTCAGGTCTACATTCTCAAACCTGATTGCTTCCGGTGAGTCGTCTTTAAACCCCACTGCGTTGATTCTGCGTGCAAATGAAAACATGATGTCGGCGATCCGCCTTGCATAGAGTGCATCGAACTTCTCGTTGGGCTTTTGCGCCGTTCCCCCCTCTCCAACGTAGGGCAACCCATACCATGCATCACGGGTCACGCTGTAGGCCTGCGGGTACATCGTGAGGGACGGCCGGATCGCCTCTAAGTCATCCAGTGTATTCGCAGTATTCTGATCGACATACTCGTCGTAAAATTCTCTCTCTGTTGGGGCAAACTGTTTCAATGCTGCTGGTTCCGTCTCGTTCATGTGCGGGATAGTATGCAAATATGCATTTCATAGCAAACAACATACCTGCAAATTTGCAATGACGGACATTCCATGAAGTGCACAATAATTGACATATATATTAAATATACTAAAATATCACTCCCTGTTCATTTCCCTACTGGCTTCGAAGTGCGTAAAAGAAAGAGAGACGCTCCATGAGCGACATCATGCTTGTTTCCGCTATTGAGCCACGCCTCACCCCGCAGGGTCTCATCGCTCTCGCGGTGATCATCGTTGGCATCCCAGTAAAAGAGAGGAGATATTTCTCATGATGATCCCCATACCCTTCGCGAATGAACCGCCGTTCAGTCCACTTATCGTCTTCGCTGTGGTGGCAGCATTCCTCGGCATCATGGTGGTCATGAAGTACTTTGCAGAACGGAGCTGACGTTTTGCACCCGAACAGGCCACTGCGATTCCCCCGAAGCCGGAATCGCAGTTTTCACATGCCAAGCCACCCATCCCTTTCGAGATGGGCGGCGGCCGGTCACCCTGAGCTTGTCGAAGGGTGACACGAAGGTTGATCCGGTCAGTGCTGGGCGGCGACGCATTGCACAAGGTAGAACATACCCATAGCAGCGAAGAACACCCACAGCACCGTGGAGCTCACAAGTTGGTTCATGTGGGGGCTCCGCCACAGACGCAGGCGGATGGTCTCGTACCAGGCCCTCGCGAGATGGCTGGCAAAGTAGACCATGAGAGCCATCATGACCAATGGGAACAGAATCTTCGGCCAGTCAGCTAACGACAGCTTTGGCTGCTCAGCAACCAGCACAGCAAAACCGTTCATGGCACACTCCCTTTGCTTGAACTTGAGTGACTGCGGAAAGAATGACCGGTGGAGAAGTGTAGTACCGGGAATAGGCGGTGTCACCCTTTGTCGTAGTTTTGTGTCATCTCGATCAATACAACCATGTCATCCCGAGCACAGTCGAGGGATGTCATGGTTCGACCGTGCTCACCATGACACCTTTTTATGGCAGCACCACGCTCTCCACCATCTTCTCAAACATCCTTGTTGCCTCCGTCCCCGGAATGTACAGGAAGGAATAGAGGACGCGGCGGTCCACCGTGAGCACTTCGCTGCGGGTCTGCCGCTCTCCGGTACCGTTCTTTCCCCTGTACTCCAGGAATATCGCAGGCCTGCCGTCCACTGTCATCTCCGTGTTCTTCAGGAGTTCGAATTCCGGCACGCGCTCCGTGAAGTGCGCAATCTGCGCATCGACGACGGTCTGCAGCCAGAAGTCGTCTCCTTTCTCCACGAGTTTCTCGCGGTCGGGAAAGACTTCCGCGTTCGCAATGAACACGTCGTAGAGATCAGTGACAGTCACGACGAAGGGGAGGGCATTCTTCTCGTCAGCCGTGAGAGTGGCCGACTCGGAGAAGAGGTTCTCATACAGAGGTTCGGCAATCCACTCCTCGGGGTAGCGCACCGTCATGCCACCTTCCATGTAGTACACGCGCGGGAGCTCATGATCGGGAATCGCGCTGCGCGTGCGAGGCTCCGCCCAGTCCGAGAGCTCCCCTCCAAGGGACAGAAGATTGTCGGTTGGCGTGAGAGTATCACCGTCGTGCACGCGGATGAGGGACTGCACCATGTCCCGGAAGATCTCTTCGTAGTGCTCCTCGCGGTGGTTCGCATCCGCGTAGGTGGCAAAACGCATGCTCACGGCAAGCGTACCTACCGCCTGCCAGACTTCCTTCACGTAGCGCGTCTCGCCATCCCCGAGCATGGTGTAGCGAAACTCCACGGCAGGCCTGCTGTTCACTTCTACATCATCACGCTGGAACACGCGGTACATGTGCGGACGGTCCAGGTAGTAGCGCTGGAATCCATCGGCGAGCCCGCGGACATCCGCAAGATCCGTTGATTTGGTTCTCACGGCCCGGAGTTCCACCGTTGCCGGCTGCTCCTTATTTGTCCACTCGCCCGTCACGGGTGCGAGGAATGTGACAATGAGCTCAGGATCATATTCCTTCTCACGGGGATCCGCCCCCCAGTACGAGGGGAAGCGCACGGAAAGCCCGGTCTCCGGATCTTCGTACCTCCGCCACTGCGTTGCGGCATGTGCTTGCACGCTCGCGGTGAAGACGAGCAGGAAAACTGAAAGGCAAGCGAGCAGCCGCTTTACATCCCAATGATGGAGAGTTACGAGGAACATGGGAGAAATGGGGTTAATATTTTATAATATTTATATTATTTGTCAATATCTCAAGGGACCTCCAAATTGCCTCTCATGGAAGGATGGCGCGCCACGGGGGGTGAAGGGGAAGGCCCTGCCGAATGGCAGAACGCCGACGAATCGGCTCCGAATCCTTGCAGGAGCCGATGAGGAGGCACAGGGCCGAGTGGAGGAGCTTTGGCGCGCCAGGCGTTTTGGTTCCACCTTTGTCGCCGGACAAAGGTGGATATGTTCCCTTCTCCAAAAAAACGCTGGCCCCCGATACATGAAACATGGCTCGGGGACCAGCCGGAGGAACGAGCGGTGGCCAAACCACTCGCCCGCAGAAAAGTACAATCATCTGTCTATCTCGTCAATTACCGCCTCTCGGACACTTAAAATGTGCCGGCCCCTGTTCTACGAAGGTCATAGAGCAGAGGCCGGCTATGGAATCTCCCGGGAAAGCCCAGGAGCGACAAGAGGTGGACCGGCTCCCCTTCGAAGCGGTCCGATGCACACAAAACTCGGGGAGCCGGTCCGGGACAAAAAAGAGAAATGAAGCCTTTGCCGTGAGAAAATTACATACTCTCCCTCTTTCTCAGTCAACGAATTGAAGGCTAATTTTCTGCACAGAAAAAGGTGAGCGGGCCCCCGGGGAAAACAGGGGAAAACAGATGGGGACCCGCTCGGTAATCCAGGCATCCGGAGATACCTGGCATCATGGGAAGCTAATCTTCTTCCGGCTGCGAATCAACTCTCTGAGAGACTTTCGTAGTACTTGTCCGGGCGGATGACTTCGGAGGCAAAGGTGCCGTACGGAGAGTTGAACTGGTTATCCGGAATGCGGCCGTACATCTGGTACGGAGCCTTGCGGTAATAAGGATGGAGCATGTGTGTGTAGGTGCGGTAGCGGCTCGCGTAGAACCGCTGAATTTCCCGGTATCCCCACGTGCGCTTGTTGTTGCGGTGGGTGTTTCCCCGCACGATGCGCTCTGGCTGGTCGTACGGGTGTGTCCCCTCCCATCCTGCGGCAACTGCCGCAGAAGCAGAGAGCAGAAGACTGATGGCAACGGCGTAGAGGAACTGCTTGAGCATGGGAGTGAAAGAAAGTGTTTCACAGTAAACCAGTCATGTGGGATGTCAACACGACAACCTGCTTTTAGATTGGAGATATCCAGAGGTTTCAGGCCCATAACACCCACAGAAAACGACTCTGGCTGATCCTGCCGGCCGAAGTTCGCACACAGCGAACGAGGGCTGGTCAATCTATTGACATATTTTGACTTTATTCAATAAATGTATATGCTAACTACACTGCTCTGCAGTGTCGTTTCTTTCACACTTTACGAACTCGTACATTGAGGAGACACATCCAATGTACGCACCGGTTGAACGGGGCAATGCTGGTTCCGAGGAGAAACGGGGCATAGCGGATTGGATCCGCTATGGGCTTACCGCACTCCTCATCGCGGTCATCGCCCTGATCCTCTGGTCACAGCTCAGCCCCCGCGGAGCACCTGCTCCGCCGGAGCAACCACCCATCGAAGAGAGGTAACCATGGAAAAGAAGAACTCTCTCTGGGGGCTCGCATTCGCCGGGCTCCTCCTCCTCACCGGTGCCGTGTTGCTTGCGCTCAGCCTGAGCACACAGTGCAACCGCACCACCCGGGAGCCACCGCCCGCGAGTGCCGGCACCGAGAGGTAGCCGGCCACAAGAAACGACGACCGCCCTGCCACTTACGCAGGGCGGTTGTTCTATTGAACAAATATTTTGCTCAATCTTTGGGCACCCCTCCGTAAGAACTCCCCTCCCCTCTCGTCTTACCCCTTGGAGACTGCCCCTATTCTGGTAGTCTTTCTCTACCCTTTCCTCTCATCCACCATGCAATCTCTCCGCACGACTGCACGTCTCTGCCTCTGCGCGATAGTTCTGAGCACGTTTCCGGCCCCCGCACTCGGTTTCAACGATGTGCGCCCGGGGTTCACCCCCTACTCCGAAGCCATTCAATTCCTTCAGGAAGAAGGAGTGGTGGAGGGATACGAAGACGGAACGTACAAGCCGACGGCAGACATCAACCGCGCAGAATTCCTCAAGATCATCCTCGAGAGCCGCGGAGTAGAAGTTTCCGGCGACGATTGCTTCCCGGATGTGGAGGATGAGTGGTTCGCCGGGTACGTCTGCACCGCGAAGCAGGAAGGAATTATAGAGGGATACCCGGACGGAACCTTCAAACCGGAGAAAGCCATTAACTTCGCAGAAGCATCCAAGATCCTCGCACGCGCCTACGGCCAGAGCATCGAGGAGTATTCACCGGACTGGTACGAACCTTTCGTGCGCGCACTGGAGAGTTCCAAAGCCATTCCCCTCTCCATAGAGAAACTGGACCAGCAGGTGAACCGCGGCGAGATGGCGGAGATGATGTGGCGGCTGAAGGAGGAGAAGACAGATGAGCCCAGCAAGGGGTACCTGAATGTGAAGTACCCCGAAGTCATGGTGAACATGGCATCCGATTCCCCACAGCGAGCAAGCTCCTGCGCGGATCTCAAAGCATTCACGGAAGAAGCAAGCAGAGGATACGGAGGCGGATACTCCATGATGGATGGAGCAGTCGCCGCCCCGCTCGGCATGGGTCTTGGCATGGCACCGATGCGCGCGAAGAGCGGCGTCGCCCAGGAGATGGCGATGGATACCAATACAAGTGATGGCGACTACTCCCAGACGAACGTGCAGGTGAGCGGCGTGGATGAGGCGGATATCGTGAAGACGGATGGCACATACGTGTATGCCGTTCTGGAGGGGCAGATACGCATCGCCCAGGCCCGCCCGGCAGACTCCATGAAACTCTTGAGCACCCTCTCGCTGCAGAATGATGCATTCCAGCCGAGCGAGCTCTACATCGACGGAGACCGCCTGGTGCTGCTCGGGAACACGTGGCGTACGTACGAACGGCCGGCGGCCGGCTTCATCCCCGGCATGCTCCAGAAGATGATCGCCCCCGAGCCGTTCTACGGAGGCAACCAGACAGAAGTACGCATTTACAACGTCTCAGACAAGAGCAAGCCGACGCTGGAACGCACCGTCGCCTTCGACGGGAACATCGTCTCCACCCGCAAGATCGGAGACAAGCTGTACCTGGTGATGAATGAGAACGTGCGCTGGCACGTGCCCTCGCCCATTCCCGTACCGCTGGAGGATGATCTGCTCCCCAAGTTCAGTGATTCATCCGAAAGCGATGCAGAGCAGCCCGTGGCCCGCTGCGGGGACGTCGTGATCCTGCCCCACATCCCGCAGCCGCAGTACCTCATTGTCGCCGTCATCCCGACGGCTAACCCGGAGGGTGAAGTGAAGCGGGAAGTAGTCCTCGGGAGCGCAGAGAATGTCTACTCGTCGCTCCAGAACCTCTACATCGCCGCCACGCAGTGGAATTACCGATGGAACGGACCGCAGGGAACGAGCGAAGAGAAAACGAGCATCTTCCGTTTCGCCCTCACGGAGAACGGCATCGAAATGAAGGCGCAGGGATCTGTTCCCGGCCGTGTCCTCAACCAGTTTTCCATGGATGAATCCGAGGGGTACTTCCGCATTGCCACGACCAAAGGGGATGCATGGAGTTCCGTGGCCCCCTCTACCAATAACCTCTACGTCCTCAACATGAACCTCGAGCAGGTCGGGAAGATAGAAGGCATTGCCCCGGGCGAGACCATCTACTCCGTGCGGTTCATGGGCAAGCGCGCGTACCTCGTCACCTTCAAGAAAATTGACCCCTTCTTCGCCATAGATCTCACCGACCCCACGAACCCGAAGATCCTCGGGAAGTTAAAGATCCCCGGGTACAGTGATTACCTCCACCCGTACGACGAGAACCACATCATCGGATTCGGGAAGGAAGCGGTGGAATCCAAAGAGGGAGACTTCGCCTGGTACCAGGGAATGAAGATGGCCGTGTTTGACGTTACCGACCCGGAGAACCCCATCGAACTCCACAAGTTCGGCATCGGTGACCGCGGCACAGAGAGCCCCCTCCTCCACAACCACAAAGCACTCCTGTTTGATAAAGAACGGCAGCTGCTTGCCTTCCCCGTGCAGGTCCACAAGATCAGCCAGGAAGAGAAAAGTAACCCGGAGAGCAATACATGGGGAGAGCCCGTCTTCCAGGGCGCGTACGTGTTCAACTTCAACCTGGAAACCGGATTCACTCTCAAAGGCACCATCAGCCACTACAATCAGCAGGATTACCTCATGGCCGGCAGCTACTTCTACGGCAAGAACGTCGAGCGCATCCTGCGGATAGAGGACTCGCTCGTCACGCTCTCCGCCTTCGGACTCCAGAGCCACAGCGTGGATTCCGTGAACCTGGAAGCAGACATGCCATTTACGGCAGTGAGCGATACCGCATCTGCATGTCCGGACAAGAATGCTGACGGCGTAGTGTACGTCTCCGATGACCCGGGCGCCTGCTCCACCATCGACTTCTACTGCCGGGACAACCAGACCGCCTTCAGTAATGAATGCGGCTGCGGATGTGTGCCCTCAGAATAGTTTGTAGCTTGTAGTGAGTAGCTTGTAGTTTTGGTTTTGTACCTAGCTACAAGCTACAAACTACCAGCTACAACCTACTATCGGTTTTTGGCTCGTCTGAGACCACATCCTGGCGCCGGATGAGAATCTGATCTCCCCGTTTCACCTCGTTCCTCAGCAGGTACTCCGCGAGGAAGTTCTCGATCATGTCGAGGATGACGCGGCGCATCTCCCGCGCTCCAAACTCTATGGAGTACCCCTCCTTCACGATTTCCACCACCACATCCTCCTCCACTCTCACGATATATCCCTTCTTCTCCTCGATCTCCTTCACGATGTCCTGGAGCATGATGAGCGCAACTTTGATTGCTTCCTGGATGGAGAGCGGGTAGTAGAGGATGATTTCGTCGAAGCGGTTCACGAACTCCGGTGAGAAGATCTTCTCCTTGAGAATGGTATCCATGAGCGCCGTCTTAAATTCTTCCTTGGTCTTGCCCTGGTTGCTCTTGATGAAATCACGGATGAAGAGGGCACCAGCATTGGAGGTGGCAATGATGATGGTGTTGCGGAAGTCTGTGGTGACTCCCCGGCTGTCCGTGAGCTTCCCTTCATCGAGAATCTGCAGGAACAGGTTGAGCACCTTCTGGTGCGCTTTCTCGATCTCATCGAGCAGGATGAGAGCGAACGGCCTGTCCTGCACCTGCTTGGTGAGGAACCCCTCCGACTTCTCGCTGGGATTCGGATCACCGATGACGCCGAACACCGAATCCTCGTTGCTGTACTCGTTCATGTCCAGGCGAATGAGCGCATCGGTGCTCCCGAAGTACTCGCGCGCAAGCACCTTGGCCGTGTGCGTCTTCCCCACACCCGTCGGCCCGAGGAAGAGGAACGTGCCGAGCGGACGCTTGCCTGCGTTGATGTCGAGCCGGGCGCGCTTGAGTGTGCTCACGAGCGACTCCACGGATTTATCCTGCCCCATGATGTTTGATTTGAGTGCGTCTTCCAGGCGCAGGAGCTTCTGCTTCTCGTCACCGGAAATTTCGGTCACATCCATGTGTGCCTTCAGCGAAACCGCCCTGCGGATGTGCCCATCTCCCACGTACTTCCTGTGATCGTCGCGCGCGGCAATCACTGCGTCATCCAGCACTGCCCTCGCCTTGCCCGGCATCGCTCCTTTCCCAATGAACCGCTTGGAGAGCGCCATGAGCGACTTGAACGCGCGGTATGTCACATGCACCTTGTACTTCCTCTCCAGCTCAAAGTACCGCATCATGAGCACAGCTATTGTCTCATCATCCGTTGTGTCGCTGAGGTACACCTTCTCAAACAGACCATCGAGCACCGGATCCGTCTTCACGAAGTTGTGGTAATCCTCCCCAACGGCGATGGCGAACATGGAAACCTTGTTTGATTCGAGGAACTTCGTGAAAACATTGCGCAGATTCGTATCCTTCGACCGCAGGATGAGCGCAATGTTCTCAATGATGAGGAGCACTTTCCCCGCTTTCTCGCCCTTCTTCAGCGCACGGAGCAGCACCTCGTCCGGCTTGCTGAACCCGGACATGAGTTCCTCCGTCTTAAGGACGAGCTGCCGTGTGAGCGGGAGGCCCTTCTCCAGCTCCTGCTTGCGCAGCAAATACCCCACATTCTGCACAAGCGTCCGCTTGCCAGCCCCTACGGAACCCACCACGAGCATGTTGCGCTGGCTCGCACGCGAGAGCACCTGCACCGCAATCTCTATCTCCTTCTCGTGCACAAGCACGCCGCGGTGCTCCCCTTCCCACACCACGTAACCGCTGACGTCCCGGGTGATCATGTCGAGATCGTTGGTGTACCCCTGGACCCATGAGCGCCCGATGGTCCCGAGGGAACGCACGAGGCGGTGGGGATGGAACAGCCATTCCCTCTGCGAGATTTTCTCGTGGAATCCCTCCCACTTCAGAATGGTGCGCACGTCATCCAGCGACACGTCGCACTCGTTCAGGAACTCTTTGAACACTCCCCCCCGCTTAAAGAACGCGAACAGGATGGCATTGGAATCCACGCGTTTCTCCCCCAGTTCCTTCGCACATTCCACTGCTTCACCAATGAAGAGGAGCACGTCATCCCGCTTTGAAACCCCCTCCATGCAACGCTGCAGGAACTCCTTCTGCTCCTTCCCGAGCTGGCGCAGGATGAAGAGACCCCTCTTTGTCCCCGATGCCGCAAGGAGCAGCTTCGGGAGCGTGACATTGCCGCGGTTCCGCAAGCGCCGCACCACGGCAAACGTGATATAGCACCCAAGGTTGTTCTTTGAGATCACGGGTTCCTCGTCATGCTCGAGCTTCCGCCGGATGAAGAGGTTCACCACGTACAGCCCGAAGAACAGCAACGCAGTGATGAACGCGACGACAATATAGTCCCCGGTCGCGGTGGATCTGAGCCAGAAAGGCGCCAGAGCCAGCACGTAGACCAGTAGCGAGACCGGGCTCAAGAACATGTTCTTCAGCGCGAGCGCAGCAAAGGCGCGTGTGGGCCAGAGATCGAAACGGAGAGAGGGCATTTAGAGACTTGTGCTCGTGAGATATGCAATCCCGGCGATGAGTATCCCGGGGTAGAAGAACCAGAGAATGATGTACGCCAAAAAACCGACGAAGAGAGCAACCTGCATGGCAAGCCCTATCGCCAGCGTCACGATGCGGAACAGGAAACCGATCACTCTGGAAGTGATGTTGAGCGTGAGTGACTGGGCAAACTCCCCGAGGTTAAACCCGCCGGAAGGGTACTCGTCCCGGATGCTCTTCCAGGGGCTGATGAGCGTGAGGAGCAGGAACTTGATCGAGACGATTTCATGGAAAGCCCTGGCATACAGCATGTACGTCTTCACGATGTGCTTCGGTTCCTCAAAGAAGTACCACGGGAGGAATGAACCCAGGAAGAGGCCAGGAAGCAGCCAGATGACTTGGAGAGCTCCAATCATTGTTTAGGTATAAAGTATCTCGAGATTATACCATTTTTCCTGTAGGATTTGAACCCAATATGGCTGGCAGCTTCATTGTCTTCGAAGGCCCGGATGGCGGCGGGACCACTCGCCAGAGCCAAATGCTGGCCGATCGCCTGCGTGCGGAGGGCCACGATGTCCTCCTCACCTCGGAACCGACGGATGGGCTTATTGGACGCGAAATCCGCGCCCTGCTGCGTTCCGAGGCCATGCCGCCGGCAGATGCCATGCAGCTGCTCTTCACGGCAGACCGGGCGCAGCACGTCCGGGATGTCATTGAACCGGCCCTGAGAGAAGGCAAAATCGTCATTTCCGACCGGTATGCCCTCTCTACGTTCATCTACGGGAAAGCGCTCGGGCTGGACGAAGAGTGGCTCAGAGACCTCAATCGTACGTTCCCCACTCCTGATTTCACGATCATCACACTTCCCCCTCTCGCAGTCTGCCTCGACCGGATCGGGAAGAGAGAGAGTACCGACCAGTATGAAAATGCACTCTTCCAGAAGCACATCTACGAGGGGTACCGCACCGTAGAAGAACCCACAACCATCTTCATCGACACATCCGCCGACAAAGACGCAGTGGCAGACATCGTCTGGCAAAAAGTACAGGAGCACTTCGGGCCTATTTCACGGGAGAGTATTGCGAAGCTGTAGAACCTTGATGAGGATTCAGAAGAAACAGAGGAAGAAGAGGAAACAGATGAAAGATACAGCAGAAAGAATGGGAGAATGGATCTCCTCTTACTCTTCTGTTTCGTCTGTTTCCTCAGTTTCCTCTATACTACAACCATGTCCTTCACCCTCCTCGACGGCCGGAAAGCAGCAGACGCCCTGCTTGCATCCCTCAAGCCGAAAGTGCAGAAGCTCGATCCCAAGCTCGTCGTCATCCAGGTGGGTGATGATCCTGCCAGCGCAAGTTACATCACGCAGAAACTGAGGAGCTGTGAGAGTATCGGGATGCGCAGCGAGCACAAACATCTCCCGGCGGACACAGATCTTCCTGTGCTGATGACACTGATTGATGATCTAAACGCTGATGCCGACGTTACAGGATTCCTCGTGCAGCTTCCGCTGCCGGAGCACCTGCAGAAGCATGTTCCCCAAATCATCCGGCAGATCGACCCCAAGAAAGACATAGACGGGTTCTGCGCCTACAACCTCGGCAAGATGTTCCTCTCCACGGAGTTCGAGCACCTTCCTCCGGCTACACCGTCGGGAGTGATCGCGTTGCTGGACCATTACCACATTCAGATTGAGGGGAAAGACGCTGTCGTCGTCGGTCACAGCAACACGGTCGGAAAACCGCTCAGCATCATGCTGCTGAATAGAAATGCGACTGTCACGACGTGCCACATCTACACCAAAAACCTCGCGAGGCATACGCGTGAAGCAGATATCCTCGCTGTTGCGGTCGGAAAACCCGGCCTCATCACGGCAGACATGGTGAAGGAAGGCGCTGTCGTCGTAGATATCGGCATTACCCGCACGAAAGACGGACTCAGAGGAGACACAGATTTCGATGCGCTGAAAGAGAAAGTTTCCGCCATCAGCCCGGTGCCCGGCGGTGTGGGACCCATGACCGTGGCAAGCCTCCTGCAGAATTGTGTGCGTGCAAAAGAACGGCAACTTGAAGCGGCGTAGCTTGCGTTTCAGCAAGACATCTCTACAATGCTTCCATGAACAGTCATGATACGGACAAGACGGCTGCCTCACGCACCCTCTTGGCGTATTTTAGCGTGCATCACTCACCTGCCCAACCGTAGCATGTGCGGGATTATTGCAGTTTCCGGCTTCCAGGACGTCATTCAGGACCTCTACGACGGTCTCATACTACTCCAGCACCGGGGGCAGGATGCCGCCGGCATCATGACGTACAACAACCAGTTTCACCTCAAGAAAGCGAACGGCATGGTGCGTGATGTCTTCCATATCAAATCCCTCGCAAGACTGCGCGGTCCTATGGGCATCGGGCACGTGCGCTACCCCACTGCCGGATGTTCCAGCGAATTCGAAGCACAACCATTCTTCGTGAATACCCCCTTCGGCATCGCACTCGCGCACAACGGAAACCTCACGAACGCCGCGGCACTCGCAAAAGAACTGCTTGAGAAAGACTACCGCCACCTCAATACCAATTCCGACTCAGAAGTGCTCCTCAACATGTTCTCAGTCGCACTCCGCAATACCAAACCGCAGAAGCTCACTCCGGAACACGTGTTCAAAGCAGTCCGTACGGTGTTTCGCAAGTGCACCGGCGCATACTCCGCCGTCGCACTCATTGGCGGCCACGGGATTGTCGGATTCCGTGACCCGTATGGTATCCGGCCGCTTCAGCTCGGGAAACGCAAATATGGCATGAAGGAGGAGTACATTATCGCTTCGGAGAACACGGCATTCAGGGCACTGGACTTCGAATTCGTCCGGGACATCGAACCGGGAGAGGCTGTATTCATTGACCATAAGAACCGCCTCCACTCCTGCCAATGTCAGAAGAGCAAACTCAGCCCCTGCATTTTTGAGTGGGTCTACCTTGCAGCACCAGATTCCATTCTGGATGGCGTGAGCGTCTACAAGGCCCGTCTCCGCATGGGTGAGGCGCTGGCCGAACAAATCAAGAAATCAGGCATCAAGATCGACTCTGTCATCCCCGTTCCGGATACGGGCCGTCCCATGGCAGCGGGACTCGCCGACAGGCTGAAAATCCGCTACCGGGAAGGCTTTGTAAAGAACCGCTACATCGGCCGCACGTTCATCATGCCAGGCCAGCAGCTCCGCAAGCGGAGCCTCCAATTCAAACTGCACCCCATTACGCTCGAATTCCGGAATAACCGGGTTCTCCTCGTCGACGACTCCATCGTCCGGGGAAACACCAGCAAGAAAATAGTGGAAATCTGCCGCGAAGCAGGAGCGAAGAAGGTGTACTTCGCCTCCGCATCACCACCCATCATCTCTCCGGACCCCTACGGTATAGACCTCCCGACAACAGAGGAACTCATAGCGGCGAACCAGAGCATCGAGGAAATCCGGAAGTACATCGGAGCCGACGGCCTCTTCTACAACACCATCGACGCCATTCGTACTGCAGTCCGGGTAGGAAACAGAAACATCAAACAATTCAGTGACGGCTGCTTCACTAAAAAATACCCCACGCCGGAAGTCACCCCACACTTGCTCCATTCCCTCGGCTGTGGACGGAACAGAACACGCGATACCTACTCCAGTGAGGGCACGGACGAAGAGGGAGAAGGGTACAAAATGATGACATTGGTATAGGACAGTACTCGTTCCTCGGTATGCACCTGGAACGCTGCATGATATCATGCAGCCGTTTTCGTCTCCCTTCTCTGCCATGAATATTCCCTTATTCAGCAGATATACCGGCTGGACTCTGATTACCATCGGAGTTGCAGGGTTCTTCACGGGGAGCACTCTCCTCTACTTTCGTGTCAGCGACGCACTCAATATCTTTTACATCACAACAGGTATTCTCGCAGTCATCGCCGGTACCGGGAGAGGTTTCCCCTTCCTGCTGACTGTCCTTGGCAGTGTGTACGCTCTTGTAGCAGCCATCGGCCTTATTCGTTCCGGCGATCTCTTCGGCTTTGCCGAAGTGAATACCGCAAATCACCTCCTCTTCATTCTTGTCGCCGCCGGATGCCTCTTTTTCGGCACCACTCCTAAAAAAAGAAAGGATGCACTGCCGCCCTTTCCTTCAGAACCTCCACCAGCGCAGTAGCCGTGAGAGGATAAGGTATGCTACGTTCTCCCCATGAAGATTCTCCTCATCACCAGCAGCGCGCGCGGCCACGCCATCGCAGATGCACTCTCTCGGAGCAGGCACCAACCCGACATCATCTCTCTGTGCCCAAGCAGGAACCCGGGCATCCGCAGGCTCGCATCTGCACAGCACGTCATGAACATCATGGACTTCCCTTCTGTGCTGGAGATTGCACGCAGTACGCGGCCGGACTTCGCCTTCATTGGCCCGGATGATCCCATAGGAGCAGGGTTGGCTGACGCACTGGAGGAGGCCGGTATCCCCACTGTTGCCCCGAAGAAATCACTCGCACGCATCGAGGCGAGCAAAGGATTCACACGGGAGCTCCTCGCGGAGTTCGGCATAGATGCATCACCTAAGTTTTCCGTATTTACTAGGGCTGAACCTAAATTGCTGAATAAATATATTGTTCAGGAATTGGGTGGAGAATACGTCGTGAAATACGATGCGCTCAAAGGAGGGAAAGGCGTGAAGCTCAGCGGCGAGCACTTGGCAACAGTGGAAGAGGGAATTGCCTACGCTCTTGAGTGCATAGAAGAGTGCGGGCAGGTCGTGCTGGAGGAGAAGCTCACTGGCGTAGAGTTCAGTCTCCTAAGCTTCGTCTCTGATCTGCAGGTTGTCGATATGCCAGCAGTGCAGGACCATAAGCGCGCATACGAGGGGGATACCGGCCCGAATACGGGAGGAATGGGAACGTACAGTGACTG
The DNA here is from genome assembly GCA_001787755.1 of Candidatus Peribacteria bacterium RIFOXYB1_FULL_54_35. Classification (GTDB taxonomy): domain Bacteria; phylum Patescibacteriota; class Gracilibacteria; order Peribacterales; family Peribacteraceae; genus GWB1-54-5. Next base: position 29,444 of record MFYJ01000002.1, read on the forward strand.
CAACCATTCGCTCCCCTTCCTCACGGAGGAAGACCTGAGCCGCGCAAAGGAAATAAACCGTCTCACCGCGGAAGCGCTGATGAAGAAATGCGGGGAGGGATACTGCGGTATCCTCTACGGGGGTTTCATTGCGGTGAAAGACGGCGTGCGCCTCATAGAGTACAATGCACGATTTGGGGATCCTGAAGCCCTGAACATCCTTCCTCTCCTCTCCTCAGACTTCGTGGATATCTGCCAGGCAATGCTTTCCCGTGAACTCGCGGAAGATCTCGTCACCTTCGATCACAAAGCCACTGTCTGTAAGTACATCACCCCGAAGGGGTACCCCGAGAACAAGGATCAACGGGGCCAGCCAGTGAAGTTCCCGAACATCCCAGAGAATGCCCGGCTCTTCTTCGGAGACATCTCAGAAACAGAAGACGGATCACTGCAGCTCGGCGGCTCCCGGACTGCAGGGATCGTCGGCATAGGGAAAAACATTGCAGAAGCGGAGAAGATCACACAAAGCCTCTGTGAACAGGTGGAAGGGCCTGTGCGATTCCGCTCCGATATCGGGACGGAAGCACTGGTGTCACAACGTAGTACAACGCTATCACGTATCCGCTCAGCCCGCTGACATACGAATATGAAACGCGATTTCACGAACTTCCTGATCCCCTTCGTTTACTTCATTGCAGGAACAACGGGCCTCGCAAGCGTCGCCTCCACTTTCTTCTACAAGGAAAACCTCCATCTCACCATCCAGCAGGTCCAGATTCTCGGTTCCATCTCCATCATCCCCTGGAGCATTAAACCCCTGTATGGACTGCTCTCAGACAGACAACCTATCTTCAAGCTGCGCAGGAAACCCTACCTCTTCCTCTCAGGCCTCTTCGGATGCGGCGGGTACCTCCTGCTCGCTCTCTGGGTACAGAGCTTCCGGGAAGCGATGCTTGCACTCATTCTCTCCGGATTGGGATTCGCGCTGGCCGATGTCATCGTAGACGGCATCGTTGCCGAAAGCAGCCGCAGCCAGCAGACAGCAGGGAAACTCCAGAGCATCTGCCGGGGAGCCATCATGACGGGAGCTCTCCTCGTCGCGTACGCATCCGGGCTGCTTGTTGAAATGATAGGCATACGGAATGTGTATCTCGCCACAGCTATCCTGCCGCTCTTCACCAGCCTGTTTGCCATCCTCATCACCGAACCGCCAGGCACCGTGAAGCAGTTCTCTCTCAGGGAAACCTGGCAGAACATGAGGCTAGGCCTCACCCCAGCCATCCTGTGGTCATCGGTTTTCCTCTTCATCTGGCGGGCAACACCGAACAGCGGCGGAAGCCTCAGCTACTTTATGATCGACGAATTGCAGTTCGATCCGGAATTCTTCGGGAGGCTCAGCCTCATTGGCAACTTCATGGGAATCGTGGGTGTAGTGATCTTCCGTAAGTTCCTCATCAGTATCTCTCTCAGGAAACTCCTCTTCTGGATCATGATTGCAAGTGTCGTTCTCTCGCTCCCGAGCATCGGCCTCGTGTACAGGTGGTACGAGTACCTCGGCATGAGCCCAAAGATGTTCGCTATGGCAGATACCTTCATTACGGGGCCGCTCACCGAGATCGCATTCCTCCCGCTCCTCGTCCTCGTCGCACGCATCTGTCCGAAGGGCATAGAAGCGACAATGTTCGCACTGCTCGCAAGCATCATGAATATCGGGCTTGCGGTGAGCGATCTCGGAGGCGCCTGGCTTGTCTCGATATTCGATGTCCACCAGGCAACGGATACAATCGCAGCAAATTACACGCACATCGACAAAGTGCTCTGGATTGCCATCCTCTCCAGCTTCCTGCCCATGCCGCTCCTCCGGTTCCTCCCGGACATCCGCGCAGCAGAGGAAATTCTTCCGAGCGATACTTCTCCCTCTGCAGAAGTACAGGAAGCACCCGGCATGCCGAGTGAGAAACGAGAGATTGTTTAGGATGCAGCGATTCTCTGTTCCTGTTCCTTCTGATGCAACGCCTGAATGATGTCCCCTATGTCTCCATCCAGCACACCGGGGAGATTGCTGAAGTTTTCCCCTAACCGGTGGTCGGTCACACGATCCTGCGGGTAGTTGTAGGTGCGGATCTTCTCACTGCGGTCCCCGGATCCTATCTGGCCGCTGCGCAACTCCCCCCTCTCCTTCGCAAGCCGCTCCTGCTCAGCGGCATACAGGCGGGAGCGGAGAATCCCCATCGCCTTGTGCTTGTTCTTGAGCTGGCTCTTCTCATCCTGGCAACTCACCACCACCCCCGTCGGCAGATGGGTAATGCGCACTGCGGAATCCGTTCTGTTGACAGACTGTCCACCCGGACCGCTGCTGCGGAAGACATCGATACGCAGATCACCCTCCTTGATCTCGATATCGACCTCCTCAGCCTCCGGCAGAATAGCAACAGAAGCTGCAGAAGTGTGAATGCGCCCCTTGCTCTCCGTCACCGGAATCCTCTGCACCCTATGAACACCCGACTCAAACTTCAATTTTCCATATGCTCCTGCACCATCAATTTTGCACACTGCCTCTTTTATGCCGCCGCTCTCTGCATCCGCCTTGCTGAGCAGCTCTGTCCGCCAGCCCTGCTGCTCCGCAAACCGCAGATACATGCGCAGCAGTTCCGCAGCGAAGAGTGCCGCCTCTTCCCCTCCTGTCCCCGCCCGGACCTCCAGAATGACAGAACGGCTGTCGTTCGGATCCCGCGGGATGAGGAATAGTTCCATTTCCTTCGTCAGTTCCTGCAGACGAACTTTTGCACTCTTTGCTTCCTCTTCTGCCAGCGCCTTCAGTTCCGGATCGTCTCCGGCCTGCTGGACAAATGCAATGGATGCCTGGCAGGCATCGTACTCTTTCAGCATCTCAATCAACGGCTCAAGTTCTGCAATGCGCTTGCCGATACGGGCGATCTCCTTCGGGTTTGAAAGGACTGCAGGATCCTGCATGGAATCCTGGAGGACCTGCATCTCCCCTGCCAGTGCACGCAATTTTTCAATCATGTAAACATGCTACATGAAAACACACCGGAGAACGCTAGACACGGCGCCGTTTCTCAACGAACGTGTATAGATGTCCAAAGACTGTGTCTGTATCAATAGTGTCCGCAGACAAACGACGCCGTGTCTAGAGTAATTCCAGATCAACCACGACAGCGTTGCACCTGGAAGATGCCACAACCTCCGCAACCATGTTTTCAAGATTGGTTTCTAACTCTTTCCCTTCCCCCTCAGGCACAAAATACTGCGATATCTGCGGGAAAAATACAGAACTCCTTCCCGTACCTTCCGCCCAATCCCACCGCACGCTCTCGTCCGCCCGGGCGACAATACACGCCTGACCTGGCTGGAGTTCGGGCCTCTGCAGTCCTGCCTGCACAAACGTTGCCGGGCGATCCGTTGTGACCGTGATGTAGAGAGAATCCCTGCCCTCATACGCTTCACGCGCAAGATCCAGTGGAACCTGATCCCCAATCGGGTAATCCAAGATTACATAGTCCCCACGGAAGAGCTCACGGGGATCCACTCTGCGCGTCTCCAGGAAAACATGCGTACCCGTTCCGGTCACGATAAGCGGCGGGATGAGCACCAGCACCATGATGAACACCTGGAGCGCCACGGCAATGAAGAGCGTGCGTTTCATGAGGCTGTGAAAGAAGAGAGAATTTTCCGCCGCTTCCTCTCGATGCCCACTGTCATGGCAATAAGAAGAATCCCTCCGAGAATAAACGCGATGGACCTATCGAGCAGGGCAAAGGACCACGAGAAGTACTGAATGATAATGATGATCGATGCCGCAACAATTCCTGCATTCACCAGTCTGCCATTCTGTACGAGGATGCCGATCCACACACCCCAGAGCGAGAGGACGAAGAGCACGAGAATGTAGAGGAAGTACAGGAACGCATTCTGTTCAAAAACGTAGCCAATGAGCGCCGTGTCTTGCCGCTGGATGAGCAACACCGCAGAGAGGAGCAGAAGCACCAGCACGTAACTCCTCACTTCCATTCGTCCCATTCCTTTCACGCACGCAAGGAGAACAAGCACAAGAGAGGCGGCAGTGATGCACCACTGTTTCAGCGTTCCACCCATCGCAAACATTTCCTCCGGGATGCTCTCATCTGCGGTGGAAATGATGAACGGAACAACGACAAGCAGCACGCCGAAATTCAGCAGTGCGTCGTGAAGGAATGCGCAGTGCCTCTCCTTCCGAATAAGAAGGGAAAGAGATGCAAGACTCAAGCCAAGGAGCGGCAGTACGGGAAGAAGATTGTCGTGACTGCCAAGAAACTCCATCTGCCCTCCGAATCCCCATCCCCTGCCGCTATCAAGCCAGCCAAGCGCAAGAATGCCGAGCGGCACCGCAAGATACCCGTGCACTTTCTGCTGGCGCGCAAGACCCATGGCAAGAGCACCGACCATCCAGAGAAAAGGCCCCTGCCAGAACGTGAGGGAGTAGTGGAAGATCTGTGCCAACAGCATGATATTTGCTCCAAAGAGAATATCCGTGAGCAGCCAGAGAGACTCAGAAGTTCTCATAAGCTTTCTCTGCTCCGTAACGAACGCCCCTGCAACAACAACTCCATACCCCAGAAACAGAGTGGCGATGCGCTGGAAAGGTGTCATATCTGCCCAGTTGCTCCCGACGAACAGAACAACTCCCAACCCGATAAGCACTGCCCCTACCGTGGCGAAGATCGTGACAGCCCGTGGCATACCATGCTGATCAAAGTGATCCGCATCTCCCAAGGCAGCCTTGAGTTTTGCAGCCTGCTCCTTGGTGAGGAGCTGCTTCTTCTGCCAATGCGCAAGGGCCTGTTCCACTGTCCAGGGCATGGCGGCATTGTATGCAATTGCAGGGGCAAATTCTAGCCCATATCCTGTTTGATTCATTAAGATAGCAACCCGAAGATGAAAGTACTCGTTGCCATGTCCGGCGGAGTAGATTCCAGCGTCACAGCACACCTGCTCAGAGAGCGGGGGCATGAGATCGTCGGAATGATGATGAAGATGTGGAGCGACCCCCTCGCGCCACCGGTGCGCACGTCGCCGAAGTCCTGTTGCTCCGTGGAACACATCGCACGTGCAAGAGTGGTTTCAGAAAAACTTGGTGTACCGTTCTACGTGGTAGATGTGGAACGCGCATTCAAAGAGAAAGTCGTGGATCCGTTCCTGGAAGGACATGCGAGAGGAGAAACACCCAACCCTTGTGTGGAATGCAACAAGCATATCAAATTCGGCTTGTTCCTTGAGAAAGCAAAAGAACTTGGATGTGAAAAAGTTGCGACAGGACACTATGCACGCATTGCAACGGAACAGGAGGCAGATGGCAGTCAGCGTTATCTGCTGCTGCAGGGAGCGGATACCAGTCGGGACCAGAGCTACTACCTCTACACACTCACACAGGAAAAACTGGCACACATCCTCTTTCCTCTCGGTGCCATGGAGAAGAAGGAGGTATACAGACTGGCAACTGCCTTTGGCATTTCGATTCCTGCACACTACCGCGAAACACAGGATGTCTGCTTCTACCCCGAGAAAAGTAAAGAAGCATTCCTCAGACGGTACCTAGGTGCAGTGGAACAAGGTGACATCCGCATGGAAGACGGAAAGAAAGTTGGCACACACAAAGGACTTCCCTTCTACACCATAGGACAGAGAAAAGGCCTGGGAATTGGGGGCTTACGCATTCCACTCCACGTCTCACGGGTGGAACCTCACACGAATACACTCTTCGTTGCAGAGGATGGGGAAGATCACGGGAAATCAGTACAAATATCTTCCCTGTCTTGGATCTCAAAGAGCCCTAGGAAAAGCGAAAAAGTGAGATTTTTTGCCAAGGTACATTCGACAGGAGAAAACCATCCGGGATCACTCCTCTACCGTGGGAAAGAGGGCACATTCACCTTCGATACTCCGCAGCGAGGCATAGCACCCGGACAAGCTCTTGTCCTCTACAGAGACCAGGAAGTAGTGGGGGGAGGAACAATAATTCCCTCTTCTTCCTAATTCTGCTCCAGCCCTGTACATAGCCTCTTCAAAGAATTTTCTCCCTGTTGATTCTCTGATAGAATGCCCCCTTGAGCACGTGCACAACGCCCCATTCTCTGCTATAATACTGTGATTTTTGACTCCCCGAACCAACACGGCGCGAAGTACGACGAAGATGGGAACATCATTCTCCCTTCTGACGACTCTGGGGGCCACTCCAGTGAACATGTACTCGAGGAGGGAACATGGACGTCAATTGATGACGAGAACGCAGGATCTGCAGAGCCTCCCAGGAGCAGCAGACTCACAAGACGCAGAAACCAACCCGCAAGCATCTGGCAGGATGCCCGCACGAAAATGCACAATGTGTTTCAGGGGTTGACGGAGGAGGGTGCTTCCCAATACCGCTGGAGCATCCGCAGAATGCAGAGAAACAGTACTGCTGCATACCGTACTCTCGGAAGAAGCCTGGGAATCCTGTGGTCCTTCCTCACACAACCCGTTTGGATTGTCAATCCACGCAAACAGAGCGCCAAACAGTACAGCAGGCTCACACTCTTCGTGCTCGATACCGTGCGATTCGGAGGGACATTCGCCGCACTCTTCGTCTTCCTCTTTGTTTCACTGAACTACCAGAGCTTCTGGCAAATCACACAGTCATACTTCAATCCTGTTAATTACATTCATTCCGCAAATTCCCGCGTCTCCGCAACACAGTCCGCACTCAAAGAGAAGCTGCTCCGCAGTCCCACGCTCGCAACAGCAGGATCGAACAATGGCGATCTCCTCGCCCTGCTCCCCGGTGTTGGCCCCCCGGAAAACAGAATGATTATCCCCAAACTTGATTTGAATATTCCGCTGGTTACCCCCTCCTATCAGGCACTCCTCTCTGAAAACTGGGAGGGACTGGAGAAGGATATCCAGGATGCACTGCAGCTCGGAGTTGTGCACTATCCCGGGACAGCCCGTCCGGGCCAGGCTGGCAACTTCTTTGTGACCGGCCATAGCTCCTACTACCCCTGGGCCCCGGGAAAGTACAAGAACGTCTTCGCGAGACTCCATGAGCTCAATGTCGGAGACGAGTTCTGGGTGTACTACGGCGGAGACAAGTACCGCTACATCATTCGCAAAGAAGAGGAAGTGAAACCTACCAATGTCAACGTACTCGACCAGCCTGTGAGCAGGCGCACGGCAACTCTCATGACCTGCACTCCTGTTGGCACAACTTTACGCAGATTGATCCTTGCAGCTGAAGAGGTAGACCCCCTCACGGGAACAAGCCTGATTGTCGGGCAGCAACATGCAAAACCGCTGCCAAAGATCAACGTGGAATCCCTCCCGATCTAAACTGCTATACTCTCGGATAGCTCCTTGCCGCTGTGGTGGCCCACCTTCGTTTCGCACCTCTTTTCATTTCATTCCCCATGAGCGAAACTACGGAGGGTGAACCACCCTGCCATCTGCTCTTTTCCCATGAATACTCCTGCTTGCCGCTGTGGTGGAATGGTAGACACGGGGGACTTAAAATCCCCCGCCCGTTCTTTACGGGCGTGCTGGTTCAAGTCCAGCCAGCGGCACCATTCGACTCGGCTCTCCGGGCCTCGCTCATGGTCCTCGGACTGTGGCCTCGGGCCAAAAAATGCAGAGTCGAATGACACTGAGTGAGTCCGCCGTAAGCGGACGAATCGAAGGGCCCAAAACAAACACATACAAAACAACAGGGCAAAAGCAATATATGAGCCGAGTCCGCTCCCAACTCCTCACTCCCCGTACACCTGCAACGCAAGTGAGAGGATCTTTGCCATGGCCGCACGGTTCACGGGATCCTTCGGACCGAATTCCCCTGTGAGATTGCCCTGGCTGTCTGCGTAGCCGGAAACAATATTATCCGCAGCAGCACGCTCTATAGCACCACTGAACTCCGTCGAAGTTGTGACATCAGTAAAAACCGTACCGAGAGCACGTTCGAAGAGAACTCCGAAAGCCTGAAGGACCGTCACGACCACTTCAGACCTGGTTGCAAAACGCTTCACATCCACCGACCCATCGCTGTACACCGCCCAATGCAAGTGCTCAGCACAACGGATGTACTGCTCAGACCAGCTTCCTCTCGCGCTCTCATTGCGCAGTCCCCCTTCGGAGCAATCCAGAAGTATATGGCCAGTCGCCTCGATGGCCATCTTCGCGAGCTGCTCAACAGTGACACTGTCCTGCGGGCCAAAGAGCCCTATGGGCAAGCCATCGGCACCGCGGTACCCGGAAACAATGCCCCGCTCTGCAACATCACGGACATAGGGGGCAAACCATGCATCACCGGGAACATCTGTGAGTTCCACCGGCACACCGTCGATATGGACACTCACAAATTCTTGGAACGCGGCATCTTTCAGGGGGCTGCCCCTGCTCTCTCCCCCCTCAGGAAATAACTCATCGGAAAGCTGATAATCATGTTCAGCCTCTGCAGATGACTGCACCTCCGCACCCGCCTGCATGTCTTCTTCAAATTTCTGCAGATCCCCCATGAGGTAATCAAAATCGTCCGCTGCGATAGCAAAACCTCCTGGGAGCAAAAAACAGAGAAGCAAAGCAGCAACAATACGAACCATACGGTGGGGAAGAATGAAGCAAGGCTATGCAGAGTGCGCTCAAACCACAATTGACAATTGGCACGAGTTCTCCGTCTGTAGTTACCCATGAACCTATACCCTGGCACTCCCGGGAGGAGAAGGATCACCAATCCCGCCGGCCATAGCCACGTCGCTCGCGAGCGACGTGGCGAAGGCTGGTGAGATACACCCCGAACCGCTTGTGCGTCATAGGCAATTCCTCTACTCTCCACCGGAACATGATAGCCAAGAAAGCTGTAGGCTCTGGAGAGCCCTCCCCGGGCGACAGAGACTCTTTTCCCAAACTCACTATTCTTCTCCTGGGTTCCGGCGCACTGAAGATTGGAGAAGCCGGTGAGTTCGATTACTCCGGAAGCCAAGCCATAAAAGCCTTCAGGGAAGAGGGCCACCGCATCATCCTCGTCAACCCAAACATTGCGACAAACCAGACGAGCTGGAATCTCGCCGATACGGTGTACTTCGTCCCGGTGAACCCAATGTTCGTGAGCAGGATTATTGAAAAAGAAAAACCACAAGCCATCGCCCTCAGCTTCGGAGGACAAACCGCACTGAACTGCGGTTTGCAGCTCGAGAAGTCAGGCATACTCAAAAAATATAACATCCAGGTACTGGGCACCCCCGTAGAGAGCATCAACAAAACGGAAGACCGCGCACTCTTCAACGCAGAATTGCAGACCATCGGTATTCCTGTCCCAAAATCGAGAGCCTGTGAATCGGTGGACGAAGCTCTCAAGGCCGCAGAAGAGATTGGGTATCCTATCATCGTGCGCGGAGCATTCGCACTCGGTGGGAAAGGGAGCGGCCGGGCATTCAACGAGAAGGAACTCAAGGACATCGCGCAGAAAACATTTGTCGAATCTCCCCAGGTTCTTGTAGAAGAAGATCTGACAGGGTGGAAGGAAATTGAGTATGAAGTGGTGCGAGACTGCGCGGACAACTGCATTACCGTCTGCAACATGGAGAATGTAGACCCGCTAGGCATTCACACGGGTGAATCCATTGTGATTGCACCGAGTCAGACGCTGGACAATTTCGATTATCAGATGCTGCGCACTGCAGCACTCCAGGTGATACGACATCTGCAAATCGTCGGCGAATGCAACATCCAGTACGCACTCGACCCGCGCAGCAGGGAGTACCGCGTCATTGAAGTGAATGCCCGGCTGAGCCGCAGCTCCGCACTGGCGTCGAAGGCAACCGGCTACCCTCTCGCTTTCATCGCAGCCAAGCTGGGACTCGGCCACACTCTGCCGGAACTCAAGAATGCAATCACACTGAGCACGTGCGCAGACTTTGAACCTTCCCTTGACTACGTGGCAGTCAAGATGCCGCGGTGGGATCTTCAGAAATTCCGCTTCGTCTCAGACAGTGTCACAAGCGAAATGAAATCCGTGGGAGAGGTCATGGCTTTGGGCCGCACGTTTGAGGAAGCACTCCAGAAAGCCATCCGGATGCTCAACATCGGAGCAGAAGGCCTTGCTTCGCACCCCTTTGAGCTCAAGGAACTGACGAAAGAAGTGAAGCGTCCCACGCCACGCAGATTATTCGCACTTGCGAAAGCGCTGTACGGCGAGTGGAGCGTTGAAGAAGCCGCAATTGCCACAGGCATTGACCGCTGGTTCCTCGAGCGCATTCAGGCATGCATGCGCACCGCCAAGCTGCTGGAAGGGAAAAGATCTGTTCCGGAAAGAGATCTTCTCCTCCAGGCGAAGAAAATGGGATTTTCTGACGCCAGCATCGCACAGCTGACGGGGACTGAAACGGAAGAAGTGCGGGAACAGCGTCTCAGGGACAAGATCACCCCTGTCGTGAAGCAGATCGACACACTCGCCGGTGAATTCCCCGCCCAAACGAACTATCTCTACCTCACCTACCACGGAGCAGAATCGGACATTGCATTCGACGCCCCAGGACATCAGGAACGGGTCATCGTCCTCGGGGGAGGCCCGTACTCCATCGGCTCCTCCGTAGAGTTTGACTGGTGCTGCGTGCAGGCAGTGCACGAACTCCAGAGGGAGCAGTTTGAGGTGATCATGATCAACAGCAATCCTGAAACCGTCAGTACAGACTACGACGAATGCGATGTTCTCTTCTTCGAGGAACTGAGTGAGGAGCGTGTGCGGGACATTGTTGACCTCGTATCCCCCAAGAGCATTGTCGTTTCCATGGGAGGACAGATCCCAAACTCTCTCGCCCCCAAACTGGCCAAGAAGAACATCTTCATCCTCGGCACACACCCGGACAACATCGACAGGGCCGAAGACCGCAATAAATTTAGTTCTTTGCTCGATACTCTTGGTATAGACCAGCCGGAGTGGAAAGAATTTATCGAATTGTCTTCTGCCACCGCATTCGCCAAAGAAGTCGGGTATCCGGTCATTGTCCGACCGAGCTATGTTCTCTCCGGTGCCTCGATGGCTGTAGTGCACTCAGAACAGGATCTTCAGGCGTACATTCGCGGTTCAGCATTCATCAATAAGGAGGCACCTATTGTGATCTCCAAATTCGAAGTGGCAGCGAAAGAAATTGAGTTCGACGGCGTTTCACAGAACGGTGACGTGCTCGTGTACGCAGTCTCTGAGCATGTTGAACATGCCGGCGTGCATTCCGGGGATGCGACGATGGTCATGCCTCCGCAGCGTGTCACTCTGGAAACTCTGCGGCGCGTGAAGATCATTGCAAAGAAAATAGCCAAAGAACTCTCCATTTCAGGTCCATTCAATATCCAACTCCTCGCGAAGCACAACCGCCTGAAAGTGATTGAGTGCAATCTCCGGGCAAGCCGTAGTTTCCCGTTCGCGAGCAAAGTCACAGGAGTGAATTTCATCACGCTTGCCACACAGGCTTTGCTTGGGAAAGCACCAACGGATAAGCGGTATCAGACCATTGATCTCAATCACGTCGCTGTCAAAGCGGCACAGTTTAGCTTCAGTCGTCTCAAAGGCGCCGATCCGCGCCTTGGTGTGGAAATGGCCAGCACCGGGGAAGTGGCATGTTTCGGAGACAATGCCGAACAGGCTCTGCTCATTTCCATGCTCGCTGTAGGGTTCACCATCCCGAAGAAGAACATCCTCCTCACCATCGGAAAATTGGAAGATAAGGTGGAAGTTCTTCCCTCCGTCCATCTGCTCTATCAGCAGGGCTACTCGTTCTTCGCGACAAAAAACACCCATGACTTCCTCAAGTCACGCGGGATTCCCTCGGCACTGCTCCATAAGGTATCGGAGCCCCGCAGCCCAAACATCTCTGAATACCTCCAAAACAAGCGCATTGACCTTGTGATCAATATCCCAACCCATTCCACCGGAGATGAGCAGACAGATGGATACTTCATTCGCCGGATGACCACCGACCAGGGCATCCCCCTGATCACGAATATTCAGCTCGCAAAACGCCTGACTGAGGCAATCGCACAGGAGGCCCCGGAGAAACTCCCTCTCCTGCGATGGCCGGATCTTCTCGAGAACATGTAGGAGAAGAAACAGAGGAACGAGGGGAAAGAAAGCGATCCTCCTGCCCATTTTCTCCCTTTCCTTCTGTTTCCCCTTCCCAAAGCAAAACCGCAATTCTTCGCCAGATTCTTGCGAAAACACCCTTCAGTACAGTAGGATGCCCCGGCACATTCCCCTTAAGAACACTATGGCCGATGATCTGCAGAATGACGACAACACCACAGATATTGATGAAGATCAAACCCTTGTAACGAAAGAAGGCCTGAGGAAACTAAAAGAAGAGCTCGACTACTTAAAGAAGGTTCGCCGTCAGGAAGTCGCACAGCGCCTGAAGGAAGCAATTTCCTACGGAGACCTCTCTGAGAACTCTGAGTACGAAGAAGCGAAGAATGAACAAGCATTCGTGGAAGGGCGGATTCTTGAACTTGAGAGAAAGATCAAGAACGCCAAAATCATCTCTGAGAAGAAAATAGATATGAAGATCGGCAAGGAGGTGGAGATCGGTTCCACAGTGACAGTGCGCAACAAAACCGAGCGGGGCGACCCGGAGGTCTACACCATTGTCGGTTCAACGGAAGCAGACCCGATTGAACGCAAAATCAGCAATGAATCTCCCATTGGTAAATCTTTCCTTGGGAAGAAGAAGGGGGATACGACCACCATCGAAACTCCTGCAGGATCGATGCGGTACGAAATACTGAAGGTCGCATGAGTAGATATGCTTGTGAGCATCTTTGAAACAACGTAGTCTTTCCATGCATGGCTGAACCTCCCGCAGGAACACAGGCACAGAGTGGTTTAATCATCCCGGACGACATCCGGCAGAAGTTCCCTGAACTCATAGAACTCATCCTCCAGTCAGAGAGCATGAACGACGAGGAGCGGCAATACTGGATTAATATTCTCCCCATCATGACCCCGGATCAGATAGAGAACCTCCGAGGCATTTTGCAGAATGAGAAAGAGCAGCTTGCTGCAATCGACAATAAATATTCCAAGCAGATTGAACAGATGGGACAGGAAGAACTCATCCGCCGCACGGAAGTAGAGAGGAGAGGCCGCCGCACACAACTCCAGAGCGACGAGGCCACACACAGCGCACAGGATGAAGAGCAGGCAGAAGAACTGCTCAAGCAAATTGAGAGTGCTTAGGCAAAGGAAAGAATTGATCGGTCTATGAGAGCGAGCAGTTCCTCCGGCGCTTCGTTCGTCGCCTTGAACATACCCGTTTTGAGTCCTCTGTCCGCCGCAAGTGCATTACGCAAAATGCGTTCAAGGAATGTACGATCCATCTTGCGGGCGGAGGGCAGGATAGCCCGCACTCCCGCCCCATGCACATGGAGATCCCGCGCAATGGTCCAGGGATTCGTCTCTCCATCTTCCACGCACGCTACCACCTCCACGAGGAGCGCAAGCATCCACAGAAAGGTATTCCACAGCGCCTGCGGGCTGAACCCCCTATCGAGAAGTTCATGCACATACCGCAGGGCTTCGTCAATGCGGCCATCCCCAAGATAGTCCATCAGCTTCCATACTTCACGCTCAGCACTGCAAGCCACCATGGTACGTACATCTTCCGCCTCCACTCTCCTCCCATGGGCATAGAGCGAAATTTTCCTGAGTTCTTGGGCGAGCAACTGCTGATCTTCGCCGATCATATCTAAGAGAAGCTGCAATGCTGCAGGTGAAGCTGTGCCCCCCAGCGTTGCAAGGAACTCCTCTATCCATTGCCTCAGTTGCCTGCTGGAGAGCAGTGGGAACTCCGTGCAAGAAGCAAGCTCTTTGAGCTCTTTCTGGGCAACGGTGAACTTTGCATTTTTGCCGATCTCTGCTTCGAGCGTAAAGAGCAGCGCAACATCTGGATGCATCTCATCCACAATGGAGGATACTTCTCCCCTTTTCCCCTTCGGAACACCCTCAACCACAATCAGGCGCTTCGCTGCAATGAACGGCGCAACAGTGACCTCGTCCCTCAGCTCCCGAAACGTGACCTTGTTCCCGTCGAACACCGCGAGATTCTCGCTGCCATGCTTCTCTCGAAACATCTGCGTCCACCGAAGACGCTCCTGCGCAAGGGCATAGGCATTCGGGCCAAGGAGGAGATGTACCTGGGTCACAGGAGAAGCATTGTAGCGCACCCGGAGAACAGCACAGATGCACCAAAAGAATACTTCAATAACTTTCTTAATAATAGTCAATTTCCTGACCGTTGTGGAAATACCATTTTTCTTTTATACTAATAGGAAATGCACACACATAACCGCTCCATCTTCTCGCGGCAAAACCTCCACATCCTCTCACTGGGGACACTGGCAATTGTCGCCTCATTCTCGCTCGGCATTCAGTCGGCTGGTGAGGTACAACCCATTTCCCTCATTGAGGCTGGAAGCATCCAGCTTTCTGGCGATGTGGACGGCAGCGGAGAGGTGACTGTCCGGGACGCCATCGTGATCCTGGAAATTGCCCGGGGGTACGTACAGGCCACCCCGGAGCAGCTCAGGGCCGACCCCAATGGGGACGGTACCCTGACAGTCGACGATGCCATCCGCATCCTACGAGAACTCTCTCCTCGTTAGCTGTACCCGCTTCCGCCCCATGCACACACAAAAGCGCCATGACAGGCAGACATTCTGTGGCACCATCACTGTGCTTCTGGCCGTCTCCATCCTCATTGGAACACCAGAGGTATTCGCTGCCTCCCAGGATGCAACCGTGTTCTTCCGGCCGCACTGCGACCTCCACACGGAGGATGGCGATACTATTTTTGGACCCGTGCCGGATGTGGAAGGAATGGTGGGGCCGGCACCAGGGAGCCAGTGCCCGCGCTTTGATGTAGAAGATCCTCAGACCCTCAAAACGATTCCTTTCAACATTGGTGACGTTCTGAACTTTGATGTCGCGGTACAGAACCCGTCCCACCAATCTATTCAACACGTTCGTTCCTGGATTGCGTACGATACAAACGTCTTCGAAGGCGTCTCTATTGCACTATCCCCAAATTTCCCGCTCATCACACCCGGAGAATCCGACTTCGATCACATGAATGGTTACATCATGATTGAAGCGAGCAACGACGCACCCGGAGCAAATGCCAATGCAATCGTCTCTGTGGCACAAATCCAGCTCCGTGCAAAAATTGCTCCGCCCTCCGGAACATTCATCAGCTTCTACGACATCCAGCAGGGCGGCCATACCTCTCTGTACACAAAGGAGAACGGCAACGATGCATACGTCCTGGGAGAGGAGCCAGGCGGCCTGCACGTGATCTTCGTGCAGGAGAATCCTCCTCCCACATCCGACCAGCCTCCCGTGCAGGACCAGCCCACTCCAGGGAATTTCCCGAATCCGGAAGATTTCTTCCAGGACGTGAATACGCAGCAAACACCTCCAGCGGATGAGGCACCTCAGGAATCCCCTGAACCCGATCCAATGATAGTAGAAGCTCCTCCCCCACCCCCTGAACCAAACGGAGGCAGCTGTATGGTTGCCGATGACTGTGAGAGTAACAACTGTCAGAACGGAATCTGCACCGCAGCTGAAGAACCTTCAGGTGCAGATGAGCCATCCACCCCTGCAACGAGAACAGCTTTCGTACTCCTGCAGGTGCGGAACCTGCGAGCGACAACGGAGGGAAGCTCCGTCTTCCTCGCCTGGGATGAACTCAATTCCTCTTCACTGAAAGCATACAACATCTACTTCGGCACAACGACCGGACGCTATATCCAGCGCAAAACGATAGATGGGAGCATGAAGAGCGTGGTGATCCGCAATCTGCCCATCGGCACAACGTACTACTTCGCAATACGCGCCGTAAGCACAGAGGAAGAGGAAAGTGCCTTCAGTCAGGAAGTAGCCGTGGAAGTAGGAAGCGCCGAGACTTCGACTTCTCCCCTCGTGGAAGATGCCACCATGGAAGTAGTAACAGAAAACCCCATCGGAGACCTCACAGGAAAGGGAGCTATCACTGTTCCCGGAGAAACTGGTTCCTCCTCCACCATTGCATTGCTCTTTGTGGTCTGTGCCATCGTCGGCACCTTCGTTGCCTCGAGGAGACAGATGATCGTTACCACGCAACATCCGTCACATGAGTAGCGATATCCACCCGGATTGGCATACAACTGACGACGAGGAAATAGTCCCTGTGCACGAAGCACAGAGGAAAGAAGAGAAACACATTCCTGTGCATACAACGAGTGTTTCGCGGAAACCTGCTGCTGTAATGGGCATACTCCTGGTCGTGAGCTGCACCACACTCTTCTACCAGGGTGTGCGGAATTTAACCGGACAGCTCTCCGGCGCCACTGAAGTCCGGATCACCGGAAACGGATTTAACCCCCCGGACATTACGGTGGCACCAGGAGGACAAATTGCATGGACCAACGAGAACCAGATCCCGCAGTACATTATTTCTGATACGCTCTGCAGCCCGGGCGGGGGATGCCTCAATACCCCGACGATGTTCCAGAATGACAGAGCAAGTTTCACCATCTCTGCCGACACCGCCGAAGGAACGTACACATACTATTCCCCTACTGATCCAAACCTGAGGGGCACAATTACGGTAGGAAGCAGCGGGCCAGCTCCCGCAGCGACTCCTCCTCCCGGTCCAGACACATCGAATCTCCTGCCGGATACGGGAGACGCCGATTCCGTGGATGCATTCTCCTTCGCACAACAATCTCTGCTGGAATCCATCCAGCGCCAACTCGCACTCGACGAGGAATCCCAAGAGGGAATGGAGAATCCCACTGCAGAAACCACTTCCCCAACAACAGACACGAACATCCCGCAAAATCCATACACAGTCGGAAGCAACAGAGAGTTCCCCTTCGATAGCGAAGGAAACCCCGTTGCCTCGGTGTTCGGAGATGAAGAGTCACCTCCGGTACGAGCCCTCGTTGTGGAAGATCCCCTTCCAGCACTCGGGAGGAGCACCCAGAAACCATTGAGGCAGCCAGAGACAGGCCCTGGCATCTGGCTGGTTGTTTCCCTGAGCGCTCTCGGCCTCTGGCTTGCTGTCCGCAAAGCCACACCAGTGGTCCGTGCACGTTAATTGAACAAATATCTTGTTCAAATTGATCCCTTCACAGGGGCCAAAAGACACATTTAGCATTCGTGTTTTTCTTCTGCTACAGTGAAAAGTATGACTGAGAGAAGGAATCTGAAGCTTGCACTGAGAGAACACCAGGAACATGCTCACCACGGAACCCGTCTCGGGGAATTTATCCGCGGTATTGTCTACGGAGGCAATGACGGTATTGTAACGACGTTCGCCGTTGTCGCAGGAACAGTGGGAGCCGGCATGCCACGCTACGTTGTCATTATTCTCGGACTTGCCAATCTTCTGGCCGACGGCGCATCCATGGCAACAGGTGCCTATCTCTCACTCAAATCTGAATTTGACCAATACAAACGTCTCCGCAGAGAAGAGAAGCAGGAAATTGCGAACGACCCGGAGATCGAGCGAGCAGAAATCCTGGCGTACCTGGAATCGAAAGGGGTGCCACAGAAAGAACTGGAACAAATGACAGATACCATTATCTCGAATGAAGAATTGTGGGCAGACATCATGATGCTCTCTGAACACGGAATGGCCAGAGAGTCCTACAACAAACCTCTGGAACATGCGCTTGTGACATTCTGCTCCTTTGCCTTCTTTGGGAGCATCCCCCTCGTCTCCTACATCCTCCCCTTCGACCTTGCCCTGCGCTTCCCCATCGCTATTGCCGCCACTATTTCCTCCCTCTATGTTCTCGGTCTCACACGAAGCATTGTGACACAGGAACGTCTCTTCCGCGGACCGCTGGAGATCATGGGAGTGGGTGCACTGGGGGCATGCATCGCCTATGGAGTAGGAATCGCATTGAGAAACATTGTGGGCGTAGCGCTCTAAGACGAACAAAAATGTACAGTTGCGACCTGCAGGAGTGATAGAGTGCGCGCGTGGAAGAAACCACTCCCCTCCCCGCCCGGCACATACTTGGCTTGGTTGTCGCGGTATTTTTCCTGCTGACATTCACTGTGTACTACCAGTCACTCTTTCATCCGTTCGTGCGGTGGGATGACGGACTGCTCATCTACGATAACCCTGCCGTGTGGGCAATCACTCCTGCAACACTCAAAAGAATCTTCACTTCCTACGACCCGGAACTGTACATCCCTCTCACATTCCTCACGTATCAAATCGACTTCCTCATCGGAGGGACGAACCCCGTGATCTACCACCTGAGTAATCTTCTCTTCCACACCGCGAACGCCATCCTTGTTGCATGGTTCATCTTCCTCCTCTCCAAGCAAAAATGGATTGGTCTCGCGTGCGGTTTCCTCTTTGCCGTTCATCCGCTCCACACCGAAGCAGTGGCATGGGCGAGCGCACGCAAAGATGTGCTCTCAACGTTCTTCTTCCTGCTCACACTCATCGGGTACCTCCGTTACCGCAGCACAGGACGTTATCTGAAACACAGCCTCATTGCATACCTCTTTGCTCTTCTGGCAAAAGTGACTGTTGCGACACTCCCTGTGCTGCTCCTCCTTCTTGACGTGCTCGAGGGGAGAAAAATCGACCGGAAAGCGCTCATGGAGAAAATCCCCTTCTTTGCTCTGAGCATTGTGTTCGGCATTATTGCCATCTTCGGAAAATCGGAAATTCTCCAGCGTGCCACACTGCTCGAAAAGATACTCATGTCCTGCAAAAGCACTGTGTTCTATCTTGAGAAAATTATCTGGCCCACCAAGCTTTCCGTGCTGTATCCGTACGTTGGTGACATTGGAATCACAAACCCCGACTTTCTCTGGCCTGCAATCAGTGTCGCAATCCTCATCCTCATCGCGTTCCTCTCACTGAAAAAAAGCCGCGTGTTCTTCTTCGGGGTGTTCTTCTTCCTCATCACCATTTCCCCGACGTTCCTCAACTTCGCCAAGGGGGAGATGGACCTGTACTTCGCTTCAGACCGCTACGCCTACGCAGGTTCCATTGGGATCCTGTTCCTGCTTGCACTCGGCCTAGCACACCTTTCAAAACGTCTTCCGCTGGTTGCCCTGAACGGAGGAATCGGCGCGCTTGTGCTCCTCTTCGCCTGGATGGCACATGCGCAGTCCCAAACATGGGCAGGAACAGAAGCGCTCTTCCAGAACGTCATAGAGCACTACCAGGATTCCCATGTTGCCCACAACAACCTCGGCAATGCGTACCGCAGGCAGGAGGATATCACAAAGGCAATTGAACACTTCGAGAAAGCCATCGCTATCCGGGACCACCCGCGCACACGCAGCAACTACGGCGCAGCCCTCAGGAAACAGGGGAAAATGGAGGAAGCACTTGCGCAGTATGATCGCGCGCTGGAACTTGATCCGGAGAGTAAAAACGCACACTTCGGTCTCGGCATTCTCTACGCAGAACTCGGGAAGAGAGATGAAGCTCTCCTAGAGTACCAGCGTGCCATTGCAATAGATCCCACCTACTCGGAGGTGTACCTCAACCTCGGAGCTCTGTACATGCAAATGGACCAGCCTCAGGAGGCCATAGACCAGTACCAGAAAGCAATTGCCACTACTCCCTACTTTGCACAGGCCTACTACAACCTCGGGGTTGCGTACAGAAAAATCGACAAGCCACGGCAGGCAATGGAGAACTACGAAATGGCAATACGCTACGAACCTTCCTTCGTTGCGGCGCGCATCAATCTCGGCATCGCCTACTACGAACGGAAACGTCTGGAGGATGCCAGAGAACAGTTCGAAATAGTGCTCCTGTACGATCCCGGGAATCAGCGCGCTCTCTCAGCGCTCAAACAGATCGGAGTCCGGTAACCGAAGGCCACGTCGCCTGGCCTTCCGCGCAATGAGATCTTTCATATCGTCCCGATATACAGGATCCACCCATTGCACATCCCGCAAATCATCCGGAAAAGCAAGGGAGGCAAGGAGCGCCTCGCACCGCACTCGGGGTTCCCTGTGTGCGTCTGGATCAACCCATCCGTCGATGAGCTCCGCGACACTGTTCAAATCGGATGCTGAGGTTTCCATTGCTTTCACTATACTAGACACGGCATCGTTTGTCCGCAGACGCTATTGATGCCAACACAGCCTCCGGATATCTGTGTGATCATCTGGAAACGGCGCCGTGTCAAGAAAACTGCTCTGCCAACGCCCAGGAAGTGAGAAAGTTTCTCGAAGTTGATCACCTGCTAGATGCGTTATACTTCCACCATGCTGGAATACCGCAAACAGCTTAACATCGCAGCATTCATCATCACTGTAGCACTGATCGGCTGGCTCCTCCTCTATAAGATCACCTCCTCAGACTTCTGGTGGCACGTGAAGGCGGGGCAGGTGCTGCGGTCCACGGGATGGATACACACGGACCCATTTGCGTACACGCGGGAAGGACTCCCCTACCTCGCGACGCAGAGCTGGCTCGCGCAAGTGATCCTCTCCATGTTCTATGACTTCGGCAGCGCAAGCGGCGTGATCTTCCTGCGCTTTCTCCTTGTGGCACTCACATTCTCAGTACTGCTCCTGATCGACAGACGGAGCATCTGGCCCAATGTTTTCGTCATTCTTCTGGCACTTATCCTTTTGCGCCCTTTCCTCCTCGACCGCCCGCAACTCTGGACTTTCCTCTGCTTTTCCCTGCAGTTATTTTTTACAATTAAATTCATAGAGAGCCCTATTTCAAGCTATGAAAATAGAACAAAATATTTGATCAAATATCTGCTTCCCATCTGGGCAGTGCAAGTGCTCTGGGTCAACATGCACGGCGCAGCTGCACTCGTAACCGTGGCACTCATTGGTGCGGCATTTCTCGGATTTCTCGTGGAGGACGTACGTAGCCACTCCCCTCTTCCCCAAACCATCCTGAGATCCTGGATCTACCTGCTCGCGATTGCAGGAGCACTCGTTACCTTGTTGTTCTCACCCAATGGCATCGGTAACCTCGCGTATGTCCAGAACCTTTTCTCCGATCAGACCAAGGAATTCATCGTGGAATGGCAAGCTCCCGTACTCTCCAGATACCTGCAGGTGACAGGTGTTTTCTGGATACTTGCACTCATCTCCCTGCTCTGGTCCCGGAAACATACTATTGCTTTCGGAACCATCCTTATCGTCTTCGGTCTTTTTGCATGCACAGCCATGCGTCACCTTCCGCTCTTTGTGCTGGCCGCGGTTGCTATTTCCTTTGCCTCACTCAAGCACACTACTGGGTGGCAAGCTCTGCTCACTGCTGCAGACAGACACAAGATGGCTATACTGCTCTTGAGTGCAGGCATCCTTGCTGCGCTTTTGGGACTAAACAGAATGACACGCATCCACCTGATCCGGTCTGGTACCAATACAGCCGGAATTCTTGAACAGTACACGAGCGCGTACGATTTCCTGGAACGTACGCAGCCTTCAGGACACATGTTCAACTCCTACGATGTCGGTAGCTATCTTCTCTCCCGTGGATACCCTGACCGCAAGGTATTTGTCGACGGCCGTAACGTGGACTACGGTTACGAGTTCCTCAGAAAAACCATGGATGCTGCACAAGACCCAAGTACATGGAAACAACTGGAAGAAGAGTTCGGACTCACCTACGCGGTCTTCAACTATACACCCAACCGTGAGCTCTACGCAGAGAGCGTGCCATATGCAAACCATCTGGACAGAAACCCCGACTGGGCACTCGTCTACATAGATGACCAGATTGCCGTGTACTTCAAACGCATCCCCGAGCATACGGAACTCATCGACCAGTACGAATACCACTTCATCAATCCGGAGAAACTCGACAGGGGAACAGTATTCCAGAGTATCGCGCAGGAAAACGTGCATGCCCTGGAAACGGAGCTGCTGCGTGTCTCCCGCAGTGATGCTGAGGGGATCAAAGCGTTGCTCCTTCTCGTAAAGCTGTACTTTGCTTCCAATCTCCCCGACGATGCCCTTCGGGTACTGAGCAAAACCATGGAACGCCAACCAATGCATTACGAAGCGTATGAGATTGCCGGGCAGGTGTATGAGAAAGCCGGCCGCTACGAGGAGGCTGTGCAGATGTTTACAAAGTCCATGCAGTACTCCAGCCACCTGGACGCTTCCTACGACTACGCACGGTTCGCGGAAGTATGGGAAAAAGCGGGGCACGCAAAGAAGGCGGAGCAGTTCCGGAGAAAAGCCCTTCTCAGCCAATAATCACTCCGAAGTATCCTGGGGATCCAACGAAGGATCATGCTCATAGCGCAGTTCTACCTTCCTGCGGTTTCTTCCTCCTGACACAGGCTCGATACTTCCTTTCCATTCAGAAGAATACGTCTGCCAGGGGTACCTCTCTTTGGCAACATTGTATGCAAACTGCATCAGCGCATCATCGGTGACTTCGTCGGATGCACCGAGGCTCTCAAACGTTACGTATATGTTGAACTCTGTATGTTCCCGGTCATTCCAAACCATGATATCGACAATATGATTCTCCTGCATCCATCCTGCTATCCGCTCATTGGAATCCCACTGCTCCTGCGTGAACCTCCTGGAATCGAGCGTGCCGTCCCAACCCATCTTGGAGAGCCGGAAAAAGATACCGGACCACTCCCTCTCCATTCCCTGCTGCTGCCACCATGCTTTCTTCATGTATGGCTCTTCATCCTCCACACGTTGCTGCACGGGATCTGGTAAACCATGCCCCCCGCAACCTCCGAGTGTAGAAGCATAGGCACACCCGAACACGATGCGCAGGAGAGCAGTTCTGCGCCCGCACCTCTTCTCCGGCCTCACTGTCTCCGGAAGTTGCTCCTGCTGCATAGGTTCGACGTACAAAGAGAGGAAGCATAACAAATAAAATTGACATATCAATTTCTTTCACTATAATCATCCCACATGATTTCTCAGGGCATTCTGTACGGCTTCTCCTATCCCTCCTTTACGTAAGGAGAAGGAGCTGCACACCTGAGAACTTTCCATTCCTAAAAGCTTCCTTCCTCCTTCCATGAGCAGTAGGAATTTTTCTATATCCACCGTTGCCACCGCTACGGATCAACCAGATCGACAGGCAGCACTGCACGCGCTGCGCAACGGCATAGATGAGGCAGACAGAGCATTGCTCGAGAGTATTGCAGCAAGAACCCAACCTGAACCAGCAGACAGCCTCGCAGCAACATTTGCCCGGGAGTTCAGAGGCCTGTTCCCATCCTGCCCGCAGAAAAAGGCAGAGGAAGCAGCCAGGCACCTGGTAGCAGAGATGCAGACCCTCTTCCCCTGGTCGCTCTGCAGAGCATCCATTGCAGCGCTCATCAACGGCTTCTCACACCGGGCACAGGTGCGACAGCATAAGAATCAGACACGGGACGCGGTGCGGGAGCAGGAAATGAGCGAACGATGGTGTTCCTCCTCCACCGCATTGGCAATGGATCCACAGAAAACCGACAGACTGCTGCAAACCATCATCGAAACCTCCGTGCGCATGCAGGAAATTCAAGTGCCACCGGCCGCCGCCCCGTAAAGCCTGCTTGCGGATGCCGGCAGAGTAGCAATACAATCGACCCCTCTATGCCAAAGTACATTGGTCTCACCGGGTACATGGGGAGCGGAAAAGGCGAGGTTGCAAAACTCTTGCAGAAACGAGGGTACAAGTACATCTCCCTCTCCGACATGGTCCGGGAGGAAGCGACGAAGCGCGGCCTGCCTCATACGCGGGAGAATCTTCAAAATGTGGGAAACGACCTGCGGGAGAAAGGCGGTGCAGGTGTACTTGGCGCAAAGGTATGTGCACTTGTTGGGCAGGAACCAGAGAGCTCCTGGGTCATAGACGGCATCCGCAACCCCGGAGAGGCGGAGGAACTCAAGAAGCTGCCCGATCTGCAGGTGGTTGGCGTGAGTGCTTCCCCGGAGATCCTCGTGCAACGCGTGTTGGAGAGGAACCGCGGCGGCACTGTGCTCAAGCGCGAAGCGATTCTGGAACGCCTGGAACGGGAGAAGGGTATCGGCGAACCGCCAAAGGGGCAGCAGGTGAAGAAGTGCCTGGAGAACGTGGACTACTTCATCCTCAACGAAGGAACGCTCGAAGAGCTTGGCCGGAAATTTGAGCACTTCCTCAGACTAGGAACCGGAGAAGACCGGCCGACTTTCGACGAGATCTTCATGGAAATCGCCTACACCTGGGCCAAACGCGCTACCTGCCTCCGGCGCAAGGTAGGCGCAGTGATCGCCAAGGACAAGCAGCAGCTCACCGCAGGGTACAACGGAGCACCCAGGGGTGTGCCACACTGTGCGGAACTCGGAGGATGCCTGCGGGAAAAACTTGGAATTCCTTCGGGGCAGCGGCACGAGATCTGCCGCGGCACGCACGCGGAGCAGAATGCCATCACACAGGCAGCGAAGTTCGGCATCAGCATCGAAGGCTCCACGCTCTACTGCAACACGTTCCCCTGCGTGATCTGCACGAAGATGATCCTCAATGCCGGCATTGATACCGTGGTGTACGACAGCGACTACGATGACCCCCTCTCCAAAGAAATTCTCGCCCAGCAAAACGTGCTCGTACTCAGGAGGTACGAGGGGAGAAAAATTCGTGTTTGACACCTAAATTAATTCTTGACCAGTGTATGGACAAGGAGAAGAATGCTCCACAATGGAGAAAACAGAATACGCATTCCGGGCAACACTCGATCTTGAAAGCGTCAACTTCTGCAAAGATGCTGATGGGGCCGCCACGATCATGGTGGATACAGAAAACGGAACACACTTCGCTCTCCACTCAGATGAAGTCGCAAAACGAATTGGAAAACCCGCTGATGATGTCCTCCGCTCCCTCCCCGATGCCCCAGACTGCAGTGTCACTAATCCGGGATACCTCGGAGAAGTGCAAGCCGCCATTCGATGCACACCGGAAGAGGCGGAGAAAATCAAATCCACCATCGAAGGATGGCAATCCTGGAACGGCAGGCAAATGTGGAGAGTATGTATGAGGGAAACGGAGCCTGCTTACGCATAGAAAAACACTAGGCCGCTTCTCTCTGCCACACTTGCCAAAGATACTCCGGAACAGTGCCGCCCGCCGTGCGGATGAGGTGGTTCACTGCGAGCGTGGAACGGGAGAACGCCGGTCTCCCCCCTCTGCGAATATGCTTCTTGAGTTCGTGCGTCCTCGGATCGCTGTACAGATGCCAATGGGAAAATGTTGGCGCTTCCACAAGCGGATTGGTGTGGTTGTGCGTCGTATGATCAGAAACACCAGGAAGCATACTCAGACCCATGCGCTCATCAATTTCATCCGTATACGCAAATCCCCTTGATACGGTGTACGCACCCATCACATCACGAGTCTCCTCCACGAGAGCACAGAGCTCATCTGTGCTCACGATCTCTTCGGGGAGTACCGGGCTGATGCAGGCACCAACAGGAACATCCTTCGCTGCAAGGAGCCGCGCGGCATCTATCCTGGCCTGCACGGTAGGTGCATGAACCTCAAGATCCGGCCGGTCTCTCCCGGAGACAAATGAAACTTCCACTGCAAGCCTGTTCCCCTGCTCCTTCATCCGGTTGTTGAGTTCAGCGAGTTCATCGACAGTCCGTGCACTCAGAGCAGCTTTGGTGAGGAGAGATACGCTCTTCCCATAGCCTGCAAGCCTGCGGACATGCGCCAATCCCTCCTGCTCGCCACGCGCAAAGAGTTCATGGAACCGTGAGGAGACGAGGCAGTGTACCCATTTTCCAAGACGCTCGAGAGTGACCCGTATTTGCCTGTCTGCTTCCGCAGGAGAACCGGGCTTAAGTTGATCTGCATCCTGACAAAATCCCTTCGTGTGCGCAAAGCAGTACTTGCATCCATAAGAGCAGGGAGGCTCGTCCCCAAAAGCCGGCATCATATGCCCCTCGTACACCGGCAGCATCTCCGAGTAATCCATTGCAAGGATTCTAAAACTATCCCTTTCTCTGTCAACACTCCCCCTGGGAAATCATTCCTCTCTATTTCGCTTCTATTAGGGCTGAAACAGCTGTACAAGCAAATTTGTTACGTCATACACCGGAAATTGCCGGCCTTCTGGAAGCTGTGACAACATTGGCTGCGAGAACCAGCAACCCCCCGAGCAGGATATTCCCCGTTATTGCTTCATGGAGAAACACCACCGCAAGCAGCGCTGCACTCACTGGTTCAAGGAGAAGCACAATGCCGGAGAGTGACGCTTCCACCGTTTGTGATCCTTTGAACAGCGCCGCAGCAGGCAACACTTCAGCCGTCATCGCAAACACAAAGATGAGCAACCAAGCTGTCGGTGATACATCCGTCCGCAGGGACACTAATGCAGGATCCTGCGTCACCAGAAAAACAAATGGGTAGAAAACAATGAACCAAAACAATGAAAAGATGAGCCAGCCAAACGTTCCGAGCAGTGATGGGATTTCGTCAAAGTGTGTTTTCCTAATCAGGATGATGTAGAGGGAAAGCAACATTCCCGCCAGGAGACCGAGCAGCGCACCTGACAGAGAGCCGATCGCCTGCATCTTCCACGGCTGGAAGAGAATGATGACGCCACACAGTGCTATGACCAATGCGAGAATCTTTCTCAGTGTGGGCTGCTCTCCAAGAATGAGCCAGCTCAGGAACACCGTCCACAGCGGCTGGCTGTAGATAAGAAACGCAGCCAAAGCAACGGGTGCGCCAAGTACGACAGCAGCGATTTCCGAGAGCCCCAGTGCCGCTCCAACGAGACCAAGAACAATCAATGGTTTCCACTTTCTCCGGAGTATCGGCAGTGCATTCCACACGAACGGAAGAAGCACCAATGCACCAATGGCATACCGATAGATCGAGATCTCGAAGAGAGACACCCCGAGATCACTCAAGACTCTCCCGCCAAATGTCACCGTCCCGCTCAAAATGCCACAGGCGGCTACAAACAGATATCCGCGCATACAAGCACAGTATATCGGAACACTTACCTCCGACGATATCTTCCCCGGGTATGGTGCCTGTGTGCACTGCGATTGAAACTGTGTGCATGCGGCCGCCCGGTGTGCTGGTGTGGATGTGCCGACGTACGCGATTTTTCTTCCATGGGAACAGGAGGAAGAGCCGCATGCTGCCGGCGCCGTATTGGCGTGCGAATAAGCCGTTCAATGTCCCGGATGCTGCTGGCCTGCGTGGGTGTCGCGAACGAGATGGCATGTCCTTCGCGATCAGCGCGGCCTGTCCGCCCGATCCGGTGGACGTAGTCGGAGGGATCATCCGGAAGATCGTAGTTGATCACTATCGCGATGTCCGTGACATCGATACCCCGCGAGGCGATATCTGTTGCAACGAGTACGCGGTGCGCGCCCTTCTTAAATCCTTCGAGCGCCGCGCGGCGTTGCCCCAGAGACCGGTTGGAGTGTATTTCCGCTGCACGGAATTTCGCAGCACTCAGTGCACGCACAATCTTCTTGGCACCATATTTCGTGCGCGAGAAAACAAGCACCTTTCCCTCACTTTCGCCAAGGAGTGATTTGAGCAGCAAAAGCTTATCCTGCTGCTGCACAATGATAACCTCCTGTTCAACCTTTGCTGCGGCCGTTCCGGACGGAGCAACTTCTATGTGCAGCGGAAGATGCATCTGGCTGGAGGCGAGCTTGATGATGCTCTGCGGCATTGTTGCCGAGAAGAGCAGTGTCTGACGCACGCGCGGGACATGGGAGAGAACGCGATCGATCTGCGGCTTGAACCCCATATCGAGCATGCGATCCGCTTCGTCGAGGACGAGAATATCGACCTCTTTGAGAGACACAGTCCGCCGCTGCAAGTGGTCGTTGAGCCGACCGGGAGTAGCAATGAGAATGCGGGGATTTCCCTTGATCATCTGCTGTTGCAAATGCATGGATGCACCGCCGACGAACACCGCCATGCGAATCCCAACCACGGACGCAAATGGCCGGAGCGCCTCCTCCACCTGGTACGCGAGCTCGCGCGTCGGGAGAAGGATGAGCGCCCTCTTCTTGCCGGCTGCCAGCTGCTGCAACATCGGGAGCCCGAAGGCAAAAGTCTTGCCCGTGCCTGTTTGCGCTATGCCAACGAGATCTTTCCCCTCAAGCGCGAGAGGAATTGCCTGATGCTGAATGGGCGTCGGCTGCGAGATCTTTCGGTCATCGAGGATTTTCAGGAACACAGGCTTAATGCCAATCTCACGAAATCCGAGAGATTCTCTCGCAGAGACAGTACTGGTTTGCATACGGTTTAAGCCTACTCTCAGCGGAGAAAAAGGCGAACAAATACCCGAGATTATCACGCAGAAATTCCTGCCAAAACAGCCAGGAAGAGAGGAAAAAGGACCTTTCTCCTAGGAAGATTGCCCCAAGAAGCCTATGGTGGCTCTGCGCAGTTGCGTGCCTTTTCCACCCTCTCTCATTCCAAAAAAACGTGAATTCTGCGCGGTGAAAGGTTGCAGCAAAGCAACGAACGGCAGGCAGTACTGCGAAAAGCACCTGTCGGTGGATGAGCGCAGAAAGCTGTCTCAGGAGCAACAGGATGGCATCCGGTCAGACTGTTGTGGCGCACTGTGCATTACCGGCAAAGTCCACGAGAACGGAGAGCAGTATTGCACCAAATGCAAGCAGGCTTGCTGCTGGAGGGGGGTATGAG
Organism: Candidatus Peribacteria bacterium RIFOXYB1_FULL_54_35; assembly: GCA_001787755.1. GTDB lineage: Bacteria > Patescibacteriota > Gracilibacteria > Peribacterales > Peribacteraceae > GWB1-54-5. The sequence goes on from MFYJ01000002.1 coordinate 58,102, forward strand.
TGAATGGTGGTGCGGACTCAATAGTATTCAGACTTGATAGCACGGTACTGCTATACTCTCTTCGTGGTCGCTCTTGCTTTGTTCATATTCGTTGTTGTTCTCTTCCTCATCCTCATGTCACAGTGGGGCGCAAAAACAGACAGCACACCCGGTCAACGGAAAGATGGCGAGGAGCATTCTAAAGACGACAAAAGCAAGTAATCAGGGAATAGGTGATGGGCTTAAAGAGTGTGAAGGCAAACCCTTTGTGGAATGTTATGGCAAACTGGCATCAGTCTCTTGTGTCTCTACCTGTTGCATAGACTCATTATTCGAACTTCGCAGAAATTGAGACATCATTATTACTATTCCTATAAAGGACATACCTAGCATCAGTACTGTCATCCAAAGTCTCACTGATTCGTACCATCCAACAGGTGCAGCAACGTATTTCATAAGTCGTAACCCTCTTTTATCTGCTTTGATTCGCAGTTTTAACCATTTGATTTCATCTGGATCAGTTTCCTGTTTCAATTTTTGTTTACATTCTTCAATTGAATCTCGGTAATCCATCTTTCTTCCGTCAATTGGATTAATTCTTTCGTCTCTTTTTCTTCCAGGAAGAGCAAAAAGCACTCGGGCATTTATTATCTTTCTCTCAACAAAAATAGTAATGAAGATCGAAAGAAGTGCCAGCAACACTGAAGTACCTATAAATCCAAAAGACCAATAAACTGTACTCCAGTCTGGTTCTACTCTCATTAAATTAGATCCAACAAGGGTTGTGAAGAATGCTGTAATAGACATCATCACAATTGAATACTTGTGCAAGTAGTCCCTCCACTCTTCAAAATTCTTTTGGATCAGTGACTCTGATTTTGCAGCTTCCTCAAGAAATCTGTCTGGTCTATTCAACTCATCAAGCCTCCTCTGAAAATCAAAAATCCTCTCCAGAGAGTCCATTTTTATTTTAAGCAAAGACACTTCGCTTCTAATACCTGAAAGCTCTTTGAGTATGTGTTGTGATTCGTCCATGGAGATCATTCTACCTCCTTAACGGTCTTTCGATAAGCACACCACTCATAAAAAAACCCGCGAAGCGGAAGCTTGCTTTCGCTGGAGCGGCACCGCTAAAGGGAAGGGGGTACTGGGGGAAACCGTAGGTTTCCCTCAGAAAATGGTGGGCCAGGAGGGACCCCTCCACTCGTCATATGAGACGTTTATTCCGGAAGGCAAAACCTGATGATGACTTCAGGTACTTCTCA
>MFYJ01000003.1 GCA_001787755.1 Candidatus Peribacteria bacterium RIFOXYB1_FULL_54_35
CAGAGCCATCGGAGGTGGGGAAGGTGTAGGTCACACCGTTGAGACGGAGAGTGGAACCGAAGACTGCAGATCCTTCCACGATGAGGCCTCCGGAAGAAGTGAGGAGATCCTGGGCGTGGACCAAAGCTCCGGAGACAGTGGTGAAGTCGAGAGAGGAACCTGTGAGAGTGGAGTTGAGAGTGAAGACCGTACCGTTGAGGGCTAGACCCTGACCGGCGCTGTAGGTGGTGTTGGTGTCGGTATCGATGTCAGCACTCCAGGAAAGCTGCCCTGCACTGTTGGTCTTGAGGACTTTGCCGGAGGCGGAACCGTCGGAAGTCGGGAAAGTGTAGGTGACACCGTTGAGAGTAACTGTGGAGCCGAAGGTGACAGTACCGTTGAGGGTGGTGGCGCCCTCCGCGATGAGGCCACCGGAAGAGGTGAGGAGGTCCTGGGCGTGCAGGATGCGCCCGGACATCGTGCCCACCACCTCGAGTGCCAGACTGGAATCGATACTTGCGGATGCAGAACCTCCGAGGTTGATGAGAAGACCTCCCGTCATCGTATCTCCCTGGACCATCACGTAACGCGCATCAGCAGTGGCCTGCGTGATGGCATTCGGATCCGCTGCATCTGTCCAGGAGAGGTTACCTGCTCCGTCTGTCGCGAGGATCTTGCCGGAGGAAGAACCATCCGAAGTGGGGAAGGTGTAGGTGACACCGTTGAGGGTAAGGGTGGAACCGAAGGTCACGGTGCCGTTGAGCACCGTGGCACCCTCTACCACCATACCTCCACTGCTCGTCACGAGGCTCTCTGCATGCAGAGTCCCCCCCGAGATGGTAGTGAAGCTCAATGTTGAGCCGGTGATGCTTGCATTCAGCGTGAGTACAGAAGCGCTCAGAGCCAATCCTCTGCCAGCGGTGAAGCTGGTACCGCCAGCGGCGTCTGTCCAGCTCAGGTTTCCATTTCCGTCGGTGGCCAGGACTTTCCCTGAGCTCGTCCCGTCCGATGTCGGGAAGGTGTAGGTGACCCCGCCCACTGTCAGCGTAGAGGCGAAGAGTGCATTCCCTTCCACAACCAACGTCCCTGAGCTTGTGATGGAATCCTGCGCATGCAGCACCCAACCGGAGGAAGTTCCTGCAATTTCCAGGAGCAACCCGTTCTCTATGCTCACGGAAGTGTCGTTTGTGGAGTGGATCAGCAGCCCACCTGTCATGGTATCACCCTGTTGCTGCACGTACCGCCCATCGGCAACACTCTGGGACAATCCGGAAGCAGCTGCGGTAAAGCTCACCCAGGCAGAGCCTGTGTAGCCCTGGAAGTCTCCGCCAGTCCAGCGCAACGTGCCAGCACCAGTCCCCGATCCCTCAGTGAATGTACCGATGCGCACGGCTCCGCTGTTGTACACAGCGAATTGTTCGCCGTCCGCATTGGACATGCTCACAAGTTTCCCTGTGCCGAGTTGCGTACCCCAGAGCAGAGAACCGGATGTGGCATACACAGACTCTGTTCCCGTCTGGAAGTAACTCTTCGTCGGCACACAGGTACAACCGTTGTACGTTCCGGTAGCACCCTGCGCTGTAGTACAGGCTGCTCCTGTCTGAATTTCGCAGCCGTTTCCTGCGTCCGCACCGGAAGCGTCACAGTCATTGTAACCAGAACTACAGACACAATTACCGGCTCCTGCGCTACAGCCATCGTACACTGCATTCGTTCCACAGGAACCTCCATCCAGAATTTCACAACCGTCGCCTGCTCCTTCACCTCCGCCATCACAGTCCAGATAATTCGTATCACACTGTGCGGCACAGCTTGCACCGTAGTTATTGTTCGCACCCGTCGGATAATTAGTCACATTCGTCTGCACTTCGCAGGTACTGTCCCCCGTACAGTCCTGGTACCCCGAACGACAATCTCCGCACGTAAATGCTCCGGCACCAGTACAGGTAGTCGCTCGCTTCTGCGTGGTATAACAACTTTCATCGCGGTTGCAGAGCCAACTGCCATTGTTGTCACAGTACGGAGCTGCTGCGTCGACGTCTGCGTAACAGTCTATGATGTACCCCCCGCCGAGGCTCGCTGTGTACTGCGTATTGGACGATGTGGTGGAACCCGGGGCGGAGATGGTCGAGTTGTCGTAACACTGTGTAACCTCCGTTCCTGTAGAGTCGTCTACGCCGCAAATATTCAAGCCTCCGGAGCATTTCTGCCCGGGAAACTGGGCATCTTCAGAGGGACACTCTGTCGGGTCCGACACGTACTGTGGCGTGGCCGCGTACACAAGAGGCACCAACACCATGTACACCAGGAGTGGTACAAGGATCACTCCTGCTATTCTCTGTGCCGTCACTCGTGTGCGTGTTGAAATGCGAAAGAAGGTAACTAACGGCAGCAAGCCAGAGGCTTGGTCGTGGAACAGTTGGTGAGGTATCCGATTCCTCCTCCGGCCGTACTGAACTCCCACCACGGACCGAGATGTGTGGCACCGCTGGAAGTCCAGCCACGACAGTCATTGGAATCCGCGGTGTATCCCGGAGGACCTTCGGCGATCCAGGCATCCGGAATGCCGGAGAAGAGTGTGGAGATGTCTTCGGAAGAGATGGTGCCGATGATCTCATCGGTTTGGCAGAAGTGGCTGCCAGAGAATTCTGCATCGCAGATGGCGTTCGCTGCCTGGTACCCCACATAGCTCCCGGAGGTGAACTGGCCGTTGTACGAGGTCACCGTAGTGGTTCCAACAAACACCGCACCCGTACCGCTCTGGTTGATGGTTGTGTAGTTGTTGGTGATATTCGTCGTACTGGTGGTGCTCGTAGTTGTACTGCTGTCTCCGCCACCTCCTCCGCCACTGCGGTACCCGCCTCCGCGGCGCGTGCGCTCATCACCGTGCGGTGCAGCCTCACGAATCTGCTCACGGAGCGGCATGTCCTGCCACTGCGGCACCCCATCCTTGAGCATGAGAATCTGCCCCTCCTGCCCCATGCCGAAGAGTTCGAGTAGCACTGGATTTTCCTTCTGCGGTGCACTGGCATGGAGCGGATACACATCCACGAAGAATTCGTCCGTGCGTTTCTGTTCTTGCATTGCAGGGGCTGCGGTGTGCGGTGCCTCCCCTGAGTGGAACCGCGTGAGTATGTGTTGCAATACGGCCCCTCCCAGGCGCTTCTGCCTCCGTTCTTCCACCCGCCGGATGAGTTCCTGCACATCCAGTGCGAACACCACCTCTTCGCCTTGGGAAACTTCCTGTAGCTCTCTGGTTTGGCTGTCGATGGTTGCCACGAAGAGCGGGTGCGCTATGGCAGGACCAATGGTGCTCGTTGTGACCGTACGAACCTGGAGAGGACGTACTTCACCGTCCTCCCCGACATTCACAAGCCTGCCCGGGAGCCCCTGAGCCCCGTGAAGAGTGGCAAATTCCCCCGCACCGGCATTGAGGAACGCGAGCGGTACCTGCTCTGCCCCCCTCTGTTCCGTCGCGAGGGCAATGAGCATGAGGATCAAACACACCGGCCCGAGCACGTACACGGAAAGCGTCCGCCACAGAGCGCGCGTATGAGCCTGTGTCTGCACAGATTCCTGCTCGAGCCCCTCAAGAGCAAGGCGGATGTTCCGGGTGAGCGCAGCTCGGGAGTAGCCCGTCATAAGCTGCAGATACTGTCGGATGATCCCCTTCTCCTCCTTGCTCAATGTTGCATAGTCCCCAAACCGCTTCAGTGCCAGCGACATCCACTCCTGTTTCTCCTCCCTGCTCCTGCCATGGAGCGGCACCTCTGTCGGAGGGGTGCGCAGCAACTCCTGGATGTCTTGCAGTGAGGAACAGTCGGGGGTTTCCATGTGCGGGGTGTTTGTGTGTCTTTTTTTCGGGAATGAGCCTCAGGCTCATGTGCTTTTGAGCCTCAATAAATCTCAAGATTATAGCAAATTTCGCGATCGGGGACAACGCCCCGGAGGGGGTGGGAAAACTAGTGAGAAAAAATGTCAAACCAAAGTAAAAATGGAGATTGTCAAATAGAGTTGTCACCACCCCCGCAGAAGCACCCAAAAGTGCCTATACAGGCGCACCCACCAGCCTTCGTCCGCCTGTGGCGGACTACGGCCGGCGAGATCAGCCGTTATGCAACTTCCAAAAGCGATCTACGCTACTCCGTGGGGAACCACCATGTACCTCTGCAGATTCTTCCCTATCCTCGCAGCAACATCACTCCCCGAAGGCAGGGTAAACGTCTTGCCGGTCATGCGCTCGTAGAGCTCAATGTACCTGCTCGCGAGCATTACACGCACATCGTCCGTAATTTTGGGCCAGGTGCTCTCGTCTTCGTACTCGAATCCCTGGCTGCGGACCCAGAGCCGGAAGAATTCCTTGTCCAGGCTCTCCGGTTCCTCCCCACGCTCAAAGCGCTCTTCGTATGTCTCCGCCACCCAGTAGCGGGAGGAATCCGGGGTATGAACCTCATCTGCGAGGGTGATGGTGCCGTGCTCGTCCACCCCCATCTCGTATTTCGTGTCGACCAGAATGAGCCCATGCTCGCGGGCGATTTTCTGCCCCCGGCGGAAGACCGCGAAGGCTTTCTCCGTGATTTCGTCCCACTGTTTCTTTGTCGCGAGCCCCTGTGCCACGATTCCCTTGGGATCAATGAGTTCGTCATCCTTCGATTTTGTGGTGGGCGTGAGGATGATATCTTTGAATGGCTGATTCTTCACCATACCCTCAGGAAGCTTGTTCCCGCAGAAATTCCGCACGCCGCTGCTGTAATTCACCCACGCGGAGGTTTTGGTGGAACCGGTGAGATACGCCCGCACCACGATCTCCACCTGAATAATTCTGAGATCTTTCACCACCGTGACATTGGGATCCGGAAGATCGAGGACATGCGTCGGCATGATGTCATTCACCTGATCAAACCACCACGCAGCCACCTGGCTCAAAACCTGCCCCTTGAGGGGAATGGTGCACCAGTTGATGTCAAAGGCGGACTGGCGGTCCGTGGCAATGAGGATGGTGCGTTTCTCCTCCGGCTGCCTGTACACATCACGCACCTTGCCCTGGTAGCGCTCACCGAGCGCGGGGAAATCTGTCTTCTCAAGGGCGGTGGCAAGGAACGGCCGGAGTGCTTGTGGAGTGATCATGGGGAGATGGTAGCAGAACGGTTCGTGTATATCGTATGTGGAATATGGAATATTGGGAAAGACGAAAGCTTTCAAAATCCAAATGGGGCAGAGGAATTACCCCACATACGACATACCACATTCGACATACGCGCTAGAACGCCATCTTCCACCCCTCCCCCACTCCCACCTGCTCTGTGAATCCTGCCACCACCTCCAGTGCGTACTTCGCAGGCCCCGCAGACGGGTACTTCTGGCATGGATCTTCCGTGCATGGCGTCATGGAAGCGGAGGAAACGTACGACCCGCTCCCGTTGAAGAAGATGATGTCGAGCGGAATGAGCGTGTCTTTCATCCAGAAAGAGCGCGGCTCTTCGTTCTCGAAAATGAACAGCATTCCCCGTTCCCGTGGAAGGAATTCCCGGAACTGCAACCCGCGGCTCCGCTGCTCGTCCGTGAGCGCAAGCTCCACTGCTACGGGAGCGACGACCTCCTTCTCCTCGGAGATGAGGTAAATGAGCTTCATGGGAAGCCCGGTCTGTGCCACGTTCCCCTGCGAAGAACCCCCGCAGGAAACGAGGAGCAGTGCTGTGCCGATGAGGAGAGCGGAATGTTTCATCAGCATTTTATGGTAGCAAAGGGGGACGACAGATGGAAGCAATTGCCCCAGGTTCACACTCCCCGCAGCGCCGCAATCGCCTTTTTCCGATTCCGGGACCGGAAGATAAAGCTACCAGCAACAAGGTTGTTTGCGCCAGCTTCCAGGCAACGAGATGCCGTGGATTTGTCTATTCCGCCATCCATCTGGATCATGAGATCAGGGTACTCTGCACGTGCTGCTTTGACCTTCCTGAGTACATCGGCAATAAACTTCTGACCGCCGAACCCGGGGTGCACCGACATGACGAGGAGGAGATCCACTTCGGAGAGAACATCCTTCGCTGCCGAGAGAGGCGTCTCGGGGTTGATGGCGATTCCTGCAGTAGCTCCACCATCGCGGATGGCTTGCAGAAGAGCTCTGCGGTCTCTCAGACTCTCCACCACTTCCGCGTGGAACGTAATATGACTTGCGCCAATCTCCAGAAATTCCTCCAGACGGTCCGCCGGATTCTCGACCATGAGATGAATATCCAGTGGAAGCTCTGTGCGTATCCACTTCACCACCGGCGCGCCGAAACTCAAGTTCGGCACGAAATGCCCGTCCATGACATCCACCTGAAGCCAGTCTGCATACGGCTCTATGGACTCCACCTCCTTCTGCAAGATGCGGAAATCCGCGGAGAGGAGAGAAGGCGCAATAACGGGGGAAGAAAGTGGCATGGAGCAAAACTATAGTAGCATGAGGCACCGTATGGTGTATGTGGTATGTCGTATGTGGTATGTGGGAATCCCCACATACCACATACGACATTCGATATTCTATTCTAAATCTTGAATTCTCCTCTCATGTCTCCCTCCCTCAAACTCCGTAGTGAGGAAGATATCTACAAGCGTGAGAGCAAGAGCGGTTTCCGTGAGACGACCCCCCAGACTCATCACATTGGCATTGTTATGCGCCCGTGCGAGCCTTGTGCTCTCTTCGCTGTAGCAGAGCGCAGCGCGGATTCCGCGCACTTTATTCGCAGCCATCGCCTCACCATTGCCGCTTCCCCCAAAGATGAGCCCGGGGCACTTCTGCTCCAGTACTACAGCACAACCCTTGCGGACGATAGCAGGATAATCTACGGGTTTTTCCGAGAAGGTCCCGACATCCACGATGTCCACGCCCTTGGCGATGAGATGCGCTTTCACCGCTTCTTTAAGCGGAAAACCTGCATGGTCAGCCGCGAGTGCAATGCGTGTGGGATACGCCATTGCATCCATGGTAGCGAAAGTGGCTACAGAAGAAAAAGGGACCCCGCCTTTCCTAAGCTCTGAGCAGCCCCCACCCCCACTCTCACACGCTTGCGTGATCGTTTCCCCCTCCCCCGTACGGGGGAGGGGGATGCAGGGGGTGGGGGCTGTATGTCTCTGTCCTTTCGGGGAATAGACCCCGAATTTTGACATTCTTACGATTTCGTTCTTCTTTAATGAATTTGATCAAGATGTTGCTACACATGCAGAACATCCGTTCATTTGACTCGCATCAAAAGCTCAGAAGGATACGAATCAGAAAATTCTCTGCAAAACTGTCACGAGGAATTGTCAATAGCTTAGGTACCGCCTGATACAAACAAAAGATGCAGGAAGGCACAGGAATATACATGGAACAAAATATGGCAAAAAATCATACGTGCTTTCCTGTCACTATTCGTTCACAACTGTCTCGAAATATGTCTGATCCATGTATTGCATATCTTAGCAAGATGTGTTAATATACATGCATTACGCGCGCGTTGAAGAGATTAAAAAACAAAAAACACACGAAGCAACTCCTTGGACGCATCACGAACAAACACCCACACAAAGACGCCTCACATGTATCACATCGAAATCACACCGGAGGAACTGAGGAAGCTGCAGCAGCAAGCGCGGCTCATGGGTCTCGATGCTGATGTGCAGAAAAAGCTGGAGTGGTTTTCGTACTACCTCGAGAGCGGTGAGTCCGTTTCACAAACATGCAAGCACTTCGGCGTCGCGCGCAGCACGTTCTACCGCTGGCTCGAGCGTTTTGATCCGAGCGATTTGCATACGCTCGAGGAAAAGTCTCACCGGCCACGCATGCTGCGTAAACCCAAAGTCACACAGACCGTGGTGGACCTGGTGCGTATCTACCGCATGCGGGACCCGTTCCTCGGCAAGGACCAGATAGCGGAACTCCTGGAGAGCGAACACGGCATGAAAGTCTCCTCCTCCACGGTGGGGCGCATCATCACGCAGTACAATTTCTACTTCGGGAACTCCGTGCTGCACCGCCGCAAGCGGAAGGAACCTGAGATGGAAGGACAGGCAGGCCAGGATTTCCTCTCCCCCATTGCGGAGGTTGAGCAGACACCTGAAGGAGCGGAAGTGCAACCGGTGAGCGAGTTCGCTGCATTTGCGCAAGCAGGCAAATCACTGCTCAAGTACATCTGGGGACACTTCCGCAGGCCGATCATCGTGGTGAGCATCGTGAGCAACCTCGCGCTCATCGCGCTCTTCCTCATGACTGCAGTGTGGGAGAGCAACGTGGCGGAGGAGCGCGAAGTAGAGCAAGCAACGGAGATACTGGAAACGGAAGGCCATGCCGCAGCACCAGACGGTGCACGGCAAGCCGCTGCACCGAAACAAGGTGCAGGTGGAGATATTCCTTCGAAATCACAACAGACACACACGTACTCCGAGCTCACCCCCGATGGATAAATTCCTCCGTCAGAGCCGGCTTGCCCGAACCGCACTGAGCGTGTGGAGGCACCAGAGCGAATGCCATGCAGCGCTTGTGAGAACGCGGGTCTTTATGTGCTCTGTGTCACCTTTCGATGCTTCGTCTGCGCTCAGCACAAGCTTGCACAGGGCGGCGCAGCTAAAGACACGTTTGCGCCGCACCATCGGCATCACCCTGCTCATCGGATTTATCTTCAACGCCATCCTTAGCGGAAACGCATTTTCCATTTTCAATTATCCATTTTCCATTCAGACCGCGTATGCGGCGGAAGGCATCTACAAGCCGATCTCCTACCAGGGGAAGGTGGTGAATAGCGACGGCCAGGCAGTCACCGACGGGGACTACAACATGCGGTTCACCATCTTTAACGCAGCGACGAGCGGTACGCAGCTCTGGAGTGAGACATGGAATACAAGCACGCAGCGCGTGACCATGACAGGCGGGCTCTTCTCCCTCTACCTCGGCACGTACGTGACCATGACCGGGAGTGTGGACTTCAATAGTGACAGCCTCTTCCTGCAGGTGGAGTACGACCCGGGGAATGACGACGCCTACGAAGAGAGCTTCACCCCGCGCCGCCGCTTCGCCTCCGTGCCGTACGCGCACAACGCCGACAAGGTCGACGGGCTGGATGCCTCGCAGTTCGTCCGGAGCGACGCCGATGACCTTCTCTCAGGTTCTCTGCTCATTGCGGATGACGGAAAGACATCAGGAACCGCGGAAGCAGGACTGGCATTAGAAGTAGCCGGAACCACCTCCGGTGCCATCATAAAAGCACAAAACCAGCTCATTGCCTCCGGATCACTGGTCGTGCAGAGCACCGTGCAGCTCCGGAACTACGCGAGCTGCAGTATTGTGACGACGGATGCGAACGGCAACTTGGGATGCGGTTCGGCGGACATGCTCAGCCAGACGGAGGCGGATGCGCGTTATGTGCAACTCCAGGGCGACACGATGACAGGAGGACTCCTCATTAACCTGGGAGGCGCTGCGTCTGCAAGTATCGATTCCAGTCTGGCACTCGAGGTGGTGGGCACCATGTCCGGGCGCGTGCTCCATGCGCAGGATCTGCTCACATCCTCCGGAGGACTGGTGGTGGAGGGCACTTCCACCTTCAACGGTGCGGCTATCTTCGGTTCCACTCTCCGCCTCAACGGTGTCACCTACACCTTCCCGACATCGGATGGTTCTGCTTCAGGAAAAGTGCTGAAGACAAACAGTGCAGGACAACTCTCCTGGAGCTCGGATACTGATACGAATACCACGTACAGCGCAGGAGAGGGGCTTGCACTCAATGGCACGCTGTTCACCCTCCTGGAAACCGTCACCGGTTCTCTGCTCAGGGCAGCAACCACCCTCGCTTCCTCCGGGAACCTCGTGGTGGAGAACAATGCCCGGTTCAACTCTACCGTCACTATCGGCGGCGTCACCTACACCTTCCCGACTTCCGACGGTTCTGCCTCCGGCAAAGTCCTCAAGACCAACAGCGCAGGACAGCTTTCCTGGAGCGCAGATACGGATACGAATACCACGTACAGTGCAGGGCAGGGCCTGACGCTCGGAGGCACGGTCTTCCGCCTCTCCAATGCCTTCTCCGGCACGAGCCTCGAAATCATTGGCACCGCCTCCGGTCGCATCCTCCATGCCCAGGATCTGCTCACTTCCTCTGGCAATCTCATCGTGGAGAGCTCCGTTGTCTTCGCCAGCCTCACGAACTGTTCTATCGTCACTACCTCCGCCAATGGCACGCTCACCTGTGGTACAGGAGACATGATAGATATCACAGAAGGTGATGCGCGGTATGTGAACATCTCGGGAGACACGATGACGGGGGCACTCGCGATTAAGAAGACTTCCGGAACTTCCACGGGAAACACGCTTATCGTGGATACCATAGGGCTTGTCTACGATGCGACGGACAAGAGAGTAGGCATCGGAACTGCAAGCCCAAGCAGCATGCTGGACATGACGATGGCAGGAGTGGGTGCAAGCGTCGAGGATACGGAAGCCTTGTCCTTGGTGAATACCACCTCGGCCGCGGCAGGCGCCCAGCAATACTCCCCGGCTGTCCGATGGCAGGGACAGGGATGGAAAACGGACGCGACTGCCGCTTCCCAATCAGTCGAATTCAAAGCGTACGTGCGGCCTATTCAGGGCACGGCCGCCCCCACCGCCGCGCTCGATTTCCAATCAAGCATCAATGGCGGAGCATACACCGACATTTTCTCCATCAATTCCGCGGGTTATGCGTATCTCAACGGCCCAAGCAATGTTCTGCTTGAGTCCCGTGCAACGGCCGGCGATTTCATGATCGGCACGTACATGGAGAAGCCACTTCGCTTCTATACCTGGGGAAGCAGCAACGAGCGGATGCGCATCACGTCAGCGGGCCTCGTCGGCATCGGCACGACCTCCCCAGGAACGAAGCTTGAAGTCGCCGGCGGCATCACAGGCACTTCCCTGCGCCTCACAAGCCTCACAAGCTGCTCCATTATTACCACCAATAGCGACGGTACGCTCTCCTGCGGCACGGGAGATATGATTGACCTGACAGAAGGCGATGCACGGTATGTGAACATCTCCGGAGATACGATGACGGGGGCACTCGCGATCAAGAAGACTTCCGGAACTGCCACAGGAAACACGCTCGTCGTGGATACGAAGGGGCTTGTCTACGATGCGACGAACAAGAGAGTGGGTATTGGGACTGCAAGTCCATCGTACGCCGCACATGTATTTGCAGATAATGATTCCCTCGATGGGCTCCTTGTGGAGAGACAGGTAGCTACGACTTTGAGTGACCACGGTGTATTGATTGTGCGGGCAACTTCCGAAGGAGATATGGCAGATACTTTTGCATCTGCAATACGCTTTGAAATAGACGATGCAGGCACCACTCCCCAGAGAATCGCAGAGATCACTGCAGTGCGCGATGGAGCAGATAACTCAGGGATGTTAACATTCAAGACTTCTGAAGCGGGATCAGCCAACCAGCAGATGGTTATTAAATCAGGCGGCAACGTTGGTATTGGCGACACCACGCCGGGGACGAAGCTCGAAGTCGCTGGAGGCATCACCGGTACGTCTCTGCGCCTCACGAGCCTTGGAAGCTGCTCCATCGTGACTACATCTGCGAATGGCACACTCTCCTGCGGCACAGGAGACATGATCGATATCACGGAAGGTGATGCGCGGTATGTGAACATTTCCGGGGATACGATGACGGGGGCACTCGCGATCAAGAAGACTTCCGGAACTGCCACAGGAAACACGCTCGTCGTGGATACGAAGGGACTTGTGTACGATGCGACGAATAAGAGGGTGGGGATTGGGACATCCTCGCCAACCGAGCAATTGGACGTGGTAGGAGACGCACGGGTTTCCGAGGACATCTATATCGGAGATGAGATCATCCACGACGGAGACGTCGATACCGGCATCACCTTCAGTACAGACTCTGTATCCATGCTTGCAGGAGGAGTGAACTTCCTGTGGTTCCTTGAGGATGACAGTCAGGATGTAGCACATGGAAACCTCAACAACGCCGATGTCGATTTCCGGTGGGACGGCGATACGAACAACAACCTCTTCCGGATTGATGCAGCAAACGAGCGCGTAGGTATTGGCACCGGAACACCAAGCACAAAACTTGAAGTCTTTGGCACCATTTCTGGTTCTGCGCTTCATGCACAAAGCCTCCTCACTTCCTCCGGCGGTCTCGTGGTGGAAGGGGCAGCAGTCTTCGGAAGTACCGTGAGACTGAACGGGGTGACGTACACGTTCCCGACGAGTGATGGTACGGCAAGCGGCAGAATTCTCGCGACCAATGGGGCTGGGACTCTCTCCTGGACCAGTGCGGCGGGTGCGGGGCTTGTGACTGTAGCAGGAGCGGACGCGCGGTACGTGATGGTACAGGGAGACACGATGACGGGAGGACTCCTCATTAATCTGGGAGGCTCCGCATCTGCAAGTATCGATTCCAGTCTGGCACTCGAGGTGGTGGGCACCATGTCCGGACGCGTGCTCCATGCGCAGGATCTGCTCACGACTTCGGGAGCCCTTTCTGTGGAAGGTATTGCCCGGTTCCAGAATGCCTCAGACTCTACCACCTCCTTCCAGGTACTGGATGCAGATGGTGGAACCCCGATATTGAATGTTGATACAACAAATGAGCGGGTAGGAATCGGCACCAACGCTCCAGCTGCAGCCCTGCATGTGTATTACCCGACGAGCGGAGATGTTATCTTCCAGGAAAGCACAGGAGACGGAAGCTCAGACCTGAATATGAAACTCGGATACAACGGGTACGGATGGTTCTGGAAATACGTAGGCAGCCAGTCCGGAAACGACAATGAGCTCGAACTGTGGAGTGAGGGGGCCGGCGGAACGGATGTGCTGGTATATGAAGTAGAACAGGATGGGCAAATGAACTTCCTGCAGAACGTGGGCATCGGCACCGCCGCCCCTGGAACGAAGCTGGAAGTCGCCGGCGGCATCACGGGAACGTCGCTGCGCCTCACGAGCCTCACGAGCTGTGCGGTGCTGCAGACGAACTCCAATGGCACCCTCTCCTGCAGTTCTGGGGAAGTCTTTAACCAGGCAACGACAGATGCGAGGTATGTAAACATCTCCGGAGATACGATGACGGGGGCGCTCTCTATAAAGAAGGCATCCGGGACTGCCACGGGCAATACGCTCATCGTGGATACGAAGGGACTGGTGTACGATGCGACGAATAAGAGGGTGGGGATTGGGACGGCATCACCGAGGACATCGCTTGAGGTGCTTGGGGCAATTTCCGGCTCCTCCCTCTCTGTCCGGGACTCCATTACGGGGAGCGGTGTGCTTGTCATCCAGGGGGCAACGACGCTCAAGTCCACTCTTGCGGTCACGGGGAACGTGACGACGCAGGGAGATCTGACTTTAAACAGCGATCAGGGTGCAGCCGATACCATCCTCACCTTCGGTTCAGATACGACGAATGAGACGCTGAAGTTCCTGAATAATGAAGACCGCTTTGAATTCAGTGATGATGTCAGGATTACAGGAGGAACCTACGCTTCTGGTGCACTCATTGTGGATGGTGCAGCTATCTTTAAGTCCACGGTGAGACTGAATGGTGTCACGTATACGTTCCCGACGAGTGATGGCGCGGCAAGTGGCAGAATTCTCGCGACCAATGGAGCTGGAACGCTTTCCTGGACCAACGCGGCGGGTGCGGGGCTTGTGACTGTAGCAGGAGCGGACGCACGGTACGTGATGGTGCAGGGGGATACGATGACGGGAGGACTCCTCATTAATCTGGGAGGCGCTGCATCTGCAAGCATCGATTCCAGTCTGGCACTCGAGGTGGTGGGCACGATGTCCGGGCGCGTGCTGCATGCCCAAGACCTGCTCACGACCTCGGGGGCTTTGATTGCAGAAGGGGCAGGACTCTTCCATGGAAATCTCACGACGAAGGGAACAATCTCGGGTGCGAATCTGACGGTGATGGCAGGAGGGAACAGTTACATTATGGGAAATGTTGGCATCGGAACGGCAACACCGAGCGCAAGATTGGATATTGTTGATAACGGAACCAGTGCGAGCAATATTCTTGAGGTTCATGCAGATGACACAAGTCCGTATATAGTTCATTTCCAGAACGATAACATCGCCAGTGGGGTCCTGCGTATGTACATTGACGCCTCCGGTAATGCGCAGTGGCAGAATGTGCACACAACGGGTGGAATCCAATGGGGAACAGCAAATGGCTCTACAGACATGACGCTCGACGCCAACGGCAACCTTGGCATCGAGGACACCACCCCCGGCACCAAGCTTGAAGTCGCCGGCGGCATCACTGGTACTTCGCTGCGCCTCACGAGCCTCACGAGCTGTGCGGTGCTGCAGACGAACTCCAATGGCACCCTCTCCTGCAGTTCTGGGGAAGTCTTTAACCAGGCAACGACAGATGCGCGGTACGTGAATGTGAGTGGAGATACGATGACGGGAGCGCTTGCGATCAAGAAGACCTCCGGAACAGGAACAGGGAACACGCTCATCGTGGATACGAAGGGTCTTGTGTACGATGCGACGAATAAGAGAGTGGGTATCGGGACGGCTTCACCGAGGACGGCGCTTGAGGTGCTTGGGGCAATTTCCGGCTCCTCCCTCTCCATACGGGATTCCATTACAGGAAGCGGCGTGCTCGTCATCCAAGGAGCCACCACGCTCAAGTCCACTCTCGCAGTGACGGGGAACGTGACGACGCAGGGAGATCTGACGCTGAACAGTGATCAGGGTGCAGCTGATGCCATCCTCACCTTCGGTTCAGATACGACGAATGAGACACTGAAGTTCCTGAATAATGAAGATCGCTTTGAATTCAGCGATGATGTCAGGATTACAGGAGGAACCTACGCTTCTGGTGCACTCATTGTGGATGGTGCAGCTATTTTTAAGTCTACAGTGAAGCTGAATGGGGTGACGTACACATTCCCGACATCAGACGGTACGGCGAGCGGCAGGATTCTCGCTACCAATGGAGCTGGAACGCTCTCCTGGACCAGCGCAGCCGGAGCGGGGTTAGTCACGCAGGCGGGGGCGGATGCGAGATACGTGATGGTGCAGGGAGACACGATGACGGGAGGACTCCTCATTAACCTGGGAGGTGCTGCATCCGCAAGTATTGATTCCAGCCTGGCACTCGAGGTGGTGGGCACGATGTCCGGGCGTGTAGTACACGCACAGGACCTGCTCACGACCTCGGGGGCTCTGATCGCAGAGGGAGCAGGACTCTTCCATGGGAACCTCACGACGAAAGGCACGATTTCGGGTGCGAATCTGACGGTGATGGCGGGAGGGAATAGTTACATTATGGGAAATGTGGGGATTGGGACGACGGGACCGACCACGAAGCTTGAGGTGGTAGGGACGATCTCCGGTGCGAACCTGGTTGGATCAGACATCCGGAACTGCACCATCGTCACCACCTCTGCGAATGGCACACTCACGTGCGGGACAGCAGACATGATCGACATCACAGAAGGTGATGCGCGGTACGTGAATGTGTCAGGAGACACGATGACGGGAGCGCTTGCGATTAAGAAGAGATCCGGGACTGGAACAGGGAATACGCTCATCGTGGATACGAAGGGACTGGTGTACGATGCGACGAATAAGAGAGTGGGCATTGGGACGGCATCACCGAGGACGGCACTTGAGGTGCTTGGGGCAATTTCCGGCTCCTCCCTCTCCATCCGGGATTCCATTACAGGAAGCGGTGTGCTTGTCATCCAGGGGGCAACGACGCTCAAGTCCACTCTGGCAGTCACAGGGAATATCACGACAC
>MFYJ01000004.1:0-641 GCA_001787755.1 Candidatus Peribacteria bacterium RIFOXYB1_FULL_54_35
AAACTGAGCATTATTCTGCTCCAAAATCTTAATGCTGAAGCTAAAAGGTGACGTTTCCATCCCTCCGCTCGCTCCAGGCGAAAACCTATAATTAGATAGTTAGTATCCACATATTTTATGAACTTAATAATTTCTGAAAGATCAAACTGTAAGTCACTGTCAGTGAAAAAAACCCACTTATAACGAGATTCTTTGAATCCTTTTTTGAGAGCTCCGCCGTAGCCCTTATTTTCTTGTGATACCACTCTTACGCTTTGGAACTTTTTAGCCAGTCTCTTGCTTATCTGGAGTGTTGAGTCAGTACTTCCGTCATTAATAATCAAAATTTCAAACTTGTGAGTGATCATTGGTAAAATAATAAGGGCCTGTTCTACAATCTTTTCAATATTGCCGGCTTCGTTATAGGCTGGAAAGAAAACTGATAATTCTGGAAGTTTCTTTAATTTAACTTTCATTGAATATGCTTTTCCTCAAGTAAGAAGGTACAAAAAGGCCAGAGTAATTCTTACCCCGGCCTTTCAAAGTCCTATTTAGTTGCTAGGTGTAGCAGTTACCGTTGGAGTTGCGGTTGGGGTTGCTGTTCGCTCAGGACGGGTGTAAACACCTGCGTAATGAGTCTGCATTTCACCATTACCTATAAC
>MFYJ01000004.1:905-53786 GCA_001787755.1 Candidatus Peribacteria bacterium RIFOXYB1_FULL_54_35
ACAGGATTGCTCCTATACGCTTCTGAAGCGTACGCGTCTACCAGTTCCGCCACATCGGCAATTGACAATAAAGAACGTAGTACTCCCTCTTTTGAGCATGAGGAGTATACGCACACCGCTTATCTGTGCAATCATACAACCATGCAGTTTCGCAGAAGCGTTGCTTCTCAGACAGTGTGTGTGTGGAGCGTGTTCGCACTTCTTGCCCTGAGCGTTCTCTGGAAGGGGGGGAAGAGCCTGGAATCCACCTGGCTCCTCATGGGCATAGCCGGAGTAGTCACATTGTTCTCGTCTTGGAAGCAAGGAAGGCAGGAGAGATGGCAGGGGATACCTCTGGTTCTCTGGTGGGGTGTTCTGCTCTTCGTTCTCTGGACGGTGGCAAGCTATTTCCAGTCTTCCACAGGGAATTACGGGTTCGATGAAGTACTGCGGACGGGAGCACTCAGCCTCCTCTTCTTCTGGGTGCTGCGGATTTCCCAATCTCCGGACGGCAGAGCGTACCAATACTTCATGCTGCGGCTCATCCGCATAGTAGGGGCCATCACTCTTGCTGCCTGTGCGGTAGGACTTTTGGTCTACGTTCTCCAGCCGGTTGACCGCTCCGTCGGGACGTTCTTCGACCATCGTTTCCATACCGATTACTGGCCGAACGCTTGGGCTCAGTACCTGCTGCTCGCGTGGCCGCTTGTGTACTACTGGGCCTTCCGGACATGGGTGTTCCAGAGGTTCAATACCCTGACGGTGGTGGAAGTGCTCTGCCGGTCTTTTGTTGTTGCGATGGTCATTGGCTGTCTGTTCCTCAGCTACTCCCGCGGGGGATTCATTGTCTTTGGGGGGCAGCTTCTGCTCTGGTTCCTTCTCTACTACTTCAGTACCCGCGCAGCGTTTCCACGGAAGAAGATTGCCATTCTTGTTCTGCTTATTGGTTCCATGGCTTTCGGTGTGTTCTCTCTGGCTAACAGCCTTCGCCATGATTTCTACGCGGTGCAGTCCGTGGCGGAGAAGGTGACACTCTCTTCCGCGGAGGGGGCTTCCTCCGTGACGGAGCGTGTGCAGTTCTGGGAGCAGGCTTTGGAACTTGCAAAGGAGCGTCCGCTCTTCGGTTGGGGCCCGTACAGTTTCCGCTTCGTACAGTCGCGCATGCAGACTTCGGTCCTTGCGACTTCCGACCATCCGCACAATGTGTTCCTCAAACTTGCTGCTGAGCGGGGGGTGGTGGCTATGGTGCTCTTTGTCCTGGTGCTCGGCTTCGTCTTTCTGCGTGGGATGAAGAGCGAACTTGAGCGCAAGAGGGAGAATACGCATCACTCTCCCCTTGGGATTGTACTCATTGTCGCTCTCGCAGGGGTTCTTGCGCACAATCTCATAGACTACAACCTCCAGTTCGTGGGGATCGCACTTCCTTTCTGGTTGCTCCTCGGGCTGCTTGCCGGGCGTGTCTCCTACGAGGAGACCCGCAAGGTGTCTGCGAATCTTTCGAGGGTGGTGGAAGCCCTTCTTGTGGTGTTGTTGTTGCTCGCTGCCTTCCTTGAAGGCGGGTACCTCGTTCTCTCCTCCCTGGGACGCCATGCGGAGGCGGCGGGAGATACTGCAGCAGCGCTTACGTGGTATGAGCGTGCGAAAGGGGAATGGTTCAGCCGTGATCTCCACCTCAGCCGTGCAAAGCTTCTCTCTGAGCAGGGCCGCCATGAGGAAGCGAAAGCAGCGGTGGAAGAGTACTTCACACAGAACAGGGAGGATGCAAGGGCGTGGAAACGCTTGGGTGAAATAGAAGTTGCTCAGGGCAACGCCGGTGCCGCGAAGGAAGCGTATACACAGGCATACACGCTTGGCCGTTTCAATGATATTGGCATCACGGAAGGCCTTGTAGAGGTACTGTTGCTGCAGGGTGACCGCCAGCAGATCGATCAGCGGCATCCCGAGTTCGAGAGCCTCCTCCAGAGCTTTGGCAACGCGATTGTCCTCAATACGCACTTCATTGCACTCTCGCCGAACGTCGAAGCATTCATTCGCCTTGCGGATCGTTTTGCACAGCTCTATCCCGAGAATGCGCCCCTCTACGTCGTGCTCGCTGCGCGGGCAGACCATAATGCCAAGCTGGAGCGGGAGCGGATTGCCGCCCGCCTGCCTGGGTTCCTGTGGTAGCTATACGCCGAATGTGTGCAGCGTATTCGTAAAGGCCTCCTTTGGGATTCGCAGCGACGCATCCATAAGAGCCGATCGTATGCCCTCTGTGACCTCGGGGATTTGGCTGACCGTGAAGACGGCAATGTGGAGTGTTCCTTCGCATTGTGTAAGCACGATACGGCGAACGGAGGTTTCTGCCGTGCGGATGAGATCTGTGATGTGTCCGAGGTTTAGAGGGGTATCGCCTGTTTCTATACTGGCTTCAATGCGGTGTGGCATATCTCCGTGGAGCGCATCTGCCATATTGAGCTCTTCCATGGTATCGCCGTACTCGCACTGCGCTATGTGGACGTCTGCATTCGAAAGAGCGGCAACGACGCCCCGTAGGGAGCCTTCTTTGGCCGTTTCAACCTCGAATGAGAGCACCATCCTCCCGTTTGCGTCTGTATTCGGGAGCAGGGAGCCTGTCACATTATTCCGATCGGCAATGCCGTCTGCCACTCTGTCGAGATCGGTATCCGGTCCTGCGGTGACGACAAAATGGCTCAGAAGAACAAAGGAAGAAGTTTGCAGATTGTAGTAGACTACGTCCTGAGCGCAAAGAGGGCTCCTGGCATATTTCTGCGCTTTTCCGCATTTTCCCACTGTTCCCATGAGAAAACTTCTCCCTGTGCTCCTGATGGTTTCCGGTATTCTTCTTTCGGCTTGTGGAAAGGAACCGGAGGAGTTTCCGGCCGGGACGACGAGGGAGGATTGGACTGAGCAGATTGACATCGCCATGCCGGATGGGAAAGAGATTACGGACAGGGTCCACGGCAAAGAGCTCTGGTTTGCCATTGCTCCCATCTATGCCGTGAGCGAGGAGCCTGCAAACGGCGTGACGCAGGCCCATTTCTTTGAAGACGGGACGTACCTGCACAATCTGAAGGTGAATGTGACGCGGAATGAGGAGAGTTTCTTCTACGAAGGGTGGGTGGCGAAATCCGGGGATCCCTCCGAATGGGTGAGCCTGGGACATTTGAGCAGCCACTTCGGGGATGCGCGGCACGGCGTGCAGTTCAGGGAGAAGCAGGCTCTGCGCGGGTATCTGCAGGTGAAAGTGACGAGGGAACGGGATGACGGTGACCCTTTGCCGGGGTTGCTCCTTGCCGAGGGGACACTGAAAGTGACGGAACGACCGTGAAAAGTCACTGGTCGCTAGTCACAAGTCACTTGTCTCCTGTCTTTGTGTCTGATTAGCGACCAGTGACGTCCGACCGGCGATGAGCGATTAGTACTGTACGCTCACCGCTGCCTGATTTTTGGTGCTAAAAAGTCTCTTGTCCTCAGGGTGTGCTTGGGAGCACGGGAGAGGCTTTGTGCACTCACTGGTTGCCTGATGTGTTTCTTTGTAGTGAGTGGGCTTCCGGTGTTTCATCCTTCCTCCTTCTCTAGCCGAGGGTGGGGAGGCTCAACACCATGCTCAGAGTGAACGCGGTGATGAGGAGAGCGTGCATCAGCACGACATTGGATGAAACGCGGTGGCTAAGCTGTTTCACGAGTATTATCATACGGGTTTGCGTGGGAGGGGGGCAGTGTACGGATGGGCGTCTTATTGTCCAGTGCTACTTGGGTACATTTTGTAGTCAGAGGTACCGGGGGATAGAAAGTAATCTTTTTGGCTTCAATTAGGGCTGAAACCTAAATATTTCCCCAGGAAAGCTGGGGAGCATAGTTTGAACAAATTTTTTGTTCAAAAATGGTGAAATTATGGTGCTTTCGCAGATGGAGAATGGCTTCAGTTAGCTCATCCTGCATTGATTAGCCGTGATCTATCTGCCCATTCATTTCGTGCTTGAGGATGCAGTAATGGATGGCGTCGCACATGGCCTCCGTATTCGCTGCAAGTTCGTCTGTACCCACACCGGTGGTGTAGAACCTCTCCCCATAATAGGAGAATTCAACAACAACCTGCACTTCTGATGCTGTTCCTTCGCCGGAAGGGAGATTGGTTGCTCTGTAGTTCTCCAGCTTTAAATCCTGCATAACCGGAAATCTTTCACCAAGTGCTTTTGCAAAGGCAATGCTCATGGCATCCACTGTTCCATCGTCGCTATGTCCGTTGAATTTCGTTGCTTCCGCGTCTCCGTTGACCTTGATCCAGAGGGTAGCGATCGCTCCACTGTCTGAAGCGTCCACGAATTTATGCCTTGTAACCACAAAGCGGGGTTCAAACATCTGTAGTTCACGCAGGCAGAGCAGCAGAAACGATGCTTCGGCATCACGGTACCGGATACCCCTCGATTCCTCTCTTTTGAGGATTGCGAGCATTCTTGCCCTATTTTCAGGGCGGGAAAGGATCTCGGCTGCCTCTGGAGAAATTGCCTTCGTCCTTGCCAGGAATTCATCGATATTGCCTAGTCCGGATACCTTGGAGAGAATGCTCCTGCTGCGGTTTCCTACGGCTTCTGCTGGCATGAACTGATTCGCCAACGGGTCGCGTTGATTCCCCCGGACATGCTGCCCCGCTTTGTGCGTAAAGGCGTCCGCTCCGACGAATGGAGCGTTATCAGGCACTCTGACCTGAAGAATTTCTGCCACTTCGTGGGCTGTGGGGGTAATGGCGGCCATGTTCGGCACTGTTCGGTAGCCGCGTCGCCACAAGTTCGGCAGTACCTTGCTATGGTCAACATTTGCCACCCGCTCGCCGTATCCAAGCCATGTTCCCTGGTAGTGCCTTGCGCCCGCTTCTATGCCTGCAAGCGTGTTTGCTGTCGCTAAATCTGCATCATCATGCATGTGGAGGCCTACAACGATGCCATTTCCGATTGCCTGGATTGTCGCACGGGTAATTTCGTGTACTTCTTCCGGGAATGTGCCACCCTTCGTATCGCACAGTACCACTCTCCGTACTCCGGCTTCTATAGCGGTTCTCAGCGCTTCCAGTGCATACTCGGGATCCTGCTTGTATCCGTCGAAGTAATGTTCAGCATCGAATGTGAGATCCTCTCTGCCCTGACTGCGTAGAAAGCCGAATGTATCGCGTATCATTGCGAGATTCTCCGCTGCGCTCACCCTCAGTACTGCCTCAGCCTGCTGCCGGGATGATTTCCCGACTATCACCAGAGCCGGTGCGCCCGATTCCAAGAGGGCCCTGAGACCGGGATCGTCTTCTGCTGCTGTGTCACCCCGTCGAGTGGCGCCGAAAGCGGCAAGTATGGTATGGGTCAGTTCTTGAGGATTCTCTCTGAAGTACGCAAATACCGCTCTGTCTGCGTCGCTGGACTCAGGGAACCCCGCTTCTGTGTAGTCTATGCCAAATGCGTCGTTTACCCTGGCGAGCCTGATTCTCTGATATGCGGTCAGATTGAGGAGCGGTGATTGATCCTGGTCTCTCGGGGTGTCCAGGATTTCGATGGCCTTTGGGTCAGCGTCAAGTTTCATGAGGTGAAATGGTGATTACATACAAAAAACCCCGGCTTACGTGCCCGGGGTGAAGTGGCTTTTTTACGTAGCAGCTACCTCCTCACGCCGAGCGCGGGAATAATGATGATGCTGCTACTAATGCTTAAAACCTGCATTTGTTGGGGAAATCCTACCCCTCCGCAGGAGGGAGTCAAGGGTTTTTCTCATTGGTGAGCCAAATTTCTTTCTATACACTTCTGAGGCTATGAAATCCTACCGTTACTACGACATAGTCATGGCCGCCTTCGTTGCCACGCTGCTTGTGAGCAACATTTCCTCTGCGGCGAAAATTGTCGATTTTAGGATCTCTCTCTTCACCATTCCACTTGTGTTCGATGCGGGGACGCTGCTTTTCCCTTTGAGCTACATTTTCGGAGATGTTCTCACTGAGGTGTACGGCTACGCCAGGGCCCGCAGGGTCATCTGGGTGGGATTTGTCTGTGCGGCGGTCATGAGCATCTATGTTCATCTCGTTGGGCGCATGCCGGGGGAGGCTGCGTGGCAGCAGTACGCAGGAGATGAGGCGTTTGCTGCCATCCTTGGCGGCGTGGGCAGTGGGGGCATCATCATTGCCAGTCTTGCTGCATACTTCTGCGGGGAATTCAGCAATTCTTTTGTGCTGGCCAAGATGAAAGTGACCATGCGGGGCCGCAGGCTCTGGGTGCGCACCATCGGATCCACTCTCGTGGGACAGGCAGTGGACACGGTTGCATTCGTTTTCATCGCGTCTGCGTTTGGCGTTTTCCCCTGGGCTATTGCAGTGAGCCTGATTGTTGCGAATTTTCTCTTCAAAGTCTCCATCGAGGTGCTCTTCACCCCTCTCACATACAGGATGGTCGGTTTCCTCAAGCACGCCGAGCACGAGGATTACTTTGACAGGGGGACAAACTTCAATCCGTTTCATCTGAGATAGTTTTCTTCGTTGTGAAGCAGTGAGTTTTGGTAGACTGACTCAGTCGGGGTGTAGCTCCAGCCTCCGTCCTTCTGGGGCGGACTACGGACGACAAGCAGTTTCCAGCCTGCGCTGAAGCTTTGGCTGGCAAGCCAACTTCGCTGCTCCTTCTTGCTTGGAGACTGAAAGTTTCAGTTATACTTGGTTCTACGGGGTGTAGCTCAGTTGGCTAGAGCGCGCGCTTCGGGTGCGCGAGGTCGTGGGTTCGAGTCCCACCACCCCGACCATTCGGCTTCGCCTTGGGCGAAGCCTCATGGCAAGCCATTTCTGTGATAGAAATGCATTATGACTTTCTCGGTATACATTATTGAGCTACAAGACGGTTCTTATTACGTTGGGCATACGAATAATCTCGAAAGAAGGCTCGGTGAGCATCAGCAAGGTATTGCTTGTGTTCATACGAGGAAGATTGCATTCAAACGCCTGTTATGGCACGAAGAACACCCGGATCGGTTACATGCATCAAAGAGAGAGCGTGAGATAAAAGGCTGGCGACGGGAAAAGAAAGAAAGTTTGTGGAAAGTTGATTCGAGCTCGCCCTGAGAAGCCGCGCGTACGCGCGGCGACGAAGGGTCCCACCACCCCGGCCATTGCTTCAAGAAAAAATTTGCAATGGTGCACAATATTAGGAATTCCTGTACCGTATCTCTTCCATGAAAGAAATTGCAGATCAATTACTGGTTGCTCTCTTGGGTGGATTGGTTGCATCTGCCGTCACCGCGTTTGTATCCATTCACATTCTACATAGTCAATTCAGAAGAGATGAGAAGATAACCCGTGAGGGTCGTGTTGCTGAGATTATGCAGAAGATAGAGGGGGCAGTGTGGACAATTTTCAATAGTTTCATTCACAGATGCTCACTGCGTGAAATGCAGGAGGATGAATTTTACAGGCTCCCCACCGGTGATATTCGAGGGGAGTGGATGATAAAAATATCCGAAGAAAAGATGAAAATTGATCAGCTTGTCTATCAAGCCGAAAGAGAACTGGCTCAACAGAGAGCATTAATACAGTTATTTATTGGTGATGAAGGTGTCAGTGCATTTGATGAAGTGAATAGTCAAATTCCAAAAATCAAAGAGGCATTGGGTAGCATCCAAACAAAGGATAGAAAGGTTTGCAGTGTTAGACCTGAAGAAGCGACAAATTGGTGCGAGTATTGTGAGGCACTCTCAAAGCTCCGTTGCGTGATGCAAGAATACGCGAGAGTTTAAAGCCAACAGATTACTGCCGCTGATACACACCCATCAGCTCCGCTTGTTTCAGTATGTGCCCTTCCATCGCTGAGGAAAGTTCCTGTTTCGTTGGCGGGTCATCGAACCGGGGGAGAGGGGCATCGAGCGCGAACAGCCTGAAGAAGTAGCGATGCGATCCTACGGGCGGACAGGGTCCGCCGTAGCCGGTGCGTCCCCAGCTGCTAAAGCCCCCGGCACTTCCAGCTGGTTCGGTGCCTTCAGCAATTTCCGTCGTCGTGGGATCGATGTTGAAGAGAATCCAGTGGTCCCATGCGCCCATGGGTACATCTGGGTCGTCGCAGATGAGGACGAGACTCTGCGTCCCCTCAGGGACGCCGGAGATCTTCAGAGGAGGGCTCATGTCTTCTCCGTCACAGGTGTACCGGGAAGGAATGGATTCTCCGTACGTGAAAGCAGGACTGGTAAGTTCCATGGGAGGGGTGGGAACAGCAGGTTCGTTCGGTGAAACTTCTTCCTGCCGTGCGCATGCTGCGAGCAGGAGAGTGGAGGTACAAAGAAGGACTGCCGACCGTTTCATAGGCATTTACGGAAGAATGGCGAAGACGCGCGCCGGGAATCCGGAGCCGCCTTTCGGTTTGGGCCACGATGCAATCACGATTGCGCCGGATTCAGGCACCTGGTCGAGATTGGCAAGCAGCTCTATCTGGTACCGGTTCTGGCGGAGGACGTAGTCTTCCAGCGCATAGTTGTCTTCTGTGGTGGAGAGACCGGGATCGGTATCGGTGGTTTCATGGCCGACTGCGGTAATGCCGCGTTCTCCCATGAGGTATGTGAGCACCTCCTGGCTCCAGCCAGGGTAGTGGTTCACTCCTTCTGCATCCTTGTTCTGCATAGCTTCCTCGTCCGGCCAGCGCTTGGACCAGTCGGTGCGCATGGCGACGAAGCTTCCGGACGGGACAAGACCGTGACGAGACTCCCAGTTGCGGACATCATCCATCGTGATGGTGTAATCAGGGTTTTCCTCCACAAGGCTGTGAACGTCGATTACCACGAGCGGAAGTACCATCTCTTTCAGAGTTATTTCGTCCACTGAACGTCCACCCTCGACGAAGTGAACGGGTGGGTCCACATGCGTTCCCCACTGCCCGACGTGCTTGTACGTTTGCAGGAAGAAACCGTCTTTGTGTGTGAAGAGCGTCTCACGTTCCTCATCCGGCAGGAGAGGGTGGTGGGGGATGCCCGGTTCGAACGCATGAGTGAGGTCGACGAATGTCTTCCCCTGCAGGATGCTCAGTATGGCGAGCAGGTCTGGTTCCGGAGGTTCTGCGGGTTGCTCGGATACCGGTGTGCACGAAGTGAGCAGGAGACCGAAGACGGCGAAGCTAAGCAGCAGGATGATGGGTTTGCGTGTCATGGTGAGGAGGCGAAAAAAGTCCGGTTGCAGAGCGTACGCTCATTGCCCAAGAAAGCAATTGCCTGTGGAAGAGTAGAAGGCATTTATTTCAGTCTTCTGCGCGATTGCCGGTATAATTTCCCTATGCATACTGCCGGATCAGCTCGTGCAACAACGTTGCAGTCGGCATTTTTTGCCCGGCAGGTGCTCCCTGTCGCGCAGGAACTTCTTGGGAAGTACCTTGTCTCGCCTTGTGGGGAAGGAATGATCACGGAAGTGGAGGCGTACGACGGCCCGGAAGACAAAGCCTGCCACGGGCGTTTTGGTTTTACGGAGAGAACTGCTCCCATGTTCGGTCCTCCGGGACACTGGTATGTGTACCTCGTGTATGGCATGTATTGGATGCTCAATATCGTGACCGATACGGAGGGATATCCGTCCGCTGTGCTCATCCGCGGTGTCGGGGAATGGCATGGTCCCGGTAAGATCACCAAAGCGCTCGGCATAGATGGGTCTATGAGCGGGAAGAATGCAGATGAACAATCAGGTCTCTGGATGGAAGATCGTGGTGTACGTGTATTGTCCTCTCAAATTAGGCGCACGCCACGTGTTGGCATTGGGTACGCGGGAGAGTGGAAAGATGTGCCCTATCGGTTCGTTCTTGCTCAGTAGATGGGCACCGTATAGTTGAGGAAAACGAAGAGCAGCAGGAGAGCGAGTGATCCAGACATGATGAGTGGTCTGAAGCGGGAAAACATTTTTATGTGGAGTATGTAGTGGACGCAGTAGGCTACTGCGAAGGGCATCCAGAGGAGCGCAGGGGCGATGTATTTTGCTTTGATGACGCCCCAGTTCCATACGGGATATTTGAAAATGAATGCGAGCATCGCGAGGAAGAATATGCAGCTCAGGGCGAAAAGCACTTTGCCGAAGCTATGGAACGCATCTGTGTGACTGCGGGAGCGAATAATAAAAAGCAGGCTGCCTGCTGTGACGGGAACCAGGAAAAAGAAGTAGTAGAACGTACTGATGAGATCGGAGAGAGGGGACTGGAGACCGCCGATGTATTTCTCTCTAATCCAGGTCTGCAGCCATACCCTGTGGATGACGGAATCCTGTATCGGCGACGTTCTCTCCGAGAAGAACTTGCGGGGGATTCTCATGGTATGAGTGAAGAAACCAATGACATCCTCATTCCGGATGGAGCGCTGCTTCGCCAGTTCTATGCGCTTGAGCCAGCTCATATTCATGGGGAACAGGTCGCCCTCCTGGGCAAAATTGCGGCTGATGTACAGGGGAGAGATGAGCAGGGCAACAATGAGGAAAACGACCAGTTGTTCCTTCATTGTTTTCCAAAGCACCTCTGGATTACGCACAAGAACGATGCAGAAAGGGATGGCGAAACTGAGGAGGCCGGTGTATTTGTTCAGCAAACCTCCGGTAAACGAGAGGAGCAGCGCACAGAGAAGGATGAGTCTTCTGGCGGAGAGTTTCTCTCCGGCAGAGTTCCAGTAGAGTGCAGTACTGAAATACAGCGAGAGCATGGTGAAGAAATACGCAGCAGGCTCATAATCCGAGGCTGTGGAGAGAAATATGAAGATCGGGAGAGCGCTTGAGAGATAAAGAAAAACGATTCCTTCAAGTGAACTCAGCACCCCCATGCGCTTGAGAGAAGCCCGCAGCAGCAGGAATGCAAAGAGCATGGAAACCCAGGAAAAAATCTGGCTGCTCAGGGGGACGTTGCCGACGAGGAGGGAGAGAATTTTGACAGAGAAGAAAGAGAATGGCGGATGGAAGCAATTGAAGCATTCCCGCGTGCCCGGCAGCAATTTTCCGGGGGAGACGTGATCAACCACTTCGAAAAATTGGAACGCGTCGTGCCCCTGCTGTGATCCTAGTTCAGAGCCGAGGAGGTGGATCTGCAGAGCGAGAACGCAGAAGAGAAGGGAGAACTCACACAGCCTCAGGAGACGGTTGACATTGGGCATTAGTACACGGGGAGGAGGTGATTTACAGTCATAAAGAGGAGGAGGAGTGCGAAGAGAGAACTCCGGAATATTTTGCCTTGGAGAACCTGTCCGAGTGAGCAGGCAGCAACACCGAAGCAGAAGGGTATCCAGAGCACAGCAGATGCAATGTATTTGGGTTTGAAGAGAGCCCAGTCGAAGAGCGGATACTCGTAGGCGAACCTGAGGATAGCTATGAGAAGGAGGACAGTGTGCAGAAAGAGAATCCATCCGAAGTGATTCAGAGAACGGGGGAGGCTGTTCCTGCCTGCAAAAAATATGAGGAATCCGAACGCGAAGAGTGGGAGGGAAAACGTCGCATAGAATGTGCTTATGATCGAGGAGAGAGGTCCCTGTGTCATCCAGTAGCGGTCAGTTTTCCAAGTGTGAAACCATAGGTGATGCCAGAGGGAGTTCTGGATGGAGTACGTTCCTCCGAAGAGTTGGGCAGGAACGCGGAGCATATGGGCGGTGAAGAGGAGTGGATGTGCGTCCCGCTCCGCACGCGTCTTCTGCAGATCTTCCGGGCGTTGCCATTCCATCCCTACAGGCAGCCATTTTCCCGTTTCCTTGAAATAGCGGGTGTAGTAGTAAGGAGCTGCTGCTGCAGCAGCAATGCTTCCCGCAATGCAGCAGGTGAGAAGTGCCTTCCCCATACTCTTTCTGTCAGAGCGAATGAAGAGGATGAAGATGGGGAATAAGAAATTCAGAATGCAGGAGTATTTTGTGTAGAGGTCAGCTGTGAGAGCGGTGGTGAGCAGCAAGGTCTGGAGCAGAAAGATAGAGGTTGGTTTCTGCTGCTGAGGATTCCAGAAGAGGGAGACGCTGGCGTACAAAGAGAGAATGGACAGGAAGAACTGGAAGGTGTCGTAGGTGCTTGCCCTCGTGAGATAGATGAAGACAGGGAGCGAGAGAGCACTGTAGAGAAAAGTGACGCCAGCAGCTGTGTGGAGAATGTGTATATCAGATAGCGTTTTTCGCAGGAGGAAGAATGCGCCAAGGATGCTCAGGGAAGAGAGGATCTGTGCACCTGTTGCAAGGTTTCCTGTGAAGGATGAGAGGGTAGCTGTGAGGAGGAAACTGAGGGGCGGATGGTAACTTGAGTACGTTGCTTGCAGCGGTACGAGTATTCCGAAGTGACGATAGGCGATAACTGTCCGCAGGAAATCGTGAGAGTCGTGGCCGATAATCTCGCCCCAGTACCGTGCGAGAACGACAACGTGGAGGATGAGAAATGTACCCAGAAGAATCCGTTCAAGACAGCATGGGAAATGCCCAGATCCTGCTGAGGTATTTTCTTGTTTTGCCGAGGTTGAAGGTCTTCTTGCTGGCATAGTGACGTTTTTTGATAGCAAGTATCCGAGAAGGAGTCATTCTATAGCTGTGCATATGTTCATGGGGAAACAGTGCTGTGTCCAGTGGACAACAACATAGTTGATGATACACACGCGGCGGCTGGAGTGATGTTTCCTGCTCAGTAGACGGGAACTGTGTGGTTGAGAACGACGAAGAGCAGAAGAAAACCAAGCAATCCGGTGCTAATGAACGGCTTATAACGGAGGAATTTTTGTGAGAGCTGCGCAGAATGGACACAGTAGCCAGAAGCGAAAGGTATCCAGAGAAGGGCGGGAGCGATGTACGTTGCCTTGATGACTTCTTGCATTCCGAGAGGATAAACGTAGGCGAAGGCCAGCTGGGCAAGCGAAAAAAGGGTGGAGAGCAAGAGGAGGATATTGCCAAAATCATGGAGAGGTTCCTGCTGCTTGCGTCTTCGGAACGCAAACAGGGTACTTCCCAGAAGCACAGGAAGGATGAACAGGAAGAAGTAGACATTGCTTATGTATCCGGAGAGCGCGGACTTTGGTCCGTGGAGTTCCCAGTGATTATTTTCTCTCTTCCATGTCTGCAGCCATATTGTGTGGAAGAAGGAGTTGTCGAGAGGAGTGTTCAGTTCGAGGAAAGAACGATCAGTGA
The DNA here is from genome assembly GCA_001787755.1 of Candidatus Peribacteria bacterium RIFOXYB1_FULL_54_35. GTDB lineage: Bacteria > Patescibacteriota > Gracilibacteria > Peribacterales > Peribacteraceae > GWB1-54-5. The sequence continues at coordinate 13,998 of MFYJ01000004.1, forward strand.
TACGCATGATGTATGCAATGTAGTCGAATCGATCTGCGTCACGAAGTGCACGCAGTCTTTCAAGATCTCTTTCAAAATGCATACCCATATATGTGGGGAAGAGTTCCCCTTCCTGAAGGTAGTTGCGCCGGATGTAGATTGGCGAGATAAGGATGGCTGTTAGGAGGCCGATAATGGCGATTTCGCTGCATGATCGTAAGAGAGCGGGACGGCAACGTATGAGAACGACAATACAGGGGATGCCAATATTCAGTATTCCGGTGTACTTATTTTGCAGCCCGAGCACGAGGGTGAAGAGCAGAAAAACCAAGTGCATCAATCGTTTTTTGAAATGCCACTGCACAGGGGGATCCCAGAAGAGCAGGATACTGAGGTACAGAGTGAGTATGCTGAAGAGATACGCAGCAGAGTCGTACGTGCTTGCTGTGGAGAGGAAAATGAAGATCGGAAGAGCACTTGTGCAGTACAAAAAGAGTATTCCCGGGAGAGTGTGCAGGATGCCGATGTGCTTCAAGGCAGCCCGGAGGAGGAGGAAAGCAAGGAGCAGAGAGAGCCACGAGAGAATCTGACTACTTACGACAAGATCCCCCACGATCCAGTTGGTCATCATCGTCGAAAGAAATGAGAAAGGGGGGTGGTAGCAACTGGCACAATCATTGATACCAGGAAATGGTTGACCCGGTTTGAACAGCTCAGCTGCGGAGATAAAGATTTTCGCATCGAATCCTTGGAGGGATCCCCATTCTCTGAAGAACAGGTATCCCTTGAGGAAGAGTGCCAATGCAAGAAGCGCGTATTCGATCCGCCTGTATTGCTGTGAGACATTGGTCATGATGAGTGATGTAGTGTGTCCTCGGGTTAGTAGATGGGGATGGTGTGGTTGAGGAGAAGGAAAGCAGTGAGGCATGCCATGCACACAAGTACGTATTGCTTGTGGTATGCCTTATGCTGCCAGCGAGTACTGAGCAGGTGTGCTGAGTACGCGACGGCGAAAGGGATCCACAGGATTGCTGGTGCAATGTATTTTGCTTTCATGACAGCCCATGCCCATGCAGGGAACAGGAATGCTATGCGCAGCTGTGCGGTGCAGAAGAGGAGACCGACAATGAGCAGGATCATGCCGAAGTCGTGCAGAGCCGTCCGTTGTTTTTGGAAGTCTTTTAGAAAAAGGACTGTACCAAGGAGCACCGGGAGCAGAAACAGGTAGATGTAGATATCGCTCAGTATGGGAGGAGAGAGGTTCCTGTTGTCCCTGAGTCGGAAAGGGCGCTTCCATGTGTGGTACCACATAATGTTCCAGAATGAGCTGTTGTCTGGTTCAATGCTTCCGGGTGAGAGGCGAGGTATACGCACGATGTCGAGAAAAAACACAAGAGGATTTCTGTCACGTATTTCCCGACGTCTGAACATATGTTCCATTTCTCTCTGCCCCCCCGTCCATTCCATATTGACGGGGAAGATCTTCCCTTCCGTTTGATAGTAGCGGTGGTAGTACAGCGGGCTTGCTATGAGAGCGGCGAGCACACAAGAGAGGAGGAGCAGTGGGAGGGTGCGGAAAGCGGATCGTGACTGAGCACGCACGCAGAGCACAACGAATGGAATGCAGAAATTGAGGATGCCAGGGAATTTGGTGTACATGCCAAGTGCAAGTACACCAGTGAGAGCTAGTGTGAGAATTACACCACGGCGATAAGGAACGGGGGTTCCCCAGAGTAATTCCACACTGATGAGCAGTGTGAGGACTGTCCACAGGAATGACACTGTTTCGAAGGAGACTTCCCACGAGAGGAACACGAAGAGCGGGAGACCGGCTGTGAAGTAGAGGAAGAGCACACCGAAGAGAGTGTGGAGGAGGCCTGTGTGCTTCAGTATGAGCCGGAGTGAAAAAAAGATGCCGATCATGCTGAGAGCAGAGAGGAGTTCCGCAGCTGTGATGCCATTTCCTGTGAGCCGCGAGAGCAGTGTGGCTGCAAGGAATCCAAAGGGGGGGTGATAGCAGTTGTAACAGTCCCGTATGCCAGGGTACGTGGGGGACATGCGGATGTAGTCAAGGACCGTGAGAAAATGATCGATATCGAATCCCTGCGGGATGCCCCACTGGGAGAGGAGGAGATATGCTTTGAGCATCAGCACGAGCACGAGGAGCAGGTATTCAGTTCGTCTGTATTCCCGGAGGCAATTGGGCATGTCAGTAGACGGGAAGGAGATGATTCACGCTCATGAAGGCTAGGAGTGCTGCGAGAATAGCGGTGGAATATCTATCCCGAGGGATATGTTGAGTTGTTGAATGTATGGCAACTACTACGCAGTACATGAGGAAAAGAGGGACAATCGGTACGTATTCTGCTTTGAAAATGCCCCAATCGAAGAGCGGGTACTGGTACGCGAAGGCAAGGAGAGCAATGCAGGAGAGTGTGCTCTGCAGCAGGAGGAGCCAGCCAAAGTCGGAAAAATCTGTGTATGTTCTGCCCCATTTCCAGAGGAAGAACATGATGCCGAGGAAGAAGAGAGGCAGAGCAGTGGTTGCATAGAAGGTGCTCAGCAGGTCGGATATTTTGGTTTGTGGTCCCCAGAGAGGATCGCCTTTCCAGGTATCGAACCACAGGCGGTGCCAAAGGGAATCTTGCACCGGTGCTTCTTTCCAAAAGGGTCTGGATGGTACGCGGAGCATGTGAAGGAGAAACGTGACCCGTTGAGTGTCTCGAAGAAACCGCATTTGTGCGAGGTCTTCAGGCCGTTGCCATTCCATTCCCACTGGCATCAAAGATCCTTCAGTTTGATAGTAGCGGATGTAGTAGAAGGGGACTACTGCTAGCAGAGCGAGACTGCAGGCGATGATGCAAGAGAGAAAATATTCTCTGGATGATGATGTTTGCATGCGAATAAGAAGCACGAAGAACGGGAGAAAGAAGTTCAGGAGGCAGGAGTATTTCGTGAGAAGCCCGGCGGTCAGAACTGCGGAAAGTACAAAGATGCGTCCAAGCCAAACACTTCGTCTTTGGGGGCCAGCAGATTGTTGCCAGAAGAAGCGGATACTCAAGTACAGCGTGAGGATAGTGAGGAAGAACTGGAATGAGTCGTAGGTGATGGCGCGTGCGAGGTAGATGAAGGCAGGGAGTGACAGAGAGGTGTAGAGGAAAATGATTCCTGGTGTGGTGTACAGAGTGTCAACTCGTTTCAGGCTACTGCGCAGGAGGAGGAAGGCGCCGAGAAAGCTGAGAGATGAAAGAAGTTGTGTACCCGTGACAGGGTTTCCTGTGAAGACGGAAAAGGCTTTAGCGAGAAGGAAACTAAGTGGCGGGTGATAGTCAGTGAGATTCATCCGAAAATCAGGCAGCGATCCGAATATGTTCATGCGGTGGACTGTCCCTAAAAATGCTTCCGCATCATGACCTGTAATTTCTCCCCAATGCATAAAGAGCAGCGCAAAATGGAGTGCAAGGAATGCACAGAGAAGCATTTGTTCATTTGTGCGCGGAGACGTGGCAGTCACAGGTGCAATGTAGTGTAGCATCTTCCGAGTGAGGAGAATGCTTCCGGATGGCAATGATGTTCACATATCCCTGCGTGCAGCCATGTATGAAAGCGAAATGATCTGCTATGGGCATCGGCTTGCCACATGATGAAAGACTGTGAAGTTCATACCCGATGCTCTGCAGCAGAGTGCAGAGGTTTGCTGCGCTGCTTCCCCCTCTGAGCAGCCCTTCCAAGTTCAGTTCAAGGGCTATCCAGGCTGGTGGATATGTGGCGAGTAGCTCTGCTGCTCCTCGGAGCACAATCGTTTCTGCTCCCTCTACGTCAATTTTCATGGCGTCAATATTGGAGATTTGCTGTGTACGGCAGAAGGAATCGACGGTGGTCATTTCTACGACGATCGGATCCTCGGCAAACGGCATGTGAAAAAGGCTGCTATTCGCACGATTGCAGGCATTTGGGTAGAAGCGGTGTTGTTGTATGGCGTCTCCGGCTGCCGATGGTACGCATTGGATGTTCTGCCGTCTGCGCGTGTGGTTTCTGAGAACTTCAAACGACCATGGGTCGGGTTCGAAGCTGAAAACACGGCCCCGCGGGCCGACGAGCGAAGAGAAAAGGCGGCTGTAGTAGCCTGTGTGCGCGCCGATATCCAGCATGGTCATTCCTTCGTGGATGTGTGAGCGGAAGAAGCGATACTCCGGCTGCTCGAAGAGATACTTTGCACAGCCGTAAAGCAGAGTGTATGTCTGCTGCATAAATCTGCAGTGGCGCAGCGGCGGGAGCAAAGCAGTACGTGTAACGAGATGGCCTATGGCGTAGGTCGCTTGTTTGAGCATGTGCTTGTTTTCAAGAGAGCAAGGAGGCAGAGGAAGTAGACCCGCAGCAGTTGCACACCACCTCTCCAGCGGGCGATATTCGTTGTGCCGTACTGCCGTGCTCTGTAGTGAATGGGTACTTCCTTCACGCGGCAGCGGCAGTAGGGTGCGATGAAGAAGAGTGCGAAGTCCCCAAACGGATCAGCTGTGAAGATGTGAGGATGCTCTTCGCGTGTGCGCTCATAGTCTCTGCGCAGAAACACTTTGGTGCCGCAGAGAGTATCTGTGATGCGTCTCCGGAAGAGCGGACGCCAGGCAAGGGCGAATAGTTTATTGGCGAAGAAATTCCAGAAGCGCATAGCTCCTCTCTCCATGGGGTGCACAAGACGTGATCCGAATGCGAACGTTGCGGACCCGTCGGCAAAGGGCGCAAAGAATTCCGGGAGTGAGGCAGGGGGGACGGTGAGATCAGCATCGAGAATGAAGATGATCTCCCCCGTGGCATGTGCAATTCCTTCCCATACTGCATCTGCTTTCCCGTGCCCCTTTTGTTGCAGAAGAGTGACATGCGGCCAATCCTCTGCATGCGATCTTACGCATCGTTGCAGTTCTTTCCAGGTATTGTCCACCGAGTTCCCTTCCACAAAAATGAGCTCCATCTGTTCACAGAAATGCGGCATTTCCTGGAAGATGCGCTCAATATGCCCCTCTTCGTTCCGTGCAGGGATAATGACACTTGCAGATTCTGTACATGTTTGCTGCATGGCTGATAGTAAACACGTTTTCTACACTGTATGCCAAGTGCTTAACTGGGAGTGCTGTGGTTCATGAGGATCATCATGAACACGAATGACAGTCTTCAGGACTGCAGCAGCGTGGCTGTTTCGTTGCAGTGAGAGAGGATGTGTTCCCTGTACCATTCATATGTTTTCTCCAGCCCTTCCCTGAGGGTGTATGTATGCTGCCAGCCCAGCGTGCGAATTTTGCGGACATCGAGGTAGCGGCGGCTCACTCCCTCGAGCTTGCTGTCATCGAATTCCAATCTGCCCCTGTACCCAACGACGGTACAGATGGTCTCCGCGAGGGTCCGAATACCCACTTCCTCCCCTGTGCCGATGTTGATGATCTCTGGGCTGTTGTAACAGCGCATGAGATGGAGGCACGCGCTGGCACAGTCATCGACGTAGAGGAAGTCTCTCGTTGCAAAGCCGCTGCCCCAAATATCGACGGATGGCGCATTTGAGATTTTTGCTTCATGAATTTTCCGCATAAGAGCCGGGATGACATGCGATGTCCGCAGGTCGAAATTATCGTTGGGCCCGTACATGTTTGTGGGCATCACACTGATGAAATTGCATCCATGCTGTTTCCTGAGAGCCTGGCACAGGAGGATGCCGGAAATTTTTGCAATAGCATATGCCTGGTTGGATGGTTCCAGTGTGTTGGAGAGCAATGCCTCTTCCGCGATGGGTTGCTGCGCTTGCCGGGGGTAGATACAGGCGCTCCCGAAGAAGAGGAGTTTCTGCACCCCTGCATCTCTGGCAGAGAGGAGGACAGTATTCTGCATGGCAATGTTCTCTGTAAGGAATTCCGTTGGCTGGAGTGTATTTGCCAGTATGCCTCCTACTTTTCCTGCCGCGAAGAAGACGTACTGTGGTTTGGTTTCGAGGAAGAACGCCTGTGTTTCCTGCACATCTGTGAGATCGAGCGTGGAGTGATCGCGAGTAATGATCGAACGGTATCCTTCACTCTCGAGGAGTCGGAGAAGTGCGGAACCTACCATCCCGCTGTGGCCTGCAATGTAGATGCGCGCATCGCGTTCCATGGTGCGATAGAGTATACCGCAACCTCCAGAGAGAAGGGGGATCTGAGTTTCAAGTGGCAGTGTCTGGCAGTTGCACGTATAGTGTGGCCACTATGGCATCATTCAGCAAAAAACATGTTCTCCTCATCATCGGCATTGTCGTCCTCTTCCTCGCAGGTTGGATCGCTGTCACGTACAATACGCTCGTAGGGCAGGAAACGGTTGTGGAAACAGCGTGGTCGGTTGTGGAAACGCAGTACCAGCGGCGCTTTGACCTCGTACCGAACCTGGTGTCTACGGTAAAAGGGGAGGCGGATTTTGAACAGAGCACTCTCATAGAAGTCACCAATGCCCGTGCACGTGCAACAGGGGCGACGACTCAGGGCGAGAAACTCGAGGCGTTCCAGGGGTTCGATAGCGCCCTTGCGCGTCTCCTCGTGACGGTGGAGGCATACCCGCAGTTGCGCGCGACGCAGGGTTTCCAGGACCTCATGGCGCAGCTGGAAGGAACGGAGAATCGCATTGCCGTTGCAAGGAAGGACTACAATCAAGCAGTGCAGCAGTACACTGTGAGTATCCGCCAATTCCCGACGGTGCTCATTGCAGGCATGCTCGGGTTTGAACCTCGCGGTTTCTTCGAGGCCGATGAAAGTGCCGAAGCTGCCCCGGCTGTCGACTTCTAATCACCATGCGCATTGCATCCCATCGTCCAATGTATGTTCTGCTCTTCCTGGCAGTAGCTCTTCTGCCTCTGCAGACGGTTGCATTTGAGATTCCACCGAATGACGGGTTCGTGACAGACGCAGCGGGTATTCTTTCCCCGGAGGAGGAACAGCGTCTGGAGTCGTTGCTCTCTGCGTACCAGGCAGAGACAACGAATGAAATTGCAGTGGTGATAGTGGAGACCACAGAGGGCGAGCCGCTCATGGAGACGGCAGTGGAAATCGGACGCCTGTGGGGAGTGGGAACGAAGGAGAACGACAACGGAATTATCCTGCTCATTTCGTACGCGGACCGGGAAATGTTTTTGGCAACCGGTTATGGTCTGGAGGGAGCGGTGCCCGACATCGTGGCGAAGGGAGTCATTGAACGCGAGGTTACCCCACGCTTCCGGGACGGGGAATTTGCGGCAGGGATAGAGGCGGGTGTTCTTGCTCTCCAGAAGCACATAGGAGGGGAGTACACGCCGGATAGGTATGCCGGATCTTCCTCAGATTTTCCGCTGTCAGTTGCCTTCTTCTTCAGCATCTTCGTTCTTGCATTCCTCTCTGCAGTCGTCGAGGGGATACTCATCGCGCTCGCGCCCTCCCGTTCGTGGTGGGCAGGGGGAATCGTGGGGTTGCTCCTTGGCATCTTCCTCACGGGAGCCAGTGGATGGTGGTGGAGCATTCCCTTCCTCGTGATCGCAGGGTTTGTTTTTGATTTCGTCGTTTCGCGCCTCTATCACTTCGATGAGCGCTTTGCCCGCTTCGTGCATCGGCGAAAGAAGCACCGGAGGACGAGATGGGGCGGTCCGGGGGGCGGATCATTCGGCGGAGGACACTCCGGCGGCGGATTCAGCGGCGGCTCCTTTGGGGGCGGGGGCGCACGGGGGAGCTGGTAAGTTACTTGCTTTTGAAGAGAGGTCTTAAGGGATTTTTCTGGAAGAGAATGGCTTCGATGCCCCTCTTGAAGAGGAAGATGCCAATCCCGATGCCAATGGCAACGGGCCCGAGTGCTGCGATGTTATTCTCGATGCTTCCAATTGCAGTTTCCGCCATGTGACCGGTTTCAGCACTCAGCGAGAGTACGGGTGCTGCGGGAGGAGCGACAGGGAGTGACTCTGGTGTAGCCATGGTTGTGTGTTTAATAAGATTATACCATAAACTTTCAATATTTGCGAGAATGAACACTTCAAAGGAAAATCTGTAGAATGCAGCTATGATTGAATCTCTGCTGCTCTCGTACTACCTGTATCATGTGCAGCTCCCTGCGCAGATTCAGGCGGAGAGTGAGGGGCGGGGGAGAGGGCATCTCACGGTGGAGCTGAGGCAGAGTCCTCTCCGTTCCGTGCAGCCGGGGACTCAGCGTGTTCCTCTGCTCACCCTCCGTCTCACTGCTTCCTGTACGGAGGATGTTTCGCTCGAGTCCGTACGTGCGCACCGGCGCGGCATGGGGAGCAGCAGTGACATTCTCGCTCTGTACGCGATGCAGGGCAGCCGCCGTCTCGTCGATGGCAGACAGCTTTCACGTTCCGGTTTCGCCGAACTCCATTTTCGGGATTTCATCATTCCCGCGTGCGGCACGGAAGAACTCCTTCTCTTTGCAGATTTTGCCCAGGATGCGGCGGTAGCAGGGGAGCACTGGCTGACAGTGGAGGGTGCGGGGGATATCGTCGCTGGCGGAGCAGGGGTGACGCTTCTGCGCAGCGGAGTTCCTGAGAGGCAAAGAACGGCAGGGGGGCGTGTGCGCGGCACGATTACAGTGGAGTATCTGCATCTTCTCCAGGAAGTGCGGTACGGGGAAGACAGGACTGTGTCGCGCATCCGTCTGACAGCAGACGGCCAGGAAGACCACCTCATTCATGCCATCACAGTCACGAATGAAGGCTCTGCCCGGGATGCAGATTTGCAGGGGATATTCCTGCGTGCCGGGCGGAACCGGCGCATCAGTGCCATTGCGGAACAACTGGATGGGGAGAGGGTGCGTCTGACGCTGGATCCGCCACTGTCCCTCAGGAAGAACCAGACGAAGCTCCTCGAGCTTCAGGCGGACGTACGGGCAGGGCGCAGGAGAACGCTGCAATTCATCATTGAAGAGCCCAGCGACATAGAGGCTGAAGCAGCAACACGCGCTGAGTGAATGAGAAGGAATTGTCCGTTCGCATGCTTGGGACTGCGGGAAGCCCCACTGGCACATCTTTGCGGGAAGTGGCACACTATGATCATCCTTTCCTAGTACTGCATGAGACGTTTTCTTGTAACTCTCACTGGTGCGTTCCTGCTGTTTGTGGGGTGCGCCGGCGAGCAGCAGCCGACCATCCCTCCGGAAGAAGTTCTGAGCAACGCAGCGCAAGCGAGCCTGGCGCTGCAGTCTGCGCGTTATGAGCTGAGAGGGTCCTTCGTACTGACGGACAGTAACAACGTGGCCACATCCGGTACTCTCACGCTCGACGGTGTGCTGCAGGATTCGGGGAAGCAGATCGAGTTTGATGCTTCTCTTGCTGCGAAAACCGCGCATCCGGATGGAGATATGTCCTTTGCAGCAGACATAGGCGTGATTGTCGGAGGACCGGCGGATCTCTTCGTGAAGCTGGAACGATATACGGCAGAGGGGCCAAGTCCTTTTTTCAATCCTGCGCTGGTTGAGCAATTTTCAGGAAAGTGGTGGCGCATTCCTCCTGCGAGAGGGGAACAGCTTGCATCTCTGTCCGTGACGCCCGATCCCCGCCTTCTGAACGCGCAGGCTCAGGTTGTGAAGGTGGTGCGGGATCTCGGGCTATCCTCGCTTCGCAATAGGCCTGTATACCGGTATGAAGTCGCACTGGACCATGAGAAACTCATCGCGTACCTCAAAGCATCAGCAGCGGAAAATGCCCAATCTTTTGATGAGCAGAATGTTCGTGCTTCCGTCGCGAATTTGGATGCCACAGGGGAACTCTGGATTGACAAAGAGACGTTCTATGTACAGCGTCTGCAATGGAAGATCGCGCAGGGCGTGAGCGACAGCGCCAAGAGCTTCTCTGTGGAATTTGTGGTGGATTTCTTCGATCATGACAGTGCTGCTTCCATTACCATCCCCACGGACGCGACAGAATTTACGCCACTCATGTTCTATGATGCGCCCAGTGGACTGGAGATGCAGGAATCCCTTCTTCCTCCCGGAATGGAAGAGGATATGATACAGCAGCTTCTTGAGCAGGGCGCGAATGAATCCCTTGTAGAGTAGCTTCCCTTTCCCTCATGCCCCCTATTCAGTCCGTTGACGGCATTTCCTCCGAGGAAGAGCGGCAGGGTGCGCCGAGCAGTATGAAAGTGGTTGCGATGATGATTCTGCTCACCCCCTATATTATCTATGTTCTCTGGTGCGTATTCCTCATGTCGGTGCTTCCGAATCCCGAAGGAAAATATCAGGAACTCATTTCCATTGGCACGCTCAGCGCGATGATCTTCGGGGCAATGCTCCTCCTCCTCGGTTTCGTGCTCGCGAAGCGCATTCTCAAGGCGCAGGATGTCTCGCAACAGGCGCGGCTTATTGGTGCTGCGAAGGTCATTGCTATTCTTGTTCCCGGTCTCGCACTGAGTGGCATTGTCGTTATCACCATTCCTCAGGAGCCGAAGCTCTCCATGGAAATTACCGAGCCTGCTGCTTCCAGTGAACTCATTGCACCCGTTGCTGTGACGTTCAGTCTGGAACAGGCGGAGAAAATTTTGCAGATGCGTGGCCTGAAGGCTGCGAAGTATGCGTGGGATTTCGATGGCGATGGGGTGCTGAACGAAGAGACAGTGGGGCCCACTGCATCGGCGGTCTATGATAAGCAGGGCATTTACCAGGTTGTCGCTCGTATTTCTCTTTCTGATGGGTCGGAACGTCGCGTTGTACGGTCGTTGCCTATTCCCAAGGCGGTGTTTTCCACTTCCCCCCTGAAACCCATTGTGGACGAACCTGTGCGTTTCAGCCTGGAACACCTGGATTCCAAGGAGAATCCCATTAAGGAAGTGAAGTGGGACTTTAACAACGACGGCGAGATAGATGAGGTTTCCTCACAGGTTTCGACGATGTTCACGTTCCTGCGCGTGGGGAAGGAGACGGTCTCTGCCGAAATCACGTTCACGAACCAGAGCCAGACTCGCATGGAGCGGGAGCTCACCATCCATCAGCCTGAACCGCTGCCGTTCCCGGTTCTCATCAATACGGAGCCCGAGTATCTCGTCAGTCCTGCTCCGTTCGGCGTGATTTTCACTGTGCAGACTGCGGAACCGCATTACGAAATCCTCTGGGATTTTGACGACGGAACGGATGCAGCCGGAGACCGGGTGGGACACACGTTCAAGCAAAAAGGCGTCTACCGTGTGGAAGCGGAAGTGCGTTCGATGAGCGGCAGCATCGCAAGGCTTTCGAAAACAGTGAATGTTGTGGAAGTGCTGCGTATCCCGGATTTGGATTTCGATGGGTTCCCGGAAGTGAAAGGGGACAAGATGTCCGCGGAAGTGCCGGTCACGGTCAATCTGACACCGCGTACGAGCCTGCCGCTGATTGATTTTTTCTGGGAGGCGCCCAAAGCGACAGTCGTGGAATCCACGGATACTACGCTCATTGCAACGTACCGCCGTCCAGGCAACTACATTATTACGCTCATCGGGAATGATCCATCCGGGAGCGTCATGCGCAGGCCGCTTTCCCTGGAGGTACTGCAGCCGAAGTCCGTTGTCACCATGCGCATGAGTCCCGAGGGAGGAGTTGCACCGCTGCTCGTTCGGTTCGATGCATCTGAAACGGTGATTCCAGGCAAAGAGATTACGGGGTTCGAGTGGACATTCGGTGACGAGAAGAAGGCGCTTCCCCGGCAGGGAGGTGCTCAGGTGGAGTACCTGTTCGATACGCCGGGTACGTACAACATCACCCTCACGGCGTTCACGACCAGTGGGGAGAAATTTAACCAGAACCGTACTATTGTCATCCGGGCACCCGTGCTGGATGCGTGCTTCACCACGAGCCGGACATCCGGCAAGGCGCCGCTCGGGGTGCGGTTTGATTTGTCTTGTTCCACTGGTGCCGCAACATCGAGGAAGTGGGATTTCGGAGATGGATCCCAGTCGGAAGAAGAGAATCCCATTCATGTGTTTGAGAAACCGGGCACCTACACCATTGTGCTCCAGCTGCAGGATGCAGCGGGGAGCGTCAGTCGTGAAACTCTCCTCATTACCGCTGAGCCCTGATGAAACGGAAGAAGATGATTCGTCTTGTGGCTACTCTGGGCGTTATCGCCATTATCCTGGCGGCACTTCTGCCGGTGTTCAGCGCATTCTAGATCGGAGGTTCCTTACGTCTCTGGACGACGTCGGTGAGTGGGAGTGAGGCAGTGGTGAGGAACGGTGCATATGCGTCCTCCCCCAATTCGGAGGTGAGGAAGAATGCTGCACTTGCTATCATGGCGGCGTTGTCTGTGCAGTACGCGAGGGACACGGGGAATCGGATCTTCCTGTTCCCGAATGCAGATTGCACCATGGTACGGAGTCTTGTGTTGGCAGAAACGCCTCCCACGACGTGGATTTCCTGTATATCAGGGTGTTTCGCGACAGCCCTTGTGAGCCGATCGAGCAGATGGTTGCAGATAGCCAGCTCGTACGAAGCAGTGAGATCAGCGAGAACAGGTTTGCTGTCTCCATGGGGAAGATCACGTATCGTGTACTTCAGCGCTGTTTTCAGCCCGGAAAAGCTGAAGTCCAGTGTGTCTGTGTTGTGCAGGGGAAGAGGGAAGGGGAACGCCGCCGGATTTCCGTGCTTTCCTGTTCTCTCAATCGCGGGACCCCCGGGATAGGGGAGGCCGAGGAGAGCTGCTCCCTTATCGAATGCTTCCCCGGCTGCGTCGTCGCGGCTCCTCCCGAGGAGTATGCCTCTCGTATGGCTCATTCGGTACCACATGTCGCTGTGTCCGCCGGAAGCAGAGAGCGTGATGATGGGGAAGGCTGGTTCTTCTGCACACTCAAGCCAGGTGGAGGTGAGGTGTCCCAGCGTGTGATGCACGCCGATGAGTGGTTTGTGCCACAGGGAAGCGAGCGCGCGCGCGGCCGTTGTGCCGACGAGGAGTGATCCTGTGAGGCCGGGCCCTCTGGTTGTTGCGAGGGTGTGGATGGAGCGGAGGTCTGCTGCCGCATCGTCCAGTGCCTGGTGGATGACGGGGACAACGCACTCCACCTGCTTGCGCGCGGCTTCCTCTGGAATCACTCCTCCGGAGCGCTCGAAGGCGCTTCTGGATGACGCGATGACATTGCTGAAGACAGCGGTGCCATCCTCCACGATGGCAGCGGATGTTTCGTCGCAGGAAGTTTCGAGAGCAAGAATGCGCATGGAAGGCGATTCTACAGAAAAACTCTTAATAATGAAGCAGATGGGAGAATATTGCTAAATTTAGTAAAATATTGTATAATAATACTAATGACACAAAGAAAGAGACGAGTTGTAGCCTCTATTTGCGCTTGCGGATCAGTAGTTGCATCTTTTGGCTTCTGGACTGCTGTTGTGAGCCGTTCGATGCTTGTTGAACAGGAGAGGAGTTTCCGGGAGGATCGGTCTCTGCCTGCTGTCTGGGATGGTGTGGTGCGAACGGTTGGAAGTGCTCTGGGGGGGGTAGCAGATACTCTTGCAGAGGTGGCAACGGAGCAGATGCACCTGGCCGCTTCTGCCGTTCAGGAGAATGCTGTACCCAGTGAAGTCTTAGGAGGTTCAGTTCCTTCAGGGGATACAGCAGCGAGCGATGCTGGCACATCAGAATTCTCGCAGTGGAACATCTCCTTCGCATACTCTCTTTCCATTCCCCATCTCGCTATCCGTACTCCTATCCTGAAGCCATCCATGCAGTACTGGATGTCACGGGAATGGAATCTCCTCGAGAAACAGATGCAGGTGGCGCTCAATTCCGGCGCTGTGGCCTATCCTCATTCTGTTGCACCCGGTGAGAGAGGGAGCATCATCATCGCAGGACACAGCAGCCCGCCCAATCTGCGCGCTGCGCAGAGTGCGTATGGGAACGTATTTGCGCGTATACCGGAGCTCCGCGCAGGCGAGAGTATTTTTCTTTTTGCTGCCGGGGAAAAACTGGAATACAGAGTGCGTGATTCTGAAGTTGTTTCGTCTGCTGCAACAGAAATCCTGCATCAACAGGATCATGAGAACATTCTGAAGATTATCACCTGCTATCCGGTGGGGACTACGAAAGACCGAATTGTGGTGACAGCAGTGCTCGTGGAATAGGACATTCACCAGGAGAGGACAGGATGCAGGCGCACACAACATTGTGAGGAGGAGTTCGTGGCTCTGGTGGAGAGCTGGTAGTACTATCGTGTCGATGTCGCATGTCCTCTTCATTACTCGGAAACTCCGCGGGAAGGGGGGGATGCAGCAGTACACCCAGGATCTCTTGGTAGCTTTCCAGGAAATTACTGGCGGCAACACAGTGCTTCTTGGTCCTCGGCGGCTTCTGCAGTATCCCTCTTTTCCTCTTTTGGCTCTCTGGCGGGGGGTACGTGCTGCGCGTCGCGGATACAGAGTTCATCTTGGGGATATGGCGCTTAGTCCTCTTGCAGTGGCGATTAAATTCTTCGTCCCCGGGGCGAAAATTACCGCAACAGCATTCGGGCTGGATGTTCTTCGCACACTTCCCTTCTACCAGTGGATGCTCCGATGGTCACTCCTCTCGCTCGATCGTGTCATTTGCATCAGCCATGCGACGGCAGATGCAGTGCATGCCAGGGGAGTTCTGCGGGAGAAAATCGTTATCATTCCCTGTGGCATTTGGATGGGTACTGAGGAGTGCGTGCGGAAGGGGAGGAGAGGGGAGCCTCGGCTCCTCACGGTCGGGCGTCTGGTTCCCCGGAAGGGTGTGGCATGGTTCCTTTCCGAGGTGCTCCCGCTCCTCCTTCAGGAGTATCCTCGCCTCCACTACACGGTCGTGGGGACAGGCCCGCAGGAAAAGTTGATCAAAAAAATTGTTCGGGAAAAGGGTCTGGAGGATGCGGTAACTCTTGCGGGGGCTGTGAGTGATAAGTGCCGCAATCAGCTTTTTGTAGAGTCGGATTGTTTCGTGGTACCCAATGTGCCCCGTGAAGCGGATATGGAGGGGTTTGGCATTGTCTGCATCGAAGCGAGCAGCAGGGGAGTGCCCGTCGTGGCTGCAAGGCTGGAGGGTCTTACAGAAGCTGTACAGGAGGGGGGGACAGGGCTCTTCTTCCGGACTGGCGATGCGAAGGAGTGTGTGCGGTGCATCCGTTCCATGCTCACACAACCGCCTGATCCTCTGAGTGTTGCGCGAAGCACACGGGAACACTACAGCTGGCCGCAGCTTCTTCCTCGCCTCCGTGATGCGCTCTTCTCGTAAAATCGGCATCGTGAGTTGGGATTTTGATCCTCCCAAAGGGGGACTCGGGCGGACACTCATACATATGGCAGAAGTTCTCCGGAAACAGGGGTACGATGTGCGAACTCTCACGCCCTCCGGTGGCACAGATGTGATTGGTGGTTGGACGAAGCGT
The DNA here is from genome assembly GCA_001787755.1 of Candidatus Peribacteria bacterium RIFOXYB1_FULL_54_35. Lineage (GTDB taxonomy): Bacteria > Patescibacteriota > Gracilibacteria > Peribacterales > Peribacteraceae > GWB1-54-5. The sequence goes on from MFYJ01000004.1 coordinate 29,321, forward strand.
GGGGGGTTCCATCTCGCGTTCTCTGCTGTACTTTTCTTTTGTCTGCATCGCTGGATACGGCACACGAAAAGGGAAATTGTCTGTTTCCCCTGTGGTCCCGGTGGGGTATGGCTGCTGAAGAAACCGAAGGCCTGTACGACTGTTGCCATCGTCTACCACACATATACGCAGCAGATTCGTCTCGTTCCTGGTCAGTGGTGGAAACGCGCGTTCCTGCCTTTGGAACGGATTTCCCTCCGCAAGGCGGACGCTATTTTCTGCTACGCAACAGATACAAGAGACGTTCTCGTGCACGCGTATGGTTGTAAGCCCGACTGCGTGCATCTCCTTCCACAGCTTCTTGATCTGCATCCCTGGCTCGTGGCGCAGGGGGAGAAGGAACCAGGACTCTGTGTGTGCGTTGCACGCATGGAACAGCGGAAGGGCATCCGGTTTCTTGCGGTGCTCTGGCCTCATGTAAAGAAGCTCTGCCCGTCCGCGAAGCTCATTGTTGTCGGAGAGGGGATACAGGAGGGACGTATAGACCGTCTGGTTGCTCAGGAGCATCTTTCGGTGCAGAGGATTCCTTCACTCCCGTTGCGGGATCTCATTGCTTTGGTGCGGCGTGCCGAACTCGTACTCTGCCCTTCGTACCTTGAGGGATTCGGTCTCACCGCACTGGAAGCTATGGCGGCCGGGACGCCGCTTCTTGCGAGTGGGACGGATGGACTCAGGTCTCTCATACGGCATGGGGAGACAGGATTCCTCCTTCCCGTTGCTGATCTCCCGGCGTGGTTGCACGCGGTACAGGAGCTGCTTTCGCATCCGGAGGAAGGAACACGCGTTGCCGCCGCCGCTCGTACAGAGGTACAGCGGCGTTTTGCGGCAGAGGCTTCCATTCGGGCGTTACAGGAGCTCCTGGAAGCTCTATAATCATCGGGAAATGTCTTCTCACAGTACAACGGCGAAGGTGACGCCCCTGACGGCTCTGGCTGCTTTCTTCCTGCTTCTCGTTGCGGTGAAGTTTCTGCTGCCCCTCTTCCTGTATGATCTTCCGCTCGGCTATGACCCGGGCATTTACCGGTACCTGTTTGTGCGGCATGCAGAGGGGTTCCCGCCGTTTGTGCTGGGAGAGATGGATACATGGGCTCATGCACATGCTCTGGGGCTTTTCATCTTCTCCACACTTCTCATTCGCGCTGGCCTCCCCGTCGATTGGCTGGTGGGTTGGCTTTGGAATGTGATGGCGATTGTGCTTGTCTGCGTTCTCGCGTGGGTGACTGCAAAGAGGGAAGGGAAAGCGGTTGGTGTTTGTGTGCTTCTTGCCGGCGTACTCTCCGTTCCGTATTTCGACGGATTCGCTGCCATGTACTGGAAGGCGTACCTCGCTCTTCTCTTCATGGTGCTGACGTTCCATCTCATGGACAGGAAATCCTGGTGGGCGGTGATACCGGCCATCTTCTGCCTTGCAACGCATAACCAGACAGGACTCCTCTTCGCGCTTGTCATGGGGACATGGTGGTTTCTGCTTGGATTGCGGTACCGGAAGCATCCCCAGTGGTGGAAGGCGACACTCGCTGGTGCCGTCGTTTTTGCTGTTGCTGTCCTCGTCTACCTGCCGGTCTGGCAGCAGGCGGTATGGGACCATGTGAAAGAGCTTTTCACTCTCTGGGGGGAGCATGCTCCTGCCGGTTCTTTCCCTCCGGGGCTCTTCTACCTGAAGATGAATTTTCTGCTTCTTCTGGCTGGTGCATGCGGTTTCCTCTGCACTCTGTACCGCGACCGTTCTGTGGCACCGTGGTCTTTGGCAGTGCTCTGGTCTGCTGCCTTCGTTCTCCTGAAACTCTTCTTCTACAGGCGTTTCTTCCTTCACTTCGATTTCTTCCTCCTCCCCTTCGCTGCGTACGGTGTTGTTCTTCTGTGGAAGCGTTCTTCCCACGTCTTCTGGCATGTGCTTCTCGTTCTGCTCATCCTCGGGCAGTCCTACCTCTCCTACAATGTATTCCTGCTGCGCACACCGGATATCGACGAGGGGATGTTCGCAATTGTGGAGAGTGTTGAGAGTGCAGATCTCCCTGCTGACGCGTTCGTGGTGACGCTCGAAAACAAGTCCACGACGTGGCTGCGCGGCTGGTTGCCGAACCATCGTGTTGCGGGTCCGGGACTCTTCAGCTACACGTGGCCGTTCCAAGACTGGGAACTGTTTCTCTACGGCACTCATGAGCAGCGCAGGGAGTTGCTGCAACGGCTTGAAGGTCCCGTGTACTTGTTGCTCACACCGCTGTTCTTCGAATACTACGGGGAATTCGCTCAGAAGTTTGTTGAAGATCCTTGCTTCCAGAGGCTGGAAAATACCTCTCTGCTCAAGGTAACGTGTACCTGATACGGCTTCGCATTCTAAGAGTTAGTGGATGTGAAGTTTATTCTGTACTCAATATCGGCGAAGCGATCATGCTACGCCGATATTCATAAAAGTAAGCCAACAATCTGCTAAGATAACTTCATGATCGCGAAGTCGTATGACATGTTCTCCCTCTTCCCGAGTCGTCGCGTGGCGCTTGAGGTCTTCGGATTCCCCATCCATTGGTACGGCATCATGTACCTGCTTGCGTTCCTGCTCGCATACTTCCTCCTGCCCAGGCTCCAGAGACAGAGGGGTGTTTCGCTCCTGCGGGATGATTGGGCAACTGTTCTCTCCTGGGGGGTTATTGGTGTCCTCGTGGGGGGCAGGCTTGGATACGTGCTCTTCTACGCTCCGGAGCTCCTGCTCCGCGATCCACTGGAGGTCCTGAAAGTCTGGCATGGCGGCATGTCTTCCCATGGGGGATTCCTCGGTGTGCTGCTTGCTGTGGGCCTGTACCTCCGGCACCGCCGCTTGCCGCTGTTGCCGATTGCTGATCTTGCTGTTGTTCCGGTAGCGCTCGGGCTTGCACTGGGGCGCCTGGGGAACTTCATTAACCTCGAGCTCTACGGCACTGTTTCAGATCTCCCCTGGGCGATTGCCGTCCCCGGCGTCGAGGGCTTAAGACATCCGGCGCAGTTCTACGCCATGGGGAAAGATCTGCTCATTGCAGCAGTGTGCTACTGGCATCTCGTGCGCGTCCGGCCCGTGATTCCCGGACACACAACAGCACTCTTTCTCATGCTCTACGGAACGCTGAGATTCCTCGTGGAGTACGTGCGGGTGCAGGAGTATCCGCTCATTGATTTTGGTGTTCTCTCCCTCTCCCGCGGTCAGTTACTCACTCTTCCTATTGTGCTCGTGGGCGTGGTGCTGTGGAGAGTGGCGCGGCGGTAATATTCTTCAGGAATGTTCGGCGGTGGAGCGGGGAGAGGCCACGTTCCTGGATAGCTGCGAAGTGCCCGGCTGTTCCGTATCCTTTATGCTCTTCAAACCCGTAGGGATGTGTTTTTGCGTACCCGAGCATCAGCCGGTCGCGGGTGACTTTGGCGAGAATGGAAGCCGCGGAAATGCAGGGTTCTGTTTCGTCTCCACGGATGACTGCGCTGTGGGGGTAGTTAAACCAGAACCGGTCTCTCCCATCCACGAGGAGGTAGGTGGGCATCACTGATTTTTCGATGAGCGCAAGTGCCTCCTGCATGGCCTTTTCGGTTGCCGCGAGAATGCCGTACTGATCGATGTACGCAGCTTCGACGATGCCGATTCCCCAGGTGCAGTGTGCCACGATCCACTCGTACGCTTCTTCACGCTGCTTTTCTGTCAGCTGCTTGCTATCTTGGATGCGCTCATTGTTTCTGAGGCTTTTGATGAGGAGACAGGCTCCCGCCACCACTGGTCCCGCAAGTGCACCGCGGCCTGCTTCGTCGATCCCGACGATGACGGCCTTGGGAATCAAGGGCTGGTGCTCTGAAGAGTGCGCAGTATTTCGCGTGCAATTTCCGCTTCGTTCCAGGGGACGGGGCCTTTGAGCGTGGAAAAGCTGGTGTACGGGCCCATTCCGCAGAGCACCACTGCATCCCCCTCTTTCGCTTCTCTGAGGATCCACGCAATTGCTTCCCGACGACTGAAGATCTTCTTCGCTTCGCATTTGTTCTGTTGCACTCCTGCCCACACTTCCTCCAGAACTTTGTGGGGATCCTCGCCGTATGTTTCATCTTCCGTTACCACCACTACGTCGGCGAGTTCACTCGCTATCCGGCCCACCTCCGGTCTTTTTTCCTTCATGCGGTTACCGCAGCTTCCGCAGAGCACGAGGACACGTCCGTGTTCTCCCACGACGGACCGCAGCGTGGAGAGTGTTTTGATGTATGCCTGCAGCGAGACGGTGAAGTCCACAAAGACGCTGAAATTCTGTCCCTCTTCTATCGGTTCCAGGCGTCCCGGGGGGCTCCGGAAATCCTGCAGAGCTTCCACACTGCGGCTCACTGGTACGCCGAGCGAGGAGCAGCAGGCAATAGCGCAGAGAGCGTTATCGAGATTGAATGAACCTGGAACAGAGAGGGTGAGTGTGAGAGGTTCCTCGCTCCCGGCATGCAGGAGTGCTGAGGAGCCGGTGGCGTGCAGTGAGATGTCAGACAGCCAGAAGTCCGCGTCGCAGTTGCCGTACGTGAGCATCTCCCGCGTGGGGATTTTCTGGTACATCTTGTAACTCTCATCTGCAGCATTGAGGATCATGGTCCCTCTGCCGCGGAGCATCAGGAAGATTTTTCCTTTGTCCTTCCGGTACTGTTCCATGGAACCGTGGTAGTCGAGGTGTTCCAGGGCAGTATTCGTGATGGCGGATACCGAAGGGAATGTGTAGCTGACGCGCCCCTGCACCAGCCCGTGGGAAGACATTTCCACCACTGCGTGCGTGCTGCCCCTGGAGACGAGCTTACGGAGGAACCGCTGCAGAACGAAGGGGCTCATGGATGTCTGGTGCGTCATGTTCTCCTTGCGCTCGTTGCCGATTTGAAAATAGGTGGTGGAGGCCGAGCCCGCTGTGTGACCGGTCTTCAGGAGAATGTGCGCGACCATGCCGACCGTGGTTGTTTTACCATCGGTGCCTGTGATTCCAACGACGGTGAGCTTGCGCGCAGGGAATCTGTAGAGAACAGCGGCAAGAAAGGCTTTGAGGTGGTGCCACCACAACCGAAGGGGATGCCGCTGCGGGATGAGAGCTTTCAGTCGGCCTATCATGCAGCGCCAAGGATACCACGGCACTGCCTGATATCATCCAGTATCTGTGCTTTGAGTGCCTCGACTGAAGGGAAATTAAGGATCTTGCGGAGAAACTGCACGACGGTGACGGTCACGGTTGTGGGAAGGAAGGAGAGTTCGGTGTCTATGAGGTGTATTTCACAGGCGCGGGAGTCCTGGAACACCGGCCGGGGTCCGTAGTGCATGGCGCCCATGTAGCGGGTCGGGTTATCCTCAATCTCCACAAAGCAGGCGTAAATTCCCTCCTGCAACTTCTCGGGAACAGCCGCAAGGTCAATGTTGATAGTGGGAATGCCGTATTCCCTGCCTCTTCCAGCGCCGCTGATGGCCGATGCGCTGAATGTGAGTGGAACGGGAATCCCCATAGGACGGAGGTTAATGCTACTGCGCTTTTTCCATTGCTTCCCGGGCGCTGTCTGCCATGTTCTGCGCAATGGTCTGCACCTGGTCTCCGAGAGTGGCGAGGCTTATTTCTGCGCCTTTGGCCTGTTCAGCAAGCGACCAGGCATCTTTTGCAAGTTTCTCCGCCTGAGCGAAGTCGCTGTTCACGCCGCTGCGGTATGCACGGACAAGGGCGCGGAACGCTTCGGAGATCTTGAGGGCACCAATGACGATCGGTTCGTTTGGTTTGCTGGTGTGTGCGCCACGAGCAGCGAGGAGAGCCCGTGCAGATGCGTACTCTGCCTGTGCGATGTTGTTGTTCTCCAGCATGGAGAGAATGATGATGATCTCATTCTCCGCTTCCGAAAGAAGTGCCTGTGTACGGCGTCCACGCTCGTACATGAGGTACCGGTGGAGGAGGAGTGCAGTCTCTCCGCGTGTCAATTCGTTTGCCGGGTGCAGGAGCCCGTCCTGACCGACCATTGTCATGGAAGAGGCGAGAGCAAAGCGAAGATAGGGGTAGAACCACTCATCCACATTGGAGACATCCGAAGAGAGAGGAAGGCGTATTTCGCTATACGCGCTCACAGGATCGACTTTCTGAGCAAGTAGAAGCATTTTTATGAATTCCACTTTCATGATAGGGCGTTCGCCAAGGAATGAGGTTTTCTTTGGCGGTCCGTCGACAATGCCGTTCGCTTTGGCGATTTCTACATACGGGAGGTACCAGGCATCCTGCGGGATGTCGCTGAAATTTGTACCCTGTATTTGATCGAGTTGTTCTTGTGTCACGAGTCCTCCGATAATGATTTTCAGTGCTTCCGCGCGGTTCACTTTCTGGTCCGGCCGGAAGGTTCCGTCGCTGTACCCTGCGATGATGTTCTGGCTTTTCAGGTACTCGGCTGCGGCAAACGCAGGATGATCGGGAGGGACATCGCTGAATGATTGCTGTTGTGCAAGAGCAAAACTCGGGCATGCAATGGCAGCAGAGATGCAAGCAGCAGCAACAGAGTGATGGAAGCGTATCATTGTCATGGGGAGAGAGTATCAGGCTGAGAGTATCAGAGTGCGCTCGCAGCGACAAGCAGGGCATACGTAGACGCTGCAGTCTCTGCGGAGAGAGCAGAAACACGCAGACAGACTATGTTTCTTATAAGAACTTTTCCATAGAGGAAGATTCGTGAAATCTCAGAGAGAAGCAGGCAGGGGGAAGGAGAGCGGGATGTCGTATTTCAGTACGGGTTGGTCATTTCAAGGATGACTTTCGAAAAGGAATATTCTGTCAGCTGAACGCTCAGATACATACAAACATGCCTCTTCTTGCGCTTTTGGAGTCTTTCCTCTTGAGAAAGGGAAGAGATCAGATACAGAAGGACAGAGAAATTGACCAAAATGCTAAAATATATTATAATATCTATACAGAGGTCTTGAAACACACACGCAACACCACACTGCGGGATGTGCAAAGAATGCAGCAACGTGCAGAGTATTTAGAGTTGTCGCATGGAGCAGTGCTCCGGTTACAGTGGATTGCATTTTATTTGACGCATGGGAAGAACATTAGCGTTACCGCAAGGCATTTTGGCATCGCCCGTTCGACATTTGTCCGCTGGGAGAGCAGGTTTGATCCGCAGCATCCCTCCGCGATGGAAGAGCGCCCAAGAAGTCCGCGGAAGGTCCGCTGTCCGGAGACTCCTGCGGAGGCAATTGGATATATACAGCAGTACCGCAGGGAACAGCCCATGATTTCCAGGGAGCGAATCTGCGAGAAGCTGCGGAATGAGCATCACATTGCCCTCTCCAGTTCTACGGTTGGTCGCGAAATCCAGCGCCACGGGTTCTTTTTTGCGCAGACGCCATCGCATGTCCAGAAGAGACGTGCTGCTCTGCAGAGGGGGCTACCTCGGAGTGTGGATGAACGCAAAGATCAAGAGGATGCGTCTCTTCCAGAGAGCGCAGATGGGGCGTTTTCATTTTCTCCGCAATTCAGCGTCTAGCATGACACACAAACACATTTCCATCGGCTCACGCATTCTGATGGTCTGTACCATCCTGACTGTGTGCTCCGTACCGCGACAGGCAATTGCAGCGGAGAGCACATCATTCAAACTGTATGAAAATCATCCCAATACTGCGGCAGGAAATCCGGCTGCATCCACCAATTTCTCTTTTGATACCAATCGAATGACCTGGCGGCTGCTGCCGCTTGCAAGTTCCAGCTTCCGGCTGGTATCGGGCTTCACGCCATCTGGCGGGGGTGGGTCTTCCAGCGGAGGCGGCGGATCTTCCAGCGGCGGTGGTGGTGGTGGAGGCGGCGACGATAGTGGAGGGGGACACCGTGGGAGAGAGCCCGTACCTCCGCAGGAAGAACCGCCAGCAGAAACTCCGGTGGTTCCCGAGGAACTGCCTGAGTTATATCCATCGCTTCTGCCAGTGCGGCCTGCGGCACCGGTAAAACCAGCACCGCAGGAAGCGCCTGGCGCTCCGCTTGCGCAGTTCTCTCGTGTGGGAAGGGAAGCGGGTGTTCTCAGAGTTCCTCTGATCGATGTACCTCAGCAGGCAGCACCAGTACGGAGCGCTTGTCCGGTCATGGAGCTACAACAGATGTCTGTTTTGGTATTGCTCCTCCTGCTCGCGCTCTACTGCGTGGGATCTGCGTTCTTCCTTGTGCGGAAGGTACTGGCGATTCATACGTATCAACAAACAGATCGTTCCTCATCCTCTGCTGCTTCCCATGGTGGAAAGAGAAAGTCGGCATTTGCCACGCGTGATCTTCACTTGCAATGCGAAAGAGTAAAACCTTCCAGGAACACCAAACGATCATGACATTCCTTCGCGTCCGCATCGGCTTTGCACTCGCAGCGCTCTCCATGGGGGTCTTACTCCCCGCGGTTCTGCCGGTGCATGCTGCATCTGTGGGACCGCAGAGAATCGTCTACGATGCGCATCTGTTGAACAGCAGCGGTGACGCAATCACCACTGCCCACTCGGTGCGCTTCAGCTGGTGGACGAGCGCGGATTCCGTCGCCGGCGACACGACTGCAACAGGCACGCTCAACACAAGCGCATCCGCCTACGCGAACTGGCAGGAAGTGCATACGGTGACGCCGGACAGCAACGGGTACTTCTCCGTGGAACTCGGAAGCGTGACGGCGTTGCCGGATTTGAGTACTTTCACGTCGCAGCAGCTCCAGAGTCTCTACTTGCAGGTGGAAGTAAAGGCCTCTGGTGTGGCGGATACTTCGTACGAGCTGCTTGACCGGGATGCATCGGACAGTGCAGTGGATCGTTCTCCCATCGATACGGTGCCTTTTGCGTTGAATGCGGACAGAGTGGACTCGCATGATACGGGAACGGCCAGCGGTTCGATTCCCGTCCTGCAATCCGGTGGGCTCCTTTCGCTTGGGATGATCCCATCCGGGACTGACAGAAACGAGTTCACCATCGATGCCGATGACTCCGCTTCCGGATCTCTCACGCTGCGGTTCGGCACAACGCTCTCAAAAGAGCTCACCTACGACCAAAGCAACGGTTGGTTCAACTTCAACGATGACGTGAGGATAGAGGGGAGCCTGACTGTCACAGGGCTCATCAACGGGATCGATATTGCAACGCTGGGTGATTCGGTGGATACCCACCTGAAGGTTGCAAGCGGCGCAGGCCTGACGGTGAGCATTGCCGGCGGCAGCTACCGTATCAACAGTGCCATTACCGACTATGCAGGCAGCGGGAGTGTTGCTCTCTCTGATGAAACGACGAACTACCTTTTCTTCACGGAAACCGGGCTCACCGTGAATACAATAGGATTCCCCACCGATAAGAGCTACATTCCGCTCGCTGCTGTGACAGCCGCAGCCGGGAGTATTACAGGAGTGACGGACAGGCGGGTGCTCCAGAGCGATGACAGGGAACGCACCGTGGAGAGCGTCTTCCACCCGCAGTATGCCAATGCCGCGTTGCAGGGAGATGCAACCAATAACGTCGGCCAGCTCTCTGTGGACCACGACGAGATCTCCAAGAACAACTATTACCGCTGGACCAGCACCGTTTCTACCCTGCAGGATTACGATGTCATTGTGCGTGTGACATTGCCACCGGATTTCAAGCAGTGGACAGCAGATCCGCTCAGCGTGACGTATCGGTCGACGTCGGCAGACAGCGCTGAGAACAAGCTGGATGTGTCGGTGTTCGATACCAACGGGACGCCCGTCGTACTCTCCGGTGCCACCACTGATCTCGCCGGTACCAGCTGGGCAACGACCAATGTTGATTTCCTTGGATCTCCTGTATGGACTGCAGGGAATGAATATCTCATCAAATTCAAGATGTATGCCAGGGGGAATGCACAAATGCACTTGGGTGCATTGAAGTTGCAGTACAGAGAATTCCTGTCGGGAGCAGAGTAAGAGGTTCAGCATTCTTTGTGATTGGCTGCTTTGATATATTTATGAAATGTCAAGTTACTGATTCTTGTCATAAGTAAGAAATATCATTATAATGTGAAGAAACATTCTGAAAATCACAGAATGCTTCATGAGGAAAATACAGATACATCTCACTCTTGAATCATATGTCTCCTTCTCTGCGGTTCCGGCTTCTTCTCTCGGCAGGCGTTGCCACGGCAATGATATTTGGAATACTCCCTCCTGTTGCAGAGGCGAGCAGCTGGAGCCCGACGCTGCTCGTGAATACGGAATCGTTCAATATCATTGACGATGGCGATGGTTCTTCAAATATCGAGCTCCGCTTCGGGGACAGCGCCAATGAAATACTCCGCTGGGACATCACGAATGCGCGGTTCCAGTTCACCGATGATGTTCATGTGGAGGGAAACATCACCGGCAGCGGCACGCTCACTGTGGATGGCGCGATGAAGACGAAGAGTGATTTCACGCTGAACTCGGATAACGGCGCAGCGGATGCAGTGCTCACCTTCGGATCGGACTCAGTAAGCGAAACGCTGAAGTTCCTGAATAACGAAGACCGGTTTGAATTCAGCGATGACCTCAGGGTTACCGGCGGGATGTACGCATCGGGATCGCTCATTGTGGACGGTGCTGCCACCTTTAAATCAACTCTGAAGATCAATGGTGTTACGTACACGTTCCCGTACAGCGACGGGACCTCTTCCGGAAAGGTACTGAAAACGGACGGCGCTGGCAAGCTTGTGTGGTCCACGGATCAAAATACTGCCACCACCTACCAGGCAGGAGAGGGTATCCAATTGAGTGGTACTGTGTTTTCCCTCACCGATACGGTAACGGGGACGCTTTTGCAAGCTGCTACCACGCTGGCTTCCTCCGGCAATTTGGTTGTGGAGACTACGACGACGCTCAATGGTGCAGCAACCGTGAACAGTACGCTCGATACGACCGGCAATATCACCACGGATGCAAACCTCACTATCAATGAGGACAACGGCGCAGCGGATGCTGTGCTGACCTTTGGAAGCGATGGCACCGCTGAAACATTGAGTTTTTTGAATACGGCGGACAGATTTGAATTCAGCGATGATGTCTATGCAACCGGGGTCGTGCGTGCACATGGCGGTCTTTCCGGTGCTTCCCTCACGGTTGATGGTGCTTCTGTGAGCATCAATGGTGCTGCCTATTCCTTCCCGAATTCCTACGGCTCGGCGAATCAGGTGCTCACCTCGAACGGTGCGGGGTCGCTGACATGGTCCAACCTCCAGAACGGATCCGGCAATACCGTCTTCCTCAGTCCCGAGTACCCGAATGCCGTGTACTTTGCGAGCGGATCCTCGTTTATCGGCCAGCTGTCTGCTTCCGGTGGCAACCTTTCCAGTCTGGAAAATAACTACAAGTGGACTTCTACAAAGGCTTCCATCCAGGATTACTGGGTTTCCTCCCGGATCAAGGTCCCGCACAATTTCTCCAGCTGGGCGCCGACACCCATCCAGTTCCGCTACAAGACAGGGACGGCCACGGCTTCGCAGAACCATACCACTGTGCGCTTCTTTGACACCGCGGGGACGGAAATCGCTTTGACGAACGGCGGAGGACTCACGAGTACCTCGTGGACCACGGCGAATATCACAGGCCCGCAGGCTTCGGGCACGTACACGCCGGACGGGTATATCACGGTCATGGTGAAGCTTGCAGCGAACAGTACTGCTTCTGCGCAGACGAATGCGGGGTACATGAACCTCAACTGGCGGACAACGACGCCTTGAGGATGAGAGAAGATGAGGGTGAGGATCAATCCTCTTCCGGCACGGCCCGGAGGCGGGCTAGAAACCGTAGAAGTAGAATGAATTAACCGGAGTGCTCTCAGCAGGTTGCTCTGACGATGGTGATCCGTAGATCACCACCCTGTTGTTCGTTGAATCGGCAACGTAGAGCTGCTCCGACGCTGCATCGTAGTGGATCTGCCGGGGGGCGGAGAGGCCGTCCTGCGTGACACCGGCAGTGGCAACAATGAAGGAAGGCTGCCCCAGCACTCCTACGGCGTTCTCGCCGTCTGAGATGTTCGCAGTGTCGTAGATGAGGATGCGGTTATTTGTGAGATCAGCTGCGTACAGCTTGTTGTTGCTGGCATCGAAGGCAAGGCCTGTTGGTGCGCTGAGACCGTTCTGCGTGGTAGAAACAGCGTTCCAGTAGTAGTTTGTCTGCCCGAGAACGTAATCTGGCAGATGGTCACTGAGGGTATTGTTTGTAGTCAGGTTATAGACAAGGATGCGATTATTCGTGGTATCTGAAACGAAGAGGCGGTGGTTTGTAGCATCCACGGCGACTCCGTTCGGCGCATTGAGCCCCAGCTTGTAGGAAGCGTTGTTCGCTGTCCCCTTGAAGTAAATTGGCCCGGGGGGATTCAGTTCGTTATCGAATTGCCCGAGGACATTCACCGCGTCTTCTCCGTTTGCCGTGGAGGCAACATTGAAAACCGAGACGCGGCTGGAGGTAGTCTGTGGCACGTACAAGAGAGAATTTGCTTCATCGATGAATACACCGGTAGGTCCATTCAGTCTCGACTGGGAGGTAACGGCGGTGGCAGTGGTGAAGTTCGGCTGCCCGAGGACATTCACCGCGTTCTCGCCGTCTGAAATGGACGCCACGTCGTACGTGGTCACGCGGTTGCCGGTGTATTGGGAGGCATAGAGGATATTATTTGTGTCATCGAAAGCGATGCCGTAAGGAGCGTTCATGCCCGCCTGCGTGGTTGCTGCCGTGTTGCTTGTGAAGATGCTCTGTCCCAGCACGTTCACTGCGTTTTCACCGTTGCTGACCGAAGAGACATCGTACGTCGTCACGCGGTTCCCGGTAGATTGGGCGACGTAGAGAATTTGGTTTGTGCTGTCGTACGCGAGGCCGCGCGGAGCGTTCATGCCTGCCTGCGTGGTTGCTGCCGTGCCGCCTGTGAAGTTACTCTGTCCCAGAACGTAATCAGCATCCACTCCATTTGCGATCCCCAGAGTATTCACAAGATCAAAGGTCTTCACGCGGTTTGCTGTGGATTCAAGGGAGTAAAGACGGTTGTGGGCAGGGTCGATCAGAACGCCGGTTGGAGCTGAAAAGCCGTCGCGGGTCACAGCGGCAGTCGCCGTGGTGAAGTTCTGCTGACCAAAGACACCAACCGCGTTCTCGCCGTCGCTGATGGCCGCTACATCGTAAGTGGTAATACGGTTTGCCGTGGTCTGCGCAACGTAGAGGCGTTTGTTGGTGCTGTCGTAGGTTATGCCCCTTGGGGCGTTCATGCCGGTTTGTGTGGTGGCGGCAGTTGTCGCCGTGAAGTCTGCCTGGCCGAGGACATTCACTGCATTTTCCCCGTCGCTGATCTCTGTAACATCGTACGTTGTCACGCGGTTGCCGGTACCCTGCGAAACAAAGAGCACCGTGCTCCCGCTCAGGGCGAGACCGTAGGGCACGTTCATGCCGGCCTGCGTCGTGGCTGCTGCAGTGGCTGTGAAGGTGGACTGCCCCAGCACGTTCACGGCATTCTCCCCGTCGCTGATCGCCGTGACATCGTACGTCGTTACACGGTTGCCTGTGGATTGTGAAACGTAAAGGCGGCTGTTCGCACTGTCGTACACCACATCCTGCGGGACGTTCATGCCTGCCTGGGTAGTTGCGGCGGTTGCCGTAGTGAAGGCCGCCTGGCCCAGCACGTTCGCCGCATTCTCGCCGTCGCTGATTGCGGTGACGTCAAAGACCTTCACGCGGTTGCCTGTGCCCTCCGCGACGAAGAGGCGGTTGTTCACGTCGTCGTACGCAATCCCGTTCGGGACATTCAGGCCTGTTTGCGTGTTTGCTGCCGTGTTGCTGGAGAAGTTGGTCTGTCCCAGCACGTTGTCGGGAAGGCGTTCCACAAGCAGATCGTTGCTGTCGAGGTTGTAGACGAGGATGCGGTTGTTGCCCGTATCGGACACGAAGAGCCTGTGGTCTGTTGGATCCAGTGCGAGACCGATGATGGGGGCGCTCAGGCCAAGCTTGCTCGGACCGTTGTGGGCAACCGTCTTGGTGTACACCGGCACGGGGACGGAGAGGTCGCCGTTGTACTGCCCAAGCAGATCCACGGCGTTCTCGTTATCCGCGACTTCGGTGATGTCAAACACCGAGACCCGGTGGGATCCTGATTGCATGGCGTAGAGCTTCCTGTTCGCAGAATCGACGAACACGCCGGTGGGGTTGTTCAGGCCTGCCTGTGTGTTTGCCGGCGCCGCACCTGTGAAGTTGGCCTGGCCGAGGACATTCACTGCATTCTCCCCGTTGCTGATCGCCGCGACGTTGTAAGTCTTCACGCGGTCGCCCGTGGCCTCCGCAACAAAGAGCGTGGTGCTCGTGCTGTCATAGGCAAGCCCGCGCGGGGCGTTCATGCCCGCCTGTGAGTTGGCAGCCGCGGTGTCCGTGAAGTTGCTCTGCCCAAGAACGTAATCCGCATTTTCGTTGTCAGAGATAGATGTGACATCGTAGACCTTCACGCGGTTGCCGGTACCCTCCGAGACGAAGAGCCGCTGGGTGGCGCTGTCAAACGCAAGTCCGTAGGGGACGTTCATGCCTGTCTGGGTGGTGGCGGCAGTGGACGTAGTGAAGAGTGCCTGGCCAAGGACGTTCACCGCATTTTCGCCATTGGTGATTGTTGTGAGATCGTAGGTGGTCACGCGGTTGAGAGTGGGGTCCGCGACGAAGAGGCGCCGGTTTGCGCTGTCGTAGAGGACATCGGAAGGCGCGCTCATGCCTCCCTGTGTCGTGGCTGCTGTTGTTCCCGCAAACGTGGTCTGCCCAAGAACGTGCACAGCATTTTCGCCGTCGGTGATTGCCGCAACGTCATAGATTTTTACGCGGCTGCCCGCACCCTCCGCGACGAAGAGCAGGCTGCTGCCGCTCATGGCGAGGCCGTTGGGCGTCTCCAGGCCTATCTGAGTGGCTCCAGCGGCATTGGAGTGGAAGTTCGTCTGTCCGAGCACGCTGTCCGGAATACGGTCGATGAGGGAATCATCGGGGTTGAGGTTGTACACCAGAATACGGTTGTTGCTTGTGTCCGAGAGGAAGAGCCGGTCACCGCCTGCGTCGAGGGCCATGCCTATGATGGGAGCACTCAGGCCCAGTTTGTTCGGGCCGTTGTTGGCTGTGGTCTTCGTGTAGATGGGCTGCGGATCGCTTAAGCTGCTGTCCGTCTGGCCGAGGACATCGTTGGAGTTCATTCCGTTGCGGATGCCCGGGGCGAGGCTGTAGACCTTCACGCGGTTGCCTGTGTTCTCTGCCACAAACAGGCGGGTGTTTGTGCTGTCGTAGACCACGTCCACAGGCACATTCATCCCTACCTGCGTCGTCGCGGCCGAGTAGGCAGCAAAGGTGGCCTGTCCGAGGACGTTCACGGCGTCCTCTCCGTTGGTAATTGAAGAAACGTCGTAAGTAGTTACGCGGTGACTGCCGCCGTTCACAATGAACAGACGGTTGTTCGCATCATCGTATGCAAGGCCGTATGGTAGGTTCAGCTTAGCCTGCGTGCGCGCTGTCGAATTGGTGTAGAAGTTGGTTTGTCCCAGCACGTTATCAGGCACGCGGTCGAGGAGCGTGTTATCTGTATCAAGGTCATACACGAGCACGCGGTAGTTGCTGCTGTCCGAGAGGAAGAGCCGGTGATCGGTGGGGTCCAGGGCAATGCCCGTATTCGGTGCGTTGAATCCCAGCTTGTGGGCTGCGTTATTGGCTGTTCCCTTCGTGAAGATTGGCGACGGTGCGCTGACTGTGCCGTCATCCTGTCCGATGACATCCACGGCAGTTTCTCCGTCTACGATCGAAGCGACGTTATAGACAACTACCCTGTTATTCGTGGAATCTGCGACGAACAGCTGCCCGCCCGATGCGCTGTCGTAGACGATCTGCCGGGGAACCGAGAGGCCGATCTGTGTGACTCCTGCTGTTGCCGTAATGTAGTTCACCTGTCCCAGTACGCTCACTGCGTCTTCGCCGTTCGTAATGGACGTGACGTCGTAGACCTTGATGCGATTGCCGGTACCCTCCGAGACAAAGAGCCTTTGGTTGGTGCCGTCAAACGCAAGGCCGTTCGGAACGTTCAGGCCGGTCTGCGTGTTCGCTGCTGTGTTGGAGTAGAAGTTTGTTTGTCCCAGCACGTTGTCTGGGAGCATGTCCACCGGAAGATTCCCCGTTGTTAAGTTATAGACGAGGACGCGGTTATTCGTGGTGTCTGCAACGAAGAGCCGGTGGTTCACAGGATCCACAGTCACTCCGTTCGGGGCGCTCAAACCAAGCTTCGTTGGCCCGCCATTGGCTGTGGCTTTGGTGAACACCGACCCCGGAGCGGAGAGATTGTCATCGTACTGTCCGAGCACATCTGTGGCGTTCTCGCCATCGGAGATGGAGGTTACGTCGTACAGTGTGACACGGTGGCTTCCTGTTTGCCCTACGTACAGGCGGTTGTGAGCCGCATCGATCAGAACACCGCTCGGGGCGTTCATCCCTGCCTGTGTGTTGGCTGCGGCCGTGGCTGTGAACGTAGTTTGCCCGAGCACGTTCACGGCATTCTCTCCGTTGCTGATCGAGGCCACATCGTAGGTGGTCACGCGGTTGTTCGTCGCCTGCGCGACATACAGCAGGGAATCCACGCTGTCGTAGGTAATGCCCCTTGGGGCGTTCATGCCTGCCTGCGTGTTGGCTGCGGCAGTTCCCGTGAACGTCGATTGCCCGAGGACGTACGCTGCATTCTCATTGTCACTGATCGCCGTCACGTCGTAGACCTTCACGCGGTTGCCGGTGCTTTCCGAGACGAAGAGCCGCTGGTTCGCGCTGTCGTAGGCAAGCCCGTAGGGGACGTTCATGCCAGTCTGGGTGGTGGCGGCTGTTGTTGTGGTGAAGGCAGCCTGCCCGAGGACATAGGTAGCCGCCTCCCCATCTGTGATGGAAGAGACGTCGTACACCGTCACGCGGTTTCCTGTGCTCTGCACGACGAAGAGCCGCTGGTTCACACTGTCGTACGCGGCATCGGTCGGGAAGTTCATGCCTTCCTGAGTCGTTGCCGGTGCAATGGCGGTGAAGGTTGCCTGCCCGAGCACGTTCACCGCGTTCTCGCCGTCGGTGATAGAAGCAACATCGTAGACCGTCACACGGGAAACGGTGGTGCTATAGGCCTGTGTGACGAAGAGGCGGTCGTTTGTATCATCGAATGCAAGCCCGTTCGGGTAGTACATGCTCGCCTGCGTTGCGGACGCGTTATTGGACCAGAAGTTGCTCTTGCCGAGAACGTTATCCGGGATACGGTCAAGGAGGGCGTCATCTGCATCCAGGTTGTACACCAGCACGCGGTTGTTCACGGTATCCGAAATGAAAAGCCGGTGATCAGTGGGATCCAGGGCCAGGCCGAACGTAGGGGTGTTGAACCCCAGTTTATGGGCTGCATCGTTCGCTGTCCCTTTGCTGTAAATGGGGGAAGGAGTGCTGAGGTCGGCATCTGTCTGGCCGAGAATACTGGTCGCAGTCTGTGAATTCTCTATTGCATGGGCACTGGGAATGAAAATTCCATGGAAGAACAGCCCCACGCAGAGGGAGATGCAAAGCGCGTTGCGGGCCTTTGGAAAAGAAGAAAGTTGAATACATGAATTGTACAAACAATAGGGTGGGCAGCGAAGTGCATTAGATCTTCATCTGAGAAAACGACAAGGCAAATTGCACCGCCGCTTCAGTTCTCTTCGTATGTCCTTGATTCAGCCTGAGATATGAACTCGTAGGCCATGCGGGAGAAATCTTTCATGTAGCGCTTTGCGTGCTCTTGCGAGCCATGCACGAAGATGCAGAGGGAGTATGGGCGCCGGGGGATGAAGACAATGCCGCAGTCCCCGTAGGTGAAGAAATTCTCCTTCTGGTAGATGCCTACCTTGTGCGCAACAGGCACATCTGCAGGAAGACCAGCGGGCAGCATGTCGGAGAATGACGTTTCTGTGAGAATTCCCAGGATTTCATTGGCATCTTTCTTGGGCAGGGCAGCGGAGAGATAGAGGCTGCGCAGGATAGAGGTGTAGCTCTTGGCGGAGATCACCACGCCGTGTTCGCCCGATTCCTTGGGGATATCGAGATTGTCGAATATTTCGTTCACGAACCCCGGCCGCACGGATGCCATCTTTCTTCCGAGCATCTGCAGAGCTGTGTTATCTGAATCCTGGAGCATGAGATGCACAAGTTCGCGCACGGTCAGTTCCGCTCCCACTCCACGCTGCCAGAGCGCACCGAAGGTGGGATCCATATCCTCTTCTTCGAGGCGGACGACGTCATTCAGCGACAGCAGCCCTTCGTTCTTGAGCTGGTAGAGCTTGATGGTGACTGGTACTTTCAGCAGGCTCGCCTCGATGAACGATGCCCGGTCATTGATGCCGATCGAAGAGCCGGACGGGAGGTACTCGAAGTGCAGTCCGAACGGTTCAGGAATCGTTTCCGCGTACGCAGCCATTTCCTTGCGGAGAGGCATGAGGTCAATGATGGTGTCGTTCGGGTCGGGCAGGAAAATCCTCTTAGACAGGTACGGTAACTCATCAGCTTTGGACATGGTTATTTCTGAGGAGTTACAGGCAGTGAGTGCGCAGGCAAGGAAGGCCAAGCATCCGAAGAATCTGAGGTGCATACTTGAGCGTGAGCTGTAAAGTATGCGTAATAGTATCTTCCTCCGGCGGTACCTGGGAAGAGAAAACGCATGCTATTTCCTCCTGATCAGCATGAGGAGGTCGTTGCTCTCCTGCACGCGTCCGAGCTTTTTGGAGACAGAGGCTTCCTCCTCGGCCTCCTGCAGTGATCCGCGAAGGTAGTAGGCCAAAGCGAGGTTAAAGTGCGCATCCGCGTACTCTGCACTCTCGTGAATGGCGCGCTTGCAGGCTTCTATCGCGTCTTCTGTCCGCTGCCGGGTGAGATGCAGCGCACAGAGGTTATTCCATGCTTCGGCGTACCCGGGGTTCAGCTTGATGGCCGTGCGGAAGGATTCTTCAGCCTCTGCGAACTTGCCTTGCCCGGCTTGTGCTATGCCCTGCTCATTGAATTCCAGGGCATCCTGTGCCGGATTTGCCAGATTTGGGGGGGATGCAGGAGGCGGTGGACTCTCCACTTTTTCCTGCCTGTCGTTCTGTTCAGGTGCAGTGCTTGTCTCGCGTTCCTTCGGTTGCAGCGGAGGAGACTCCTTTGCTCGCCGGCGGTAGTACCACGCCCTCCACGTATGCCCTGCGTCCTCGAATATCTTGGCTATGAAACCGTAGTTGATGTCCGGGTAATTGTTCCCGGCGTACTTCAGGAGCTTCACGTACGCTTCCGATGCCCAATCCGGCTGTCCCTCGCTGACGTACGCGGCGCCCAGGATTGCGTATGGTTCTGGAGAGAACGGGCGTACCCGCAGTGCCGCTTCTGCGAGATCTTGGGCATCGGCATTGCGGTGCTGTCCTATCGCCAATCTGGCGAGCGCAAGCGTCGCTTTCACGCCTTCCTCGTTTCCCTCACGCATGCGCTCCAGTTCCGCAATGAACGCTGGCAAGTCTGTTTCTGCAACAGTGCTGAAGTTCGTATCAAATTGAATAGCTGTTGCCCTGAGGTGCTTGTAGCGGAGCCGATCAATGGTAGGCTGATTATCGGTGGTTTTCTTCAGGTACACGGCTACCCAGTCGTCAAGGTACACCAGAGACCAGAGAGGATCGCGCTCAAGCACAGCACAGTACGGCAGGCGGTCTTTCTCTCGTATGGCATCGTAATCCACGAGCGCATAGCTGATGTCATAACGCTCCGAAAGCTCTTTCCAGACTGCAGGGTTTATGCCTGCAGCGTACGTTCGCGTCATGAGTTCCATGCCGTAGTCTACATTCCTCCCGTCGATGAAGACCTTGCGGTCCGGATACCCGCGGTAGATCAGGTAACCGCCGATGCCGTAGGTGTTGAACATGTTTCCCGTGATGTTCTCGCGCTCTATGAAGTCGTACGCTCCGCGGGCGAGATCGAACTGTCCGAACCCGTAGAGGTTGTCCTGCCGTTCAAAATCCATGGAGCGCGCGTACGCGGCACGTCCGAGCAGGAGAACCGCCAGAAGAACTGCGGAGATGACAGTTCTTCTTCTCTTTTCCATCCATTCCCGCAGAGGATCCATCCGCTCACTTCTGCTTGCGTGGTAGAAACACAGTGCCAGTGCAACGAAGATGAAGAGTATCTCATGCCGGAATGCCTGTCTTGAGAGGTACGCTGCTGTCAGCAGGAGGAGCAGGCTGAACAGGCGGTGCTGTCTGGCATACCAGAGGGAAGCGAGTGCGAGGAGCCAGAATGGCCACAGTTCTCTGAAATAGAGCGGCCATTCCCTCGGTCGCCACTCGGCTATGTAGAGAATGGTCTGGTCGTTCATGAGGCTCTGCAGGTACCGGAGGGTGCCAAACCCGTTGGGAGGGGACACGAGGACGGCAGCCATGAGCGCAAGAACTCCGCAGAGGAGGAATACTGTCTGCTTGTTCTCCTCAGATCTCCATCGCAGCCAGTACCAGCATTCCTGGAGGAGGAGGAAGGAGACGGTTGCGCATCCGAGGAGTGCGGCAGCCCCGTGCATGTTCACCCAGAGCAGTTCTGCGAGGACGAATACAATCGAGATGCGCAGCTTCGTGCGCAGGGATTGCGCATCCAGGAATGTGAAGGAGAGCAGGAGGAAGAGAGCGAAAAACACGAACGTGAAGAGCTGCGGGCGTTCAAGGAAACTCCCTTTTGTAATCACCACTGCCCACACGGCAAGGAGGATATTCGGGAACACTCTTCTGCGATTCAAGAGCAGGAGGAGTCCCATGCAGATGGATGCGATCATGCCGCGCAGCAGGATGATGCCTGTGGCTCCGAAGGTAGTGAAAAGCAGCGAGAGGATGATCTGTGCCAGCCATTCGTGCGTTGCGAGATACGGCTCACCTGCGCGCGTATGAGCAAAGGGATCGACCTGAATACTCTGGTGCGTGTGCAGCATGATGTCTCCCGCCGTGACGTGCCACCAGAAGTCCCTGTCCATGATTTTGAACGTGCAGATCCAGAAGATGGCTGCAAAGCAGGCTACGATGCACAATCTCTTTCCCCATCGCAGGGCGTATGGAGAAGGAGTCCAGTGGACTATGGCAAAGGAAGGAACCATACCTTCCTGCATTGTACCTGTTTCTCCTTTGTCCGGCAGTGGCGCAACCTTGGCCGCTCAGTATTTTCTGATTCCTCTGAGGTTGAGCGTGAGGCCGCTCCCGGCGAACGTGCTGCCCACGGTGGTGACATCGAGAGTCATGACAGCGTCGGTGGGCAGATTGGTATCGGAGAAAACTGCATTGGATCCGCCGGTGGTGGCGCCCGCTGCAATTACCGGTTTGGCACTGAATATGGAGACTCCGTCTTTCTTCACATCTACGACAACCCCGGTGCCTGTTGGTGCTCCGTTGATGTCCATCATCACACTGGAGAGTGTCACGCCGAACGGCATGCGCACTTTTGCCCCCTTCGATGTTCCTACTGCGAGAGTACCATCCAGGTACCAGACCATCCCTCCGACGGGAGTGAACCACTGCGGTGCCTGTGACCCCTGAGAGACGAGCACTGTTCCGGATGCTCCTGCAGCCGTATTCCGCAGGGAACTTCCTGAAGAGTAGACGAGTGCGCCGGAGGTGGAGAGATTACTGACCCGCAATGCGGAGCCGGAGATAGTTCCTATGACATCCAAATCCGCTTCAGGTTCGGAAGTATTGATCCCGATGCGGTTATTGGTGCCATGGACGAAGAACAAGTTTGTCTGGTCGTCGGATGCTATGCGGAAATTCACTGCGAGATTGTTCACGTTGAAGATCGCCGTGCCTCCGGTACTAAAGGAGATCTGGCCGCCGCCGGCTTTCAGCGATGCGCCGGAGAGCGTGCCCTGCACCGACACGTCATCGCTGAACACGAATTCGTTGGTGGAATCGTTGAACCGTAGCGTTTCCGCCGCCGCGTCGTTCCCGAAAGTGAGCACGGCATCCGCTGCGGCGTTATCGGAATTGATCGTCAGGTTGCTGTTCGTAAGAATGGCTCCCGATACGTTGAGCACGCCGTTATTGGCGATTGTCAGGCTCCCTGTCATGGTATCGCCCGAGACATTCACGTACCGCGCGTCGGCCGCGTCCTGCGTGAGTCCTCCCGCTCCTCCGTCATCCGTCCCGCAGACGAGTTCCCCGGCTGCATTGGTATCGATGGTATTGCAGTTCCGGAGGCTTGAGACTGTGAGTGCCGCGCCCGAAAGCGTGGCACCGACGTGGAATGAGTCATCCGTGCGGAGAATATTGGCTGCTTTGCGAAAGAGGTTGGTGTCGAATATCCCTTTGTAGCCGAAGAGCAAATGCGGTGCATTGTGCACCTGGGTATCGTCGCTGGCCATGTCGATCGCTATGCCGGGAGCATTCGTCGCTTCTGAATCAAGGAGCATGCCCGTGCCGTTGCTGTCCTGGTTGAGCAGGAGCGCGCCCGAATCATTCGCCTGGCTTGTCTGCACCGTGAGAGCTCCTGTCATGGTATCGCCGGAGACATTCACGTACCGCGCGTCGGCTGCGTCCTGTGTCACTCCTCCCGTCCCTCCCTCATCTGAACCACAGACGAGTTCCCCGGCTGCATTGGTATCGATGGTATTGCAGTTCCGGAGGCTCGAGGCAGTCAGTGCCGCACCAGAGAGCGTGCCTCGGATTTCGGCATTGCCGCTCACCGTGAGGGTTCCCGACGACGTGAGTGTGTTCTGCGCATGCACTACTGCGCCTGAGGCCGTCCCGAAAACCCCGAGGTTTCCTCCTATATAGACGTCATCATTGAAATTGAACCGGTCGAGCGTCCGTTCGAATGTCAGTTTCTTGCTCAGGGAATCGCCGAATTGGATGTAGACGTCGGCATCCACGTCGCTGTCATCAATGATCTGGAATGATTCCGTGTTCACGAGCAGGGTGGGGGACCACGAGCTCGCCCCCGCCGACCGGGGCAGCAGCAAAGAGAGAATGAACGCAAGGTTAAGGAAGATGCTCAAAAGCACCGTGAGCCTTCCGCAGCGTTTCCAGAGGGGCTGCATCCATGTGCAGAAGCGACAGAACGGGCAGGTGTGTACCTGCGCAGGAGCAATCTCTTTCGCATGGTGCTGCGGCTTCTCCTGTGCCTTGCTGGGTGCAGGTGTTGCGCGCCGGCACACAACCTCCGTATGGGGCGGCAGGTCTTTGAGTGTAGAGAGATCATTGGGATCAAACCTCCTCAGCCAACGGTAGAACGTACTGCGTGCAATGCGGAAGTGCCGGCATGTTTCGCTTACGGATTTGTGCTCTGCGAAGTGCATGAACCACTGCAGACGTCCCACAACCTCTTGTGAGCAATGCTGTTCAAGAGCCTGCTTTAGCAGCCTGAGGATATCTTCTCTGTTGACAGTGAGTCCGTGCATGAGTTTGTATGGGTGTTTCTCCCGGTGTAGCGCTACAGAGAGAAATCGAAATAGTATAACACGTTTGGTGCTCTTTTCCTAGAGCCGCAGGAGAGTAGGAGTTGTGCTGTGATGGTTCTTTGCACGTTGTAGCGCTCCAAACATAGATGACGTTCTCGATGCGTATCGTAAGCGAAAAACTCCGCACTGATGCGGATACTAGTGAGGTGGAGCGCTACAGATTACCTCAGGATTCGTTCTACGCTGCACTTGCTCTTCCTTCCTCATTCCCGGCACGCAGGATGTTCTTCACCGATTCGGGATCGAACAATCTTCCCTGTTTCGAGAGGGATGCGATGGCTTCCACCCTGCTCCGCGCTTCCCCGAGCGATAGCATATCCTGGGAACCATCGGGGTTCACCGGTCCGGGAAGGAGAGGGATGTTCATAAGCAAGGTCAGTGGGAGACGGACCACATTCCATGTGATGCCTGAAATGGTACGAAATGCTTTTCTTGGCGCTTCCGTAGCCAATTCCTTCCCTGCACGCACCGTTTCCCTCGGGACATGCAGCAGCGCATCGCCGATGGGTTTCGTGAGTTGATCGATGCCGGAATCCCATTCTTCCATATGTATATTATACCAATAATATGTGTATATTAGCTATTCCTCGCACAATCATCAGTCTTCTGTGAAGCACGCGGAGGCAGAGCCTCCGCGCTTCACCCTGAGCCCACCTCTGAAGGAATTACTTTCTGATGACGCGGCCGCAGAGCAGCCGCGCTTTGTCGAACGGGTAACAATGTGTGTGGAAGGGTGGCCGAGTGGCGTGCCACGAACCGGAGTCCCGCGAATGCGGGACGACTGGTTCAGGATGGAAGAATGGTAAGTTGTGGTAGCCTATGAGATGGAAGGGTGGCCGAGTGGTCGATGGCGACGGTCTTGAAAACCGTTATCCGCTCCATGCGGATCGTGGGTTCGAATCCCACCCCTTCCGCCACGATTCAACAGAGCTCACCGTGACAGTTCCTTTCTATTGAGGATAGTGGGATGAGAAGTTTATACTGAGCTAACCC
>MFYJ01000005.1 GCA_001787755.1 Candidatus Peribacteria bacterium RIFOXYB1_FULL_54_35
CCTCTGAAGGAATTACTTTCTGATGACGCGGCCGCAGAGCAGCCGCGCTTTGTCGAACGGGTAAAAATTTGGCATAGAATCAGCTCATAGGAATGGCAAATTTACAATCTATGGCTGTTTTCCTCCTGGTTGTCCGGATCCCATGCTGGAATGCTTTTCATGCGAGGTTGTCTGAGCGAGTAGAGGAACAGGAGTGTAAGTGCAATACCGGAAAGGAGGCCGAGAAGCATGCCCACCGGGCCTGTACCCCCGGCAGCGGAACTGCGATTGTCTGCTATCAATGACGCTGTAAGGTGAGTAGTTTCCTCGGGATCGCCGATGAATGCAGACTCGTTTGGTGTGGTGTTTTCCCATGAGCAGTCTCTGCCGTACTGCAGGTTCTGGCGGGCCCTATACAGCATGACAGCCAGTTCTGCTCTATTGATGGTCCTGTTGGGGAATGTAAATGCAGAGCCGTTCTCCTTCTTCAGGATGCAGTGATCTGCGGCTGTGCGTACATAGGTGGAGTACCAGGCTTCTTCTGCATTATCGGTAAACTGCGGTGCACTGCTCAGGAGTGGGAGCCCAAAGAAACGCACGATCATGGCCACTGCCTCCGCGCGTGTAATGCGGCCATCGGGGCGTGCAGAGCACGGGTGCGAGCCGTAGCAGTTGCTATCCCCCTTCATCCAGCCCCTCTCTGCGGCAGTTTCTATAAATGCGTAGTACCACTCTTCCATGGGAACATCATCGAAGCTCGGGTCCAGAGGTTCTGTAGTCTCTCTGCCGTCGATGAGCGTGAGCAGTTTGGCCGCCTCGGCGCGCTGCGCGGGATCTTCCGGCCGGAAACGCTTTTGGGATGCATCCAATATCCCGTCTGTCAGGAATGCGGCGAGTGCCTCCTCGTACCATGCCCCCGGTTCTACGTCTTCGTAGTGGGTGAGCGGAGCTGCCGCGTGCACCTCCTCTTCGTCGATGTAACACTGCTCAATGCTGCGGGCTATCTCAGTCGACAGTATGCGTTCTATGGGGTCTTCGTATCCCGGGAGCTTCCGGCGTGCCACGATGATCGGGAAGTCCTGTTGCCGGAAAGCGCTGATCATGCGTGCCACGGTTCCACCGCCTCCTCCACGGTGGCCTCCACCGCCTCCGCTGTCTCCTCCAGTGTCAGTGTCGCAGGAGGGACACGCAGGACACACGCTGGCGACGGTGCCGTCGTCACTGTCGTACCAGAAGGTGTAGCTCACGGTGGACATGGCGAGCCCGTTGACATCCGAAGCGCTGATACTGATGGAGTATGCGGTGTCTTCACTGATGACTGCAGGCAGTGTGATAGTGACGGTGTAATCCGCAGCAGTGCCGGTAATGGCCATTTCTGCGCTTGCGCCGGTGTACGTCACGGGGTTCACAGGCACGGCATCGCCCGATCCCGTGAGTGTGACGGAGATCGTATCCTGATTGATGCCGTCACCCGTATCCTTCACATGGAACATGATCGTATCGTCCGTGGTGGCGGAGGTGGTGAACCGTGCCGGGTCTTCTCCGTCCACGGAACAGGTAGTGCAGGTGTTCGCGATCACGAAGCTGTAGCTTGTGCTCCCGGTATTCGCAGTGGGGGAGGCGAGATCCTGCGTTGCGATGCTCACGTCGATTTCCTGTCCTCCGGAGAAATTACTCGCCGGGTTCACAGTGATGTTGTAACTCGAAGATGATCCTGTGTAGCCGAATTCCAGGCTTGCGCTGGTGTAGGCGGTGCCTTCCACAGTGACAGTCGTATTATCAATATCGATTCCTGCTCCGATGTCCGAGACCGTGAAGGAAATGTTGGTATCTGCTGCGACGTTCGTAGCACTCTGGGCTGGGCTAAAATTTGTGAATTGCGGTCCCTGCGAGTCCACGGTGCGGAAATGGTACTTTTCTGCTGTCATCTCGTTCGGTGGGATGTGCAGGTCCGATCCGGTAATGGTGACGTGCACGTAGGTGTTCTCCGGGAAGTCCGTCGCCGGAGTGATGGTGATGGTGTAGTCGGCACTGGTGCCGGAAGAGCCGAATTCGGCATCCCCGGAGGAATACGTGGCAGTTGTGATTCCCGCGCCCGTGATAGTTGCTTGTACCGTACTTAAATCCACGCCGAGCCCCGCTGTACTCCCGGCCTGGTCCTTGTAGTCTTTGATGTGGAACACGATAGTCGTCCCCGTCGATACGCCTGTGGCATTTTCCGCAGGGCTCTGCCCATCCACGTACGGCGCATCATCGTCATCTTCCGTAGTGAATGTCCACGTCTGGGAGCCGGTATTGGTGGTGGCAGCCAGATCTCCGCCGGTGAGCGTGACGGTGTAGTTTGCGTTGTAATTCATAGTCCCGAGGTCCGCAGACCCGTTGCAGGTGGGTACACGGTTGCTATCTGTCGTGCTGCAGCCGCTGGTACTCACACTGAGGGTTGATCCGCTGAGTTTCCCCCTCACGGTACTGGAGTTAATACCTGCGCCGCTGTCTGTGACAACGAAGGAGAGGTTTGCGATTATGGAGATTCCTGTGGCGCTCGCTGCAGGGCTCAAACTGGAGAAATACGGTTTATTCGTATCTGCCATGAGCGCGAGTGTAAGATTGTCGACGCTGTCGAGCACGTCTGTCCCGTCACCGCCATCCTCGGCCATGTTCGTATCGGTGGTGCTCCCGAGTGTGAAGCTGAAGTTGAGAGGGGAGGAGCCACTCGTGCTCAGCACCTTGAAGAAAATATGGGCGAACAAAGAGTCCGTCGGTGCGGCGCCTGTGTTCACAGGGTCATCTCCGCTCGAGTCCACGCCGGTGAGCTTGAGCGTGTCATCCTCAATCACGTTGCCGGCACCCGGATAGTTCGGGAAGAGGCTGTCTGTGAGAAGGGAAGTGGCCACGCTTGTACAACTGGAATTGCTGTGCGGCTCCAGTACCGCTGCGCTGTAGGGTACGACGAGGTCAGCGGAGTTCACATCCATGCTGTCCGTCTGCGCGTAGAAGTTCACCCGGAAGCAGCGGCCGACATAGTAGGTGCTCCCGCCGCCGCCAGTGCGCATCTTGAAGATCTGTCCCGCAGCCGCAGAAGCGCTCTGCACGTGGAGGGTCATACTGTAGATCAGGAGTCCTACGAACAGAGAACCAAGCATCACTTCTCGCGCTGTATGTACCAGCACGCGTGTTTTGGCCGCGAATGAGGTGCGTTTAGCTGTCACCGGTTTCTGTGAGGTTAGTAATGGCATTGGTAAGATCTATGCCGTTCACGACGGTGTCTCTGTTCATGTCGTACCGCTCGGTGTTTCCCGTGAGGTCATTGATGATGAGCGTGAGGTCTATGCCGTTCACCAGGTTGTCGCCGCTGGAGCTGTTCACGTCACCGCAGAGGAGCTTCACCGTACCGCCAGTGGAGAAGTCGATTGTTGTTCCACTTGAGAGAGAGACGCCTGGCATTTTGCGGCGCAGGTGGGAGTAACCCTTCGCTGTGATGTCGTACGATCCTGCGTTTATTCCCGTGAGCGTAAAGCCGCTAAAAGTTCCTCCGGAGCCTGTGCGCACTATCTGGCGGAGGAGAGGTGTGGTGGAACCGATGTTCCGTACTTCCACTTCCAGGCGCGTGTCGTCGTTCCCCGTGGAGGGTACGCGTTTTTCGGGCGCGGCAATGAGATTGATGGAAAAGCCGCTCCCGGCACTCGCAGTGATGGTGATGGAGAGCCCGATACTCTCGGAATCTGACGTGGCAGCTCTGGAAGGCAGGAACAGATGCAGAGTCCACAGGCTGCTGACGAGCATGCAGAGCAGCACTGGCACATGCCAGTGTGCCCGTGAGTGAGTATCTCCCGAAGAGGGCTGGAATTCACGCATTTTTCGTGTGTCTGTGTGTGGAAGATATAATCGGTTAATTTTACCTGAAATGGGGGTTTTTGTCTATTGTCGGGGATGAGAAGAAGAGGAAAGAGATAAGAGGGATGAGAATAAGAGGAATGAGGAAAGCATCAAAAACCTAAGGAACCAAGCCCTCTTATTCTCTTACTCTCTTATTCTCATCCCTCTTAGTCTGATTTCTCCCCTTTTTTCCGCTGGATTTCAAACCTGCTGAAGAAGAACTGGACCAGGAAGGAAACGAGGAAGATGGCAAAGAGGACGAGGAGCACAGGGAGGAGCGGGATCACCCAAAATCCCGTGCTCACGGGAACAGAAAGACTCTCTCCGAGTGTGGAGGAGAGCATGAGATTGGCTGTTGCCCGGTAGTAACCGAGTGCGAAACGGGGGTCCCATGTGAGCTCACGTTCCCGCTCGGAATTGCGGAGGACGATCCAGTCATTCATCACTATTTCATCCACCACTGCGCCGAAGATGTTGCGGATTTCGATAGTCCCGGCGGGGATGGAATGCACAGTACCGTCATTCCGTGCCTTTATCACGAGCTTGAGAGGCACCGACCAGTTGATCCTATGCTGCGCCCGGATGCTGAGGACGCGCGTGTCTTCAATCACCTCGCCTTCCACAGTGATGATGAAGAGCGAAGCGACCCTAGAGAGAATGCGGAACCCCCCGGCTGCAACGTCTTCATCTGCTTCATACACGAGCAGGGCGGCCTGGTGGTCACCTGGTTCGGCGTCTCTTGGCACGAGGATATTCACCCGAACGTATGCTCTCTCTCCTTGGTGCAGGGGAATGCGCTCCACCTCCGGTCGCATCCAGAGCTTCGCGGGATACGGTCCCTCTCCTTCTGCTCCGAAGAATGTTGCTGCACCCTGCTGCGTGTTATCTGATGTGAAGTCTTCTGTGGAGAGGACGAAGAGTGCGTCCTTGCCGAGCAGGTTTAAGATGCTCACATCTACCGTGGTGCCGGAGCCCGGGGTGAGTCTGATGACATTCCGGGCAGGCCCCACCCGGAAATGGTTCCGGACGGAGACGTTATCCTGCTGGTTGATTCTCACTGCTTCCGGACGGCTGCCGAAACCCAGGGGGTCAGCATCGGCGGAGGTAACTTCCTGAGGTTCCTGTGCTGCAACAGAAACAATGCAGATGCTCAGCATGAGCACAGCACCGGATGCCGCTGTAAGAATGCGCTTCATTGGGAAAAGGGTACCGCTATCTTCTGTTGGGGACAAGAGCTGGTGGTATATGGAATGTCGTATGTGGTATGTGGGGTGCTCAACTTGTGCTTTTGGTTGTTCATATCTTGGGCATTCCCGATATACGACATTCCATATACGACATTCCATTGCTATACTTCTTTCCAAGATTCCCCACGCCCTATGAAAAAAGTTCTGCTGCTCATTGGCTTTCTTGTCGTCGCGGGTGTACTTGCCGTCTTCTTCCGCTCGCGCACACTTACGACGCTCTCAGGAGATATTACAGATCAGATATCCCAGATAGAGGATGCATACGGTGCGATCGTGCAGCAATATGCGTTTGCGCTGGAGGAGGAAGCGGTGCAGCCGAAGGAGGAGGAACAGCCAGATGAGATAGCGGGAGTACAGCCAGAGCAGAGCACCGAGCTCACACAGGCACAGAAGCAGATGCTTCTGGAACTCCATGCGCTCTACGGGGATCTGCTGCAGAAGGACCACGAACCGCTCCAGCGCCTCAATACCATCAATCGTATCCAGGTGACGCTCCACAGGCTTGTGCAGATGTTCTCCGGGCATCCGCTCCAGGGGAACCAGCGTCTCATTGCGCTCCGGAATGAGATTGGAGAGCGGGGTGAGGTGCGTGCGCTGCTGCAGGAGTACAACGCGAAAGCGAAGCTCTGGAACAACAATACAGAGGACCATCTCGGATCGCTTACTGCCACTGTGAGCAATCTCAAGCAGGAGCTCTACCCTTACCTGCGTTTCGACGGCCAGGCGGCAACCACGCAGTACATAGATTTGGGGAAATAGGAGAGTAATAGGAAATAGAGTAATAGGGCTTGGTTCCTTGGGTTTTTGTGTCTTCCTATTATTCTCGTCCCTATTACTCTATTTCCAAATACTCAAGCATCCCAATCCCAAGCGGCCGCATATAGACTAAAACCCCTCTTTCAGGTAAAATAAACCGATTATGCGCAAAAAACAGAAAAACACACGCGCAGAGCGCAGAGAGCCGCCGAAGAAGAGATGGCGGCGGGTGCTCCTTGCGTGTCTCCTCTGTTTACTACTGCTCGTTGTTGCGTGTGGCTCCCTTGGGTCCACAACTGCATCGGTGAGCGTGACCATCCCGCTTTCTGAGGAAGTTCAGGAGTTCCTGGGAGATGAGGAGTACACCAATATTGAGGAATCGGACGGGGGCCGAGAGACAGGGTTGGGGTTAGGGGTAGAAGTGGAAGAAGAAAGGGGACAGGGCACTGGTGGGGATCAGAGCAGCAGTGGGGGTGGTGCCGGACAGGATGGGGGGTTAGGGTTAGGGCTGGGATTAGGGAGTGGGGAAGCATCAGGGAGAGGAGCAGGTGAAGGCGAGAGGTCCAGTTCAGGAGGGGGTTTTGCTGCAGGAGAAGGCGGAGCGGCCGGTGCCGGAGATATGTCCAGCTCAGGCGGGGGCACGCAGGTGGCTGGTGATGCGGAACGTGGAGACGGAGGGTTAGGGATGGGGTTAGGTGAAGGAGCAGAGGGAGGTGGGGATCAGGGCGGTGGAGGAGGACAGGGGCCGGATCGGCGCGGAGGCGGCGGGGGAGGCGGTGACGGATCCGGAGCCAGTGGCAGTGGAGGTGGTGGAGAGGGAACATCCAGTTCCAGAGCCAGTGACGAAGGGGGAGGATCTGAGGAACATGAATTCATTGTGCAGCTCCGTGCAAGCAACGGGCGCATCCTCTACCCGCGCTACCGCTTTGCAGCAGGCAACGGGGAACTCATTCTCGACGAGCGGCGCTTCACCCCCGGCCTCTACACTCTCATTCTCACGAAGCGGTACCTCAAGTCAGGGAGGGAGGAAACCGAGGACCAGGAGTTCGCGTGGGGCATCCTTGCGCTCAATACAGACCAGGACCGCTACCAGCCCGGGCAGACGGCGCACATCGCCATTGGCGTACTCGACACCGCAGGTGCTGTTGTCTGTGATGCGGATCTCACACTCACTATCACGAATCCCAACGGTGTGGTCACCACCGTCTCCACAGATGACGGCGGCATCCGGGTGACCGGCACCTGCGGCGTGAAAGAAGCGGGATTCATCAACCCCGACTTCGAGACATTCATCACCATGAACACAGAAGGCACATACCATTTAGAACTCCTCGCGAGTAACTTCCTTGGGAACTCCCACAAACTTACATCCGAAGTGCAGGTGGTTGAGAGCCCGCCCTTCATCGTCCACCGCACGGCGGCCACGCGTCTCTGGCCGTTCGCGCCCTCGCCCATGACCATAGAGGTGGAATTTCTGGAGGACTTCACCGGCACTATCACAGACACAGTCCCCGATGGCTTCGGCATTACCGATTCTTCTCCGCATGCGGAGACCGCTCTCGTTCCGGCCACGCATGAGCTCACGCTCACGTGGTCCGGTTCATGGACAGCAGGAGAGACCGCTACGTTCTGGTACGAGTACGATGCGCCGGATATTTCCCCGGAGTTCTACCTGGTGGGGCCGCTCTCCCTCTCCCCCCTGCCCCCCCTCTCCAATGGAGAGGGGGGTGCGAGCGGAGCGAGCGGGGGGAGAGGAGAACTTCGCCAATGGCAAATCGCAAACGACAACGAAGGACAGAGCACCAACTACCGTATTCCGAATGATGTGCAGGCCGCGGGAGGAGGGGAGCTCGCTCTCTCGGATAACTACAAACTGAGCGACACCATCGGGGAAACCGTCATCGGCCTTGCGCGTTCTGCGCTCTACGCACTGCAGTCCGGGTACCGGCACACGGATGACTCGTATATTGCGCTCGGCTGCGGAGACTCCGTGGATCTCGGCTCGCTTGCGGGAGGGGAGGGACAGCTTACGGGGAACATAGACTGCACGGTGAATGCCGATGGCGCCGGTTACAGCTTAAGCTGGCACGGCGGCGCACCGGACTATGGGCTCGTGGGCTTCTGGAAGCTGGATGAGACGAGCGGGGCCTTGGCTTACGATCTCTCAGGAAATGGGAATAACGGGACGCACTATGCAACACCCACTATTTCCACAGATGTTCCCACAACGCATTTCTCCACACGGAGTCTGGATTTGGAAGCAAGCGGATCGGATCAGTACGTGGATATGGGGACAGCGTCAGAACTTGAGCTAACAGATAACTTCACCGTCTCTGCGTGGATTAAACCTGAGTCGTACGGGAACTATGGCAGCATCATCTCAAGGCAGACGGCGAATTATGCAGGAGGATGGGGACTTGTGCAGTCTTCGAACATTCTCTCGTTCATTGCATTCAATCAGGGGTCGTTTGAGTATCTGAGTGTGGATGCAAACCCATCCACCGGAGAGTGGCACCATCTCCTCGGGCTCGTGAGGAATGGAACGAGATATATCTATGTGGATGGTGTGCAACAATCGGATACAAGTACACTTATTCCTTCTACCAATGCGAATGCCAATGCAGTGATCGGGCGTTTCTATGGGAATAGCGACAACTTCTACTTCGATGGCAATATTGACGAAGTACGCGTCTACAATCGTGCCCTCTCCACTGGTGAGATTCTCCAGCTTGTGAGCACGGGGCCTTCTGCGAGCATGGTGAGCGAAGATCTCTACACCATCCCGCCCATGGAGTTCCCCTCCACGGGTGGTCTTCTTGGGCACTGGAAGTTCGATGAGATTGCAGGGACGGTGGCAGCAGATAGCTCAGGGAATGGGAATAATGGGACACACACAAGCACACCGACTATCTCCACATCTGTTCCAACCGATACCAACATCGCCAATATCCGGTCTCTGAGCTTCGATGGAACGAGCGGGGAATACGTGAAAGTGGCCGATGCAAGTTCCGGTCCGCTGAGCACCATCGGGACAGGCGACTTCACTTTGTCACTCTGGGCGTCGAATACCGATGCGACGTCATCGTACAGACAACTTATTTCAAACTGGTCGACAACAGGTATCCACTTTCTTAAGACTAACACGAGTCGCTATTTGGGTGCGTACGTGGGGGATACTGTGGAGGTGCGTTCCAGTTACTCCATACCCACTGATGGTTCATGGCACTATTACGTACTTGTGCGGGAATCTGGGGCGATCAGCTTCTATGTCGATGGCTCCTCTTCGGCTGTTTCGACTGGGAATGGAACGGGACACAATAATTCTGTGGGTGCCGCCGTTGAGACTCGCATTGGGAGCAGGGGAGATTCAGTTAACCAATTGTGGCAAGGGGGGGTCGATGATGTCCGCATGTACAACCGGGCCCTTTCTGCAGCCGAAATCACGGCTCTTGCCGCCATTCCGCAGACCTGGAGCATCCCCACAACTTCCGCGTACTGGGGCGGGCGCGTAAGTTCCACAAGCACTGACATAGACGCCAAATGGGGCACGGACAGTTCCACAGATACGTGGCTGGCTGTGGGGGACGGCGACTACACTGTTGTCTCGCGCACGGGACGCACAACGGCGGGCGGTTCCACCGAGACGTTCCAGTTCCGTGCGGAAGTGGGTAGCGACAAAATACAGGCGCCGGGGACGTACCTGGGGACGGTGACGGTGACGGCGGCAGCGCTGTGATTTGGGTATGTCATGATGGGTAATGCAAGTATGTTATACCGAACCATAAAAAAGCATGTCACCCTGAGCACAGTCGAAGGGCGACATGCGACGCAATGAGCATGTCATGGTTCGACTGTGCTCACCATGACATGCTTCGTTTGGTCTTGTATAGACAGAATCGCCCTTTCAATGCCATTTCTTGAGAGTGTAGGAAGGTCTTCATATTGGCTATTGATCAGCGCTTCTTTCTTCCTTCTGCTCCACTTCTTCACTTGTTTCTCCCAAGCAATTGCCTCATTGATGTCCCCGAACTCCGCAAGGTACACAAGCTTCACGGGTCTTCTCTTGTAGGTATAGCATGAAGTGTCCACTCCAGACTGATGCTGGTACACACGCATCTTGTAGTCATTCGTCACGCCGGTGTAGTAGCTACCGTCTCTGCACCGGAGGATGTATACGTAATAGGAACGCATAGCATTCTAGGCTGTACCAGCACACGACAGATGTCCAGAGATCGTAGAGTACTTTTTCAGGTTGTAGCAAGACAGCTTACTCATCCTTCGAGGCTCGCTCCGCTCGCACCTCAGGATGACATATTTTCAT
Organism: Candidatus Peribacteria bacterium RIFOXYB1_FULL_54_35; assembly: GCA_001787755.1. Lineage (GTDB taxonomy): Bacteria > Patescibacteriota > Gracilibacteria > Peribacterales > Peribacteraceae > GWB1-54-5. Next base: position 10,180 of record MFYJ01000005.1, read on the forward strand.
TATTTCTTGTCATGGTGAGGTGCCTCGGACCATGGCATGTTATTCAAACAACCCTTTGAGCCCATCGAAGATGCTGCCTCCGGCGTCATCTTCCCCATTTGCATTGCCATCATTCACAGCATTACCGGTTCCCTGATCCTGTGTTGTGCCTGGAACATCTGGCGTGGTTCCGTCATCTCCGGTTGCATCATTGTCATCTGCAGCGGGTGTTTCATCGCCGGTGCCATCACCTGCAGTGCTCCCGGTTCCTGTGTCTGCAGTGCCACCTGTGTCATCACCTCCGTCTACCATGCTCCCTGATCCGGTATCTTCACCCGCGGTGCTTCCGGAGCCCGTGTCATCACCTCCGTCTACCGTGCTCCCTGATCCGGTGTCTTCACCTGTGGTACTGCCGGATCCCGTATCTTCATCCGTGGTGCTTCCGGATCCCGTGTCACTGCCGGTGTCGTTATTGCCTCCCGTATCTTTGTCCTCATCCACAGGTTCATCTGTGCCGTTTTCATCACCATCCACAATCACAATCCTGTAGTTCTCCGGCAGCACGAGCTTGGGGTCTGCTTCGTAGTCCCACAGGAATTCCACGAGGAGATCCGGCTGCGTCCAGAGATCCTCGTTGTGGTAGCGGCGGCAGTTGAACGGCTGGCCGTCTATATCCAGCGGGGTCTGGTTGCGGATGCACTGGTTCCAGACAGAGCTGGAGGAGAGCGGATAACCGAGTGCATCCACCGGGAACTTCACGATGCCGCGGACGTGCGTGCCCTCTTCGCCGAGCGTCGTCTTCGGGGCGCGGCTGCCCATAGCATGCCAGGTGAAGGTGATTTCATTCTCCGCAATGTCTTTGAGTTCGATGGTGAAGCCGCTGCTCGACTGGTTGCGGATTCGCCACGGGGCGAAGTCATCCGAAGAAGCGGTGACAATGGGCGTGACGAGGAACGGCGGGTTGAAGGTCACGGTTACGGAAGTGCCGGTCTCCGGGATCACAGCGATGCCTGCCTGATTGTCATTCACAACGAGGGTACCCGAAGCGACGAGCGAACCGGAGACGGTGAGATTGCCCTGTATCTCCACGTTGCCCAGGAACTTGGCCAATCCTTCGACGGTGATATCGCCGAGCACAAAGAGCGCCTCGCGGACAGTGATCTCTGCCATGCTGACAGTGCCGCCCGTCGCTAAGATCATCGTCTCCGGGTTGTACTCCTCACCGTTGATGATCAGTTTGCCCTCGATGACGGTGTCACCGCGCAGGGTGGCACCGCTGGCTTCCACCGCTGCGGCATGCAGCGTGCCGCCGGCGACGATGTCACCCCTGGCTTCCAGGCTCTCTGTGCGGATGGCGCCTGCGACCTCCAGATCCTCGAGGATAAGGGCTGAACCAGAAACTGTGAGGGTGTCTGTAACGATGCCTGCAGCGACCTTGAGCGCGCCGGAGAAGGTCACAGCACCGCGGACAGAGAGTTCCTTTTCTATGAGCACCGACGCGGTGGCCTTGAGTTCGTTCTCCACCGTAATGCCATCGGCGAATGTCAGCGCGGCTGTCCACGTGTCGGCATCGAACGGCAATGCACTTCCTGTCTGCAGGGCGAGTATTGCAGCGATCCTGCCTTCAAGATCAATACTGCTCACCTGATCCATCACCTCCTGCTCGATGTCTTCATCCACGTTCAGTTTTGTGACGGCATCCGAGATGAGCAGCTGCACCTCGTCCTCTATTTCCATGGCAGCCACGGTCTTGAGGACGTGCTCTTCCACCGTCTCCACCGTGAGGGAGGAGTTGCGGCGGGAAATGAGCACATTGATTTGGCCTTCACCCTTCTCATGCCCTTCCAGAGCCACGCCGACGGTCGCGTCACCTGCACCGGCCTTCATGGCGAGTCCCGGTTTGTTTGCAGATGTGAGTGAATCTCCCGGGCGGATGGGTCCGTTCTCATCCGTCACCTTCGCAGCCACCTGCCCGAGGAGACCGATGAGGTAGTACTGCGGAGGAGTGATGCCATCAATGCCCCAGAAGGCATTACCAATGAATGCTGCCTGCTCGGGGCTGGATACCACGCCCATCAGGTTGCCGTCGGAAGCGGACTGGCAGCGTTCCACAGCGTTCTCCCGTGTGATATCCACGCACACCAGTTCACCCTGCACGAGCTTGTCACGCGAGTAGAACCATTCAGCA
>MFYJ01000006.1 GCA_001787755.1 Candidatus Peribacteria bacterium RIFOXYB1_FULL_54_35
AGGGGGCAAATGCCACCTTCAACCACAGTTCCGGCTCTGTCACCCTCGATGGCGGAAACCAGACCATCTCCGGTTCCACGGTCTTCTACAACCTTACGAAGACCGTCACTTCCGCTCAAACACTGACATTCTCCGCAACGGAGCAGACTTCCGTGAGTGGTGCTCTCAGCCTGCAGGGTGCGAGCGATGCAGTGCTGCTCTCCATCCGCTCCTCTCTCACAGGCACACAGTCGCGTCTTGTGCAGGAGAGTGCAGGAAGCCAGACGCTGCAGTACCTCGATGTGCAGGATAACGATGCTTCCGGCGGGAAGGCGATGACCTGTTCAAGCTGCACCAACAGCCTGAACAACATCAACTGGTTCTTCGTGACGCCGACCGTTGTCGGTACGCTCTACAGCGACGAGGGAGTCACGCCTCTTGCCAGTAAGACGGTTGCCATCAGTTACAACGGCGGTGCCGTCACGGATACGGCGGTAACGGACGCAGGAGGGCAGTTCACGCTTTCCGGGGCCAGCATGACCGGCGGCGCCATCATTACGCTTTTTGCGCAGGATGAAACAGAAGATGCAGTCACGGTTGTCCTCTCGTCGGGGAGCTCCATGACAGGCATGCACCTATACCAGAACCGCATCATTGTGCGCTCGGAATCCGGTTCCGCGGTCTTGAGCAATGTCACACTGGATCTGGCAGACGCGCTGGGTGGTACTGCGGATGATGACATCACCAATATTCTTTCCAGCGCCAATTCCGGTGCTGTTTCCATCGCGATTAACAAAGAGTTCCTCATCTGGTCGGGAGATACATTCCGGCCGGGAGGCTCTGTCACGGTGCATGATCTCGATGTAAACGGCACATTCGATTTCCAGGGCTACGCACTGACCGTCAACGGTTCCTGGGATACAACGGGCGGAACTGCATCCGGCAGCACCACCGTCACGTTCACTTCCACAGGGTCAGAGACGATCACGAGCGACGGCCACAGGTTCCATGCAGTGACGTTCACAGGGTCCAATGCCCTGTGGACGCTCCAGGATGCTTCGGTCATCAATGGCACGTTCACAGTGCTGGCTGGAACCCTTGCACAGGGCAATGCCACACTCACTGTTGCAGGCAATGTCCGCATTGCTTCCGGTGCAGCATTCACCAAATCCAGCAACAGTTCGCTTCTTACACTCAGCGGATCTCTTACTTTGGAAGATGAGTCATCCAATAACCTCGGGTATCTCCAGTTTGGTCCTGCCCCGGAAACTATGGCACTCTCCGGCGCGCTCCGCGTCGATAAGATAACAGTCGGAACAGGCGATACGCTTGTGCTCACCGGCCACAATCTCTCCGTTGGTACGGGGGGTCTCTTCATCCACGGTCTCCTCAATGCTGCCAATAACGGTGCAGATGACTCCGTCATCACCGTCTCGGGTTCCTGGCTTGCCACAGGCACGGGAGACTTCATTGCAGGGACAAGTACCGTCCTCTTCGATGGCACCTCCGGCAGCTACTCTGTCGCTGCTTCCGGTGCCTTCTTCAACTTCATCGTCAATGGGACCGGTGCCACTTACACGGCAACCGGATCACTCGACATCAACAGGAACATTCTATTCTCCGCCGGCACATTCACGGCGCCGCCGGGAAACATGACAGTCTCCGGATCCTGGACCATGGGTTCCAGTGCCACTTTCAATCACGGTTCCGGCACGGTCGTGCTCGACGGCGGGGACCAGACGCTCTCCGGTTCCACAACGTTCCACAATCTCACAAAGACGCTCTCTGGTTCGGGGAGAACACTCACATTCCCGGCAACTGCGCTGCAGTCTGTCAGCGGTGCGCTCACGCTCACAGGTCTCAATGAAAACAATAAGCTGACTATTCGTTCCAGCATCAGCGGCGTACAGGCCCGTTTGATTCTGGATAACACCAGCAGTACGCAGAACGTCCAGTACGTGGATGTGCAGGATAACGATGCGAGCGACGGGACAGCAGTAGTGTGCAATGACTGCGTCGATAGCGGGAACAATATCAACTGGTTCTTCGTGACGCCGACCATTGTCGGTACGCTCTACAGCGACGAGGGGGTCACGCCTCTTGCCAGTAAGACGGTTGCCATCAGCTACAACGGCGGAGCTGTGACAGATAGCATCACCACGGATGCCGGCGGCCAGTTCTCGCTCTCCGGGGCGCAAATGACCGGAGGCACGGTTCTCACCCTCTTCGTGCAGGGGGAGAGTGAAGATGCTGTCACGGTTGTCCTCGGCTCAGGTGGCACCATGACGGGCATTCATCTCTACCAGAATCGCGTGATTGTCCGTTCGGAGTCCGGTTCTGCCGCTGTGACGAACACTGCACTTGCCATTGCCCGCACTACGACGAGTGCTGCTGATGATATTCCAAATATTCTAGTCAGTGCCTCATCCGCGGGCATAACAGTGGCGGCAAACAAGGAATTGCTCGTCTGGAGCGGTTCCACGTTCCGGCCGGGCGGCACCGTCTCCACGCATGACCTCGACATCAACGGCACGCTGACTCACGGGCAAAACACTTTGGGTGTCAGTGGTTCGTGGGATACGGATGCCATCTACGGCAGCTTCTCCGGCACGGGCGCAACTACATTCACCTCCACGGGGAGCGAGACCATCCGGAGCAGCGGTGATTCCTTTGGCGCTGTCACCTTCAGTCATTCCGCTGGGTCCTGGACACTCCAGGATGCCATGGACATCAATGGTGCCTTCACACTCTCGGGTGGCACTCTCACACAGGGGAATAACACGCTCAATGTTTCCGGCAACGTCCGGATTGCAGCGGGAAGCACGTTTGTGAAATCTTCGAATGGTTCTCGCTTCCTGCTCGACGGCGATCTTACGTTTGAAAACGAGACAAGAGCGAATGTCGGTTTCGTGCAGATGGGAGCCAGTCCGGATACCATCACGCTTTCCGGTGCGCTTGCCGCAGACAGGGTGGTCGTTGGTACGGGGGATGTCCTCGTGACAAATGGCTATGACCTCTCTGTTGGCACCGGCGGCCTCACAATCTACGGTGTACTCAACGCCGGCGACAGCGGCTCCAATATCACGCAAATCACACTCTCCGGGTCCTGGATTGCGAGCGGGACAGGAGACTTCCTCAGCGGGCATTCCTCAGTGCTCTTCGATGGTACGGCTGGAAGTTACCAAATAACATCCTCCGGAGCATTCTATGATCTTGTTCTGAATGGGACGGGCGCCACATGGACCGGCAATGGCACAGTGGATATCAATGGCGATCTGACACTCTCTGCGGGTACCTTCAATGCACCGTCCACTCTCACTCTGAGCGGATCTCTCACTCATGGAGCCAATGCCACCTTCAGCCATAACTCTGGTGTGTTTCAGCTCGACGGAGACACACAGACGCTCTCGGGTACAACGGCGTTCTACACACTCAAGAAGATCGCCGGAGTCACGAGCACTCTCACGTTCAGCGCGGGGGAGAATTTCACAGTCAGTGGCACGCTCGTGCTCCGTGGCAAAGATAACAACAACCGCCTCAGCATCCGGTCCTCCGTCTCCGGCGTGCAGTCCTACCTCTCCCTGGACACCAGTGGCAGCGAGTCTGCCATCTTCCTGGATGTGCAGGACAGCAATGCAGGGAGCGGCCAGACCCTCACGTGTTTGAGCTGTACGGACAGCGGAAACAACGTGAACTGGGTCTTCACTACGCCGACGGTGACTGGAACGCTCTACAGCGACGAAGGAGCCACTGCTCTCCCGGGGAAGACGATCGCATTCGCGGCGAACGGAGGCAGTCTCACAGCCACTGGTGCTACCGATGCCGGCGGTCAGTATTCCTTCACCGGCGTCACGCTGACAGGAGGAACCATCATCCTGCTCTACGTGGATGGTGCCGCTGAAGATGCCGTCACTGTCGTGCTCGGCTCAGGAGGCAATATGACCGGTATCGATCTGTACCAGAACCGTCTGATTGTGCGGAGCGAGTCTGGCACTTCTGCCGTTACCAATGCGCAGATTGCCATAGCAGATAACAATGGAGGTGCAGCTGCAGATACTGATGTCACCACCATTCTTTCCAGTGCGTCGAGTGCGGCCATGACCGTCGCGGAAGGAAAGGAGCTGCTCATTTGGGCGAGTTCCACCTTCGCACCCGGAGGAACGGTAGATGCGGAAAACATAGACATCAACGGTACTCTCCAGCAGGGAACCGAGGGGATTTCCGTCGGTGGATCCTGGGATGCGACAGGCGGGAGTTTTACCAGTAATGGTGTCGTGACCTTCGATACCGCCATGGGCTCTGGCCAGATCATTCTCTCCAATGGCAGCACATTCTCGGGAGTGACATTCAGCGGTACGGGAACGTGGTTCCCGCGTGGTGCCATGGATGTCAACGGGAACTTCACTGTGTCCAATGGTACGTTCAACCAGAGCGGGAGCACGCTGAATATCGCCGGCAACATGCGGGTGGCATCCGGAGCCGTATTTGTACAGTCGGTCAATGGTTCCCTCCTCACGTTGGATGGGGATCTCTACGTGGAAGATGAGACGAGTGTCAATATGGGTACGGTACAAGCGGGTTCCAGCCCCGATGTCATCACGCTTTCCGGCTCCCTCCGCGTACACAAGCTGACCGTTGGGACAGGGGACACACTCGTTCTCTCCGGCCATAACCTGTACGTCGGTACTGGCGGGCTCTTCCTCCATGGCACAATCGACGCTTCCGATAGGACGAATTCCGGAGGGGCAATCACATCATCTACCATCACGGTGAGCGGCTCATGGATAGCGGGCGGGACAGGAGATTTCATTGCAGGGCATTCTTCCGTGCTCTTCAACGCCGGAGGGGGATCATTCACCATCTCATCTTCCGGTTCCTTCTACGATCTGGTGATAGCAGGAACGGGGGCAACGTATACGGCCACTGGTGCTCTGGATATCAATGGAGATCTCACGCTCTCTGCCGGTACGTTCACTTCCACTCCCGGTACCATCACACTTTCGGGCTCCTGGATGAAGGGAGAGAATGCCACCTTCAACCACAGTTCCGGCTCAGTTGTGCTCAACGGTATCGACCAGACTATTTCGGGTTCCACGGTTTTCCATAACCTCACCAAGAGCGGTTCGACGGCTGCAACTCTGACATTTGCTGCTTCCGCAAACACGTCTGTGAGCGGCGCGCTTCTGCTCCGCGGCACACTCACCAATAACCTCAGTATCCGTTCCGGCATCACCGGTCTTGTTTCTTTCCTCTCTCTCGACACCGGCGGATCGGAGACGCTGCAATACCTGAATGTCAAGGATAACGATGCCTCCGGCGGCCAGCCTCTCAGCTGTACTAACTGTACGGATGCGGGGAACAATACGAACTGGCTCTTCGTGTCGCCGAATATCACCGGCACGTTGTACAGCGATGAGGGGGTGACACCTCTTGTTGCAAGGACGATAGCGCTCAGTGTGAACGGCGGTACCATTTCCGATACGGCGGAGACCGATGCCGGTGGCCAGTTCGTCCTTTCCGGTGCCACGATGACAGGAGGGACGGTTCTGACGTTGTTCGTGAATAATGAAACGGAAGATGCTGTGACTGTTGTGCTGAGTTCGGGGAGCACGATGACAGGCTTGCACCTGTACCAGAACCGCGTGATCGTACGGTCCGAGTCCGGTTCCAGCCCCGTCACGCTCACGACGCTTGATATCGCAAATACCCTCACAGATAACGACATCATCAATCTCCTGCCTGTCTCGGGATCTGCAACGTACCTGCACATGCTCGATAATGTCGAACTCCTCGTCTGGACCGGTTCCACGTTCCGGCCGGGGTCCGCTATTACTGTCCATGACATAGACATCAACGGCACGCTTGCTCACACCACTCGCACTGTGTACGTGAAGGGGTCCTGGGACTCCGGGAGCGGAAGCGTCACGGGGACGGGCACCATCAACTTCGCAGCAGTTGGGAGCACCGAAACCATCCGTTCCGGCACATTCACCTACTCGGGAGCCACCTTCAGCGGCAGCGGCAGCTGGACACTGCAGGATGCCATGGACGTCGATGGTTCCTTCGTCTTCCAGAGGGGGACACTGAATCAGAGCGTCTACGCACTGAATCTCTCGGGGAATTCACGCATTGCGTCTGGTGCCGTCTTCGTGAAGTCCACGACTGCCACGGCACTCACATTCGACGGCACACTCACCTATGAAGATGAACATGGTTCCAACCTCGGTCGCGTTACTGTCGGGAACAGCCCAGATACTACTACCACACTATCCGGTTCTCTCACAGCCGATGCTCTCACCGTTGGTACGGGTGATACCCTTGTTCTTTCCGGCCACAACCTCTTCATTGGTACAGGGGGTCTCTTCCTCCACGGAACGCTGGATGCAACCAATAACGGGCCCAATGCTTCTACGATTGTTATCAGCGGTTCGTGGCTCGCCTCAGGGACAGGAGACTTCATTGCCGGTTCTTCAGCGGTGCGGTTCGATGCCTCATCGAGCTCATACACCATTGCCGCTTCCGGTGCTTTCTTCAACCTCATTGTCAATGGAACGGGTGCTACGTATACGGCGAGCGGATCACTCGATGTGAACGGCAACTTCGAACTCTCAGCCGGAACGTTCACCGCGCCGAGCACCACGCTCACCGTGAGCGGTTCATGGCTCAAGAGTGCCAGCGGAAGCACGTTTGCTCATAATTCCGGTTCCGTGGTGCTCGACGGCGGCGACCAGACCGTCTCCGGTTCCACGCTCTTCTACAACCTCACGAAGACCGGCGCAACGGCGCAGCAACTGACGTTTGTTTCCACGACAATGCAATCGGTGAGCGGAGCACTGACGCTGCGCGGCGGCAGCAGCAGTGCCCGGCTCTCCCTGCGCACGACGACGGACGGTATTTCCTCCTGGTTGCGCCTTGATTCCGTCTCAGGTACGCAAGACCTCGCATATCTTGACGTGCGGGATAACAACGCGACCGGCGGAGAGAAACTCATCTGTTTCACGGGATGCAAAAATAGTGGCAACAACCGCAACTGGGCGTTCCACTCCATTACCGGTACGCTCTACAGTGACGAGGGCAGTACGCCGCTCATTGGCAGGACGGTGGCATACGCTACGAATGGAGGTGCAGTCATCGATACCGCCGAGACGGGGTCCGGAGGCCAGTTCACCCTCTCCGGCGCCTCGCTCACCGGCGGCACCATCATCACGTTCTTCGTACAGGACGCAGCAGAAGATGCTGTCACCGTCGTCCTTGGTTCCGGCGGTGCCATGACAGGCATCGATCTGTACCAGGACCGTCTCATTGTCCGCTCAGAGTCAGGTTCGGCCCCAATCACAAACACACACCTCATAGCCGGGCATAGACTCAATGGATCGCTCGATACGGATATCACGAACATCCTGTCCGGGTCGCTCCTTTCCGGTACCACCATCCAGCCGGGGAAAGAACTCTACATCTGGTCCGGGACAAGGTTTAAGCCGGCAAGCGCACTGACTCTGCATGACCTGGAGATCCGCGGCATCTTTGAGACGCTGACCGGAGGTACTATTACCGTTACAGGTACATGGGATGCTACGAGCAGCGGAACGGTTTACGCAGGGTCCGGCGTCGTGATGTTCACGGCAACGGGTTCTGAGTCCATTATCAGCAACGGGCAGAGCTTCCATACTATGAAGATCAACGGTTCGGGAAGTATTACCGCTTCGGGGAGCTTGGATGTGAATGGCAATTTCGTGCTTCTGCAGGGGGCATTCACGGCCCCCGAAGCCGGGTACCAGATGGCTGTAAGCGGGAGCTGGCTCAACGTCGGAACCGGGACATTTGTGCACAATAATGGGACCGTCGTGCTCGACGGAGGGACTCAGACCCTCTCCGGTTCCACCGTCTTCTACAACCTTACGAAGAGTATTGATTACTCTGCGACACTGTACTTCGCCGCATCGGAGATTCAGAGCATCAGCGGCTCTCTTACCCTGCAAGGTGCTGGCTCTGCCGCGGCAGATTACCTCCTCATACGTTCGACGGTGCAGGGTACATTGGCAGGCATCAACCTCGGTTCGCACCTCTCTGCATCGCAGTGGCTGCAGTACCTGAGCGTGGCAGATAGTGATGCCCGGTCTGGGGCGGTTCTCAGTTGCCGTACAGCCTGTACGGACGGTGGAAACAACTTCAACTGGACTTTCCCTTCTGCGCCGACCCCGCCTCCGGGAGATAATGGCGGCGGCGGTGGAGGTGGAGGTGGAGGAGGTGGCGGCGGCAGTAGTCAGCTTGAAGCCCCCAAACGTGCCTGTATCACATTCGGGCGTCCGCTTGCAGCGCCGTTCGAGGATATAGAGGGGCACTGGGCGGAGAACTACGTTACGCAGCTCCAGAAGGCGCATGTGGGTGACAGCAACGTGCCCCTTATCCGCGGCCGACTCGAGCAGGAACGCGGCGTGCACCGCAGGCTCTTCCTGCCCGATGAAGAGATCACACGGTACGAAATCGTCGAGTGGGCACTCCTGAGCAACTGCGTTCCCCTCATTCACGATCCGCAGGATCTGCAGTTCGCCTTCCGCGATGTGCCGAGCAGTCTCTCCTTTGCCGGAGAAGACGAAGCATTCCGCCGCAGGGTCATCTACACGGCGGTGGATATCGGCCTCATCCAGGGGTACCCGGATGGGACGTTCAGGGCCAATGAGCCCATTACCCGTGCCGAAGCCATGAAACTGCTGGTGCTTGCCGGAGAGCTGCCGCCCGAGCAGGGGCAGCCGCGCCAGCTTTTCTCCGATGTGAAAGTGACGGACTGGCACGCACCGTTCATTGAACGGGCTATCGTCGACAAGCTCATAGAAGGATTGAAGGATGGTACGTTCCGCCCATTCACACCGCTCACACGTGCAGAGGCTGCGCGCGCAATTTACCAGATGATTGTGAACGATGAAGAAGAGCTCGAGAACGAAGAAACGCCGCTGCCGGGCGTGTTCACAGACGAAGAACTCAAAGAGGAAGTCTTCGCGGCGCCAAAAGCCTGTCTCGTCTCCGGCACTCCGCCGACACCCTCCTTCATCGATATCAACGAGCACTGGGCGTATCCCATGATCCAGCGCCTGGCACGCACACGGACAGTGGACGGCAATCGTCCGCTCACGCAGGGATATCTTGTGCAGCAGGGGGACCGTATGCAGCGTACCTTCAAACCGGATCAGTACATCACGCGCTTCGAGCTCCTTAAGCTCTCCCTGCTCAGCAACTGCACGCCGCTCATCACGCACACGGAAGAGCTGCCGTACAGCTTCGCGGATGTCTTTAAAGTCCCGCGCCTGAACGAGCATACCGATCAGCGTCAGAAGAGAGAAATCATCTATTCCGCCTCGGAACTCAGCATTGTGCAGGGGTACCCGGATGGCAATTTCCGGCCCGATGCCCTGGTCACGCGCGCGGAAGCAGTGAAGATCCTCATCCGTGCAGCCGGGCTGCCGGCGGTGGAAGTGGAGAGCCGGCAGTTCTTCCGGGATGTTCCGCTCTTCGAGTGGTATGCGCCGTATGTGCATCAGGCGGCAACCTACGGTCTTGTGTCCGGGTACGGCGACGGCACGTTCCGTCCTGCGCAGCTCGTCACGAGGGCCGAGATGGCGAAGATGATCAACATCATCATTGCGTCTTCAGGCCGTATGCCAGACGGATTTAATGATCCGGTCAGTCCGTTGCATGATGCCGCAGCATCAGAGCTGTCGTTCGATGCATCGCAGACTGCCCCATCGCTCGCGAGTTCTCCAGCACCGCAGTTGCCGGGCTTTACTCCGGAGACACGCGTGCCGGAACTCGTCGGCTTGCGGCCGGCCGCAGCACCAGAGCAGCCGCTCGGTGCACGGCAGGCTGCAGCTCCGGAACAACCGCAGACTCCGCGCATGCAACCTGCGCAGCTTCTCGCAGAGACAGTGGCGCAGAACAGGGAGGATCGCAAGATCAAGCGTGAGTCTCTCGACGAGCAGCGCATGCAGCAGGAGCTGGAGGAAGGCCGCGAGCGTGCACTCCCTGCGATGAATCAGTGTCTGATTGACGGCGGTCCGCTCAGGCCAGGGTTCATTGACGTCTCTGCGCACTGGTCTCAGCCCATTGTGCAGCGCCTTGCGCGTGCACGGATCAACCACGGCTCCGAGCCGCTTATTCAGGGCGAACTGGTTCAGGAGGAAGGCCAGCAGTACCGCTACTTCTTCCCGGACCGGCAGATTACGCGCTACGAATTTGTGAAGCTTGCGGTGCTGAGCAACTGCCTGCCGATCGTGCGAAATATCGAAAACGTTGCTGTGACATTCCGTGATACCCCAAAGCGCACACGCGCCACCGAACCGGAGGCTGTCACGGAGCAGCGGCTCATCATCTACACTGCTGCGCACTTCGATCTTGTACGCGGGCACAGCGACGGAACGTTCCGCGGTGATGAGCCGATGACGAGGGTGGAAGCTCTCAAGATACTTCTCCGTGCAGCGAATGTCCCGCCTGTGCATCCGGATACAGTGGGCATTCCGGTCTTCTCCGATGTGCCGGACTATGAGTGGTACGCACCGTACGTCCGCACAGCGGTCTATGAGGGCTTTGCCAACGGGTACAGGGACAATACGTTCCATCCCGCAGCGCTCCTCACCCGCGCAGAGGCTGCGAAGATGGTGGACATAGCCATGCGCCGTGAGCCGACACGTGAGTTCCCGGAGGTTGCTCCTTCTCCCATTCCTTCTCCGTTCGATACAGAACAGGAGCTTACGAGTCCTGCTCCCGAACCGGATAAGGCGCCGGATCTCATAGAGGATGCGCGTCTCGCTGATCCGAACATGGCGAAACCTGCTCCCAACCGCTCCATTCTGGACCAGGCACAGGAAGTGCTGCAGGGGATTACTGCCGAGCAGGACGTCGATACGGCGCTCTCTCAGTTCGAAGAGCAGGAAGATCCCAATGTGCTCAATGAATGCCTCATTATGGGCCAGCCTCTCATGCCGGGCTTCTCCGATGTGTCGGGGCACTGGGCCGAGCCCATGATCCGCTTCCTCTCCCGTGCGCGCCGCGAGATATCTGAGAGACCGCTTCTGGACGGGTACAAGGTGATGCACAATGGCGTGCCGGAGCGCATCTTCGCGCCGAACAAACCCATTACGCGCTACGAGCTTCTCCGCTTTGCCCTCATGAGCAATTGTGTGGAACTCGTGCGTGATGTGCAGGATGTATCTCTGCGCTTCACCGACGTGCCGAAGACAACCTTCCTCACGGGCGACGAGGCGCTCGAGCGGCGCATTATCTACACTGCTGCCGATCTCGGCATCATCCGCGGATACCGCGACGGGTACTTCCGTCCCGATGCCCCGATCAGCCGTGCCGAAGCGCTGAAGGTTCTCATTCTCGCGGCGGAACTTCCGCCGATGGAGGGGCATGCGGCTATGCTCTTCTCCGATGTGCCTCTCAATGAATGGTACGCATCGTACGTGGAACGTGCCGCATTCGACGGCCTCATCTCCGGTTTCGCCGATGGCAGTTTCCATCCCGAAGAGAAGATCACCCGGGCCGAAGCGCTGAAGATCGTGTACCTGATGCTCCGACAGTAAGGGTCTTCTCCGCAATTGATACTTTCCCATGGACCTGTTACACCACATCCCGTATGAAACTCCTCATTGCTGAAGACGATGACGCTCTCTGCAATGCACTTGCGACGAAGTTTAAGGGTGCGGGGTTTGAGGTTGCCATGTGCAAAGACGGGAATGAATGCATGAGAGTCATGGGCAAGGAGAAGTTCGATGGCATCGTGCTCGATATCCTCATGCCGGGGAAAGACGGTTACGAAGTGCTGGCGGAGAGAAGTGCTACGATAAATGCCGGCACGCCTGTGTACGTGGTGACCAATCTTGGCAGAGAGGAAGATTGCGAGAAAGCCAAGGCTCTGGGGGCGAAGGAGTGCGTCGTGAAGTCGAACATGTCACTCAAAGAGGTGATTGGGATCGTGAAGAAGGACCTGGAAGGAACGGAGAATAAAAAATGAAAAATGCTTCGGCTTCGCTCAGCACAAGTGAAAAATTGAAAATGGGAAGAGGGGAGTTTATGTCCTGTGAGCTTCTAGCTTTCAGCTTACTGCCTGCAGAAAGGTCTTTAGGTTTCAGTACTTAGGGAAGCCCTGAAAAATACGAAAGCATGCGAGCACGTCATCCCGAGCGGAGCCGAGGGACAACGTGCGACGTCATGGTTCGGCTCCGCTCACCATGACGTATGTGACAATTTCGGTGTTTTTCAGACCTAATACCGAAGAAATACAATACCCCTTTCCGTAGGGCAGGTTCGGTTACCCGCCCGGGTCCGGCGGGATAGCCGAATCCCGCCTTCGGAAATGTATTTCTTAATTCGGTATAAGGACTTACGTATGAATACCTTGAGCCTTCAAACTCAAAGTTGACAGCTAAAAGCTATAAGCTGAAAGCTAATTCCTCACTCCCAATTCCTGGATATTCCGCAGGTGCCTTGCGGCTTCCTCGTAGTCCGGATCGTGTTTGACAATGTAGGTCAGCTGCTCGGCTGCAGTCGCTAAATCACCCAGTTCCGCGGCAACGGCGGCCAGCCTGTAGCGGGCGGCAGGATCCCGGGGATTCCTTTGAACGGCTTTGGTGAATGCGCCAAAGGCCTCCTGGCTGTGGCCGTATTTCTGCTCCATGATCCCGAGGTTGTACTGTGGTGTAAAGAAGGCGTCACCGAGGGTTGCAGCTTCCCTGAAAAGTGCGAATGCGCGGTCCAACTGGCCCCGCCTCTCGTACATCTGTGCGAGGAAGTAGTACGAAGTGAAGTCGTCTTCCAGGTATTCCCGGTATGCCGGCTTCTTCAGTGTTACTTCTGTAAACCATTGTATTGCATCTTCGTCTTTCCCCATCTGATGGAGGAGCTTACCCATGTTGCCATACAGTTCCGGCACGTAGAGCCCCTGTGCAATGCCGCGCTGGTACACCTCCAGCGCTTCGTCGTAGCGTTCCTGCTCAAACAGGCTGCTCCCGAGGTTGTTGAGTGCGTGCACGGATGTCGGGTGGGAGTTCAGAATATGCCGGAACAGTGTCTCGCTGTCCTTCCACACGCGTGACTGCTGCCAGGAGAGTATCCCAAGGAGCAGCATCAGCCCGGGCACGATTATCTGCATACTGCGTTCCCGCAGGGGTCGTGTCACCAGCCTTCGTCGGCTTTGGCGGACTACGGCCGGCAAGATTGCTTGTTCTTCGATTTCCGGAGGTGCCACAGGCGCACGTCCGTGGGTACCTACGAGGGTGATCCCCGCGGCAATGAGGAGGATGAGACCGACGTCCGGAAGGTACGCGTAGCGGTCGGAGGCGTAGTACACGAAACCGTTCTTCGAGAAGGCGGCCAGGGAGGGCAGCTGCATGAGGAGGAAGAAGCCCGCGCCGAACCGTGCAATACGTGCACTGCGGCGGAGCCACAGCAGTATGCCCACGCCGGGCAGGAGTGCGATGGGCAGCAGGAACCGCAGATCATACCAGGCAGAGGAGGAGAGCTCTGCCGGGTAGAACACAGAGAATCCAAAAGGGAAGAGGAGATGCACAATGTAGAGGGCCATGCCGCGCACAGCGAGCAGCAGATGTGCTCCGGGTGTCAGCATGGTTATTTCTGTGCGCTTTCCGTACAGAGCTACGATTCCGAAGAGCACGCTCAGGACGAGGTATGGTACCTTCTCTCTGAGCTGGTTCTTCCATGAGGGAGTGCGTTGCCCGTAGAGATCTATGAGCACGAGCGCCAGCGGCAGCATGATGACGGAGACTTTGGCAAGGAGAGCCAGGAGAAATGCTCCGATGCTCAGGCGAAACGCTGCAGAGTTTCTTCTGCCTCCGGCTTTCAGGTAGAACCAGATGCTGAGGAGTGCGAGGCAGCTGCTCAGAATATCTTTCCTTGCCGATGCGGAGACGACTGCTTCCGTGTGCTGCGGGTGCAGTGCAAAGAGCACGCCGCCGATAAGCGCGAGCCAGGCGGCGGTTGCATCTCCAAAACTCCGCTTTGAAAGCCGATACAGAATGCTGATGACCAGACCGGTGGATGCCAGGTGCAGCAGGAGGTTTACAGCGTGGAATGCAATCGGTGAGAAGCCGAAGAGTGCGTGTTCGATCTGGTACGAGAGGATGGTGAGCGGTACGTAGAGCTCAGGGTCAAAGCTGCTGAACGCCCCCGAAATCGTGCTCCAGGAAAGTTCCTGGACGAGGAGGTTCTTTGTAATGAGCAGGTAGTCGTCGTAGCTCACGAAGCTATTGCCGAGCACGGAGGGCAGGTAGAAGAGCGCTGTGAGGAGGCAGAGTGTTCCTCCCCATCGTTTGAGGTTCGGTGTCGTCCTTGCAGAGGGTGCTTGCATACCAAAAACAGTGTTGCTCGTCGGCTTCCTGAAGGCAACTGAAAGCTTCTGGCTTTGAGCTTTCAGCGAGGTCTTAAGGCTTCAGTGCTTGGGGAAGCTCTGAATAACTGCCGGAATGTCATCCTGAGCGTAGTCGAAGGATCGACATTTCGGCTCCTGTCTATGGTTCGACTACGCTCACCATGACAGAAGCCTCTGTTATTCAGTGCTTCCCTAGCTGATAGCTACCAGTCAAAGCATCATCATCAGAGTCCCTCCGCGGCAAGCGCCTGCCCGACTGCCTGGCAGAGCTCAGTGTAGAGATCGCCGTCAGGATCATCGATCGTTGTTCTGTGCCTACGTTCAAACTCCTGCATCCCTCTCGCCGCGAGCGCGTCTGTCACCATCCCGCGGATTTCCTCAGGGACGACAAAATCCTCTGGCACTTTGATACTTGCATCCAGAGGCGGGATGTTCCGTTCGTGCAGTGTATGGAGCGCCGCGCGGCCGGGTACATCCTGGCCGTGCTGCAGCGCCTGTGCGATGCTGCCGAGTGTCTCTGCTGCGATGGCATGGAATGCTGCGATCCGATCCTGGCCTGCGAGAAACAGGCGCAGCCTCCCGCGTGCTTGTTCGAGGAGAGGGGGAATGGTCTTGAACTTTTGTACTGCAGCTTGCAGTGTTGCCCTCCTCTTTCCTATGAATTCCCGGGAGTACTGAGCCATTGCACGGAGATCAACGGAGCCCTCTAAAGCATATCCGACGATTTCTTGTTTCTGCACCTCGTTCATATTTAGTACTATACTATATATTTTGATTAAATCAATGATTAGAAAAATGGCTTAAAATAGAGAAAAATACTTGAATCTTGGTTTATTCTACCATTTTTAAGAATTCTTTCTCCCCAATCATTTTCACCCCGAGTTCTTCCGCTGTTGCTGCTTTGCTCCCGGGGTTCTCTCCCAGTAAGACAAAGTCTGTCTTCTTACTCACGGTGCTGCTCACTTTCCCTCCGCGCTCTTTGATCATCTTCGTTGCGTCGTCGCGGCTTAAGTCCGGGAGTGTGCCAGTGAGGACGAACGTTTTCCCGGCAAAAATCTGCTTTAAGTTCGATCCTTCCGGTTGCAGAGCGAGCACGCCGGCCTCTTCGAATTTTTTCAGGAGTGCCTGGTGATCCTCATCTTTCGCCCAGTCGAGGACCGCCCCGGCAACCACCGGGCCGATGCCATCGATGGCTGCAAGCTCCTCTGCATCTAGTTTCTTCAGTGTCTTCCCGATGTCGGAAATGCGGATGCCTTCCACCTTCGTCTCGGTGACCTGTGTCCCGAAGAGCGAAGTCTGCGCACCCAGGTCTTCCCGTTTCTTCACCGTGAGGGTTTTCGCCGGCCATGCGATGCGCCGTGCCAGAATCTCCGCGGTTTCCCTCCCGATGTGGCGGATGCCGAGCGCGAAGAGGAACCGCTCCATTGGAATCTGTTTCCGGCTTTGCATAGCCAAAAGAACGTTCTCTGTTTTCTTCTCCTTAAAGAGGGGGAGACCCAGGAGGTCTTCGTAGGTGAGGAAGAAAATATCCGCAGAATCATTCACGATCCCGCGTGCAAGGAGTTCTTCTATGGTCTCCTTTCCCAGCCCCTCTATGTTGAACGCGTAGCGGGAGATGAGGTGCTCCAGTTTCTCCTGGCGGACGGCATTGCACTTCTTGTTGGGGCAACGATGCACCGCTTCGCCTTCCGGGCGGACAAGTGTTCTGCCGCAGCTGGGGCAGTGTTTGGGGAAGTGGAACGGCTTGGTGTGCTCAGGCCGCAGGTTCCGCATCACCTCCACCACTTCCGGAATGATGTCACCTGCTTTCTGCACGATCACCGTATCACCTATGCGCACATCGAGCCGCCTGATCTCATCTTCATTGTGCAGTGTTGCGCGCGTCACCGTGGTCCCGGCAAGCTGGGTGGGGGAGAGGAATGCCACGGGGGTGATGGCACCGGTGCGGCCTACTTGGAGCCGGATGTCCTGTACCTGGGCTGTTTTCTGCTCCGCAGGGAACTTGTACGCACGCGCCCACCGCGGGGCTTTTGCAGTGGAACCGAGATCGTACTGCATACGGCGGTCGTTCACTTTGATCACGATCCCATCGATATCGTACGGCAGGGCGTCCCGTTTCTTCCGGAGGCCGCCGAAGAGCTCCTCCACTTCCTTCAGGTTCCTGCAGAGCACGAATTCGCGGTTTGTCGGGAGGCCCACCGAGTGCAGAGTTTCCATGAGTTCCTTCTGTGTCTTTATGTGCAGTGCATCAGCAGTCTCTCTCTCGAGCGCGTAGCAGAACATCCGCAGGTCCCGTGCAGCTGCCACCTTCGGGTCCAGCTGGCGCACGGAACCCGCTGCGGCATTGCGCGGATTCGCGAATTTCTCCCCCTTGGGGAGCCCTTTGTTCACCTTGGCAAGTGCCGCTTTCGGCATGTAGACCTCTCCTCCGATCTCAATGTACTTCGGCAATGAGGCTTGCCGTGTACCGGGCGACAGCTCTGGTACTGCGGATGCATTCCTGAATTCCAAATGCAGGGGGACGGTATCGATGGTGCGCACGGTGTGTGTCACATTCTCTCCCTCAACTCCGTTCCCCCTCGTCACGGCCCGCAGGAGTTCGTAGCGGCTGCCCTTCTTCTCATACACGAGGGAGATATTGAGCCCGTCGATCTTCAGTTCGCAGAGGTACGCACAGCCGGGGTGCTCTTTGCCGAGGGCGCGCGCCATCTGGTCCACCCACTCCTCCAGTTCTTCGTGGGCGAACGCATCGCTCAGCGACTCCTTCGGCGTGAGGTGCCGTACCTTCGGGAGTTTTCCATCAAGCGGCGCACCGACGCGCTGGGTGGGGGAATCCGGGGTCACGAGGTCCGGGAATTTCTTCTCCAGCGCAATGAGTTCCTGCTTGAGCGCATCGCGCACGTCCTCGGAGACATCTGTTCTGTTCTCAAGAAAGTAGGCACGGTTGAGCTTCCAGATCTCTGCTTTGAGCTTCTCGATGCGCTTCGCAGCATCCTTTTTCTGCATAGGACTATCGTATCGCTTTGGGGCTGGTCGCGCTACTACAGCGACTTGGCGATGATCTGCGCAGCTTCTGCCCTGTTCACTCCGTCGTCGGGACGGAACGTCCCTGTGGGGCGGCCGTCTGCACCCTTGTCTCCCGAGACAACGCTGTTTGTAGCAGCAAGCGCGATGTCTGCTTCATAGGGATGGTTCACGGTATCGGTGAATGTGCTCCTTCCTGCGGGGACCTGCACCCGGAATGCGTCATGGACGATGGAGATCACCTCCGCACGGGTTGCCCCCCTGTTCAGGTCCGGTTGCAAATGGAGTATGCGCATGCCGCCTTCTTCGGCGCAGGCGACGTACGGCCTGGCCCAGTGTGCCGCAGCCTGAGGAAGGTTCACGCTCTGCTTGCAGGTTGCAGTCATCACTCCCGCAGCCTCGTAGGCCATCTTCAGTATCTCGGCGATGGTGACAGGATTTCCCGGTCCAAAGATCCCCGTGGGGTTCCCATTTGCATCCTTGTAGCCGGAGACGATGCCGCGGGCTGCGACCATGGTGACGGCATTGAAGAACCACGCCGACTGCGGCACATCGGTAAAGGACGTGACTGGTTGCTGTGCCGTCTCTTCCAGATTTTGTATGAGGTCATCGAGGTTGAGCGGATCGTCGGTGCTCTCCTCCTCAGAAAGTTCCTGCTGCAGATCATCCAGCACGTCAAAGAAGCCGAAGACCGGAGGAGCGAGCAGAAGCCCGAGGAGAATAAGCGGCAGCAGGAGGCGGCACATAGGGGTTCTGTGTCATCCTACTGCCGGGGAAGAGTGGACGGTAGCGCGAGAACTACCAAAACAACGCAGAATTTGCTATAATACCAGTTGAACATACACATCTCTCCCCCTCGTCCCATGAAGTATCACATCAATGCCAGGGAGTATATTTTTGCTTTTGTCGCCGTATCGGCAGCGGTGGCAGGGCTCGCAGTGGTCGGGTCTCTCCGCGCGGATATTGAGTCTGACCAGTCTCCGCCCTCTGGGCTACGCCCGGCAGGTCAGTCTCTGCATGATGCTGCGAAAGATGCCTGCATGCAGTTGGAAGGTCAGCTCAAAGCCATCGAACGGGAGAAAGAGGGAATGGGCTGCTTTCGCGAGGGATCTCCGCAAGAGTGTGAAATTCTCCTGCAGAAGCAGACGGAGGTGGAGGAGGCGGTTCGTCAGTGTTACGACCGCATCAAGTTCCAGTATGAGAACAGTGGGAACGCAGGTGTCGCCATCGAAGAGTTTGTCCCACTACGCGTTCCCGAGGACAGGGGATATCAGGAGAAAAAGCGTGATTGTGCGGCTATCGAGGAGCAGATCAAGCGCATGAAGGATGAGTACGTCGGACTCTGCGCTCAGGGCGCCTACCCCGAGAAATGCCGTGCCGTGGAAGAAGAACTCAACCGACAGATTGAAAATCTGTACCGCTGCACATCGAACGCCTCTCCCGGCACTCAGGGGCAGCCTGTGCCTCAGATGCAGTGGAATGGCACTCAGATGCAGCCCATGCCTCAGATGCAGTGGAACAGCAATCAGATGCAGCCTATGCCTCCGGTCCCATGGAATGAAGGCCAGTCTGTGGAAGTACAGACATGGAGCTGTGGGAACTACGAGCAGGAGCTTTTCCAGGGTAAAAGGAAGGCCGAGGAAATCTGCACCCAGAATCCCGGAACAAAGCAGTGTATGGAGAGCATGAGCATTGCTGAAGAAATTGCGCAGAAGTATGAACGTTGCATGCAGGAGCCTCCGTCCGGTGGCTGGAATCAGCCACAGCCCATCAAGATGCCTTATGAGCAAAGGGCTCCGCAGCCGTGGCAGGACGCCCAGGTCCGTCCGATGCCATACGGTACTGACGGAGATGGCGGATACATGGGCCAGCCGCGCATGGAAATGATGCCGGGCATGCAGCCGGTACCCATGGAAGGCGGCCAGTACATGCAGCAGCCGTTCCCGGGAGGGGGACAGGAGGGGTACGGGATGGATACCATGGTCAAAGAACAGTTCTATGACATCATCCGCCAGGCACGGGAGCGTCTGGAGGAAGCCCTACGCTTCGTCGACAGCGACATGGCCGGTGTCATAGAGGAGGCCATAGGAGCTCTCGATGAGTTGGAAAACAAATTCGCAGGCGGGGATGTGCAGCCGGCCCGTGAAGACATCGAGAAGCTCATTCTTCGTCTCGAGGAAGTGAAACGCTCTGTGCAGGAGCGGGCGAAGCAGCAGGGAGGATTGGGCGTGAATGCTGGCGGAGCGATGGAGGGCGGGCCCGGCATGCAGCGCCCGCAGAGGAACGTAGATGAAATTGTAGGGGAGCTTTCCCAAGTGTTTGAGCAGCTCATCCCGCGCGTGTTTGAAATCTTTGAAGAGGAGGGAGTGAGTGTGCCTCCGGAGGTGAGAGAATCCTTCCAGGAAGCGTTCTCCGCGTTCGAGAGTATTCTTCCCATGTGCAGCGGAGGAGAGATGAAGAGGCGCGTCTGTGCTGCGGCGATGCAGGAGGTATTCCTGATTCTGGAGGAAGATATGCGTCCATTTGTGGAGGGCCGGATGATGGGGAATGAGCGCCTCCGCACGCGCGTAGAGGAACTCTCCCGCGAGATAGGGGGGAAAGAATAAGAGGGAAGAGAATAAGAGGGAAGAGGAAGCATCAAAATCCTAAGGGATGTAAGGATCCCAAACCCTCTTATCTCTTACTCTCATCCCTCTCCCAGACCAAATCCCTATCCATACGCACAACGGCCAACGCGTCAATTGCAATATGGGGTGGCATTGGAATAAATAGCCGGGAATGAGTCCGCTTCACGACAGTCAGTTAGTTCTCATGGAGATCGACGAGAAGATTCTGCATCTTCTTCATGACCGCGTGCACCAATGCATGGCACTGAGCGGAGGCGGCGATGCTCTGGCAGCAGAGGAGGAAACAGAGATTCTCGCGTACTGGCTCGAGGGAGCAGTGGATCTGGAGCTCGACGAAGCCGCTGTAGAGAAGATCTGCAAACTTGTGCTCCTCCTGTGCAAGCAGACGGAAGAATAGTTGGTATGTCGAATGTTGAATATTGTATGTCGGGGTATTCCCGACATACGACATACGATATTCCACATTCTTTCGTGTAAATGAGGGTAATTGTCTCAAAATGAAATATATGATATAATATCACGATGGCATCGAACCCGGACACCATCTTTGGAGCCGCGCGCAAGGCAGGCGCTTCCGATGTGCACCTTGCCGTTGGTTCGCCGGTGCTCTTCCGCATCGACGGAGAACTCACTAAACAGGGGAAAACAGAACTCACAGGGGCGGAAGTGGAGGGGATGGTGAAGAAAATCCTGGGTGAGAAGAAGTTCAGGGAATTTCAGGAGAAGCGTGAAATCGATATCGCCTACGCGCTCAAGAGCGGCGCACGTCTCCGTGTGAACTGCCACTACGAACGGTCGTTCCCGGGTCTGGTCGCCCGTCTCATTCCCGGGCGCATTCCCACTCCGGAAGATATCGGTCTCGTGCAGCAGATACGGGACCTCTGCCTCCTCGAGGAGGGGCTCATCCTCTTCACGGGTCCCACGGGAGCAGGGAAAAGCACCTCGCTCGCCTCCATGATCCAGAGCATCAACGAGACGCGTGCCGAGCACGTTGTGACTCTGGAAGATCCCATAGAATTCCTCTTCCCCAAGGGCAAAGGCATTATCCGGCAGCGGCAGTACGGGCAGGACTTTCACTCCTTCCCGGAGGCGCTCCGGAGAGTGCTCCGGCAGGATCCGGACATCATCATGGTTGGCGAAATGCGGGATCTCGAAACCATTGCCGCCGCGCTCACACTCGCAGAGACGGGGCACCTCATTTTCGCAACGCTGCACACGCCCAATACGACGCAGTCCGTTGACCGCATTGTGGATGTCTTCCCCCCGCACCAGCAGTCACAGATCCGCGCGCAGCTCTCTCTCTCACTCAAGGCGATCATTGCCCAGCGGCTGCTCCCCCGTAAAGGCGGCGGCCTGGTCGCCCAGCGCGAGATCCTGCTGAATACGGCGGCCGTGGCAAACATCATCCGCGAGAACCGCGTGCAGGAGCTCAAGTCCGCCCTGCAGTCCGGTGTCGGAGACGGTATGAGCACATTCGAGCGGGATGCAAAGAGGCTGCTCAAGGAAGGGCTCATAGAGAAAGAGACGTACAAGTTGGCAGAGGGGGGAGAGTAAAGGATTCTCATTCATCGGCGAGATGCTCCAGTATTCTGCTGTTCCGGCGGTTCTTTTTTGTCGGGTTTGTTTGTTGTGTGTGTTCGCCCCCATCCCCTGCCAGTCCGCGCCTTGGCGGACTGGCTTCCCCCTCCCCCGTAACGGGGGAGGGGGTCCAGCCGTCGTACGCCTACGGCGTACTGTGGCCGGCAAGGAGGGGGAGGGGGTCAGAGAACACCAGAAGTTGCTGTATGTAACACAGCACCGTACCCCCTCTCCCTAGCCCCCTCCCACCCCACTTCGCCAAGGCTTCGAGGAGTAAACGGGGAGAGGGAATGCTGTTGTATCCAAGCTGATTTGGTATGTGAGCACTTTCTGTTCTATGTCCTCATAGAACTATTTTTATGGCTGATATAAGAGGAAAAGTCATATTTGTATTTTCGATATTCCTTTTCCCCCCTCCCCGCAGGGGAGCCTCCGCTGTGAACTGGTGGTGACATTTTCCCCGCTCCCACCCATGCGCGAAGCTCCCCATCCTTCCGTGCCGGAAACCGCTCCGGGCAGGTCCACCTCTATTCAAAGGCTCATTGGCTCTCTTTCTGCGGGGTACCGGTCCGTGTGTGGGGAAGGCAGGCCCCGCAGGCGGGCAAGCACCGGGTTCCAGCCGCGCGTGGAGCTGCTGGAGGAGCGGGAACTGCTCAGTGCCGTTCCGCTTAATCCTTCCGGAGAAGTGCTTGCTGCGGAAGTCGGGTCGCAGTATCCGGGTTCGCCGGATGCGCAGGCGGTGGATGCGGTAATGCAAAGCTCTCTTGCGGAACTGGCATGGGAGCTGCAGCAGCAGTACGTCTTCTCGTACCCGGGCAGCTACTACGAGAATGAGCATGGCCTCGGGGAGAAGACACTCCGCTCAAACACGCTCAATGCCTGGGTAGGCATTCTCCCCAATGGGAACATCCTCAATATGGACAAGGGAAAGGAACTGCTCGATGCAGGGGATCCCGCGTTCCATGAAGATCCCTCTCTCCTTTTCAATGCGCAGGAAACTCTGGCACAGGAATCTGCTCCTGACACGGGAGGGGAAGCGGCATCTGCCGCCCCCTCCCTCCAAGCACCCGCCTGGGAACTGCAGCAGCAGTATCGCTTCCGCATCAATGGGCAGCTGTACTTCAACGAGCACAAGATGAGCGAGAAGGAATTCTGGTCAGACACTTTAAACGATTGGGTGATTATT
>MFYJ01000007.1:0-42769 GCA_001787755.1 Candidatus Peribacteria bacterium RIFOXYB1_FULL_54_35
CGCTTCAATCACCGCCAGACTTCCCTCGAAGAGCAGACAGAACTGTTGCTCGATCTGGTGGCAGATTTGTAACATTACCCTTTAGAAAAAGTGCCAAAGAAGGAATTTCCTTCAACGAGCCCGGGATGGCACCGAGTGTGCCGGGAATTGTTCATTGTGAAAAGTGCCAGGGTGAGAAGCTGACACCGCTGTACCATCGGTACGACTGCACCGACTGCGAAGTTGCGGGTCATTGGTGCGTGTGCAGTCCGCTCCAGCGGACAGCGCAGCGAGGTTAAACCTCCTCCCTCACCCTGGCTTGGTTCTTTGGGGAAAGAACGTGTAAGAATAGTGCTGTACTGGACAGTGGTCTGCAATGGTTTTCCGGCTGTTTTTATGGAGCCGGGGTGGGAAAACTGCTCCATGTCCTAGGCCATGTTCCGGGGGCTTTTTTTGAGATGCTCCCCGATGCATGCCGCAGACTGCGGCATGAGAAGCCCGATTGCTTCTCGAGAATATGCCGCACCGAACCGCGACTTGCAGTGAGACCAGGAATGGCCTCCTCCTCCCACCTCGGCGTTGTTCTCTTCCAAGAAAAGAACGTGGGAGGAATCTATGCTTCTATTGTTATTATGCAATAATTTTATAAAGATTTTCTCCAGTAGTTATTTCTGCCTGGAAGCGCTAGCATACGTTCATGCGCGTGCTCTCCGCCATGCAGCCCTCCGGGCAGCTGCACCTGGGTAACTACTTCGGTTCCATGAAACCGAATCTCGATTTCCTCGCGCAGTCGGAGGACAGCTACTTCTTCATCGCCGATCTCCACGCCCTTACCTCGGTGCAGGATCCCGCACTTCTCCGGCAGTACAGGGAAGATGCCATCCTGGGTTATCTTGCGGCGGGATTTGATCCCGAGAAGGCGGTGATTTTCTACCAGTCCGAGGTGCCCGAGCACACGGAGCTCCTGTGGATTCTTTCCACGGTGTCCCCCGTGGGCTTGCTGGAGCGTGCGGTGAGTTATAAGGAGAAAGTGGAGAAGGGTATTTCCGCTTCCGTCGGTTTGTTTGCGTATCCTGTGCTGCAGGCGGCGGACATCCTGCTGTATGGCGCGGACAAGGTCCCCGTCGGGAAAGACCAGAAACAGCATGTGGAGATGGCGAGGGATATCGCCATCAAGTTCAACAACCAGTTCGGGGATGTTCTCACGGTGCCGGAACCGGTGATCGGTGAGGACGTTGCGGTGGTCCCCGGTATAGACGGGCAGAAGATGAGCAAGAGCTACGGCAATACCATTCCGCTCTTCGGAGAGGAGAAGGAAGTGAAGAAGGCGATTATGGGGATTGTGACCGATTCCAAGGAGAAAGATGATCCCAAGGATCCTGAAACCTGCATCATCTATCAGATTCACCGCCTCATGCTGGGAAAAAAGGAGGCTCTTGCCCTGGCAAAGGAGTACCGCAGCGGGCTCCCGTACGGGGAAGCCAAGAAGAAGCTCTTTCAGTCGTACATGGAGTTCTTTGGGCCTATGCGCCAGCGCAGGGAGACAATTTCTCTGAAAGAGGCACGGCATGTGCTGGATGAAGGGGCCAAAAAAGCCCGCTCTGCAGCCCAGAAGACGATGGAGGAGGTGCGCAGGGCCGTTGGATTGAGATAGAGGCAGAAATTTGGTATAATGGTATGAACATACCAACACATACCATGAAGAACCGAAGATCCGTACGCGTCCTCTCCGCAGCGCTCCTGGGGGTGATGACTATTCCAGTCGCAGTGCAGCACGTACTGCAAGGTTCTATCGTGAGTGACGAAGGAGAATATGCCATCTTCCGTTCTCTGGATGACGACGGAATGAATTTCCATGGAGAGGACATCCGCCCGGATGTCATCGAGTACCAGAGTACGTTCCGTGCACAGCGACGCGCGTATTCCCGTGCCGTGGAACGCTGCCGTGACCGGCTTAGGGAGGGGGAGGATATCGAGTGTCCGGATTTTAACGATCCTGAAACCTACGGGGTGGAGATAGAAGAGCCCGTGCATGCCGCGGCGGAAGAGGAAGTGCGTCAGGCTCCGAGCAGCCGCGAACTTGTTCGCCAGCTGAGCACCGAAGAGAGGGAATTGCTCCGTACGTATACGCGTGCAGGGTTCTGCAGTACGACATTGGGTGAGTCTCTCTACGAGCTTTGCCGTGCCATTGTCGGCGAGGAGGACACCGAAACAGCACCCTCGGGATTCATCAATGACAATGTATTTCTCCACAGCCGTTACGCCGCACCGCGCCCGACCCTGAAATTGCGGTTGCAGATGCTGGACGAAGCGATCTCCGGTTCACGCGGCCGCCGTACCGACGTAGGTGGTCCCATGCGGTACCAGGGAGGCTTGTACAACAAGTGAGTATCAGGATTTGAGAGGATCCATCCGTTGAACACCGGTGGTGGAAAGCGGTAAGCGATCAGCGATAAGTGTAAGGCGCGTTTCGCTTGCCGCTTATCGCTCCCAGTTTGCCCTCTTTTTTGAAACATTGAGTGTTTTGATCTGGTTGTTTAGTATGCTGATGTATGAGCACCCTTTTTGTGCTTGCATCGGCGAGTCCGCAGCGCAGACTGCTTCTCCAGGGCCTTGGTCTGGATTTCATCGTTTGTGCGAGTGAGAAGGCCGAGTCAGTGTGCATGGAGGCAGATCCGGCGGAGCGTGCAAAAATACTCGCACGCCTGAAGGCGGATGATGTTTCTACGCAGTACCCTGATGCTTGGGTTCTCGGGGGTGATACGCTGGTTGTCTCTTCCCGGGGGGAGCTCCTTGAGAAACCACTCAATGCGGATGACGCACGGCGCATGCTCCGTCTCCATAGCGGCTCGGTTTCCGCTGTGCATTCAACGCTGTGCCTCAGGAGTCCTGCCGGAGAGTTCTATGAGGGGCTTTCGACGTCGAAAGTATATTTCCGGGAGCTTTCGGATGAGGATATTGCATGGTGGATTGGAACAGAGCTGTGGCGGGACCGTTCGGGTGCTTTTCAGATTGACGGCCAGGGGCAGCTCCTCATCTCGCATATGGAAGGGGACTGGTCGGGTGTGGTGGGGTTGCCGGTGTTCCTGTTCGGGGAACTCTGCAGGCGGGCAGGCCTTGTTTTGCTTCCAAAGTGATGAGAATAAGAGAGTAAGAGAATAAGAGGACTTTGTTCTACATCTCCTTTGGTTTTTACTGCTTTCCTCATTCCTCTTATTCTCTTACTCTCCTCCCTCTTCTCTCACGTGAGGTTCTTCTCAAATACAAATGTGCAGAGCTCCTCAAAAATCGGTGCAGTGGAAGCGACGGCCAGGAGTCCTGAGCGTTTGTTTTTTGGTTCGAGAAACTCGTACCGGTACTTGCCTCCGGCCTCTTCCATCATGAGGAACCCCGCTGCGATGTCCCATAGCCGGATGCCCCTGAAGAACGCCCCGTCGTTCTGTCCAAGAAGAATTTCTCCAAGCTCCTGGATGGCGCAGCCATAGTTTTCCATCGAGGCACAGAACGGCATGGAGGCGTACCAGGCACCATCTTTCCCCTCTACCGCGCGGCGCAGGATATTCGATGAGAGAATCGCATCATGCATTCCCTTCGTCTGCCGCAGCGAAACTTTCTGCCCGTTGATGGTGGCTCCTTTCCCGAGTGCCCCCTGGTACAGCTGCTTGAGAAAGGGCATGTACATCACTCCGGCTTGGAATGCGCCGTTCTTCTGCACAGTGACGATCGTGCCGAAGTTCTCTTTGCCATGGACGAAGTTCGTTGTTCCATCCAGCGGATCGATGATCCACTCATAGGGGGAGTCGGGATTTCCCAAATCATCTGCTCCTTCTTCCTCTGCGATGAACCGGTGATCCGGGAAGTGGCTCTGAATGGCGGAGATGATGGCATCCTGCGCGAGTTGATCCGCCTCTGTAATGAGGTCGATAGGAGAGCTCTTTGTGCCTACCTCCAGCCGATCAGTTGCATGTGCTCCAAAGACGGCATGGTGCTTATCCACGAGTAAATCTGCAGCCCTCAGTACTGCCTCATTTGCGATTTCCAGCAGCGTTTCAACGGAGGGATTGCTCATGTCACCTCGTCTTCGACAGGATCATGCCCTTCGCCGATCATCTCTCCAATGTCGTCACCCATGTTGTAGGTTCCTTCTTCCGGCTGACAGGTGTTCTTGTCATCCTCATCGTCGTCGTCACCATCAAGGAACATGATGAATGTGGGGAAAGAATGTAAGGTGATTGTAGAGTGCCTGGTGGCATATGACAACGAGAGTCTGGCTGGTTTCCTGAGATTTTTTCTGATGGGTAAGATCCAAGATGCAAATGACAAGTTGTTCCAAAGAAGAAACAACCTCCGAATTCCAAAAGAATTGTTTGAATGTTGAGTAGTGTGATTTGGTATTTATTTGCATCTTGTCATTTGCATCTTGGATTTTCCGAAGGTTGGTTTCCCAGGCAATCCGGGATCAGAGTGTTGGCAGACGGTGATTCTGCAGCTGGTCCCGCAGGGCACAATACCTTGGCAGAGCCTCTTTCACGAGGTTCCAGTAGGCCGGGGAATGATCTGCATGCTTTCGATGTGCGAGTTCGTGGATGACGATGTACCGGAGCAGGGAGGGTGGCACGAAGAGCAGTGCTGCATTCAGCATGATGATTCCCCGTGGGGAACAGCTGCCCCACTGCGAGGAGGCGAACCGCAGCCGCACACATTGTATGTGTATGCCGAGCGTCTGCTCATTCACCCTCTCCACGAACCGGTACAAGCGGTTGCTCTCCCTCTCTGCGATGATGTTCCAGAGAAACCGGTGCAGTGCAGCGCGTCGTGTACGAGGACCCACAGAAACGATCCATCCTTTCCTCGTGCGCGCCGCAGAGAGTTTCGTGCCTGCACGAAGCGCAATCTCATATCTTTTCCCGTTCGCAAGTGCTATGACATCTCTCTGTTTTCCACTGAGCAGGCCTTTGAACGGATGGATGTACACAATGTGTTTCTCCTCTCTGAGGAGCTGCTTCGTCATCCTATCGAGCAGGTCTTCCACATGTTCGTGCTCTTCTGTTTTCGAGAGGTTCCGTGCAAGGCGAATGATGATTGTGTCTTCCCGAAACACCGCGCGCGAGTGTTTGTTGCAGGTTCTTTCCACTCGGTGCGGATAGAGGTTCTTCGCCATAGAGGCGAGTGAGTATAGAACAGGAGGAAGCGGGTTGTCCGGATACTTGCATGTTTATATAAATATGTTCTTGTAACATACAAGAAAGCTATTTTTTGGCTTTCTGAAGCCCAAAATGGCTATTTGTTAAGCAGTGTATTTCCCCTCATAAGTTTTTCCACCGTCTCCTCGGGGAGAGCTCTTCCCGGTTCTCCTGTGGCTCCTCGGGTGGAGGAGGATTCTCAAACAATTGCTGGAGCCTGTGAGCTTCCCTGAGGAGGTCTGTACAGGTCTGCAGGTGTGCCAGGGATTTCCCCAGAGCGGCATTGGCATCCTCGAATCCTTCTATGGTGCTCAGTCCCATCAGCTGGGTTTCTCCTTCCTCAAAGCAGGTGAATGCTTCAGAGGTTTTCTCGAACGCTTCCGGTCCGAGTTCCGTGTTCTGCGTCATGAGGAAGAGCTGGTGCAGGAGGTGTGCCACCCACGTGAGGGAGCGGTCAGCTTCTACACGGAGTTCTGCGAGAAGGGCGGGAACTCTGTAGGCACTATGAAGGTTTTGCTTCGCTTCTATGAGATCTTCTCTGCCCGTGAAGACGTCATTTCCCACTCCCTTGAGCAGCGCGTCGAGCGCCGGAAGGAATGCATCCTCTGCGAGGAGCGCCTGATCCCGCAACACGCTTGATATGCCGGGGATACTCTCCATGTACTGGCGTTTCTTCTCGTGCAGTCCGCGGTCCAGCACCAGTTCTCTCTGGTAGCAGTGGAGGAGCGTGGAGAACTGCGCGTCGCGGTTCGCTCGCCGCAGATCCTCCCGGCACCTCTCACGGTTCGCCAGAAGATCCTCTGTGTTTTTCTTCTGGAAGCTGTAGAACAATTCCACACCTCTGCGTGTCTGCAGCATGATGATGCGGAAACCTTCTGCACGGTCGAATCTCCGTTGCCAAACCTCTTCCTCAGCGGTGGGTGGTTCCTGCGGTGCAGGCTCCGCTGTTTCCTGCGCGTACGCTGCAGCTGAGAAGCTGAAGACGGTACAGAGGGCAACAGTGGTGAGGTGAAAACGATTCATGGAGGAGAAGGGTAGCGGCACTCTACCATAGGATACTGCCGTCTCACCAGCCTTCGCCCCTGCGGGGCTACGGCCGGCAAGATTGGTCATTTTTCAATTTCCGGAAGTGCTGCGTCTGCGTGCCGTAACGCCGCTTTGAATGAAGGAGATACGGCACTACGGCGTGCAGGCAGGGAGCCTGCCCGGCGAAGTCTTGGCGAAGTCGGGTAAGCCCGTGAGTATCTATCTTGTGTCCTTTACATCATAGTTTCCTTTGAGGATCTCCTTCTCCTTCTCGACGAAATCAAGGACGGTTTCCACGAATGTCGCATGACTCCATGTGAGAGGGGCAACGGAGAGAGGTTCTCCTGTGAGCGGGTTGAGCTGTTCGGCAAGCACGCCTGCCGGCGATGCGGAGCGGACGACCCAATCGAGCATGGCACGGGCTTTTTCCAGATCTGTGATAGTCTGTGCCCGCCGTATGTACCACTGTGCATCCCAGAGTGTGGTAATAATCCACGGGTTCCCCGGCACGTCTTCCCTTGGTTCTGTGACAGAGTGATAGACGTCTCCCGGGTACCGCGCGAGTCCCCCTACTGCCGTTCGTACTGTGAGAGCCTCTTCCAGCTGCTGCATGGTGGAGATGGACCGCGGGTCTTCCGGCGAGAGAACGTCGAGCTTCCAGATCACGGCCATGCTTGCATCGGGTGTGGAGTCTTTCTCCGTTGTCTGCCCGTTCTTCCGCTTGATCTTCTTGAGGAATCTTCCCAGCTTCTCATCGTACAGATGGAAGAGGAGGGCCTGCTTCATTTCGTCTGCTGCGGTCTGGTACCGTTCCGAGTGCGTGTAGTGCCCGAGAATGTGGCAGATCCGGGCGGCTGCGTGCAGACCGGCGATCGTGCATGCTGTAGTGTATGTGAAAACGCCTTTGTGCTCTTCCCATGGGTCGTAGCTCTGGAGCGGCAGTCCGGTTTCCGGTTCGCGGAAGTCACAGAGGAACTGTGCAGCCTTCTTCACGAGTTCCTCGTACATTTTTTGGAGAAATTCGAAGTCCTTCTCCCGCTCGAAGTGGTGCCAGAGCGCGTAGAGGACAAGGGCCGTTTCATCTTCCTGAATTGGCAGCTGCGCTTCTCCGTCACGGAACCACGGGTGCCAGGAGGATCCGTACGAACCATCCGGGTTGTACTTATGCAGCATGTAACCGTCCGGCTGCTGAATGCGGCAGCAGAATTCGAAGAAGCGCCGGGAAACTTCCATGAACCCCGCCTTATCGAGCGCGAGAGAAACAAACGCACCATCGCGCGGCCAGACGTACGTGTAGGTATCTTTGTTGAACATCATGATGTCTGCATCGGCTGCGGCCATGATTCCTCCGTTGTTGTCGGAGTGCATGCGTATGAGCAGGAGGCTGCGTTTGTAGAGATCAATGATGCCGGGGCTGAGTGAGCCGAATGTTCTGTGCGTTTTGTTCACCCAGCTCTTCCAGTAGTTGTGGCAGTTGCGCTTCATGCGCTCCGGCGTCTCTTCCAGTATGAACTGCTGCAGCTCCACCACTTCCTCGAGGTTTTTCCCGAAACAGACCCAGAGGTGCAACTCAGTTTCTTTCTCCGGTGACACTGCGCAATGGATGGAAACAGTGGAGTCCACGGATCCCTGGTCGATTGTCGTTCCTGCGAGTTTGCCGTCTTCCGCATCCTTCCAGGTTCCCACGTATCCCTGATATTCGGATTTGCCGATGCTGTACTCGTTGATGCCGCAACTCTGGATTTTCTTCTTGCTGTGAAGAACAGACTTGTATGCCTTCACGCTCTCCTCCCTCCGGCATGCAATCGGGTCTGACGTCTGCCCGCCGACCAGAAAGTACCGTTTCAGGCGGTAGTGGATGACGGTGTTTGTGTATGGCTCGTAGAATGCGGTGTCCTTCTGTTTGTCTCCGTAGATGTGGAAGTCGTGGTGGAAGTAGAATCGCACTTCTTTCTTCTTCCCGTCTATGCTCACCACTTTGAACTCACGCATGAGGATGTTGTACACCGGGTGTACGTAGTCTTCCGCGGTGATCATAAGACCAAGTTTCTCGTTTCTGAGGAGCGAATGCCCGACGAGTGTCTCCGGCTTGTAGTTGGGTTGAATATCCCAGTCATCATCTTCAAACCAGGAGAATCCTAAGTCCTCTACCCATACACCCACACGGTGAACATCCCCGTAGGCAGTGTGATCCTCCATTCCCACGTATGGGTAGTATAAATCGCGCATCTGCATGTTATTGTCGAAGGTCGCGAGCAGCGAGCCGTTGCCGAGGATGATGGAGCGCGGCATAGGTGGTTACAGGTGGAGCCGGGAACGCAAATCGCAGAGCGCATGGCTGAAGCGCCGGTAGGCTTCGTACGGTGATTCGTAAGGGCTGAAGTACTTGTGCACGTCTCCGTCGTTCCAGTACTTCGTGCACATGTAGTAGAAGTGGTCGGAGCTCTGGAGCAGTCGCCAGGTGCGGATGAGCTGCTCATTCCCACTCGCTTTCACATACTTTTCCAGTTCGTAGAGTGCCCGCAGTGCAGCCGACTGGATCTGGTTTCCGTTCCATGCGGAGAGATCTCTCTCTGTGTCTGCCCAGGAGATGGAGAGGTGTGCGTCGAATGTTTTCTCCTGGAGCTCCAAAGGGGACTGCACAGTCTCGGGTCTCTTCCAGAGTGCAGAGAGTGCGGCAAGAATGGACGCCGCTTCCTTTTTCAGGTGTTCTTGCTCTGCCGGCCCTTGTGTTTTCTTCTCCCAGTCGTCGAGGACCTGCGATGGCGTGAGTGCCCGTATACCCCGTTCCTGCCAGAGTTCGGGGAGTTTGCGCAGGAATTCGAATATCCCCGTGTCTTTCCACTGGTGTTCACCGAACGTTTCATAGTCCATGAAGAGGTTGATGTTGTGGCCTCCTGAACCGATGACCCAGTCTGTGAATGTTTCTGCTCTGAGCGGGAATCCAATCCAGCTTCTGTCTGAGAAGCGGAATGCCACGTCGTCACTCAGTTTGTAGTTCTTCAGAAGGACGAGAATCTTCTTCGGAGGGTACACTCCGGGGAAGGATTGCCTGATGACGTTCCAGTATTTGTCTTCCGGGAGGTAGAACTCCGGCGGAGCGTACGGCTCGTTGGGGCTGCGTCCCTGCAGGATGTGGTCTGCGCCCTCTGCCAGGGTGCCGCGGAATCCCATCATGCGGGCAGTGTGGGCAATTTCGTTGTTGAAGATGAGCTCTGTATTGCGGAAGATTTGTGGTTTCTGTCCGAAGAGATCCTCTATTTTCCTGACGTGCATGGCCACCTGTTCGCAGAACTCCGGAATGGAATGGATGGCACTCAGGGAGTGGTAGTACGTTTCGGCAAGGAATTCTACTTTTCCGGTCGCAGCGAGTTTCTTGAACGAATCGAGCACGTCGTGCCCGTACTCATTGCACTGTTCGAGGAACACGCCTGAGAGGGAGTAGGAGACATGGAATTCCGGATATTTTTTCAGGAGTTCCAGCATGAGGGCATTTGCCGGGAGGTAGCATTTCTCCGCGACCTTCCGGAACACGTCGTGATTCTTCTGCCAGTCGAAGTATTCGCTCCCGTGGCCGATATCTGTGATACGGAGATCCCTGAGCCGGTAGGGTTGGTGTACCTGGAAGTAGAAGCAAATGTTGGGAGTCATACTCGTAGGGTTAGGAGTGGAGTATCTGCTGGTAGAGTGAGCGCACGGCCATTGCCTGGTGTTCCCAGGTCAGCCGGTCAAGTACGCGCGAGGCTTCGGAGCGCAGCTGCCATGCGAGAGGGTCTTCGCGCAGGAGCGTGAGGACGCAGTCGGCCATCTTTGCCGTATCCCAGAAGTCTACTTTGAATGCGTGGCCAATGACCTCGCTCACGCCTGACTGCTTGGAGATGATGACGGGAGTTCCCTGCGCTATCGCTTCGAGGGCCACGAGTCCGAACGGTTCCGAGAGTGAGGGCATGACAAAGCAGTCTGCCTGTGCAAAGAGCTTCTGCGCCTCGTCGTTGCTCACTTTCCCTGCAAACATGATGTTGTTCTGCAGCCCAAGTTGCAGAGAGTGATTAATGAGTTCTCCCAGCATGCCGCCGTCCCCTGCGACCACGAACTCAACATCCGGTCGGATACCGTGCACCGCGGAGGCCATTTCCAGGAATTGGTGCGGGCCCTTTTGCAGGGTCAGACGTCCGAGGAAAAGCACCATCGGTGGGTGATTCTTCCTGTACTCCGAGTGGATGGCTTCCGGATCGATGTCTCTCGTGATGTTGTTCCCGTTATGGACAACGGTGATTTTCTCCGCAGGGATTCCGTAGTGGGACACGAGGATTTGCTTGGTGTAATTGCTCACAGCAATGATTCTGTCTGCCTGTTCAAATCCCCACCTCTCCCGGTCGTAGATCCACTGGTTGGGGCTGAAGTGCGTGCGGTCCAGCTCTGTGGCGTGGATGTGTGCGACCAAGGGTTTGCGGTGGTAGCGCGCTGCCCTCACTCCTGCTTCATACGTCATCCAGTCGTGGCAGTGCACGATGTCCGGGCGAACGTCTTTTGTCATTTCCACACTCGCTGCTGAGTAGTTGGCAATGGCCTGTCCCAGATCCTCCCCGTAGATTTGCTGCCGTTCTCTCGGTATGTTCTTCACTCTCTGGTAGTACTGCTGGGCGCTGTCGTACGGAGAGAGCATGCTTGCAATATGCATATGTTCGATCATTTCTTCCGTCGGGAAGAGGATGTCCAAGTCTCCTTCCCGATCGGCATCCGGGTGGGGGAGCACGAGTGTCACTTTCACGCCGTTCTTCATCAGTCCGCGCACGAGTCCCTGGCAGGCAACACCCAGTCCGCCGAGGTGAATGGGGGGGTATTCCCAGCCGAACATGAGCGTATGCAGACGAGACATGATGGAGTCTGTGTGTGGGTGTTTGTGAGGTTTTCTACAATCTTTAGATTATAGCAGAAAATTACCATTTTTGGAATGTGTAATACCGGTTTGGTGCCCCCGATCATCAAGCGCCGGTTCCGGCTGAGAGAAGCCGAGAAGATGTCACACCAGTACGGCGACAGCTTCCTTCCCTTTCGGTGTGAGGCGGATGTGCTTGTTTCTGGCTTCTATGAGCCCTTCCTGCTCAAGTTTCAGCAGCTGTTTCGTCACGGTTTCCCGCGTGAGGCCTGTGGCGTTGGCAAGTTTTTCGTGCGTCATTTTTGTGGGTATTCTCAGAATGGGCGGGAGGATGCTCCGTTCCTCCTTTTCGCTGAAGAGGCGCACGGCGGAGAGGATGCGTTCCTGCGCGCCAAGCATGGAGAGGAACTTCACCTGTGACTCATACTCCGCGATCCGCTTGCTGAGCAGCCGCAGTGCCCGGAGGGCCACTTCCGGTTTCTTCCTGAGGAGTTGCACCATAAAATTCTCCGGCAGTGTGCAGATGAATGATCTCTGCGTGGTTTCCGCGTAGTGTTTTTCACCTGTCGTGAAGCCGATGTTCCCGAAAATGGATCCTGGCTTCAGGATGTCGAGCAACACCTTCTTCCCCTCCGGTGTGGTCTGGTAGATGATCACCTCTCCCTCTTTGAGAATATACATGTCTTCCACCTGTTCCTGCGGAGTGTAGAGGATATGGTGGTTGGGATACTCCCCGTGGTTGATTTTCTGCACGATTTCATTGATCTCTTCGTCCGACATAGTGGCGAAAAGTTCCACTTTCTTCAGGTACCAGACGGGAGGGCGGTGCATGGAAGAAATATTGTAGCAATGCCCCTGTGTTCGGCAAGAATTCTATGGCTGTTCTGTGCCGAGAACGTGTCCTTTGAGCGTTTCCAGTACAACATCGAGATCCTCGTTCACAAGGATGTGATCGAAGAGCTCGCTCCGTTCCTCGAAGAAATCGAGATCTCTCTCCGCGTTCTTCATGCGGTCCTGGATGTGGCGTTCGGTGTCCCGCCCGCGGCTGCGCAGACGGTGCAGGAGCTGTGAGAGCATGGCTCGCCGGCTCCTGCCCGGGGGGAGGAGACCAAAGGAGAGAATAGATCTTCTCCCGTAGTATGCGCTGAGTCCCTGCAGCAGGTGCTGCTCGGTAATGACAACGGGAATCTTCCCCTTGTCCCATATGGCCTGGATATCTTTCTCCTGGTAGCCGTACCAGCGCTTCTCGGAATGTGAGGGAATCTGTGTTGCTGCAATAATTTTCTGCTCCTTCTGCATGCGTGTGAACTCCGTGGTGCTCGTGTGGTTGTACTCGCCTTCGTCACCTCTCTTCTTTCTCCGCGTGGTTACGATGGGAACGTTTTCCACGTAGTCGCCCAGCACCGTTGTGAGGAGCCGGCTTACGGTGGATTTGCCAACGCCGGACGGGCCGTACAGCGCGACAATGTATCCTGGGAATTCCAATTTCTGTTCCACTGTGAGAGGCTGGGAAACAGCAAGTTCATAGACGACATCGTAGATGCGCAGCCCCTGTGCGTTTGTCCTGAGCAGCTGCATGCGTGGCAGAACCTTCTGTCCGATGCGGAGGGTGCAGTTTGCCGGAATGCGCATCTGACCCATGACGCGGTTTCCATCCTGGAGTTCAATGAGGCCAATGATGAACGGGCCTGCACCGAACCCTTCGGAGGGGTGGTTCACTGTTGTGAATGAGATGACGGTCCCTTCCTGCATTTTGCGTTTGCATGCAGTCTTTGCCCTGTAGATGACGGAGGGATTAGACATGGATATGTTCCAGAATGTGGATACCGCAGCTGGCGCACGCGCCGCCGAAATTATGGGAGAGTCCCCAACGGTTGCCTGAGTTCCTGAGTTGCTTGCTGACATCAATGAGCTGCTTGATGCCGGTGGCAGCAACAGGATGGCCGCATGCTTTCAGACCTCCGCTCGCGTTGATGGTGGGGACTGGATCTGCCTGCTCATACAGTTCTATGCCTCTCCCTGGTTCCGCGAAACCCAGATCCTCCACGTTGATGACTGCTGCAATCGAGAAGCAATCGTGTACTTCGATGTGTGAAATGCTGCTCCGGTCGGTGTCTGCCTCCTCCAGTGCCTTCTCCATCGCTTTCTTCGTGGCAGGGAACGAGGTGATGCTCTCGCGCTCCGTCAGACTTACAGCATCAGAAGCGAGCTGGGAAGCGGCGAGCTTCATATCACTCTCGAATGCCGTCGAGAGGATGCAGGCTGCCGCACCGTCGCTGATGGGGGAGCAGTCGAGCAGGCAGAGCGGGTCTGCCACCTTGGGGCTCTGGGAGATCTTCTCTGCGGGGATCTCCGCACGGAACTGCGCGAAAGGATTTGCCACTGCATTGCGGTGGTGCGCCGCGCTCACAGTATTCAGCTGTTCGCGTGTGAGGCCGTACTCGAACATGTACCGCTGTGCGACGAGCCCGAAAATGCCTGGAAATGTGAGGCCACAGGGGGCATCTTTCTCGCTGTCTGCCGCTCCCATGAGCGCAGTGGATACTTCCGCGGGTGGCACGTCTGTCATCTTCTCCACGCCGAGCACCAGTACAGTCTTCGCACGGCCGCTCTCGAGGAGGGCACAGGCAGTGTGCAGTGCGACTGCGCCGGATGCGCAGGCGGATTCCACGCGGAGAGCAGGGGGCCTGTGCGGAAGGAGCGACGAAGCGAGCGCACCGAGGTGAGCCTGCGCGTTCGTCCGTTCGGCGATCATGTTCGCCACGATGACCGTATCAATATCGAGTGCGGTGCAGGGGGCGCTTTCGAGGGCGCCGTCTATTGCCTCGTACATGAGGTCGCGGATGCCTTTTTCCCACCACTCTCCGAAGCGGGTCTGCCCTGAGCCGATGAGGAAAACATCCGTGTTCATGCTTGTGCTGTCACAGCGTGCCCCCGCAGGCTGTACTGTCCGTACGTGAGGTAGCGAGGGGTGCGCGTATCGGTTGGGAGGAGCACTCCATCGCGGAGCATGGTGAAGAGGAATGCATCGGAGCCTGCTCCGGAACCGTAGGATACGAGGAGAATTGTCTCTCCTTCCTTCGCTTTCTGCAATACATGTGCGAGTCCCAGGGGGGAGCAGGCACTGTAGGTGTTGCCAATATGGGGCACGATGAACCCGTGTTTCATCTGTTCTTTCGTGAATCTGAACTCCTTGGCGATCTTGCTCGGGAACTTCGCATTCGGCATGTGCAGGATGACATGGTTCACATCTTTCACGTCGCATTCTGCCGTATCCAGTATTCCTTTCGTAGCCTCGCGCACGTGGCGGAAGTACGCCGGCTCGCCGGTGAAGCGCCCGGCGTGGCTGGGGTATTTGTCATGGGCGCCGCGCCAGAAATCGGGGGTATCGGTGGTGAAGGAGAGTGTGTAGTCGATGCGGCAGAGTGCATTTTTCGAGCGCTCCGGTCCTATGACGAACGCGGCGGCACCCGCGGCAGCTGTGTACTCCAGAACATCGCCGGGGGCGGCCTGTGCCGTATCGCTCCCTATGGCAAGCCCGTAGCGGATCTGCCCGGCGCGCACCATGGAATCCACGATCTGCATGCCGGCCGTGCCCGCTTTGCAGGCGAATTCCAGGTCTGCGCAGTGGCAGAACGGATCAAGATCCAGCGCATCCGCCACCATGCCGCTCGTGGGTTTGACGGCGTACGGATGGCTCTCGGAGCCGACGAACGATGCGGAGATCTGTGACGGCTTCACTCCGGCGATTTCTATCGCCTGCTTGGCTGCTTCGTATGCCATGGTGAAGGTGTCTTCCCCTTCGCCGGGAACCGTTTTTTCCTGCACTCCCAGCCCACTCTCGATGGCATGGGCATCCTGCTGCCACTCCGCAGCGATGTCTGCGGTGCGAATGCGGTCACTCGGCAGGTACATGCCAAAACCGATGATGGCAGATTTGTTCATCCGGGGCATTGTAGCAGACCATAGCGAAAAATCAGCCTATCTGGCGTGTTTTTTGTGGGCGGATGCAAGGGTTTGGTTGGCCTGTGCTGCGAGGAGTGAAATCTCCCCTGCGAGGACTGCTGCTCCTATACTCTCGGCAAGCTGCCTGCAGGGGTGGAGAGACGTGCGGTTCTTCAGGAGCATTTGCAGGCACTGGTTCTGCGCGGGGAGCGCCGTGCCGCCGCCGCGGACGCCGATGAGCAGAGCGGGGAGGCGGGTGGAAACAGCGAGATCGTCACCGCGGAGTTCCACTGTCGTATCTGCGAGGGAGCCTTCTACAACGTGCGCCGCGTCCTGGCCGGTTGCCAGGTACAGCGCAGCAATGACGTTGGCGGCATGGAGGTTTGCTCCAAGTGCTCCCGCAATCTCCGATCCTTCTCTCAGTTTTGCATCCGCGACCGCTGCCATATCTGTTGCAGTTGTCTTCAGCATGGAGGAGATCACTGCACCGGGAATGAGTGTCTTCGCCGTCACTTCGTACCCGCGGCCGCGGTCATGCGTCCGCCGGCTCGGCTTCTTATCGCTGTCGACATTCCCGGCGATCGTGATGAGGCGGGGAGAGTGGTCCTGTATGTTTTGAACGATCCAATCGCCCACAGCCTGTGCTGCGATCGTCACCATGTTCATGCCCATGGCTTCATCCGTATCACAGGAGAGTGTGAGGAACACGTACTGTCCCCTTACGTCGACATCAGAGCTCATCACATGCAGATGGCTGCTTGTTTCCTCTGCAATTTGACTCCATTTGGCTTGTAGATGCCGTAATTTTTTAGTGAACATCTGTACACCATCCGCGCTTTTCCCCCTCTTTTTCTCACCGGAGGCTCTACCGATTCGGAACGCGATGGACCGGGTCATGCCGTGGTGGGTTGAGAGCGTGTGTACGTCCGTCTCGCAGAGCACTTTGCATCCCCGGTTGACGCTCGCAACGAGTGCGCCTTCGGTGGTCGCAAGCGGCAGGTGGACAGTTGTCTTCTCACCGGAGCTGCACAGGAAAGTGAGCGGTCCGGCATACCCAACCGGCAGGGGAACCATGCCGAACATCTGCTCACAGTTTTTTTCGTCTGCTTCGCCGGCATGTTCATCGTCTGTGCGCGTGTGTGCAAGATCGAGTTTCAGTTCCTGCTCCAAGCGTTTGCGTCTTTCATCGCAGCGTTCACCGGGAGAGAGGCCGTCTCTGAGGTTTCGTGAGTCCATGTTCCACTATTGTGGAATGGAAAATGGAAAATGGAAAATGGAAAAACGTTCAATTCTGAGTACAGCCGCTCGAGCATTTTCCAGGGGTTTCCTAAGAAAGCAGCTTCAGCATCAGATGCATGCGATCGATGTATCCTGCTCTGACATAGAATTCGTGCGCGGAGATGTTCGGGGCGAAACAATCGACAAACGCGCAGGTGCACCCCTGTGTGCGGAAATATTCTTCCATTGCCTGCATCAGGCGCGTGCCCAAGCCGGATTTGCGGTGTTCCGAGGTCACGATCAGTTCGAGGATGGAGCCACTCTTCGACGGGTATGATTCCAGTGAGTCGATTTCGTTCTGTTCGGAGATAATGCCGACGATGCATCCTGCAATGCGGCCATCCTCCTCTGCGACGAAGATATTCCCGGAGCACTTTTCCACCCGCTTGAGCGTGCAGTCGATGTATGCGTCACCGTTGAATGCCGGAAGATCCCGCGTCCGTTTGAGCGTGTCAAGATCGGAGACGTACTCCTGTAGTTCTTTGATGCATGACTTGATGCTTTCTCTGTCCGATGGCCGGTACTCGCGGATGACCGCTTCCATATCACAATGATAGCAGGAATATCTGTTGGTTTTCTGTTACCTGAGAAGGAAACACTTGTGCTCCGGTTTCTCAGTGATTAAGGGATCAAGCATGCACCTGGTCCTGTCTTTGCCTCGAAGAGGGCGCATCCTTCCTGTGCCCGCGCGAAGGCCAGCACCCGGTCACGCGCTTCCTCCGTGCACAGAAGCTGCACCGTGGGGCCGGCATCCATGGTGTAGAACACGGGAAGGTGCTCGCTCCTGCGCAGCTCTGTGATGTCTCTCGTGATACGGTGCGTGTCCTCCGTAAGGTAGTCGAGGGGCGGCGTGCTCGTTCGCATCACATGGTGCATGTCGATGCAATCTTCCTCCACCACGTGCTGCAGCTTCTCAAAATCCTTCGTGAGGACCGCGTCGATGCACTCCCGCTGCCGGCGGGTCCTGATGGCCTGCACCCGTGCAGCGTAGTGCGGGCTGGTGTGCGCGGTCGGGTGTCCTTCTGTGGAGCCGACTTTCTTCTCGTGCATGGAAGGGACCAGAATGACATTGTAGAGAGCCCAGTGATGCTCGTCTGCATACTGTCTGCCGTAGGCGCTCCCGATTGCATCGCTCTCTCCGGCGAGGAGCGCGGAAAAGCCCCCGAAGATGCTGCGGGCAGCGGAACCAGATCCGAGCCTCGCTAAGACGCTCGTCTGCTCGTCTGTAAGTTCGATTGCCGGGAGAATGAGTCCCTGGATGGCGCGGGCAAGGCAGCTGAAGACAGCGGAGGAGGAGGCAAGTCCGACTGCAGGGGGGATCTGAGAGCGCACCGTGATCAGAGCGGAAGCAGGGAGAGCGTCCTCAACGCCGAGCGTGCGCAGGTACTGCTTCACAAGCTCCAGCGTCTTCCCAAAGCGCTGGATGTGCACTGCCCCAAGCTCTTTCTCCGAGCCATCCGGGTTGAAGGAGCGCACGCTGAGGACATCAGCATGGTCCAGCGTGATCTCCACGGTCGGACTATCGAGCGTCATGGAGAACGAGTCTGCCATGGGGAGCCGTAA
The DNA here is from genome assembly GCA_001787755.1 of Candidatus Peribacteria bacterium RIFOXYB1_FULL_54_35. Taxonomy (GTDB): domain Bacteria; phylum Patescibacteriota; class Gracilibacteria; order Peribacterales; family Peribacteraceae; genus GWB1-54-5. The sequence goes on from MFYJ01000007.1 coordinate 17,854, forward strand.
GGCATCATTCCGGTTGCCCCAGTACTTAATCCAGGCGCTGTTCGGTGTAGACCCCGCAGTGACACTCATACATTGAGAATGGAAAAGTGTGTGGGGACTGCGCGCAGGATCTTCTTGCGGTCTTCGTGGAGCACCAGAAGCATACCCCCGCCGCCCGTACGCCCCCCGGCTCCGATGATTTTCGCGCTGCCGCCGGAGCTCTCTATCTTCTCCACGAGTTTCTGCACACTCTCCGGAACCACGCCCAGTGCCACCTGTGCGCGGTGATGCTCACGCATCACGTTCCCAAGGTCCTCGCCTTCCCGGAGTTTCTCCGTGCAGCGGCCGATGGTCCTCAGTGCGGGCTCCAGTTCCTCTCTGCGCTCCGTAATCCATGCAATGAGTTCCGGGGTCGTCTCGTTCGGTGCACCTGTATCTATGAGCATTGTGTTCCTGAGGAGGTTTCGGGGCAGCTTAATTGTTTCCGGCTGGTTGTCCTTTTGAAAGAGAGTGGGGGAATTGTTCCATATCACAGAGAAATCCAGACCGCTGTGGCCTGGATTGAGCTCATCTTCAATTTCCAGTGCTTTCTCCCTGCAATCTTTCCCGAGCAAGCATCGGGAAACAGCAATGACAAGTGCGGTGGATGACCCCATACCTTTTTGAAGCGGAATATTGTTTTCAATGGTGAGATCTCCGGAGCATTTGCCGCACCGTGCGATGATATGCTTCAGGTATTCCTGCCACTCCGGTTTCTGTGCAATTTCGCTCCAGTGGATCCGCAGGTCTTTTGTGTCTTTCTGGTTTTCCAGTGTCACCCGACTTCGTCCGTTGCGGCGGACTACGCCGGGTTCCGCGTCATGTTTGCTACGGATGTTTGAAAAACTACACCGCTCACGGGTGTCGTGGATCTCCACATTCATTGTGAGCGGCGATGGCACGGCGATCCCCGGGTAGCCGAAGACGACGGCAAACTCTCCGGTCAGGATAATTTTCCCAGGAGCAGAAGCCGATCGATGAGAAATTCTCGTTGTCATCCTGAGCTTGCCACGGCAATCGCGATTGCCGTGGCTTGTCGAAGGATTCCCCGGTGCGGATGCTGTGCGTTTCATCCGCCAAATCGTCGGGAACGCTCCGTGTACGCATCCACCTCTTTCGCCAGGTCTCCTGCGGTGAACTCGGGGAATTTTTTCTGAGGAAACGCCCATTCACTGTAGGCGGATTGCCAGAGGAAGAAGTTGCTCGTGCGCTTCTCGCCCGAGGTGCGGATGATGAGATCGATGTCGGGGAGTTCGGGGTGATCCAGATATTTCCGTACAGAATCCTCTGTCGCATCTTTGGTGCTTTGCATTTTCCGGATGGCGCGGACGATCTCGTCGCGTCCTCCGTAGTCCAGTGCGAGGTGCAGCGTGAAAGCGGTCATAGTTTTGCTTTCCTCTTCTATATCACCGATGAGAGTTGCCAGCTTCTCCGGAATGCGGTCTTTGCGTCCCGAGTGCACCAGGCGTGTTTGTTTCTCCCGGAAGAGGTTCCTCTCCTTCACGAGGTACTCCTCGAGCATTCCCATGAGCATCTCAATCTCTTTCACGTCCCGTTTCCAGTTCTCGGTGGAGAAGCACCAGATGGTCAGTACGGCAATGCGGGGATCCTTATGGCACCAGTCCGTGAGGGACCGGAAATTGGCCACTGCTTTCCGGTGGCCTTCCCACGGGTCCAGCGCATGCTTCCTGGCCCAGCGTCTGTTGCCGTCCGGAATGATGGCGATGTGCAGGGGGGTCGTTCTTTTCTCCATTGCTGTGTGTAGTGTAGTGGCGTTCCGAAGGAGGAAATAGAAGAAAGAGGGGATATCGGCTCTTCATTGCATCTATTCCCTCATTTGAGGAGTTGCCTGAGGCCGAGCGTGAACCAGGGAGCGTACGCATCCGGATTCCTCTCCATATCTGCGAGCACTTTCTCCACCGGCGTCCATTTCGTTTCAGCGATCTCGTCTGGGTCCGGTTTGGTGTCCTGATTCCCGTCCACATCTCCCCGGAAGAGCGTGACATGTTCATGCTCGACCCCCCGTCCGCCCGGATCCTCAGCGCGGTACACGAGGGTGCCGGTCTCCCGCAGGCTGCACTCGATGCCGCATTCTTCCCGCAGACGCCTTTTTCCTGCTTCCAGTATTCCTTCGCCCGGGAGCGGGTGGCTGCAGCAGGTGTTTGCCCAGAGGAGGGGGAAGAGCATTTTTTTACTGCTCCGCTTCTGCATGAGGATTTCTTTCCCATTGTTCCGGAAGACGTACACGGAGAAAGCCCTGTGGAGCTTCCCTTCCCCCGTATGGGCATCCACGATCTCTGCAAGGCCAGTTTCCTTCCCCTGCACATCTGTGAGTACGACGTTTCTCATGGAGTTCCCATGGTCTCCTCCTTTGCTCTGCCACGCAAGTTGGTACTACTATTTTCATGATCTCCCTGTCCCGTCTCCATCCGCTGGCGCAGCAGCTCAATGCCGTTCTCCGTGAGCAGCATTCTCCGCTCTTCTCGCTGCTCTCGAAGAGGGGGAAAGCCATATACTTCCCATTTGATGGCATCCTCGGCCAGACCGCAGAGGCGAAGGGGAAGAAGTACGATGCAACTATTGGTATTGCCTTAGAGGATGATGGGACTCCTATGCGTCTTCGGGCGATCGATGCGTGCGTCGATCTGCCGCCCGGAGAGGTGTTCTCCTACGCTCCAAGCTTTGGGAAGAAGGAACTGAGAGAGAAGTGGCGGCAGATGATCCTTGAGAAGAATCCCTCTCTCTCCGCAGAGATCAGCCTGCCCGTTGTCGCTGGTGGCATCACGCATGCGATGAGCGTGGTTGCATCCGCCCTGCTCGATGCTGGTGACGAGCTGCTCCTCCCGGATCTCTACTGGGGCAACTACGATCTCATCTTCTCCCATATGTACGGGGCTACGCTCCGGACGTTCCGCACGTTCAACGATGGCGGGTTCGATACCGGGGCGCTCCGGTCCGCACTCCGGAGAGGAAAGGGCAAAAAAGTGCTCCTGCTGAATTTCCCGAACAATCCGAGCGGCTACACTCCCACAGTGGAGGAGGCGCAGTGCATTGTTTCCATCATCCGCGAGCGTGCCGATGCCGGAGACACCATTGCTGTGCTTCTTGATGATGCGTACTTCGGGCTCGTCTACCGGGAAGGAGTGTTTCGCGAGTCGCTCTTTTCCCTGCTCGCGGATCTCCACGAGAGGGTTCTCGCGGTGAAGATCGATGGCGCATCCAAAGAAGAGTACGTCTGGGGGCTGCGCATCGGGTTCGTCACATTCGCAGCGAAGGGGATGACCCCTGCGGTGCGTGAAGCATTCGAGGCGAAACTTGCGGGTACGGTGCGTGCCACTGTCTCGAGCGCCTCTCACCTCTCCCAGAGCCTGCTTCTTGCGGCTTATGCGGCAGAGTCGTATGAGCGGGAGAAGCAGGAGAAATATGCCATCCTGAAGGATCGCTTTGAGGAGGTGCAGCGTGTCCTCTCCGATCCGAAGTACGCGTCAGTCTTCACACCCCTTCCGTTCAACTCCGGCTACTTTCTGTGCGTGGAGCTGCGGGAAGGACTGAATGCAGAAGCCATTCGCAGGAAACTTCTCTCTACATTCGATACGGGTGTCATAGCGCTCGGCAACACATTCCGTATCGCGTATTCCTCCCTTCCCGTCTCCGCCATCCGTCCCCTGTTTGAACATCTCTTCCTTGCCTGTTCTCCTTCTCGTACAGGCCAGTAAATGCCTTTCTATTTTTTCTGATTCCGGGCAGAGGGAGCGTATACTCCGGGACCTGTGCAAGGCAGGCAAAACATCCTCGGCCAGGACTTCGCGAAGATGCTGAGAGGCGGGGTCATTATGGATGTTGTGAGCGCGGAGCAGGCATGCATTGCGCAGGCAGCGGGAGCGTGTGCTGTCATGGCTCTCGAACGCATTCCTGCAGATATCCGCGTGCAGGGCGGGGTGGCGCGCATGAGCGATCCGCAGCTCATCCGCGAGATACAGGAAGCAGTTTCCATTCCCGTCATGGCGAAAGTGCGTATAGGGCATACTGCGGAAGCGCGTATCCTTGAGGCTCTTGAGATCGATTTCATCGACGAGAGCGAGGTGCTCACGCCGGCAGATCCTTTCGCTCACATCGACAAAACGCAGTTTCAGGTGCCCTTTGTCTGCGGCGCAACCAACCTCGGCGAAGGTTTGCGCAGGGTGGAGGAGGGTGCATCGATGATCCGCACAAAAGGCGAGGCTGGCACGGGGAATGTCATTGAGGCGGTGCGCCACATGAAAAGCATCAGGAGCGAGATCGCGTCGTTGCGCACGATGGGGGAGGAGGAGCTTGTCGCGTTCGCTTCCAGGGAGCGGGTATCTCTTGGTCTTGTGCGTAGTGTGCGGGATGAAGGGCGTCTTCCCGTTGTCACGTTCGTTGCGGGAGGAGTGGCCACTCCTGCCGATGCGGCACTACTCATGCAGTTGGGTGCCGAGGGCGTGTTCGTGGGGTCCGGCATCTTCAAATCAGGCAATCCGCGGAAGATGGCTGAGAGCATCGTGCAGGCAACCATCCACTTCAGCGATCCGAAGAAGCTTCTCGAGGTATCCACCGGTCTTGGCAGTGCGATGCCCGGGGAGGAGATAGGAGCAGTTTCTGTCCGCATGCAGGACCGCGGCTGGTGAGTATGACAGTCGGCGTACTCGCATTGCAGGGGAACTTCGCGGACCATTGCCGTGTACTCCGGAACATCGGGTGTACCTGCGAGGAAGTGCGTTCGCTCCGCGAACTTGCTCTCGTTGACCGTCTCATCATCCCAGGGGGAGAGAGCACGGTCATTGGCAGGTTGCTCTTTGAGTCAGGACTTTCTCAGGAGATCATCAGCCGCCACAGGGAGGGAAGTCTCCCGGTGTTCGGCACGTGCGCTGGTGCCATCGTACTTGCGACGGAGGTTATGGGAGCTCCAGCCCCCTCACTCCGTCTCATGGACATGAGCATCGAACGCAACGCATACGGGCGGCAGCTGCAGAGCTTTCAGACGAATCTCGCTATTTGCGGTCATGCCACGCCTATACCGGTTTCTTTCATCAGGGCTCCGAAAATTGTGCGCACGGGTCCTTCAGTCGATGTTCTGGCAACGCACGGCGGACATCCGGTGCTGGTGCGACAGGGAGATGTGCTGGCAGCCACATTCCATCCGGAAGTGCATGAGGAAGCAGTGCTCCACAGATTGTTCATGGAGATGTGAAGGGCGGAGATTTTCGGTATACTTCTCCTGTGTCAGCGTTCCTCACCATTGCTGTCATCCATTTTCTGGCTGTTGTGAGTCCTGGTCCGGATTTTGCCATTGTGACCCGGAATAGCCTGAGTTATTCACGGAGGGACGGTGTTGCCACCGCGGCGGGGTGCGGACTGGGTATCCTTGTTCACGTTTCCTATTCGCTCCTCGGGATCGGATTCCTGATCTCGCGGTCCATTTTGCTTTTCACTATTATCAAGTACATTGGTGCTGCCTACCTTATCTACATCGGGTGGAAAGCACTGGTTTCGAAGTCAGAGGAGGTATCTGCCCTGTGTGCCCGGAAGCTGCGACCGATCACTCTGAGGCAAGCATTCTGCAATGGTTTCCTCACGAATGTTCTCAACCCGAAAGCGACACTGTTCATGCTGGCACTTTTTACGCAGGTGATCGAGCCTTCTACCCCCGTCGCTGTCCAGGCTTTCTATGGGATCTACATGGGCGTAGCTACATTCGTGTGGTTTTCATTTGTTGCTTCTGTTTTTTCTCTCCGCGCCATCAGGCAATGCCTCGGGGGCATCCAGTCAGGCATCGAACGTGCCATGGGTGCGGTGTTGATCGCTCTGGGTTTGAAAGTGGCACTTTCGGCGCAAGAATAGGAAAAGAGAGGAAACAGAGACAGGAGGGGAGGAAGAGGGTTGGCTACTTATCCTCTGCCTCCTTTTTCTCGTAGAGTGCCTCTTCCCGTTCCCGCACTTCCTGCCGGATGCACATGATGCGCTGTGCTCCCCGCCTGTAGCGGCACACAACCTCTGCTTCCTTCTGGAAATCCTTCCTCTTCTCGAGTTTTTCACGGATTTCCCGTTCCACTGTCTGCATATCTGCTCTGCGGAGGGACCGGATATCTCCGTAATTTTCCAGATTCTCGCTTCTCCCACGGGTTTGCTGGCTTACACGATTGCGGACGTTATCGCCTGCGCGATTCTGGATGAACTGATTACTCGCATCTATTGTTCTCTGTGTCTGCGAGGAGCGTATACGCTCCGTACGCGACTGCTGTCGTTTCTCCTTCTGCCCAGCCAAACGGCTGATATCCTTCTGTTTTTTCACATTATTCACGCAACGGCGCACGAGAAAGCGCAGGGGGTTATCCACTTCCCAGAGGTACCCGATGTTCCCCGTGGAGAACCGGATGGATTCCTCGTCGATTCCCACTGCTTTCATGCAAGCTGCTTCTGCTTCTGCCTCGGTTTCGAACGGCCCCTCCACTTCAAGGTATTTTTTCACTACCGGGCGGGCCGCGGACGACACGGCCGGGATGAGCAGCATCAAGAGCATGCCGGTGGCAAGGAGAGAGCGGAGCTTCATAAGGGGAGGAGGGTGCTCACCATTGTGCTCGAAGGACGCTTTTCACGCAAACGCATCCTGTTGGCACAGCTCTGAAACCTGACATAGATTCAAAGGACTGTCCCGGGAGCATCACCTCCGCCGGACGGTGATTCCTGCACCGGCAGAAGGACGATTTCCCCGTTGGCATCCCCCTGTCCTGCGGGGAGATACTTTTTCCCTTCATCTATGAAGAGTAGTGCACAGAGATGCTCCTGCTGTGCAAACGGCAATGGTTTCTCCGTCATACTCACGAACCGGATGTCTGCCCCCATCTGTTTCGCTCTCACAAAAAGCGGGTATTGATAGTGCGAGAGCACACCGACCTTGTGGCATTCCATTCGCATCAATTCGTCGATTGCATGTTCGTATGCGGCTTGCTTCTTGGGGCCGATATCGTAGAAATACTGCAGCCATCTGTCAGTTGTGAGGGTGGAGGGGGCACCCTTTCCCATCAGGAGTGTGTTGGGAACAATGGGGTTTAAGTCGCTGAAAAGCAGAGCGGGGATCGCCGTGACGTACAGAAATGCCGCAATAAATCGCAGCCATTTTCCGGGGATGGCCGTGGCAAACGCTATACCTACGGAGGGTGCGGCGAGCATGAGGAAAGGCATGTGGAGTCTTGTTCCGTAAGGACTCCATCTGAGGAATGACCAGGTGATCACAAGACAGCCGAGAATGGCACCCAGGTACCAATAGTGCTGCTTTTTCTTGGGGAGGGAGAGCAGCGGCACGCTCATAACACTGAGAAGAATGAGAAGGGAATGGAATGGGTTTCCGGCAGATACTTCATGCGTTTGGGTTATGGGGATGTTGAATCCGCGGGATGCGGCGTTCGTGTGATCGAGTTCCACGTGCATCATTGCATGTATGTTCTGCACGGTGCGTTCAGCAAACGGATTGCCGACCATGAGTAATCCGGTTTCGAGGGAGGCATTCTTCAGAATATTCGAAGCGACAAATGCCGGAGAAAATTCAGTGTTGATGTTTATTGCCCTATCCCTTTCTGGAGCGAGGAAGTGCCCGAAGCTTTCGATATTGCGGAGGTAATGCGCAGCATTCAAGCTCAATGCGATACTGCCGACTATCAGTGTATGGCGGAGAAGGCGGGTTGGTCGTTTCCGGAGCGAAATGGCATACCAGAGGATAAGCACAGGGGCGAAAAAATAGGCATTCGATTTTGTGAGTAAGCTGAGCCCGAGCACTATTCCTATGCGAAGAGCGTTTGCCGGAGATTGGCTGCATCTATCCCTGAGGATGAGATATGCCAGCATGAGCAACCAGAAGGTCACCGTATGTGTCGCTGTAGCATTGGTAGACTGCAGTATCCCTATGGGGAGTGTCGCAGCGAAGACCAGCGCAAAGCGTACTGCCTTCCGCTCTGCTCCGAGCTCTCTGGCGATGAGTGCTACCAGGAAGAGCGAGCCGGCGAATGCGAGCCACTGGGGCATGTGGGCGAGCCGGTCTGAGTCTGTGAGGAGAGAGAGCTGTGCAATGAGGTACTCTGCCAGTGGCGGCATGTACAGCTGCCGCAGGTCGGGTGCAGGAGCAGGATAGTGTGCAACGGATTGGTGCTGCACCCAGTACGCCACTCTCGTCATGTGGTAGCCGAGTGAGTCGTAAGTGTTCGGTGGTGTAGAGAGCGCGATAGCGAAGGTGACAAAGAGGATTGTTCCTATGAGGATGGCGGTGATCGCCTCCCCCCGGAGTATGTTTCTGGTGTTCAAGAGGAATGATCTGCACTGTTTCCGGAGCTTCTTGCCAAAGAACAACCATCCAGCGATGCCCACGATGCTCCACAGGAATACCACCCATGGTGCATTCAGCGCATGAAACAGAGAGAGAAGTTCTGTGATGCCTACAATGGCCGCTCCAAAGAATAGTGTGATATCAACGAGGAGGGGCACTTCGAACAAGTGTTCCTTTTCATCTGTTCGCATAGGTGCATCCTAGCTGGAGGGGGACTGCGATGCTACTTCTCAGAAGAAGAGGATCGGCAGCGCACTCACGCTTCCGATGAAGAAGGAAGTCCGAATGCCATTGGTGAGGAACATCAGTCCAAGGAAGAGCATCGCACGTCCGAAGAGGAGAGAGAACTCTTTGAACGCAAAGAATTCGAGTGGCGAATTACTCTCTTTTGCCGATTCGTTGACGATGCACTCAAATGGAACATCCACGAGTATTTTCACCGTTGCGGCAATCACGGCTAGGTAGACGAGGAGTGTGGAATGGATGGCAATGCCGAGGACGGCGAGCATGACTGCCGTCGCGACGACGCCGATGCGCAGGACAGTACGTTTCCCGAGCCTGTCCACGCTGTGGCCGATTTTCATGGCGCAGAATACATTGCAGAGAGTGATGGCAGACATTGCGGTACCCAGGAAGACAACGTCGCTTCTGCCGAGGAACAGGGCAATCGGAAGAACGGCGAAGAATATGAATCCTTTTATGCCGTAGAGATTGAGCATGAGGAACATTTTCCGGTGGGTGCGGAAGTAGTGCCGGAAGTTTGTGAGCCGGAAATGCGGGTGGTCCATGTTGCCCTCCACGAATGCGATGGGCACGACGGAGAATACGAGTACGAGGGAGACGATGGTGTAGAGCATGGCATAGCCAAACGTCATGACCACCCATCCTCCAGCAAGTGGGCCAAAGATTGTTCCCAGTGTGGGGAGAGCAATGAATTTGCTGGTTTGTGCTCCTTCGTGTCTGCGGGACATTACCTGCGTGAACAGGGAACTAATGGAGAGTGTGTAAAGGCAGGAGGAGATCCCAAGCAGCACGGCGGGGAAGAGGTAGTACGCTTGCAGGGAAACATTGGAGTTCATGGCACCGAGGTAGACAAGCGCTACCACGAGAATAGGTGTGCGCAGGAGCACGACTTCCTTGATACCAACGCGGCTGATGATCATGCCGAAGAGAGGTGCCAGCAATCCAAAACACACCCATTCGACGAGGAGGAAGAGGAATGTTTGGGGGAGGGTAAATCCCAACTGCAGCAGCTGTATGGGCACGAAGACAGAAATCATGGAAATGGCGATGGATTTCACAACCAGGTGCACGTAGATACCCCGGAGCTCCTCCTTCATCTGGCAGACTTTACTGATGTGGTGCTGGTGTTGTTTGGTGTACATGTATCAGTATATTTTACCACTTTTTCGTTTTTTTGGGTACTATGAGGCTCGTAATCGATCACTCACTCGAATCATCTCTGGGGTGCGTTTTTATCGGTTATTTCTTTTTCTTTCTTTTTCCACCTTTTTCCGGCGAAAAAGGTGGAGCCAAAAACGCCGGCGCGCCAAAGCTCCTCCTCCCGGCCCCGTGCCTCCTTGTCGGCTTCTACAAGGATTCAGAGCCGACTCGTCGGCATGCTGCTCTGCAGCAGGGCCTTCCCCTTCACCCCCGTGGCGCGCCACCCCCACATCTATTAAGAGGAAGTCAGGAGTGGTGAGTGGTTACTCACGTCCGTGGTTTCACCGTGTGCTCCGGCTCCTTCCCGGCCAGGAACTGATCGATGGACTCGAAACAGTCGATATACATGTTCTTCATGCTGTCATCTGCGTAGAACGCAATGTGCGGCGTGGAGACGACGTTCGGGAGCTTGATGAGTTCTTTGTTCTCCTTGAAATTCTGCTCGTGCTCCAGCACGTCGAGCAGCGCGTGAGCAACCTTGCCGCTTTTCAGAGCTTTGAGCAGGGCATCGGAATCTATGAGGGAGCCGCGGGCGGTGTTCACCAGCACCACGCCTTTGCGCATAGCTGCGAAGGCTTTTGCATTGATGATGTGCTCCGTCTCTTTGAGGGCAGGTATGTGCAGCGTGATGATGTCGCTCTGCGAGAACAGTTCCGGGAGTTCCACGTATGTCACACCGAGGAGGTCTTCCAGTTCGGCGACGCGTGCATGGTCATTCGCAAGGATTTTCATGCCAAAACCGTGTGCAATCTGCGCCACGCGGCGCCCGATCTTCCCCGTTCCCACAATGCCGATGGTCTTCCCGCGAAGCGCCATGCCGCGCAGGCCATGGTAGTCGAATGTGCCTCCCTCCACGCGGTCGTCCGCTTCCGCAATATGGCGGAGGGCACTGAGGAGCAGGGCGAAAACATGCTCTGCAATGACATGCGAACCGTAGTCCGGAACGTTGCAGACCGTAATGCCGCGTTTCCTGCACTCTTCCATGTCGATGTGGTCGTACCCCACAGAGCGTGCTGCAACCAGTTTGAGCTTCGGGAGTGCATCGAGATCTTTCTTCGTCAGTTGTGAGTAAATGAATGTGGAGAGGATTTCTGCGTTCTTGCACCGCTCCAACACACCTTTGTCCTGGAGTTTTTCTGAGAGGACAAGACTTTTTCGGTATTTTGTCTGTACCTCTTTATTATCATCGGACTCTACCTCGAGAAAAACAATGCTGCTCATAGGAAAGGGGAGGAGTTGCATCTATCATACCACTTCGCGTTTAAACGATTCCAATGCACCGCAGTTTGGCAGCAGCAATTGCTGATTCGTACAAACGCTACGCGGTACCCTCCTTCGCCTGCGAGCTTCGGACGGGCAGGCGAGAGGAGGGAGTTTCCGTTCTCAGGAACAGTATCCATGTAATTGCAACTTGGCATCATCATGCAATAGCCTTTCTTTGTGAAGGGATTCTTGGTAGAGGAGATCCTTCTGCACTGCTGTATTCATGCCTTCTGTATAAATTTGTTATATGAAAGACACTTGAATACTTAGCTTGGCAAACTATGCTGCTATCGTACGTTTCCCGCTCTCCCTATGCGCCTCACCCGCATTCTGGTCCTGAGCTGCATTGTTCTTCTCCTTCCCATGCAGGGGGTGCACGCCCAGGGCAGTTTTTTTGATGTGTTTTTTGATCTTGATTCGCAGCCGGGGCAACTCGATCTCCCGCCATTTGGCGAGATTTCCCCCCCGTCGCCGGATATGTCTCAGTTCGAGAGCTTCTTCGGTATCTTCTCTCAGATCAATATTCCAGAGCGTACGGAATGTAATCCCTGTGATGTACTGAAGGCAGAACTCGAGGCGGCACAGGAAGAAGCTGCGGAGCTTGAGGATGCTTTTCGCGATGTGTATTCCTCTCTTCATGAGGCATCTCAGGAGCGTGTGCGTCTGGAGCGGTCTCTCCGGGAAGCGGAGCATCTTCTCAGTGATCTCACCGATCCCCGCAGTTGGGCAGAGTCCGGTGGGAAGCGTATCGATACATCTGATCTGCGTGTCATGGAAACATACAATGCAGAGCTGTGGGAGTCCTATAAGTCTGGTCTCATAACGTCGAATGACTACCAGCAGCGTCTTACTCAGGGGTTAACCGGCGAGGAACGGGAGGGAAGGAGACAGGAAATGATCAAGAATATCCGCAAGCAGGTAAAGGATCTCAAGGGGCAGCTCAAGGAGACGAAGGAGAAGGAACAAGGTTTTTCTGAGCAGGCAGATGCGCTTGAGGAACTGTTTACTGCAGTGCGGGAACGCACCGAGGATCTTCTGCGGAAGCTTGAAGAATGCTTGAAGCGGTGCACGGAGGAGCAGGTGAACGTGATCGATGACTTCGGTATGGGGCAGGCGGAGGGGCCGAACCTGCTCGAGCGCCTCTTTGGCTGGATAGTGGGCTATGAGCCGGAACCGCCGGCAGATACGCCCGCGGATGATCTTGGCTTCCCACCGCTGGATGTTCCATTGCCGTCGGCATTGTTCCCCCCCGGTTTCCTTGATTCGCTGTCCATTCCTCCCTCGTCAGGCTTCAGTCCCGAGATTGTTCTTCCCCCGTTCCCGCTTGTCCTGCCGGAGTGTGCCGAGTGTGATGAACTTCTCCAGATGATTCAGGAGATGGAAGATGAACTGGAGGCGGTTGTAGAAGATTTGGATACTCTGAATGACGAACTTCTGGAGGCTCTGCTTGATGAGCACAATGCAGAACGGAGGCGGGATGAAGCGCAGAAACGACTCGAAGCATTTACGAATCCGCGGTCATCGGCTCAGTCAGGCGGCCGCAGCATCACTTCCGCCGATCTTGAGGTCATGCGGGACTACAACCGCAGCCTCTGGCAGCAGTACCGCAGCGGAGACCTTACCGCACAGGAGCTTGAGCAGAAGTGGGAGGAAGGGCTTCCAGATGCTGAGCGTGAGCAGATGAAGGAGCAGCAGAAACAGGAGCTCGAGCAAGAACTTGCGGACGCGCAGAAGGAACTGGAAGAGGCAAGTGCGCGTGTGAAGAATCTTCTGCAACTTTTCAATGAAACACTCGAAGTAGTGAATGATCTTCTTGAGGAGCTGCAGGAACTGGAGGAGGAGTATGATGAGTGCATACAGGAGTGCACCGAAGAGAAAGAAATAAAGCTCGGTGGTTTTGGCGTGTTCCTTTCCCTGCCGGATGGTCTCCAGGATGGATCGGAGTCTGGTGCCGGCGGCACAGTGACATTCGGCGACGGAGTGGTGATACAACCGGGGCAACCGATCGATGTCAATGATCTTCTCAAAAAGTCGGATCAGTTCGATCCGCAGACGGGAGAATTGGATCTGGGTGGGATAAAGTTTGAGTTCGACGATCAGAATTATCTCGTCCCCAGTGGCGGAGAAGCTGATGTTTCTCTCGGTCTGCCCGAGGAGAGAGAAGACAAAGGGTTTTTCTGTGGTACTTTCGGGCTTTTCTGCCCAAAGGCGGAAGAGCTTCCCCCGCTGGCATTCGGTGATTTTGTTGGTTGTGTCGTTTCAGGATCTCAGGACCCATCGTGCACGCCATTTGATGCGAATGAGGATGGTGCAGTGGATCTTGCGGATGCGGGAATGTTCCATCCCTTCCTGCAAGGCCCGGGATCGATGGAGATTGATCTGAACATCCATGGCATGGATGGTAACGACGCAGTCAGTGTTCCAGATCTGCAGTTATTCGGTGACTGTCTCAGGGGGGCACCGGGCACCTGTGATGGGTTGGGTGTTACGCTCCGTGGAGGCGGAGGAGAGGACACGCCGTTCGGGGTGGGGGATTTTGGGCTCGGCTTGAGTGGAGGCCCGGGGAACGACATTCTCTTCAGCGATCCACTGGATAATCTTATTGGAGTCCAGGGCAATGATAATCTGGCGGGAGGTCCGTTCCCTCCGGATTTCTTTGGGCCGGGATCCGGTCCTCTCGATGATTTCCATCTCTTCGGGCCCGGAGGGGAACCGATTCCGGTGCCTCAACTACCGGTGCCCGGGCAGATGCAGAATTTTGGAGGATGTCTGGACGGCTCCCTCACGAATGGTGTGTGTCAGGAAGTGCCCATTCTCCGTGTAGATCTCCAGCCCGGCGAGAAGCTGCAGTGCAGCGTGACAGTCATTCGGGTTGGGAACAAACGGATTATCATTGTGAAGTGCAGGAAGGTCAGGGAGGGGGTCCAGTGTCCGCGGGAGCAGTATCCCACTGCAGATACCTGCCGCAATGCGTGCCCCCGTGGTCAGGAATGTGTGCTCAATGAACAAACGAAGTGTTTCACATGCATGCCGGCGGTTCCTGCGTGTCCTGATCTTGCCTACACGGAACAGTCTGTTTGCCAGCGTGAGTGTATGCAGGGGCAGTGCCAAGCAAGGAATGTGGAGGGTGCCCAGTGTTACTTCTGCGTACCTGTAGAGTATCCGGATGATTGCGTGGGGAATGGACTCTTCAATGACACAACCAGTTGCCTGCTTGAGTGTGAGAGCCAGTCGTGCGTTGTGACGGATGATGGCTGTGTGCAATGTCTCCCGCTGGATCATGAAGATTTCGCTGCCTGTCCCGACGGGCAGTGGACCAGCTACAGTCAGTGCAATGCATCATGCCCGAACGGCTCCTGTAAGTTCGCAAGCAGGTTAGGCGACAATAGCTGCTTCGTCTGCGGCCAGTGTCCGAGCGGCACGTACTACAATCCGCAGGATTGCATGAATGCATGCAATGGGGTGGAGTGTGTGCTCAGCAACAGTGCCAAGATTCATGGGGAGAAAGGATGTTATGAATGTAAGCCGGTTACCACTCCGCAACCGCAGCAGTGTGATGCACCGACGAAGACAGAAGCTCAGTGCCAGAGCAGCTGCAATGGTACCTGCGTCAAATCTTACACGCGCGACGACGGGGTGAAGTGCTATGAGTGTGTCCCAAGCCAGACGCCTTCCTGTCCGGATGATGCGGTTTCTTCCTGCAGCGAGTGCCCCAGTGGTTCTGAGTGTTACACAGAGAATGACTGCATCTTCTGCAGAGCGGTGGACCCTGGGCCGACATGTCCCAGCGGTACGACAGGTGACAGGAGTGTCTGCGAAGCACAGTGTGCGCCGAGAGGCGGGACATGTGTGCTGGAAAACAGCTGCTACAGTTGCATCGTCTTCAACTGTCCCTCGGGGACCTACAAGAATGAATGTCCGGGAAGTTGCGCCAATGGGTGCACTGTCGTGGGGGAGCAGGGAGGTGTGAAGTGCTACCAGTGCAAACAGAGTTGCGAGGACGTATGCGCCGGTCTCGGCCTTGAAGTTGCGAAGGACTACACGAGCTACATTCTCGGTGAACTCAACGGGTACACCTGCGTCTCCGGGGCCAACATCAGTGTCCAGCGTGCGACGAGCGGGGATTGTGAGTGTCTCTCCGTCCCGCAGATCACAGTGGATACCACGCCGCCGGTCTGCAGAGGCACTCCCTGCGGAGACGTGGCCTGCGGCTCACAGCAGAGTTGTTCCGGCGGCGAGAATACGACCATCACTGTGACGTGTAACTGGGGCGGGTGGGAGAAGATAGATGAGTTCCGCTTCCGGCCTATTGTCGGTCAGTAACCTTCCTTCTCTTTGAGTACGCAATCCTCTACATCACCTCTTCTCCGGGGCCTCCCGGCTCAGGAGAAGAGGCACGTGCGCTCTGTGTGCGAGTATGCGTTCGCACATCTTCACTCCATTCCACGGCGCAGCGGCGAGAGCTATGCTGAACACGGATGTGAAGTGGCACACACCCTTCGTGAGAGCAGCGAAGATGCATCACTTCTTGCTGTTGCTGTTTTGCATGATCTCCTCATACATCCCGGGGGTCCCTCTCTCCTGAGCTCCGCACCGCTTTCGGAAGATGAGCGGGCGCTTGTTCTCCAGATGTATGCGCTGCGCCGATTGCACATTGATGAACGCACGAAGGATCTGGATACCATCATCCAGGCGTTCATGCAGGATCCCAGGCTGCTTCACCTGCGCATGGCTCATCGCCTGAACGATGTGCGCCATCTTCAAAGATTCCTTCCCACCCTACGGAAGAAGATCGCTTCGGAGACGCTCCATATGTACTGTGCCATTGCCGGGCGTCTTGGCATGTATGCGTGGCGCTATGAGATGGAAGATGCTTGTTTTTCCGTGGTGAGTCCCCGTGCCTGCGCGAATCTCCGGGCGCGCTTTGAAAAATGGAGAGAGCTCGATGAGACCTGTCTGACGCACACCACGGAGTTCCTCTTGAAAAATCTGAAAGAAGAAGGGATTTCCTGCAGTCTGGAGTACCGCGTCAAAAGCTTCTTCTCCACCTACCGCAAGATGGTCATGAAGAAACGGCGGTTCGAAGATCTCACAGATCGCCTGGCTCTCCGTGTCATCGTCCCGGAAATTATGGACTGCTACGCTGCGCTTGCAGTTGTACACTCCTGCATGCACCCCATTCCGGGGAAACTCAAAGATTACATCGGTGCCCCGAAGGAGAACGGGTACAAGTCCATTCACACAGTGGTGTATCCTCTGCCGGGGGTAACAGAGCAACCTATCGAAATCCAAATTCGCACAGAAGAAATGCATGCTGCAAGTGAACACGGGCTTGTGTCACATGGAGAGTACAAGACGCTTCAGTATGCTCTGGATGCACGTCCTGCGCGCGTGAGCCTCTTCCGCAATTTGCTGAGTCTGCGGGAAGAGGCCCGCTCTCCCAGGCAATTTGAGGAGGCGCTGCGCAAGTACTTCCAGGAGGACCACATTGCTGTGTTTGATTCGGAGAACAATCTCTATCACTTTAAGGATCCTGTCTCCGCACTCGACTTTGTGGACCGGGTGTATGCGAAACGGACAGGGAATCTGAAGGAGATCAGGGTGAATGGACGCAAGAGTTCTTTCGGTGTGCGCCTGCACGATGGTGACATTGTTGAGGCGAAGTTTGCGCGCGAAAGAAAAGTGGAGAGCGACTGGCAGGAACTCTGCTTCTACCGCTCCACACGTGTGAAGATTCGGTCTCTGAGCGGGAAGTTGCGGGCTGCTACCCGTTCGACAAAGCGCAGCTGCTCTGCGGCCGCGTCATCAGAAAGTAATTCCTTCAGAGGTGGGCTCAGGGTGAAGCGCGGAGGCTCTGCCTCCGCGTGCTTCACAACTCCGTCACCAGTGTCACCATACAGAAGAACCCGAAGAACAGGAATGTTGCGGCCATGACGAGGTTTCTCCACGGGCGGGGCCGCAGGGGTTTCGCGAGAAGCTTGTTGTTCAGGAAGAGGATGATACCGGAGTACACAAACATGCTGAATGCGTTGATCACGGCTCCCAGCACAATGAGCGTGAGCGGCTGGTCAAATCCTGCGGAGAAGACAGTGATACCAAAAAGGATCTGCATCCAGAGGACAGTGTAGTATACCCTGGAAACGCGTATTGATTTCATATTAGTGAGGAGCAGCAGGTTCTCTGTGATGATGCGGGAAGTGGAATCCAGCACCGTGAGTTGCGTTGCCGCGAGCATGATGCCTGTCACGACGAGGAACAGCATCCCGAAGATGGGCAGGGTTCTCAGTCCTATGGCAAATGCCTCGTTCACGACGAAGTTAATACCCTGTGCGTTGTTCTCCGCCCCGAACGTTGTGATGTATGCCAGCAGGGAGAGGGAGAGCATGGTGAAGAGACCCAGTGCCCAGAATACAAGCAGATGCTCGGTATTCACTGCCTTCCACCACTTCCTGAACCGGGCCAGATTCTCTTCTGTCGGAGGAAAAGTGTTCCCCGTCAGCGTGAAAGCATGGCCCCCTTCTTTGGAGGTAATGAGGCTGGTGATTTTATCGGCATACTTTCCCATCCCATATCCTTTATCGCGTATGTAGCAGGACTGCGTAAGGTTCAGGTTCCCTCCGGCACCCGCGTAGGCCAGTGCACCGAGGAACGTTCCCATCGCTATGCCTGCGGGGAGAAAGGAGTACGGTTCTCCGTTGAGCGATCCCTGGCCGAAGAGCCCTTGTACCAATGCGGCGACATCAGCGCGGCTTGCAAGGGAGTAGGCGATGATGACGATGAATGGCACGCCGATGGAAATGAGGTACTTCTGGAGCGTTTCCACTGTCTTGTAGAGCACGGTGCCCAGGGAGAGTATGAGTCCGATGATGATGAACAGTACGATCCCCACGAGATTGGGGTTGCGCAGTCCGAATGCAGTGGAGAGCAAGGTGGCTCCGTAGAGCCCTATGCCGGGCCAGCCGAACCCGAAGAATGTGGAGATGATGAACCACGCCGGGAGCCAACGAAGCAACCGGGTAAATCCGACAAAAATACTTTCCCCGTTAATGAGCGCGTAGCGTGCCACCTCCATGTTGATGAAGAACTGCACAGTGATGCCAACGAGCATGCCCCACACGATGCCGAGGCCGTAGTTACTTGCCATGTAGGGCCAGAGCACCACCTCCCCGCTACCGAGCCCGAGTCCGAGTATGATGAAGCTGGGGCCGATGAGCTTGCGGAGACGGGGGGCTTCCGGCAGTTCCTTGGTTCCCAGAGCGAGGTCTTTGGCTTGCATAGTGAGAATACCTTACCATGTTTCATTCTTTGGGCGGAACCTCTCTTTGGCCATGGAGGGTGATTTTTGCTATAATAGTAAGAAACTATGACCAATCTCCTCATTCTCATTGCGCTTCTGCAGGTCTGCACTGTTGTGTTCATCGTGTACCTGGTGAGCAGACATAACCGGCTGCTCTTTCCGGTGCCCAAGGGGAAGAATACGTACGAGGCACGCAATGCGATGATCGGAATTCTCGTGCTCAAGATCCGGGGATACCTCACGAGTGTGCAGTGGTTTGCAGAACTTCTACAGGGACATTCCGGTGGTGAGCTCACGGAGGAACAGAGCCAGCTTGTTGCACAGCTTGCCGAGTCCTGCCAAAAGGCCAGTAAGAGCCTGGAGTGCATCATCAAGAGCATGAAAGGGACAGCGAAGATTGCCGACCTTCAGCT
Organism: Candidatus Peribacteria bacterium RIFOXYB1_FULL_54_35; assembly: GCA_001787755.1. Lineage (GTDB taxonomy): Bacteria > Patescibacteriota > Gracilibacteria > Peribacterales > Peribacteraceae > GWB1-54-5. Next base: position 36,623 of record MFYJ01000007.1, read on the forward strand.
TTTTGAGATTTCTGAGGAGGAAGTGGAGAATTTCCGGAAACGGCACGAGTCGGGGAAGTGACAGAGAGGCGTCACTGTCACACGGTGAAGGATACTCATCTCGCTTCCAGAAGGAGCTTCAGTACTGCCGCTGCTGTGTGCATGCGGTCTTCTGCGAGGTCTAAAATGCGACTCTGGGGGCCATCGACGACGTCTTTGTGCACTTCCTGCCCCGTGTGGGCCGGCATGCAGTGCAGGAACACGGCTTTGGGGTCTGCTCTTCCCATGAGCTCCGGTGTGATCTGGTACCCTGCGAATGCACGGAGAAGTTTTGCTTCTTCCGCTTCGTCCCCCATGGAGACGAAGGTGTCAGTGTACACGGCAAGGGCACCGTCCACTGCTGCTTCTGGCTTTGTTGTGAATTCCAGAGACACATGACTGTCAGTTGCATATCTCCTTGCCAACTCCCATTCATCGGCTGGGATTCTGTACTTTTCCGGTCCTGCGTGTACGAAATTCATTCCTGTCATGGCGCATGCCTGGCTCAGGGAGGTGGCGACGTTGTTTCCATCACCAATGTACGCGACTCTCCGGTTCGCCGGTGCAATGTCATGGAATTCTCTGTCTATGGTCGTGACATCCGCAAGAGCCTGCAGGGGATGATGTCTGTTGCAGAGAGCATTCACAACAGATGCGCGCCTCGATGCCTGCACAATCCTCTGGATGGTGTCGTGCTCAAATACACGGGCAATGATGAAATGGTAGTATCTCTCGAGTGCCCCGATGACATGCTCCAGCGATTCGCGTTCTTGACCGTCACTCCGCTTCAGGAGGTTGCCTGCCTCTTCGAATTTTGAAAAACCTCCGTGTCTGGCAATGGCTGTCTGGAGGGAAGAGGTAGTGCGCAGCGAGGGTTTTTCAAACAGGAGAATGGCGTTCTTGTCCTGCAGAAACCTGCTCTCTGGTGGCCTGTCCTGATCCCAGAGAAGTTTCGATGCATGGGCTTCCGTCACAATCCTTCTGGCTTCATCAGGAGAGAGATCGTGCATGCTTGTGAGATGCCGGCGAGCCATTGTGAGAGTGGTGACAGGACGAAGGAGGGGGCATTATTCCCGGTACCCGAGAGGCTGTCTAGGGGATAGTGGTGCATTTGCTGAGGAAAGGGCCTTCGAGGATTTCCTGAGGAATATTGTAGGAGAAAGGTGATTTCATGCTATACTGACGCCGTAAGCTTAGTTTTGAAAGAGGTAGGAATACTTCTCCAAAGTTATGATTACATTTCTACTTTTTTTCATCCTTTTTTATGGATACAGGTTCTATCAAGAAACTATTGAATGGTTTCGGCTTCATCTCTCGTGACGGAGGCGAAGATCTCTTTTTCCACACAACAGACCTTGTTGATGTGTCTTTCAACTCTCTCCATGAGGGAGATACGGTGCAGTTCGAGGTCGGGCAGGGCAAAAAAGGCCCAAAGGCTGATAAGGTTTCCAGAGTGTAATTCTCTTTGACCTTTAAGAACACGCGGGCATTTGTACCGCGTGTTTTTTCAAGCAGTATTTTCTATCTTCCGAAGAGCAGGTTGTAGACCAATGATGTGACGGGATCAAATTGGGGGCCGTAGACAAACATTGCTCCAAGTGCGCCGGTGAGGGAGAGCCCAAGGAAACCGAGAACTGCCAATACAGGTGCAACAGGTGTTCCAAGAACTTTGGCGGCAAGTGGTTCTCCAAGGCGAGCTTTTCCCAGGATTCTCTGAAGCAAGGGTGGATGTGTGGTCGTTTGTTGCAACCAGAGGATCAGATAACTTACGGCAAGGACGGCATAGATCCATGTGGTTGCATTCGCAGCGATGGCATGTGCCTCAAGTATGTCATGCAATGTGCGGTCACCGAAGAGTTGCTCAGCTCTTTTGCCGGTCGAAAGGCTCACAAAGGCTCCTATGGTCCCTGCAATCACCAGCACGGCGCGCACCTGTACCCAGTGCTCGTTTTTTGTGAAACGCCTGATGACTTCCAGGAAGCTATACAGTGTGAGGAGCGCGATCGGGAAGTGAACGAAGAGAGGGTGTAAGTCCATGGGGGTATTCTGCCCTCTGCTTGAAGCAAGAAAGGCATCTTCAAGAGCGGATTACTGGATGTTCGTATGACTCTGATGGGCGTGCCCAGGAGTATTTGTCTGTGATTCTGTGGAAAAGCACTGTATTTTCAGTAAGCTTATTCCGTGCACAAAGCTTGGGTTCTCTTTCTGGTTTTGTTTCTCTTTGGATGTGCTCCTCAGGACGCGCAACTGTTGCGTGAGATCGGAAAGGTGGAGATTCCCGGCAGAGAAGCATCCGGGCTTACCTGGCATACCGGACGAGAGACATTCTTCATCGTGACGGATGAAGGGCGGGTGCTGGAAGTTAGCAGGGGTGGAACAGTTGTGCACGATCAGGAATTCCCCGGTTTGAATTTTGAAGGGATTACGTTCAATCCTCAGAGTGGGATGCTCTATGCGGCCATCGAAGGGAGGGACCGGATCGTCGAAATCGATCCGGATTCTCTCGCGGTTCTCCGAGAGTTTGCCGTGAGCCGGAAACTTGATGGCTCTAAGGTCATCACGGGGGGGAAGGAGGGATTTGAGGGCATTGAATTTGTTCCAGATGCATCGCATCCGGACGGAGGCACGTTCTTCGTGGTGAATCAGGCAACGGGCGAAGGGACGAAGAGAGAACCATCGGCTATTCTCGAAGTCGATCTCCCCCTGCATTTCACTCTGCCTCCGGATGGAAAGAAATTGCTCAAAGGTGAAATATTGCGCGGCTTTGTCTCCCCGTTCCTTGGGCTCTCGGGCATTCATTTCGACTCTCGTTCCGGCCACCTCTTCGCGATCAGCGATACCGAGGATCGTCTCCTTGAGGCAACGCTCGACGGGGATATCGTCCGCACTTCCGTCCTACCGGGGCAGAATCAGGAAGGAGTGGCGATGGTCGACGGCGATTTTTTCATCGTGCAGGATGAACCGGCGACCATCACCTTCCTCATCTGTCGGTTTGGAGAATGAGAGTACAAAACGTCAGTTTCTGTGTGGCTTTATTGTGAATGACTTCAATGCCCGGCAGTAAGCGGCTTACGGCAGATGTAGAGGATTTCCTTGGTTGTGAGTGCGCAGCATTTCACAATGCGGGGATTCAATGTCTGTGCAAAGCGGTTTAGCTCCAAGACAAATCCCGCCCCCCTCAGCCTGTCGGTAAAGTCCCTGCCGTAGAGGCGGACGTGATCACACTGACCGAAGTGCTTCTCGCGCTCCTGAGGGGAGACGATGGAGAAATCCTCGTACGTTTCCATCCGCGAATGATCGACAGGACCCTGGATTATGGCCCAACCACCCGGCTTCATGACGCGGAAAATCTCCCGCATTGCCTCCCGATCATCAGGAATGTGCTCCAGGACATGGGAACAGAGCACGCAATCGTAGCTGTCCCCCGGAATCTGGAGGTTCGTCAGATCCATCTTCAACATTGCAATCGGAGACGATAGATCGACACTCTGATAGTGGAGATTCTTCAGTTTGCAGAATGTGTCCTGCATGTACTTCTGCGGCGCGACTTCGAGCACGCTTAGCCGCGCGGAGAAGAAATCGGTGCACTGCTCCAGATACAGCCACAAGAGCCGGTGGCGTTCCAGGGATCTGCAGGAGGGGCACATGGAATTTGGCCGGGGGTGTATTCCGAAGGTGAGAAACGTGTTGGCGGTGCACATGCAAATAGGGCAACGGAGAGCTTGTCGAGGACGGAGCAAGCTGGAGAGACTCTTGAACAGGGATGGGAAGTGCATAGACGTGTACCAGCATTGCTGATTCTAATCAAATATCCAAGTGGCTGGAGCGGGTTACTGGCCTGCCGGCCGAAGTCCGAAGGCGAAGGCTGGAAACTATTACAACTATAGTGGGTGCTTCTTGGGGTTTGTGTCCGTAAACCGTTTATGGAAACAGCAGGAATTTCAGACCAACAAGCGCGAGGAAGATAGCGATGACTTGCCGGAAGGCTTTTTCAGGAAGTTGCCCAACGATCTTTTTTGCACACCATGCACCGGCAAAGGAAAGCGGTAGAAACAGGATCATGCCATACCAGAGTTCCCTTGGCAGATTCACATTACCGATTCCGTAAGTGAGCAGACGAATGGAATCCGTCATCAATGCAATGGTGCCGGCAGTAAAAATGTAGACGTGCTTGGGAAGATCGAATGCGGCAAGAAATGCTCCTCTCACGGCTCCGCCGACTCCAAAGATCCCCGCCATCAATCCTGAAAGCGCCCCGCCTGTTATGGCAGTCATATTCCTCTTCGGTAACTTCCATGAGGAGTGGAAGAGGAGAAAAATTGTATAAGCGATGAGCGCGGCACCGAGGATTCTCAGAAGGATAGTTGATTCTGTCGTCAGTGTGAGACGAGCTCCGGCATATGCAGCAAGAACGCTTGGAATACCAAAAAGAAGTATGAGATTCCATGTTGCCCCTTTGCGAAACAGAATTATTTTCCAAATGTCGCCAACCCAGTGAACGATGCCAACAAGTAGTAGTGTCTGCGGCAGTGGATACCAGAAGAGCAGGACAGGGATCATGATAGTTGATGTGCCGAAACCCGTCATGGTTCCGACTGCGGAGGCGACCAATGTCAAAGCGGCAATTGCGGGAATTTCAACGGGCATATCAAAGTTAGTCTATAGCTTTTATTGTCTCAGAAGAATTGCCAGTTGTATTTCCGCTTACGCGTACAAAATAAAATGGCTTAAATAAGCCACTTTGTGGCTGGAGCGGGTTACTGGCCTGCCGGCCGAAGCCCGAAGGCGAAGACTGGAAACTATGACAACCGTGATGTGTCGCTAGGAGTTTGTGTCCGTTGGAAAGTATCTGCGTCTGAGATACAAGGAAACGTTTACGAGGCCGATGAGGACGGGGACTTCCACGAGTGGGCCGACTACCGCAGCAAGAGCGGCTCCTGAGTTGATTCCGAACACCGCAACGGCAACTGCGATGGCAAGCTCGAAGTTATTGCTCGCAGCCGTGAAGGACAGAGTGGCAGTCTGCGGATAAGGAGCACCGAGACGGCGGCTCATCCAGAAGGACAGGAAAAACATAATGAGGAAATAGGCAAGGAGAGGGATAGCAATACGGACGACATCAAATGGAATGGTGACGATATTCTTTCCCTGGAGCGAGAACATCACGATGATCGTGAAAAGGAGGGCGATCAAAGTCAGAGGGGAGATACGAGGGATAAAGCGTTGTTCATACCAGTCGCGTCCTCGCGTTCGTACAAGGAGGAATCGAGTAGTCATTCCTCCGAGGAATGGAATGCCGAGGTAGATTGCCACGCTCTGAGCGATGGAGCTGATGGTGATGCGGGAGAGATCAACAGCCCCGAACTCGATGCCGAAGAGGGACGGGAGAATTTTGATGAACAGATAGGCATAAACCGAGTAGAGCAAGACTTGGAATATCGAATTCAGAGCGACAAGTCCTGCCGCATACTCCCTGTCTCCATCAGCAAGGTCGTTCCAGACAATCACCATGGCGATGCAGCGGGCAAGTCCGATGAGAATGAGTCCTACGGCATACTCCGGACGATCCGACAGGAAGAGTAGGGCAAGGAAGAACATGAGTATCGGACCGATAATCCAGTTCTGTACAAGCGAGAGTCCGAGCACCTTGCCATTCCTGAACACGCGTCCCAGCTCTTCGTAGTGCACCTTCGCAAGCGGAGGATACATCATGACGATGAGCCCGACGGCAATGGGGATAGAGGTAGTGCCAACAGAGAGATGCGTGATTCCTGCAACGAACGATGGGGCGATGTTCCCGAGCGCAATGCCGAGTGCCATTGCGAGGAATATCCAGAGAGTCAGATACCTGTCGAGAAAAGAAAGGCGGCTGAGGGTGGACGTGTGGGCAGAAGCGGACATAGGCGTATTCAGTCTGGAAACGATCAATCCGAAGTGTAGTAGGCTCAGGGGGCCTCTGTCGATAGGAGGACAGAGTTGTCTATTTTATCACCATTCCATTGAAGAATGGTGTGCTGAAGGCAAGATGTTGAGTGGAGCGGGTAACCCTCCTTCGCTCCTTCGGAGCTTCGGACGGGTTGCCGTCCAAGCCTTTCGCATGCGTCGTCTTCGGCAGGCTCAGACTCCTTG
>MFYJ01000007.1:42787-399782 GCA_001787755.1 Candidatus Peribacteria bacterium RIFOXYB1_FULL_54_35
CTTCGGAGCTTCGGACGGGTTGCCGTCCAAGCCTTTCGCATGCGTCGTCTTCGGCAGGCTCAGACTCCTTGCTCAAGAGCTTGGAGCGGGTAACGGGGATCGAACCCGTATCCTCAGCTTGGAAGGCTGATGCACTACCGTTGTGCTATACCCGCTGGTGAGAAAGGATGATGTGAATGGGAGGGGGGAAGGCTGACTTGCCCGGCCGTAGCCCGAGCTTCGCGAGGGCGAAGGCGGGTGCTCTAGCCGTTGCCTGCCCTGAGCGACCCCGCGAAGCGGGGGAGTCGAAGGGTGCTATACCCGCTTTTGGGAGATGGAGGTGGAGCTTTGGGATCCGGAGAAAGAACAAGCGGGATAAGAATACAAAGAAAGACTGCTTCCGTGAAGAAGTTCCGGAGAAACCGAAGAAGATGTTCCCCGAAGAATGGTTTTGCCGCAAGAGCTCATCTGCGTACAATGCCGTAAAAGGAGCTTTTTTGCTTTCCCTCCGTGTCATTCTATCCGATGAAGAACACCCACATCACCGTTTCAGTCGTTGTGCCTGTTTTTCAGAATAGGGAAGGGGTGAAGGCGCTGCTCCGGGACCTGCGAGCCCAGACGTTTCCCCGGGAACAGATGGAGGTGATCGTTGTCGACAATGGCGGAAATGGTGATCTTGCTGAGTTTGCAGATCCTGCGCACGGGGTTTTCGTTCTCCGTGAGAGTGCGGCAGGTCCCTATGCCTGCAGGAACACCGGCATTCGTCATGCGCGCGGGGTAGTAATTGCGCTCACCGATTCCGATTGCCGTCTGGCTCCAAACTGGCTTGCTGCTGGTGTGCGCCAAGTTCTCTCCCTGCAGGGTGGTGTTGTTGCGGGGAGGATTGTCGTGACCACCTCTGCGAAACCCACTGCTGTGGAACTGTATGAGCAGGCAACGGTGTTTAGGCAGGAGGATATTGTTTCGAAGAGGCAGTATGCACTTACGGGGAATATGTTCGTGCCGAGGGCGTTTTTTGACAGAGTGGGTCTGTTCAATGCATCTCTGCTCTCCGGCGGTGATTATGAGTGGGGGGACCGTGCGTCCCGCAGGGGGGTTTCTTTTTCCTTCGGGCCTGATGCTGTGGTGTACCACAGGGCAAAGGCCTCATTTGTACCGTTCTTCCGCCGCATGTCACGTGTTGTGGACGGGCTTGTTTCGGTAGAGAAAAGACGACAGGGAACGTTTTTTGCTCTGCTTCTTTCATTACTGAAAGACTATTCCTATAATTTCTCGAATCTCCGTGTCATTCTCATGAGTGGGCGCCTGGAAGGCATTTCGCAGAGAGTAAGAGCGCTGTGGGTCTGGTGCATTTTGCAGGGAGTCTGTGTCCTGCAGGTTCTTCGGTCATGCAGCACAGAGGAACGCTGCCGGTAGGAATGAGAGGTCTGTGCCCTCTGTCATTGGTACCGTGCAACCAGGCACATGTACTCACCCAAAGGGGTCTTTTCACCCCACACCAGAGACGCTTTTTTCGTTTCTATATCTTCCAATGTTCTTTGGTCGTCAGGATAGTTGGAGATGGCAAAATAGGGGTTTCTCTCAGGCCGTTTGGATGTGGAACGGAATCGGGCAAGTTTTCTGTCCTGGAAGAAGGTGCCTTGCCTCAGTCGGATTAGTTGAATGTAAGTCGGAGGGTTGATGCTTCGGAGATACACTCGGGTATTCGACTGGGCATTCTCTTGCGACACAAGAATGGCATGCGGCATGCACACTTCCCAGTAATCTCCAGTGAAATGTTTCTTATTTGTCATCCCCAGGAGCGGGTTAATGTAGATGTAGGAGTACTTGCCCCACGAGGCGTACGAGAGGAGAGATACAATAACGATGAGGGTGGAGAGCCAGTATTTTGTTGTTTTCCTGAGCGATCCGAGGCCAAGTGCTGCGGCAGAAAACAGTATTGGGTAGAGGAAGAGTATATGTCTCTCCTCGTTGTAGAGATTCGGTGAAATCACGATCACAGCAAGGAAACTGAGCAGCGTGACGATCCACATCCATAGATGCAAAGAGATATGCCATGTGCCGGCAGAGGTGGGGATGGCGAGGAGACTTCCTTCTTTCCTGTGGTGGATGAAAGGAAGGATGATGCCAAGCAGTGCCAGTGCTGTAACGGCGGGATGTGCTATGACAATGATCCATGCCAGTGCATACCAACGGGGGATCGCTTCAGGGGTGAACTGCATGCCAAACACTCTCGTCGATAGTCCTCTTGGGTGGTGCGAGTAGAAGGAGAGAGTTTTCTCCATGGAGCCGAAGAATCCCTCTGACCAGACGGAGGGAAGGAGGAGGCTGATGGTGAGTATGCCGCTGATGATTGGAATGATGGCCAACAGCAGTCTCTTCCTCTTTCCCATGTCTCTCCGGAGCAGAGAAACAAGTATGCATGCAGCGGAAGTCATAACAAAATGCAGGAGGAGCGGTGTTCTCATGAGGTACGGCACAACCGATACCATGCCGAGCAGGACGAGTGAGGAAAGCCATCGCGTCGAGATTATTTCCTGGCGGTCGAAGCAGAACCGGAACAGTTGCCACTGTATCAGCGTGATGATGAGGTAGGCGCTCGCAGCCGGAAAATCCTTCACATTCACGAGGGCGTGTCCTCCGAAGCGGATAACCCCAAAGACACAGCAGGTCGCGAGGAGCGCGGTAGCCAGGGATATGCCATTTTTTCGGAGCAGAACGAAATGCAGGAAGAGGGTGGTGGGGAAGAGGGCAAACACGAGTGCGTGGCGCACCCAATAAGGATCCTGGAGAGGGTAGAAGATGTATTCGGTTGCAATCCCAAGGAAGAGTTCTGTGAGAGGGCCGTACAGCTTCAACGTTGCTATTTGTTCTTCTGGGTACAAATGGAAGAGCGATAGCACGTATTTGCTGTACATATGCTGCCATACGTCATCCCATCCGAAGGCTGCACTGTATGTCATCAGTGCACCCCCAATGGCGAAACCGCCGAGAAACACCAGTACGATGCTCAGCCAAAGGGGAAAATTCCGTGGTTTTCCCGCTCGAATTTCTGTCACTGTGGCCTCCGATGGTATGGTAGGTGAGGGTTGTGGCACCACCGGCGCATCCTAACATGTGTTCTCTTTGCTGTGCAGTGTTTGTTCACTGGGCGTTCCGTTTGAGAATCGCAAGGATGCGTTTCTCGCTGGGTGTAGTCCAGGGGTGGCAGGAGAGCAGGCGTTTGATGAGCAGTGGCATCCCTCCGATCATCCCTCTGTCAGCGATGACCTGTTTTCCATACTCTGAGCATGTTGGTTGGTGCCGGCAGAAACCGTAGGGATACATGCTTTTGAGTTGCCCATGGTCGGGTGAGAGTGTGGCTTGGTACAGCCCGATGAGATACATAATGCTCTTGCGTGGGATCAGCCGGATGTGTCGAAGCACGTTGCGCATGACAGGGAGGAACTGTAGGCTCAGTGTACCCTTTCTGTTCTGCCCATGCTCACTGCAAACGACATTCTCATCGGCTTAGAGATTGCCGTCGCAATCATGTTCATTGTCGTTCTCTACCATGCACTTTTCATTGCTGTAGATGTCCGCAAGATTGTCCGGCGTATCGAAAATATCACGGGGCAGCTGGAGGATGTGTTTATGAAGCCTATTTCCATCGCGGAACATCTCATGGAGTACGCGATAGATCTCTTTGAGGAGAAAACTACGGAATCCAAGAAGCAGAAAAAGAAGAAAGTGGCATCCAAGAAGGGTGCGAAGAAAACCGCTGAAACGTAATCTCTATGGCTTCAAAAAACTCCAGTACCGACAGGCAGCTCCAACGTTCCATTGAACATCTGGAGCACACTATCCGGGAATTGCCAGAGCAGTATGCTGCCGTCTTTCATCCCGGGAAAAACCTCCTCTTACACTTTCTGCGGGGTATCGTGTACGGTCTTGGGATGATTACAGCCGTGGCGCTTGTCATTCCGCTTGCGATTCTGCTCGTTCAGCAGGTGCAATGGGTCCCTCTCTTCGGAAATTTCCTGAGCGAAGTTGTGTTCCGCATGGAGGAGGTGCGCTCGCTCAAATGACCGTTTGCTTATCCACGAAGATCTTCACGTAGAGGCGCTTGAGCATTTCATGCGATGCCTCCAGGAGTTCAGCAAGTAGCGCGTTGAGCCTGCGAATACGTGCGTAGAGGCGATTGATCTGGAAAGCCGTTCCCGGCTTGGTCGCGCGGCGTGCCGCATACCTCACCTGTTTCTGCAGTTTCTTCACTTCTTTCTCAATATGTGTCCTGAGGTGTTTCTGCATTACTGGAGTATCAGGCAGGTTTGCAATGGCCAGCTCGCGCAGGGAGATTTCCTGTTCATCGTCCCCCTGTTTTGCTCCTGCTGCCCCTGAACCGCCCATGTCGCCGGAACGGTCTTCACCAATAGTCTCGCTCACCCGGTCAAGCAGCACGAGTGTCTCGAGGAGGCCCTCGAGTTTTTTTGGCTGCGAAACAATCAGCGTTGGCGATACCTCGACTGATGTTTCGTTCTGTTTGCCTGCTTCTGGGGAAGCATGAGAAGGCATTCTGCGTATATTTTCTCTTTTTTTGGCCAAAAAGTCAATCTGAGTCGACATTCTGAGACATGCTAGGCTAGGGAACATTCCCTCTCTTCTATGAGCGAAAGAACCATCTTCCACCCTTCGATTTTCTCAGGGTGTTCTCTGCTATTATTCCATCCTCCACTACTCAGCTATGTCTGAAAGAACTGTCTTCCACCCTTCGATTTCACTCAGGGTGTCCTCTGCTATGATCGCATTCCCCATTGTTACTCTATGACTGAAAGAACCATCTTCCACAGAATTCTGGATGGGGAGATCCCGGCAGAGAAAGTATACGAGGATGATGAAGTGCTCGTGTTCAAAGATATTCACCCAAAGGCGCCGACGCATCTTCTCTTCATCCCCAAGAAGGAATTTGTCCCCTCCATTGCAGACCTAACCGAGGAGACGCTCCATGTGCCTGCGATGCTCATCTACAAAGCCAAGCAGCTTGCGGATAGGCACGGGATAGACGGGTATCAGCTCAGGTTCCATGTCGGGCACAGCGGGGGACAGGAGGTGTTTTACCTGCACCTGCATTTTTTGAGCCAGCAGAGTCTGGAGGAGGAGGAGAGTTAGATCAGAGACTGCAGCCGTTCCACACTCAGTTCATTAAAGTTTGTTATGACAAAATCTGCCTGCGAGAGGTCCTGCGGTGTACCGTCGGGGAAATCGACGCCAATGCATTGCATGCCTGCAGTTTTCGCTGCGAGAATGCCGTTCGTTGCATCTTCAATGGCGATGCAAGTTTCCGGCCTCACTCCAAGTTTCTTGGCTGTGAGCAGGTAGATAGCAGGTTTCGGTTTCCCCTCATGCTCTCCAATGTCTTCTGCAGTGACGATGGCTCGAAAATACCCAATGATACCCTGATTCTTCAGGATGTGCCTTACCCATTCCCCCGGTGCTGATGAAGCTACAGCAAGGGGTATGGTTGCCTTCTGCAGTTTTCCTAGAAGAACTGTCATTCCCTCGATCAGAGAGCACTGTTCGTACACGCGACGTGCAATGTCTCTGTACTTTTCCAAGTATTTCTCAAGAGAAATAGCTATCTTGTATTCTTTTTTGAAGAGTTCATAGGAGCCAGCCATCGTCATCCCGACGATCTTGTGATGATCGGCTTCGTTCCAGTGAGGGATCACAGAGTTGAAGAACTTCTTTTCTTCTCTGCGCCAGTATTTTTCACTGTCGACAATGACTCCGTCGAAATCGAAGATAATGGCATCCATCGCAGGCTTGGTTAGGCCGAGAAGCCAGCTGCTTTCGCTGTTTTCTCGTCCTTGAAGTACAGGCGGTTCTCTTCCTTGATCTTCTTTCCCTGTGCGCTGTTCAATGGATAGTACTTCTTGCCCGACTTGGAGGCGACGAACTCAGCATCTTTCACTGAGGGCACCTCTTCCTCACTGAAGAGCGTCTGTGGTTCACTTTTGCCCTCCGGTGCTTTTTCCTTTCCTTGCTTTGTGGCCTTCTTCTTCGTGCTCTTCTTTTCCTCCACCTCCTCTTCCTTCACTTTCTCTTTTTCAATTTTCTTTTCCTTTCCTTCCTTACCGGCTTCTTTCTCTGTTTTTCTCTTCGCTTCTTCCTCTGCCTGTTCCCTCTTGATGCGTTCGAGAGTCTCCTTATCAATCGGTTTGATAGCCTTAATGGAGAGGCCGATGCGCCGTTCATCAATATCGATGTTAATCACCTGTGCATCGACTTTCTGGCCGATGGTCAGCACCTCGGAAGGATCGGTCACTTTGTGATGTGCGAGTTCCGTGAGATGGACCAGGCCGTTGATGTCTTTCTCCAGTTTCAGGAACGCTCCGTAGTCTGCGAAACGCACGACAGTGCCCTGTACCCTCTTGCCGACAGGGTAGCGTTCTGCGATTTCTTCCCATGGGTCGCGTGTGAGCTGCTTGATACTGAGAGAGAGCTTATCGCTGTCTATGCCGATAATCTTCACCTGTACCTTGTCGCCCACTTCAGCGTATTCGGACGGATTCTTCACATGTCCCCAGGCAATTTCGGAAATGTGCACCAGGCCTTCAAGCCCCTCGAATGCAACGAAGAGCCCAAACTTCACCACACCGGTGACAATGCCCTCCTTTATTTCGCCGACCTTGAGCGATTCGAGTGCTTTGGAGCGCTCCTCTGCGAGTGCTTCGCGCTCGGAAACCACGATCTTTCCTGCTTCTTCATCCATCGTGATGATTTTTACGGTGAACGTGTGGCCAATGTATTTCGCGAGCCGCTGCATGATTTCGCTGGTATCCGCGTTATTGACGCGGGGGTAGTGCATGGGTGCGAGCTGACTGACGGGCAGGAACGTGCGGATGCCATCAATGTTTGCAAGGAGTCCTCCTTTGTTAGCCTCCTGTGCAATGAATGACATTGTTTTGCTGTTTTCGATAATCTCATGGAAGCGTTCCCATGCTTTCTGCTGGCTGGCCATCCGCAGGCTCAGGACATACATTCCTTCATTGTTCTCCTCTTCCAGTACCATGGCAGAAACAGTGTCGCCGATGTTGAGCTCCCGGAAAGTGTTGAATGAGTCCCGGAGCTCTCTTCCCGAAATAATGCCGGTGACGGTGCCGCCAATGTCCAGGAGTAATTTGTTCTTTCCGCGGAACACCACAGTGCCTTCTATGAGCTGCCCCGGACGGACACGCACGATAGGTGGTGCTTCCTTGAGCAGTTTTTCCATGACGGAGTTCTTTTTTGCGTTGGTTGTACTCATACAGAAAGAGTGGTGCAAGCGGGAGGAAATAAGCGAGGTGGGCCAAGCAGTCCTTGCACGAGCAACTTGCTCAGTCCTGCAGTACTTTCTCAGAGAGGGTGGTGATCTGTCAAGGAATCAAGAGAGAATAGATAAGAGGAAAGAGGAATGAGGGAAGCATCAAAATCCTAAGATTTTTAAGAACCCAAGGAAACAAACCCTCTTATTCTCTTTCCTCTTATCTATTCTCGCTACCACACCAGCGGTGCTGTGTTGATGGATCCGCCAAGCTTCTGCTCCTGGCTTGTGTGCGGGTTGTAGTACTGGTAGTACAGCTCGATGAGTTCACTCGTTGTCAGGCGGCGCGTGATGAGTCCGACGTTGTTCAGTCCAGATTCTACGAGATTCATGCGATCTTTGAGTTTGTTGTGCTTCTCTACGAAGAGGCGATAGCGCTGCACAGCTTTTGCTTCTGTGTCATCCAGCCCCATCCACTCAAAAAACTTTGCGAGTGAAGATTTTGTTTCCTGTGAATCGTCCAGCGGGATCACAACGAAGAAGGATTTTGTCATGATGTCTGCGACCTCACAGATTTTCTCAATGAAGTTGGCGTATGCGATTGTCTGGTTGCGCAGCAGATCATTCTCCTGTTTGCGGGCTATTTCCCGTATCTGGATGATGTAGGGATCTATGTTCACTTTCCGTGATCGCACGCATACCTGCAGAGGGAAAGTCAGTGTATTGATGAATGCCTGATACCCGGCAATGATGCCCTGCTGTTCGGTTTCACTCTTCAGGTTAAAGTTCAGAGCTTCGACGGAGAGGATGGCACGCAGGCCTCCGTTTTTCAGGATGACCGTATCATTGCGGATCTCAGCAATGGGGAGGAAGCGTTGTGCTGCGGCTTTGGGATTTCCCTTCCGCTGCCGTACGGTGTCTGGTGCTTCACTGCCTGTGGCGTCTTGCTTCTTCTTAGGCATTGTTCTTTGTGGGGGTAGATTGCTCTGTTACGTTTCCGACCGTTATGAATTCCTCCTCTTCTTCCTCTTCCTCTACGGGGGTCTGCTGCCTGGGAGTCGTCTTTCCTGCCACAGGGCCGATGTCGAGCACACTGCTCAGCTTATGGATTTCGTCATACTCCTCCTGTGTGTGTGAGAAACTGCTTTTCTCCTTCACATTCCTTGGTACATATTCTTTTGGTTTCATACTCAGGCCTTTGCGCGGTTGCCAGTAGCGCGCGGCTGGTTTCTCCGATTTTTCTGCCATGAGAAGCAGGAATCGGAAGAGGCTTATGCCGCCGATTCTCAGGAAGGCAAATGCCACCATGATGAGGAGTGGTACCCACGAAAGTATTCCTGTGATGAGCGATAGCTTTCCTGCCTGCTTCACGAGGGCGTAGATGACGTAACTTACACCCCCTCCGGCGAGCGTAAGGAAGATCTGACGTAGCGTGACCGGTCCGATAATGCGGTCCTCCACGTAGACGTTCTGCGGAATTTTGATGGGGTCGAGCGCCATGGGGTGCAGGAATCTAGTAATTATACCACAAAAGAGCCCTTGTTCCAAGTTTGCATCTGAGGGAGAGAGGAGCGAGGGTTGAGGGTCTTTTTACCCTTCTCTTTCTTCTATTTTTCCATCATGAGGTTTTCTCAGAAGCAGCAGCCTGCTTACTTTCCAGCACAGTCTCTTCCTTTGGTGCGGGTTTGCCCGGGAGGAACTCCAGTTTGTCTTTTCCCTTCCTCACAATACGAATCGTATCGCCGGGCTGGAAAATCTCTTTGAGGATGTGCTCAGCTACTTCATCTTCCACGCGTTCCTGTATCACGCGGCGGACGGGCCGGGCTCCGTACTCCGGATCGAACCCCTCCTGTGCAAGGAAGAAGATAACATTCTGGTCTGTGTCCAGCGTGTAGCCCTGCTGTTTCAGACGTTCTTCGAAACGGGTGAGGTGCAGCTTCACGATCTTGCGGATGTGTTCCTGGTGGAGTGCGTTGAAGACAATGGTGTGGTCAATGCGGTTGAGGAACTCCGGTCGCAGATTGTCCTTGAGTTCCTGGATGACTTCTGCGCATTTTTCCTCGTAGGCGTGATCGTCTTTCCCGGATTCGTTCTCGAGCTGGAATCCTATCTTCCCTGCCTGCTTTGTGAGTTTTGCTGCACCGATATTGCTCGTCATGACGATAATCGTATTCGTGAAGTCCACCTTCTTTCCCTGGCCATCTGTGAGTACGCCGTCTTCCAGAATTTGCAGGAGAATGTTGAAGAATTCCGGATGCGCCTTCTCGACTTCGTCGAAGAGAACAACAGAGTAGGGTTTGCGACGCACCGCTTCCGTAAGTTGCCCGCCCTCCTCATATCCCACGTATCCTGCCGTTGTTCCTATGAGGCGAGAGACGTTGTGGCGCTCCATGAACTCAGACATATCGATCTTGATGAGGGCATCTTCACGGTTGAATACTTCCTCTGCGATTGTGCGCACGAGTTCAGTTTTTCCCACGCCGGTCGGGCCGAGGAAGAGGAAAGAGCCAATGGGCCTGCGCTGATCACCAATGCCAACGCGTGAGCGGCGAATGGCGCGAGCCACCTTTCGTATTGCCTCGTCCTGTCCCACCACGCGCTTGCGGAGAACCATCTCGAGGTTCTGGAGCCGTTTCTTCTCAGTTTTTAGGAGTCTGGTTACGGGGATCCCGGTCATTCTCCCAACGGTGTGTGCAATGTCGTCTTCGGTGATCTGGAGGGGGGTACGCCGGTCACCGTCCTGCATGGAACGGAGATGGTCGAGCTCCTCCTGCAGGCTCTGCTGTTCCTGCTTGAGCTTGAGTGCCACGTGGTATTTCTGCTCCTTCACCGCATCCTGCTGTTTCTCTATGAGTTTCTCAAGCTTGTCTTCTGTCTTTTTGATCTCCGGTGACTGGTCAGGGTTGAGGAGGCTTTTCCCTGCGGCTGTTTCGTCGAGGACATCGATGGCTTTGTCTGGCAGGTAGCGGTCTGTGAGGTATCTTTTGCTCAGATGCACGGCCGCTTCCAGTGCCCCCTCTGTGATGGAGATGTTATGGAATTCCTCAAATCCTGACCGAATGCCACTCAGTATTTTTATGGAATCTCCGACACTCGGTTCTTCTATGAGGATGGATTGGAAGCGTCGTTCCAGTGCCCGGTCCTTCTCGATGGTTTTGTACTCGTCGGTTGTGGTTGCTCCAATGACTTGGAGAGATCCGCGGCTGAGTGCGGGCTTGAGAATATTTGCCGCATCGAGTGATCCTTCTGCAGAACCGGCTCCGACGACGGTGTGCATTTCATCGATGAAGAGGATGATTTCGTTCTCGCATAGCACTGCTTCTTTGATGATGTCATCGAACCGCTGTTCGAACTCACCTCGGTACTTTGTTCCTGCGACGAGAGAGCCCATGTTCAGAATGAGTACCCGCTTGTTCCTGAGAGAGCTTGGGACTTTGCCCTGGGCAATACGCTGTGCCAGCCCCTCGACCATGGCAGTTTTTCCCACACCAGGCTCACCGATGAGTACCGGGTTGTTTTTTGTTTTGCGGTTCAGGATGTGAATGATGCGCTCAATCTCTTCGTCGCGCCCGATGATGGGGTCGGTTTTCCCTTCCTTCACTTTCTTGATGAGGTCATCTGTGAAGTAGTCGAGCACGGGTGTTTTACTCTTGCCGTCCGTCTTCCGGCGTTTCAGCTCTTCCGGTTCCATGCCCGGCATGGCGCCCTGCATGCCAACGATGGCACCCTGCAATCCCTGGAAGAAGGATTCGAGAGACTGCTCCATATTTTTACTCTGCTGCTTGAATTGGTTGATTTGGCCGAACATCTCCTCGACGTGCGATTTCAGGTCTTCCGGGTCCACCTGCATCTGCTCGAGCAGCATGGTTGCGGCATTCTTCTCAGTAGAGACGAGTGCATGGAGGAGATGTTCTGTTCCAACATTTGCATGACGGAATTTATGTGCTGTAATAACGCTCTGCTCGATGACATTGTGCAGGTAGGTGGAGAGTCCATGTTTGACATGTTTTCCCTCCACATCCTGGGATTTCATAGCTTTGAGCAGGATGCGCACGTTCTCGAGAGTAACCCCGGCACCCGTGAAAATGGAAAAACCCAGCGATTTTGGGATGCTGAGGAGCCCCAGGAGCAAGTGCTCTGATCCAATGTAACTACTCTTCATGTTCTTTGCTTCCTGTTCCGCAATCTGCAGAGCAAGTTTTGCATTGGGCGTGAAGCGATCAAAAGGGTGCATACGGAGAGGGGAACATTAGCACTCTACCATAGAGAGTGCTGATTCGTCGATGAGATCATACCAATTTATCACAACTCTCCTTTCCTGTGGAGTGACAGAAAGGAGAAAAACCGTGGAAGATACTATGTAAACTATAGATTACTTGTTGGGGTTAGGGTTAGGGCTAGGGTTAGGATGTTTGGTTTTGAGCGAAGAACTTTGAGCTTTCAGCAAATCACAAATTGCCAAAGTTACAAAGGCAAAACTCCAAGCATCTTTTCATTCCCTATCCCTAACCCTATCCCTAACCCTATCCCTAACCCAAATCCTCATTTCTCCATTTCGCGCACCCGCCAGTCCTCGAGGAAAATGGAGATGATGGTCGTTGTAGGAATGGCGAGCATAATGCCCAGCACAGGGTGGATGGTATCCGGAAAGCTGATGCCTACCATCATTGCGAAGAGGATGGCAACGGGGGAGAGGCCGACAGCCCTCCGCATAATCAGAGGAACGAGGAGGTTGTTTTCACACCACTGAATAACGTAGTAGATGCCGACGAGAATGAGTCCCCAGATGAATCCCCCCTGTGTCAGTCCTATGAGCACTGCTGGTATGGCGGCTATGAACGGACCCACTGCAGGGATGAATTCACAGAAGCCCGCGAGTACTGCGAGCGTGAGTGCATATGGCATGCGCAGAATAAGGAGGGCTGTGAGTGTGAGGAGGAAAATACTGAAGCAGAGCACGAGCTGGCCCCGGGCCCATTGGGCGATTTTTCTGTGCACCGCTTCCGATTTCCCCGTGGCGTACAAGCGGTATCGGTGCGGGAAGAAGCTCAGGAACCATCGGATGAGTTTTTCTTTCTCCAACTGCATGAAGAAGGCGAGGACAAGTACGATGATCAAGCTCACAAAGAAATTCACGACTGAGCCTGCGAGCTGCACCACGAAGGTGACAGACTGATGCGCGGCAGAAGAGAGGTTCTGCCCAAGTTGCTGCAGCGCGTCAGTGAATTTCATGATGGAAAGGTCCTGCAATGTCGTTTGCACCAAGACTGTCAGTTCGTCGTTGACTGTTTCTGAGACGAGGGGCAGAGAGATTTCGGGGTGAGAGAGGAATGCGTTGATTTTCACGCTCATGAGCAATGCGATTTCCTGTATCTGTGATGCGATGATAGGAATGAAGGAGACGACGAGGAAGAAGAGCATGAACAGGGCGGCAAAGTATTGGAGGAGCACGGCAATCCCTCGCGGGATGCCGACTTTCTGCAGAGCCTCCACGCCGGGATCGATCACGGCTGCCACGAACATGGCCAGAAACAGGATGATGAGCTTGTCGCGGATCTGGATGACAAGCCACGCACCTGCAAAAATTGCCAGGATGAGGAACGCAGCTTTGACAACGCTCTTGCCAGAGATATGCACCACCAGTTCGTTGTGTGCTGCCTTTGGCAGCTTTGCGAGAGCAAGATGTGATCTCTCGCCAGATTTGCGTGCGCACTCGAGGATCTTCTGCGCTTTTTCGCCGATGATGCGCAGGGAGGTGAAATGAGCTTTTTCTTCCTTCTTCTTCGGTGGCATAGTCAAGGAGGGGGAGGAGATCTAGACACGGCGTCGTTTGTCGGTGAACATCATTGCTGCGATAATGGCTGCGCAAAGCCAGTGAAAGTTTAATTGGAAACGGCGCCGTGTCTAGTAGCCAAATGCGAGGGATCTCACGATGAAGTCCACAATGAACCAGGAGCAGGCGCACAGGATGAAGCCGATGAGGGCGACCCTGAGCCGCGTGAATCCCTCACTTCTGTCGCGCCCCATTGCTTTTGCAAGAGCAATTTGGTACCCCGAGATGATGATCATGATGAGGGCGAATGCGCCGGTGAGTCCGAAGACGAATTTAATGATGTGTGCGAGGAATGCAGGAACACAGGCGGCAGTCACCTTTCCCGAAGCGAAGTCACATCCGGGGATATTGGTGATAATGGAAGTCTGGGCTGCTGCTACTGCGGGTAGCAGGAGCGCAGGAAGGGCAGCGGAAATCGTATAGAGTACTCTCAGTCGCATAGGGCTCTATTGTGCGGGAAAAGCGTCTTCTCTTGGATACGGTTGCGGTGCTTTTGGCTCGCGTTTTACCGAAAAGTATGTTCTTCTATGTGTTGTTTTCCTCTTTTCTATGCGTTTTTCCTGGCAGGAGGTCCCCCGGCCCATTGTTGCGCTCGCGCCTATGGCGGGGGTGACGGATGCATCGTACCGCCAGCTCATCAAGCGCATGACGCCGGAAGCAGTCGTGTACACGGAGTTTCTGAGTACCGATGCCATTCATTACGGAGCAAAGAAAACCATGGGCATGCTGCATTTCGATCCGGTGCTTGAGAGGCCATTCATTGTCCAGATCTTCGGCAAAGAGCCCGCGCACTTCCTCTCTGCTGCCAAAGTCATTGAGGAACTTGGTGCTGATGGCATAGACATCAACATGGGGTGCCCTGCGGCAAGGGTGACATCTTCCTGCCATGGCTCAGCGCTCATGCGCAATCCGGAACTCGCCTGTGCACTCGTCGCTGCTACCAAAGATGCAGTCTCCATCCCCGTGAGCGTGAAGACACGTCTGGGGTGGGACACGCCGGACAATCTGATTTCCTTCTGCACGAAGCTTGTGGAAGCCGGAGCAGATGCACTTGCCGTCCATGGCCGGACGTACACGCAGAAGTTCAGCGGTGCCGCGGACTGGGAGCCGATCTACGAACTGAAGAAGTCCGTAGGAGTCCCGGTCATCGGCAATGGAGATATCTTCACGGCACGGGATGCCGTGGAGAAGATCGGGAATCTGGATGGTGTGATGGTTGGGCGGGGAACATTTGGCAACCCCTGGCTCCTGCGGGATATTGTCGATGCATTTGCTACAGGGGAGATCCGCAGCACGCTGGATCGGATGAGTTTTACGGAGAAGATCCCCTTCATCATCGAACATTGTGAGCTTGCTGCAGAAGTGAAGGGGGAGCGGCGCGGTATGCTTGAGATGCGCAAGCACCTGGCGAGCTACGTGAAAGGTATCGAAGGCGCCCGCGAACTGCGGTCACGTCTCGTACGTGTAGAGAGCATCGCAGAGGTGCAAACCTGCCTGAAACCGTATCTGAGAAGTCAGTAGGTAGAAGACAGAAGTCAGTACTGCTTTCTGATCTCTGTCTTCTCAAAATGCCACTTTGATGCCCGGTCCCATGCTCGGTGCAATGGTGACAGAGAGAATATATACCCCCTTAATGCCGGGGGGTTGAGCTTCTTTGATGGCCTGGAGGATGGCAGTGAGGTTCTCTTCCAGCTTTTTGGGGCCGAAGGAAATTTTCCCGAAGACTGTGTGAATGATGCCCTGCTTATCCATTTTGCATTCAATGCGCCCCTTCTGGAGTTCTCCGATGGTCTTTGTGACATTCGTTGTCACCGTGCCCGCTTTCGGATTGGGCATGAGGCCTTTCTGCCCCAATGTTTTGGCGATCTTGCCAAGGCTCTTCATGAGAGTCGGGTCTGCCACAGCAATATCGAATTCAATCTTTCCTCCTTCTATCTCCTTCACGAGGTCGGCATTTCCTGCGAGGACTGCTCCGGCTTTCTTGGCTTCCTCGATTTTTTCATCCGGAACGAATGCAGCAATACGCACTTTCTTTCCTGTGCCGTGGGGGAGAGAGACTGTCGTACGGACCAGCTGGTCTGCCTGGGTCATATCCGCACCAATGCGGATATGGACTTCGGCAGTTGCATCGAACTTTGCAGTGCTCACTTTCGTGAGCAGTTCGACTGCTTCTGAGACGGGGTAGCTCTTTTTCTCGACAAGCTGCGCTTTCTCAGCGTAGTTCTTGCCTCGCTTCCGCGAGAGTGCTGTTGGTTGTGTCATAAGAGTAAGGAGAACGTGGTGCAAGTGCCCTGAGCTTGCCTGCGCTGAGCGCAGCCGAAGCGTCGAAGGGCTCCCACGGCGGGTAGCCTAGCTACCGCTCCTTCTTTTGCAATGGTTTTTTCTACCTTTTTCTTCGCTTTGCAGCTATCGCATTTTTCTTCGCTGGTTGCAGGCTTGAAGAGTTCACTGTGATACTTTGGAACACACTCTGGTTCGAACCCGCGTCTGAGCGTGTACACCAAGCCAGCAGCAAGCCGTAGAGAATCATCACCAGCGGCATAATCCACCAGCCAGCATCTTCTGGTATGCCGTTCATGAGGGTGGTGATGAGCGAGAGGACCCATAGCAGGACGATGGCGTACCCAATGATTTTGAACATGATTAGGAAAATTGCACCCGGGACTGCGCGGGAAGCTTCATCGATCGCATGGACAGCGTTATCGTGCCAGAGGAAGAGAATACCTCCAGCTGCGAAGATGACGAGTAACGTGAAGTACGTTGTCCCTGCGAGTTCCACACCAGCGAGAACACTCACCAGCGTTGGCAGAGCACCGGCTGTCATGAGCAGAATCCCGAGCGACTGCATGAGGTAACAGAAAATGGCTTCACCCACTTTGCGCGGCTGAGCGCCGTTTTTCATCATACTTGGAATGAAGAGGAGTGTGAGTGATTGGAGGAGGAGCAACGGAACCAAAATTCCGTAGAATACACTCACAAATCCAAACATTGCAGTAAAGAGTGATGCGTCAGCCATCGCAGTTTGAGGTACGAGGTAAGGGGTAAGGCATAGCGTACGGCTTCTTCCACTTTTTCGCACACGAAAACCATTGCGCACGCGAAAGAAACATTCCCTATTCTTTTCTTCATTGGGACATGTTCAATGAACCATTTACACAATGTCTACCCCCATACTCCGGGCGGTTCCTGCGATGGTCTTCATGGCTGCTTCCACACTTCCCGCGTTGAGGTCCGACATTTTTGTCTCGGCAATTTCCTTGAGCTGCGCTTTGGTGAGAGTGCCGATTTTGTTCTTATTCGGTTCCCCGCTCCCTTTCTGCACTTTTGCTCTCTCCATAATGAGGGAAGCTGCAGGTGCCTGCTTGAGGACAAATGTGAAGGACCGGTCTTCGAACACGGTAATTTCCGCCGGTACCACCTGGCCCATGCGGTCTTTCGTCTGGTCATTGAATTTCTTGCAGAAGTCACCGATGTTTATCCCGGCCTGACCGAGCACGGGACCGAGTGGTGGAGCAGGGTTCGCCTGTCCGCCACGGGCCTGCACCTTAATGACTTTCATGACTTTCTTCGCCATTTATACTGAGTGAAATTGAAGTATAGCCGCGCTACTCTATAGAGAGGAAAGGGGAGAGGTCAATGATTTAGTAGCCTATTAGCTTGTTAGCTTCATTAGCTGCATTAGCTTCATTAGGGGCTGGGATGTTTGGTTTAATTCCTTTGTATCTTTCTAACGAAGCTAATGAAGCTATAAACCTAACAAACTAATGAAGCTAACAAGCTAACGAAGCTAGTTCGTCAGTGTCTCAATTAAATCAAACACCACTGCGTCTTTGCCTTCCGCCACATGGAATTCGTAGAGGCGCTCGCGGATACGGATGAAGACAACGCGTTCTTCGTTGATGGCTGGGTCCAGGAATGTCAGGAGGTTGCGCAGAGCTTTCCCCTCCCTCTCCTGCGCCTCGTCCACCAGGTCACGCATCTCAGGAGAGAATGTGGAGTGCAGAGCCTCTTTGAGAGCCAGCAAGTAGATTTTCACCTGCGGAGAGTCTGCCCATGCGATGAGACCGATGCGATCGCCATCCTTCACGAGCACCTTTGCCTGGACAGTTGCGACACCACTCGGAATGATTTGTTCCAGAAGGCTGCGCTCTCTCGCCGGGTCGGCGAAATTGAACTGCTCGACCGTGAGAATCTCCAGCACATTTGGTTCCTCAATTTTCCGAATGCCGCCTCCCACGGAGGATGCAGATGATTGCGCGGCGGAAGAGGAACCGCTGTTTGCCACGACAGCTACCTCCTGTGGGGGTTCCGGCTGCTGGAGTTGAATGAGTAGCTTCTTATTCTCAATGAGCAGGGCGTCAAATGTGCCGAGTGCCACAAGTACTGTGAGTAGGCCAACGGTGAGAGTTGTGGGATTCCGCATGCGCATAGGTGGATTCTACACGAAATAATCGCGCTCTTAAAACAGCATCGGCTCTGCTAAGATGGTGTCATGGCAATTTCGCGGACTCAGAAGGCAGAGGCGATTGTCCGTCCCACAAAAGCAGGGAAGGATGCCGATGTATTCGAGCAGTCGCTCCGGCCGAGGACGTTTGCGGAGTATGTGGGGCAGTCGAGGATCAAAGGGCATCTCCTTGTTCATATTGAGGCCGCGAGGAAGAGGAATGAACCGCTGGGTCATACACTCCTGCACGGGCCGCCGGGGCTCGGGAAAACAACACTCGCGCACATCATGGCGCGCGAGATGGGAACACAACTTCGCATTACCAGTGGGCCGGCCATCGAGAAACCGGGAGACTTGGCGTCGCTCCTCACGAACATAGAACAGGGGGATGTACTCTTCATCGATGAAATCCACCGCATGCGCCCCATTATTGAGGAGGTGCTCTACAGTGCTATGGAGGAATTCGCGCTCGAT
Source organism: Candidatus Peribacteria bacterium RIFOXYB1_FULL_54_35 (assembly GCA_001787755.1). Classification (GTDB taxonomy): domain Bacteria; phylum Patescibacteriota; class Gracilibacteria; order Peribacterales; family Peribacteraceae; genus GWB1-54-5. The sequence goes on from MFYJ01000007.1 coordinate 60,800, forward strand.
CTTGTCATTGGCAAGGGGCCCACGGCGCGCTCCATGCGCCTGGACCTCAAGCCCTTCACGCTTGTGGGGGCGACGACGAAGGCCGGATCCATGAGTGCCCCGCTCCGCGATCGTTTTGTCCACACGTTCAAACTCTCGTTCTATTCTCCGGTGGAAATGGAGCGGATCATCGAGCGTTCAGCAGGCATTCTCAAGGTTGAGCTTGAAGAGGGTGTCGCCGACTATTTGTCCGGCTGCTGCCGTGCCACCCCGCGTGTTGCCAACAGGCTGGTGCGTGCAGTCCGGGATTTTGCGCAGGTGCAGAATGAGAAACGCATTTCTCATGAGAGGGCTCTCTCTACGCTCGTTTCGCTCGGTATAGACGAACGAGGACTCGATGAAACAGACAGGGAAATCCTCCGGTCTCTCGTAGAGAAGTTCGGAGGCGGGCCAGTAGGTCTCTCCACCCTGGCGACAACGATTGCGGAAGAGGAAGATACGCTCGAAGATGTGTATGAGCCGTATCTTATTCAGCAGGGGTATCTGCAGCGCACATCCAAGGGTCGTATGGTGACGCCGCTCACCTACGAAGCACTGAATCTGCGGTCCCCGGATCCACTTCAACCTCTCTTCTCATGAGTGCACAGACTCTTGGCATTCTCATCGGCGGTCTTATTCCTGCCATTGCCTACACGTTTTGCAACATATTCGCAAAAACCAGCATGCAGGCAGGTATCGGCATCGGGCCGTATCTGATGTTCGTCGGAGTCGGCATTCTCGTCGTAGGATTCATCTTCACTCTGCTCCTGCCGTATGGGTCGGTGACGCTCCGTTCGGGAACACATAGCCTACTCATGGGACTGACCTGGGGGGTGGGCAGTGGTCTTGTTGCTCTGGGGCTCGCACGGTACCATGCTTCACTCTCGCAGCTTGTGCCGCTCTTCAATATGAACACGCTTTTCACGGTGCTGCTCGCACTCTGGATATTTGCAGAGTGGAAGGAGGTGCGCGTTCCGCAGCTCCTCCTCGGGTCCATCCTCATTGTGATCGGAGGCACACTGGTGGCTAGGGCTTGATCATGAGGCAAACCTTCGGTTTTCCTTCCATGAACCATCCTTTCCCTTAGGGGTTGCGCTCCAGGCAAGCGGAGCTTGCCTTCGCGCAGTTCTTTGATTGTAACAGCATGCGAGGCATAATTCTCGATTGTCGCTCGTGAGAGGTCTCTGCATTTTGCTCCTAGTTTCCTTGCCCAAGGACTTCCTCAATTTCCCGTCTAATTACCTCCTCAAACCGCTTGCGGGAGAATTGCTGTGCGAAGGAGCGGCATCGCTCCGGGTCCACTTTCATTGTGCGTGTCTGGTGAATCGTTGCTTCCAGTGATTCTGCGGTTGGCTCATTGAAGAAGAACCCTGTCTCGCCTTCGTGTACAGTTTCAAGTGCACCTCCTTTCTTAAATGCGATCACCGGTGCTCCGCAGGCCATTGCTTCCACCGGAACGAGACCAAAATCGTCCTGCCCCGGGAAGAGCACTGCCTTCGCTCTTTTATAGAGGGTACGCACGTCTTCGTTCGACTGGTAGCCAAGCAATTCCGTGGTGGAGCCTGCGAGTTTCCTGAGCCTGCGGATGTCCGGTCCTTCCCCGGCAATTTTCAGCGGTACTTGCAGTCTGTTGCAGGCTTCTATGGCGCGATCGATGCTCTTGTACGGCGTGAGTGTGGAGACGATGAGGTAGAAGTCATCCTTTTCTTTCCGCACGTCGCCCTCCAACCAGAAGTCTTCTATGGGGGGGTACACCACCGTGCTCTCTCTGCGCCAGTAGAGCTCTATGCGTCGTTGCACTTCTCTGGAGTTTGCAAGGAGCGCATCCGGTCGTGCTGCGACCTCTGCATCCCACATGCGCAATGTATGGAATGTTCGCTCCAGCCACTGCTGCTTCAGGAGTCCAAGCGGTCCTTTCCCCGCACGCTCCAGGACTTCCTGTGTGGCATCCCAGAGGTAGCGGGCAGGGGAGTGAACGTAGCACAGATGCTTGGGGGCAGAGTTGGTGATGATGCCGTGGACGAAGGCAGAAGAGCTGCTGAGGACGAGGTCGAATTCCCGGAAATCCCAGGCTTCTGCAGCTGCAGGAAATTGAGAGAGATAGAGATGGTGGTTGAAACGGTACGCGGAAGGCAGAAGGCGGAAGGCAGAAGGCATCTTGGCCGGGCGGACACGTTCTGGCGGGAACCATTCGCCGAGTCTCTGCTCGTTGTAGAGCAGTGTGTACACCGGTGCCTCCGGGAACATCTCTGCGAAGATGCGAGCGACGCGTTCCGCGCCGCCGCGCCGTGTGAGGAGTTCATGAACGATGGCAACTTTCATCTTGCATATTGTAGCGTCTTTCTGTTTTCCGGCTGCCTTACTTTCCGTACAATGCCGATGTTCTGGGTCAGTAGCTCAGGGGTAGAGCAGTAGGCTTTTAACCTATTGGCCGTGGGTTCGATTCCCACCTGACCCACCAAGCGTTATGAAGAAGATTGGAGTCTACATTCTCAGGGGAAAACGGTACTACGTTGGTAGCACTGGTGATCTTGAGCGTCGTCTTTGCCAACACAGGGATGGCCATACTCACACCACAAGAAGAATTGGGGACTGGGAATTGGTAAGATTCATCCCCTGCAATTCCCTCGAAGAGGCGAGGCAGCTGGAGATGAAGATAAAAAAATCGAAGAATACTGTTCGTTGGGTGGTAGAGCAGCCCCGCACGCGCTTGCGCGCTGCGGGGTTGGCCGTGGGCTCGTTCTGAACGCAGTGAAGGATTCGATTCCCACCTGACCCACCATTTGTCGCCTCTCGGGCTCCTCATGGCAGGCCATCTTTGCTTTGCAAGCCTCAAATAAAGGCAGTTGTCGTGCTTGACGAATACAATAAATATTTGATACATTCACATCCTATGCAAGAAGAACCTGTCCTCAGTGGTTCACCAAGAACACCTCATATCTCGGAATGTGTGTTGCAACTTGAACATGGCCACCGGGCCATGGAGGAACACATGCAGCTGCTCAGTGATGCCGATGGGTTGGCCATCGGGCAGCGGTACGCACCGGGTGGCGAGTGTCTCTCATCCGATCCTGCGTTCCCGTTTGAGATCACTCTCCAGCCTAATGATGTAATTGTGAACACCTCTTTTCCGTTTCTCGTGAGGCGTCCTGTGACGGTCAGGGTGACGGGGATCAGACCTACGTTCTGTTCCATTGCCGTGGACGGGCAAACGTACACTCTTGCCAATGGGGTGCTTGCGCGCGAGTTCCCGAAGATGTTTTTTCCGAGAGGAGCGGCAGTGGATGCGGTGCAGGGACCGGCGCAGCAGGGGGCGCTTGGCATTGTGGATGCGGCTGAAGGGAAGTGAAATTTTCCAGGAGTGGGAGATTGGTATGCGACACAATCGGTTCGCCACCGCTGGCGCCGCCTTTTTGCTATGCTCCTCCTGTGATCGACTCCCACTGTCACCTGGCGGACAAGCAGTTTTCCAAGGATCTCCCGGCAGTGCTCCGCCGTGCTCAGGAGGCCGGAGTGGGGCGGTGCATCGTCATTGCAGACGATCTAGATGAGTCTGAGAAGTGCCTTTTCCTGGCCGAGAAATATGAACAACTATTTTGTACAATTGGGGTGCATCCCCATGCGGCGAAGCGCTGGAAAGTAGAGGATCTGGAACGTCTCCGCACCCTGCTTGCTTCATCGGGAAAAGTGAGAGCCATCGGTGAGATCGGCTTGGATTACTTCTACGATCATTCTCCCAGAGATGTGCAGCGCGATGTGTTCCGCGTGCAGCTGCAACTTGCAAAAGAGCTCTCGCTCCCGGCTGTCGTGCACTGCCGCGATGCCATGGACGACCTGAAGACGATCATCCGCGAAGTCGATCCTTCCTCTCTCGTTCTGCACTGTTGTGCAGAGAAGTGGGAGGATGTTCTGCCTCTCGTCGAGAGGGGGTACTTCCTCTCCTTCACGGGCATAGCGACCTATACCAATGCCCACGGGATCCGGCGCACCATGCGGCTGTGTCCTCTGGAGCAACTGATGATAGAAACTGATGCACCGTACCTTGCGCCGGTGCCGCACCGCGGAAAACGCAACGAGCCTGCGAACACCGTGGAGGTAGCGAAGCTCCTCGCAGATCTGAAGAAGAAGCCGCTTGCGGAGATTGATGCCATAACCACTGCGAATACGGTGGCATTCTTCCGGTTGCCTGCCTAAGATTGTGCTGTAGCCCCCGCCAGCCTTCGTCCCTCGGCTCCGCTCGGGATGACACTCGGGACTACGGCCGGCGAGTCACTCTACTACTTGTTCATTCTGATGGTGTGTTTCTAGGTTCACCTGTGCCCTCGTAGGTTAACGGATAGACCGCTGGCCTCCGAAGCCGGAAATACAGGTTCAATTCCTGTCGGGGGCACCATTCGACTCGTCGCCGTTGCTTGTGCAACGGCTCCTCGCTCATGGTAAACCACTTTTTCCAAACGAGTCGAATGACTCTGAGTGAGATTTTGCAGTGCAAAATCGAATCGAAGAGCCCCGCTCATGGCAAGCCATCGCTTATTTCGTTGTGCTTCCGCTGTGCGTCTGCGAAGATACGCAGCGCGTATGAAGATTCTGGGACTCACACACCCTTATAGCTGGAACACTGCCGCCGCCCTGCTCGTCGACGGCGAGCTCAAGGCGTTTGCCGAGGAGGAACGGTTCACGCGACTCAAGCACGCGCCCCGCGCGTTCCCGCGCCTTGCGATGGAGTACTGTCTCAGGGAAGGGGGCATGACGTTCGAGGAAGTGGATCACATTGCCATCGGCATGGACAGCAAGTGGTCGGTGATTCTCCCCAATCTCTGGCCATTACAGCCGCTGCGTTTTGCGTACGGCAAGATCCAGCGGACGATGAAGGAGATCAACCGCGGGAACGACTATCTGCCGTGTTCCCCGAAAGATCCGCGCGTGAAATTCATCAACCACCATGTGTCGCACATCGCGAGTTCCTTCTATCTCTCCGGATTTAAGAAAGCGAATTTTATTTCGCTCGATGGTGCCGGAGGCGGGGAGAGCGGCATGCTCGGGTGGGGAGAGGGAACTGATCTTCATATTCTCCACCGAGTCACGAATGCAGGGAGCTGGGGCGCACTCTATGAACGTGTGACGAAGATCCTCGGATTCAAGCCACACAGCCACGAGGGGAAAACGATGGGTCTTGCTGCATATGGCACTCCGCATCCGGAGCTCTTCGATTTCATCGACTGGGACCAACCTGTCCCGGAGATCGATCACCATAAACGCAACAGATTCCTCGCCGGGCTCACCCCGCGCGAACACGGTGCGGAGATCACACAGGAGCACAAAGATCTGGCGGCGACGGTGCAGGATGCATTGGAGAGGGCGCTGCTCCGGATGGCGAAGTATCTCTCGGAGAAATCAGGTTCGCGCTCCCTCTGCATGTCCGGCGGCGTGGCGCTCAATTGCTCTGCCAACGGCAAGTTGCTCGCGAGCGAATACGTGGATGATATCTTCATCCAGCCGGCCTCCTCCGATGCGGGTGCGGCGCTTGGGGCAGCGGTCATGCGGCATGTGGAACTCACCGGGGAGCGTCCGCATTTCGTTTTCGATCATGCGTACTACGGTCCGGTGTTCTCCGATCGGGAGATAGAAGCAATCCTGAAAGAGTCGAAGCTCCGGTACGAGCGGTGTGAAAACATTGCCAGGCGCACGGCGGAACTCATGGCCAAAGGCAAAGTAGTCGGGTGGTTCCAGGGGCGCATGGAAGCAGGTCCGCGCGCACTCGGCGGGCGGAGCATCGTGGCGGATCCCTCCATCAAAGGCATCAAAGACAGGGTGAATGCAGAAGTGAAGCACCGTGAGATGTGGAGGCCATTCGCTCCTTCCATGCATGCAGAGGACATCGGCATGTATGTCGAGAATCCCAACAAGAGTCCCTTCATGATCCTCGCTTTCCAGGCGAGGAAGGACAAGGTGGAAGAATTCAGGGCCGCGGTGCACGTAGATGAAACTGCGCGCGTGCAGGGGGTTACCAAGGAAGCAAATGCTCCGTATTTTAACCTCATCCAGGAATTCAAAAACCTCACGGGGAGGGGGGTGATCCTCAATACCAGTTTCAATATCGCAGGAGAGCCGCTCGTGTGTGCGCCCGTAGATGCACTGCGCACCTATGCCTGCTGCGGGATGGATGCGCTCGCTATCGGCAGTTTCCTCCTGCAGAAGGAACCATAGATTCCTCTAGCGATCACCTTCGCTCTGGAGCGTCGCCGGCTCAATCATGAGGACGTATGTGTCTTTCTCGCATTTCGGACAGTGTTCCGTGCCCTTAGGAACTACTCCCATCTCGCCGGCATGCAGCACAATGTTTTCCCGATCCCGCAGCTGGATGGTGAGCTTGCCGTTATGGACGAGGAATGCTTCGTCTTCCCGCTCATGTATGTGCCAGTGATACTCTCCCCGGAAGAGTGCCAGCCGGATCACCTGGTCGTTGAACCAGCCGATTTCGACGGGAGACCAGGGCTCTTTTAATACTGCAACCGCTTCCTCGATGCGGAGTTTCATTGCCTTGTTTGTGAGCACGGGGAACATGGGAGTGAACGTTGTGGTATGCAGGTGTAGGACGGGCTACACTGCAGTTATGGTTCAGAAGAAACATTCTACTCGCTCTGTTGAGGAAGTCGCAAACAGCACTACGCATGCGGTGGGGTTTGTGCTTGGCGTTGCAGTCCTGGTCATTTTGGTCGTGCATGCCAGTCATGCGGGGGATGTGTGGAAGGTGGTGAGTGCAAGCATCTACGGGGCGACGCTCGTGTGTCTCTACCTCGCTTCCACACTCGCGCATGCGTTCTCCTTCACGCGGGCACGGCACTCTCTCAGGAGAATCGACCGCACCGCCATCTACTTTCTGATCGCGGGAACGTACACGCCGTTCACCCTCGTCGCGTTCCGGGGAGGGTGGGGGTGGAGCATCTTCGGAACCATCTGGGGGCTCGCATGTGTGGGGGTGATTCTTGAGGTGTTCTCTTCCAGAATGAGTGTCCAATCGCCCTGGATCCTCTACCTTCTCATGGGGTGGCTTGTGGTGGTGGCCATTGTTCCGATCGTGCAGCATCTCCCCCTTGCGGGTGTCCTGCTCCTTGCGGCGGGAGGCCTCGCCTACTCGCTTGGCATCCTCTTCTACATCAATACGAAACCTTTCCGCCACATGCTGTGGCATCTCTCCGTTCTCATGGGCAGCGCATTACATTTTCTCGTGGTGTTCCAGATTCTTGCGTGAGTTATTTCTCCGGAACTTTCTTTTGCAGAACAGTGAGACGTGTGGGAATATACATATAGCATGCAGCAGGTAGATGAGGGTTGAGAACGGGGGGATAGTGTCTATACTAGGGTCGGCTCCATGCCATCGGTTCTTCAATGTTTTCCTTTTATGCCAAAGAAATTCCTCTTCGTCTCTCTCTCAGCGCTTATCAGTGACATTGCCTGGCAAATCAGGAAGGAAGGCAATGAGGTGAAGTATTTCATTGCAGATCCGGGGGAGAAAGAAGTCGGGAGCGGGTTTGTGGAAAAGGTGGATAAATGGGAAGACTTTGTCGATTGGGCCGATGTCGTTATTTTTGACGACACCCTCGGCCTGGGCGAGAAAGCACAGAAGCTGCGTCAGCAGGGGAAAGCGGTCATTGGTGGTACTCCCTACACGGATAAGCTGGAAGATGACCGGTCGTTCGGGCAGGAAGAAATGAAGAAAAATGGGATCAACATTCTTCCCTATCAGCAGTTTTCCTCTTTCCAGGAAGGGATCGCGTTCGTGAAAGCGAATCCAGGCAAATACGTTTTGAAACCCTGCGGGGAGGCTGCCAAGCAGCTGCTTTTCGTGGGGAATGAGGAAGACGGCAGCGATGTCATTCGCGTGCTCTCTGCCTACCAGCATACGTGGCATAAAGAAGTGAAGGTGTTCCAGCTGCAGAAGAGGGTTGTTGGGGGCGTGGAGATCGCGGTGGGAGCTTTCTTCAATGGGAACGAATTCATCACTCCTATTAATGTGAACTTTGAACATAAAAAATTATTCCCCGGAGAGCTGGGTGTTTCCACGGGGGAAATGGGGACACTGATGTTCTGGAGCGAGCCGAACCGCCTATTCAATCAGACGCTGAAGAAAATGGAGGAATCCTTACGCAATGAGAAGTATGTCGGGTACATCGACATCAACTGCATCGTCAATGGCAACGGCATCTATCCGCTGGAATTCACGAGCCGGTTCGGATACCCCACGATCAGTATCCAGTATGACGGCGTTATTGGGGGTATGGGCGAGTTTTTCTATGCCATTGCCACAGGGCAGCCGGTGAAGCTCAAAACGAAGAAGGGGTTCCAGGTGGGTGCGAGAATTGTTGTGCCGCCATTTCCGTTTTACGATGCGAAGAAAACATTTGAATCGTTCTCCAAAGACGCGGCGATTGTGTTTAAGAAACCCATGCCGGAAGGAGTGCACATCGAAGATGTAAAATTGGAAAATGAAGAGTGGATTATCACAGGGAGTGCCGGTGTGGCGCTCATCGTCACTGGATGCGGCATGACCATGAAGGAGGCTCAGAAGCAGATGTACAGCCGTATCGGAAATATTCTCATCCCGAACATGTACTACCGTACTGATATCGGGAACCGGTGGTTCGAGGATAGCGACAAATTGCACACCTGGGGGTATCTGCGTGAAATGTAATCACCTCAACGGGATTACTTTCCCACCATTCCTATGGCAAATATCAAATTGTCGGAAGCGCAGCGCAAGCGGCTGGAACAGGAGGCGAAGAAGCGCGGCTACGCCCCCGGGCAGTTCCTCGATCTTGTGGCGAAGGGAGTGCGCATCGTCGCCGATCCCATCCCGCCGGTTCGGTGGCTTTTCAAAAAGAAGAAGAAGTAAGGAGGGAGGATACGTTGCTGGAGCAAAGCCAGATGGAGCTCCTTATGGGAACTTATTACAGAATGAAGGAGGAACTATAGTGTAAAATCCCAGCATGCCTCAAAACGGTGCACCGGTATCCAATTGGGTGGAATCCCTTCTCCGGCAGGAAATTAAGGGTGTATGCCCAAAATGTGGTAAGTATGAGAGTGACCAATCGGGTTCTTTTACAAATCATCATATCAATGGAGTTCCTTCAATTTCCGAATATTGGAATCTCATTCGTCTTTGTAGAGGTTGTCATGATAAATGCGAGAATCACAGGGGAGAAGCGCGCTATGAGCGAGATATAAAAAGAATGAAGGCAAATCTCTTCCGTGATTTTCTCGGTCATACCACATACGATCTATTGTTGCGTGCTTATGAGAAGGAAAGCGTTCTTACATTTCCATATATTGCACGCACATTGTTACAATTAGGGCTTGGCACTCTTACGCAGGAAAATCCTGGTACGTTTGGAGCAGCACAAGATAAGCCGACTTTTTCGGTTTATTCCCTTACTGAACAAGGGAAAAAATGGGCAGGTGAATTAAATTTAAGCTGGGGTGAGACTGAACAATCAACGTAAATATTTGGAGCTTATTACAGAATGAGATGCTGGAGTGGGTGGCTGGATGTTATTACACCCAGAGCAATTTGCCTCTAGGGGTTTGAACTACTTGTACATTCGATTTGGACAATATTTTGAAGTTTATCTTCAATGCTTAAGCCACAGTCAAATTTTTCCCGTACCACATTATTACCAGTAGGACTTGTACATTTGCTTATAAAGAAGCCCGTAGCACAAGAAGCCCACATCAAATCTTCTGGAGTATTAAATGATGTGAACACCAAAGTAGATGCATCTAACTTTGTGGAATCGCTGGATATAGGTGCGTTCCAAGCATTCTTAGTAATCGACTGGGAGCCAACTCCACCAACCTGAATTACTTCCCCCACGTAAACCATTCTTGCATCGTCGGGGACAGTGCCAGTTTTTTCTTCCTTAATAGGCAATTTGTTTGCTTCACACAGGTATATATCATCACCATTCCGGTAAAGGCCAGACTTAGTGTATTTTACCTTTCTGATTTCTCCAACGGTAAGTTTTGTTGAAGGTGGGAAAATACAAACACGTTCATCGATATGCCCTGATGGTAAAGTAAACCTAGTTGATACAAATTGGTTCCCACGATATTCATTTGTGTAGTAATAAGCATCCTCATCAGCAATCCAAGTGATCTCAGACTCCTTTGTATCGGGTATTGAACAGCCGATTAATAGTAAACACAGTGCTGTTGCGAGCGATCTTTTCATGCCAAATACAACATACCTCAGTGTAAGTGTAGTGATCAACTCCTTTGTGGTGCGTCAGCAGCGCTTAGCACTCGGAGGCTTATTCATAGCGAATAAGAACTTGTTCTGAAACTATTACATGATAGAATTTCTTTACATGGCTACTGATAATCAGAAAATCTCGAGCACGTATAGTATCCCTATAGTCTGGGCATCGTTATTGTTTGTGAGATGGTCGTTTATCGGATTCGAGACCCATGAGGGGTTCTGGGAAAATGACTCAATGGAGCTAGTTGCAACAATAGTTGTATCGTCTCTGATTGTATATTTTCTGTTTCGGAAAAAGGAGAAAGAGGTAAGGATAAAGAAAGTGATTTACTGGATCTTAATTTGTCTTACAATTGGTATTCTTTCAATCGAAAGCTAGAGCCGTTGTAAGATTTAATAATAATCAGGTATATCTCATGTTAGGAGATATGGCTTTAATGGAATATTCATCAGAACATCGAATACTGAGCATCGTAATTTGTAACGTCAATAATGCACATTTGTTCGGGCTTCTTCAGTTTAGAGTTCCTCATGGGAGATTATTACAAAATGAGATGATATGATATGTATTATGGATGAGTTAAGTAGAGCGGATGGTATTGAAGATGTAGATAACGTAAGGATTCTTCATATTTCCTCTAATCCTATTGTTTTGAAAGAAGTTGGCAGTTTATTGTTGAGTAGTGGATTTCTTTCTTATGCGGTTCAACGTGATGATGTTCCTATGGAGCAAATTATTTTGCTTAAGCCCGATCTTATTCTTTTTGATATAGACTATCCATCATCTCTTTCAATAGTTGAAGAAATATTAAGTAGAGAGCCAAACATTCCTTTGATAATCATTTCAAGTTTACAGAAGGGAAATGAATTGTTGACGGTGAAAGCACTTAAGATGGGTGTTTCCATATATGTGCAACCAAAAGCGATTCAAGATACGCTTATAAGAGCGGTAAAAAGCATGTTGTCATTACAGGGGTGGGAAAATGATGCCCCCAGTATTAGTGTTCTTACAGAAGAATCGGAACCCTTGCTAATAGGTGATGAGACAGACGAAGGATTATTGGTTAAAAATGTTAGTATACCTTGGTTTGCTCTTTCAAAAGAGTTAAGGAGAAACCCCGAATTTCTTTTTAAGATACCATGGAGAAGGCTTGAGGAGTTGGTGGCTGGTGCATATGTGGGAGATGGTTGGGCTAGAGTTGTGTTGACCCCTCGATCTGGGGATAAAGGTAGAGATGTAATAGTATCGGGGAGTCCAGGAGGTGATACTATTCAGATAGTTGATCAGGTAAAAGCTTATGCTAAAGGCAATAATGTATCAGCAGATGAAGTGAGAGCTCTCATTGGAGTCCTTCATCCTGATAATAATTCGTCGAAAGGTTTTGTAACTACTACATCTTCTTTTGCTCCGGGTGTTTATAGCGACAAAATCATTCAATCTTTTGTACCAAATAGACTAGAGCTTATAGATGGAGAGAAACTTAGAGCATGCTTATCTAAAATAAATAGAAAGAAGAAAGGCAATGAAGGAAGAAGCTAAGATAGGTGAGCTAAAGAGAAGGTCGTCTTTGGTGTAGCTTCCCCTATTATTTTTTTGGACATGCCCAAACCATACCCACAGGGCAGTCAAGGTGGAGATGAGTCCCGCATAACGAGGCGAAGAAGCGCGGCTACCCTCCCGGGCAGTTCCTCGATCTTGTGGCGAAGGGTGTGCGCATCGTTGCCGATCCCATCCCGCCGGTTCGGTGGCTTTTCAAAAAGAAGAAGAAGTAAGGAGGAGATCTGTCAGCCTAATTTACATGCTTCTTCTAGGTGCTTCTTTACGAATGCTCTGCCTGAATGGGATTTAAGATATTCCTCAAATTCTTTTGCTTTTGTGTAACTGACAAATGATACGGCCATTCGCAGTTTCCACGGTTTGTGCTTGTTTGTATGAATACTTTTTCCGCCGTTGTGTTCGGTGAGTCTACGTCGGATATCATTTGTCATTCCGATGTACCAGTGTTTCTCGTTCTCTGATTCAAGATAGTACACATAGGGCATAATTCTATTTTATTTGCCCGGCTCCGTTCTTGTCATGCTCGAACTGCGCCGAGGCATCCGGCTTCGTGTTTTTTGGCTTCGCTACAATCTCGGCGTAGTTCTATGCTTGCATAGAACGAAGCCGGATGGAGCGGGATACGAGAATCGAACTCGCGTCTCAAGCTTGGGAAGCTTGCATACTACCACTGTACTAATCCCGCAATTTCGTGGAAGACAAATGAGTGTGCGGTATTTATACCATATTGTTGTGTGCACAGATAAAAAAATGAGCTGAAGGCAGGCGAGTTTATCCTGAGCTTGTCGAAGGGCCTGCCTGGAAGCTCCACCATGCAAGGGGAAAGAGAGTACATGAGAGAAAAACCGGCTTGTCGGCCATAGCCTTGGCGACGGCCGAAGGTTTGCCCCTCGCGAGAGTGGAGCGGATGACGGGGTTCGAACCCGCGACCTTCGCCTTGGCAAGGCGACGCTCTAGCCAACTGAGCTACATCCGCATTGTGAGAGAACGAACGGCTGCTAGCCAACCCGACTTCGCGCTGTGCGCTACGAGGGGGCGGGCCCGACTTCGCTCGGCTTCGCTGCGCTACGCCGTAGCTACGCCGGGCAGGCTGAGCACCATCCGCAGTGAGGTGCATGCTACGAATGTTGCCGAGGGGATGCAAGGGCTAGATTCACTATCTTGCGGGAGTCTGGCGGAGAACGGCGTTTTCTGCTACAATACTATGATGCGTTTGCATAGTGCATGCTGTTCGCTGGCGGTGGCAGGCGCCGCACTGCTCAGTGCGGGTGCTGCACATGCGCAGACTCCGCCTGCGCAGCTTGAGAACTCCGTTCCGTTGCTGCAGCCTCTGGGAGGTGCGACGTCCATTACGATTGGCCCGGGATACTATACGTTCCTCAATTACTTCAACGATGCTGTAGGCTGGATATTCCAGGTGGCGGTAGGGTTCACGGTTGTGTGGGTACTCATTGGAGGATTCCTGTACATGACGTCGGGCAATAACCAGAGCCAGCGCGGTGCGGCAATTTCCCGCATGACATGGGCGATTGGCGGTCTTCTTTTGCTGTTGTTCGCAGGATTCATTCTGCGCACTCTCAATAATCTCTTCTACGTCATATGAGTCGTTTCATTTTTGTCTTTGGCCTTCTCTTCGCGCCGGTTGCTGCAATCGCGGCACCTCCGGGCATAGATCCCTGCTGGACTCTGGGTGCAGGTTTCTGCGACTCAGCAGCAGGCCAGTCTGTCATCGACGACGGTATTGTACGGACAGGGCTGCTCTTCGCCGGGCTTGCCGGCGCTGCAGCTGTGCTTTTCGCAGTCATTGGAGGTGCCCAGCTCCTGCTGAGTTTCGGCGATGAGAGCAAGATCACCAAAGGGAGGAATTCCATGATCTTCGCACTGGGCGGTTTTGCTCTTGTGCTTGCTTCGCAGGCGATTGTCTCCTTTGTGGTTGCATCGGCGGGTGCAGGCGGTTTGCACACCGCGAGCAATCCGTTCATCGGTGTCATGCAGCTTATTACAAATACGATCGTGGTTGCCCTGAACATTCTCTTTGTGCTTGTGATGGTGGTGTCTGGCATTCGCATGGTCATTGGCCATGGGAAATCTGATGAATTCACCAAAGCCCGGCAGGCGCTCATCTATGCGGTGGCCGGTGCATTCTTTGTCAATGTTGCCCATGCCCTCGTGAGGGGGATACTCGCTACCGGATTCGGCGGATGATGCACCTCTTCCAAATCTTCATGGCATTCTTTGTTCCCACTGCGTTTGCGGACGTATGGCAGCAGTACTATGCACCTTTCGGTGGTGCGGGCACGGGAGTGGACTTTGTGAATACTCTTGCCATCCGTGCAGGGAATTTCGCACTAAAGCTCATCACGGGTGCTGCTGTTCTCGCCATTATGTGGGGGGGGCTGAAGATGATTTCTTCTGCGGGGAATGAGGAGGGGAAGGAATCTGCGAAGAAGATTCTCTTCTATGCCATTGCCGGCTTGATTCTGGCGATCATCTCACAGGCTGCCATCAGCTTCACGCACCAGTTCGTCAGCAGCTTCACATAAGCTTTTGCTCTCTTTGCTTCTTCTGCTAGCGGAAGACATGCGCTAGTCTGTTTGCGCTATGTCACGCCGCTACATCACTACCGCCATCGACTATCCCAATGCCGCACCCCACATGGGGCATGTGCTGGAGAAGGTGCTGGCAGACGTGGTGGTGCGCTGGTTCCGTCTCTGCGGTGATGCTGTGCGGTTCCAAATCGGGACAGATGAACATGGAACGAAGATCCAGCGTACGGCGGAGAAAGAGGGGATTTCACCTAAGCAGCTGGTGGACCGCAATGTTCCGCTCTTTGAAGATCTCTACCAGCGGCTCAGCATTTCCTACGACAAGTTCATCCGCACATCCGACGAGAGAGGGCACTATCCCACAGTCCAGGAACTGTGGAGGAGGCTTGCGAAGGCAGGGGTGCTGGAGAAACGTACGTACACGGGGCTCTACTGCAGCGGCTGTGAGCGCTTTATGACCAAGCGTGATCTCCTCGGAGGCAAGTGTCCGAATCATCAGGTAGAGCCCGAGAAGGTCACGGAGGAGAACTGGTTCCTGAAGATGAGCGAGTACGGCGAGGAGCTGAAAAATCTCCTCACGAAAGACTGGGACGGAGAGAAGTACCGCATCGTCCCCCAGTTCCGGGAGAATGAAACACTCTCGCTCATAGACCAGGGGCTGGAAGATGTCTCCTTCTCACGGCCGAAGTCGAGCCTGGAGTGGGGGATTCCCGTTCCGGGAGACGATGAGCAGATCATGTACGTGTGGTGCGACGCTCTCACCAATTACATCTCTGGTCTCGGGTACTTCACCGGCCGCGAAGAGCGTGAGTGGTGGGATAAACCGGCAGTTGTTACTCATGTCATAGGCAAGGATATTGCGCGGTTTCATGCACTCATCTGGCCGCTCATGCTGCAGAAGGCCGGCGTGCGCCTCCCCGATGAGCTCCTCATCCATGGGTTCCTCACGAGCGAAGGGGAGAAGATGAGCAAGTCCCTCGGCAATGTCGTCGTGCCGGATGATGTACTGGAAAAATTCAAAGGCAATCCAGATCCGTTGCGGTTCTACCTGAGTCACGAGGTGCCGGTGGGACGCGACGGAGACTTCTCCTGGGATCGGTTCAAGAAGCTCTATGATGCTGCTCTCCGCAACAAATTGGGCAAT
The DNA here is from genome assembly GCA_001787755.1 of Candidatus Peribacteria bacterium RIFOXYB1_FULL_54_35. Lineage (GTDB taxonomy): Bacteria > Patescibacteriota > Gracilibacteria > Peribacterales > Peribacteraceae > GWB1-54-5. Next base: position 76,321 of record MFYJ01000007.1, read on the forward strand.
TTGCTCAATAGGGTCCTTGTCTTGCTTCATAAGGAGGGAGGTCGGCTTGCGATACCAACAGGTGATCCTCAGCGAAAAGAGATCGTGCGTCATTGGGATGCATTTGCTGAACAAATGGATGTCTATGAGGTTTCGAATGCAATTTCTGCCCATCCAATGGCTATAGTTGAGGGAGGGAACCTTCGGATGGATGAGAAGAAGCCATGGACTCTCTCTGGCAAAGAGAAAGTGGAGGTGCTCAGTGCCATTGCAGAGATGCTCCGCCACATCGGATTGATGCTGCTTCCCTTCATTCCTGATACTGCGTACCGCATTTCCAAACAGCTCAATATTCCGTATGCCGAAGAAATGCTGAAGAAGGACTTCATAATCACGAAGGCCATGAAGCAATGGGGAGGAGTGCAGGATTGGGGTTCTGTCGGTCAGCCTGAAATTCTCTTCGCTCCGCTTGAGGATGAGTGAGTCTCTCTGTAGAGTATTCCTTGCTCTCAAAGCTGAATGACCGGAGACCATTGAGGAACGGGAAAGAGGCGGGGGGAGCAGCAATTCTTTACTCATTACCCTACTTCAACATGTTTGATCCTATGTCCGAGCTGGGTGGCAGCACGTCGCAGTCCGATGACGAGGGCGCGGCAGACGGCAATGCTGCTGCTCGAGGCCGCAGCAGCGGCAACGGCGCGTTTGCGCAGGAGGTGCACTCCGTCACCATTCATGCGCGTCAGCGCACTTTTTACGTGGACCTGAAGGAGTCGAGTCACGGGAAGTTCTTCAAAGTGTCCGAGAAGTCCCGTGGTGGCCAGAAGACGACCATCATGTTCGACGCCGAAGACCTGGATAAGTTCATAGAGGCGTTCCAGGAGATGAAGTCGAAAGTCTAGATGAAGAAGAGAAGAAAGAGAGGAATGGGGGCGTACCCCTTCCTTTTTTTCCTCTTACTCTTCTGTTTCTTCAAACGGGATCACATATCCGTTCACATGAGGATTGCTGATCATTGTGAGGAGCAGGATCTTCGAGGCTTCTGTCCGGGTGATTTGCTGCTCGGGACGGAAGGTCCCGTCCTCGTATCCTTCCACGATGGCATACTCCACAAGACGTTTCACATAGGGGGCAAACCAGGCCCCCCCGGGGACATCGGAAAATTCCCTCTGTTCAAACGGTTCTTCCAACGCCTCCAACTCCGTAGCTTTGAGCAGGATTTTGAGGGCTTCGGCGCGGTTCACCGGGTCATCTGGCCGGAAGGTTCCATCCTCGTATCCCTCCACGATGCCCTCGGCCACAGCCGTGTAGACGATCTCCCTGAGTTCTTTCCGCTGGCTGCTCTCCCGCGGACGCGCTTTATTCACAATATCTTTGAATGTGATTGCGGCATTCTCCGTGTCTGATTGTATGGGGATACAACTGGTGAACAGTGTTATTTTGAGGAACTCGAAGCGCGTGATTTCCCGGTCGGGGAGGAAGAGGGTGGCGTTCTCGATATCGTACCCGTCCACTATTCTCCGGTAGCTGGGGAGTACCTTGGTGCGGTGCAGCAGGAGCACTACCTCTTTTGCCCAGTGTTCTTCCATATCTGCGAAGTAGTTGCCTGTGCCGACGTACAGGAGGCACGGATTTTCCAACGGGTCCGAGCCCAGTTCCAGCTCTTCCGCATCCGTCGTTCCGTCATTGTCCGTGTCTGCGTTGTCTATGTTTGTCCCCTGCACGAACTCTTCGAGGTTTGTGAGGCCGTCTCCATCGTTGTCCTCATGTGCATCTGACCGCTTCTCATCGGAGAGGCCATGGGTTGCCTCGTACTCATCGGGCAGGCCGTCTCCGTCGTAGTCCGACCGGAATTCCCTGTCGAGGGGGAAGGGATCGTCGGAATCATTGATGCCGTCCCCGTCTGTATCGGGGTTGTCATCGAGCGTGCCGAGTGCCCATTCCTCCCCGTTCGTGAGCCCGTCGTTGTCGAGGTCGTATGTGAAGTCGTCGCGGCGGTCGAGGGGGTCGCGGCTGTTCTGCTTCTCTTTCCCGTCTGCTTCCCCCCCTCCGTCCGTGTCCGCATCCAGCGGATTCGTTTCTCCTTCATCAACGATCCCGTTTGTGTTGGAATCTTCTTCCGTATCCAGCAGGCCGTCCCCATCCGTATCAGATTGCGGAACCTGGGCCATGACAATACCGATGCCGAGGAAAAGTGCGAGGAGGAAGCGCATCGGTTTCTAGTATGCACGGATGTCTGCCGATCTGTCACCTGCTAGGGGTGGCATCCGTGTTCCCATGCTGTTGCGGTCATGGGTTTCTTCCCGGCTGGCTGAAGAGTTTTGATATAGAGAGTGGAGTTCTCTGTACAGGGAAGGGCAAGCGCGCCTTTTTCTTCTGTGAGTGATGTTTCAAGGAGCTTCAGGGGTACCCAGTTGATATTGCAGCGTACGCCCGGCCAGGGCACGAGTGCACGGACGCAGCGGTCGATTTCTTCCGCAGACATCTTTGCAGGGTCGACATCCCCGTTCTTTCGTGTGAGCTTGGAACAGTACGTCACACCCGTTTCATCCTGTGTGACGGGGGAGAGGGGTTTTGTGAGCGTTTCCACAAGCAATTGTGCCCCCAGGGGAGCGAGCCGGTCGTGAAGCGAAGCGAAAGTTTCCCGCTCGTCTATCGGTGTCGTGCACTGTGCGAGTATGTCTCCGGCATCGAGTGTTTCAGACATTCTCTGTACGGTGACGCCGGTTTCTGTGTCTCCTGCGAGCAGTGCGTTCTGTATAGGAGAAGCTCCGCGCCAGCGAGGCAGGAGCGATGCATGCACGTTCACGGGAGCGATGTTGGGGATCTCCAGTATCTCTTTTGAGAGGATCTGCCCGTATGCGACTACCACGAGAAAATCACAGTCGGTGTTTTTCCAGGAGAGGTCTCTGTTGATGTTCTTTGGTTGCGTAACGCGGATCCCGTGTTTTTCAGCACAGAGCTTGACGGGAGGCGGGGTCATGACTTGTTTCCTTCCTACTGGCTTGTCTGGCTGCGAAATGACCAGTGTGACCTTGCATGCAGGGTGTGCAATGAGCGATTCGAGTGAGGGGACCGAGAACTCCGGGGTGCCGGCAAAAACGATGGAAAATCTTTCTGGCATTACCTTCCAGTGTACACTCTCCCCATGTCAAAAAGGCCCAAAATGCTCGCATCGGTCATCCGGGAAATTGTTGCGCCTGTTCTGAGAGAGTGTCCGCGGGAGTGTGGTATGGTCTCTCTGACCGAAGCGGAAGTTTCGAACGATTTCTCACATGCGACACTGTACGTGAGCGCGCTCAGAGAGCCGGATCTTGCCCTCCGTTTTCTGGAAGGGCGTCTCCCCGAACTGCAGCGTTCGCTCGGGCAGCTCCACCGTAAGCGCATCCCGATACTTCGGTTCCGGAAAGATCTGAGGACAGAGCGAGGAATCCGTATCGAAGAGCTGCTGCAGTGAAGGAAACAGAAGCAACAGAAGAGTGATACCCCTTCGCGTTTAAAACGTTATCAATGGATTGCAGATACGTGGCAGGAGTTCTTGGCTCAGGTAAACGCTACCTGCCTGCCGGCAGGCAGGGTACCCTCCTCCGCCTGCGGGCTTCCCACTTCGCTCTTCGAGCTTCGAGGGACAGGTCAGGCGGGCAGGCGAGAGGAGAAAGTATCTGGTTCTCTGAATAGTTGTCTTTTAGTTGCAACTTGGTATGAGAGGAAACAGAGGAGAAAATCCTGTTTTCCAACGAGGAAGGATGAACGCGTCATCTTTGTTCGACAGAGTGCTGTCATACTCCTTCGCCCCTCGTCCTATCCCGGGCGTCTCAGGGAGACGAGGGGCTACGGAGCACGAGAGGAGGGAGTATCTGGTTGGCTGGAATGGTCGTCTTTCATTTGCATCTTGGTATCAGAAGACACCTTGTTCTTTCCTGCAAGACTACAGTGTTGCCCGTAGAAATTCCTGCAAACTACAATAACCCCCTTTATGGCAATCTCCTTTCAGGACGCGAGGAAGGCACAGACAATTTTCGAGAAGGCACAACGGATACTATGCATGTGCCATCGCAACCCGGACGGTGATGCGGTGGGGTCGTCGCTTGGGATGGGTATGCTCCTTGAGAAGATGTATCCCGGGAAGCCCGTCTTCTTTCTCTGTGAGGACCCCGCGCCAGACACATTCAGTATCCTTCCCAATGTCCAGCGCATGCAGGGGCTGCCGGAGCTGAAAGGAGGAGATACCATCGTATTCCTCGACTGCGCGGAGCCCAAGCAGACGGGACTCCATGAAACGCATCCCCAACTCTTCGATAAAACATACCTCACGATCAATATTGATCACCATCCTACGAACACCCGGTTTGCAGATCTCAACTTCATTGTCCCGGATGCAGCTTCCTCCTGCGAGATTGTCGTAGAGCTTGCCGATATTCTCGGTTGGAAAATGAACAGTGACATTGCCACATGCCTGCTCACAGGTATGTACACCGACACAGGAGGGCTTCTCCACAGCAATACCACGGCCAAGGTCTACAGGACTGTTGCGGGACTCCTGCGTGCAGGTGCCCGCAGACAGGCCATAGTGGCTGCAGTGTTCCGCACAGCAAAATTAAGCACACTGCGGCTGTGGGGCCGTGTTCTTGAGCACATTACCCTCACGAAGGAAGGGGGAGCGATCTCTGCGATCACGCAGGGCGATTTCCGGGCAACAGGAGCGGAATACAGCGAGCTGACCGGTGCCATTGATTACGTGAATGCCGTGCCTGGCATGCGTTTCTCGCTCATCCTCTCCGAGAGGGATGGTATTGTGAAGGGGTCACTGCGCACACTCCGTGATGATGTGGATGTGGCGAAAATGGCGAGCAAATTCAGCGGGGGAGGGCACCGTAAAGCGGCGGGGTTCTCCGTGCCCGGAACCCTGCAGCCTGAAGTGCGCTGGAAGGTGGTAGAACCATCCAAGTGAGCCGAGAGAGCGGCCTCTTACTGGTCAAGTTTCTCTTCCTCCGGTTCTTCCTCTTTCCTCTTCTTGAGGATTGTGTTTTCCTTTGACTTCTCTGCGATAGGAGCTGCTGTCTTCTTCGGTTCGCTTAGTACTCCAGCACTGCGTGCAGTAGGCGCCGGTGTGTTGTCTACGGGGTCTATTGCATCGAAAGGATCCTCCGGCAGGGGCTCGTCCTTCACGGGTGCTGATGGCGGAAGAGCTGTTTGGACAGAAAGCTTCGTTGGGACGGCAGGTTTTTCCTGCGTTTCTTTTGGCGGGGGGATTGTGGTGTCTTCTTCATCCATGGGGTCTATGGCATCGAACGGATCCTCCAGTGCTTCCTCCTGCATATCTTTCTCTGCAGTCTGAAGATCCGGCGACCGGCCGGTGGCTGGAGAATTAGCTGGTTGTTCCTTCTGCGTCCCCTTTCCTGCTACCTCGCCTCTGCTTGGCATCGTTTCTTTTCCTCCTTCCGTTCTCTCTGCTTTTGCCGTCTGCTCTTCTTCCATCTGCTTCTGGATGAGTTCTGCCTCCTTGTCGGTGCCGCTGCTGGCTCTCCTTGGTGCCTTTGCTTCCACTATTGGGTTTTCCTCCATTGTTTTCTGCGGGTGATGCCCAAGTGCTACAGCGAGTTTTTTCTTCTTCGCCTCCAGTTTGAATTCTTCCTGAGCGTTGAGCTTCTGTTCAGGTGGTTTTCCATGCTTTACGGTCTTCTCGTCTTCTTGCTTGCTTTCCGGTTCCTCCTTCTCTGGCTCTTTCGCCTTTTCCGCCGTTCTTACTGCTTCATCTTTCTCTTTTTTTGCGGCGAGCACTTCTTCCGGCTTCGTGGTGATGACTTCCGACTCTTCGGGGCTTGCAACGACCTGTATTGCCACATGTTTGTTCCCGGCGAAGAAGAGGCCCTGTCCCACTTCAGAGTTCAGGAGGAGGTACTTCTCCCCGTCCGTGAGGTAGAAGAGCTTCTGCAGGTTGTCGACTGCTGTGGGGGACTGTTTCAGGAGTATCTGCAGCTGGGCGTTGGTGACGATGGGTTTTCCGTACGGCGAGTTCACGAAGTCTTCCACGTCCTGCGTGATGGTGGTGACGCCGAGGTAGTACTTTCGCGCGCGCTTGATGAGCCCATACAGGAACTTTGCGGAATCATCGTACTGCATGAGGTTCCATGCCTCGTCGATGACGAGGAACCGGCGTTTCATATCTGCGCGGATGCGGTTCCACAGGAAGTTGAGCACCACGTACATTGCCACAGGGCGCAGCGCATCCTCGAGATCCCGGATCTGGAAGACGACAAGCTGGTTTTCCAGTTCCACGTTCGTTTGCTTATCGAAGAGTCCCGCGTAGCTTCCTTCGGTGAACTTCATGAGAGTTTGTGCCATGTTCTCTCCGCCGTCCGTTGTCATGAGCACGTCGACGAGCTCATGCATTGTCGGCAGTTCTTTCTCCGTGTAATCCTTTGAATCCAGTGTGATGTCCTTGAGCGCGTAGGTATCCAGAATCGCTTTGTCCAGTATGCCGTCCTCTGAGGGGGTCAGTGTTCCGAGCATGAGCTTGAAGAGCCCGTGGAGCGTAATGACAGCTGCCCGGAGCACTTCACCGGGTCTTGCTTCCTCTCCACGGACTGCCTTTGGGAGATCGAAGGGGTTAATGCTGTTGCTACTCTGCAGTGACACGGGGATGAACGTGCCGCCCACCGTTCCTGCGAGGTTCACATATTCGTTCTCCGGGTCGATGATGAATACTTCTGTTCCGAACATCATCGAACGGAGGATCTCCAGTTTCACTGTGAAAGATTTACCTGCGCCCGATGTGGCGAATACCGTCGCATTGGCGTTGGCGAGGTCAAACCGGTCGAAAATCACCAAGCTGTCATTGTGACGGTTGATGCCGTACATAATTCCGTGGTCATCCGTGAGGTCGGAGCTCGTGAACGGGAAACTCGTCGCGAGCGGACTCGTATTCATGTTACGGGTGATCTCGATCTCATCCTGGCAGAAGGGGAGTGTGCTGATCCATGCATGTTCCATCTGGAACATTGCGGGTTTTGTCATCACGAGCTTCCCGCCGAGCAGAGATTCCAGATCTGCTTCCAATTTCTTGAGTGTTTCCTCGTCCTCGCTGTAGACGGTGACATACATGCCGAACTGGTACAGTTTCTCCTGGCCGCGTGCGAGCAGATCCCGCAGTTCTTCCGCGTCCTGGAGTGCGGCTTCCAGGCCAGGATCACGCACAATGCCACGTTGTTCCAACATGCGGATGGACGACCGCATTTCTGCTACCTTCTTCCGCAGCATTTTCATGATCGCTTTGTTGCTAATGGGGTAGATGAAATGGGCGATGTCCATCTCTGCGTCGTAGTTGATGGTCGGGGAAAGCCAGTTCGGGAAAATATAGCTCGGCCAGTTGTATACGAAGTACGTCCGTGCATGGAGATTGTTGAGTATGACTTCATTACGCCGAACCTCCATGCCCGCCGGCGCAATGAGATCCAGCGTTTTCTGAATCCCTTCTTCGTAGTGCTTGAGCGCGAGGAGTTCTTCTGCTGAGAGGGTACTTTTGCTCATGTGGCTCCGGGCCGAGACTGCCGCGTTCTGCGGAGCACTCTTCAGTCCCAGGAGCTCGTCGAGCGCGGCCATGAGAGAATTTTTGCGCTTCTGCTGCTTGGATTTCTTCTCCAGCTCTTTCTTGACGTTTTGTATGGGTGTAGTTTCAGCCATGGGAGAGGGAATGCACGGACAGTAAAATCATTCTATTGTACCAGAAATAGAGTTTTAGGGCAATCTGTGGATATACTCTGCCTACTTCTTTTGGATGAATTCGGACCCGAAGACATCGTCGTTCTCGCCGCTTTTTGATTTGCTGCGGCGGAATGGCTTCCCCTGGTCGAGAATCCCTAAGTCTTCTATACCTGGCACATCCAGTACCCGGAGGCCTGCAATGAGCACTTCGCGATTGTTTCCAATAGCTGTCAACCTCTCCTCTGCTATTTCCAGCAGCTCGTCGAAGCGGTCCAGGACATCTTTCGCCTGGTCAAGTTTCGCTTCTGTCTGGGCAAGCTGAGCTTGGGCTCCGGTAAGTTGTTCCTGTACGGTGGCTGCGCGGCCATAGTCCTCATTCCTGAGGATTTTCCGGAGGGAAGATTCCAGTTCCCGCACAGTGGATCGTTCCTCTTTCACTTGTGTGCTGAAGGAGTCAGTTTGCTGTTCTAATTCCTTCTGCTTCCGCACAGAAATGTTTCCAATTCCCTGGAGAGTTTCTATGTACGTGTCCAGTGCTTCTCCCCGGTTGCCGGACCTATTCAACATGTCGGCGATATCCACTTGGAGCACTGTTCCGAGTTCCTGCAGGAGGGCGAATGTTTCGCTCGTTGCGGGGAGCGATTGGCCTGTGAGTAGCCGTTGCTGTGACTGGATGCCGATCATTGCGGCCTGGACAGAGACAAATGCCCCCTGTGCGAGGTAGCTGCTCGTAAAAATACCCATGGTAGGACTGGGACGAGTGGCATGCGGGAGTTTCTGAGCTCTGTTTGCGAGGACGTACGAGGAAGCAACTCCCAGCTGGGGACTGAAAACTCTGAGCGGTTCCTCTGCCGTCTCTGCATTTTTTGCTTCGCTACTGCAGGCAGAGAGGAGTAAACCAACGCATAGTGCGGATGCAGCGATCCTTTTCATCGGATCATTGTACCGTTTTTTCATCTGTATAACAATAGAGTTCAATATTTGGGACTATTGAGCACAAAAGTTGTCTGAGATTAGGGTGGACAAACGTGCACACATTTTGTGTTCAAACAATGAGTAGATTATGTGAGCAAGATCAAATTTTGTTTTCAAGTGGCATGAGTTAGTTTCAGTGCTACATTTGGCCTTGTTCTCTGAGTATTTCTTTTGTTCAGCATTCGATTTTTCACGGATGTATGAGGTGGTGACAGATGCGGCTATCCAAGCGTTGAGCCATTCATTCGGACTCACGAATGCGCTGCTCGATTGGCATCGGCCGCAGGATCATGCACACGGAGATATCTCCACTGCTGCAGCATTGCGTCTGAGCAGACAGGTGGGGAAGAGCCCCCAGGAGATGGCACAGGTGCTCTGCGGTGCGCTTTCGAAGCTTCCGGATGTCGAGCGTGCGGAAGTCGCCGGTCCTGGGTATGTGAACGTCTGGCTCACGCCCACAGCACTTCTCCGTGAGCTCTCCCGGGCCCGGGAGGCGTGCACGGCGAAGGTGAAGAGGAAGGAACCGCCAGTCGTCATCGATTACTCGGCTCCAAACATCGCGAAGCCCCTGGGGATTCATCACATTCTGTCGACGGTGATCGGGCAGTCTCTCGCCAATTTGTATCGCCATCAGGGATATGAGGTGATTGGTATCAATCATTTGGGAGATTGGGGAACGCAATTTGGGAAACTGGCGGTTGCGGTCCAGAAATGGGGAGAGAAACCCCTGGCTGAGTGCTCGCTGGACGATCTGCTTGCGCTGTATGTTCGTTTTCATGATGAGGTGGAGAGCGATACATCTCTTGAGAATCAGGCGCGGGGGGCATTTAAGAAGATTGAGGAAGGGGATACGAAACTCCGGGCGTTCTGGAAAGAGGTCGTACGTATTACGGTGGAAGCGCTCGAGAGACTCTACGAGCGACTCCACGTTTCGTTCGACTACTCGCACGGCGAGAGTTTCTATGAAGACAAAATGCAGCCAATTATTGAGGAAGGGAAAAAGAAGAGTGTGTTTGCCGAAGGGGAAGAGGGTGCACTCGTCGTCCGGTTCCCTGAGGAGTCACAACTCTCTCCGGCTATCGTACTTAAGGCTGATGATGCGACGATCTACCTCACGCGCGATCTGGCTACGGCGCGCTATCGCATCGATACGTTCCACCCCCAAAAAATACTCTACGTCGTTGATGTCGCACAGCAGTACTACTTTAAGCAGCTCTTTGCCACGCTCAAACAATTGGGTTGGGATCTTCCGGAGCTGGAGCACATTGTTTTTGGGAGAATGAGCTTTAAAGACAAAAAGATGAGCACCCGCAAAGGGAATATTCTCCGGCTCGAGCATGTGCTGGATGAGGCGGTGGTTCGGGCCAGAGAAGTGATTGCTGAGCACGAAGGGCACATCCAGACTGACGATGCAGACACTCTTGCAGAAATGATGGGTGTCGGCTCGGTGGTCTATGGAGTGCTGAGCCAGAATCGCAAGATGGACATGGTGTTTGACTGGGGCAAGATGCTCAGCTTCGAGGGCAACAGTGCGCCGTACCTCCAGTACACGCATGCGCGTGCGCATTCAGTACTGCGGAAGGCTGATGCAGACGGGGCGGAGTTCCCCGCTTTCGTTGAGGAGCTCGCAGGGAAGGAGCGGGGGCTCGCACAATCGCTCCTGGAGTTTGCGAGGGTGCTGGAAGAAGCGAGGGCGGGGCATATGCCGCACATTCTTGCGAACTACCTCTTTCAGCTCTGCCAGGACTTCAACGCGTTCTACAACGACGTTCGTATCCTCGAGGCGGAGGGCCCGGTGCGCAGTCTGCGGCTGGCCCTCACCCAGTGCACTGCTGCCGTGCTCAAGACGGGCGCGGAGCTCCTGACCATCCGCGTTCCTGACCGCATGTAATTCACCTTTCCCCCTTCTCTCATGCCCCCCTATCGGTCCCGCCGCCGCTCCCGGCATCCTGTGAGCAATAGGTCTGTCGTCGCTTTCCTCCTTGTTGCCTGTTTCGGCATCCTCTTCGCTGGGTGCGGAGGCACTCCACCCGAGGAAGAAACAGCGGAGGAATTTGCGTTCACTGAAGACGATGTCGCTCGTTTTCGTGAGCTTGTGATGGGGGATGAAACAGGCACATCTGCCACGCTGACACCGCATCTTGTAGTAGAGGGATCGGAGGAAGCAGGGCCTCCCGTGCTCGATTTGTCGCAAGTGGATTCCTATAACGCGGTGCGTTCCGGTACGTCGGGGGAAGACGTCTACCGCGTCACCAATACCTTCGTGAATGTGCGTACAGCCCCGCAGGTGACTGCAGAACAGCTGGAACGTCTCGTGAAGGGCGATGCGTTCACAGTTATGGGGTTTCATGATGCGGCATGGGCGCACATACGTTTGGCCAATGGGAGAGAGGGGTACGTTTCCACCCGGTACATCGCAAAAATGACCTCGGAGGAGAAACTGGCTGAGGAGAAGGCAAAATTCGACGGCCAGTACTTTGTGAATTTTGGTTTTCTCAACATCCGCAAAGAACCCGATGCAGAGAGTGAGAAGATGGGGGAGCTGAAGGGGCAGGCTATCGTGAAGCCGCTCAGTATGGATCAGGTCTGGGCGCGCATTCCTTTTGAGGGCAAAGAAGGGTATGTGGCTGTGCAATATCTCAAGCCTTTCCTGCCGAATTTCCTTGTGCGGCAGGAGAGTTACGATCTCCCCGTGCTCCACTACCGCATGGATCAGGAAGGAATGCAGGATGTGCTGGTGAAGCACATAGGCCGCCTGAAGCAGGAAGGCGTGAACATCATGACGTTCAAGGATTTTAAAGACCTGCTCATCCGGCAGGAGGATCGCGATGTGCGTTTTGAGCCAAAGAGTGTTCTTCTTGGTATTTCAGGACTTACTGCAACGAATGTGAAGGAAATATCCGATATCCTGCGTGCGAGCGGTGTGCGTGCCACATTCTTCATCCAGACGCAGGGAGTTGGCATAAACGGCATCACCGAACAGAACCTCCTCACGCTTGTCGCGAACGGGCACGATGTTCAGTCGGCTGGGCACACAGGGGATGACCTGCGTTCCCTCACCAATGCACAAGTGGATCTTGAGATGAAGCAGAGCAGGAAGCTCCTCGAGCAGATGGCAGGCAGGCCCGTGCATGCCATTGCGTATCCGAGTGGGGGAGTGAACGAGCGCGTGGAAGATCTCGCAGCAGGAGCAGGGTATCTCTTCGGTGTGGGCTCTTCGCCGTTCCGTTCGTTTGAGCGTTCTCAGCTGCTGCGCATGCCGAGTTACCAGATTACTAGCAGCATGTCCGAAGAAGATGTGCTCAACATTGTGAACGGGCAGGAGTAGATTCATCAGCTTGTTAGCTTTCAGCTTATAACTTCATTAGCTTCTATTAGGAAGGTACAAGATATGAGATCCAAAATCCCAATCCTAATGAAGCTAACAAGCTAATAAGCTAAAGAAGCTCGTCAACTATTGTTGCTGCTCCCCTCCGGGGAAGACGAGTTCAATCTTCTTCATGAGTTCTCCGGTGTTGTCGCCTGCCATTGCAGCCGCCTCTTTGGCGGCCTGCTGCGTGATCTTCTGCAGCAACTCATCGCCATGTTCATACATGTACCAGATGCTGAGGAGCAGCACGGCAATGGGTATGAGGCCGATCAGTCCCCTGAAGAACCCGCCCCATGTGCGCAGCCGGTCACGCGCATCCAGACGGTGCAGATGCTCGATGATGATGTCGAGCTTATCCTCGACGGTGAGTGTCTTCTCTTCTTTCTTCTTCCTGAACATAACGGAGGAGGTTAGAACCCGCGGCGCCACTTGCGGACGTACTCAAAGGCGCGTGTTGCATGGTACAGGGGAGAGAGGGGAACGTCCATGCAGTGCGTGAGTTCCAGCATCTTTCCTCCGAATCCCGTCTTGAACAGCGTGACGCCGCGGAACGGGTGTCTCTTTGCGCCTTCCGGGGCGATGCCCCAGAAATTGTAGATGTGATCGCTGCGCCTGAGTGCGTCGGCGATGGCTGTCCACTGCAGCAAATAGCTTGCCGGTATTTTGCCGTACTTGTCTGTGCTCGCTCCGTGGTGGTAACTCGTCTCGCCGGCCATGTGCATGTGAATGGAGGATGCAATAACCTCGTTTCCGTAGCGGGCGAGATAGAGGGTACATTCGCTGCGTGGGGCGAAGAGTCCCACCTGAGCCCGGAAGAATGCATCTGTGTACGGTGTGAAGTGGTGCCGTTTCCGTGTTTCTTCGTGGAGTGCGAGGAAGAGCGGTAAATCCCGGAGGGGATCTCTCGATGCTTCCACTGTCACCCCTTCACGCTCTGCGCGCCGCACGAGATTCCGAGTGGTTTTCCTCAGTTGCATGAAGAGTTCCTCTTCTTTCCGCTGTTTCGATCCATCGTTCTCCTTCTGGCCCTGCCATACATCCGGTTGCGTGAGAGGCAGGTACCAGAGATGCTCGGCAAGCAGATGCAGCGGTGATGGTTTGCTGCCGGGTATGCTCTGGTTTTTCGTCCAAAACGGGCTGATGCGTACAAAAAGGCAGCGCTGCTCCTTTGCATATCTGCACAGCTCCGCAAGGAGCGGTTCCAATGCCTCTCCCCGTTTGAGGAGGGGGCCGTACGGGACGCTCAGGTGCCTGCCGCGCCGTGCCGGGACGGTGATGGCCTGGCAGATCCCTTCGATCTCATTCCCGCTACGCGCCTCGAGTCTCAGCGGTTCCTGCCCCGTGCTCCGGTATACCTCACCCATGGTCCAGCTCTGCAGGAAGGGGCGAAATTGCTGTACTGCGAGGAATGCGTCCCAGGAGGATGGGTCTAAAGCTTCGGAAATAGTCACCGTTGGAGTATAGACGCAGAGGCGTACAGACGTATAGATCTGTGAGCGACTCGCGCGAAGGCTATTTTTTTATCAATGCATCCATCCTCCTCGCGAGTCTCTCTGCTTGGAATACTGTCATGGTCGGATGGGTTGGCAGAGAGAGGATTTGCTCGCAAGCCGCTTCTGCTGTGGGATCTTTGCCCCAGTGGTAGTCCATGATGTCCATGTTCACGGTCTCCGGGCACACGACACAGCTCGTCCACCCGTCATTGAGATGGATGTTTTCCTTCCTGAGGATTGCACGCTTCCTCTGTGCATCCTTTACAAAGAGTGGGAATTTCTGGAGAGGAGATCCCGGTGTTATTCCCTGCAGCATCGGCCAACCATGCTCTTTCCCGTACCGCAGAAAGAAGTCTGTGATTGTACGGCGGTGGTTGTTGATCGTCTCCAGCCGCTTCAATTCACCGAGGGCGAGAGCCGCACAGGCATTGGGCAACTTATAGAGCAGAGGAGACATCGATCCTTCTTTTTCCTCCTTTGTCAGGACCGGCGCGATCAGTCGAAACTGCCGCATTGTCCAGAGGACCGGTCGAAGGAGGCCTGTGCAGCTTAAGGGCCGGACAATGGAGTACATCCGCGCCGGATACTCGAGCAACCGGGCTACCTCCCACCATTGCCGATGGATCGCAGCCTCTTCCATTCCGGCGATCTTCTGCGCCATTGCCGGATCGCGGCTCATCACCGCTCCTCCTTCAATGCCCGAAATGGCTTTGTCCCGCCCGAAGCTCAGGATGAGGAAATCCCCATACTTCCCGATCGTCCCGGGTCCGGAGTGGTCAGGGATCACGTGGGCCATGTCTTCGATGAGGACAATGCCATGCTTGTCGCAGAGTGACCGCAGCTCTTTTACCGGAGCCGGGATGCCGAACGTATGCTGGCAGATAACGGCTTTTGTTCGCTGCGTGATGCAGGTTTCCACTGATTCTTTCGTCAGGTTAAGTGTGTCACGGTCGATATCGGCGAACACCGGGACAGCTCCCGAAGCATGAATGGCATTGGGGACCACGACGCAGGTGTATCCCTGCACAATGACCTCGTGACCGGGGCGAACATCCAGCGCCCGCAGCACAGCGAAGAGAGCCTGTCTGCCTGATGTGAAGAGAGCAGGCTCGCCCGGGAGCACCTTCTTCAGTTCCTGTTTGAGCTCGTTGCATGCTGTGCCTGCAACGTAGCGCCAGGGTGCGTACGAGAGTGCAGTCGCCTTCCACAGGTAGCGCCAGTCGACGTGCGGGCCGAAGGTGTGGTGGATGGGGCGTATTCTCATGGCAGGAGCCGTTGGATGGTTGCAGGCGGTATACGTCCTATGCAGATGAGCAGTGTGTCTTCCCCCATTTTCTCTGTGAAAGGTGTGCAGACCTCGATAGGTTTCTTGAACCCTTTTTCAAAGAATTGGCCGCTGCGCGGGTTCATGAATATCACACGGTCGAACACACCCTGTGCCGTTTCCCCGAGCTCAGAATGGATGTGGTCCTGTTCGGTTCCCAGTTCAATCAGCCCGCTCGTGAGGAGCACTTTCTGCTTGGCAGGTTGTGTTCTTGCCCATGCGATTGCCGCCTTGAAACTGTGAGGGCTTGCATTGTGCGTGTCATCGAGGATGGTGACTCCCTTCTCCGTACGTACGGAGAATGTGTGATCGGGGGGAGTGTATTTGGATACTGCCTGTGCTATGTCTCTGTCGCGCATGCCGAGGGTACGGGCTGCTGCAATGGCCAAGAGAACGTTCGTCACGTTATGTGTGCCGTGCAGTGGAATACCAAAACGGGTATCTCCAGTGCGGAATGCAATGCCCGTGGGTGTTTCTTCAATATCGAATGCCTCGATGTCTGTGTGCCCCCCTGTTCCCACTGTCTGCACAGTGCAGGAGGTTCTCTCCGCGAGCGCTGCGCAGGCGGCATTATCTGCGTTGAGAAATGCGATGCCGTCTGGGGGGAGAGCTTCTACAAGCTCTGCTTTGGCATTCACGAGTGCTTCCTGCGAGCCAAAGAGTCCCATGTGCTGCTTGCCTATGAATGTGACAATTCCCATTGTCGGTTTTGCAATGCGGCAGAGCAGAGCGATTTCCCCCTGTCGGTACGCACCCATTTCAACGATGAGCACTTCCGGTGGGTGATCTCCCCGCCGGGAGAGTTCTTTGAGAAGCCAGCCAGACACACCCATCTCCGAATTCACATACGCGGGAGTTGCCTGCACATTTCTGCCAGTGAGAACGCACGAGAGAAGTTCTTTCACTGTCGTTTTTCCAACGCTTCCTGTTATCCCTATGACCGTGAGATCTGGGAACTGCTCGCGCAATTTCTGGGCTCTGTGCATTCTCCTCCTCTTCAGGAAACGATCGAGGGGCCAGAAGAGGAACCAGGAGAGCGCGAGAGTGAAGGCCTGGAAGAGAGGCAGTACGGCGAGGAGCGCAGGCTCGCGAGACAACCAGGAATAGGCAATGATGGCATCCGCCACCAGTGTGGAGAGCACGAGGGTCACTGCTTTCTGTGTCCACACGGGGAATCGCTGCTTCCTCAGTCCCAGTTGCACGAGCGTCAGCATTCCGAGGAGTGCTAATGCAACAGTGTGCCACACGGGACGGAAAGCCGCATGGAATACTCCTGCGATGCTCAGTATCAATACTGTTGTGGGCCGGATGAGTCCGAAGAGCTGCCGGAAGCATCCCTCACTGCGGAGGTGTTCGCGCAGACGGTCGAACCGCCACTCCTTCACCTGCCACAACCATGCGAAGGTGAGCAGAGGGGAGAGAGAAGCGAGGAGAGCCAGCCCTAGGTACATCACGGTAGTCACGGTGCATCATCCTACTGCAGGACTCCCGATTCCAGAAGCGGGGTCCTCGTGTTTTCTCTCTGGCTCTGGGATGGAAAATCTGCTTTTACAGGGGGATTGTCCCCCATCACTGCTGTGCTACTCAGTCCACGGAGTGAGCAAGTCCCGAATACGCTCTGCAATTTCCTCCGCGCGGTCACGGTGCACAGCATGTCTCGTGCCTTCGAACGCGTGTAATTCGGAGTGGGGAATTTCGTAGCACATCATCTTTGCGTCTTTGTAGGGGGTCATTCTGTCGGCGGTACCCCAATAAATATCTGTGGGGACGGCGATACGTTTGAGCAGGGGACGGAGGTCCTCTTTCGTCACTTCGATGAGCGTCTGACGCATGGTGGGTGAAGCTTTCTCGTAGTCGTGTATGCGTACGAGTTTGTAGAGCATCTTCCTCCCGAGCGGCTGCAGGTGCCTGCATCCCGGAAAAGAGAGGAGTATTTTGCCGCTCTTTGCCAGCGTGAGGCCGATGATGCGCCTTGCGTGGCGGGGGCGCCGGATACCAGCTGCTGCGCAGAGGATGAGATGCTCGATGGGCAAGCTGTTTCTGGTAGCCAGTTTGATGCCGATGCGTCCTCCGTGAGAGTGCCCGAGCAGGAAGAGCGGTCCTTCTGCGCGCTCACGGATGTACTGCTCTGTCCAGTCAGCATAGTCATCCACGGTCCAGGGTTCTGCGGGTTCCGGCTCTCCTCCGAATCCCGGTAAATTCGGCGTGAGAATGTTCATGGCCACTCCTTCCAAGGCCTTGCGCAGTTCGGTGAATGATTCCGCCGAACCGCCCCAGCCGTGCAGGCAGACCAATGTAGGTTTCGCAGTCGCATTCATAGAAGATTGGGTGAAGTGGAACCAGTCAGCCGCATTTGCGGCTTCCGGTTCACGGCGACGCCGTGCAGGCAGACAAGTGTTGGCTTCTGCATAGCCCGTAGCATGCAGCGCTCCTCCCGCTGCCGCAAGGATGTTGCCCTGATGTTTTTCTGCTAGACTCTGCGCATGCGCAAGTTCTGTGTGCTCTTCTGCTCGGCCGCAGCGCTTCTTCTCTCTGCTTGTTCTCAGGAAGAACACACGCTCCGTGTGTCTCAGATTCTCATTGGTTCGGGGACGAATGAAGCGGAGGAGATTGTGGTCTACAAAGACAGCTTCCTCCCATCCGATAAGACGTTCTATGCTCATGTATTCACGGAAGGGTTTTTTGAGCCGGAAGAAGTCACAGGTGCGTGGTGGTATGTCCCGCAAGACCGCAAGATATTCGAGACATCCGTGGAAGTGAATCCGCAGTATCCGGTAGCCAAATTTGTGCTCACCAACACTACTGAGCGCTGGGCTGTCGGCGAGTACCTCTTCACCGTGTCCCGTGGCAAGAAGCAGCTTGGGGAGAAGAGGATTACGGTTCTTGAGAGAGGGGAATAGGGGGTGAAAACTTGATTTTTTCTGAAACAGTGTCCTTTTTTCCGCGTTTTACACATCGCACTTCTCTTTCCCATGGAGCATTCCGCTCTCCTCTCTCACAGGCTCCCGCGTTCCCCGTTCAAGTTTGCGTGGTTCGTCAGCCGTGTCCACGGAGGGTGGGCTACAGGAGCCATCATTGCCGTGCTCGTGGGCGAGTCCCTGGATCAGGTTCTCGTTGTGCTCCTGAAACTGGTGATCGATGCGGCAACGACGGCCGCGGAAATGGGTTTTCAGGACACGAGTGCCATGTGGCTCTTCGGGATACTCTTCCCTGTCACGTACCTGCTAAATGAGAACATGTGGCGGGTGAGCGGCTTCTGCGGCATGCGCTGGATTACGGGTGTGCGCGCCACTGTGCACAGGGTTCTTTTCTCCTACCTTACCGAGCACAGCAGTGCGTACTTCAACGAGCGTTTTGCAGGTGCACTCACGAATAAGATCAGCAATGCGTCACGGGGAACGGGTGATATTCTCTCCTCTTTCCTGTGGGAATTCCTCCCCCTGCTTGTGGGGTTTGCTCTGAGTTTTGTGATTGCTGCCGTTGCAGATTGGCGGCTGGGCGTTTTTCTCGGGGGATGGATTATTCTTTTTCTGCTCATCAATGTGTTTCTTGTTCTCCGGAAACACCCGTACTCCTATGCGGTTGCGGAGAGTGCCTCGATCCTGAAGGGCAAGATGGTCGACACCACTGCGAATATTTCTGCGGTGCACCAGAGCGGCACACACGAGTTCGAGCGTTCGTACGTCGACAGCTACATAGAGGCCTTCCGCAGCGCTGATCTGAAAAACTGGTGGCTCTCGGAGTGGATTCTCTTCACCAATGGCGTGCTCATTGCATTCTTCATCGCGGGCATGTTTCTGGTTGCACTGTTCCTCCTCAGCAGGGGTTTTATCACGATTGGTACTGTGGTGATGATTGTGACCATTGTGCTCAACATCGTCCGTGGGCTCTTCTTCATCGGGCACAAAATGACGGATTTCATGGATAACTACGGGCAGGTTCGTGAAGGGTTGCAGGAACTTCTCCTCCCGCACGATATTGTGGACGAGCCCGGAGCTTCACAGCTCTCGGTTGAGCGTGGGGAGGTGGAGTTCCGTGATGTGCACTTCAGCTACGGGCACAAGACTGTCTTTGATCATCTCTCCCTCACCATCCGTGCAGGGGAGAAGGTGGGACTCGTCGGGATAAGCGGTGCAGGAAAGACCACGCTTGTGAATATTCTCCTGCGACAGTACGAAATGGATGAGGGTGGTGTCTCCATCGACGGACAGAATATCCGGCAGGTGACCCGTGAGAGTTTGCGCAAGGCGGTTGCCATGGTTCCGCAGGATGTTTCCCTGTTCCACAGAACCATTTGGGAAAACATCCGTTACGGGAGTCTGGAAGCGACGGATGAGGAGGTCGTTCATGCGGCGAAGCTCGCGCAGGCAAATGATTTCATCCTGGATCTGCCGGGTGCGTACGACACGTACGTCGGGGAGCGCGGCATCAAACTCTCCGGCGGACAGCGCCAGCGCATTGCCATTGCCCGTGCGTTTCTGAAGAATGCGCCTATTCTCGTACTGGATGAGGCCACGAGCTCTCTGGACAGCGAGAGCGAGGAGGCTATCCAGCATGCGCTTGCCGAGCTCATGCTCGGGAAGACGGTGCTTGCCATTGCCCACCGGCTCTCCACGCTCCAGGCGATGGACCGTCTCATTGTGCTCGATGGGGGAAGGATTGTCGAAGACGGGTCCCACGCCGCACTACTGAAGCAAAACGGCATCTACGCGCGCTTGTGGCACGGGCAGGTGAGCGGGTTCATCCAGGAATCCTGAAAACTGATCATTGCTTTAGTTTTTTGAAGATGATAAGTTTTGCCTGTGAGCGCTACCGACTACCTCACAGCACCGCAGGCAGCAGAATTCATTGGGGTATCCATCGTGACGCTGCGCCGGTGGGACGAAGCAGGCATTCTTCCGAGTGAGAGAGAAGGGAAACAGAAGCACCGCCATTACAGCAGGGAGGATCTCGTAGCGTTCGTTGGCCGTGCAGCACTTCCTTCGTCACTCACAGGGGTGCACACGTTCGTGTTCGATTTTGACTCCACACTCTTCCCACTCGAGACACTCGAGGAGTTGCTGCGCATTGCGCTTGCGCATGATCCCCTCCGCAGAGAGAAGTGTGCAGAAATAGAGGAAATCGGAAGGCAGGGAATGGAAGGGATCATTCCCATTGCGCAGTCCATAGCGCTGCGTCTTGCCTGCGCAAAAGTCCATCGCTCGCACATCGAGCAGTTCGTGCAGGAGGCGAAAACGCAGCTCTCCCCAAGAGTGCTGCAGTGCCTTGCCCTGCTCAGAGAGCGCAAGCAGAAGATCCTTGTTCTCTCGAATGGGTTTCGTGAGTGCATACTTCCGCTCACGACGCTGATGGGAATTGAACCGATCGATGTGTTCTGCGGCCGGTTCCTCTTCGCGGGCGATGGGACGGTACTGCGCCCATGCCGGTCACCGCTTCTCGGGTCCCATGGGAAAGCGAATACGGTTCGTCTTCTCCGGGATAACGGGTTCGCTCCCGGAACGGTGTTCATGATTGGAGACGGCATGAGCGATTTTGATGTTGTTCAGCAGAGCGCAGCGGATCACTTCATCGGGTGCGGATTCTTCCGGAGGAGGGCTTCTGTGCAGGAACAGGCGCCTCATTTCTGTTCAACCATCGGTGCGTTGCAGTCTATGTTGCGCTCTCTCTTTCCTTAATTCCTATGTCTGCTGCTACCTTCTCGCTCTCGAAGGAGAAGATCCGTTTCCTTCTTCTGGAAGGCATACACAACAGTGCTCTGGAGCGCCTGCGGGCCGACGGCTACACCAATGTCGACTATGAGACTGGCAGCTACGATGAGGAGGAACTTTCTTCCCTCATTGGTGAGTACCACTTCCTCGGCATACGGTCGCGCGCTCTCGTGACAGAAAAGGTGCTGAGGAAAGCAAAGAAGCTTGCTGCCATTGGCTGCTTCTGCATCGGGACGAACCAGGTGGATCTCAGGGCGGCCAAGAGGCTTGGTATTCCCGTGTTCAATGCGCCTCATTCCAACACACGGAGCGTGGCAGAGCTTGTCATCGGTGAACTCATCATGCTTATGCGCGGGATTCCGCAGAAAACGACTGCGGCACACAGGGGTGAGTGGATGAAGAGCCCGCGTGACAGCCGCGAAGTCCGCGGAAAAATTCTCGGCATTGTCGGGTACGGGCACATCGGATCGCAGGTTGGTGTGCTGGCGGAAGGCCTGGGATTGCGTGTGCAGTATTATGACATTGAGGATAAGCTCCCGTATGGGAATGCACAGCCCGTTGAGTCTCTCAAGGATCTCCTTCGAACTTCCGATGTTGTCACACTGCATGTTCCTGGAACGGAACTCACGAAGGGCATGATCGGTCTGAAGCAACTGAAGGAGATGAAACAGGGGTCGTTCCTCATCAACACATCCCGCGGATCAGTGGTTGTCATCGATGCTCTGGTGGAAGCGCTGCAGAGCAAGCACCTGGGCGGTGCGTCCATCGATGTGTTTCCGCAGGAGCCGAAGAGCAATAGCGAAGAATTTGTATCCCCGCTCCGTGACCTTGAGAACGTTCTCCTCACGCCGCACATCGGGGGGAGCACCATGGAAGCGCAGGCGAATATCGGGAAAGAAGTGGCGGACAAGCTCATTCAGTACAGCAACAACGGTTCCACGCGCTTTGCGGTGAACTTCCCCGAAGTGAGCCTGCCGCCGCTCGCAGGGAACCACCGTTTCATGCACATCCATGAGAACAAACCGGGGATGATGAGCGCCATCAATGCTGTGTTCGCGGATCTCGGCATCAACGTCGCGGGGCAGTATTTGCAGATAGACGGGGAGATAGGGTATGTCATCACCGATTCGGAACCGCATCCATTGAGCAGGCAGGTCTCTGCGAAGTTGCGCAGCATCCCAGGTACCATCAAATCTCGCTGTCTCTACTGATTCTCCTCTTCCCTCTCTTTCCCATGTCCTTCCTCACATTCGGCGTCGGGCCTTCCAAACTCAGCGCGGAGACCGCACAGGATCTCCGGAATGCTGCGGATCTGCAGATTGCCGAAATCAGCCACCGGAGCCAGGCATTCGCCGAGATCTCCCGGCGGGCCCTCGGGGGGCTGCGCACCTTCCTCCGCATCCCGGACTCGTACCATATTCTCTACACGAGCTCCGCGAGCGAAGCGATGGAACTTACGATCCAGAGCACGGTAGAATTAGCCTCTTTCCATTTTGCGCAGGGAAAATGGTCCCAGTATTTTGCAGATATCGCAAAACACTTCCGCCGCCGGGTGCTCATAGATACGGTGGAATGGGGCCAGAAGAATGACTTTCGGAATACGTTTGTTCCCACTGAGGCCGATCTTATCACAATTTGCCACAGCGAGACGAGTACCGGAGTGGCCTGCGACCTCGCGGATATCCGTGCTGTACGCCACCGCTTTCCCTCCACATTTCTCGCTGTCGATGGGACCTCCATTATGGGGGCGGTGGCGGTAGATATCGCCCTCGCCGACATCTGGCTCTTCTCCGTGCAGAAATGCTTCGGGCTCCCGGCGGGGTTAGGGGTGATGATCGTGCATGAGCGCGTCTTCGAACGTGCCGCGGATCTCATCGCGAGGGGGGTGCACAATCCTGGTGTCTTCAACCTCCCCGCCATGTTCACGATGGTGCAGAAGGACTGCAACACCGTGGCGACGCCGAACGTGCTCGGCATCTACCTTCTCGCTCAGCAGATGGAGCGGTGGAATGCGCAGTGCACTATGGAGTCGCGGGAGAGGGAGACAAGGGAGAAAGCAGAGCTGCTTGGCCGGGCGATCGAGAAATCCTCTTCTTTCCGTTTCCTCGTCCGTGCCCCGGAGGACCGGTCACCCACTGTCTGCTGTGTGCGGTCGGATCCACAGACCATTACCTCTCTCCATGCGCTCTGCCGCGCACAGGGGATCGAGCTGGGGAAAGGGTATGGGAAGCTGAAAGAGGAGACGGTGCGCATCGCAAATTTCCCTGCGATCACGTGCGGGGATATTCAGCGCCTCCTGCAAGTGCTGGAGCACGTGCGTTCACGTACTCCAGCAGCTTGAGAGAAGAGAGATTAGTGCTGCGACAGGTAGCGGACCAGGTACAGCATCTCCTCGTAGATATCGAGCATTTCCTGGGAAGGCCGGGACTGCCTCTCTCCCCGCAGCCAAGCCTGATAGGCAAGATCTGCTGCATTGATTTCCTCTGTGGAAATCTGGTAATCCCTGTTGCTGTCGAGCGAGAGGTAGGTTTTCCAGATGTCGATTCCATTGCTTCCCGGTTTTGAGAGTTTCAGCATGGCCTGCGTGATGGCGGCAATATCATTCTGGTTTGTCTTGCCGTCTTCCGTGATGTCCGTGAATGGGTGCGTTGTCTTGTTTCGTATGTCAGCAAATACGTAGTGAGCATTGATCACCACACTACGCACGGTCATTACTCCGTCATAGCTGAAGTAATCCAGGACATTTTGTTCCTGGCATTGGAAGTCACAACTACCCGTTGTCTGCACTTCGTTCCGGCACTCTGCGCTGCAGCCGTCGCCGTTCGTGCGGTTCCTGTCATCGCACTCTTCCATATGGTCCCTGTTGGTGTTCCCGTCTCCGCAGCGCGGTCCTTCCTTGATGAGCCACATGCAGTTTCCTCCGCAGTACCGGCATTCCTGGCCGTATGCAGGAGTACATTCCCTTCCGTTCGCTGTTCCACTGTCGCATTGCTCACCTGCATTGATGACACCATTACCGCATGCGGGTGCCGATAGATGATTTGCCCCACCGCCGGACCCGGGAAGCACGCCTATGGCATCGAAGTCGAGGGGTCCTTTTCCTGCAACGTAGAGCACAATGTTGCATGGCCAGTCGCAGGTGGTAGTGAAGAGTTCCTCCCATGCCAGGTTCCCTGTGGTATAGCTGCCGTTAGGGTTCCTGCTCAGATCCATGTTTGTTCTTGAATTCTTGGAGTACAGTTCGCCTCCTCCCTGGTTAGACTGGTGGAGGAAGAAGTTTGCAATGGCTCTGTGACGCGCAGGCCATGTTGCGTACACCTTGTACGTTCCTTCCATAAGATTGTTGAATGTGTACGTCGCGTTTCCCGACCTGAGGTCTGGAAGGCTGATGTAGTCTCCATTGAATCCCTTTCCAGTTTTTGTCTGCCAGTTGTTGATGGTGCTCTGGAACGTGGAGTCACCATCATCGACGACAATGAGATCCCCCGTGTCTGGCCGGCCTTCGCCACCTCCTCCCGTTCGGCAGGCAGATCCCTGCACTGTCTGAGTGGTGCACTGGCTGGAGCAATAGGAACACGTCTGGCCACAGGCAGCCGTACACGCCTGCCCGTTCTGGCTCCCGTTGTCACACTGCTCTCCCTGGTCCGCTCTTCCATTCCCGCAGAGGTCCTGTGGCGACTGGCAGTCGCTTGTACAGGTGCCCCGGATGAGCTGTGCCGGGGGGCCCAGACATTCGGGCGGGGCGCTCGGGCCGCATCCGCCCGGATCGAAGAAGTCCGCCTCACCCTCCTCACAGATGCCGTTGCCGCATTCATTCCAGAAGCAGGAGCCATTCCGAACGGTGAGGATTGCCTGGCCGCACGTCCCTGTCTCATGCTGCATGACGGGAGTGTAGGGAGGGCACTCGATGTTCCTCCCACCTGTGCCCTGCACCTGTACATCGTACGCTTCGTACCCGCGCGGGATTCCCGGGTGGAACTGGTAACTTGTCTTGGGGGTGCTCTGTGTAATGGAACCCCCACCAGCTGTGTTTTTGTGGTTGTACTTCAGCGAGAATGTTACTGGCTGGTCGGATTGCAATCTGAACTGTGCAAACGGGTACATGCCTTGCGGTCCCGCGAGGGTTGTGACATCCACGTTGCTCATTCCTGCGATTTCAAAGGTCTGTTCCGGTGCATCAAACGGGCGGAGAACGAGTGCCTTGCTCTTGCCTGCATATCCTTGCTGCACCTGTGTCCCGTAGTATCCGTAACACCCCTTCTCCAGTATCCAGGCATCTCCATCGGGATTTCCTTCCAGCGACAGGCGCCCGTTTGCGTCCGAATTCAGTTGGTTGTTGCGGTAGTCATGCACTCCTGGGACCGGAGCGGCATTCAGTGACCGGTCTACAAATGTGAAATTCAGAGTCATGGAAGAGGATTCCGTCGTGCACTGTGCGCTGCATCCGTCACCCGATGCCGTGCCTCCGTCGTCGCACGTTTCTCCGTTCCCCGTATCCACTGTGCCGTCTCCGCAGTGCGGTCCCGTGACAGTCACCGTCGAACACTGGGAGGAACAGTACTCGCACGTTTGTCCGTAGCCTGCGGTACATGCCTGTCCGTTCTGGCTTCCGTTATCACACTGCTCGCCGTTCCCGGTGTCCGTCGTACTATCCCCGCAGCGCGGTCCCGTCACTGTAACGGTGGTACAGTCAGAGGCACAGTACTGGCATGACTGTCCGTACAAGGCGATACAAACTTGTCCGTTCTGGCTCCCGTTGTCGCATTCTTCTGTTCCTTCCCGGCCTCCGTTGCCGCAGACCGGCCCCCCAGTCCCGCCTCCACCAACGCACTGGCCGACATTCAGGATGATGCGCACGGCGTCTTCGCTCTCCGCCATCGCCTGGGCGAGATCTATGCGTCCATCACCGTCGAAATCCGCTGTCACCATGCTTCTCCCTGTTGTCTGCATTGGAAGAGTGACAGTGTCTGCGAAGGTTCCGTTGCCGTTTCCTCTGCGGAAGTTGTAGTTCGCCGATACATAGACGCATCCGATGAGATCGCGTACGCCGTCTCCTGTGAAGTCCGCGAGTGCACCGTCTCTTCCCAGATTCTCTGAGTGCACAGTCTTCGTGAATGCCCCATGCGTATCATTCATCCAGACGTAGAACCCGCCGCCGTTTGGCAGCTGCACGAAATCCACGAAGCTGTCTCCATTCACATCACCCGTGAGCAGGTCGTTTGTGTAGGGGTTCATAGGTGTGTGGCTGTAGCTCGTGGGTGCCCCAAATACTCCCTGGCCGTTGTTTCTGAATACCTGCATGTTCGTGCCACCGGCGCCATGTGGAGTGGCAATGGCGTCCAGATCGCCGTCGTTGTCTACGTCCACCAGTGTGGGATGGTACTGGTTTCCTCCCTCAGTACCCAGTTCCGGTCCTGCGGAGAAGTTCAGCCCCGCACCTCCAATGAAGATCGTTCCTCCGTCGTAGAGACCTCCTGCGAACACGTCCAGATCTCCGTCTCCGTTCACATCCCCCACACTCACTTCGTGGTAGAAGTGTCCGCCGCCCGTGGAGAAGGTGCGTGGTGTGCCGTTGAATTTTCCCTGTCCATTATTCGCGACGATTGCTATTTGCCGATCGAAAGAATTGATGCCGAGCACAATGTCCTTGTCTCCGTCCTTGTCAAAGTCTCCGAGCGCAACGTCCCGGTACACTCCTCCGGGAGTGTAGTCCTTGTGTGTCTCGAATGTCCCGTCCCCGTTACTGAGGAAGACGGAGATGGTGGTGCCTCCCTGCCCGGGGAGAATATTGCCGAGTGTTGCAAGATCTGTGTCACCGTCGCCGTCCAGATCGCCGCTTGCAATCCATGCGGTGTATGTGGGAGCCGGGAGCGAGGTCACTTCGCATGCCGCTGCGTGTTCATTGGTACATGTTTCGCTGCATCCGTCGCCCGGTGCCGTGCCTCCGTCATCGCACTCCTCTCTGTCTGTATCGACTGTGCCATCCCCGCAGCGCGGTCCCGTTACCGTCACCGGCGTGCACTGGGTAGAACAGTACTCACATGTTTGCCCGTATTCCGCGGTACACACCTGTCCGTTCTGGCTCCCGTCGTCACACTGCTCGCCATTTCCTGTGTCCGTCGTACTGTCCCCGCAGCTCGGTCCCGTTACCGTCACCGACGTACACTGGGAAGAGCAGTACTGGCATGTCTGTCCGTAGTCTGCAGTACACGTCTGTCCGTTCTGGCTTCCGTTATCACACTGCTCGCCGTTCCCGGTGTCCGTCGTACTATCCCCGCAGCTCGGTCCCGTTACCGTCACCGACGTACACTGGGAAGAGCAGTACTGGCATGTCTGTCCGTACCCTGCGGTACACGCCTGTCCGTTCTGGCTCCCCTGGTCACATTCCTCCGCCCCCTCCCTCATCCCGTTACCACAAGCCTCCGCTAATTCCCTGAAGGAAATCACAGGAGATACATCTGTCAATGAACTATCTTCTGCATCTGTGATTCTAAACCGCAGAGTTTGATCGCTCTGCAGAACGGGGAGATACACTCTCGGTATGAAATCTCCGTTGCACTGCTGTGGGCCGTGGTTGCAGAACGCGACTTTGATGGTGGGAAAGGAATTATTGGTGGAACATCTGTCGTTGTTCGCAAGACACTCGGCGAAGGTTTCGAAGAATGTGTAGTGTATTTCGTACTCCCTATCGTTATTCAGATACGCAGTCATCGAGCCAACAGTGATCTCGTTCCATGGGCCGCCGTCCATAGATACTTCAAAGTGGAATTGGTCCAGTGTATTGGAATAACGGGTATTGGGATTTTCGGGAGCGGTAAAGCGCAGCGCGTATTCCTCTGTGGAAACAATGGATATATCTGCAGATGGTTCCACAATTTCGAGAGAGGGCTCCGAGCAGGGGGAGCCAGCCACCGTTTCTGTAGTACAGTTTGCTGAGCAGTACGTGCAGCTTCCATCGCATTGTGCGGTACACGCCTGCCCATTTATTTCTCCGTCATCACATTGTTCCCCATTCCCTGCATCGGTTGTTCCATCTCCGCAGCGCGGTCCTGTCACCCTTACCGCTGTGCACTGGGAAGAGCAGTATTCGCACGTTTGTCCGTATCCCGCTGTACACGCCTGCCCGTTCTGGCTTCCGTTATCACACTGTTCGCCGTTCCCTGTGTCCGTCGTACTGTCTCCGCAGCGCGGTCCTGTCACGGTGACAGCAGTGCAACTGGAAGAGCAGTACTGGCATGACTGCCCGTATCCTGCGGTGCATGCCTGCCCGTTCTGGCTGCCCTGATCGCACTCTTCGCCGTCTGTTCTGTCCGTTGCACCGTCCCCGCAATTTGATCCCGTTACGGTCACCGACTCACACTCGCTGGAGCAGAATTCACATGTCTGTCCGTACCCCGTGGTACATTCCTTTCCGTTCTGATCTCCCTCATCGCACTCTTCTTCTCCCTCTTCACTGCCGTTCCCGCAGACTGCACATACAGGGCCTTCCACTGTTTCGACAGTGCAGGTTTCCGAGCAGTAGGTGCAGCTCTCTCCGCACTCTGGCGTGCATGCTTGCCCGTTGCTGGCTCCTTCGTCGCAGCTCTCTGTTCCTTCCTCCTTTCCATCTCCACATTCCGGTGTGCAGTCTGCTGCGCAGCTCACGTCATCCTCATCTTCCTCACAGACGTCGTTTCCACAGACAGCCTCGATGCCTGTTCCGCTGGGGACAATCCAGGCGGCATCCTCTATGAGAACACTCCCGTCCCATACACGAACGGCGATACTCCCTTTACTCTCAAGGGATACTGATCCTATCTTTGTCCAGACCCGCTCTCTCACCTTCGCATCTTCCCGTGGGTTTTTGAGATCCACCCTCTCCTCACTCACGTATTCCCACCCACTATTTCCTATTTTCTTGTAGAGTTGCTCATCCATCTGAAGTGTTCCCCGGAGATGATTGACAGCTTCTTTTGGCCACGTGACATACACGTCGTAGCTGCCCGCCGGCACATTGGGAAATTCCAGGTACGCCCAGTGGTACTCTTCCGGGTTCTCATTGATCATGTAGCCTCCCCGTTGACCATGGCCGAATTTACGTTCCCACTCTCCAACGGATGTGCGGAATGTGCTTCCGGAGTCATCGCGGCTCACGTTTCTTGAGGGTCCTTGCCTGCTGATGATCATTTGTCCGAGGAAGTGGCCTGTATCGGAGGTTTGGAACAGAACTGCACTGCAGAGCACGAAGACAACTGCAAGGGCAGCGGTGCGTCGGGAGGAGCGCATTGTGTGTGTGGGTATTGTGTATGTATTTTATCACGAATTGGTTGTTCGTGCAATTATACGGCAGAGCCGGAAAACATGGTATCCCGAGAAGAGAGCGAAGAAGACATTGAGCCAGAAGAAGATCCAGTCTCCTGCGATGTAACTGAAGA
The DNA here is from genome assembly GCA_001787755.1 of Candidatus Peribacteria bacterium RIFOXYB1_FULL_54_35. Classification (GTDB taxonomy): domain Bacteria; phylum Patescibacteriota; class Gracilibacteria; order Peribacterales; family Peribacteraceae; genus GWB1-54-5. Next base: position 105,285 of record MFYJ01000007.1, read on the forward strand.
GCGCGATGAGGGCGCTCCCCGCGGTCAGTGCGGCGTTTCTCTTGAACGTTCCCATATCCATGGCGTATCCAAGACCGATCCCCGTGAGCCCGATGATGAAGAAGACGGTATTTGTTCCCTCAAAGAGGGAGAGGGACCAGAGGACCATCGCAAGCCCCACCACTGTGATGAACAGGGTGTCGAACTTGTCGCTCGTGCCGAGCATCATGAGGATGCTCGTTGCATTGATGAATAGCTGGAGGATCACGAAGAAGATGGTGCCGCCTCCGAGGTAGTTGAGAATGGCGTAGGCGAGCATGCAGAGTCCTCCGATGGCGAAGAGCCAGTTCTTGGCGGATTTCGCAGGATGCGATGCCGTCCGCTCCGGATATGCGGCGCCTGCGACGAGGACGATGGCGCCGGTGAGGCCGATGACAGAAGCGAGCTCCACGGTTGCAGGGAGGGTATACCCCCGGTCGGAGGAAGCACATTGCAGGAGACTTCCTGTGTGTTACGATGAAGTTGTGCCAATGTCCGCCGTTCGACTCCTGCCAGTTGTGTTCTGCCTGCTCGTTTCCTGCGTTCCTTCGCAGGAGATCGATCAGAGGGGGCAGAGTGCGGAATCTCCGTCCGTCGGTCGTGCGCTCCCTCCCTCACGCGTTCTGAAGACGCTCGTCTCCGGCAGCGCGGGCACGGAGTATCCGCTGCATGCGCGTGCGGGCGTTCTGGCCTCCGGCGGCATCGTGTTCGCGGTGAACCGGGCGCATTCTGCGAGTGTCGCATCCCGGGAATTCATGGTGGTGGGGGATGAGTTTGGGGAAGAGTATACGAAGGTGTCTCCTCCGGTGGTGAATGCCGCCGGAACGCTGCTTTCGTACGCGAAGCAGGATCCTCAGAACGGGAAGTTCGGCGTCGTGCTGATGCGTGGCGATGGCACGGGTGGAAGTTCTTCGCAGGAACAGAGTCGGGCATTTGATTGGGTGAGTGCACCCTTCTTCGCGCCGGACGATCAGGCTGTGGTCTCTGTGGGGGCCGTGGGTTCCCTCCGCAATGGTGCGCAGTACGCGGTCACCGTTGGGAGGGAGGAATGGGGGAATTTCGATGGCGTAGGGGTGCCGGTGCTGAGCGATGACGGGAACACGGTGGCTTACGTTCAGAGGGCGGGGAACGGCGCCGTCGCCGTGCGGGAGACGCGGGGAGGGGAGAGAGTCGCAAGCAGAACCTACGGCGATGTGCTCTCGGTGGCTCTGGATCCTTCCGGCAGGCGCATCGCGTTCGTCGCCGCGGAGGGCGGGAGGCAGTTCGTCGTTGTGGATGGTGTGGAAGGCAGTCGTTATGAGCGCGTCTCCGTTCCGTACCGCGGTGCCCTCTGGGATCCCCCTCTTCTGCGCTTCAGCGATGACGGCGGGACGGTGTCGTACATCGCAAGCGAGGGAAACCGCTCCTTCGTCGTGGTGGGAGGAGAGGAGGGGGTGGCCTATCGTGCGGTGTATCCTCCTGTGTTCCTGCCGGGTTCTCAGGAGGTGGCATATCTCGCCCTCGATGACGAGCAGCAGCTCCACGTGGTGGTGGGCGGCCGCGCCTTCATGGCGGGCAGGGTCGGGAACATCCAATGTCCCTCGTACCGTGAATACCCTCCCGTCCTCTCTGCGGATGTGTCGCGCATCGCGTTCGTAATGGATAACTGCCAGGGTTCGGTGTTTCCTACGAAGCGTTGGATCGCCGTCATGGACCGCGCAGGAAAGGTCTTCCGCACGGAGAAGTACCACTGGGTGTCCTTGCCCGTGTTCAGCGGAGATGCCTCGCGCATGGGGTACGCTGCGGAGGACGACCGGAAAGTGGTTTGGAATGTGGAGAAGATGTAGGAGAGAAGGCAGCTTGCTCAATGCTATTCATCGTGACTAAATACTACTGTATCAAAATTCCCTCAAGTTCCTGCAGGAGATTTTTCGTGCGGGGGGCAAACTGTGACATTTCCCTTTTGATGGTTGTGCCAATCGGAAGCATGCAAAGCAGGGAGAAACTGGGTACAATGCTCTTATGACAAAGAAGCGAAAGCGCTCCATTCTCCTCAGTACCGGTTTTCTGTGTGTCATGGTTGTCGTTGCGGGAATCCTGCGGTACTTGTGGATTTTCCCTGCGCATCCCTGGGAGACGTTCCAGCAGTACCTTGATTTCTACGTGTACAGCGACATGCTGGCACACTGGGTCACCGCGCAGAAGTACTGGATACCGGGTGTGCAGTGGAGTTATGCGGATCTCATGTACCCGCCGGGGACGGGAGCGTTCATTGCTCTCCTGTTCGGTCCGCGCATGGAGCGCCTGTGGCTCTTCCTGTTTGCCCAGTGGCTGCAAACGATGTGGATTTTCTTCGGGACGGGCTATCTTACTTTCCTGATCTACGGCAGGCGTGCAGGGATGATTGCGCTTTTCATTGCCGCATTCTCGTTCCCGCTCTTCGACTACGCTGTTTACATGCTCTCTGAGACTCCATTCACCAGCTTGCTCCTCGTTGCTGCCATTTTCATGGCGCTTGCCGTGCGGCAGAAACGGCATCCGTACTTCCTGCTCGCCGGCATCTTCTTCGGGCTCAGCGCCACCATGAAAGCCATTGGTCTGGTTGCGGGTGCACTCCTCCTGCCTGTGTTCTTCCTGCCGTACTGCTGGAGGGAACAGCTCCGTATTCGCACGCTGTTTGCGTCATTCTTCTGTGCAGGTCTTCTCCTGGTGATTGTTCCTGTGTCTCTGCTTATGACAGTCCGCAATCACGGGGAATTCATGCTGCTTGCGCATGATGTGAACCGCATGGCGCTTGTGAACCATGGTGACCTGCGCGACGTTGTCCTCGCACTTCCGGACGGGGGGTACTATATGAACGGGGCTCCTACGAGTTACCAGAAAGGATTTTCTGAGAAGCGTGACATTGACCTGCAGAAGGACAACGTCATCATGCAGAACATCCGCTGGGTGCTCGACCACCCCTTCCACGCGTTCTCCAGTTACCTCGAGCGCACAGCGGATTACGTCTATGGCACACTGCCGCTTCCAACCTGCTGCGGCCGTTTTCGTCCTCTCTCCTACTTCTCGGGCCTGATGCTGTTCCTCTTTATTTTTGTGCCGGCTGTCGCATGGGCAATGCGAGGACGTGAGCGCTTCTCGCGCAAGGAATGCCTGCTCTCACTCACCATTCTCCTGCCTCTTGCAAGTCTGCCGCTCGTTGCCATCATTTCCGTCACGGAACCGCGCTACCTGCATCCGTTCGTGCCGCTGCTCATTGTCTTCGCCAGTGCCTGGTATGAGCGGAAGTTTGCCAGGGCGAAGTGATCTCTCATTCTGCCGCATACCCTGTTACTGTCATAGTGGAGTGCTTTACACTACAGTCCCATGCATATTCTCGTCGTCGGGGGCGGCCCTTCGGGGTTGGCAGCGTCCTACAATCTCACTCAGAAGGGGAGGAACGTCGATGTTCTCCTGCTCGAGAAGCAGCCGCGGTTCGGAGGATTGGCGAAGTCCTTCGTCTACGAGGGGGCGTATGTTTTCGACATTGGTCCGAAGCGTTTCCATACAGAAGATCAGGAAGTGCTCGCATTCATCCGTGAGATCAGTGCGCTGTGTCCGCTCACCACCATCGACCGTTCATCCAGGGTGCACTTCCTCAACAAGATTTTTGACTGGCCTCTGAAGGGAAGGGAACTCCTCAAGCTTCCTCTGTCTCTGTCTCTGCGGTCTGCAATGGATTTGCTCAAGCCGAAGCATTTCTCCGACGAGGAGCTCCTTCGTTTCGACAAGTACATCATCCAGAAGTACGGAGAGACGCTTTTTCAGCTTTTCTTCAAACCCTACACCGAAAAGTTTCTGCAGCGGCCGATTGAGGAAATCCACAGCGACTGGGCCACGACGGGTATCAACCGTTCCATCATCAACAAGGAACACAAAGGAAATTCACTCAGAGAACTCGTGCAGCGCGTGCTGCTCCCTACGTCGGTGGATGCGAATTTCCTCTACCCGGAGAGAGGAGGATTCGGTGCGTTCTGGGATGCGTGTGCCGCAGAGGTTCACAAGAGCGGCAGGGTGCGCATGATGTCTTCCATGACGGTGCAGAAGCTGCAGGCACATGGTGCAGGTATGACTGCGACTCTCTCCGATGGTTCCCAGGTGGAGTGCTCGCATGTGCTCTGGAGCGGCAGACTGCCTGATCTCCTCCAGGCGGTGGGCATGCGGGAGGCTGACCGTCCCGATCTGCACTTCCTCGATACGCTGTTCCTCGATCTCGTCTTTGACGAAGGAGACATCCTCTCCAAACAGGCGGTGTGCCAGTGGCTCTACATTTCTTCAGGTGAGTTTTCCCTCTCACGCATTTCGTTCCCGAAGTGCATGCTCCCGTCCAACATCCCGGAGGGGAAGCAGGGACTGTGTGTAGAAGTGACACTCAGGGAAGACAGAGAGTCAGTGGACGAATCCCGCATTCTTGACCGTGTACTCCGGGAGCTCAAGGATCTGCGCATTCTGGAGGAACATGCTTCTCCGCAGATTGCGGAGATCCGGCGGGAGCGCTCCACGTACCCCGTCTACCATCGGCGGTACAGGGAGGCGGTGGGGGAAGCGATGCGCATGGTGGAGCAGTTCTCGGACCGTGTGATCCCCATGGGTCGGTGCGGGTGCTACTGGTACAACAATACGGATCACTCCATCAAGCAGGCGCTCAAGATTACGAATGACATTGTGGCCGGTTCGAAGCCTTCTTTTGACTGTTACGGATGGTTCGGGGGAGGGAAATGATGGCCGCAGCAATACAATCTCTCGGAGGTCATTGCGTTCCGGCGTCCACAGGCAGTACCCTTACTGTCCACTACCGCTTTTCGCTGTGATTCTTCATGGCAGCAAGGGCATCAATGATCCGGGAGTGACACTCGTCCTCACGAATTGGAAGCGGCCGGAGAATGTCCGCCTCATCATTGATCAGCTCCTTGGGCAGACTCTTAAGCCCACACTCTTTCTCTGGAATAACCTTCCCCCCTTTCTGCACCCCGGTGTCGACTGGCAGGTGGACTCATCTGTGAACAAGATGTGCCTGCCGCGGTGGTACATGGCTTCTTTCGCACAGACAGAGTTTGTCGGCGTGATGGATGACGATGTGATCTTTACCGATACGAAGGTTCTCGAGGATGCCGCCATCTTTCTCCTCTCGATGCCTGAAGAGACTGCGATTGGTTTCACAGGAATGCATTTCGATCCGCGGAAGGACTACCGGGAGGGTTTGCACATCGTGGCGAGCAAGGATGCAGACCAGCCTGCGGATGTGATCAAAGGGCGGTTCATGCTGCTGCGTACTGCACAGCTTGCGCGGTTCCATCTTCACCCTTCCCCGCAGAGGGAACATCTGATCGGGGAGGACATCCTCATGAGCGGCATGCTGTCTCAGGGGAAGACCGGCGTGCATCGTGTTCCGGCTCTTTTCGCCGGCCGCTGGCAGGAGCTCCCTGCGCCCCACGGTCTCTTCCATCTCTCTGACCACTGGTTCCACCGCGAGTCGGCGAGGCGGGCTGTCTTCCTGCGTGAGTAATGAACATCCTCCTGACCCACGGATGGCTGCGGGGGAATCTGGGAGACTTCTGCATCAGCCGGCAGTGCATCCGTGGCCTGCGGTCTGCCATACCAAATCTCAAAATTGCGCTGATCACCGAGCCCTGCGAAGACTGGGAGGGCAAGAGGGAGATTGCTTCCCTGGTCGACAGCATGGCTGAGGAACCGTATCAGACCGACCGTTCGCACCTTTTCAGGCAGGTGGATGCAGTCATCAATGCGCCCGGCGGAGGGCTCCAGAACAGAGGCGACCACCGTGGCCCCTTCATGCTCAGGGATGCACAAATCTGCGGTGCTCTCGGGATCCCGCATTTCTTTGCCAGCCACTCGTTCCATCCGGCGTTCGATGTTTCCTCTGTGGAGCGGAGTCTGTTCATTGCGCGTGAGCCCGAGAGCTTCTCCTGGCTGAGACAGTGCGGATGCAATGCTGTCTCTGCTGCGGATCTGGCATTCCTTGAGCCCATGCCGGAAATTTCACAGGCAGACAGGGCCGCGAGGGAGAAGGTGCTGCTCTTCCTGCGGTTTGATCATTTTAAAGAGATACGGTTGGAGAAGAGGATGCTGCATCTGGATGGCCGTACGGTGGAACTGCCCGATCTTCCCCTCGTCCTCGCGTCATCGGATCCTCGCAGGGATTCTCCCCGCCTCGAGGAGCTTTCCCGCGCATGGCAAATCGGCTACGAACCGAGCATAAAGCTGGAGCATCTTCTCCAGAGCATTGCGCGATCTGCGTACGTGGTCAGTGACCGGTACCATCCCATTATCTTTGCGCACATGCTGGGTGTGCCTTTCACATTCCTTGAGCGGAAGGGGAGCCTGCGTGACCGCGGCCTCGCGAGATTACTGAGGGGGCAATCGACTGCTGCATTGAAAGATCTGGCGCGCGGGGGAATGGAGGCGCTGTGCGGTGCGTTACAGGCTCATGTCACAAGCTGCTGATTGTTGGAGTCAGTGCTGGAATGATGCGCGTCCTATGCTGAGCGGGTTTTGCAGAACCGTTGCATTGTTGCTTCTCCGTAGACGGGCTGGATTGTGCTGTGATTGATATGGAAGTCATCACGACAGATTCGCTCTATTTCCCGCATGATCCTGTCACAGTCGCACACATCTCCAACCTTGATCTGCACCTTGCAGCTGAGGTGTGTTTCTGTGGGTGTCAGGTTCCAGACGTGGATGTCGCCGATGGAGGTGACTCCCCTCACCGTGCGGACGGCTTGGTCGAAGCTGTCGTATCCGAAGTCCGGTGGTGCGGATTGCAAGAACATCCGTGCCCCTTCTTTAAAGATGCCCCAGCCACTTTTCACCATGAAGAAGGCGATCAGCAGTGCGGCTGAAACATCAAAGTAGACAACGCTGAAATACTGCGAGAGGAGGCCGCTCACAATCAGGGCAGCCGAGCCGATCATGTCGTAGGTCATGCAGGCGTAGGTTCCCCGGGCGTTCAGACTGCAACAGGCATCCGTTTTCAGGAGCATTGACGATGTGAAGTTCACTGCGAGTGAGAAGCAGCCCATAACCAGGACAGTCATGCCGGCAACCGTCTCCGGCATGAGCAGCAGCCGTCCTGCCTGGAGGAGTACGACCAGAGATGACAGGATGAGCAGGCACCCTTTCGTGAAACCCGCGAGGGCATCCATGCGTCCATAGCCGAATGTGCGGTGCTCGTCCGGTTCCTGCCGCGTCTTGCGCTCACTGTAAATACTGAACGCCAGTGCGGCAAGGTCATCCACGTTCATAAGGCCGTCTGCGAGGATGGCGGTGCTGCCCGTCACGATACTCATGACAAGCTCCGCCACCGCAAGTGCTCCATTGAGGAAGAATGACCAGATGAAACGGGCTTCAAGACTCTGCCGGCGGGAAGAATGACATGCAGGCATGCGCGTAGCATCTGTTTTGCCCTTCACTGCAGGGCGTGAGAACTGGTGGCCAGTGTACCATGAGCGAGGCCTGAAAGGCCGGATCGGATGGTGCTAAAGGCCGGGGTCCTTCGCGTGTGCTCAGGACAGATTGAACCTTTCTTGCGGTGGTATGGACGGATTTGGTTTAGAATGGAGTCATGCGCAACTTCCTCCTCTTTTTTGGCATCGCCTTGCTTGTTGGATGCCAGCAAAACGATGGGGACATATCTTTGGAGAAGGCTTCATCCGGAGGATCCGAAATGATGGGCGTTTCATCATCTGTCTTTTCTGGTGCCACTCTTACGATCAGACTCGAAAAAAGCACGACATCTGATTCCGATGGAACCTTTCATACGAGGGCTTTATTGCATCTCACAGGCGCACTCAATCAAACAATTGAACTCGAGGATATTCTTGGTGAACTCATGTACGTGAGTCCCAGTGGATATGACCGCTTCAACTATGAAAACGCCGAGACTGTTGCCGTTGTAACGGCATGGTGGGCTGGTCAAGGCGAGGAAATCTACATAACACAGTTCCATGATCCTCATACGTTGACTGTCGAACATCGTTACGGTGATGAGAGCGGCGTCTGCTTTCCCCCGGGAATGATCGCTGATCTTCCGTTGTCCGGTGATGTGGAAATTGACCTCGAAAACTTCGGGCTGCCGACAGTGGAGCGTTCAAGCATCGATTTTCCGTGTACTGAACCCTGACGTGAGCAAGCATCGTGAATGCGGGCATCGCACTACGAGCATTTTTCGTGGTTTACCATGAGCGAGCAGCGAGCGAAGCGAACTGCGAATCGAATGGTAACACGCGTCTTCACACATCATATCTCGTGGTGACAGAGGCGGAGATGGTCTTCAGCAAGAACTGCGAATAACGATCTCAGCGGATGTATATGGGGTGTGTAGTCGGATCGTAGTTGAGTGTTGCCGTACTGCTTCAAAAGGCAATGAATATTTGAATGACAACAATACCGATGTATCCACCAAGAAGAATTGCCCCCTCCAGTCGCGAGATCGCCTGTTTCGTGAGTAGAAAGAAAAAGAGGAGAAAACTCATGACGATGAGCGCGGGTAATTCAAATGAAAGCCAACGATGTGAGATTGTCACAGGTGAGAGCATTGCGGAAATGCCGAGTGTCACAAGAAGAGTAAAGACGTTCGAGCCGAGCGTTTCGGACACGGCGATTTCACCCATGCCTTTCTTCGTTGCCTGATACGCAGCGATGATGTTGGGGAGCGATGGACCTAGCGCTCCAAGCGTCAGACCGACGATCAATTCGTCAATGCCGATGTTTCCCGCAAACCAGACGAGCTGCATCGAAAATATCTGCGTACCAATCAGCAGCAATGCCGTCCCAAGGATGAACGACAGCCAGCCAATTTTCATCTTGCCAAAGTTGAAGCCGATGAAATCCAGTTCCATCTCGATCTCATGCAAGTCCAGACTGCGTTCTTTCTGTGACTGCTGGCGTTCTTGTAGAACGATGTTGATGATGTACGGAATGAACAGCAGGAACAAAGCCCCGCCCTCCAATCGAGTGATCTCCCCGCTCGCGCCGATGGAGAAGATAAGAATAGGGATGATGATCGAGAAAATGCCATCACGCAGGATGAGGGTTTTTTTGACTTTTAGAGGTCGTATGATTGCGCAGAATCCCGTCATGAGACCGATGTTGCAGATGATGGAGCCGAGAACGACTCCCAAGCTGATAGCGGGATATCCCTGCATCGTTGTCAGAACGGCAACGAGGATTTCAGGCAAACTCACGGCAACCGAGACGAGAATCAGCCCAACCGCCACTCCCGACACGCCGAGCTTCCGCGCAAGAGGGATGAGGGAATCAGTCAACCAGTCAGACCCCTTTCCCATCAGAACAATACCGAGAATAACGAGAAGGAGAGGAGCGACGAAGGACATCGGTGGCTATTGTATCACTTTCATTCATCTCGAATCTCATTGTCATTCGATTCGCCAGTGAGAGAATCGTGATTTGCCATGAGTGAATCCCGAGCGTAGTCGAGGGGCGAATCGAATGGTGCCACGCGACCTCAAACATCATATCTTGTCACTACTTCCATTGAGCTTGTTTGAGTGAATGGGTTCAGCTCCGGAAGAAATTAGAGAATTACAAATAAAGGAATCGATCTTCTTGGTTTCTTCGATAAATTCTTTTAATTGGCTCGGTTTTATTCTACTAAATTGAATATGATATTTGTTTGGAGATTTTTTCCTCCTCATAATCTGCACGCCACCATCGGGTTGGCTCTTACCAACCAAGTTCGAATGAACTAATTTGTTTCTTATTTCGCCAATTCTTTCAGCATAGTTACACACAGCCTCCATTGTGTTTTGATCACAAAGCTCCGACACTTTATTTAGTCGACGAAGTCCTCCAAGAATTTCACTGAATCTAACCTCGCATAAAATAGCTTCAATTGATGGAAATGAGCTTGGGCCAAAGTATCTGCTTATCACAGATATAATTGTATTTTCCAAATGCTGGAAAGCACAGATGAATTTCCCAATTAGTGCAAAAACTCCATCATCGATTGTGTCATTAATAGGTACAGCAGTCCCGTGCTTAACAATCTTATTAAATTTTTTGCCTTCTTTTGATTCACGAAGTTTCCAGTCTTCGACTACAGGCCAAGTCATATCAGTGAAAAGCAGTATGAGGGCGTGTATGGTGCCACGGGCCGGGATTGAACCGGCGACCCCGGGCTTATGAGTCCTGTGCGGCTTCGCCGCAGTGTTTTTTCTATTGCGCGTCTCGGCTCCGCCTCGACGCGGCCAACTGAGCTACCGTGGCCCGAGCCGCGAAGCGGCGAGGACCATGAGCGAGCGCCGAAGGCGCGAGTCGAATGGTGCCACGGGCCGGGATTGAACCGGCGACCCCGGGCTTATGAGTCCCGTGCTCTACCATCTGAGCTACCGTGGCATGACCGACGTTGAGTGGGAGAAAAAGATCGACAACCGAGCATGGAGACTTTATCACGCCTCGCTTCGCTCGGCTGGGCATCTGCTTGTCGGCCGTAGTCCGCCTAAGGCGGACGAAGGCAGAAGCTACCGTGGCGGATCTTCGAAACTGGCTCACGCAAGCCTATCAAATTCACTCTTCCCGCAACAGGAAAAAGAGTGCCAAGGCACTTGTGAGAATCGCAATATCCCGGGCGGCAATGTCGTTCCAGCCGGTCTGTGTGAGCACTCCTGCTATGTATGCGCCCGCTGCGAGAGACGCGATGCGTTGGATATTCCGTAGTTGTGTGACCAACATCACAGCTATGGCAATTTCCAGTACCCCAAGCACTTGGAGCCAGATATGTGCGGGAATTCCCAGAAATCCACCCATCCAGCGCGGAATCCAGCCGATCCAGATGAGGGGGTGGAAGAACTTTTCCAGGCCGAAAGAGGCGAATACAAGCGCTATGCCTGCCGAAAGGAGAACGACGGGTGTGCGGATTTGCCTCATGGAGCGAGTATAGCGTACGATGCGCCCCTATTTCTTTCCTTCATGACTATGAAAAAAGTTCTGTTCGTGTTTGGCGTATTACCTCTTCTGTTTCTCGTGGCGTGCGTACCCTCGCAGCCGGAGCAAGATGAGATGATGGATGATGAGATGATGATGGAAGAGGAAGAGAAGATGGTGGAGGATGGAATGATGATGGATGAAGAAGGGATGATGGAGGAAGAGCAGGCAGGCAGTCCGCGCGTCATCCGCGTGACTGCGGAGAACTGGATGTTCACTCCTGCAGCTATTACCGTGAAGAAAGGCGAACGAGTGCAGATTTCTCTGGAGGGTCTCACCGGTTTGCACGGCTATTCTGTTCCTGATCTGGGCATTAACCAGGTGGTAGAGGCCGGTCAGACCGTTACCTTCGATCTGCCGACAGACGAGCCGGGAATCTATAATGTGCGTTGTTCCGTCCCGTGCGGCGAGGGTCACAGGGATATGACGGGTCAGATCATCATAGAGGAGTGATGCGCAGGTATTGCGTGCCGTTGCTGGCGCTGCTGCTTTTCTCTGCGTGCAACGGAGAGGCGCCTTCGCAGGTGCAGAATCCCGATCCCAATCACCTCCATGCGGATTTCGCCGTCTGGTATGAGGGGGAGAAGCTGGATTTCAGCGGGGAGGAGTACCAGTCCGGGTCTCTGGAAGAGGAGAGTGATCCCGGCCACGGCGGCCACGAGCATCTGCACCCCTACGTCCATCTGCATGACGGCGTCGGCCACGTCATTCATGTGCACAAACCGGGGTTCACACTGCGGGAGTTCTTCGATTCGCTCGGGCAGCTTGATTTCTTCACGCAGGGGCACATCTGGACCATGTTCATCAACGGGCAGGAGGAAGAGTTCACTCTCGACTACGAGATACGCGATCTTGATCAGATTTTTCTCACCACTTCCGCCGGGAGCGCGAAGGTACTCGATGAACTCAGCAGGATGACAGATGATGCCTGCCAGTACTCACGGACTTGTCCTGAAAGGGGTGATCCGCCCAGGGAGGATTGTGTGTCTGATCCTTCCGTCCCTTGCGTCGTTCCTCCTGAGGATCTTTGAGGTTTGCTCGTTGACTCGTTCGCTCGTTGCTCGTTTTGAACCAGTAACGAGCAAACCAGCGAACGGGCAAACGAAGCGGTAGGCGTCGCCAGTATGTTGTAAACGCTATGTGAATATCATCCCCGCCAGGCGATGACGGCGACATAGGCGATGTAGCACGCGAGGAGCACCCCGCCTTCCCATCTCTTTATGATGTAATCTTTCTCCTGCTTCCACCAGAAAAACAGCCGGTGGTGGAGTTTCCCGTTGTGGACGATGAAGAAGAGCAGCGCCGACGCGAACACCACCATGAGAAGGTCAATATTGAGATCCGGTTGGAAGGGGAGCGGCTTAATGAGGGCGCTCACTCCGAGGATCCAGAAGATGTTGAAGATGTTGCTCCCGACGACGTTCCCCACCGCGATGTCCGGTTTGTTCTTGATGGCCGCGACGACCGAGGTCATGAGTTCGGGGAGAGACGTGCCGACTGCCACGATTGTGAGGCCGATGAGTGCCTCGCTCACACCGAGAGCGAGGGCGATGTCCTGCGCGGTTTCCACGCAGAAATGTCCTCCCACTACGAGACCGGCAAGTCCCATGACCACGAGGAGCACGGCCTGCCAGAGGGACATGACCGTTTTTGTGATCCCTTCCTCCTGTTCTCCATGCCGGATGCCGAACGTGTAGTAGAGGAAGATGAGGAAGAAGCAAAGGAAGACAAGACCATCGCCCCTGCCGAGTTCCGAAAGCTGGTACCCGTCGATCAGCGCGTCATTTGCCATGAAGTAGAGCACGATGCCCGCGAGCAGGCTGAGGGGAATCTCCTTCAGTATGGTGCTCTTCTGTACTGCTATGGGCGCGATGATCGCGGTAATGCCAAGGATGAGCAGGATGTTGGCGATGTTGCTGCCGACGACGTTTCCAATGGCAATGTCTGCATTCCCCCGGATGCTGGCGACGATGTTCACGATGAGCTCCGGGGTGGACGTGCCGAAAGCGACGACTGTCAGGCCGATGGCGAGGTCAGATATGCGGAGCCTGTGTGCCAAGGAAGACGCGCCCTCCACCAACCAGTTGGCGCCTTTCAAAAGGAGGAGTACGCCGATAGCGAACAGAATGAGTGTGAAGATGATTGGCATTGCGGGCAGCATAGACGAAGAGGTGGGACGAAGAAATAGCTTGTTAGCTGATTAGCTTCTTTAGCTTCATTAGGGGCTGGGATGTTTGATTTGATTCTTTTGTACCTTTCTAACGAAGCTAATGAAGCTATAAACCTAACAAGCGAGAGAAGCTACTAAGCTGAGAAACACTCTTTTTCAAGCAGCTTGGTATCAGTACTATGTCCGCATGCAACCCCAGAAGAAGCAGGACGATGGCAAAAGCAAGAAACAGCCTGAGGACAGCAAGTGCCAGCAGGAGCTGAGTGCAGTGACGAAAGAGCTGGAGCGCCTCAAGGAAATGGCGGGGCGGGCGCAGGCAGACCTGCAGAACGCGAAGGGGCGCATGGAGAAGGAGGTGCAGGAACTGCGTGCGTACGCGGTGGAGGGCATGGTGCGCCGCCTGCTCCCCACAGCAGACAACTTTCAGCGTGCGTTCGCGCATCTGCCGGAGGAGCTCAAAAATCACGATTGGGTGAAGGGGCTGCAGGCGATGGAACAGGCGTTCATCAAAGAGCTGAGTGATGTGGGCCTGCAGCAGATTGCCTCGCTCGGAAAGCCGGTGAACCCCGCGTACCACGAGGTGCTGCAGGCGGGTCCCGGCGAGAAAGACGTCATTACGGAAGTATTCGAAGAGGGGTATCTGCTACGGGAGAAAGTCCTCCGCCCGGCAAAGGTAAAAGTTGGAGATGGGACAGAAAACGCTCATTAGCTAATTGCACCTGTCATGGTGAGGTGGCCGACTGATCCTTCGAGGCTCGCTGCGCCTTCGGCTTCGCTCGCACCTCAGGATGACAGTCGGCCCTCGAACCATGACGTGCGCGAATGTGTCATCTTAAACAGGCTTAGGGCAGGTGAGAGGAGCGAAGGTCAGTAGAGCACTTCGTTCGCGCGCACGATCCGCGGCGTATCGTTCTCTATGACGACCTCATGCATGCAGCTCAACCTCTGCTGGAGCTGCCACCTTTCAGCTCCCTCGATGTCGTTGAGAATGGTGCTGAAGGGGAGAGCATGTCCCCAGAGGGCGACGCAGTCAAAATCATCCCTCAGAACACCCAGCCATCCTTCCAGTACGCGTTCTCTCATCCGATGTGCGGGTTCAGCACCTTCTATTGGTGCATGAAGCGGATCTCTGAGCCAGCGTGCCACTTCCTCCCGTGAGTGGCGCAGGATATCTAACCATTGCTTCCCCTCCCATCGCTCTCCAAAATCCCGCTCATTGAAGAGGGGAACAGCGAAGTGCGGGATGCCTTCATGCCGCTGGAGGTGTATCCCGGGGAGCCGTGTGCGCTTCTTCCCGGACGTGGCGACGTAGTCCAGCCCCTGTCTGCATGCAAACTCAATGTTGGCGAGCGACGTCCGTATTCCTTCCGGGTCGAGGAACGCATCGGTGCTCCCTGCACAGATGTTCTGTGTGCCGCCCTCTATTTCCCCGTGCCGGAAGAGGAGAATCCGTTTGGTCATGGTTACACAGTTATGCTTTCCTTATCGCCTGGGCGAACGCATCACCCTTCTCTTCGAAGTTCTTATACATGTTATAGCTCGGTGAGGCAGGAGAGAGGAGACAAATGGCGTCTTTTCTCTCTCTGTCGTGGCGTTTGATGGCAAGTTTCACTGCCGCAGCCATGGAGTCCACTTCGTGGATGTCCTGTGTGTGCACGCGCTTCTCGAGCGCTTCCTTTATCCGTACGCCGCTCTCCGGGAAGAGGATCACGTTTTTTATCTGGGAATCGGCGATGACCGCTCCGAGTCCCGTAAAATCATTGCCGCGGTCCTGTCCACCGAGAATGATGGTCTCCACATGGTCTCCAAATGTAGCGAGTGCCGCCATTGCCGATTCCGGAATGGTGGAGATGGCATCATTTATCCATTTGATGCCGTGGAGCACGCCGAGGGACTGCAGGCGGTGGGCGAGTCCTTTGAACTTTTTGATCGCCCTCACCGCGGTTTCCCTCTCCACGCCGAGGAATTCTGCCACCTTCCAAGCTCCGGCGATGTTGAGGAGGTTGTGCTTTCCCTGGAGGTGCGTGTCGGAGAGCTGCACAGGCGCATCACTCTCGCCGTACTCCCTGCGATTCTCCATTTTCACGACGGCGTAAGCGGCGATGATCTTTGCATTGTTCACATTGGAAGAGAACACGATGTCCTCCTGCTTCTTCTGGTTCATGACGATGTGCGCCTTGGCGATTTCGTAGTTCTTCAGTGTGACGTGGTAGTCCAGGTGCTCCGGAAAGAAGCTCGTGATCACCGCGATGTGCGGGCTCACCGTGAGGTTCATGAGCTGGAAGCTGCTCATCTCCATCACGAACAGCGTTCCTTGCTTCGCGTGTTCGAGGAAGTCGAGCGTGGGGATGCCGATGTTCCCCACGAGGTGCACGTCTCTCCTGTCCTCTTCGAGAATGGCGGTAATCAGACTTGCAGTGGTGCTCTTCCCCTTGGTCCCGGTCACGCCGATCACCTGTGAGCCCGCCTCGTGGACGCTCTCCAGAAAGAGCTGCGTAGTGCTCGTGAGCTTGTCTTTCACCGCGTTCAGTTCCGGCAGGGGAGGGATGCCGGGGGACTTGATGATGACGTCAAACTTCTCCAGGTTCCGGAGCCACCCCGTTCCGAGCTGCTGCCAGTATTTCCCTTCTTCGACGGTGACGCTCTCCTTCTTGTCCGCGATGGTGATTTCACACCCCGGGGCATACTTTTGGAGCGCACGGGCGGCCGACTGGCCTTCCCGGCCGTACCCGAGGATGCAGACCGCTTTGCCGGCGAGTTCACGTATGTGCATCGAGGCGCATGAGGAAGCGGGCGCTCACGGCGTGCTCGCTGCTTGGTTCGAGCACACTGCGAATGAGTTTCGGAATGTCTGTGATGCTCTCTGCCTTCTCGAGCAGGAACATCTGCATCACCGGCGTCTCCTCCAGCTCGCCCTGCTGCACGGCGAGGAGCATGGCTGCAGCGGTCTCCTCCGGCGTGCCCACGCACTCGAACGGTTTGAATCCGGTGAGGCCGAGCAGTTGCCTGTAGAGCGGCAGCAGGCTCTCATCTTGGTACAGGTTCTTCCCGAAGATCTCCAGAAGCTGCTTCTTTGGCAGGAATGCGGCGAACTGACAGAAGGAGAAGGCGCACTTGGGGCAGGTGCCGCACCAGCGCTCCTTCGGTTTCTCCTCCAGTATGCGCCAGTTTTTGTTGCAGCTTGTGGCGCATCTGAAGTACTGCGGCAACGTGCAGAAGTGCTGTGCAATGTGCAACTCACTCATGGAGCGGAGCAAACTGAAGCAGTCGATGCCCGGAGTGAGGAAGCGGTGCACGTACTTCTGGAACATCCGCTCAAACTCCAGGCTCTTGCTCCATTGGTGGTTGATCATCTTCCCCTTGTACTCCACATTCCCTTCGCTGGCACTCCGCTCGGCGCTCATGGCAATGAAGTCGAAGCCATAGAGGAGTGCGGCAATGACGCTGAGGAAGGAGAGGTAGGCGGTAATGGGCACGTGTCCGTTCAGCGCTCCTTCCTCGTTCAGCTGGAAGAGTACGGAGGGGAGCTGCCGTTTCACGCTGATGAGCGGGAGTTTCGCCACTTCCGCCGTTTCATTGATCAACGGATGTTCCCCCAGGCGGAAGAGCGTGCAGTCCATGCGGCACGCCCGCAGCATTTCCAGAGTCACGATGGAATCTTTTCCCCCGCCGATTGGTACAAGCACGCGGTCATGGAACTTCTGTACCTCTATCGGCTCCGGAGCATCCTGCGCATCTGCGGGGAAGCTGATGAGCCCTTCGGGGTCCAAATTATTCCTGTAGAAGAACTCACCGAGGCCCTTCTCGTACACCGTGTTCCAGAACTCCGCCTGCTCTTTCGTAAGTTTGCCGGAGCGGATTTCCATCTTCTTCGGGCAGCACGTTTTGTAGTACGAGATTCCGCCGATGAGGTGCAGCGCAAAGAGCGCGCGGTCCAGGAGTTCCAGGTCTACCCCGGAGGGGAAGAGGCCGTCTCTCTGGAGCGTGACCGTCTCGGTGAAGTGCATTTCATCATCGAGACTGTACTTAAGTTCAATCTTCCCTTCCTTCGGGTCAAAGGTGTAGGAATCGAAGATGAAGGTTTCGTACTGTTTCACGGCAGGAAGTGTATCCCATTCGATTTCTGTTCTGTAGGAAATAGGTGACTAGTTACCGTCTTCTACAGGCACCGTTCCTCGTATTTCTCGTACGGAGCAGGGGCTCTCTGGGGGGAGGTGAGCGTGCGGTACGCTTCCTTAAGGAGGCTGCAGGGAGTGTTCGGGTGGAAGAGTATGGACGAGAGGACATTTTCGTCCTGCGCCGCTCTGCGGCGGTAGATGTCTTCGATGATGTCTGCCGGCAGGTTCTTCCTGAAGAAGAGCCCGCGTAGCAGATAGTCGTGGTTCCTGAGGAGCGGATTGCTGTAGGCTGTGCGTATTTCTTCCTCCGTGAGCGGCTTCATCTCATCATCGGAGGGGGAACCATACGTACTTTTCAGTTTCTGTTCTGCTGCGACGTAGAGCCCTCCGACAGCAAGCAGAATGACGAGGACTGCAGCCAGCACGAGCCTCATGGAGCGCACCTTCTGCTGGTCCTCTGCGGGCAGAGCCGCATCCTGCGGTCTATGCAGCGCTTTCAGCAGGGACACGGGGATGTAGTAGAGGAAGAGCAGCAGGACGAAGCATGCAATGCCGGTAAAGCCACCGAGGATGAGCGCAAAGTAGGGGCCGGTGAGGAAGAACAGGAAGTTGCCCTGGAAGAACGTGGCAATGTTCAGCGCGAGCATGAGCCCCCCGACAATCAGGGCAGCAGCTCCCGAGATGCCGAGGATCATGCGTTTCTCCTTTGAATGCTTCGGGAAGGCCGTAAAGAACAGCCAGAGCACTGCGAGGAGCGCAGGGAGCGAGAGGGGGACGAAGATGACGGTGACGTTTTCGAGGTTCACAAGTCCATTCTAATTTATTTGTCATGGTGAGCACAGAGCTTGTCCTGCTTGCCAGCCAAAGCACGGAGTGCGGCGGCCGGAGCGCAGCCGGAGGGAACCATGGCATAGCATGTCGTCCCTCGATACGTCCCGCCGCGCGCTTGCACGGAGCGCGGGATACTCGGGATGACATGCTTGTAATGGCATGATGGGTGGAGGCTGGAACAATGCCTCCCCGCTGATGGGAGGGTGGTCAAACGCCTATGCTCCTGATACGATGTCGTCCATGATGGGATACGGGTTCGGCTTCGCGCCCTTCGGCTTCCTCTTCATGATCCTCTGGTGGGGTTTCCTCATCGTCGCGATTGTTGCACTCGTGAAGTGGCTCATGCGTGGTTCCGGCACACCTGGAGGGAAGACCCCGCTTAACATCCTGAAGGAGCGCTACGCCAAAGGAGAGATCGGCAAGAAAGAGTTTGAAGAGCGGAAGAAAGACCTCACCTGAAATGTCTATGAAACTCGGTGTCATCCTGCATAGAACAAGCTGGGGCATGTATAGAATCAAAGAATTGGCGGCCCGCGTCGCGGCGCTGATACCGAAAATCATGGAGAGCGCATCACAGGAGAATACGGCCGCTTCCGCATCCATCCCCTCGCGCGCGCACCGTCAGCAACACTGGAATCGTATCTATGAGTCAAAGGGGCCGCAGGATGTCAGCTGGTACCAGCGCCGTCCCGACATGTCGCTGGCATGTATCGGCGCATCCGGCTTGGACAAGGATGCCTGCATCCTTGATGTCGGCGGCGGAGAATCCACGCTTGTGGACTTCTTGCTCGATGCGGGCTACAAGCGTCTTGCCGTGCTCGATGTATCCGGCGTTGCGCTGAACCACAGCCGCTTGCGCCTCGGCGCACGAGCTGGCTCAGTCGAGTGGTTTGAGGAAGATGTGATCTCGTTCGTGCCACCGCACCGTTTCGACCTTTGGCACGACCGTGCGGTATTTCACTTTCTTACGACCGACGATGACCGCCGCAGATACGTCGCGACGCTGCGGAAAACTCTGCAGCCTGGCGGCACAGCCATCCTATCCACATTTGCGACGAATGGACCACCGAAATGCAGCGGACTCGACGTCATGCGTTGGGATGAGCAGTCCATCGTCGCTGAGCTTGGCGCGGAGTTTCAGCTCCATGAGGTTCACCAAGAGACCCACATCACTCCTTGGAAGTCCGAGCAGAGCTTCGTGTGTTTTCGCTTTCAGTGGAGGCCTGCAAGAACGTTACGCGAAGGGGGAGATCGACAAGAAAGAGTTTGAAGAGCAGAAGAAAGACCTCACCTGAAATGCCTATGAAACTCGGTGTCATCCTCCAATCAAATACGCCGGAGCACGTGTGGAACGCGCTGCGGCTCGCGATTGCGGCGCGGAAGGCAAAGCACGACGTGCGTATTTTCCTCCTGAGCGAGGGGGTGGAGCTTGAGCGCATTCCCGACTCCGAGCATTTCGATATCTCCCGGAAGGTAAGGGAGTTTACTGATCTCGGAGGTCAGCTCCTTGCCTGCGGGAGTTGCCTCAAGAGCCGATCGCAGCCCGAAAGCGCAGCCTGTCCCGTTTCGACCATGGCCGATCTCCTGCGACTTGTCGAGGAATCGGACAAGGTGCTGACGTTTGGGTAATAAAATTAGGCGACTATCCCCTGATGCATAGTAGAACCAAAATGTCATGGTGAACTCTGACGCCTGCCTGCCGACAGGCAGGAACCATGACATCGGTGCCATCCTTCGACCGTGCTCGGGATGACGTGCTTATTATCGCTTGAGATAGCATGTTGGAATAGAATGTAATGTGTGCGGGAACCTTCTATTTCGGTATGATATTCCTAAGCCGAGGTGGCGGAACTGGTAGACGCGCACGACTCAAAATCGTGTGGGAGCAATCCCGTGAGAGTTCAAGTCTCTCCCCCGGCACCAGAATTCAGGAATTCATTATGCATAAAGAATATGTAAATGAGGTCAGAAGTTTTAAGAAGCTACTAGAAGCGCTGGAACCATATGTAAAGAAATTCGAACTGATGTTGAAGGAGAAGAAATTCCCAGGCTGTTCTTTAAGACCTATAGAGGTTTGGGGAAACTGGTTAATTTGCGCTGTCATTCGCAGATATATTTCGGGAGAAGTCACATTTGCTGACGGTCCGAGTGGTGATGGGATAATCGTCGACAAACGAGATGGTAGTACACGTCAAACAGAACATGTATCAGCAACAGATAACCCCTTTTCACCTAGAGATTTACCGAGTGGCGAAAGGAGAATAATTGAAGCTATTGAGAAGAAAATTGCGTTAGGTTCCAACTATGCAGAAGGCAGTATTCTTATTGCTTTTTTTGATGGTGCAGGAGAGTGGTATAGAAATAAGGTGAGAGAAGCTATTGGTAAACATAATTTCCACAAGATTTACTTGATAGGATTATTGACCAGAGACGCGAATGGATTTGCATACTCTGTGACAGAGCTGCATGAGAATAATTCAATAACCTTTAAGGTACAGATTAACCCCGATTTTTCTCATTGGTCAGTTTCTAGGTACCCAAACTAACTGACTGAAAGTCTCACGGCCCCCACTGATCGTGAATAATCCCGACGAGGTACCACCCTCCATCAAACTCTTCCCATACGAGCCGCAGGCTCACCCAGTCCATCCCTCCGTACTGCGGATCGAACCCCGGGAAGTAGTACTCCACGATCTGGCTGTTCGGGTACGCATCAGACGCGTTATCTATGGAGCTCCCGTGCTCCATCTTCCGGTTCCACGTCACTTCTTTTGCCTTGGCGTAGTCGTGGTCGTAGACAAACTGGTCGTAGTAATCGGCGAAGGTGAGGTAGATGGGGGAGCCGGAGCCGTCGTGATCGCCCCACCGGTGCAGGGTGGAATTTCCCATGGCGTCTTCTATGTCCTTGGCGTAGAAGAAGATGTTCCTCCCTTTGTCCACGTAGGTGTACGGAGTGAAGGTCACGCCTTTCACGGGGTGCACGAGGCTCGCGAGCGTATCCATATCTTTCTCTTTGAGTGCTTCTATGGCTGTCTTTGCGTTCTTCTCCACGGGGCTGCCGCAGCCGGCCAAGAGGGTGAGGGCGAGGAGGGGGAGGAGGAGTTTCTTCATGGTCTCAAGTATAGCGGAAGAAAGGTGTCATGTGAGCGTCGTTCTCTCGTTTGCTCGTTGGCTCGTTCCAACGAGTAACGAGTGCACGAGTAAACGAGTAACGAAGTACGTTACTTGCTCAGGAGTTGCAACACTTCGGAGTCCTCGACCTGCGGGAAATCCCCGTACCAGAGCCCGACGGCGTGGAATGGGGTGGGAGTGGCGAGGAAGACGGTTTCATCTACCTGTTTTCCAAGCTTCGCAGCGGTATCCGGCGGGCAGACGGGGAGTGCCACGACAATCTTCTTCACTTTGGCGTTCTTCAGGTCTTCGATTCCTGCGAAGAGCGTGGCTCCGGTTGCCGCGCCGTCATCAGTCAGGATGATGGTCTTTCCTTCGAGGGGCGGGCGTGCTTCCACGAGGTATGCCTTCTTGCGCCGCCTGAGCTCCTCAGTTTCCTCTTTGATGATCGGCTGCATGTCTTCCCACCCGATGCCGCACATCTGCATGGTCGCATCGTCCATGTACGTCGCCCCGCCTTCGGCGAGTGCTCCCATGGCGTACTCGCGGTCCTCCGGGTGGCCGAGCTTGCGGACGATGTAGGGGTAGAGGGGGAGGGAGAGTGCGTCTGCCAGCGCGCGGCCTGTCACCACGCCGCCGCGGACGAGAGAGAGAATGATGGTGTTTTTCTGTTTGCCGTACTTCCCAAGCTCTTTGGCGAGCTGGGTGCCTGCCGCAGTGCGGTCCGGGAAGGGGAGCACGGCCATAGCGCTTTCGATTATACTCCTCGTAGCAGATACAAGTGTGCTACGGTGCTCCCATGCGCGTTGCGAGCCTCTCACCGGCGGTGACGGAGATCTTCTTTTCCTTGGGGCTCCAGAAGCGGATTGTCTGTACCGACCAGTTCAGCGATTTCCCGGAGGAAGCGAAGAAGCTCCCGCACCTGCGTGACCATCAGAAGATTTCCGTAGAAGAACTCCTGCAGCAGAAGCCGGAACTCGTGTTCACGAGCACAGTTATTCAGGAAGGGCTCTCCAAAAAACTTAAGGCTGCGGACGTCAGCTGCATCCATCTCGATCCGCGCACGGTTCATGCCATCTACGAGAGCATCCGGCAGATCGGGATGCTGCTCCGTGCAGACAGAGCGGCGGAGAAGCTCGTGCTCTCCATGCAGCAGGGGTTCAATGCCGTGAAGAAGAAGTCGGCGCTGCTGCCTTCCCGGCCAAGAGTGTATGTGGAGGAGTGGCCCGCCATCGCGGATGCTCAGTCGGGCAGGCTCCGCCCTCCCATGGTTTCCGGCAACTGGGTGCCGGAGGTGGTTCGCATCGCCGGCTGTGATCCTTTCCCCATTGCAGCGGGAGCACTGAGCAGGGCAGTGACACTGGAGGAGGTTCTTGCTTTTGACCCGGACATGATCGTGATCAGCTGGTGCGGGGCCGGTGCGATTGCCGATCCTTCGCTTCTCACGGGGCGGGAGGGATGGGGGGATTTGCGTGCGGTGCAGGAGCGTCATGTACGCGTGCTCGATGATTCACTGCTCAACCGTCCCGGGCCGAGGCTGGTGGATGGTGCGCAGCGCATCTACGCATGGGCGTTTGAGATGCTGCACTGACGTTCCTTGTTTCCTCGTTCACTCGTTTGCTTGTTTTCCATTTGTCACTTGTCTCTGGTCACGGGTCAATTTTCAAAGGAAAAAGGGACAAGTGACAAGCGACCAATCGTAACAAACGAATAACGAGCCAACGGAACAAGTCCATTGGTGTTCTCTTTCCTATCATGGGACGGCTGCTCTTAAATTCTCCGTTGAAGGTGTATGCTCTGTGCAATTCTATTTTTTCTCTATGCCTGTATCCACACCCTACACACGTTTTCAGAAAACCCTCGAGGAAGTCATGCAGAAACTCAAGCTCACTCCGAAGGAGCGGGCGTTCTTCGCAAAACCGCAGAATACCTATAAGACGGAGATCCACATCAAACGCGATAGCGGGAAGGAGCAGGCGTTCCAGGCGTTCCGCATACAGTTCAACAACGCGCGCGGCCCCTTCAAAGGGGGAATCCGCTACCATCCCGAGGCGAATGAAGAGGAGGTGAAGGCGCTCGCGGCGCTCATGTCCATCAAAACTGCCGTGGTAAACATCCCATTCGGCGGAGGCAAGGGGGGAGTGCAGTGCAATCCGAAGGAACTGAGCAGGAAGGAACTGGAGGCGGTCTCCCGCGCGTACGTGCGGGCGATGATCCGTCACATCGGCGCCGATATCGACTGCCCCGCGCCGGATGTGAATACCAATCCGGCCATCATGGCGTGGATGCGTGATGAGTTTGAGAAGCAGACGCACACCTACAGCCCTGCCATGATCACGGGCAAACCTCTCTCCTACGGGGGGTCGCTCGGGCGCGATACGGCGACGGCACGGGGTGCTTTCTTCATCCTGCAGGAGATGATGGACCGCGAAGCGCGGGATCCCGAGGAGCTCAAAGTGGCCATCCAGGGGTTCGGAAATGCCGGGGCCACTATGGCACACTTCCTCCACAACGCCGGCTACACCGTGGTGGCCGTCTCCGATTCGCAGGGGGGCGTGTACTCGCCGGAGGGTGTCGATCCGGTCCGCATAGAGAAGTACAAGCACAAGACGGGACAGGTGGCAGGGGAGTACTGCAAGGGATCGGTCTGTGACATCAAGCGCATGAAGCTCGATGGTGTGCGCCACGTGACGAACGAACAATTATTGGAGCTTCCGTGCGATATCCTCATCCCGGCTGCGCTCGACAATGTCATCACGGCGAAAAACGCGCGGAAGATCCGTGCGAAGTACATCCTCGAGATCGCCAACGGGCCCACCTCGCCGGAAGCGGACACGATTTTGGAGAAGAAAGGTGTGAAGATCGTCCCCGACGTGCTCGCGAATGCCGGCGGCGTGACCGTGAGTTACTTTGAGTGGGTGCAGGGGCGCAGCGGGGAGCTGTGGACTGCCGAACGGGTGGACAACGAACTTCGGCGCATCATGCTGGATGCATATAAGTCTGTTCAGAGGGAAGCGCACCGCGGCAATATGACGTACAGGCAGGCGGCGTTCGCCGTCGGCATCCGGCGCATGGTGGATGCGATGCATGCACGGGGTTGGCTATGATGGTGAAGAAACAGAGGAAACAGAAGAGTAAGAAGAAATAGAGGAGAAAAAAATCCTCTAATTCTTCTGTTTCCTCTGTTTCTTCTTATTCCTTTCAAGTTTTGACTCTCTCTCGCTCACTCTCTACCCTATTCATCATGAAGGACGTCGCAATCATCGGTCTTGGATGCGCTGCCTACACTGCCGCCATCTACACGGCGCGGTACAAGCTCTCCACGCTCATTATCGGGGAGGAAGAAGGTGGCATGGGCATGACAGCTGCGGAGGTGGGGAACTGGCCGGGGGATCCGGAGGTCCGCGGGCCGGATCTCATGGAGAGGTTCAAGAAACACGCTACGAGTTTTGATGCGGTGGAGCACAAGGTTGCGCGGGTGGAGAAGGTTGAGAAGATCAGCGGAGGTTTCCGTCTCACGTTCCAGAGCGGAGAAACCGCTGAAGCGAAGACGGTCATCTTCGCCACCGGTTCGAACAAGCGGCACCTCGGTTTGCCCGGAGAGAAGGAGTTCACCGGGAAGGGTGTTTCGTACTGTGCCACCTGTGATGCGTTCTTCTACCGCGGCAAAACTGTTGCAGTAGTGGGAGGGGGAGACAGCGCGGTGGAGGGTGCCGCCATCGTTGCCCAGGTTGCGGCGAAGGTCTATCTCATTCACCGCCGGGACGCATTTCGCGCGGAGCCATTTTGGGTGGAGCAGGTGAACAAGAGAGACAACGTGGAGTTTGTGCTCTCCAACAATGTCGCGGAGATCTTGGGCGATGCACGCGTGACTGCCGTGAAGCTGGAGAAGCCGTTCAACGGATCTCTTAAACTGAAACTGGACGGTATCTTCATCGAGGTCGGTACAACGCCGGCCACCGCGCTCCCGGAGCAGATGGGGTGTGCACTTGACGAGAAAAAATATCTGAAGGTGGGTGCCGACATGAGCACCAACATCTCCGGCGTCTTCGGTGCGGGTGACGTGACGAGCGGCAGCAATTATTTCGCGCAGTTCGCAACCGCGGCAGGGGAGGGGGCGATAGCTGCGAACAGCGTGTTTAGCTACCTGCAGTCTGGCGCTCTGCACGAGAAGGAGGACGGAGGAAAGAGAGTAAGAGAGTAAGAGGTAAGAGGATGGGAGAGTCAGGATTTGGTTTTTTTCTCTTACCTCTTATTCTCTTATCTCAGCGTATTCTCTTTCTTGAGATATGGGGTGTAGACTGGTGCGCTATGTGGCTGCTCTACGCGCTCCTCATGGTCCTCGGGTGGTCGCTGGCGATCGTCTTTGATTCGCTCCTTGTCCGGCACTACGAAAAAAATCCGTTCATCCTCATGTGGACGCAGAGCTGCTTCAGCATGCTCTTTCTCGTGTATCTCTCTCCGCTCGTGGTGCTCGAACCCGCGTGGATGCCGCTGCTCGCGGTCGGCGCGGTGATTGCGTACTTCGGGGATCTGGTGTTCTTCCTGGCTATCGACCGTATGGATGCTTCTGTCTTCAACATCGCATGGGCAATTCTTGCCGTCCTCCTCGGTATTGCCGGATTCTTTCTCTTCGGAGAATCATGGACGCTCACGCAGGCTCTGGCTGCCCTCTGCATCCTGGCCGGCATCATTATTCTCTCCTACTGGCACCGCCACATCACTCCCGCCGCGTTCGGTCTGCTGGTGCTCCTCGCGTTCCTCTATGCTCCGGGAAATGTGGTGCAGAAGATGGCGCTCAATGGGGGAGTACCTCTCCTCACCATGATGTTTTGGTTCCTCCTCTTCCGGGAGTGCACGTCATTCACGTTTCCCTGGTGCATGCCGCGCTTCCGGAGGCTTATGGCGCATTTCATCGTCAAAGTGGATTTTACGTTCGTGTGGATTACGGGGTTCGTCGTGGCGACGTATTTCCTGGGCGTGTTCTTCGCGGCACACGCGTTTGCTGCAGGACCCATTTCGCTCATTGCGGTTGTCGGCAATGTGCAGCCGTTCCTCGTGCTCTTCCTTGCCTGGGTGCTTTTTCGAATCGCTCCGCTGTACGCTTCCCGGGAACTGCTCGACTGGCAGTCTGTGCGCGTGAAGCTTGTGAGTTTCTGCGTGGTGTTTGTGGGGATGATGTTGCTGGCGGTGTGAACGGTGATTAGGGTTAGGGTCAGGATGAGGGTTTGGGTTAGGGTTTGGGTTAGGAAAGATGTTTGAAATTTGCCCTTGCTCCTTGAGAAATTGAACCTGCTGAGAGCTCTAAGGAACAAATATTCAATTCTTCCTTCAAACCCCAAGCCCAAACCCTATCCCTAACCCTAGCCCCAACCTTCATCGGGCTTTTTCTTGCGCCTGGACGGAAAATCCGTATCCTGCGTCCGTTATGCCACGAGGGAAGCGCACAGTTTATGGCATGTTCTGTCCTGAGACGGGTATCCGGCTCGGCACCATCCGCCTGCACAGGCAGGACAAACTGGGGAAGTCGTTCAAGGAGCACGCGGCCAAGCTGAAGAAGTACTGCCCGGCCCTCAAGAAGCGCGTTGCTGTGAAGCTCAAGGAAGAGAGGCATTCTAAATAAGCAAAGTAATGGTCACGAAGCAGGAACGAAGGGCGGAGGCGTTCGTTTTGGGGAGTGCGGCCATTGGAGGCGGGTTCCCGATCATTGCCAACCAGGCCGTTCGCGTGTTCCCGGCGTTTGCGTTTGCCGGTATGAGTGCAGTGGTGGGGGCATGCAGTCATCTGCTTCTTCTGCTGGTGGGGCGCACACAGCTTCCACGGATCTCCAGGCAGATGTGGGTGGATTTGATGGGTGTTGCTCTCTGCAACTCTGTCTTTGCACTCGTCTTCATCTTCCTCGGGACTCAGTACACCTCCGGCATTAATACTGCGCTGCTTATGCAGTCGGAGATGCTCTTCTCTTTCCTCGTCTTCACGTTCCTCTTCGGCGAAAGGGCGGCGAAGAAAGAATATGCGGGAGCGTTCCTGGTGTTCCTCGGGACGGTCTGTATCCTCTATAACGGCTCATTTGCCTTCAATCGCGGGGATCTGCTCATTATTCTCGGAACCGTGTTCTATCCATTCGGCAACCGGTTTGCCAAGCGTGCCCTCCTGCATCTTCCGGCAAGTTTCATTCTCATGTTCCGCTGCGCCGTGAGTGCCGTCGTCTTCCTTACGCTCAGCGTTCTCTTTGGGGATTTCTCTCTCCGTGTTCTCCCGGCCGCCCGCACATACTGGTGGCTGATTGTCCTGTATGGCGTCGTGGTGCTCGTTGGTTCCAATCTCTGCTGGTACAGAGGGCTCAGGGCTCTTTCTCTCACCAAGGCTGTGAGCATTATCCTTTCCTCTCCTGTCTTCAGTCTGCTCTTTGCGGCGGTGTTCCTGAAGGAGATTCCGACCATGTATCAGATCATTGGTTTCGTGGTGACACTTGCCGGCCTTTCCGTGCTCATCTCCAGGCGTCCTCTCCCACCTTTGCCTCCGGATCTTGTATAGTGGGCCTATGCAAAATAAAGGTGACAAGTACCGCCGGTGCGCATCCATCGTGCTTCTGAGGTCTTTCCCTGGCAGTGCGCGTGTTCAGGTGCTCCTTGTCCATAAGCCACGGAAGAAGGATGCCTGGCAGATCCCCCAGGGCGGGGCGGAGGATGAGGAGAGCATAGAAGAGGCAGCCATCCGTGAACTCCGGGAGGAGACAGGGGTGGAGGGTACGGTGTTCGGCAGGAGCAAGCGGCGCTACCAGTATGATTTCCCTGCTTCCTACAGGAGATTCCGGCCCGATCACGTCTGCGGGCAGTGCATTCAGTTCGTGTTTGCGCAGGCAGATCCCGCGCAGGAGGTGCACGTGGACGGGAAAGAGATCAATTCCTTCGCGTGGGTGTTTCCGGAGCAGCTCTCCCGTTACATCAAGCGGGAAGAGTACCGGAAGATCGTTGCGGGCCTTGTGGAGGAGGGGGCAGCGATGTTGCGGAGCAAGATTTAGAATGTGGAATAGCGTATGTCGTATGTGGGGATTGTTCATTTTGGCTTTGGATTTGAGTTTTCCCGACATACGACGTTCGACATACCACATACGACCGTTCTTCTTAAGGGTGCGGGGTCATCTCTTCTGCGGTAGGCTACCCCCATGCGGCTTCTCTCCCTCGCACTCACGCAGTTCCGCTCCTATGCTTCCCTCTTCCTTGATCTCTCCCAGGGGGATGTGCATATGTTCGTTGGAGGGAACGGTGTAGGGAAAACCAATCTCCTCGAAGCGGTTTCTATCCTCTCGCTTACGCGGTCCTGCCTTGGGACGGAAGAAGCAGATATTCTCCAGTGGGGCACAGAGTACTACCGCGTGCGCGGGGTCGTGCAGGACGATGCGGAGCAGGACTGTACGCTCGAAGTGGTCAGCCAGCAGGCGCCGCGCGTGCAGAAAGCATGTTTTCTCAACGATGTGCGTCGGCAGGTGGAAGAGATACTAGGGGTGATGCCGACAGTCGTCTTTCTTCCGCAGGAACTGCAGCTTTTCTCCGGTGCTCCGGCACAGCGCCGCAAGTTCCTCGACAGGCTGCTCTGCCAGGTCTCGCCGGAGTACCTGCTCTCTCTCACGCGGTACCAGCAGGTGCTCAGGCAGCGCAATTCCCTCCTCAGGCGCATAGCAGAAGGTGCTGCTTCTCCTGAGGATCTTGCCCCCTGGGACCGGCATCTCGTGGAGCATGGGGTTCCTGTCACGCTCGCGCGTCTTGAACTCATTGGCACGTTGCAGCTCACGCTCCCGGAGGAGGTGGCGGCGCTTGGGGAAGACTGGCGGGATGTGGAGATTCTGTATGACCGCAGGGGAAGTGCGTGCGACAGAGATGCTCTCACGGAGGAGTATTTGTTTGAGCTGGAGGAGAACCGGAAGCGCGATTGCATTCTCCTTGCCACCGGTGCCGGACCGCACCGCGAGGACTGGCATATTGCGGTGGGGGGGCGCCCGATCCAGACCTTCGCTTCGCGCGGCCAGCAGCGCGCGTCGCTGCTTGCGCTGCTCCTGCTCCAGGTTTCCTACCTGGAACTCCGTTGCGGGGAGAAGCCGGTGATCCTGCTGGATGATGTCTTCTCGGAGCTCGATCTCAGCCACCAGCGTGCGCTCATCCAGTCACTCGGCGGGTACCAGGTGCTTATTACAACGACGCGTGTGCCAGAGGGCGGAGTCGACTTTCGTCTCTGGTCTGTTGCAGAGGGGGAGATTCATCCGATGAAAGTGCCGGTGGCCTTGCGTAGTCCATCAAAGAAGTAGAGGAAACAGAAGAAACAGAGG
This sequence comes from Candidatus Peribacteria bacterium RIFOXYB1_FULL_54_35, assembly GCA_001787755.1. Taxonomy (GTDB): domain Bacteria; phylum Patescibacteriota; class Gracilibacteria; order Peribacterales; family Peribacteraceae; genus GWB1-54-5. The sequence goes on from MFYJ01000007.1 coordinate 134,839, forward strand.
AATCAGACGAAGTAGAGGAAAAATCCAAAGCATTAAATCCTCTGACTCCTCTGTTTCTTCTTATTCCTCTGTTTCCTTGCGTCTCAGGCGAGGATCTGCACCATCTTCCCGTTCACCGCACCGAACACTGCGAGGGCGAGTGCATCTGCCGCGTCATCCGGCTTGGGGATTTCCGTGAGGTTGAGCAGACAGAGGAGCATGTCCTGCATCTGCCTCTTATCGGCGTTGCCGTCGCCTGTGATGCAGGACTTGAGCTCGGGGGGGGTGGGTTCAATAATCGGAATAGCGTGCAACTGCACGGTCTGGAGAATCACGCCCCGCGCCTGTGCCACATCGAGCGCTGTTCGCTTGTTCGAGGAGAAGAACAATTTCTCCACCACTGCAATTTCCGGCTGGGATTCCAGGAGGAAGGCAGCGAGATCCTTCTGGATCTCACCCAGGCGCTCTGCGAGCGTGAGGCCCGGGGCAGTGGTGATGGTGAGCCAGTCCAGCGCCCGGAAGTACCGGCCGGACTGTGCTTCTATCAGCCCAAGTCCTACGGTTGCAAGGCCGGGATCTATGCCGAGGATTCGCACAGTATGAGCTTGCAGGGAGTTTGTTCCCCGGGCAAGGGCATCTCGTTGCTCAGAGAGCGGTTTTCTGCTACTCTAAGAGGAAAACAAGACAAAAACTATGCCCAGGAAATCCGTTCCAAAGAAGCACAGGCACTTTGTGGCGGCACCGCTTGCAGTGTTCATCGTGAGCATTTCCCTGCTCGATGGGGTGTTGCCGGCCGGTTCCCAGGCACCGGAACTCTCCGCTTCCGTCATGAAGCTCTCAGAAGGGGAAGTGTTCCGCCTTCCTCAGGGGAAAGCTATGCTCTACAGCGGGCAGGGGTTCACCGTTTCGCCTGAGTCTACAGTGTTTGAAAACGGCTCTGCACTTGTTTCGACAGAGGGCTTTCTGGAATTGACGGTGGCGGGAAAGAAAGTTGCCACTGTCGCTGGCGCGTTCTACCTCTCGTACTTCGGCGAAGATCTGACCATTGCTGCGCTCACGAGCCCTGTGCTCTTCCGGGACAATGCACGTCTGATGGTGGTGCCAGCGGGCATGCAGTGGAAGGTTCCTGCGGAGGAGAAACTTCCGCTCCTGCAGGCGGGGTATCCGCTCTGGCAGGAAGCGCGCCAGGTGCAGGCATTCCCTGAACGTTTCTTCGTGCGGCAGCTCCAGAATCTGATGTTCCTTCCTTCCGAGGAAGATGTGCTCCCCCCCGCGGGGTCTGAGCCTCTGCCTCTCTGGACGAAATTCCCGGCGCTGCGCATAGGCGCGGCGCAGGAAACCGTGGAGCAGGAATGGCGGGAAGAAGTATTTGGAGCTCTCCGCAAGTATGTCGAATCTGGTGACAGGGATGCGCTCGATGCGTTCCTGCACAAGGAGGAGTACAGCGATGTGCTGCAGAGTGATGAAGCATGGGAGGTGATGGTGCGGTTGTATGTGCGTGCGCAGAAGGACTCTGTACGATCGCTCCTCCTCTCGCAGCTGCTTTCCAGTGAAGACTTCTGGCTCCTTGCATCCCTGCACCCCGATTTCCGTGCGGAGGTGTGGTCTTCGTTCTCGGAGCAGGAGAATTCCGAGGCGGTAACTCTCCGTCTGTTCCTTCTCCCCACAGCGAATATGGTGCAGCAGGCAGTGCCTGCCGATGCCATGCAGCGCTGGACCTATGAGCTCAGCCAGCTTGCCCAGGGGGAGAAAGCCGCTGCGCTTGTCGGGATGACGGTGGAGCAGCACCTTCCCCTTGTCTCCGTACTCGATCAGATGGGGTACCCGGAGCGGTCGCGTATTCTCGCACTCTCCCTCAAGAAGCTCGTGGAGAACACAGGAGTTACGCTGAGGCCGGAACTCACGTCTGAGCTCTCTGCACTCACCTCATTCGATCGCATGAGCCTGGAGGAACTCCCTCCCATGGAAGAACAGGTGCTCATCGAAGAAGAAGTGAAAGAGGAAGAGAAAGAAGTGGTGCCTGCACCGGTCGTGGAGGTGAAGCAGGAAGAAGCAGTGGAGGTGTCTTCGTACAGTCCCGATGTGGTGGAGCGGCGTGCGTACACTGTCCTTCGGGATATTGGTGCACTTTTTACAGTGGAAACAACTATCGATGCCGTTGCACCCAATACGGCACAGGTGCGCAACATTATTTTCTCCGGGAAGAGCGGGGACAGGACAGTGGACTTCCACTTCGATGTGGCAAAAGGGGAGATCAGGCAGGTGATTCTCGGGAACAAGGAGTACCCCTACTCGCTCACAGTGGAAGCGTTCCGTGACTGGATACAGAAGTAATCATCGTGGAGAAGCTGAACATAGATGTTTTTATAGTATTATGTTATAATACTATATGTGCAGTTACGTCGAAGCGACATTGCGCGGGAGATTGCAGAGGAAGAGCCGGCAGTAGATCTGAGGGTGACGTACCAAACTCTCCTGACAATGATGGTGGGTATGCGTGCGGGTCTGCGTACGGCGGGTGGGCATACTGCGTTACTGGGTCAGAAAGCCCAGGCTATTGTTCAACGGATAGAAGCTGCTCCGCTGGAAGATATTCTGAGCAGAACCTGGATTGATTTTGTGGAAGAGGAGGATGGTTTGGGGGCACTGACACTCACAGCGCAGGAACGTGCCTACATTGAGGCATTCCGCAGGTTGCAGGAAGCGCTGGGCTCGGGGAACATCACCCTCAATTCCCGGTCGATTGCTCATGCAGAGCAACTCATGCGTGGTGTTGGTGAAGTTCCTGCAGAAGTCGCCAATGCTGCGAAGGGCATACTACTACTCATCGTGCGGCAGGCTGTGCGTTCCAAGCTCGATCAGGTGTATGCCATCGGCGCGTCACGAGTAGGATCTGCCGAGGGAGACCAAGCCCTGGCAGCCGTTCGGCGTGAAGTAAATCCCATTACCGCGGAGCTCCAGTCGCTGTTACAGGGCACGCAGTAGCGTGCATTTCGTTCTGCTCAAAGTCGGAAGCGATGGAAAGCCCTACCGCAGTTCGTAGGTGAGGTACACGCGCAGGGTGAACTCCTGTTCGCCGATCGGAACGGGGCCTTCTGCCATCACCGTGCCTCCGCCTCCTCCGTAGCCTCCCTTCCCGTACCCGGTGTCCGGGAAGGAGGAGATATCTTCACCGTAGGAGGTGAGCTTGCCGAGCGACATGCCAAGCTCTTCCGCGAGATCCTCTGCCTGCTTCTTCGCCTTGGCGATGGATTCGCTGCGTGCCCTGTCGCGCAGTGCGGCCATGTCGTCCATGAGGAACTGGATGCCCGAGACGTTATTCGCTCCGGCTTTGGTCGCTGCGGAAATCACGTCACCCACTTTGCCGGGGTTGCGCACCTTGATGGTCACGTTCTGGCTTGCCTCATACCCTCTGGGCACCTGCTTGCCCTCTATCCAGTCGTATGCCGGGTACAGGCTGAATCCGCTTGTCTGGATGTCGTTCTCCGGGATTTCCAGTGCTTTCACAGCTCCGAGTACTGCATTCATCTGCTCCTCCAGTGTTTCCATTGCTTCCTGTGAGCTTTCCTGCCTTCCGGTCTGCACGCCGAGGGTCACGGAGGCGATGTCCGGTTTCTCCGCGACTTTCGTCTCTCCGATTCCTGAGATGGAGGCCTGTGGCCGCGGCGTGGATTCAATGTAGTTGCCCGCGAGAAAGAAGAGTCCCCAGACCACGGTGGTTGGGAGCGCAAGGCGCAGGAAGATGCTCTTTGCGGAGGATTCCATAGGGGAGAGAGGGAAAAGTGAGAATGGAAAGCCATTCTACGGTTTTCTCTCTCGGGAAAAAGAGGGCGAGACACTATGTTTTTATGCTGTCGAGATTGAATGGTGGGCGACCGCAGACTTGAACTGCGGACCTCGACATTATCAGTGTCGCGCTCTAACCAGCTGAGCTAGTCGCCCGTGATGTGAATGATAGAAAAAACGGCCGGGTTCACTCCCTCAGGAAGCCAGAACACAGTACGTATTGGAGGGATATTGGTCAATAAATAATGGGATTGTTATCCCTGCAGGATTTCATGCATTTATTTCATAGATTGATGCTTGAGCATATTACTGAGGGAATGAGCCGTCTTGTCCTGCCCGAGGAGTGCCGAGGAGTCTTACTACTCCCCCCCGGCTGGCTGCCAATTCTCGCTCTAACCGTTCTGCACGTTCTTCCGCTTGCTCTGCACGTTCTTCCGCTTGCCGCTTCTCGTCATGCAGCTGCCGGTTCTGGTGATTCCGCAGCCGGAATCGGTAGAGGTTTAGATCTGAGTCTTCCAGTATCCGCAGGCTTTCTTCCTTGTTCCTTCCCTGCCTGTCTCTCGCAAGATCGATGGTGCTCTGCACGATTTGCTCGCGGAGAGTTGTGAATGTTTCATCGCTGCCTTGGAGGTCATGCTCGTCTCTCTCCACTGCAAGCAGGATTCCTTCTGTGAGGAGTGCTCCTCCCCCGGCAACGGAGGTGATGAATTTTCCATTGGGCGAGGAATTGAATTGCAATGTGGCGCGTATGGCTCTGAGTTGGTCACTTCTTTGATCAGGATGTAATGCGAAGAATGCCTTTCGTTGATCACTCGAGGGCATGCCGTACGTGATGAGGACGTCTTCATCGTCGAAGTCGAGGAAGCTGCTCAGCTTCTCGCTCGAGGAGATTTCAGCCTGGAACGAAGCGATGGTATCCTCGATGAGCTGAGGAGTGAGAGGCGTACTGCCGCGGAGGAAGAGCTCAAATTCGTCTCCTCCTGTGGCCATGGGAATGACATGGATGCCCTGCTCCTCCAGGCGCCTGCGTGTGGGACCGTGCGGGTCTACGAATATGCGTGCCATTTGCCGGAGGAAGAGCGTGGTGTGCGTGTGTGATGTGCAGTCTTTGAACGACCGGAGGCCGTCGACGTCGAACCTGAGCCATCCGAAGTCCCCTAGACGCTCCGGCGAGGGGTTCTCTGCCATGAGCCTGCGCAGGTCGTAGCGGAACATCCATGTCCCGTATGTTGCCGCGTGAATAGGGAAATCAGAGGTGGAGAGCGTAGATTCGAACCAGTGTTCTTTGAACATATTTGCAGCGATTCTCTGTCTCGTTGCGGCTATACTCTGAGTTAACCGCTGTTCGCTCCATCGCTCTTGCTGTGCCCTTTCAACCAGCGCTCTCGTTTCCTGGTCCGCGAGTGCCAGGTGTGCTCTCTGCGTCGTTTCTCCCATGATCTGGCCGCTCATTCCTTCCATGATGCGTTCCTCGTCATCTCTCTCCGTGGCTGAGCGTACATGCAGCACTGTCATGCGCTGCAGTACGCTGTCGAGGATTTCGGGTTGCCGGGCAGAGAGCTTTTCGAGAGCAGATTCGAGCATGGTGCATTCAAGAAATATTCCGGCGGAGCCGGCTGTTCATTGAACTGTAATTATAATCAATATGATATGTTTGTCAAACTTTTTACTTCTTTGTCTTCATGGTTTGTTTTGGGGGTGAAAAGGAACCTTCACATGGCCCCAAAACATTGATAAAAACAAAAAAAATTGTATGATATACATCCTATGAAAGAGCAGCTCCTCGCACCCATTACCGGCTCGCCCGTCCGCGTCTGCACGGGGACAACGCGCATTGCCTACGTGGGCCCGCGCAGGACTCTCAAAGTACCGCGCCTGGATGCGCGCGGCACTCTCCTGCGTGCCGAGAGGTTCCGCGAGGGATGGTCAGCAAACAGGATCGAAGCGGAGTCGTGGCCGGAGTTCCGGGATATTGTCCTGCCGACCCGCGCGCACATCGGTGCGCTCGTTTCGCTCCAGCCGACGACGGAGGATCTCCGCATGTCTGTTGTCGATTTTACAGATATTGTGGAACGCGGGCTCGGGAGTGATGTCATCGAACAGGCGGATGTTGCTCACACGTTCGATAACCCGGGGAACTTCGGCTACGACGGCGAAGCCGTGAGGCTCCGGGATTTCGGTGACCCGCGCCTCATTGCGTTCCTCCGGTCGAGACGTGAGGAAGTCAGCTGTTTCCTCTCCGCTCTCGTACAAGTGGAGGTGCTTTCCCGCAGACTCGATCTTGAGGGGGGTCCACAAGAGTTTCCTGACGGGAGAGAAGAATAACCCGTGTCTCCCGGCGCAGATGTGCAGGGAATATTAGAGATGTGCGCTATTCCCCGAGTTCCTCGTCGCGTACCTGTCGCAGGCACTGCTGTCGCTCGGTTGCGCTCACGTCTCTGCATGCTTCGTGTGCCCGTTTGATTGCATCGCGCCTGGTCTGTGTCCGGTCATGCTGCCTCTCGGAACGGCTGCGGAGTTCTGATTGATCGAGTGCCGTTGATCGGGGGGTGCTGCTGAAGCGTGTACGCAGGGCGTTCATGCGTTCCTGCTGCAGGGTTTCGCGCCAGTCATCTCTCTGCTCGTAACGGTCCTGGAAGTTCGACTGCATGCGCAGGCGCCCCTGGCGCAGATCTTCTATGCTCTCTTCCCTCAGTTTTTCAACAGACTTCGTTATCGTCTTACTTCTGCCGCCGGTTTCCGGCCTGCGCAGCAGCCTTCTCTCCTGGATAAGGTTGCTGTTCTCCATTCGCCACTGCTTCGCGTCCGTTGGCTCGCTTTTTCGTTCCTGCATGCGCAGACAGCGGTTCTGTGCCGGACCGATGAGCGTATTGCAATCGCCGCGTGTGAGAGTCGCTGCGAAACTTGTGGGGATGGCGGTGCAGAGGATGCTCACAGTTGCGAGCAGGGAGAATGTTTTTTCCATACGGAAGATGGGGAGAGTAGGCATAGTCTATCACATACGGATGGATCCTTTCTTTCTTCTCCTGTGACTATTTCCTCTTCTTCTCGTAGATTTCAGTCACGCTCTCATCATGCTCGATGTGCTGAATGACTTCTGCGATGAGTGGTGCAACGGAGAGGACCGTCAGTCCCGGGAACGCGTTCTTCCGCACAGGCATGCTGTCTGTGACGATCACTTCCTTAAATCCTGCTGCCGTGAGGCGCTCGATAGCCGGCCCGGAGAAAATGGCGTGGGTGGCAGCTGCATACACGTCTTTTTTCGCTCCTCTCTCAATCAGGGCCTGCTTTGCCGTGAGGAGCGTGCCGGCCGTGTCGATCATGTCGTCGTAGATGATGCATGTTTTCCCCTGTACTTCTCCCACAACGTCCAGAATCTCTGCCTTGTGGTGCTCCGGCCGGGATTTGTGAAGGATGGCAATGTCGGCCCCCATCATGTCTGCGAAGATTTTCGTGTATTTCGCGCTTCCGATGTCCGGGGCGATGACCAAAATATCCTTCAGTTTCTTCTTTCTGAAGTAGTCGGCGAAGATTCTCCCTGAATCGAGCGCGTCGGCAGGAATGGAGAAGAACCCCTGGATCTGCGGGGAGTGGAGGTTGAGCGTCATCACGTGGTCCGCTCCGGATTCCTCCAGGAGGTGGGCGACAAGTTTAGCGGAGATCGGTTCCCTCCAGTGTGCTACCCGGTCCTGGCGCGCGTAGGGAAAGTTCGGCAGAACAGCATGGACTGATTTTGCAAAGCTGAGTTTGGCGGCCTGGCACATGAGCAGCAGCTCCATGAGGTGCTCGTTGATGTTCGGTGCTGCGGTCTGAACAATGTACACGCTCTTTCCGCGCACCGATTGCTGGAAACGGATGTAGCGTTCGCCGCAGCTGAATTCCTTCAGATCGACCTTGCCCAGCGCTATACCAAGCTCTTTAGCGATGGATGCTGCGAGTGCCGGGTGGGATGAGCCCGCAAAGAGGTGCATGTGTAGTATCATTGTAGCAAATGCAGGTCCGAATCTCTACCTATATGGGAGCCTTGGTGCTAGAGGAGTCCTCCGGGGAACCACTCGGGACTGTTGCCGGAGTGCTCATCCATCCCGATACGGGGAAAGTGGAGGGGGTATTCGTCCGGGTGAACGACGGATTCAGCAGCGGTCTCCTCTTCTGCAGAGCCATGGACATCGTCCGGTTCGGTACCAGCGTCCACATTCGCAGCGCAGATGCACTCTGCGATCCCTCTGAAATAGTGCGGTTGCAGAGTCTCCTGGAAGACGGCCGTACTATTCTCGGGCAGCAGGTGCGTACCGAGAGCGGGCAGAAGGTCGGGCGTTGCCGTGATGTGCAGTTCGATACGGAGTCTCTGCAGATGGAGTGGATTTTTCCGAAAGGATGGTTCCGGTGGAAGAGGGGCATTGCAGTATCTGACATCCTTGAAGTACGGAGTAATGCCATCATCGTGCGGGAGGAGAAGCGTCCCGTTGTGGAAGAGGTGGAAGAGAAAGCTCCTGTGTTCGATCCTCTGGAGGTTGTGGAGCCAAAAGTGAGCCGTGTGCGGCGGTAGGCTACTACAGAGGGAAGTACTCATCGCTGCCGTTGGCTCGTTTGCTCGTTTTCTAGTTAAGAAAGCTCTGAGATACTCACAAATTGTCGTAGTTCGTCAGGCTCACCATGACATGCTTTCGTAATTTTTTCAGAGCTTCCTTCATGGACGAACGAGCATATGAAAAGCCCCGCGGATGCGGGGCTTTTCTATTTCCCGTTAACGTTGCCTCCTTAAGCTGCGAGTTGAGTTGCAATGAAGTCCACGAGACCCTGCGCGAGCAGGATCACGACGAGACCAATGATGACGAAGAGAATCGTCTTCTTGGCCTTGTCCTTCTCGGCTTCTTCACCCTGAGAGATGACGAGACGGATACCAGCGATCACGATGAAGACCACGGCGATGAGTGCCATGAAGGTGAGGATCTTCTTGATGATGTCGATGATTTTCTGGCGGACATCACTCACACCACCGATAGCCGGTGTGGGACCGAAGAGCTGAGCCCAGGCTGGCGGGGCGATCATGAAGGTCACCGCAGCAGCGGACACACGGAGGCAGAGAGATTGAAGGGAAGTGTACATAGGAAAGAAGCAGGAAATTAAATGCATTGTGACGCAGTCTATTGGGCTTTTTCAAGCTGGAATGTGCCCCTTGAGTCAAACAACACTTGCTTAAGTAACACTTTCGTATTCTATTCTTCTTTTTGGCTGCTCATGAAGCCTATCACGAGCAGAATGATGGCCGGGAGAGCGAACCAGAGGTCCTGGTAGAGGACCATGAGTTCCATGAGCCGGCTGTGTGCGATGATGGTGGCGATAAAGGGAGACTGTGCGATGTTCTTATCCAGGAGGGGGGCATCTGCGACGAACGTCATGAGTGTGGAGAGCATGAGACCGGCGGTCACAAAACCGAAGAGCGCCGTCATTGCGATATCGACAATGGTATTCCCGTCCTTCTGGTAGTCGATTTCAAACCCGCCGCGGACTGCGAGGAAGATGATCGTCAAAATAAAGAGAATGAGCTTCGTTGTCGCGAGGAGCTGAATGTCGAGCGTGAGTCCCACCATACTGAAGAGCGGCTGTGATTCAGTCGAGAGGCGTTCGATGAGGTTGCCCATGCCCTGTGCGGCGACGATGGCAATGTACGTGGAGATGATGATTTTCACGGATTCGTGTTTCCCTATGATGAAGCTGTAGGTGATCACCACCGCGAAGAATACGATCACGAACAGGTCCCAACTGAGGGTAAGTTGCATGGGGAGAGGAGGGTTGATGCTTATGGTACTGAAGTTGGGGGGATTCTGCCAGCGCCCGTTCGTTTGTAGGTTGTAGTTTGTAGGTTGTAGGTTGTAGAAAATCCAAGGGAATAAAGATCTCAGATCTCAATCCCAAATTTCTCCTACAACCTACAAGCTCATAATGGTCGGCAAATAGGAGACTTGAAGGTGAGAATACTGTTATCCTCGCGCCATGCGACACGGTTTTCTGCTCATCGACAAGCCCGTGGGTCCCACGAGTCACGACACAGTTGCGCAGGTGAGGCGAGCGCTGAGCGAACCGAAGATCGGACACCTGGGGACGTTGGATCCCGCCGCATCCGGTCTCCTTGTACTCGCGGTTGGTTCCAAGGCCCTGAAAGCCATCGAACTCTTCGGTGATCTCAGCAAGGAGTACGATGCCGGTATTCACTTTGGAGCGGTGAGCACGACGTATGATCGTGAAGGAGTGATAGAGGAGATCACTCCCAAGCCCGGCTGGACTGAGCCGGATATTGCAGATTTGCAGCGGGTGATCGCAGGGAAGTTCATTGGCAAGATTGCACAAATACCACCGGTGTACAGTGCGGTGAAAGTGGGAGGGGAACGGGCGTACCGGAAAATGCGACAGGGCAGGGAGGTGAACCTTCCCGCACGCGAGGTGAAGATCGGTGCGTGCGACATCCTCTCCTACGCGTATCCGGAGCTCTCACTCCGCATTGCCTGCGGATCCGGGACGTACATCCGGTCACTTGCGCATGACCTCGGCACCGCGGTCCGTTTCGGTGCGTACCTCTCTTCGCTCCGTCGGACGAGGGTGGGTGTGTGGTCTCTTGAGCATGCGGTGGTTCCCGAGAAAGTTGCATGGGCACATGTGATACCGCTCAAAGAAATACTCTCTCCTTTTGAGAGCGTCGAAGTGACTGCTGATGAAGCAGAGGATCTCTGCCATGGCCGTCCTATTTCGCGTGCAGTGAAGCCGGATGCCATTGCCTGGTTTGAGGGTCTCCCCATTGCCATCCTCCTTCCACTCAAAGACGGTTCCCCGAACCAGTCATCCGCTACAGCAGACTCCGGTTCGAGGCAGGCGCAGCAGGCAAGAGCGCGAAAGGTATTGTGATGTGTCCTGCCTGATTGTTTGGCGAGAGAACGGCTCACTGCAAGCTTCCTGTCCCGCCTGTGAGGCAGCTTTGTATTCACTTGTGGTTGTTGATGTTTGTGCGTTCTGCCCCACTTCGCCCCTGCGGGGCTTCGCGGGGCACACTTCGCTTCGTGTTCCACCTGGCCTGCCACGCGGAGCTCTTCGCGAAGCGAAGAGCGAAGTGTGGTGGAGCGCTTTCGAAAAAATCCGAACCGATTTTCGCACAAACTGGCGCGGCGGCTGAAAAACCTTCGGGCTGGGGCAGCCGCCGCGCTACCGTACAAACTTGCCGGACATCGCAGGACGATTTCCAACTGTTCTTTTGCGGCTTCAACAAAACACACAACAATTCCACAACACGGCTAATACAGCGTACAATACCGAACATTCGATATGGCTTCTCTTTTCAAAAACAACGTCCTTCAAGAACAACTGGCTCTTTCCATTGTTCCCAAGTTCGAAGACAGAATACGCATCGTAAAGCAATGGCATACTGCGCTCACGGACAAATCCTTGCTCAAGAAAACCGAAACCCAGTGTGAGCAGGCGTTCAATGATGATTTCTTCGTGAAGATTCTTGGCTATACGCGTTTTCCGTCCGAGAAGTACACCATCGAAGTCAAAGCGGCAGTGGAAACTGCCGGAGGCCAGAAGCCCGATGCGGCGCTTGGAATTTTCACGCCGGACGGAAACGTCGTTCAGTGCGTTTGTGAAATCAAGGATGCAAACACTTCCCTCGATAAGCCGCAGCAGCGGGAAGGAAATCTGACTCCCGTGCAGCAGGGATTCAAATACAAGCCGCTCTACAAAAACTGCGGATTCGTGATCGTCACCAATTTCCGGGAAATCCGGCTCTACAGGGACACGATGCACGATTACGAGCGCTTCACGCTTGCAGAGCTTGCCGATCCTGCGGACAACTACAGAAATTTCCGAAAGTTTCACTACCTCCTCAGCGCCGATCACTTCATAGAGGAAAACGGCAAGAGCCAAACGGAAGAACTGCTCGCGGCAATCCGCATCGAGCAGGAAGAAATCACCAAAGACTTCTACAGGGAATATCGGACGCTACGCATGAGCCTGATCGACAACATTCGAAAAAATAATCCTGTGCTTTCCTTCGATACTGTTCTGGAGAAGGCGCAGAAGGTCATTGACCGCATTGTGTTCGCTTCATTTTGCGAGGATGTCGGCCTCTTGCCGGAAAACAAGCTTGCTGAAGTCGTGGCATACACGGAGAAAGGAGGGTTGGACATGCCGATTTGGGAGATTATGAAAAAATTCTTCGTCGCTATCGATAAAGGCAGTGAGAAGATGGAAATGCCGCATGGCTACAATGGCGAGCTCTTTAAACCGGATGCGGTGCTTGACGCTCTGACGATTGATGATGAAATTTGCCGCGAGTTTGTGCGCATCGGGCGTTTCGATTTCCGCGAAGACCTTTCTGCAAATATCCTCGGGCATATTTTTGAGCAGTCGATCACTGATATTGAGGAGATCAGACAGCAAAATGCACCAACAGAATCGACGCAAAAGACTTCAAAACGGAAAAAAGATGGCATCTTCTATACTCCGGAATATGTCGTGGACTTCATTGTTGCGAGCACGCTCGGCGAGTACTTGCAGGAGCTGGAGCGGTCATCATTGAGAGAGCACGGCGTCAAAGAAGGTCTGCGAGATCAGAGTTACGAGAAGCGGGCTTTGAACGCCTACCTCGCGTACCGGGAACGTCTCCTGAAGCTCAAAGTGCTTGATCTTGCCTGCGGGAGCGGCGCTTTCCTCGTGAAAGTGTTTGATTATCTGCGAAAAGAGCATGAGCGCATCGGAGGCATCCTTTTGGAATTACGCGGTGGTACTGTGCTTGAGGAGCACGAAGAATCCGTGAAAATCTTCTTACATGAAAACATTTACGGCGTGGACTTGAATGCCGAGAGCGTTGAGATCACGAAGCTTTCACTATGGCTTAAGACAACACAGAAAGGGAAGAGGCTTGAAGACCTCAAGAACAACATCAAGTGTGGAAACAGCCTCATTGACGACTCCGAAGTCGCAGGAACAAAAGCGTTTCACTGGGAAAAGGAATTTGCGGAGATTTTGAATTCGGGAGGTTTCGATATTATCGTCGGCAATCCGCCGTGGGGCGCGAATATCGACAAGGAGGCTGTGTGGCTTGGCAAGCATTATCCGGATTCGACGAAACACGCGAAGGACACGTACAAGCTCTTCATCGACAAGGGGTTGCAGCTCCTGAAGGAAAACGGACGCTTCGGCTACATCGTCCCCAGCACGTTCCTCTACCAGCCGCGCTACCAGGACGTGCGCGACATCGTTGAGCGGTACCGGCACGGGGCCGTGAATCTCGGCGAACATATTTTCGAGGGCGTCGATCTGCCCTGCGCCATTCTAGTCGTTCACAAACACAAGAAGGATAAATCAGCCATCGTGGACCTGACGAAAAAACCGCGTGGGGACATTCCATTTCTCTTGAGCAGCATCAATCTGGAGAACGAGATTGAGCGGGGTTCATCAGGTGACAAACTTCTCAAAGATACGGGGCTGACGTTTGACGATGTATTTGTATTGAAGGATGCTGGTATCAATTATCAAGCAGTGAATGTTGGAAAAGGGAAAAAAGGTGAAAGCAAATTAAGCTCGAAGTTGCTCTACTCTGGAAAGATTGGAAATCCATCCTTAGATGTCGAGTTCTGGAAGGGCGAAAACTTTCACAAGTATTCAATCGATGAATCAACGGAAAATTTTGTACGAACAAATTATGAAGATTTCAAGGAGGATAACGAAAGGGTGATCCTTAATGACAAGTTCTTTTCAATACACCCAAAAATCCTCTGGAGACAAACCGCCGACAGGATAATCGCGACAATTGATGAAAGGGGCATCTGGTTTGGACGCAGTGTTTTCGGCGGAGTCGTCAAAGATGAGTACAAGAAATCGGTGGACATTTATTTTGCACTTGCGGTCTTCAATTCGGCATACATCGATTGTTTATATCAACGAAAAGTTTTAGAGACAGGCAGGATTTTCCCGCAAGTGAAACTGGCCTACATCAAGCCGTTGCCATTCGTCATACCGGACAAAGAAGCGCAGGATCGGATCGCAACACGGGTACGATCACTCATTGGGCTCGGTTCGTCGCAACATGAGAAACTCAGGCAAGTGCAGCAGTTACTGAAAGCGGAGTATCGCATGGAATCGATACCGAAGAAGCTGCAGAAACTCTGGGAGCTTTCCTTCGATGATTTTCTCAAAGCCCTCAAACTCAGGAACGTATCTTTGCCGAAGAAGCAGGAATTGATGGAGTACTTCGAGCAGCAGAAAACGGCGCTCTCGACGGTCGCGGATCAGATCGAAACTCTGCAGAGAGAAATTGACGAGATGGTATGCGATGCGTATGGGCTGACGAAGGAGGAAAGAGCAATTGTTTTACGAAGCGCCACATGAAACCAGATATTACAATAGACGAGGCAACCGATCCGCGTACGTTGGCTCAGCCTCCTTTCGTCGAGTGTCCGCGATGTCATAAACAGACGAATGGTGTATGGCACATTGGAGTGCGTTGTTATTTGCGTCTCTGTTCCGAATGTCCAATGCCGGACCCCAATCGTGGAGAGAAACCGGAAATGATCTCTTTGCCGAAGATAGAAAAGAAAGTGATTTACTTGGATCAGCATGTCATCAGCAGCATGGCTAAGGCACTCAGGCCGGAGCTGCAGCGAACGCAGAAGATGGAGACTCGTATCCAAGAAGACTGGATCAAACTCTTCCGGAAGTTGGATCGGCTGCGCCGCTTGCAAATGATTGTCTGCCCGTTCTCGATGCACCATCGGAGAGAGTCCTTCATGGATGATCGGATCTATAAGTATTTGAAGACGTTGTACAAACGGCTGGCGAACGGCGTGGAGTTCTTTGAACCATTGAAAGTCCTATCCATCCAAGTGATGCAGTACGCACGACACCATTTGGATCACTCGCAGCCTGCGTTCATCGACAATCCGCAAACCGTTGTTCTCGGCACCATCAACTCGTGGGAACGATACTCACTGAAGGCTGGTATGCAGGACTACGGATGGAAACCCGAAGGAGCGGAATTAATGAGAAAACAAAACGCCGAATCCCATCGGATATTTCAAGAAATATACGAACGCTGGAAGCAGGAAGGCATGAGCATCGAGGACCGAATCGAGGAAGAATCCCAAGGCTTCTCCAAATTCCTACTACAAAAAGCGCGGGAGCAATTCGGTATGCCCATCGAGCCACAGCTTGCTCAGCAGATCGAGGTAGAAATGGTGGACGACCAACATGCCTACATCAAATTGGTCGATGATGTGTACCAGCTATTCTCCGGTGGTTCGGCGATCATCAATCCCTCCCTCCTCCGGCACATGATTGATTTCTTGGCGGGTGACGATTTGAGAAAACAGGTGCCGACAATTCGGATCGAGCCGCTTCTCTGGGCGACATTGGCGAGACAGGCTGCTGCCGCAAAGGGGCGCAAAGAAGAAATTGATCATGGGGACTTCAATGATATTGGTGCGATTGCCAATATTCTACCCTATTGCGATGTAATGACAGTTGACAGAGCGTGGCATGGAAGATTGCGAGAGAATCCAGCCGCACAGGAAATGAAGAATTACAGGGCAAAGATTGTGTCTAGGAGCAATCTGCAGGAGATCATGGAGTATCTTGATCAAATCGAACGAGAGACTCCGAATCGGGTTCTGGAAGCTGTTCAGGAAGTATGTGGAAGTCTTGAGGAGGAAGACCCCTTTGGTGAAGAAGAGATGAAACTGTATTCCAAATCGGTAAAGGACTGATCCAGAAAAGCCCGCCGCTGGCGAAAACAAAGTTCGTTCCGATCGTTTTCACGGGCTCTTTTGCGGTTTTGCTGCGATGTCCGGCAAGTTTGTACGGTAGCGCGGCGGCTGCCCCAGCCCGAAGGTTTTTCAGCCGCCGCGCCAGTTTGTGCGAAAATCGGTTCGGATTTTTTCGAAAGCGCTCCACCAATCACGAAATCCGCGCGAATGCGCGAGCACGCGCCAGCCGATCGCGGCTTCCCACTGCACCGCGTTCCCTTTCGTACGCCAGCGGCGGGCTTTTCTGATACCCTGCGACCATGAAAGTCATCGTGTACTGCCGCAAATCCACAGAACAGGATGATCGCCAGATTCTCTCGATTGATGCGCAGCTTCGTGAGCTGCGCGAATACGCCGCAAAAGAACAGTTGGAAATCGTCGCCTCGCTCCGCGAGGCCAAAACCGCAAAAGAGCCCGGGCGAACCGAGTTCGCCAGAATGTTGGAAATTGTAGAGAAAGGAGGAGCAGACGGAATTCTCGCATGGCATCCCGACAGACTCGCCAGGAACTCTGTAGACGGGGGGAGGATTATTCATCTTCTGGACACCGGCAAGCTCAAAGCGCTGAAGTTTCCCACTTTCTGGTTTGAGCCGACTCCGCAAGGGAAATTTATGCTCAACATTGCTTTCGGCCAGTCCAAGTACTACGTGGACAACCTTGCCGAGAATGTGAAACGCGGCATGCGCGAGAAAGTGCGCCGAGGCGAGTGGACGTGGCCTGCACCGCTTGGATACGTCAACAACCGAGAGGAGCGGAACATTGAGCCGGACCCCGAGAAATCGCCAATCGTGCGCAAGGCGTTCCAAATGTACGCCACGGGAGCTCATACGCTTCTCTCGCTCCGAAACGAACTCACACTCCTCGGGCTTCGCACGCGCAAAGGCAAGGTGCTGCCGGTGTCCAATGTCCAGAAGATGCTCAAGCATCATGCGTACTACGGAGTCATCAGCATGAACGGGGAGCTGTTCCCCGGCGCGTTCGAGCCAATTGTGAGCAGGAGACTGTTCGACGCAGCGCAGGAAGTCATGCACTTTAAGAGCAAAACCAAGCGCAGGAGAAAGCATGAGCTTCCCTTCACGGGCTTCCTGCACTGCTCAGCCTGCACCTGCGCGATAACTGCTGAAATCCAGAAAGGTCACCACTATTACCGCTGCACGCACAAGCGCGGTCCCTGCGACCAGCGCAAATACCTGCGCGAGGAGGGATTGCTCAAAGAGGTGCGCACCATCGTCGAACGCGTCTCACTGCCCGATGACTGGGTGGACAACATGCTTGCCGAACTCGACAAGGAGGAAGCCGAGGGAAAGTCAGATCATCGGACCTCTGTTCAGCGCCTCGAAGATGAGCGGAAGGGCATCGATCAGAAGCTCGATACCCTTCTTGATCTGCGACTGGAGGGGGCGCTCGATACCGGAGAATACCTTGTGCGAAAGAACGCGCTGGTGTCCTGTAAAGTCGAGATTGGTCAACAGATCAAGGATGCTGAACAGAGTTGCTCACATTGGCTCGAACCCATGCGAGAGATGATTGTACGCAGTCGTGAAGCCAAGAAACTGCTCACGACGGAAAACTACTCGGAATTTCCAACATTCCTTAAACGCATCGGAACGAACTTTGTTTTGAAAGGGAACGCGGTGCAGTGGGAAGCCGCGATCGGCTGGCGCGTGCTCGCGCATTCGCGCGGATTTCGTGATTGGTGGGTCAGGTGGGATTTGAACCCACGGCCAATTGCTTAAGAGGCAACTGCTCTACCGGGCTGAGCTACTGACCCAAGTTCCAATGAAGAAGAAAGAACGGAGAATGAAGAATGACAGAGCTACTCGTCCCGCACAGGACACTGAGCTTGCCGAAGGGGACTGATGCGGGGCTGACCCGCTTCACAGCTGAAAAACCTTACCAATATCAGCCGCTGCGGTAAAGAATGCTCCCGAGAAAAGATCACTCTCCATGGCAGAGTTTGTCCATGAGGGCATCGATATCCATGGGCGGAGTATCTCCGCTTTCTGAAACAAGAGCAGCCATTGCTGCTTTGTTACTGTTTGCCCAGCCGTAGACCGGATCGGATGAGTGCGTGCATATCTGTCCGAATGCTGATTCCAGTTTCGGCCTTCTGTGGGCAAATTCTCTGTTCCGGTTTGCCCATCCGAAGGCTGGTTCATCGCGGAGGGACAGGGGTGATGGAGTGTTTCCCGGCATGGTGGTGGCAGAGTCTAGCTGGCTTGCAGATACATGCAAGCCTCTGCGTTCACCCGACTCCGTCCGCCGAAGGCGGACTTCGCCGGGTTTCGCAGATGAGAACGCAAAACGCCTGGGAAGATGCTCCGGGCTTCAGGCTAGGGAGCTTCACTTTCCCACATACGCAAATCGTTGCCTTCTTACTCCATCCACCTCGACTTCTTCCCGGAACATGGAGAGGGGGCGTACCCAGAACATAGAGGTTTCATTCTTATAGAGAGGAACATACACCACCAGTTCCTCCAGCGTTTCACTGTGCTTTGCAACGCCGAGCACGCGGTATCTTTCTCCCTTGTAATGCTCGTAAATGCCTTTCCGAAGTACCTCAGTGGCCATCATCAGCAGTATAGGTGTGATCTCCATGCAACACTATGAGTGAGAGGACGGTAGGAAAAAAGCTGCTATAGCCTCGCAATTTTCCCTCTGCAGTTTTACACTGCCTTCCTTCTTTCCCCTCTTTGCGATGGTTTCCGATTCTGAACAGCGAGAAGCTTCTTCCCTGGTATCGGGTGCCCCCGCAAATCTGCTGCAGGGCGTTGCCGCGGAGGTAGTAGGTCTGGGTTTTGCGCTCCAGAAGAATGAGCGTGCGACAGATGATTCCCAGATGCGGTTTACGCGGTCAGAGGGGGGCCGGACAATCGTCGTTGGGCTCGAAAGGGGCTCGAAGAGCAACACCGTCTGGGTGTCTGTATCCACATTCGGTGTGGGGAGGGTGGCGGCCAGCGATATGAATCCGACAGAGGTGCAGGCTGATCGTGTTCCCTCGGTACTCTCCGCGCACCTCACGACGCACGGACTGGCGAATGCAGTCCAGGTTCAGGCGGAGTCCACCCTCGGAGGTTCTGTAGCGTAGCCTGTTTCTGCTACCATCCGGTCATGGAACACTTACCCGACGAACACTCAAAGCGCTTCATTGCCGTTCTCAATAAGAAGGTGGAAGCAGGGAAATTACTCAATGCGCTCGGCCATATGACAGCGGGTCTTACTGGCGGGTCGGGGAGAGCGGAAGAAATGTGCTTTCTACAGTACGAAGATAAAGATGGCGGGAAACACCCGAACATCTCCCACTTTCCATTCATCGTGCTCAAGGCGGAAAACTCCAATAAGATCCGGAAGGTCCGGGAGGAGGCGATTGCCCGCGGCATTCCCTTCACCGACTTCACGAGTACTATGACCGTCGGCACATCCCGGGAGCAGCAGGATGCAACGAAAGCCACACCGGAGGAGGAACTGGAGTACTACGGCATCTGCCTTTTCGGCGAAACAAGCGTTCTGCGGGAGTTCACCGGAAAGTTCTCGTTGTTTCAGTAGCACCTGCCTCATACGGCTTTGCGATAAGAACATCATCAATGGCTGCTGTAATACAACTCGCAATATCGGCGTAGCGCTACGCCGATATTTGTTCAGCAATGGTGCATCAGAAATGGTGTTTATAATGCGAAGCCGTATCAGCTCTCCAGACAGTGCTTCTGGATCGTTTTCCAGTCGAAGGGGAAGACGTACGTTTCCAGTGCGCGGACGATGGCCGCGAAGCACTGCCACACGTCATCCTTCTTATAGAGGAAGGCGTTCCCGCTTTCCTGCACGGGGTTGTAGTCGGTCACTGCTTTGGTTTTTGGGCCGATGGGGATGGTGCCGCTATGCAGGCATTCCTGGAGCTCGGGGGCCTCTGCGTCCGAGAGGAAGAGCGCCATGTCCGATGCCTTGAACATCTTCTCTATGGCTGCCGGCTTGTTCGGGATGATGGCGATGCGGTGGTTCTGTTCCTCCGCGAGTCCCGTGATGAACGATCCGTACGAGGAAGATCCCTTCCCGAGGATGAGGATCTCGACATCGAGGGAGAGGAGTCCCGGCAGGAGTTGCTCGAACAATTTCCCTCCGAGTTCTTTTGTCATGCCGGTGGGAATGCAGATGACCGGGCACTTTGGTTCCATGGGCCAGCCACACTCCTTCTGCAGGGCCGCTTTTACTTTGGGTTTCTCGTTCAGCGTTCTCACGTCCTCCTTCGGTGCGGCAGACTCTGTGGTTACAGCAACTTTCGGCATGGATGTGTGTTTGAAGTTATCGTCTTATTATAGCGAAAAACCCCTCCTCCTGAAAGAGGGGGCACCTTGCGGAAGTTCACATGTAGTATGTCGTATATTGTATGTGGTATGTGGGTTTTTCTTCTTGTCTTGCTCGTGGGATGTGGCCTACATACGACATTCCACATACGACATACCTTTGCCGCTATTCGACAGGTACTTTCTTCTCGGGCATGCTGAACCCGTGAAGCATCTTGTTCTCATCGACGGCCATCACCTCATGTACCGCGCGTACTGGGCCATTCCCCGCACGCTGAAGACGAGCAGTGGCGAGCTTACCAACGCGGTATTTGGCGTTGCTTCCATGCTGCTTAACATTCTGAAGCGCGAGGAACCCGATGCGCTCCTCTTCTGTTTCGATGCGGGGGAGGAGACATTTCGTCACCAGGAGAACAAGACATATAAGGAGGGGAGAGCGGAGACGCCGGATGAATTCTACGAGCAGATCCCCCGCATTCTGGAGATGATCGATGTTTTTGCCTTTTCTGCGGTTTCCAATCCGCAGTACGAGGCGGATGATTTTCTCGGTGCCTACACGAAGGCGGGGGAGGCCGCGGGTATGCGTGTCACTATTGTCACAGGGGACCGTGATTGCCTGCAGCTTGCGGGTGAGAAGACACGTATTGCCATCCCGCACAAAGGATACCAACAGGTGGAGTATCTGGATCCTGTTGGGGTGGAAGCGAAGTTCGGCGTCCGCCCGGATCAGGTTGCTTCCTATAAGGGACTCTGCGGAGACGCATCCGATAATCTTCCCGGCGTGCATGGCATAGGTCCCAAGACTGCGGCGGCTCTTCTGCAGCAGTTCGATTCGCTCAAGGGAATCTACGATCATTTGGAGGATGTGAAGCCTTCCTGGCGTGAGAAGCTGGAGCAGGGGAAGGAGCAGGCTTTCTTCTGCGAGCGCATGGCAACGCTCGTGTGCGACATGCCGCTCCCTGTTTCCCTCAAAGAGACTGCACTCACTCAGCTCCCGTACAAACCGGTGCTCGAATTCTTTACGAAGATGGAATTCACGGCACTCACCAAGAGGTTCCAGTCTCTTGCAGAGAGTTCCTTTGGCTCCGGGAAGTTTGAGGAACGGGAAGTGAGTGCTCCGCTACAGCTGGAGAGTGAAACAGGAGAGCAGATGGCGTTTCTTTAATACTGTTCCTCGCTCGTTCGTTGGTTTGATGCAAGCGGCTTATGAGCAAACGAGTGAACAAAGTCTGGGAACAGGTGTTGATTTTTCTTTTGGAGGAGGAGAAAGGTGCTTCAAAGTTGTGCACAATTGGTACTCAGCAGTTTTTCAGTGGATAATTTTGTGATTCAAAAAAATGAATAGCCCTTCAGTAAGCCAAAAAATGTGATCTCATTCTTTGTTCACAAACGTGATTTGTGAATACCAAAGGTAGTCATGAGCCTCTTGCGGAGCAGTTTTGCCCTTGCGTAGACTTCGCATGTAAAGAAGTGATCCGATCAGAGTCTTTCGCCGTCACTCTTTCTGGCGCACCCTTTATTCCACACCCTTCTCACCCAACCGACTATGTCTAAAGAACGTGTACTCGCGAGTCTCGACATCGGGAGCGCAAAAATCCGAACTGTTGTTGCCGTCGTGGACGGAGAGAGGGGCCAGCAGGTTCCGAATGTCATTGGTGTCGGCATCTCGCCGTCGCTGGGGATGCGGAAGGGGAATGTGATAGACGTTGAGGAGCTGATCCACAACATTATCTCCTCCCTCGAAGATGCGGAGAGGATGGCGGGAGTCCCCATTAACCATGTGTACGTCGGGATGAGCGGATCCCATATAGAGGCATTCGACAGCCGCGGGGTCATTGCTATCTCCGGTTCCGAAATCACCATGGATGATGTCGGCCGCGTGCTGGAGGCCGCGCAGGCGGTGAGTATTCCCGCGAACCGGCGTATTCTCCATATCGAGCCCAAGTCCTACACAGTCGACGAACAACGTGGTATCAAGAATCCTGTGGGAATGACGGGTATCCGTCTGGAGGTGGAAGCTCACATCATCACGGGACATGTGCAGCATGTGAAGAATCTGGAGAAGTGCGTGGACCAGGCGGGTGTGGATATCGACGACCTTGTTCCTGCGACCATCGGGGCTGCGGAGGCGGTGCTGAGCAAGCGCCAGAAGGAGTTGGGCGTGGTGGTCATCGACATTGGAGCAGGGTGCACGAGCGTGGTGATATTCGAGGAGGGGACCATCCTCCATTCCGTCTCTCTTCCCATCGGGGGTGAGAGTGTGACCAATGACATTGCCATCGGGCTCCGCACATCCATCGATACCGCGGAGAAGATCAAGATTGAGTTCGGTTCGGTGCTCCCCGAGGAAATCTCTGAGCGCGAGATGATTGATCTCTCCTCTGTGAGCAAAGTGGATACGCAAACCGTGAGCAAACGTTACATGGCGGAGATCATGCAGGCGCGGTACTACGAAGTGTTCTCCCTCGTGAAGCAGGAGCTTGAGCGCATCGGGCGCAGCGGTATGCTCCCTGCGGGCGTGCTGCTCACCGGCGCCGCTTCCAAAGCTCCCGGGGTGCTGGATCTCTCCCGCGATGTGCTTGGTCTCCCCGTGCAGATGGGTTTTCCGGTGGATGTAGGAGGTGTGATTGAAAAAGTTGATGATCCTGCCTATGCCACTGCGCTTGGTGCGCTGGTCTGGGGCATGCGCGAGGGCGAGAGTGTCCAGCGCATGGGGTCTTTCCAAATGAAGCGTGCAGCACAACAGGTGGGCGCCTGGTTCAAGAGCCTCCTTCCTTAGTACTTGCTTTCCTACCCACTCCTCATCATGTCCGACACACTTCGTTCTCTCTTCAGCGGCAGCAGCGGCGGTGGCAGTAATGGTTCTGCTGGTGACCGTTCCGCTGGTTCCGGCTCCTCGTCCTCGTCCTCGTCCTCCTCTTCTTCGCGCGAGGTGCGTCCGGATGTTTCACCTGGGGCAGATATCCGCGTCCTTGGCGCGGGCGGCGGCGGCGCCAATGCAGTGCGCCGCATGCTGGAGGCAAAGGTGCAGGGGGTTGAATTCATTGCAGTGAATACCGATGTGCAGGCGCTCTACCACAATCCTGCGCCCAAGAAGATCACCATCGGGCGGGGAACGACGCGCGGCCTCGGGGCAGGAGCGAATCCTGCCGTGGGCAAGAAGGCGGCAGAGGAAAGCAGCGAGGAGATCAAGTCTGCCCTCGAAGGTGCAGATATGCTCTTCATTACCGCCGGTCTCGGCGGAGGGACGGGGAGTGGCAGCGTGCCGATCATTGCCGAAATTGCCCGGAGCATGGATATCCTCACGGTTGCAGTTGTCACCAAACCCTTCAGCTTTGAGGGGCTCAAGCGCAAGCACCAGTGCGATGAGGCACTGGAGAACCTGCGGGGGAAAGTAGACACCCTCATCACCATTCCGAATGACAAGATCCTCTCTCTCATCGACAAGACCACGCCGCTCACAGAAGCGTTCGCCGTGGTGGATGAAGTCCTTCAGCATGCCATAGAAGGCATTGCCAGCCTCATTACCGTGCACGGTCTCGTGAACGTGGACTTCGCAGACGTGAAATCCATCATGCGGGATGCCGGCACGTCCCTCATGGGCATCGGCTACGGCACCGGCGACAACCGGGCGGCGGAAGCTGCTCGCGCAGCGGTGGACAGCCCGCTCCTCGAGCTCTCCATTACCGGCGCCAAGGGTGTGCTCTTCAATATCACGGGCGGGAACGATCTCTCCATGTACGAGGTCGACGAGGCGGCACGCATCATCACCGAAGCCGCGGATCCGGAGGCGAACATTATCTTCGGTGCGGTGATAGACGAGAACTTTACCGGCGAAGTGAAGTGTACGGTGATTGCAACGGGCTTTGAGCCGGCACCGGACATCACATCGTTCAAGGCGGCTCCCGGAGTGCTCAAGAAATCTTTCGCTTCTCCCCATGGCCTCTCTGCGTTCTCCTCTTCCGAGGATCTGGATGCAGAAGAGTCGAGGAAGCGCCCATTCCTGGAGGCGAAGTCCACGGCCATGGAATTGAATGAAGAGGAGCTGGAGGTCCCGGCTTTCATGCGAAAGCCCATCAGTAAGTAACAGATCGGACGGTCCGATCCGAGGGGGGAAGCGTGAGCTTCTCCTCTTGCTTCGGATGTGTATCTCACGTTGGCTCGTTGGCTCGTTCTTCGGCGATGGGTTGTCACTGGTCGCTTGTCTCTCGTCACTGGTCATTAGGTGCTGTTCACATAAACACTTCATAAAGACGTCAAAATTCCTTCCCCTCCCGACGGGAGGGGATTGAGGGGAGGGGGTACGCTCCCCCTCTCCCTCACCCTCTCCCCAAGGGAGAGGGAATAATGTTCCACTGGAACGAACGTATAATGTGAACACCACTTGGTGATTAGCGACTAGTGACCAGTGACTGCTGTGTACTCTTTCTTCTCTTCGCGGTGTGTTCCTGTGGACCCAAACCCTCCGCGCGTCTGCGCACCGTGGTTCTCCACTTCCTTCCACTCAGCCCTGTCCACACGGACGAAGAGCCCCTGGGCGATGCGCTCACCGCGCTCCACCGTCACTGGCTCCTGCGAAACATTCTGCACCTGAACGAGGATTTCATCCTCCGCTCCGTGGTAGTCCTGGTCTATGACTCCGATGCTGTGCGGACATACCAATCCTTTCTTGCGGGGGAGGGAGGAACGGGGCGAAATGAGGAGCAGGTACCCCTCCGGCACCTTCACGATCACGTTGCCCGGCACGAGGCCGATCTTTCCCGGTGCAATCACCGTCGTCTCCCGCGTGATGAGGTCGAACCCCACGGATCCCTCCGTTTCGTACTGCGGGAGGGGGAGGGAAGGGTCGATGCGCTGTATTGCCACCTGCATGTTTCCAGTATGCCTGTGGCAGGGGGTGCTGTACATCATTCTCTTCGATAGCTGTAGCTTGTAGTTGGTAGTTTGTAGGTTGTAGGAATGACAAGGCATCAAGGTTTAAAACCTCGTCCTTTGGAACCTTGGCAGTTCTTATGGATTTCCTACAAGCTACAACCTACAAGCTCAAAGTAAAGGTCATGCGGTGCTCCTGAAGCGGCTGGCGAAGTATTCCCGCGTGTTATCCTCTGTGAGCCATCCTTCCGCTTTATCTGCATAGTTCTCTTCCCGGAAGTGGTCCGCGAACTTCTTGAGGCATTTCTTCACGACGTCGGGTCTCTGCATGATGGTTTCCTGGAGTTGTCCCATGATGTCCCTCGCCTCTTCGTAACGGCTTTCCTGTTGTGTGGGGATGT
This sequence comes from Candidatus Peribacteria bacterium RIFOXYB1_FULL_54_35, assembly GCA_001787755.1. Taxonomy (GTDB): domain Bacteria; phylum Patescibacteriota; class Gracilibacteria; order Peribacterales; family Peribacteraceae; genus GWB1-54-5. Next base: position 159,970 of record MFYJ01000007.1, read on the forward strand.
ACCGGGTCCTGTCGGATTCTTCCAGGTGTTCCATGTTTTCTCTCCGGATGAGGTTGCCTGCGTTGATATGCGTGTAGCGGCTGAAGTCAAAGCCGCTCTCCTGCACAACATTGAAGACGAAGTCGTTCTGCGGCGTGCGGTACTTCGCCACGGTGAGATTGCTCGTGGAGGGGCCGGTGCCGTTGTCGATGTGGTCCCACGTGAGTACCGGGCGGTCGCCCTTGCTCGCGTTGCGCGTGAAGATGTTGTCCATGTGGATGTACGCGACAATCGCTTTGGCTGCCTCGTGCATGTCTCTGTCCGTGAATTGCGCGACATTATCCTCCTCCATCTGGACCAGCCGCGCGAGCGCCTTGAACTTGGTGCCGAACCCCGTGTAGGAGTTGCGCACGGCTTCCGGGCTCAGTTTCTCGCGCGTGCCGCTCACCATACCTGTCATGCGGTCGATGTTCGTCCAGTCCGCCTGGGAGACGAGTGTCGGCACGTCCTCGTGGTCCAGGTTCTCCGCACGGACGCCGGAGATGGCCTTGGAAATACGCTCGCGCGTGCTCTCCACGCGCATGACTTCCAGATGGAGCCAGAGCGTTGTTTTGGGGCCGTAGTCGAAGGGTTTTCCGGGTTCCTCCAGCCTCTCGTTGAGCGCCTGTACTTCCGGGAGGGTGTTATTTTTCTTGTAGAAGTAGTCCAGCCACGGGTACCGGCTGAGAATGCCGCTCGTCTCGCCCGCCATGGTACGGAGCCGGTCGATGGAGAGCAGTCCCACTGCCACGCCCCTCACGAGGTAGAAGAGTTTGCCCTCCATGGTCATCTTCCCATTGCGCATGGAGTAGTCGAGGATTTCTTCGTAGAGGTGGGGGTTCAAGTCCGTGGAGGCCCCGCGTCCGGTCCGCTTGTCTTCCCACAGTACGAGCTGGTTGATGAGTTCCCTCTCGAGTCCCCCCTGTATGTTCGAGAGCTGATCGACCATGGCAGTGAACTTTTCTTTACCGCTCTTCACCGCTCCGTCGTTCGCCTGCCGCCAGGTGGTGTAGAGGTCCTGGCCTCCCCAGATGTCGGAGATCAGCTTACGGAGCCATTTGTCCCGCAGCACGTCGTCGTTCCGGCAGGCGTGAATGGGCATGCTGAAATTGGAGAGGGCATTGAGCGTGTCCCACATCTTCTCGTTGCTCCACTCCATGCGGCCGCGGTCCGTGAGGAGCATGAATATCGCCTTGGCCTGGTCTTTATTGCGCACCTGCCCGAGCATTCTCAGCAGATAGTAGGAGGAGAAATCATCGAATTTTTCCTTCCATTCGTTCACTTCCTTCGTTTCTGAATCCCGGTCCCTGCGCAGGAACTCATCCTGCAGCCTGCCGACGTAGGGCGTGTCCTTGGGAATGAGCTTGGTAATCGCGTAGCCCAGGGATGCCTGCTTGGAATCCCCTCGGCGGGTCCAGTAGCGGTTGAGGTCTTCCCATCCCTGCTTGAACATCCTCACCACGTCCATGATGCTCACGAAGTTGAAATCGTGGAAGATGGCGCGCCAGTCCTTCTTCCCCCCGGCTCCCGCCTTGGAGATGCTCACCTTTTCCCCGCGGATGTTCTCCAGTTCTTTCAGCAGCGGATCGAGCTTGTTTTTGATGTACTTGATTGCCTGACTGACTCCTCCCGGCGTCGCCCTTCCTGCCTGGAATTCCTGCTGCACCATGCGGTGCGTCTGGTCGAAATTGTCGTAGATCGGTCTGATGGTGTTCCCGTACTCCGGGAACGAGTCTGCGAAGACTCTCACTTTCTCTATTCCTCTCCGGAGGTCGATGAGTCCCGTATTGATGTCGAGCATGCCGGCTTCGGCAGATTCATCTCCGCCTCCATGTGGAGCGCCTGTGGTTCCGCCATCTCCGATACTCTCTCTTGAGAGGTACATCACGTCTGATTCTCCAATCTGTGCCTCACGGAGTACTCCTGTATCGATCTGTCGCAGCTCTTCGGGTTCCATTATTTCTTCAATGTGTTGATAGAGGGCAATTTGCTCAGGATCAGTACTGTCTGTTGGCCGGCCCCTCTCCACCCAGAATGCGTACTGGTTGAGGAGCTCATCCATGAGGCGTTCCTGGTATCGCTCTTGGGCAAGCGCCTGAGCCTGCTCCTCGTTTCCGCCCGTTTCCCGGCGTGCCCGTTCAAGTATCATTTGCCATTTCTGTTCCACATGCCACTTTCTTGCCTGTTTCCCCAGGAGCTCACGAAATGTGTGTTCCTGACCGGGGAGCTGGTTTGCAGGGGTAGTGCCATCCAGTAATTCGCTGGTACGAATAAGGATTCCCTCAAAGAGGCCGGTTCTGCGCGTGAGTATGTCCACAATTATGTGTCCCTTCTCATGTTCTATGACATGGTCAACATTCAGGTTCCTTGCGGTAATCTGTTGCATATTGAGCACGAGTTGCCCTGTGTCACGGTTGTAGATGGCAATTTCGTCTGGGCTGTCTGAACCAAGTTCTACAAATTGTCCGGGAGTATCTGCCCGGACAATGTTTTCGGACACCCCTCGCAAGAGTTCCTCTGCTTCTGTGAGGTGCTGCACCGTATCCTGCGCGCTCTTCAGGGATTCCGTTCCCTCCGCAGTCCCTTCACCCTTCTTCGCGGCCTGGAGATTGATGCGAACAGTTGTGTACTGTTCCAAGAGGCCGTCTTCTATGTGCAGTACGCGGCACACGGTGTGCCGGAGGACGGGGAGATCGGCAAACCGTGCCTTCACCTCTCCGTACTCACGCTGCACGCGCTCCCGCTCATCCTCCGTATTTTCCATCTGCATGGACTCAAATTGCTCGTCCGCCTGCTCGGCCCGTTGCCGGAAGGATGTGTTGCTCAGTGTGTAGCAGAGCATGTTGATGCGCTGCTTTCCCTGCCTGCCTGCCACTTCCTGTTCCAGGAGATCGAAGTCGTCGCCGGTGGCTGTGCCGGTGGCCACTCGTTCCAGTCTTTTGAGGAGAGTCTCCAGTTGCTCTACCGCTTCTGCCGGCATCTGCTGCACGAAGCGGGATTCCCTGCTCTTCAGTGCCTGGAGTGTCCTCTCGATTTTTCCGGATTTCCAGAGGTGGGTCGCCCAGGCGACAGTATCCCGATGATCCAGTCTCGCACTCTCGATTGCCTGGCCGAGCAGATCTTCTCCTGCAATCTCTTCGAGCAGACTGTAGCTATCTTCGGCGAACCGTTCAAAACCGGGGCTCTCCGGGGATGGGGGAGAGAAGATGATGCTCTCCAGCGGTTCCAGTGCTGCGACAACGGCCCTGCCGCCGAGCAGCGCCTGGCTCGCGCCGAAGCGTTGCAATGCAGAGCTGCTGTCCACCCCATCAAACTGCTCCTCACACTGATGGAGCATTCTTTCCCTCACCAGCTGTGCACGCTCCCTCAAATCTTCCCGGACGACTGTGCGCATTTCAATGAGTTGCTTTTGCAGAATGGAAATCTGCTCATCAAGCGTCCTTGCCGCGAGTTCGTCCTCGTTCGCAGCTGGTGTGCTGCTGAGGAAGAGGTGGAGGAGCTTGCGCCTGCGCAGCCATTGCTTTGCGGCATCGAAGCTCCGTACCCAGTGCGTACGAGAGAGTTTTCCCTCCTGGTTTAAAACGGCATTCGGGTCGTCATCCGTCCCTGTGTACTCCTCGCGGATGCGCTGATTCAGACGGGCACGGAGACGATCGCCTTCCGGAACACCGGATGTATCGAAGCTCGCCTCTTCCGGCAGGGCATTCTCCCTTCCGGTGAGGAACTGCATCACGCTCTGAATTTTTGCTTTGTCTGGCTGAAAATCCGTGTATCGGCCAGAGAGCCAGTCGGAGAGCGTGGGGTCAGCAATGGTGAGACCGCGTTCCCTGCATTGATCTCTCAGCCACTGCTCGGTACCCCGGAGGCGGCCGATATCGATGCTTCCAAGGCGGAGCCCGGGATGCGTGTCATTCAGTGCTTCTTCAATGTCCTGCAGTTTCTGCAACTGCTTGTCGAGGGTATTCGTGAAGTGCAGGAACGCTTCGGGGCTGCGCAGACGCTCCACGGCTGCGGCGCGCAGTGCACCTGCTGCGTCTTCGTGGTCGCGCAGGTACCACACGATTTCGTGCAGCGGCAGATCCGGCTGGTTCAGCTGATCTCTGTAGTACTCTTCGTTCTCTCTCCGCATTCTCTCTTCCACCTGCCGGCGCAGATCACCGTGGTCATGTTCCAGCAATGCGATGAGTCCGGAGGGTTGCCTGAGCATCGCATCTATTCTCTCCGGCGCGAGGATGCGGGTATTGATGCCTACATTCACGTTTGCCGCTATTGCAGAAACATCCGCTCCCCCAGCATGGGAACCTTCTGCGCCCCTCCTCTCTCCCTCCGGTCTTCCTTCCACATTCTGGCTTCCGCTCCCGCCCCCGGTGCTTACGCCGAGCAGACGTCCCTCCCTTTCGGGGTTGAGTTTGCGTGCGAAGTGATCATGTGTGCTGAAGGACAGCATGTTAAATTTTGCATATTCTAGAAATTTTGTCAAGTACCCGTTCCGTCCGGTCACTGTGTTCCGGAAGCTGTCTGCTGAGTACCTGCCTGATGTTGGCCATACTCACCGCTCCTGTCTGGATGATGAGGTCGTACCGCCACGCTTCTCTGTGCTCTATGTGGAGCTGCGTGTAGTCCGGGTAACGCTGGAACCAGAATCCAAGGAGGGTCTTCCAGGGGAAGAATTCGGAGTCGAGCTGCACCCCTTCTTCCAGGAGGTAGATGGTCTTCACCGTGGGTTCACGACGCAGCGAAAGGAAGTAGTACACGCATGTGGACATGATCATGAGAATGACGAGGCCCCACGAATCGCTCTTGAGACCGTAGAGGATCATGAGCAGGACGAACGTGATGGCGAGGATGTACCAGAGCGCTGATCGCTCGTGTTTTGGCCGCGTGCGTGCTCGCCAGGTGAGGAGGGGTTCGTGTTCCATGGGTATGTGTGTGTAAAATCCTTATATTCTAGCGCAAAAAGGCGTTTTTAACCACGGGCAGAACTTGTCAAAAATTTTAATATATATTCTTGTATGAGAAGTCAGTAGACAGAAGGGAGAAGCCAGTAGGCAGAAGTCAGAAGTCAGTACTGCCCATTGTTTTCCCGTTCAGGGTCTGAGGACCTCTCAGGTCTCGAACGACTGATTTCTGTCTTCTCGTCATGGATGCTTCAATCCACCAGAAGCAGCAGGCTCTTTAGGTACTCGCTCTCCGGATGGCAGATATTCACCGGATGATCGAAGGCCGAACGGTTGCGCTGGATGATGCGCACCCGCCGTTTTGCTTCCTTACTCGCGTGGAAGAGAATGGTCTGGAAGAGGTCTGCGTCCACGTGGTTGGAGCAGGAGCAGGTGAGGAGGAGGCCCCCGGGAGGAAGGTGTGCGAGTGCCAGGCGGTTCAAAGCCTGGTAGCCGCGGACCGCGCGTTCCACGCTGCTGCTTCGCTTTGCGAAAGCGGGGGGATCGAGAATGATGAAGCCGTAGGGACGGGGGAGCGTGTGACGGCTCAAGAATTCGAAAGCGTCCTCTGCATAGCTTAAGTTGGCAGCTTCGTCGAAGCCGTTTAAGCGGAGATTCTTCTCCCCGAGCGCGAGTGCCTCTGCGGATACGTCCACCGCATCTGCCGCGACTGCGCCGCCCGCGAGCGCCGCCACCGTGAACCCGCCGGTGTAGGCGAAGCAGTTGAGGAGCGTCCGCCCGTGAGCGATATCGCGGACGAGGCGGCGCATCTCCCGCTGGTCGAGGAAGAAGCCCGTCTTCTGCGAGTCGCGGAAGCTCACGAGAAACCGAAGGCCGTTCTCCCGGATTTCCACCGGTTCTCCCACCGTGCCGTGGAGGATTCCTTCGGATTCCGGCAGTCCCTCGCTCGCTCTGGCCGGACCGCCGGATTTCTCGTACACGGCAGCCGGCTTTATGTGCGTGAGGAGTGTCTCGAGGACGAGGGATTTTAAGCGCTCCATCCCGAGCGTGCTCACCTGCAGCACCAGTACGTCGCCGTAGCGGTCCACGATGAGCCCCGGCAGCATGTCTCCCTCGCTGTTCACCAGGCGGTATGCCGTCGTTTCCTCCGTATCGATGAGTCCCTTCCGCAGGTCGCAGGCGCGCACGATATTTTCGCGGATCGCTTCCCGCGGATCGCCGCGCCCAAAGGAGACCATGCGTGCGCAGAGCGAGCAGCCGCGGTGAAAGTACGCGTAGCCGAGATGCGTGCCTTCGTGGGTGCGGACTTCCGCGAGCGATCCGTCCGGTGCATCCGGGAATTCTTCTATCGCGCCGAGGAAGAGCCAGTGATGGAAGTTGCGGACGGCCTTCTCGCGGCCGGGTTTCAGGCGCAGGACGGGATACTTTTCCACGGGAGTACCTTAGCGGGTGTCGGCTTCGATGGCTACGGGTTGCGAGGGAGAACAGGTACGACAAAAACCCGGCCTTTCCAGGGGTCGGGTTTTTTGCTCCCTCAGGGTGAACGGCCGACGAAGAGGGGGAGCTCTCCGCCGCCGTTGATCGCGATTGATCAGTTGATTTCGGTCAGGGCCACCCGCTTGCCTCCGCTGTCGGCGCTCAGGCGGTGGGCGAGGATGGCGCGCAGGCTGCGCATCCCGTTCGTCCGGAAGTCTGCGACGGGTTGTAGCATGTGCTGCGGGAGGAATCCTTCCTCGGCGATGGCGAGCTTGCGTTCTGTTGCCACTTGACCGAGGACGGCCCGCAGGCAGTTCTCACCCATGTTCGGCCAGCATGTCGGCATGTGGCCCGGCGGCTCGAACTGCAGATCTTCCTCTGCCACCGGTCCAAACGCCTCTTGGCCGAACTCCACCTGCTCCCAGTGGGTCGGGTCGTTCAGGTGGGGCTTCTTGACCTTGACCCTGCTCACGAACACGGAGTCGCCGCCGCACCGGCCCATGTTCCAGTAGTAACCCACGGGCTGGTTGTCTTCCGCATACGACGGGACTTTCAGGTACACCCACAGTTCGTCCGGCCGCGCGGTTGGCTTGGTCTGGTCCACGCACATCGTCGACTCGACCAGCGGATCGGGGAACTCGACGCGGGCGAACCCTCCGCTGATGACGCGCGCGTATGCCCCTCCGAGGGCGCGTTGCACGTACGCGTCGAACACCGCCTGGACTTCCAGTCCGAGGATGAACTCGAGCAGGTCTTCGACGTGCCACTCGAGGTCAAACAGCGTGCAGTTCTCGTCGTCCGCTCTGCCCAGAAATTGCCGCGACACACGGTCGCTGCACATCCAGGGCTGGAAGAAACCGCCGCGCAGCAGCCGCTTGCGTTTCTGCAGCCTCGCCTTCATGGCTTTGTGCCGCAGGAACATCACGGCGTTGCAGTACCGGTGGTTCTGCATGACCCAGAACCGCAGCGCCGGGTCGGCATCCAGCAGTGCCAGGATCGCGCGCCCGTCTGCCATGTTGTTGACGGCGGGCTTATCCGTCATCCCGAACCTGCCGCCGTTTCCGAAGAAGTTCGCGGCCACTTCGGCATGGTACTTGGTCGCGACGGCCATGCAGCCCAGCACCTGATCCGGACCATGCGCCTCGACGGCTTTCTTCACCAGTCGGCCGTACTTCGGGGAGATTTCGATCCCGTTGTGGTCGGCGAAGCTGGTCCACTTGTGGCGCGCGCACTCGCTGGCGATTGGAGACGGTGCCCAGAAACCGAGTTTCATCTCACGGATTCTCTGGATCGCGCGTTCCCAGAGCACCCGTCCGATGAACGAGCCGTCCCAGCCGCCTTCTTCGCCTTCCGGAGTGCCATCGACACCGCCGGCGAGGCACACAGTTGTTGCCAGAGGAGCCAAAAGCCTCCTCACATGTTTGGTTGGGACATGGTCCCAACAGCGAGTTAGTCTCATCGTTCTCATCCTTAAAAGTCGTGTCCTTCGAACACCATGAGTTCCTGCATACTCAGCAGAAACTCAACAACATACCACGAAGCATGAGCCACAGCGCTGAACTGGTTCAAGCTTCTTCTATCGTTGGTTCTGGTTGATGTGCCGATTCATTCTCTCTTCCTCCACTTGTTCCTTGACTACTGTGGGGGTGAGAGAACAAAAGCAGGCGATCACTCAGGTGCTACAGGGCAGAAAACACTTCTGCCGAACGGACGATGTGTCCATTCTTCCAATCTGTAACCCATCGACATTGGCGCACTAGGCACTTCCTTCCCATTGTGGAATGGGCAATGCACAGAGTGCCAATGTGATGGAGATTGGTATCAATCGCGGTGATGTGAGAGAGCATTCCTGCTTCGGCCAACCCTCCGAAATTTTCAGAGAGCTTGTGGCCAAGGCAGGAGGCGGATTTTCTGCGTGTATGGTTTGGTTGTCAACCATGTTGTTTTGGAAGGCAGAAGACAGAAGCCAGTGGGCAGTAATTCTCAACTGCCTTCTGTCTTCTGCCTCCTCGTCAATACACTTCAGCAAGGTAACAAGCTTCACCCTTCGACTCGTTCCGCTCGCTCAGGGCGAGTCCTGTTTTAGACATGAACACCTCAGTAGACTTCACCGAGGTAGCAGGTCTCGCAGTACACCGTCTCCGGTCTCTCCGGGCTGTACGTTGTCTGGATCTCTCTGCCGCATTTGGCGCACTTGCGCTTCCAGAATTTCCGGGGGTTGCGCAGATGAAAGCGGTCTAAGTGGCGCTGGAACCAGTGGCGGCGGGGGATGGGGAGCTTCTGCTCCCTGTAGAACGCGAGTTCCTGCGGCTGGATTTTGAACGGCCGTCCTGTCACCTCGCAGCGGATGGCCCAGTGCAGGACATCATCCGGAATGTCTCTGGTGCTGTCGGGGAGCTTCCCGGCATCGATGATTTTCTCCACTGCAGGCAGCTGTGGTTCTTCGTCGTCCCAGGTCCAGTGCTCCGCGAGGACATCTTTCTTTTTGAGCGGGTAGTACATCTGTGCCGTTGTCTTGTTGTACCCGAAGAGGGACATTTCCACGGGCAGGAATTCCCCCCATTCATACCCCGCGAAGCTCCCCGAAGGGGAGCGGAGTGGGGTCTGCCCCTCCGTAGCTCCGAAGGAGCGAAGGGGGGTCTTTTGCATGTGCACAATCAGCCTTGGGACGAGCTGTTCGTACACTTCTTTGGTGTACTGCCTGTTTAGGATGCAGTATGAGGCATGGGTCATGTTGGCGCAGCCAAAACAGTTCTTCGCATTCTCCATGTACCAGCAGTACAGGAGGTCGCTGCAGCTCACGTTTCCGCCGAGCGTGAAGAGGAGGTGGTAGCTGTTCTCGCCGGAGATCGTGCACTCGAGTGACTCATGTAAATTCAGGCCGTACTGGTAGATGTCGTACACGTTCTTCGCGCCTGTGACGACCTGGTAGCAGAACTTGCCGTGCTCCACGTTCTCACAGTCGAAGCTCGCGTGGGTATCCTTGCAGTGCACGAGGTAGTCGCCCGCGCAGTTCTCCGTATTGTGCCCGTGGAACTCCTTGAACGTGTGCTTCTTTTCTATTTCTCTGCGCCGCGCTCTGCACTCCTGGTACGTTTTGAACGACTGCAGATCGATTCCCTGCGTGCGCTCCCGGTACTCCTCCTTCGTCAGTTGCTCATTCTCAAAGCAGTACTCTTTGTTGCGAAGTCCGGTGCAGAGGAAGCAGCTCTTGCATCCTATGCAGTCGCGCAGGAACGCACCCGAGTGGCAGTTGATGCAGTCCTGGCAGTGCGTGAGGCCGTAGGAGCCGTGACAGTCCACGCAGTCGTACAGAAGTTCGCACTGGAGGTTGTAGAAGCCGTCCACGCACGATCGGTTGTGCTTGAAGCCGTAGCCGTACATGCAGTCCTCGCAGAAGTCCGCGTGCATGATGAGGTAGCTGTTCTTGCTGCTCCCGGCGTAGTGAATGTAATCGCAGTTCTGCAGTTCGCCCTGCACGTCGAGCGCGAGGGAGGGGACAGAGCGCTTGAGTGCCGTGAGTTGTTCAAAGAACGGTCTGGTGAAATCTATCTCGCGCCCGTACGAGAGTGCGTTCCATTTGTCGCTGTGCCAGCACTCGTGGCAGTAATAGGGGACAGAGCTCGATTGGGGAAATTGCGAGAGAGTTCTCTTTCTGCAGAGGCCGCACGTGCCGGGATACAGATTAAATTCATTGCAGAACGCAAGGCGCCTCTGCTGCCGGCAGTCCGGGCAGAGCGAAGGTGCGGGGATGGCGTACTTCGTTCCGCGGATCACCGGGGAAACCTGGTCGTAGAAGGCAAGGTCTTCGGGAGTGACTTCGAAGGGTGCGGAACAGTGGGCGCAGGCCTGCCTGCCGGAGCCTTGGCGGAGGTTGGGTTTCTGCATGAGGATTTCGAGTATACAGCGGGAAACAGGAAGCGATAAGCGGTACGCATCCTTCGTCAGGCTCAGGATGACATGCTTTCTGCTTCCTGCTCTCCGCTCGAATGTGCAGGATTTTATGGCAGGAACTTGCAGTTATCTTATAGTGGGGCGCTATGCATAGTTTGCATTACAGTGCCTGGGACGAACTTTCTTTCTACGAAGAACACCAGGGGGACATACTTCCTCACATAGAGAGCCATCTCAGAACACGCCCGCTGGGTTGCGAGATACGTACCGAAGGACTTGAACACACACCACTCAGCGAAGAGCAGATCCGGGCGGCACTTGGTGCATTTCCGGAAAGTTGCGATCAGCGCACGCGGCTTGTGAGAGTACTGGGGAGATCCTCCGCTCAGGCAGGACTCAAGCAGGACGGCAGTCCATACCCCACATTTTCTACGTATGAAATCTCTGATCCGGGGAAGGGGGTTGAATTCCATGTGGTTCTGAACGCTCTCGATGAAATACCGTCTTCAGACGAGGCGAAGATGATTGCGCACTACTGTGGCGTCTTCCACGGCGCGTGCCGGGGGCTGCTGACAACACGCGTCTATGCTTTCCGCAATTGGCCCGGTGATCCTCCTCCACACGTTCTCAGGTTTCCTGACGGAGGAACCTATCCCCTCGTGGAAGCATTGCGCGCGTACCGCACCGTTGCCGTTCAATATCCTCCTCTCACGAGAGGCCTGACGGGATACACAGATCACTTTTACCATCCTTTCCCGGGGAATGATGATGCCTGGTCGCAGCACTGTTGCTACCATCTTGCGGAGGCCGTTGCCGCTCACTACGTTGGTGCGGCTCTCGATCACAATAACCAAGGGAAATTGAATCCGCTGGACGAAAGACCCGATCAGAGGGAATTCGTGGAGAGGTTCCTTCGGGCAACAGTGGTGGAAGCATGATGTGGGCGGCAGCGCAAAATATTGCCCGACAGATGCGATTCTATTGAGCGGGAAGGATGCCTGTTTCATGTAATGTTGTTTGCCATCGTGCGCGATTGGGAGGACTCATCTGTGTCATGGGCAAACGGAAGACTTCACCGCATTTACCACGCATTGCTTGCGCTGTTTTCACAGGGATTGGGTTTGTTTCCATGAAACATCCTTTCATCAGCGGGAGTAGTTCGTTGTACAGTCGCCGTGCTTCTTCGTAATCGCCCCGTTGAAGCGCCGCCACCATTGCATGCGTTTGTTCAGGGGCGATATTCGAGAGTACGGAGATGACGCCATCTCCGCCATGAGACATGAGAGCATAGGTCATGTTGTCGTCTCCGGAGAGTACAAGGAAGCCCTCTCGTGTCCGCCGGATAACGTCCACCATTTGACTGAGGTCACCACTTGCTTCTTTGACGCCTATCACATTGGGGTGGTCATCACTAATGCGCAGCAGCGTATCAGTTTCTAAATTGACGACAGTGCGGCCTCTGATGTTATACAGAATCATCGGCATCTCTGGTTCAGATTCTGCAATTGCACCAAAATGCTGGCGCATACCTTCCTGTGTCGGCTTGTTGTAGTACGGGTTCACGAGGAGTACGCCGTTGACACCGTTGCGGGCAGCTTGTCGCGTGAGGTCAATAGATTCCTGTGTCGCATTCGTACCGGTTCCTTCCAGAACGGGCACCTGTTCCTGAACCTGACGCAGGACAAAACGAGAGATCTCTCCATGTTCCCTCTGTGAGAGGGCAGGGCTTTCTCCCGTTGTCCCTGCAAGTAAGATCGCATTGCCAGCTTGCATTTGCTCTTCGACAAGCATGCTGAGCGCATCGAAGTCTATGGGAGGATGCCCCTTTGCTTCCTTAAAAGGAGTGATGAGAGCAGTCGTCGTTCCAAGTGTCTCGCGATTGAGTTCCGGCATGTTGGCAGAGGGGCAGAATGGCTGCAGTCTTCCGCAGGTGCTGCCTTCTTCGAAACAAATCGAGAAATAATGATAAATATATACTTTTTTGTTATGTTTATAACATGCTGAAACTTGCAGACGCACTCGGTGAGATCGTAGCTGGCAATCCGCTGCTTCAATTCGGGTTGCAACATCGTCTTCTCAATCTCTCGAAAACTGCGTCGTACCTCTGTCCATTGATTGCCGTCAAAACAAAGAAGGATGTCCAAGAGAGCACGGTACACATGGCACTATCTCGTTTGCAGCGTAGTTCGCGAAAGAAGGGATTACATCGTGAAGAATATGAGTTCAAACAAATCACCATGCAGACTGGTCTTTCCACATACACGTTTACGCGTACCGAGGCAGCACATGCCGGGGTACACAAGTTGTACGACGAGGTGCAATGCCGCAATGGATACATGACGATCAGCCAGGGAGCGCATCAAATAACCATCATCATTGAATCTGGGTATGCAGCGAGCGTGAAGAAACATGTCACGCAACGTCCGCGTTTCATCCATGAGAATGTCTCGTCGGTTGGCATCACGTTCGATGAGAAGTATCTGCAAATTCCAGGGCTCATCTACATCGTCATGCAACAATTGATGCTCCTCAATATCAACATCATTGAAGTGAGTTCCACATGCACAGAGCTTGTTGTATACATTGATGATGCGGATATTCAGTCGGCATTTGAAGCGTTGCACTATTTGTTTGTGAAATGAGGTGTGAGTCGAGGCGCTTCACACCAAAAGCGCGAGTCACGTCGCTCGCGAGCGACGTGACGAGTCGGATGGTGGGTAGCACTGGATTCCCTTCGTCTCATTCGACTGAGGCGAATTCGCTCAGGACAGGCTTCTCATCCAGTTGCAGATACAACTCTTCATATTGTTTGTGGTGAGTATTCTGGTGGGTAGCACTGGATTCGAACCAGTGACCTCCGCGATGTCAACGCGACGCTCTAACCAACTGAGCTAGCTACCCTTTAGAAGGCTGCTGAAGGGTACCAATTCTCACGGGGGGCAACAAGGGACGCCTTAATTTCTTTTGTGAAGTTTTCAGCCGCAAATGTCTTGAAAGGCTTCTTCCACAGAGCTTCATCAAGGCGTCCCGCGCGTGTATACTGCTTTCTCTATGTTTCAAACCCTCCTGGATTTCGTGTTTCCACGCAGATCCCTCACCGGGGAGGAGGGGGAGTTTGTGACGGAGGAGGAATTTCAGAAACTGCATTCGTTCCCGGTGGTCGAGGAGAAGCACGTACTCCTCGGCAGGGGGATAGAGTGGCTGGATGCCATCCGTGCCGGGAGCAGCTACCACTACTGCCCGCTCCTCAAAAAAGCCATCCATACTTTTAAGTACCAGCGCATTCCGGGTCTTGCCGAGCACCTCGCATCCCTCATTACAGCAGCTCCGCTCCCGCAGGTTCCGGAAGGGGCGGTGCTCTGCCCGGTGCCGCTCCACTGGAGCCGGCTCAATGAGCGGGGGTTCAACCAGTCAGAGCTCCTCGCGCGGGAACTCTCTGGCCATATGGGAATTCCCATGCGCTGTCTTCTCTCACGCACCCGCGCAACGGGATTCCAGTCCCACAGGAGCCGCGCGGAACGCCTCGTTGCCATGCAGGATGCTTTCGTCTGCAGGCAGCGGAGCGCGCCTCCGTTCGTCGTGCTCATCGACGATCTCGCAACCACCGGTGCCACGCTGGATGCCTGTGCCCGGGCGCTCAAGGAGAGGGGAGTGACGCACGTGGAGGCGTGGGTGGTGGCGCATGGCTAGGGTTTGGGTTTGGGTTAGGGTTAGGAAAGAAGCTTGGGATTTGGCCTTTTGTAACCTGGAAACGTCGGATCTGCTCAAAGCCCGAGATCAAAACTCCCAGTCCTCAATTTCTCATCCAAACCCTAACCCTAACTCTTTCGGAAAATCATTCCTGAAAGCTCCTTATGTTCATGCATCTTTACATTCCATCTTCGCTGCGATCATGAGATGCATGCACCTCCAATCAGCCGGTACATGAGGTGTGTGTTTCTGCTTCCGAGTTCGTCGAACTAAGTTGTTCATTTGTTGCAGACGAAGTGGGATACACATGCAACACAGATTGATGTGGAAAACTTTTCAGGTTTCCACAGAGGCGCTAGCATCACCTTCCCTCGACCATAGCATGGTCCGGTGATTATGACATTCCTCCTCTCAGCACTGGCGTTCGTTCTCCTGCTGAGTGTGCTTATTCTCATCCACGAGTGGGGGCATTTCGCTGCGGCTCGCAGGGCCGGAGTAGTGGTGGAGGAATTCGGTTTCGGCCTGCCTCCCAAGGTGAAAGTGCTCTTTCGGAAGAGAGGAACGGAGTTCACGTTCAACTGGATTCCCTTCGGTGGGTTTGTGCGTCTGAGGGGAGAGAATGCGCTCACGGAGAAGGAACGGGTTTCGAAAGGGAGCTTTGGCGCGGCGACGATCTGGCAGCGGGTGATGATCCTCTCTGCCGGTGTGTTCATGAATTTTATCCTCGCTCTTGTGCTGCTCATGTTCGGTTTCTCCGTGGGGAAGTGGGTGCCGACATACTCCAGTCTGGAGGAGATGCAGGCTGCAGCAGAGAAAGGCGTCATTCACGTGGAACTCGGAGTCATCATTGAAGATGTAGTCAGCGGGGGCACTGCAGCGAAGACCGGTGTGCCGGAGAAGAGCGTGCTCCTCCGTGTCGATGGCATCCCCATCATCGATCCCGCGGATGTCATGCACATCCAGGCGGGGAAGAAGCGCGTGACGTACGACCTGCTCATAGGAGAGGATTTCTCCGAGGAAGTGAGCATGACTGTTCCTCTGGAAGACGGGAAATCAGGGATTCTTGTGGCGCTCTTCCCGCGCACGCTCTCTTCGCCCGATCGCACGCTCTGGACTGCGTTCACTCTCGCGCTGCGTGAGGTGTGGGTGATGACGAAGCAGACGGTGCTTGGCATCTCTCACCTCTTCCACTCGCTCGCTGTGAGCGGCCGCGTGCCCGAGGGCATCACGGGCCTGGTCGGCATTGCCCAGCTCACGTACGCGTCCGTGCAGCAGGGATTCATGGTGTACCTCCGCCTGGTTGCTCTGCTGAGCCTGAGCCTCGCTGTGCTGAATATTCTTCCGTTCCCGGCACTGGACGGAGGGCGGCTGCTCTTCGTTTTTGCAGAACTCATCCGGCGCCGCCCAGTGAACCGCCGCTTTGAACTCACGGTGAATGCCATTGGGTTCTTCTTTCTTCTTTCTGTGATTTTCATCATCACCTTCTATGACATTGTCCGTCTCTTCTAGCGCCGTTGCGGTGCCACCGGCCCCCGTGAAGACCGACCAGGATCTCTGGATTCAGGTGCTGAGTGCACTGGAGAAGCAGATCCAGCGCAGCCAGTTCATCACCTGGTTCCGCGGCACGGCGGTTCTCGGCCGCGAAGAGGGGACGCTCATCGTCGGCCTGCCTCTCCCCATGTCGCTCAACTGGCACATGGAGCACTACCGGCTGCAGACACTCAAGGAGGTGCAGAATATCGATTCTTCCATTGAGCAGGTTGTCTACAAGGTCGATGTGGGTCTCAAAGATAATCCGGAGCGTGCGGTGAATCTCCTCACGCTTTTCCCGGAGCAGAAGAAGCGCAAGCTCCCCGGCAGGCAGGAGGTGAAGATGGCGGAGGGACTCACGAGCAAGATTTTAAGCCCCCGCTACATGATCGAAAACTTTGTCGTCGGTGCGAGCAACCGCCTCGCCCATGCTGCGTGCCAGGCGGTGGCGGCACAGCCGGGCGGCAAATACAACCCGCTCTTCCTCTACGGAGGGGTGGGGCTGGGGAAAACACACCTGCTGCAGGCGACGGGGAATGAGATCCTCCGGAAGATGCCGAGGGCCACTGTGGTCTACGCCACGAGTGAGGACTTCACCAACGAAGTGGTGGATGCCATCCGCCTCCAGAAGATGGAGCGCCTGCGCAACCGCTACAGAAAGGTGGATGTCCTCATTGTCGACGACGTGCAGTTCCTCGCGAACAAGGAGCGCACGCAGGAGGAGTTTTTTCACACCTTCAATGCGCTCTACGAGGACCAGAAGCAGGTCATCATCTCCGCCGACCGTCCTCCGCAGGAGCTGCAGCTTGCAGAGAGGCTCATCTCCCGCTTCGCGCGGGGCATGATCGCCGACATCTCCATGCCCGACTACGAGACACGGTTGGCCATTCTGGTGGAGAAAGCACAGAACTACGAGATCTTCATGGATGCGAAGGTACTGGAGTTCATCGCCGGGAACATGGAGACGAACATCCGCGAACTCGAAGGCATCCTCATGCAGGCGGTGGCGCAGTACGAGCTGGAGCAGCGCATGCCCACGGTCAAGAGCATCAGCGAGATCATGAGCAAGCTCAGCTACGATCCGCACGTTGAAGAGGAGGAGGTGGGGTTCGAGCTGCCGCAGAAGCGTGCAGCGACATTCCAGGACGTCATGGAAGCGACGAGCCGCTACTTCTCCGTTTCAGTGCTAGACATGGTCGGGACTTCCCGTGTGCGGGAGATTCTCATCCCGCGGCAGATTGCCATGTTCCTCGGCAAGAAGTACCTGCGTATGAGCTTTGTGCGCCTCGGTGAACTCTTCTCGAACCGGGATCACACCACTGTGATGAATGCGGTGGAGAAGATCGATGACCACATGCAGAACGATCCGCAGCTCCTGCGTGAGGTGCGGGCGATAGAGCGGGAGCTGGGGTTTGTCTGAAAGATACTTGACACACTGTCAAATACGCGTACGTTCGCATTATGCGAGCAGGCGTGCGTAAGGACGTGGCTTGGATGCGGTCTTCCTCGAAGGACTCGAGGTCGGCTTCCCGCTCAAGGATGAGGCGAGCGCTTGCAGCTACAGGGGTGGAACGGAGTCCACTGATATGAGCACCTCGGATGCTCTGCTCCACCCCACTTTTTTCATTCGGCTTTTTTCCGTTGCGCAATATCGCGGTATCCTGCATGATGAACACTGCTTTCTCATGCATCTCCTCCGCACAACCACCACAACGACCACTACCCCCATGCGGAGGAGCTGACGCCGTACTATTCTCACGATACCCAGCCCTCCGCACACAAGGAGGGTTTTTTGTTTTTCTCTCTCTGCTACACTCTCTCCACCATGGCACCACGCACAAAATCACAGCCCGATGATCTCCACTGCATGCGCCACAGTCTCGCGCATGTTCTCGCGCAGGCGGTACTCAAACTCTGGCCCGGTACCAAGATCAGCATCGGTCCGCCTATCGACTCCGGCTGCTACTACGATTTTCTCTTTCAAGAGCCCATTTCCGATGAGGATCTGAAAATGATCGAGAAGGAGATGCGTTCCATCATCAACAGGGGGCAGACGTTTGCCGTGGAAACGTTCTCGGTGAACGACTCCATCAAGTACTGGAAGAAGCGGGAGGAGCCGTTCAAGGTGGAGCTTGTGGAGGATCTGAAAGCGCAGGGGGAGAAAGAGGTGACGCACTACCGCAGCCTGGACTGCAAAGGCAATGAGGTGTTCGAAGATCTCTGCGCAGGGGGACATGTGCAGGATCTCAAAGAGGTTCCGGCGGACTCATTCAAGGTCATGAGTGTTGCCGGCGCGTACTGGCGGGGTGACGAGCACCGCGAGCAGCTCACGCGCATCTACGTGGCTGCGTTCCGGACCAGGCAGGAACTCGACGAATATCTGAAAATGCTGGAGGAGGGGAGGAAGCGCGACCACCGCAAGCTGGGGAAGGAGATGGATCTCTTCGTCTTCAGCGATATGGTCGGGCCCGGTCTCCCGCTCTGGACACCCAAGGGCACGGTGATCGCCGATGAGGTGGAGCGTCTTGCGCGCGAGACGGAGGAGGCAGGCGGGTACCTGCGGGTGCGCACGCCGCACATTGCCAAGGGAAAACTCTATGAGCAGACGGGGCACCTTGCGCACTATAGGGAGTCGATGTTCCCTCCCATGCAGTTGGATGGCGAGGACGAGTACTACCTCAAGCCCATGAACTGCCCGCACCACCATCAGATCTTCGCGAGCCAGCCCCGGAGTTACCGCGATCTTCCCATGCGCCTGGCGGAGTACGGGCACTGCTACCGGTACGAGGACAGCGGGGCGCTCTTCGGGCTCATGCGCGTGCGGTCACTCAGCATGAACGATGCGCACATCTACTGCACCGAGGAGCAGTTTGAGGAGGAGTTCATCGCCGTTGCCAACATGTATCTCA
The DNA here is from genome assembly GCA_001787755.1 of Candidatus Peribacteria bacterium RIFOXYB1_FULL_54_35. Lineage (GTDB taxonomy): Bacteria > Patescibacteriota > Gracilibacteria > Peribacterales > Peribacteraceae > GWB1-54-5. The sequence goes on from MFYJ01000007.1 coordinate 178,385, forward strand.
AGTACTTCAAAATCTTCGGCATCGAGAAGTACGTCATGCGGCTCTCGCTCCATAATCCTGCGGGATTCGGCAAGAAGTACGTTGATGCGCCGGAGCTGTGGGTGAAGACGGAGGAGATGGTCCGCAATGCCATGAAGAAGACGGGGTGTGCCTGTACGGAAGTGGATGATGAAGCGGCTTTCTACGGGCCGAAGATCGATGTGGAAGTGTGGAGTGCCATTGGCCGCGAATTCACGCTCGCCACCAATCAGGTGGACTTCGACATTCCGGGCAAGGTGGGACTTAAGTACACGGATGCCGATGGCAGCGAGAAGGTTCCGCTCTGCATCCACCGGGCGCCGCTTGGCACGCACGAGCGTTTCATCGGTTTTCTCATAGAGCACTTCGCGGGACATTTCCCACTGTGGCTTGCGCCGGTGCAGGCGGCTCTGCTCCCGGTTGCCGCTGCCCATGAGGAATGTGCACGTGGCGTGGAGGCGAAGCTCAGGGAGAAGGGGATGCGTGTGACATTCCTGGATGCGGCCGAATCGTTAGGGAAGCGTATTCGTTTCGGCGAGCAGCAGCGCATTCCGTACCTGCTGGTTCTTGGCGACAAGGAAAAGGAGTGTGCAGGTGTTGCTGTCCGTAATGTGAAGACGAAGCAGCAGGTGGAAGTGTCTCTTTCAGAATTCATCAGCAAGACCGCTCAGGATATTGCACAGCGCTCTCTCACTCATTCCATTGGCTGACCTATGAAAACTTCGCATCGCGTCATCATTGCTCTCTCCTTCGCAGCATCCGTTGCCGCGTTCGTCTATTTCTCGGGTGGTTCTGCATCGCCTCTGTCCGCTTTGGAGGACGTGGAAGCCCCCCTCGGCCCGCTCCGGAGTGTGCTCAGTGCCGTGGATATGCAGAATCTTGCCGTGTCCTGGGTGGACACAATCGTGGAAATTCCGCGGGGGTCGGGCATTAAGTACAAGTACGATGAAAAAACCGGCGGCGTGCAGTATGAGAGAGCACTTCCGCCGAACGTGCAGTTCCCCGGGGAGTACGGCGTCGTTCCCTATTCCCTCTCGGGAGATGGCGAACCGCTGGAGGTGATTATTGTCGGTCAGTTACCTACCTTCCCCGGCGTGCTGATGCAGGCCCGCCCCATCGGCCTCATCCGGATGAAGATAGCGCCGGAGCAGCACGACGACAAAGTGATCGCACTTCCCGCGCTGGATCCGAGCTTCAACGACATCAAGGATCTGAGTGATCTCCCACTCGATATGCGCGAGGAGGTGGCGGGGTTCTTCCGCACGTTCACAAACTTAGATGGATCACAGGCCGCGGTGCTGGGGTGGGGGAGTGCGCAGGAGGCGCAGATGGCGGTGCTCCAGGCACGGGCGGCGTATGCGAGAAAGTAGCAGCGCACGGTAAAAGACGTGGGGAAGGCAACAAAGCTGGAGGGCTTGTTCCACGTCTCATCTTGCGGTGAAGGACCGTTACGAAGGGCTACCGATCCGTTCACGACTTTCTCAGGATGGGGAGTCGCTGCAGGATCCGGTAGGAATGTGGTTCCCACCGCGGTTGATACAAGGGAGCAGCTACTGCTGTCCAGCGAGGATCCATTTGCCGAAGCAGACTGTGTGATCCTCGTTGTGCTGGACGAAGTAGACTTGGCCCCCTTCTCGAATCACTTCTCCGACTACCGGCCCCTCTTTCTGCAGGGCAACTGAGCCGAAGACCAACTTCCATCGGTTACCATTCACGTCCGTGAACTCAACAGACATCGGGGCCCGGGGGGCCAGGATGTCTTCCCGGTAGACCGGCAGCTCCAGAAGCCTGGGCGTGCCGTCTCGCTCGGTGACCGCCTTGTACCTGGAAGGATCCAGGGATACTGCGGGCACATCGCGCTCGTCGGGGAACCAGCACTGGCTGTTGTAACGCCAGGGCTGGGGTTGCGGTTCCACGAACGTCGGTTTGGGAGGCCTCAGGATGTTCTGCCCTTGCTGTTGTGCAGGGGTTGAAACCTGCGAGATGAGTTTCAGGGCGTCGTCGTAATGAGTCTCGAGGACCATGACGCCGAGAACAGCGAGGACGAAAATCAAGAGGTGACCACTTTTCACGTTCATGCAAACCTCCATGTTTGCTTGCCTTTCCCCACGGATCCTTGTTCCGCGCCTTCCAGACGGAAGGACCAGTGGGGGAACCTCAGATGCGAAGGCCGTCACTCGCGCCAAGCTCCAAACTTCTGCGCGCGGCCTCCCTGTGTCCCCCGAAGGGAACAAGGGTGGATGGGGAAAAAGCGTGCGGTGCTGTGAAGGAGCTTCCTCGTTCACCCTGAGTGCTGTCGAAGGGCAAAGGAGCAATCTCTACTATTTAATACTATTTCTACAAAAAGTCAATCACTCACTGTACACATACTATCGTCTCCCGGAGAGGCATACAAGGCTCTGGATCACCTATTTTGCAATCTTCTGCAATGCGGCAATCGTCGTGTCTATTTCTCCTCTTGTTGTGTCCTTTCCGAGCGAGAGCCGGATGTTCTGCAGTGCTTCATCCGCTGATCTTCCCATTGCCTCGAGTACGTGGCTCGGCCTGCTCGCTCCCGTGAGGCAGGCGGCTCCGCTGGAGATGCAAACGCCTTCCATATCCATCCTGATCACGATGTTTTCTGCGCTCCTCCCGGCGAACCGGATGTTTGCGAAGTTGGGGAGGCGGTGCACGGGGTGACCGTTCAATGACGTGTCTTTGATCGTACGGAGGATGCTGTCGACCAGGTGATCACGGAGTGGTCGTATTCTGTTGGCTGTTCCCTCTCTGTCATGAAGCGCAAGTTCCAGTGCTTTCGCCATCCCTACGATTCCCGGCGTGTTCTCCGTGCCGGCCCGCATGCCAAATTCCTGCCCTCCACCCATCACCTGAGGGGTGATGTGCACTGTTTCCCGAACGATCAAAGCTCCGATCCCTTTGGGGCCGTAGAACTTGTGCGCTGCGATGGTCATCATGTCCGGAACGGGAGAGAGCACCGGGAGGAGCCCGATGCCCTGCACGGCATCGCAGTGGAATAGTACAGCCGCTTCTTTGCATACAGCTGCCATCTCTTCGATAGGCTGGATCGTTCCCACTTCATTGTTCGCCCATTGGATGCTCACGAGAGCGGTGTTTTGTGTAAGTGCCGCTTTGAGGTCATCGGGATTCAGTCTGCCGTAGCTGTCTACCGGCAGCCGGGTGACGTGCCATCCTTTCAATTCGAGTTTGTCTGCTGCCTTGAGGGAGCAGCTGTGTTCCACGCTTGCGGTGATCAGGTGGCCGGGTGTTCCGTGTGTTTCCACCCACTGTTCACAGGTTCCGAAGAGCGCGAGCGAGTTTCCCTCGCTCCCATTGCTTACGAAGACTACTTCCTGCGGGAGGACAGAAAGGAGCTCTGCAATTGTCCGCCGTGCGCCGTCGATGGCGCTGCGCGCTTCCCGCCCCTTCGCGTGGGGGGAGGAAGGATTACCCCACGTGTCTCTGAGGTGCGGAAGCATGGCTTCCAGTACCTGGGGGTCGAGCGGCGTTGTGGCGGCGTGGTCGAGGTACATCATGACACCGGTACGTAGTATAGAGTGTGATGATTCTACAATCCTAATTTCTAACTCTCACCCCAGTAATCTGATATTCTGTTTCCTGCTATGTACGAGGCAATGACCATCGGCCCGTTCTTCATCTGGACGCGACTCATTTTTCTTCTCATAGGCATCTGGCTTTCCACAGAGTTCTTCCTGCGTCTCGCGCAGAGTGCGAATCTTTCCTTCTCGCACATGCAGGAACGCGCATGGTACTACATCTGTGCATTCCTCCTTTCCGGGAGGCTCATTGCAGTGCTCGCGACTTACCGGGTCTATCTCAAAGATCCTCTGCGTCTGTTCATTGTATGGGATGGAGGATTCAGTTACCTCGGTGGTGTCATTGGCATCGGTGTTGTTCTGTACTGGGCTACACGCACGCAGCGTGCGACATTCCTGCAGTGGCTGGATGTGCTCCTGCCGGCAGCGGCATTCGGACTCTCGTTTGACTGGCTTGGGAAGTTCTTCGCAGGGCAGGCGTATGGCAAGCCGACGGATGTGTTCTGGGGGGTTACCTACGATGCAATCGGGGTCCGGTACGTTGTTCCGGTCCATCCTGTGCAGCTGTACTATGCGGTGACATTCCTCTTTCTTACTTTCCTCCTTCTCATCATCCGCAAGAAGTCCACGCGGGCAGGTGCCGAAACGCTCTTCGGCATTTTCTTTGCTGCCATTGTCACCTTTTTCTTTGAGTACTTCCGGGGGGATTTCAGCATTCCGGTGTTTGCAACCCAGCTCGATTTTGTGGTGCTTGTCTGCATGTTCGTGAGTCTCGGAGTGTTTGTTGCCATTGAACTTTCACTCTCCAAAGTTTCTCTGTATGTGTATCAGACGTTTCTGCTCATTGTGTTCGGGGGGTACCTCGTTGGCCGGTCCTGGGTTCGGCTCCCCACGTTCGAGTTGCGCTTCAGCCAGTTCCTCTCTGTGCTGGCGCTCCTTGCCACGGTCGTGTACGTTGTAGTGCACCGACGCAAATACCCGCATCTCTAATATGACTTTCTCTCTGCAGACACTCCTCGAGCCCTGGTTCCTCTTTCTCGCGGATGATCCGACGCTCCGTCTCTTGCAGTTGGGCATGCTCCTTCTTGGAACCATCGTCATATTCCTCGTGTTCTTCGTCACGCGCGATATCCTCCTGCGTACCGATTCATTCCTGTACATGTTCCTGTGCATCCTCCTGGCCGCCTTCCTCCCGGTGGTGGGATTTTTCCTCTACCTTCTCATCCGGCCGGCACGCACCATCAAGGAACGCGAGGTGGAAAAGATGCTCCGCAGTCTTCTCCAGAAAAACAAGATTGGGTGGGAGAAGGAGAAGAAAGATCGGAAGAACAGTTGAAAATGGAAAATAAAAAATGGAAAATGAAAGGTGAGAGTTGATTGTTGCGTGGATCGATTTTCAATTTTCCGTTTTTCATTTATTATTTCTCCCGATGTCCTTCTTCTCATACGTCTTCTGGCCACGACCGCCCATTGTGGGATATGACAATATGAAGTTGCAGATCCTGCTCCTGCTCTGCTTTCTGTGCATTGTCGTTTCCTTCGGCATTCGTCACTGGCGGAAAAGGCAGCAGAATCCCGTGACGCGTAAGCTCAGCCGTTCGTGGGCAGGTGCAGCGCTCTGGTTTGGCATTGTTGGCCTCGTGCTCGCCGTGTCCCGTGCGGAAGACATCAGCTATGTTTCCATGCGCTTCTGGTGGGTTCTCTGGGCATGTGCATTCGCATTCTACTTGTATGTGCAGGTGCGCTTGTTCCGTGCGCGCCATTACGAGAAGCTCCCCGCGGAGAGTATCGACGATCCACGTCAGAAGTACCTGCCGAGGAAAAAGAAGAGGTAATAGAAAGAGAGGAGTACGGGATTGTGGGTTTCTCCCTCTTCTTCCTTGTTGTTTCCTCTCCCCGGGTACCAGTGTTGTCTTTTGCGCTCCCGTACAGCGAAAATCCCACGAACCGCTTGCACGGTTTCCAGAGTGAGGCTTCAATGTGTTTGCCGTGGAATTGGTAGAACATCCATCCCCGCTTTGCGATGCGCTCTCTCACCTACAAGGACATTACATGGTATGACGACAGCAATCCTTCTGAGAAGGACCTTCTTGAATTGCAGAAGAAGTACGGGTTTCATGAGCTTGATATTGAGGACTGTCTGAGTCTTCATGAGCGGCCGAAAGTCGAGGAGTACGACGACTACATTTTCCTTGTGTTCCACATCCCGTACCTGCAGCAGCGCACAGGGCGTATTTTCAAAGAGGAGGTGAATATCTTTTTGGGGCAGCACTTCATTGCCACCCTCCACAAGGGGAATCTCCCCATCATCGATCGTCTCTGGGAGGAGGTGAATAAGTCGGAGGAGATGAAAGGGGAGTATCTCCAGTATGGTACGGGTTTCCTGCTCTACGAACTCATGAGCAAGTTTTTTGATGATGTGTTCCCGCTGGTGGACACCATTACCAGGCAGCTCCGTGAAATTGAAGACCGTCTCTTCGAGAGTGAGGAGCATGTGAATCTCCTCCGCGAGATCATGGCTCTCAAGAGAAACATCATTACCATGCGCAGTATTCTCCTCCCGCAGCGAACGCTTGTTGCGACGCTGGAGCACAAGAACAAGAAGTTTGTTTCGGAGGAACTGGCGCTCTACTTCGACGACATCCTCGATGCCATTGAGCGGCAGTGGTCGCTCCTGGATACGGACAAAGAACTCTGCGAGGCGCTCCAGGACACGCACGGATCATGGCTCAGTCACAAAACGAATGCAGTGGTGAAACTGCTGACGATCTTCTCGGTGACCATGCTCCCCCTCACGGTGATCACCGGTTTCTATGGCATGAACGTGGGTCTTCCTTTCCAGGCTGCGGAGCAAACGGCTCTCGGCATCATCATAGTGATGTTGGGCATTATTATCGTGATGATGGCGTATTTTGCAAAGAAGCACTGGCTCTGAGAGCTTGTAGCTTGTAGTTGGTAGCTTGTAGTGCTTTGATCGTCGATCCTTTGGATCTTGGATTTCCTACGTGCTACAACCTACAAACTACAAGCTCGTCTATGGTCTACTACTATTTTGTTCATGCTTCTTGACACATGGCCTGCTTTTCTAGAGGATATCCCTCCTATGCCGCTGAAGCACACGACTGAGACACTGCTTGTCTTCCTCCTTGGCACTGCCACGGTGGTCACAGGCATCATCATTCCAAGCCTGACAGCACCGGACATGGGCATCGCCCCATGGGCCATTGTGTTCGTACTGGCCATTGCCTATCCGCTTGCTCTTTCCGGGCTCTTCCGGAGGAACAGGGCGGATTATGCGTTCCGTTTGCTCCACTGGATGCCTGCAATACTTCTGCTGCTTCTCTTCCTCATGCAGGCAGGGATACGTACGCTTCCTTTCATAGCGTCGGTGCTGGACTGGTACACGTGGGGCTGGACTCTCCCGGGGGTGGCAACAGGATTTTTCCTGCTGGTGTACTTCTGCCTCCGCGTGATCCGCCGGTGGACGAAGAGGCTTGTGCTCCTTGTGGTTCTCTTCGTGCCGTTCATGGTCGGTGCCGTTGCTTCTGAACACTACACAACCTGGAACCAGGAGATCGCTTCCGTGCTCTGGGAAGGGGAGTGGTGGAAGCTGGAAAAGGATGGTGCGGGCCTCGTAGCACAGGTGGATTCCCCCTCGGAGGAAGCATCGAGTGAGAAGAACCTCGAAGCGTCTGCCGATCCGGTGGAAGAGTCGTACCGTGAGAGGTTGCGAGCCATCGAGAACCGCCGCGAGCGCATTGCTGCCCGTCTGGAGGAGAGGCATGCGGGAGAAGAGGAATCGACGGGAGAGGAGGAGGGAGAAGAGTCTGAAGAAGCAGCGCCGGTTGTCGAGGAGGTGTCTTCTGCCGAAAGCGTTTCTATGCGCGAGGTCAGCAGCATGCCGAGCAGGCTCCCGAGTTCGGGATTGAGTTGGGCGGCCATCATTCTGACCATGCTTGGGCTCTACACTGCGACAGTGCATGCACGCACCCGAAAAAGGTCAGAAATGGTTGAGATTTGAGTATTTAGTATTGAGTATGGGCTTTGGAAATGAATCCTTGGCACTTGAGTACTTGAGTACTAGAATACTTGGATGCCTCAAGTGATCAAGTATTCAAATACTCAAGTATTCTAGTATTCCAGTACTCAGGGGAAAAAATCAAAATACTCAATACTCCATACCACATACTCTTCTCCTGCGCTTGCTGCTATGATGATTCCACCTTCCCTCGTTCACTATGGCAGCTATCAAATCCCTCCACGCGAGGCAAATCCTCGATTCCCGTGGCAATCCCACTGTGGAAGTCGACTGTGAGCTCGATGACGGCACATTCGGGCGGGCTGCGGTTCCCTCCGGGGCTTCCACCGGCACGCATGAAGCGCTTGAGCTGCGGGATGGAGATAAGAACATGTACCACGGCAACTCGGTGCTCAAGGCGGTGGCCAATGTGAATGATGTCATTGCGCCCGCCCTCAAGGGGAAGAACATTTCCGATCAGCGCACTCTCGACCAGCAGATGCTGGATCTCGACGGTACCAAGAACAAATCCAAACTCGGTGCGAATGCCATCCTGGGCGTTTCCATGGCTGTCTGCCGTGCGCGTGCGGGAGTGGAGCAGCGGCCGCTCTGGCAGTCGCTCGCAGACCAGTTTGAAGTCAGCGAACCCACCAGACTCCCGGTGCCGATGATGAATGTGATCAACGGGGGCAAGCATGCAGACAGCGGTCTCTCCTTCCAGGAGTGCATGATCATTCCTGCGGGAGTGAAGAGTTTCACCGATGCCATCCGGGCAGGCTCAGAAATATTCCACAGCTTAAAGAAACTCCTGAAGGATGCCGGACACGTCATAGCGGTGGGGGATGAAGGCGGATTTGCCCCTCATGTGAAGGACAGTGGCGGGGCGTTTGGTTTCCTCCTGAAGGCGATAGAGGCAGCGGGGTACACGGGCAAGGTGGTGCTCGGCATCGATGCCGCGGCAACGGAATTCTGCGACAAGGGGAAGTACACGCTGGACGGCAAAACGCTCTCCTCAGGAAAGCTCGTGGACTACTACGAAGATCTCTGCGCTAAGTATCCTCTTGTGGTCATAGAAGACAGCCACAGCGAGGATGACTGGGAGGGATTCACAGCCATGGCGAAGCGGATGGGGGATCGCATCCAGCTCATAGGGGATGATCTCCTCGTGACGAATACAGAGCGTATTCAGATGGCGATCGAGAAGAAGGCGGTGAACGCCGTACTCATCAAATTAAACCAGATCGGCTCGGTGAGCGAGACGGTGGATGCCATTCAGATGACGCAGAAGGAGGGGTGGAACGCCGTGGTGAGCCACAGGAGCGGCGAGACGGAAGACACTTTCATCGCGCATCTTGCCGTGGGCCTGCAGACCGGGCAGATCAAAACGGGGTCGCTCAGCCGCACGGACAGGGTCTGCAAGTACAATCAGCTGTTGCGTATAGAGGAACAGCTCGGGAGCAGGGCGCAGTACGTGTCGCCGTTCAAGGGCTCGTTCTAACGAAGCGGCAGAGATTTTTTGCGGCATGCGAAATGCTCTTGCACGGCGGTGAGTGTGTCTTCTACTATTCTTTTTAAGTTTGGCTTGCATGTGTGCGAGCCTCACGTGACCGCCCCCTGTTGTGTATGGGGGCACCTCTGTTCCTTGGTCCACACTGGTGGACCAAACATCCTCTGTTTCAAGGAGACGTGCCATGAGTGGGCGCACCCTGTTCGGTCGAGCGAAGTTCCAGAGAGCTGCCAAGACGGCGACGACGACGGCCAAGAAGAAGACGAAGCCGGCCACGACGATCGCGATGCAGGCCATGCTGGGCACGACGACCGAAGACGACTGCGCGGTGACTGCCGTTCACTACTAGCCTCGCTTTGGCTGGCAGTGGACGACTCCTTGCGGCCCGGTGAGTACGACGAGTACTTGCCGGGCCAGCTTTAAAATCACCGGCGATGCCGGGCCTTTTTCCTCCGGAGAAAAAATTCTCTTGCATTGCCGGAATTTTTTTCTATCATTGCGGCCAGTTTTGAGTTGCCGATGAGGTGATTCATAACGGGGCCGGTTGATGAGAGTCAACCGGTTGCTTAAAAGTGCAATCATTTTTACCCGTTCGACAAAGCGCGGCTGCTCTGCGGCCGCGTCATCAGAAAGTCATTCCTTCAGGGGCGGGCTCAGGGTGAAGCGCGGGGGCTCTGCCTCCGCGTGCTTCACCGATATCTCTTCTGTATCCATCGCTTCTTCAGCCACGGGAGCGAGAGCGTGGAGAGCAGGTAGCCTCCGGCGGGGACAAGTGCCTGGAGGAGGGAGGGGTGGGAGTCGATACTCCACAGGAAGAGAACGGAGATCGCGTAGATCATCCCGAGGATGGTGAGCCTCCGAAACCAGCTGAGCTCCCACGCTTTCTCGGTTTCCACGCGCCTGTTGCGTTCAAGGATGGCCTGAATCTGCTGCTCAGGGGTGTTCATGGAGTGCAGTCTACTCTCCCTGATATGTGAACTCGAGAATCTCTTCCAGTCTGATGGAATTATTTCTCTCCCTGAGGTTGAGTTGGTTTTTGATGGCTTGCCATGAGCGAGCGGCAGCCCAAGGTTCTTCGATTCGCCGCTTCGCGGTTCACTCAGAGTCACTCGCCTCGCTGCCGCGAGTCGAATGGTCGGGGCGACTGGACTTCCCTCGTCTTGTCCACCTGCGGCGGACTCGCTCGGGATAAACTTCTCGTCCATTCGCGTGCAATTACTTCTTTTCCTGAAGTGTTTTCTATGTTTCCAATGGTCGGGGCGACTGGACTCGAACCAGCGACCACTTGCACCCCATGCAAGCATTCTAGCCAACTGAACTACGCCCCGAATGACAGAGGGGAGTATAGCCTAGCCAATGCAGATCAGCATGCGGCGAACGAAGTGAGCCGGATGATGACTGCATCCCGCACCGACGAGCAAAGCGAGTCTGGTGCGGGGCTGAACTACGCCCCGAGTTTCTGCAGTATAACTGATAGTGGGGATGCAGGTGGAACAAAATCTGGAGCTTGTGGGGGAGTGTGGCAGTTCAAGCTGCCAGTGTTTCTGCCGGTTGCGGGGGTATACCGACAGCTGAAAGCTGTAAAATCTCTTGCAGAGGGAAGGGTATCGCGGTAACGTTTCAAGCTTATTTTTCCTTCGTATGTACGTCTTTTACCGCATCTCCTCCAAAGTATTGCATTTTATTAAATTTATGTTATAATATTACGATTACATGAGCCTCTCCGGCACCGACATCTCGGCTGCAACCAAAGCGATTCAGGAGAATCAGCGCATCCTCGTCATCCCGCATGAGAATGTGGATCCGGACGGACTCAGCAGTGCACTCGCGTGCTACCAGCTCTTCCGGGCGCTCGGGAAGGATGTCACGGTGATCTGTCCCGATACGCTCCCGGAGTCTCTGGAGTTCCTCCCGGGGTTTGGGGAGCTTTCACGGGATGTTGCAGAGGGGCAGCAGTTCGTCATCACGGTGAGCCTGCAGGGCGGTGTAGAGGTCGACAAGCTCCGGTATGCCGTAGAGGATCAGAAGGTCAACATCATTGTGGTGCCAAAGAAAGGGCGCATCCGTTCCCAGGATATTGTGCTTGGAGACGGGGAGAGGCAGTACGATCTCATCGTGGCGGTAGATACCGCGGATCTGCCGCTCTTTGGGCGTGTGTATACCGAACACGTGGACCTCTTTGCGGATGTTCCTGTGCTGAATGTCGACCACCACATCAGCAATACACACTACGGGCAGATACACCTCTTGGATCCTACGGCTGCCTCCGCGACGGAGGTGCTCTACAACTGGTTCACGCAGGTGCCGCAGTGGAAGGAGAGACTCACCCCGGACATTGCGACACTCCTTCTCACGGGACTCATCACCGATACGAGGAGTTTCCAGAACCCCAATACTACGCCGCGCTCTCTCGAAATTGCCGCAGAGCTTCTGGATTTCGGTGCCCGGCAACAGGAGATCATCAAGCACATCTACAAGACCAAACCGCTGAGTACGCTCAGGGTGTGGGGGCGTGCGCTCAACCGCATTCAGATAGATCCTGCTTCCGGTATTGTCTGGTCCTCCGTGAACAAGGAAGATCTGGCGGAGTTGGGTGCTACGAGCAAGGAGACGCACGGCATTCTCGATGAGCTCATTTCCACCATTCCCGATGCGGATGTGCATGTGCTCTTCACTGAACTGGAAGAAGGGGGGTTGAAGGCGAGCATGCGTTCCTCCGACACTATTGATGCCAGTGCTCTTGCGGCGCGTACCTACGGCGGCGGCGGACATCCGCGTGCTGCCGGGTTCCGTGTTCCGCGGTTCGAGAACTTTGAACTGCAGGTGCTGGAATGCGTTCAGACGCTCAAGCAGGGGATGCAGCGGCAGCGCGCGGAGAAGGAGCAGAGCAATCACCAACAGCAGATTCCTGTACAGCCAGCGGTGCAGAACACAGTTTCGCAGGAGGTGCCGCTCCAGGCAGTATCTTCTTCAACACCGGGGGTGGATGTTGTAGAGCGTGTCGGAGACGAGGGGAACATGGCTGCTTCCGGCGGCACGGATGTGGTCAGTGGGCTGATGGGATAGAGAAATACAAGCTCATCTTCTCTCAAGGTGCTGTTCAGTTTCTGGTGCTCGATAATGGCATATCTGGCCTGTTTTGCTTGTACTCTGCGTTTCTCTTAGCCTACACTAGCGGTGTTCATTTCTGTTTGTTTCGCGAAGATCCTATGCGCCTTGTGAAGGTGGCAAAAGCATTGGGTATGACCGGCCAGCAGCTCCGCAAAGAGCTTTCTGAGGTGGATTTCGGCGTCAAACCTACTGACCGCGAGGTGCCGGATGGTCTTGCACAGGGTATTCTTCGGTACGTAGCACGGAAGAATGGCATAGAGGTCGATATGGATGCTATTGGTCTCTCTCTGGGAGAGGAGGAGGAGGAGAAGGAGGAAAGTCCTGGAGAGAAGAAGGAGGCAGTGCATCCTCCACAGGGGACTCCATTGGAGCAGGGGCAGGGAGAGGTTCCGAAGAAGACGGAATCTCTCAATGTTCTGCGTAAGCTCTCTCTCGACGATGTTCCAAAGGAGGCGATTGCAAAGCAGGCGGCGGAATTGAGGAAGCAGCAGCCAAGCAAGGAGGAACGCGAGGAGATGGAACGTGAAGAGAAAGCGATGGCACCCCACAAGAAAACTGCGACAGAGGGGAATCAGGAGCAGATTAAAGAGAAGGTGGGTGTCGTCGTTCTTCCATCGGAGGTGACGGTGAAGGAGTTTGCGGAGAAAACGGGTGTGCAGGTGCCGAGAGTTATCCAGACACTGATGAAGAATGGTGTGATGGCAACGGTGAACCAGACAATCGACTACGAGACGGCTGCGGTCATCGCAGATGAATTGGGGGTGAAAGTGCAGAAGGAAGAAGCAGGTGCGACTGTGGAGACGCTCCTTGCGAAAAATTTGGAGGGGCTGCTCAATGATGAGCCAGAGAACCTCCAGCCCCGCCCGCCGGTTGTGGTGGTCATGGGCCATGTTGACCATGGCAAGACTGCGATTCTCGATGCCATTCGTGAGACGGATGTCGTTTCCGGGGAGGCGGGTGGCATTACACAGCACATCGGTGCGTATCAGGTGGAGTTCCTCCCCTCCGGAACCAAGGAGATGAAATCCATTACCTTCCTCGACACCCCCGGGCACGAGGCATTCACGGCGATGCGCGCTCGTGGAGCACAGGTGACAGATATAGCGGTGATTGTTATTTCGGCGGAGGAGGGCGTGATGCCGACGACCGTGGAAGCCATCAACCATGCCAAGGAGGCAAAGGTGCCCGTTCTCGTTGCCATCAACAAGATCGATAAAGAGAATGCCAACGTTGAAAAGGTGATGGGAGAGCTCTCGGGGTGTGATCTGCAGCCGGAGGAGTGGGGGGGCAAGACGCCAGTTGTGCGATGCAGCGCACTCACCAAGCAGGGCATTCAGGATCTTCTGGAGCATATTCTTCTCATTGCGGAACTTGCCGAGCTCAAAGCCAATCCCAATCGCCGCGCTGTTGCGACGGTTGTTGAGGGTCACCTCGATCCTGCACACGGTCCTCTTGCGACGGTGATCGTGAACGCGGGGACGCTGGTGATGGGCGATATCTACGTCTGTGGTACGACTATTGGACGTGTCCGTGTGATGATGGATGCCCATGGAAAGCGCCAGCAGAGTGTGCGGCCTTCCGGGGCAGTGCGTATTTCCGGCTTCTCCCGCGTGCCACATGTGGGGGATATTCTGCAGGTTGTCTCTTCCGAGAAGGAGGCCCGGGATCTCCTGGGCCAGATGAAAGAGCACTACGAGCGCAGGAAGAAGCGCAGCTTCGCAGATCTCGTTTCACGGCTTTCCGAAGGAAAGCTCACGCAGCTCAAGGTTGTGCTGAAGGCAGATACGCAGGGGTCACTGGAAGCGATAGAGTCCTCTCTCTCCAAATTGGCAACGGAGCAGGTGGTGGTGAAAGTCATCCACTCCGGTGTCGGTTCCGTGTCGGAGTCCGATGTCATGATGGCTGCGGCGAGCGATGGAGTGGTGATTGCTTTCCATACGGCGGTGGGTCCTGATGTCGCGCGCACCGCAGACCGTGAGGGTGTGCAGGTGCGTGAATACGATGTGATCTATGCTCTTCTGGAAGATGTGGAGGGTCTTATTCAGGGGCTTGTGGAGCCGGAGGAGCAGGAGAAGATACTCGGCCACCTGGAAGTGAAGCAGGTGTTCCTCACCAAGAAGAGCGAACAGATTGTAGGTGGCAAGGTGACAGACGGGGTGGTGAAGCGTCTGCCGTTCCGACTCCTGCGTGGTGAGAAAGAGGTGGGGACCGGGCGCATCACTTCACTCAAGCATGTGGAGAAGGACATCAAAGAGGCGAAAGAGGGGAGTGAGTGCGGCATGCGGGTGGAAACCTCTGTGCTGATTGAACCGGGTGACCGTTTGGAGGTTTTCCTCAAGGAGCTCAAGAAGAAGAAGTTCTAGTACATTCTGAGGTTGTAGCTTGTAGGTTGTAGTTTGTAGGAAACCCAAAGAACTTCAGTTTCCAAGGTTCTAAAGGAGAAGTTCTGAAACCTCGGTGCTTTGTCATTCCTACAACCTACAAACTACAATCTAGAAACAAGAGTGTTACGCGTTTTGTTCCTGTTTCCCGAATCCTCCCAGCCGCTCCCGGACTCCGGTGGCGCCAGTGTATGCTTCCGGCTCCACAGGCGGGAGCTTGGTGGGGAGCTTCCCGAGTGCGTCTATATCCATGCCTTCCTTCGCAAACCCGGCAAGCAGATCCTGCCCGTCTGTGGACTGCACTCTCATGAGGTTGTGGAGGAGGAAGTTCCACTGGCTGCGGTTGCGCTGCTCCAGATCCAGCAGAAACGCGATGTGTTGCTCCGGAATGCCGAGTCCCGCAAGTTCCTGGTAGTACTCTTCGCTCGAGATCTTTCCCTTCTTCTCCTTGTCTTTTTCCGACTGCCTCACTTTTGCATAGAGCATGCGCGTTTCGCCGTTCTGCGTCATGCGGCGGAAGAAATCCTCTCCCCGGTCGCCGGTGAGGGCGGCACGGTTGGCTTCATCCTTCAGGAGGGTGTCCCACTCCGCTGACTGCACGAAATCCAGCTGGCCGCGGAGTGAGCGCAGGGGGCCGGAGAAGAGCTTGGGGTTGAGCGTGAGTACCGCGAGGCCGGCGTAGATGGCTGCCATGGTCGGGAATTCTTTCTTCCTCTCAATGGCGAAGCACAGGGCTGCCATGGCGACGAAGAGGAGCCCGAAGAACATGCGCAGCGAATCTGCCGCTCTCTGGACCGCTGGGTCCCGCTCGCGGTGCCGGCGGTTTGCGCCGAACCGGGTGGCATTCGCCGGGTCTGCGTCCACGAGTTCCTGCAGGATCTGACGGCTTTGCGCCATGACTTCCCCCGCTTTTCCGGGGAGGGGAGGGGGGCCGCTGAGCGTTTCGAGGTCGCGGCTGACGATGTCTGTGCGGATGAGCATGACCCCGTCATCTACGTAGAAGTACGGGTGGTCCGTACGGATGTTCTCGACGTCCTGCGCGGTGCGGGGCAGCGCGAAGCCTGCCATGGCCCGTTCCATGGATCGTTCCCGTTCGGGGGGGATGATGTCCGCCCGCACGTTCTCAAATTCCTGCCGGAGAGGATCGATGCGCTCGGGCCTCAGTGTATGCTCCAGCTTGTCGAGGACCATGTGCCCGTATGCCTCACCTGCTCCTTCGTCTCCGAGCGATTCCCCCAGACGCCGCAGGTGCTCGTTGACCTGTGTTCTCTTCATTTGTGGGGAGACCTGTTCATTGCGTGCGATACTGCCGAGGAGTTGGCTCAGTGTTTCACGCTTCACCTGGGCCTCCTGGCGCTTCCTCGGCTGCTGCGCAGATTCCTGCCCTATGAGGCGGTCAAAGAAAGCGGGTTTCAGCATATCGCCGGCCTGCTGCTCAACGCGTTCAGCAGACCGTCTCGCTTCTGCCTCTGGCTGTGTGGGTCGTGAGGGAGCCATGGAGTACAGAAGGAAAATTACGGTGATGCAGCAGGTGGTCTTCCTGCTCCGCCAGCCGGGGGAGTGTTGCCGGAGCCAGCCCTTCCTCTCCCACTTCCATCCCCTCCAGGATGCAGCGCATTGGTCAGTTCCTGAATCTGGGCGGGGTTCAACGAGATTCCTGTGTTCTTGAGTGCTCTCTGCAGAGCTTCGGCCTGCTTTTCGGGACTTAGTCCTGAGAGACTGCCACTCAGCTTGCGCATCTCTTCAGCGACTTTCTGCATATCACCCCTTCCTCCTGCTGCCGCCTTGATCCTATCGTAGACTTCTCCGGAGTTACGAATGTTTTGCTCGGCTGCTTCTACTCCGCCGCTGCGGCCACCAGTGAGCATGTTCTTCACTGCATCTCCTTCTAGGAGGCGCCCCTGTCTTGAGAGGTTCGAGAGGCCACCTGCAGCGGTCATTGCCTGCCCTGCACTCATGTATGTCTGTTTTCCTCCCTCTTTGGCACCGGGGATGAAGGGGATGTTGAGCGGCAGGTGTGTGACGAAGGAGCCGAGGTTTGCTCCCATGCTCCGTATGCCCTTCGTAGCTTCCTCGTACATGGAATCTATGGAGAGTGCCATGAAGAATCCTTTCCAGATGATGAGAATGGTCGTGATCTGCCACAGGACAATCCAGAGGTTATCTATGCCGGGAAGGAACCTTCCCTGCGAGTCTGCAAGGATGATTGCCGAGCCGACAGGTGCGGAGAACGCGATGGCATTGAGGACAATGAACCCTACGGTGAACGGAATGGCGACTATCGCCGGCAGGAAGGCTGCAGCGACGAATTTCTTGAAGATTTTCATGGTGTTGAAGTTTCCCATGAGGTCGCCGACCACATATCCCAGGAACATGAACGGCATGAATGCTATGGTGAGCCACAGGACGGGGATGCGGATGATGAATGCAACCATCATGGCAATGAGAGCGAGAGTAAGCGCCACGGAGAGCGATATCAGGAACACCGTGTTCAGTAGGAACATGAGGAAGAACGATATCTGATCCAGCGGGTCCGTGGCGGGCATTCCTCCGCCGTTGAAGTTCGGCACTTTCGCAAGATCCGGCAGTTTTCCGTGGTTGAATATGAGGCCGCTTAAAATGCCAGGTGCCGTGTTTGTGTTATTGGCAAGTGCCTGTACGCGGTAGCAGACTGTCTCAAGGGGGCATTCGTATCCTAAGGAAGCAGGACCGCCGGCTGCCTTTGCTATGGCTGCCGCTTTATCGAAGAATCTGAAGTCGTAGGGGTATTTGCACGGCGTTTGAATAATTCCGTTGATATCGTAGTACCGGCAGGTAGTGGAGACGAGATCAGGGAGCTTGTAGATGGTGGCGGCGAGCACGTGGCCGACGTCCAGAATGACGCGCGGAAAAAACCAGGAGAAATTGACGAGAATGACTCCGAGAACGAACTTAATTGCAAAGCGGCTGATAATGTCTTTCTTGGCAGTCACGACAGTAAGGCACGCTCCGACGACGAGCATGAACGCAAAGATGATGTTCATGATTTCCCTGGAGACCTGCCAGATCTGATGGATGACAACTTCGTTCGCTCCATGGAGCTCCAGGAAGAACCGGGGATTGAGGAGAACTTCCAGAATGGGGAATGTAATGAAACCAAGGAGATTTACCGCTGTAACGACAACAGCGAGGGTAACTGTCATGCTCGTGAAGACTTGATTGAGGTCTGTTGTAGCCTGTGCCTTCGGTATTCCCATTTCCAATGCTTCCACTCCGTATGTTCCTCCAATCCACAGGAGAACAGCAGTGGCGAGTGTGCCAGCGACAATCTTTTTTTGTGTGGGCATTCATGTAATTATAGCAAAATTCTCCTTTGGAGGCAATGTACGGAGCTCTGTGTTTTCCCATGGAGTGCCTGTTCGGGGGGTGCCAAGAATTGTTTCCAGAACACATAATGCATTCGAAGATGAGTATTTTTTTTATTCATAGCAGGGGGCGATTTGAGTGATATATATGATGTTTTTGCTTTGTATAAGCGCAGAACCTTGAATAAATATTTTATTCATTATATTGATCACTTTTCTTGCACTATACATGTGTTCATGAGTACAGTTTGTGTACATTTCCATTCCCCCCATAGGGCAGGTATGGCTTCCACTATCCTGAAAGCATTGTTTAGTTCGCAGACGAGAGTGAAACTCCTCTCGACGTTCCTCCTTCATCCAGAGGAGGAATACTACATCCGTGAACTCACGCGGCTGCTCCATGAACAGATCAACTCCATCCGCCGGGAGCTCGAGAACCTGCGCCGCATCGGACTTGTGCGTGCCAGACACCGCAACAGGAAGAAGTACTACCGCATCGATTTGGAGTTTCCGCTCTTCCCGGAGCTCAAGAGCATGTTTGCCAAAGAGGTACAGGCAGACAGCCCCATTGTGGCCAGTCTCAAGAAACTCCCGGGTGTCGATCTCATCGTCCTTGCTGGTGTGTTCGTCGGAACAGATACGAAAGTGGATCTCTTAGTTGTGGGAGATGTGAAAAAGGAGATGCTCGAGGCGCTCCTTCTCCAGGATTCGAGTCTGAAGAACGTGAAGTACTCCATCTTCTCTCAGGCGGACTTCCTGTACCGCCTCAGCCTGAAGGATCGCTTCATCTCCGACATTCTCAGCGATCCCCGCAATTTGAATGTGCACAACGTCATTCAAAAGCAGATAGATGAGGCGAAAGGAAAGCAGTGAGAGAGATTGTAGTTTGTAGATGGTAGCTTGTAGAGTGTAGGAGATTGGACTCGAGGATCTCATTTTTGCTTCTACAAGCTACAAACTACAAGCTACAGATTCCCCGGGGACATCCCTACTTTTTGCTTTACAGGGCCCGTGCTGCTCGGTAGTCTCCTTCGGCTTTGGCAAGCGTCTTACACCAGCAGGCGGCTTCGTACGTGAAACAGCGACCCGACATACGGCCCGGGTACACTGTGCGCGTACATGAGCGCATTTTGGAAGGGCAGGAGGAGGGCAAGGAGAGGATCCAGGTGTTTGAAGGGCTGGTCGTTTCTGTGCACAAGGGAGCTACTCCCACGGACAGCACGTTCACGGTGCGCCGCATTGCTTCTGGCGTGGGGGTGGAGAGGGTATTTCTCCTGCATTCACCTTTGATTGAGAAGATTGATGTGAAGAAGGTGGCGGCTGTGCGCCGTGCCAAGCTCTTCTTCCTTCGTGGCCGCCACGGGAAAGCGGCGCGGCTGGGCGAGCGCTTTACCACTGCGGAAGAGTTCGCAATTGCTACTGCCGCAGAAGAGAAGAAAGAGACAGAAGTTGTGGAGGTAGTAGAGGCGAAAGAGGAGGGGAAAGCAGAGGAGAAGAAAGAGGCACAGTAGATACCCATGGGTTTACGAACAGAGCGTTCTGAAAATTGAACGATAGCTGATCTCGCCGGCCGCAGCCCCGCGCCCCTCGATAGGGCATGTTTTGATGAGCTGCGCGGAAGGTTTGGAATGGCATGCGGAGCGTAGGCTGGTGAGCGGAAGAACGGTATAGTGCGGGAGTGACATACCTTCTCGTCGGTAATTACGGCGTTGGCAATCTTGGGGATGAGGCGCTCCGGGAGTATTTTTTGTTGCGTTTCCCACAGGTACAGTGGCGCGTTGTCTCCGCACATCCAGGGCGGGAGGAGCTGCCGCGCCTGCCCGGGGGAGTACGATCATTGCTCTCTCTGCGCTGGCTGCGAACGCTCGGGGCGCTCCGGAAGAGTGATGGTATGGTGCTGGGTGGGGGATCACTCTTCACCGACACGGAGTCGGTGCGGGCATGTTTTCTCTGGTGGGTGCATGTGCTCTCTGCGCGTGTCCTGCGCAAGCGCATCATCCTTGCCTACCAGGGAATCGGGCCTTTCCGCACGAGGATGGGGGAGTGGTTTGCGCGGGCCGCCGTTCGCTCGGCGCATTTCATTTCCGTGAGGGATCCCCTGTCTGCTGTACGGGTGCGAACGTGGGGGTGTCGCGCGGATGTGCTAGAGACATTCGATCCTGTTCTTTTGCTGGTAGAAGAGCAAAAAATCGATCTCAGTGCGCAGAAGATTCTCGTGGTCATCCCAAGGAATAATTCCGATGCATTCCTCAGGGAACATCTCAGCCGGCTCCTCCAGTCTGGCCGCTTTGAGCACGTCAGCATCCTCTCGCTGAAGCCGGATGATTCTGCCGAGAGTGCATATTGCCAGTCTCTCCGGGCATCTCTCCGGACTCCGGGCACCATTGTCCCTGTGCGGACATTGCACGATTTGGTTTCCTCCGTTGCCCGGGGATCTCTTGTCCTCACGCAGCGCTACCACGGTGCCATTGTTGCCTTGGCTCTGGGATTGGAGCTCGATGTCATTCCGCAGACAGAGGGGGATAAGTTGGATGCCCTGCGTGCGCTCATCTCGGAGACACCTGCACACGGCAGGAGGCAGCGCCTCCGGCAGAAGGTGGAAGCAGGTGAGCGGGCACTCAAAGA
Source organism: Candidatus Peribacteria bacterium RIFOXYB1_FULL_54_35 (assembly GCA_001787755.1). GTDB lineage: Bacteria > Patescibacteriota > Gracilibacteria > Peribacterales > Peribacteraceae > GWB1-54-5. Next base: position 198,943 of record MFYJ01000007.1, read on the forward strand.
AGTCTTGTAAGGGGCAGGTAAATTGCTATGCTCGCTTCGCATGGCAACGCTCTACCTTCGTCCTTCTGAGCGGGAGCTCCTCGAAAAGTTGCCTTCTGCTCTGGCAGGAGCATGTGCTGTGGAGGATGAGGAACTCACATCGTTTGAAAGCACGTCGGAACTTGTCGTACGGATGCGGCTTGTTGCTTCCGACGCACATCCGGAGGTGCGCGATTTTGTGCTCGGTGTGTTGCATGATTTGCAGAGAGGGAAGGAGATCAATCCGAAGGCGCTGGCCAGGCTCCCGCATGAGTCGCTTCCCGTCGTGTACTTCGGTATGGGTGCTCTGGGCCTCTGTGCACTTATCGAAGTACTCTTCCCCTCCGTGCGGTCCCGGGAAGATCTGGAAGGTCTTGCGGGTCTCACAAAAGTGCGCCATCTCCTCCTTGAGGCGAATGCTTCCGCTCTCGTCTGAGTATGCCTGAGAATGCTCCAACACCGAAGACTCCCTGGGAACAGCTTCCTGAGCAGAGTGCTGCCGCGCTGCGGCAGGCGCTCATCCGCAGTCTGGAACTTGAAAATCCCCGCTTTGATACCCCAGAAGCGCTCAGAGCGGGCGTGAAAGAGGCTATAGCGCAGGATAAGCTCCAGGAGGTTCAGCAGCTGATTCAGGAGCAGACTTCCGATGAGAACAGGTCCGAACTCGAGTCGCTCCAGGAACTGCTGAAGCAGGAGGCTGTGCTGTACGATTTCCAGGGGCGCATGGAGAAGCAGATGACGCCGGAAGAGGAGAGTAAAGTTATGACATTCCTGAAGAAGCACCGTCTGGCCATTGCTATCATCGGTACGGGGTTGCTAGTCGGGTGGCAGGGGGCGGCGATCGTTGCACTCTTCAACGTTCCCGGGATCGTCAAGGAGGTGGAAGGGTACTTCCGTTCGGCATCGGAAACGGTGCAGGGGTGGTGGAACGGTATGAAGGAGTGGTGGTCCGGAAGCGGTGGGGAGGAGGCACAGGCTGCTTCCCAAACGGAGGCGGGGACTCAAGCCGAGCAGATTGTGCGGGAAGGAGCGGGGGAGTACGTGTCGCCGTCGCCTTCCGACGGCTACCCGGAAGGTACGCCATTTCCCGAGTCGGAGGGAGTAGGGGAAGATGCATCCTCGTTGGGGGTGCCCGGTGGAACTCCGTGAGCGATCTTATCGCATTTTTTCCGGAGAGACGGTAGGCTGTTTTCCGCATGGAAATCAGGAACTTCTGCCCTTCGACTCGCTTCGCTCGCTCAGGGCAGGCATCATGGTACTGTCGTTATGGAAATTAGAAATTTTTGCATCATAGCGCATATCGATCATGGCAAGTCGACGCTGGCTGACCGCATGATTGAGAGCACAGGGACGCTCCAGAAGCGGGAGATGAAAGAGCAGCTCCTCGATACCATGGATCTGGAGCGCGAGCGTGGCATCACCATCAAGTTGCAGCCTGTGCGCATGCAGTACAAGGGTGTGCAGCTCAACCTCATCGACACGCCCGGTCACACGGATTTCCGCTACGAGGTGAGCAGATCGCTCGCTGCCTGCGAGGGGGCTATTCTCCTTGTGGATGCTTCGCAGGGTATTCAGGCGCAGACGCTCGCTGTGCTCTCCATGGCACTCGAACACGATCTCGCCATCGTGCCGGTTCTCAATAAAATCGATCTCCCTGTCGCGGATCCCGAACGTGTCACCGAGGAAGTACTGCATCTCCTCGGGTGCAGGAGGGAGGAAATTCTGCGGATTTCTGCCAAGGATGGGAGGGGAGTAGAGGATGTGCTCAAGGCAGTCATCGATCGGGTTCCGAAACCTTCTGTCTCCTCTTCTGCCGACGCGCGTGCTCTCATTTTCGATGCGGTCATGGACCCGTACCGCGGAGCGGTGGCCTATGTGCGCATGGTGGAAGGAAGTCTGAAGAAGGGGCAGAAGGTATTTCTTCTCGGTACGCAGTACGAGTCGGAGGTGCTTGATATCGGCCACTTCGCTCCGAAGTACGCTTCAGATGCGGGGCTCTTCGCAGGGGAAATTGGCTACGTTGTTACAGGTGCGAAGGATGTCTTCAATGTGCATACGGGAGATACGATTGCAGGTAAGAAGGATCTCCAGCCTCTCCCGGGATATAAGAAGGTGCAGCCGATGGTCTTTGCAGGACTGTATCCATCCGAAGCGGACGGATATCCGCAACTCAGAGACGCACTGGAGAAGCTCTCGCTGAACGATGCAGCGCTGTTCATGGAGCCCGAGCGCAATGCTGCACTCGGCAATGGTTTCCGTTGCGGTTTTCTGGGTCTTCTGCACATGGATATCGTCCAGGAGCGTCTGGAACGGGAACATGATTGTGATTTGGTGATTACCGCTCCCAGCGTGCAGTACGAGGTACAGCTCCAGTCCAGGAATCCCGGAGAGGTGGTGCGTACGAGTCTGCTCAGGGCAGACGAACCCGCGATAGCCCTCATCAGCAATCCTGCGGATTTTCCTGACCCAACGTGTATTGGAGAGGTGCGCGAACCGTGGGTGGGGCTGGAAGTGCTCTGTCGCAAGGAAGACGTTGGTCCCGTGATGCAGCTTGTGCAGGACCGCCGGGGAATGTACCAGTCTCTGGAGTATCTGGATGCCGATCTTGCACTGCTGCGCTTCGAGGTTCCGCTCCAGGGTATCATCCTCGATTTCTTCGACAGGCTGAAGTCGGCAACTGCAGGGTACGGTTCCATGAGCTATGAGCCGATCGGGTACCGTGCAGGGGATCTCGTGAAACTGCAGATTCTCCTTCTCGGAGAGCCTGCGGAGGCTCTGAGCACTATCGTGCACAAATCAGAAGCCCATAGTGTGGGAGCAATTATCTGTAAGAAGCTGAAGGAGGTTCTTCCCAAGGCCCAGTATCAGATCCCCATTCAGGCAGCGGTGGGGGCGAAAGTCGTAGCGCGGGAGACCTTGTCTGCTTACAGGAAAGATGTGACGGGGTATCTGTACGGCGGAGATGTCACCCGGAAGCGCAAGCTCTTGGAGAAGCAGAAGAAGGGGAAGAAGCGCCTCAAGCAGATGGGGAAAATCACTCTCACACAGGAGGCGTTCCTGAGTGTCCTGAAGAGATAATGCGCCCGGCGGCGGCAGGGGCTGTCTGCACAACCGCTCTCAGCTGCTGCGCTGTGTCCGACTGGAGGGCGTCTATGTCCTGTGGGAAGGTATCCGCTAACCGGAAACGCGTGGGTTCCTGGAGAATGCTGCTTTGCTCAATGACCGCGGCGAACTGATCGCAGGTTCCTTCCACTTGGAAGAAAATGCCTGCGCGCAGGAGCAAGCCGAGGATGAGCATGCGAATGCCTCCTTCCCGTATGCGGCAGATCGTATCCTGCTGGTTACTGTCACGCAGTGCATCGAAGAACCGTTGCACAGTGGGGCCTTCGTAGCGTCTGATGGGTGCTCTCTTCTCCATGGGGGAGAACATTGTAGCGGTTCGTGCCACGGAGTACATTTGGTTTGCCTGATGTCTGGTCTCTCTTTCCCCCTGAAACGGGTGTTCGTTGCTCTCCCTCTTGAGCGGGAAGCAAAGTGGCAGTTCCAGGCATTGCAGGAAGCCCTGAAGCCATTTGCGGATATCCTGCGGTTCCAGAATGCGGCGTCACCGCACCTCACGCTCCAGTTCTGGCAGGAAGTGATGGAGATTGAGTACCATCAGATTGTGAAGCAGACGGAGAACATTGCTTTGAAGAGCAAGCCGTTCACCATGAAGTGTACCGGTGTTTCCACGTTTGGATCACGCCTGCGTACCGGAACGCACTCCGGCGTGCAGGCACGCCTGCGTACCGGAACGCACTCCGGCGTGCAGGCACGGGGAGAGGACAGGGTGCTCTTCCTCGACATTGCGTTCTCCGAGGAGCTTGCGAGGCTGAGGAAGCTGTGCCCCTGGCCGAGCGGGAAGCCGTTCTCGCCGCACATCACGCTCGCGCGCATCGAGCATCCTCAGCGGTTTGCAGTGCAGAAGAAAAAAGTTCTCAAGGCACTGGAGGGCTCGGCATTCGCTATTCCCGTGGATCGCTTGCGCCTCTTCGCGGAGATCGATGGCAGGAAGCAGACGCCTATCGCGGAGTATCCGTTTCCTACTTTTCCTCCTCCGCAGGCGTAGCCCCGGGTGATTTCTGTTGGATGTATGCCTGTTTTACTGTGGCAATGAACGGCTCGAAGACTGCCTGGAGGATGCTTGCGGTGAGTGGCTGGATTGTCTCGAACTTCTGTTTCTTCCCGTGGGTTTCAAAGAAGTCTTTCACGACGAATGTGGAGAGCTGCAGCACGGTTCCATCGATATTCTTCTCATCGATCATGAGCTGCAGGAGGATTTTCTCTGGTGCGAACGAGAGCACGAGCTGCATGCGAGTAATCCATGCAACGAGATCTCTGTTCATTTGCGGATCGAGTTCTCCGGATGTGGTGATGGCAGTACTTTCATCTACTGTTTCCTCGGCAGATTTATGCCCCATGCTGTGGAGGTACTCTTTCACTTCTCTCAGGCATCCTTCATGGATGAGCGAGAGAACGGCAAGAATGAAGATGCTTGGGCAATCACGTGCGACGAGGCGGGAAATGAGGACAAACAGATGCGCGTACTTGTCCTGTCCGAGGAACTGGATGATGGTGCGGGCAACCTGATCGTCGCGTTTCTTGGATTGCTTCTCCTCACGGCGGATTTGCTGCATCGCTGCAGCTGCGGCGGCAAACCGCTGCTTGGCTTCTTCGCTGAGTGCTTCAGGGGCACCTGCGACCCCTTCGTCGGGTGAGCCGATATCCAGTCCTCCCAGTTCAGTCATAGTGCAGGCATGGTAGCGGGAAGAGGAACCAAAGGAAACAAAGCACTACGCGAAAAGGGGGTTGTACTTCCGTATTCTCTGATGCATTTCCAAAAGAGACGATGTGTTTCAACAAGAGCCGGAGACAGTTCCCAGTCGGTCAGCTTGCTGCCGGTTCCACGCGCACGAATGTGCAGTGCTCTCGTTTCCCGTTGAATTTTTTCATCTGTTTCTTGCTGAATACCACCATGCCATCCATGGAGGCATGAATGGTCCAGTCCTTTCCCACATGCGTGTTCGCCCCCGGCCGGTACCAGTAACCCTTCTGGCGGATGAGTACTTCTCCTGCGCTCACAGATTGGCCTCCGAAACGCTTTACGCCGCGGTACTTTGGATTGCTATCTCTGCCGTTGCTGGTAGATCCGCCTGCTTTCTTATGAGCCATAGCCAAAGCATTTTACGGAACTTTTCCGTTCGTGCAAGAAGTTTCTCCCCCAATACGCGATTCGGGGAATGATGGTTTGTCATGAGCGAGCGGCAGCAGAGGGTCTTCGATTCGCCGCTTCGCGGCTCATTCAGGCTCATTCGGCTCGCTGCCGCGAGTCGAATGGTTGCGGGGGCCGGATTTGAACCGGCGACCTCGAGGTTATGAGCCTCGCGAGCTACCAGACTGCTCCACCCCGCGTCGGGAATGGAGTATGCATGAGCCTCAGGACACCCGCAAGCACTTGGAGGGGAAAGCTTCAGGAGAACTCCGCTCAGAGCGCCCTCTTCAGTTCTTCGATTTTCTTGCGGTGGAAGAGAAAGAGCTTCCAGTGTTCGATGACCGGCATCTGCCGGAGGAGTTCCAAGTACGTGGCTTCCTGCTGTTCAGCATTGAGGATGCCGGAATCAGTGAGAGGGAAGCTCACTACGTTCATTTCCTCCGTGATGACGAGCGCTTTCTCGCCGGGGTTCATGAGCCCCAAGTTCTCTTTCGCGTACTTATCTTTATACTGTGCAGAGCGGTAGTACTCGAGGTCTCTGTATCCGAGTGTGATCTTCCCCCGCAGGAGATCGTTCTGGTTCTGGATGTTTAGCAGCGTCTGTTCAAAGAGCGTATTTCTGTAGAAGGAGAGCGCCAGGCCGAACGCCATGAATCCCACCACTGCCAGACCAATGACAATGGTCAGTTGCTTGCTGATGGGTTCGGTTCCCTGGTAGCGCATGGGACTAGAGTACTAGAATACTAGAGTACTAGGATGGAGAATAATGCGGGAGCTTTTTCTCCCGGGGAGTTTCTTGTCCTAGTATTCTAGTACTCTAGTACTCCCACCACTCATGAAAATCTACTGCAGCGGCATCGGAGGCATCGGCCTCAGCGCGTACGCGGCGCTGCAGAACGCGTCCGGGCATACCGTGATGGGAAGTGACAGGGCGGGGAGTGCGCTCATAGAAGATCTGCGCAGTCAGGGGATGACAGTGTTCCTGGAGCAAGACGGTTCGCATCTTCCCAAGGATCTGGATCTCTTCGTCTACTCCGAGGCGATTCCGAAAGATGCTCCCGAGCGGAAGCGGGCTTCCGATCTGGGTGTGCGGCAGCTCTCGTACTTCGGTGCTCTCGGGGAACTCTCCAAAGATTTCCGCGTGATTGCCGTGTGCGGCACGCATGGGAAATCTTCCACCGTTGCCATGGCTGCACGGGTGCTCATGCATGCGGGACTCGATCCTTCCGTCGTCGTTGGCACCAAGCTGCTTGAGCTCCAGGGACGTAACTGGCATAGAGGGGAGAGTGATCTCTTCCTTCTTGAGGCCTGTGAGTACCGCCGCTCCTTCCACTTCCTCTCGCCAGACATCGTCCTCATGACGAATGTGGATGGTGACCACTTCGATGCGTTTAGCTCGGTCCAAGAGTACCAGCAGGCATTCCGGGAGTTTCTGGAGCTGCTGCCTGCCGGAGGCACGGTCATTACTCATCTGGGTGATGCAGACTGCGCTCACACGGCGGAAGGGCTGCAGCGTCCGGTATTCGATGTGGATGATCTCCCGCTCCCCACGCTGCAGACGCCGGGCCGCCACATGCAGGAGAATGCGCAGCTGGTCCTGGGTCTGGCGGATATTCTCCATATTGGCAGGGGAGAGGCGCTTGCTGCGCTTGCGGGATACCGGGGGTGCTGGCGGCGGATGGAAGTGAAAGGGGAGTGGGGGGAAGGTGTCACCGTCATCGACGACTACGGTCACCACCCGCGGGAAATCCGTGCGGTGCTCTCTGCGCTGAAGGGCGCGTACCCGGGCCGCCGGCTTGTCTGTGCGTTCCAGCCGCACACGCACAACCGCACGATCAAACTCTACGCAGATTTTGTTGTTGCATTTTCGGATGCAGATCAGGTCGTCATTGCGGATGTCTACGAGGCACGATCGGACATCGAAACAGAGAAAGTAGACATGGGGAAGTTCGTCTCTGACATCGCGGAGAAGAGCGGGGTCCCGTGCAGAGCAGGTGGGTCTCTCGATTCCACCAGGGCACTGCTTGAAGGTGAGATTCTGCGGCCGGGAGATGTGCTGCTCACTCTTGGGGCGGGAACGATCACACAGCTCTCCGATGAGTTCGTTGCCTAGGATGCATCTGTTTCGATATACAGGTCGGCGGACGTGCTGATGATTTTGGACATCTCCGCACGGTTCACCGGACGGTCCGGTCCGAATTCTCCGGTGGGCTTGCCTTCCGCATCCGTAAAGCCGCTCACAATGCCGTCCTGAGCTGCCGTTTCGATGCAGGAAGCATAGGGAGTGGTTTTCCGGACATCTCTGAACAGGTCACCGTGTGCCCAGAAGCGGCGCACGTCGAGCGCCTGGAGGAGGGTAGCCACCACTTCCCCCCGTGTTGCGGAGCGTTCGGGATCTATGCGGTGGTCACGGAAGACCTGCCAGTCCAGGTTCTCCGCCGAAGCGAAGTACTGTGAGAACCACGTGTTTTCTGCACGGGGGTTCTTGGAAGGGGTGTATGTCTCCGTTTCATCGATGCCCGCAAGTTTGTGGGCAATTTTCGCAAGCTGGGCAATGGTCACATTATCCCTGGGGCCGTACTTGCCCGTGGGGTTCCCGGCTTCGTCCTGGTAGCCGGACATGATTCCGGATTTCAATGACGTATGCACGAACGGTGCAAACCACTGGTCTATGGGGACATCGTCGAACGTGATCTGTACACCATTGATTGTCGAGGTGACGTACTGGAGCGACCGTTCGTATTCCTCCTGCGGATTGAAGTATTTCAGTCCTTCACAGGAGAATGTGATGGAGAAGTTAATGCGGCTGCCGGCAATCAGCCTGTCCGACTTGGGTTTTGGGAGAGGGCAGCCCTCAATTTTGTCGAATGTCACGGTGTACTGTCCTTCCGGCATTGCAGAGTAGGAAGCGGGGGTTTTCCCTGTGATCTCAAAATCGTTCGGTCCTATGAGGGTAAAACCCATTCCCGGTGGCTGGCTGTTCACGCCAACCGTTCCCACGCGCGTGAAGGTGTACTCCACGCGCAGCCGGATGTGTGTGTTCTGCTCCAGCGTGAACGATGCCTGAGGCTGGCTGAAGCTCTTGAGCATATCCTGATCTATGAACACACGCACGGTGGTGATGGCACCCGACGGCGGTTCCACGAGGAGCGTGTAGTTTCCGAGAGGGGCTTCCTCCAGCGTGTAGGATTCCTGGCGGAGCGTGAGGCGCTTGTTCCCGGGCTTGATGAGAATCCATTCGCCAAATATCCCGTTGGGGCTTTGCTGTTCGACGGAAATAGTCCCTGTTTGTTCGGCGGCAAAGAGATGCTGCGGGGAGATTCCTGCAGCGATTGCGATGATGGCAAAGGAGAGGAGGAACCGTTGTGAGGTTGTCATGACAGTGTATGGGACGGGAAAATGCCGAAACAGTTTCAAGTATTTGTCGGCGGAGAGCAATTGATTAGATGGGATGATTGTTCTTTAGGCAGAAGAAGGCAGTAGAAACCCTCCGGCGGCGCGTTTCTGCTGCCTTCTTTTCTCTGCTACCGCCAAAGCAGCGTGCATACGCACACTGCTTTGGGCGGAACCCTTCCCCGTACTTATTGTCTCAATGCAGTTGGTACTACAATTTGCTTACGGCGATTTCTCGGGTTCAAGATCGCAAGAGCACCTCCCACAAGGCTCAGGAGGATGAATATCCGTTCCACTGCTCCTCCCGTTGCAGGAAGAGGAACAATGCCTGCGCTCACTTTCTTCGTGAGGAGTTCTCCCTGCGGCGCATGCACATCGTCGCCTGAAACGCGGGCAGTGAGGGTCGCCTCTGTTCCCTCTTTCACGTCTTCACTCATTCGTACGGGAAACATGACAGAGAAGCTCTGTCCTGCAAGAATCTGCGGGATTTCCCATATGGCAGTGTTGCCACGGACGATACCGCCGCCCTGCAACGCTTCCGGCAGGGAGAGAATAGCTGTATCAAACTGCTCAGAGAGCGTGATGTTTCGAATGGTGGATTTACTGACGTTCCGGACCCCGAGGGTGACGTACACCGTACTTCCTGCCACTGTTTCCTCCTGGTTGATGCTGTGGAAGAGCTGCACGTTCGCGTGGCTCTGTTCCTCCAGCATGCGTGCTGTTGCAGGTGTCATGGCACTGGATGTCGGTACACCGTTCTCTGGGGGGAGGGTGTTCATCACCGTCTTTACTTCATCGATGCAGGTGAAATCTGCGTGGAAGCGCAGCGTGGTGTTCGGGCGCAGTGTTCTGCTTTGCGGCTTGGGTTGCAGGCAGTTGGGGAGGGGGGAGTAGCTCACAGTGAAGTAGAAGGGGGGGATGTTCGTGAACGTTGCGGGAGTGGTTCCTGTCTGACGGATTCCCTGTGGCCCCTTGAGCTCAAAGCTTGCTCCGGACGGGGTGCTCTCCACGAGAATGACTCCCTTGTACACATAACTGATTTCTGCACGAAGAGTGCCATTGCCACCGAAGAGGAAGGAAACCTGTGTTCCTTCGGTGGTGTTGAGGAGAACATCTCCGTCGTAGAAGCGGATGGTGCTCTGCGCACCTTCCGGCGGTTCAATGTTCAGCAGGTACTGCCCCTGTTCGCCGGAGACGCTCATGATGCGTTCTTTCTTCTGATTCACGATCGTTCCCTTTGGTGTGGTGAGCCGCCATCCGCCGTACTGCTCAATCTGGCTCTTCTGCTCTATGGTGATCGTGCCGGCTGCTTCTGCCCGTGCGGGGACAGCGGCAATGGTTGCTGCTGTCATGAGAGACAGGAGTGCGAGGTTTACGGTGACTGCTCTTGCCATAGGAAAGGGAGGAAGGGGCAAAAAGGAGAGTATTAAATCAAATAATTGTTTTTTTGTCAACTACTTACCACGCCGTTTGGAGTCCTTCTTCCCAGATGGTCAGAAGTTCTTGAATTGGCTCAGAGAGCAATAATTTGCCATTCATTTGGATGTTGAGTATTGGCTTCCTGCTCGTCTTTCCGATAGTCAGGGGGTCGATGCCGTGTTTCCGGGCAAGGAGCATGAAAGCATCCTTGTTCTTCTGGTCGATTTCAAGCACGAACCCGCCTGTCTCACTGAAGAGCACCTGGTCGGGACGCAGGGAACTTGGTGGAGGGTCCATCGCAATTTCCATGCCAATGCTCCCTCCCAGTTTTCTCTGCGGGAGGGTCATTTCGAAGAGAGTCATGAGCAAGCCACCATCACTGATGTCGTGTGAGGAGAGGACGAGGCCTTTGGAGATTGCATCGGTGACAAAGGCAATCTCGGTACTGACCTGCCGGAAGTCGGATTCAGGAACTGCACTGCCGAGCAGACTGTCCCTCTGTGCGTTTGTGAGTTCCTCGAGAAGTTGGTAATACAGCGAGCCGCCGCATTCGTTCTTGCGCGGACCGATGAGTATGAGAAGTGATTCTGGTTTCTTGAGTTGCATGGAAACAGCCTTCCTTGTGTCCTGCAGTACGCCGACACAGCTCACGACTGCCGTGGGGTCTATGGCACTCTTGTCTGGTTTCCCGTTGTAGAGGCTCACGTTGCCGGAGATCACGGGTACCGGTTCACCCTCTACAGAGACCCCCTTCGCTGTGTCCGCGATTCCCCGCACCCCCTCTGCAAGGGCCCAGAGTTGCTCGGGAATCTCGGGGTTGCCGTAGTTGAGGCAGTCTGTGAGTGCGCGGGGGGAAGCGCCGACTGCTGCGACATTGCGCATGGCTTCCACGGCGGCATTCACGCCTTGCCAGTACGGGGAGATGCGCCCGTACCGGCCGTTGCCGTCTGCCGCGACTGCCACGCCTCTGAAGGATTCTTCCTCGGAGAGTTCCCATCCCGGGTGGGTGCCTTCATGCACATGGCTCCCGAGATCCTGCAGCGGAGCGATGACGCCCGCATCTGCTTCGCCCGGCTCGAGTACCGTGTTGCCGATGATGTTCTTGTCGTAGTGGCGGAAGACCGGCACTTTGCTTGCACCGTTGGGGTGCCCCAGCATGGCTCTGCATATTTCTCTCAGGGTGAAGTGTTGCCCATTCACAGTGACACTGTCTCCCTCACACGAGAGGCGAGGTTCCGTTCCTCTATAGGCTACGGGGGTGGTCTTGCGCTCGTACTGCAGCCCGCAGGTGATATCCATTGCCCTGGCTCTGCAGATGGTTTTCCCTTCGTACGTCACTTCATACACTCCTCCTTCGGTCACTTTCCCTATCACACTCGCTCGTGCGTTCTCTGCCACGCTGGGGAGATCCCATGTCTTGTTGTAGTGGGTGAGGATGTGCTTCGTGAGATCAGGATGGCAGGTCCAGCACAGGCGTTCCTGCGTTTCGGCACAGGCGATGACTTCCGGAGGGAGCCCTTCGATGGCCGTGTGCACATTGTCCAAATGTATGACTGCACCGAGTCCCCGGCCCGAGACCTGTTCCACACTGGCGCACACAGCACCACCGGCACCGAGGTCTTTGCAGCTTACTTTGCCGAGGTGGCCTTCTGCGGCGAGCCAGTCGAACAGGGCGTAGGTGGAGGCGAGCAGGTGCCTCTCCAAAAAGGGGTTGGGTTCCTGCACAGCTCCGGTATTTTGGTCGCGCTTCTCTTCCTCCATGGATGCGCTGGCGAACGACGCTCCGCCAAAGCCGCTCCGGTCTGTGGGCTTGCCGACGAGGATGATGTCATATCCCAGCTTTCCGGCTTCTTCCGGGGTTTCACTGTGGATGATTTCGTCTTCACGCACGATACCGAGGGCGATGGCATTCACGAGGCAGTTGCTGTTGTAAGCGGAGTCAAACACGGTGTCGCCTCCGAGGTTCGGGACACCGAGAGGGTTGCCGTACCCTCCTATGCCACGCACGATTTCGCGCGCGATGGTTCTGCTCTCCTCCGACTTCAGGTCGCCGAGCCGCAGCATGTCCATGCACCCGATGACGCGTGCTCCCATGCACACGACATCACGCACCGTTCCGCCCACACCGGTTGCAGCACCTTCGTACGGGACGATCTGTGAGGGGTGATTGTGCGATTCGTGCGTGATGACAAATCCCCAGCGCTTTCCCTTCGGGCTGTCGGTAATGGCGACGATGCCGCTGTCTTCCACCGGGCCGAGGATGATGTGCTTCCCCTCCGTCACGAATAGCCTGAGGAAGCGCTTGGAAGATTTGTAGCTGCAGTGCTCCGATCCCTGGATGCCCCAGATCACCGCTTCGGTGAGCGTAGGATCGCGCCCAAGCAGTTTGCTGATTTTCCTCGCTTCTTCGACAGTGAGACTGATTTGGTGCTCCGAAAGGAGCCGGGAAATTTCGGCATCGTCGGAGCGGGAGAAGGGGAGCGTTGGTGTATCTACTGCTGTGCTCATCACTGTAGCCCAAGCATAAATGGTCCGGGTTCTCACGTCTAATAATCTGCTTCATGAGTTTGTTAGGTTTATAGCTTCATTAGCTTCACTGGGAAAGTAATAAAATATCAGATCCAAAGTCCAAATCCCTAATGAAGCTAATGCAGCTATATCCTTATATCTATTCTTGGTATGCTCAGCGCCGTGCACAAGCGGGTTTCCTCTCTTCTCTCGCAGCAGCGTATCCTCGGCGGTGCTGCTGTGCTGGCTCTCACACAATTGGGCGCGTCTCTCGCCGGGCTCCTGCGTGACCGCGTGCTCGCGCAGACATTCCCGGGTCTCGACACAGTAGATGTGTACATCGCGGCATTCCGCCCGAGTGACCTCCTCTTTCAGATGTGCATCATGGCAGGATTCTCCGTGGCTCTCGTCCCCTTCCTCGCGCAGTACAAGGCGCAGGACGATCAGCAGCAGATGAACCGTCTCCTCAGTTCCGTGGTAGCGGTGGCTGCACTCGTTTTCGGAGTGCTCGCCCTGGTGTTTGCTGCCTTTTTCCCGCAGATCGCTCCCGCCCTGACGCGGTTTACAGGGGACTCGCTGCAGCTCTATATCCAGTTTGGGCGCATAGCACTCCTCACGAATTTTCTCTTCGTATTCGGGAATGCTTTTGGGCAATACCTCATCACCGTGCAGCGGTACTGGGTGTATGGCATCACGCCCATCCTCTACACGCTCGGTACTATTCTCGGGACGCTCTACCTCACACCGCTCTACGGGCAGTTCGGGCCTATCTACGGCACACTCTGCGGTGCGATCGCCTATGTGCTTCTGCGTTTCCTCGGCGTGCTGGCCACGGGTTTCCGCCCGCGGAGCATTCTCTGGCATCCCGATCTCCCCACGATGGGCAGGCTCATGCTCCCGCGCATGGTTGCGCTGGGCGCACTGCAACTGGAGCTCCTGCTCTTTGATACCGTTGCCTCCGGTCTCGAAGCGGGATCTGTGACGGTGAACGCCTATGCGCGGAATTTCCAGTCGGTGGTTGTCGGCATTGCAGGTATTGCACTTGCGCAATCAGCGTTCTCTCTCTTAAGCCAGGCGGCCTCGCAGAAGGAGTTCCACCGGTTCTGGATTTATCTGCGGAAGGGGGTGCTCATTCTCCTCATCCTCACCATTCCCGGTGCGGCATGCCTCGCTGCACTTGCCCCTGTCGCTGCGTGGCTTGTTCACCTGCAGCACGTGCTCCCTGTGTTCACAGTCTGTCTTGCTCTGTATGCACTCAGCATTCCGTTTGAGAGCATTAACCATTTGCTCCTTCGGTCGTTCTACGCGCTCAAGCATACTGTGACTCCCGCCTTCTTCAGCATCTTCAACGGCGTGGCAGCGATAGCGATTGCAGCGCTCCTTGCCCCGCACTACGGTGTCTACAGCCTGGCTCTCGGGTTCACGGCGGGGCAGATCGTTGAACTCATTGGGCTCTCCGTTTTTCTGCCAGGGAGGGTGAGAAAATTGGAATGCGATGAGCGTGTAGCGAGTAGCGCTTAGCGGTGAGTACTACACGCTAACCGCTATTCGCTCATTGCTCACAGCACAATATTGAACTCCGGGAAATGCTGTTCCTCCACCTTCTGCACGGTCACCGAGTCCACTGTTGCGGACGTCGGACCGTGGCGGCACCATTCCTCCAGTGCGTGGAGATCTTCTATATCTCCCTCTGCGTGAATTTCCACGCCCCCCTGCCTGGTGTTCCTCACCCAGCCGGTGAGCCTGAGAGCTCTCGCTTTCTCCTGAGTGGTTGAGCGGAAGAACACTCCTTGTACCTGGCCGGTGACGTGAATGGAGAAAGCCGGCATGCAGGATGAGTATACGCCTAGTCTTCTCGTATACTTGGTGTCATGGAGGCGGCGGTGAGTGGTCAGCGTGTAGCGCGTAGCGATTAGTAGCGGCTAGCTATTCGCTGCTAACCGCTAATTGCTTATCGCTCACTTTTTCTGTGCCTGTGTGAAGTCGAGTTCCACCGGGGTTTCCCGGTCGAAGATGAGCACCATGACGGTGATCTTGCCTTTGTTCACGTCCACGCTGTCCACCGTTCCTTCGTAGTTCTTGAATGGTCCATCGATGATGACGACGAGATCGCCAACCTGGAAGTCACTTTTGAACTTCGCCTCCTGCTCACCTACGCGGCGCTCGATCACACCGTACTCCTCCGGAGTGACAGGGACAGGGATGTTCCCTGATCCGACAAATCCCGTGACATTGGGGGTGTTCCTCACGAGGTACCAGCTCTCGTCGGTGACGATCATGTACACGAGCACATACCCCGGGAAGAGTTTCTTTTCCTCCTCCACCGGTTCACCCTTGCGGAAGGTGAGTTGTTTCTCCTTGGGGACTTGTATGTCGAAGATATAGTCCTGCATGCCCATGGATTCCACGCGTTGCACCAGTGCCTGCTTCACAGCATCTTCGTACCCTGCATACGTGTGCACAACATACCAGTTCTGTCCGGCATTGGGGTCCTGCTTTACCATGGCTAGGTGAGGGAGAGGAGGAGTGTAACGGCTTGGGAGAGGCCGAAGTCCACAGCGCCGAATACGGCTGTACTGGCTGCGACGAATCCCACCACGATTCCGGACAGCCGGACTGCCTGGTGGCGGGTCGGCCAGCGGACGTGATGCAGCTCCTGCAGTGCGTCAGTGATGTAGTTACGGATCTTATCCATGTGCTTCTCTAAAAAGCCTCTGGAAGAGGCAGGGAGTATCTTACTGGAGCGAGTGTGGGAGTGCAAGGAAAAGTGGCATTAAATAGGATTGGGGTTAGGGTTTGGGTTGGGGAAATCCAAATACCAAGTGGCAAAGCACGAAGCAACCATTCGAAATTCCTCGTCCGAACCCAAACCCTAACCCTAACCCCATTCCCTAGAGCCCGTACTCCGGCGCCTCCAGTGCATGAATCTTTGTCACAGGGAGTGCAATGAACCAGACGAGGCCTTTAATGTCTTTTTGATCGACGAACGGGGAGGGATCTCCACCTTCGTCGGTGAAGCTGCGTGAATCCAGGCTGCCCTGCCGGTTGTCTCCGAGGAGGAAGTACTCGCCCTCAGGGATGCGGAACGAGATATCGTTCATGTCTCCGCTGGTTGGGGGGTGCTGGTACGTTTTGCCCGCGTTTCGCTCGCTCAGGTACGACTCGCGGAGCTTGGCTTTCTCTCCTTCGCCGCTCTCCTGCAGAAAGACGTAGCCGCCCTCCAGTGTGACGGTGTCGCCTGGCAGGCCGATGATGCGCTTCACGTAGTGTTTTTTCCTGTCGTTCGGGGGGCGGAAGACGACAACGTCCCCGCGCTTGGGGTCGCCGATGTGGTAGGCGAGCTTATTGATGATGATGTACTGCTTGTGCTCCAGCGTGTCGGACATGGAGCTCCCTTCCACCTGGAACGGCGAGACCAGGAAGGTACGGATGACCACCACAATTGCCACGATAATGACGATATTGAGGATGACATCGAACAGGTGGAACCAGAGGCTGTGCTTTTTTGGCTGCATCTTTCCCAGTATAGGGGAGGCGCGCGGGGCTGTATAGCGTGTACCCAAGCTTTCCATGCTGTACACTGCATGTGTGCTGAATCTGAACCGACGCCTGTTTGCCCGGCATCTTGAGGACGATGAGATACTGCATCTGGTCGTACACAAACACTGGCTGCTGGGGCTGAAGTTCCTCTTCTGGCCCTCTGCTTCTTTTTTGGCGTGCTGGGTGCTCCTGTACCAGGCGCCGTTCAAGACGGTATTCTATGCCATCTCCGTGTGGAGTGTGATCTCTCTCATCTGGTGGCTCCGTAACTTCTTCGACTACTACCTTGATGCGTGGATCATCACGGACATGGGGATTATCGATGTGGCGTGGCACGGGTGGTTCCACCGGCAGTCCTCCCGGGTGCTCTACAGCGACATCCAGGGTGTGAGCTATGAGATTCAGGGGATTACCAATACGTTGCTTCGCTACGGTACGATCAGTGTGGAGAAGATATCGACGGGCAGCGTCATTTCTCTGGACAACGTTTCCAAACCGCGCAGGATCGAGGGGATTATTCTCAAGAACATGGAGGCCTACCTGCACTCGAAGAATCTGAAAGATGCGAAGCACGTGCAGGACATTCTCAGCACTCTCATTGCGAGGGAGGTGCAGCTTGGGGGTTTTGAGGAGGAGGAAGATTCTTCCGGAAGAGGGTGATGGAACTGCCTTTCCTCATCCTCATCGCCCTCGTCATTCTCGCCGTGTTCTTTGCCGGTCTCACCATGAAGCTCCACAGGCGCAGGAAGCTTTCGCGGATGCAGAAGAAGATGTTTTTAGACCAGTGGAATGCGCTCGCAAGGATCGGTGACACTGCGCGGCGCGTTCTCGAGGCAGACAGCATTCTGGATAAGGCGCTGGCTCTGCTTGGGTACGAGGGGTCCCTTGGTGAGAAGCTGAAAGTCGCGGGGCCGCGCTTCACCAATGTCGATGCTGTCTGGGCGGCCCATAAGCTCCGGAATCACATAGCACACGAGCCGGGAGCACAGGTTTCCGAGGAGGAGAGCAGGCAGGCCGTGGAGCGTCTGCGCCGCGCGTTTGATGACTTGTGTTAAGCGGGTACACTACGGGTGCGTGAAACCCACTCTCGTCATCATCGGGCTCGGGAATCCTGGCAGGCAGTACGAACACACGCGGCACAATGTGGGGTTTCAGGCGGTGGATGCTCTCTCGGAGGCGTTCGGAGAAGGGGAGTGGCAGGAGAAGCAGAAGTATCTTTCCTTTGTGCAGGAGGCACGGATTGTCACGGTGCCGGCGCTTCTCGTCAAACCTCAGACGTACATGAATCTCTCCGGGAATGCCGTGGAGAAGCTTATGAAGTTCTTCGAGCTTGATTCGAGCAGTCAGATGCTTGTGCTCTGTGACGACGTCGATCTCCCGCTCGGGGAGGTCCGTCTGCGCGGGAAAGGGGGGCCGGGCACGCATAACGGGCTCAAGTCTCTCGATGAGAAATTTGGTGAACACTACGCGCGCCTGCGCATCGGGCTCGGCGCGCAGCCTCCGGAGACAGACCTCGCTACATGGGTGCTCAGCGTACCGACCGAGGAGGAGAAAAAAGCGCTACAGGAAGCCATAAAAAGGATTCCGGAACTCGTGAAGGAGTATGTAGTGGGGGAAGGTGCAGACATGAGCGGAAGCATCTGATCAAGAGTTGCGCTTACGGTAAGGTGGTTCTTCCCCTAATAAGATGACCATTCTTTGCCTCTATCAGCAGAGGGAATATCAAGCAAGTGTTCGATATCAGGATCAAATTCGAGTGAGTCCATAAATTTTATGTATTCCTCTGTAGCTTGAGAGCGATCGTTGGCATCATTCGCAATGGTAAAAATAATGGCAAACAACCAAGGTCCTGCCTGTCGGTATTCTACACTTGTGGTTGTTGAGGCATTTTTGTGTTGTTTGCTGCATGGCGATTGTGTACATCCCTGAAAAGGATATTCTTCCAACAGCCACTTACTTTTTTGAATCTGCTGTTCAAATTCACTTTTAGCAAATTGTTTTTCTTCAGCTTTTGCACGAGCGATAGCTATTTGTGCTGTACCGTTACCATTTTGAACAATTTCGGCGATGGTAAATGCTCCTAATGTGGATATCCAGCTAAAGTGATATTGCCAGTATTGCGATGTTGCTAGATTGGATCTGTACCCAAAAATGCAGTTGTCGACACAGTTGAAAGCAATAGGAGAATATATATCGATAGTCGGAAGTATCCGTTGCAGGACTTTCGATGTTTCTTCGTACGAACTTTTTTCGTCCTCAAGCTCAACAGCAAACATCTGCCAAGGGTTTGCTGTCCAGACAAGTTTGTACATCATTTCTGCAGGTTTCCCGTATTTGTCAGTGTATCTCTGGTCTGTTTTAAGGTACTCAAGTGAGAATGCTTTTCTCTCATCAATGGTTAATTGATTGGAATCTAAAAATCGAATATCGACCTTATCAAGCCCTTCAAATTTTCTAATTTCTTGCCCCTGTGGTGTTTGCGCTTCCGGAAAGCCGTAAGGCCAGATATTTCTTTTCATTTCTAATACAGCTTCATCTTTCTCGGGGATTCTTGCACCGAATTTTGCCCTAAGACTGGAATCGAAGTATGGATTGTCGTTTATTCGGATTGTGGCAGAGTTGTTCCAAATTTTGTCAACAGAACCTCCCCAGAGTTGAAACTGCCAGTTTTTTGGAGCTCGATATGTTGCGCCTAGTACTTGGTGTTCTAGCCATCCTTCATAACCATCGGTATCACTATTTTCCTTCTTGGGCACATACTTCACATCACAAACAAATCCAAAGCGGCCCTGGATACGCCTGTTCACTCTATTGAGCAGTATTTCGTTGTCGAAGAAGCTTCTTTCGACTCGAGAACAAAGCCTGTTTCTAACATTTTGAGATACGCTTTCGGTGGCAAACGCAACTGTAGGGAGAAGAAGTAGTGCGAAAATGATGAAACGAATCATGCATAAATTATACTAAAATGTCTTCTTGATGAAAATAAAGAAAACAAACTATCCTTATAAGGAAATACAATACCGGCTCACAATAAAAAGCCCCGCTTCCTGTCCTCCGCGGGGCTCCCATGGAGTATTCGTTGTTGTTCTAGAAGAACATGCGTCTCCCGGCGAAGCTTCCTCCGAGAATGCCGATGGAGATGATGCTCGTCCACAGGATGAATTGCATGGCTGCTGAGGTGTCCGTAGTGTTCAGGATGACCTTGGTGGGCCTGAGATTCTGCGTCGTGCTCTCGAAGGAGTCCCCGAAGCCGCTCATACCTGTCTGTGGCAGCTCGGTGAGAATGCGTACCTCCTCCATGTCTGTCGGGGAGCGGTCGAAGTCGGAGCTCTTTGCGATGACACTGTTGCTGATGATCTGGCCGTGGCGCATGTCCGGTCCTATGCGGACGTGGTACGTGAAGATGCGTGTGTCATTCGCTCCGAGCGTTGGGAGTGTCCAATCGATTCCGTTGCCGACCACCTTGCCGCCTCCGGCATCCTGGATGGAGATGGAGCCTGCGTTGAATCTGTCCTCAATAGTCACGTTCTTCGCTTCGCGGTTGGTGAGGTTCCGGAGGGTGACAGTGTAGGTCACGGTATCTCCGGGTTTGGCTTCCTGGCGGCTTGCGCGCTTGTCGATGCTCGCCTGTATCTTGCCGTCGCTTGGCTCGCCTTCACCTTCGAGGCGCGTGTTCTCGTACTCCTCATCGTCCTCGCACTGCACACGGATGCGTACGCGTTCGTCTCTGGCGGTGTCCTTCACACGGACGGTGAGGCTCACGGAGTCGCTCTCGCCGCGGCGGAGGCGAATGTCCTGCCATTCCACTTCACGGCCGTTATCGTCGTCTCCTCCGTCGCTCGCCGAGAGGAACTCTACGTCGTTGTCCAGGAAGGCGACGATATCAAACAGCGTGGATGTTCCATTGGTGGATGTGCTGCCGGAGCGGCCATTCCGCACGCGGATGCTGTAACTGATTTCCTCGCCCGGTGCCACTGGATCCGGAGAGTCGGAAATGCTCTGGACTTCACAGTCTGTGTCGCCGTCGACAAAGTCTCCTACGCGCGTGGTCTCGGTGTCGCTCTTGCTGCTGATGAAGGCCTGGGAACTCAGAATGTCCTTATCCGTGTCATCGTCCACGCTGACGCAGGAGTTCATGGTCACTGTTCCGTTGGCGGGGAGTGTGATGCTATTCCACGTGATGATGTTGCTGGAGTGCGATCCACCCTGCGAGGAGGACTGGTACTCGGTGTCGCCATCCAGGGTCTGTGTGACGGTCTGGTTGGTGAGCTGCGAGGAGTTCAGGTTCGTGACTCGGACGGTGTAGCAGAAGGATTCGCCTGCATCCACAGGATCGCGGTCATCTGTGAGGTCGATGGTGACGTTGTTCGGATCCGGTGTGCCGCCCTGCACTGTCGTGGTATCCGTTGCACTCATACCGCCGGCGATCTGGGTGACGTTCGTGAGCACGGTGCCGTTCGGTGTGCTGGAGTTCACCGTTGCCTGCAGCGTGAGCGTGAGGCTGGAACTCGCATTCACAGTGAGGTTGTTCCAGGTCACCACCTGTCCGTTGAGCGTTCCTCCGTTCGAAGCGGAGACGAAGGTCGTGTTCCCCGGGAGCTGGTCACCCACACTCACATTCGTTGCGGTGGTCGTCGAGGTGTTCTGTACGGTGATGATGTATGTGAGCGACTCACCCGGCGTGACAGTGGTGCGGTTGTCCGTCTTGCTGATCGTCAGCGTCGGCTGGGTGCTCGAGACGGTTGTGGTGTCCACTGCGGACGGTCCGTTCTGAATCTGTGCGGTGTTCGTGAGCACCGTGCCGTTCGCTGTACCGCTGTTCACTGTTCCCTGTATGGTGAGCTGCTTCTGTCCGCCGGCTGCGATGGAGACTCCTGTCCAGGTAACAACCTGCCCGTTCACGGTGCCGCTATCAGAGGAGGAGACGTAGGTCACCTGGCTTGGCAATGTGTCGGTGACAGTGACATTGGAGGCAGCGAATGCCGAGGTGTTGTTGATCGTGATGGTGTAGGTCAGCGTCTGACCGGGCGTGGCGGTTGTGAGGTTATCCGTCTTGCTGATGGTGAAGGTCGGCTGCTGCGAGGAGACAGTCGTCGTGTCCACCGCGGAAGTCTTGTTCGGGATGCTCGCGTTGTTGGTGAGCACCGTGCCTTCCGCCGTTCCCGTATTCACCGTTGCCGTGATGGTAAGAGTGATCGTGCTGTTCGCATTCACGGTGAGATTGTTCCATGTCACGGTGCCGCTGCTGTGCGTGCCGCCGTTACTGGCGCTCACGAATGTGGTGTTCGCAGGGAGCGTATCCAGAACAGTGACGCCGGTAGCGTTCTTCGCGGAGGTGTTCTCCACTGTGATGGTGTAGGTCAGCGTCTCTCCCGTTGTCACAGTGGTGCGGTTATCCGTCTTGCTCATGACGAAGTCGATGCCGTTGAGCTGCTGCTTGTTCTTGAAGAGCACAGTGGAGCAGGTGGTGCTTTCGCTCACCGTAATGAGGCCGTTTGGCGGTGTTACAGAGAGCAGCTGCCAGCTTGGAGGCACTATTTCACTGACTGTGTGCGTGCCTGTCGGCACGTTCAGGAACTGTGCGCGTCCGAGCGAGTTGTTCGCTGTTGTCTGCGTGCCTCCATCCAGCTTGAAGGTGAACTGCGCCACCGGTGTGATGGGCTGGCTGTTCGTGTCGAACGTCTCCTTCACAATGTCGATGCAACCTATGTGCTCGATGATAGTCACTGTCGTGTAGTCAATGGCGGTGAGGCCGTGGTGGATCTGCGCCATGTTCACGATCTGCTCGCCGTTCTGTGCATTCGGTTTCACCTGCACGGTGAGCGTGAGCTCCTTCTCTCCGCCTGCCGGGACGGTGAGACCGTACCAGATGATGAGCGGATCCTGGTACACGCCTCCGTCGGAGGAAGAGATGTATGTGGTCTGCATCGGGAGCAGGTCACCCACGCTCACATCGATGGCGTCGACATTGGAGGAGTTCCGCACTGTGACGGTGTAGACCAGGGTTTCTCCCGGAGACACGGTGGTCCGGTTGTCCGTCTTCTCTATCGTGAGGAACGGAGGATCGGGCTGCTTGCGGTTCTTGAAGGTGATGGTGGAGCAGTTCGGGCCCGGCTGTACCTGCACGTAGCCGTTGGCGGGACTCTTTTCAAAGAGCAGCCATCCGAACGGAATGATTTCGGCAACGTTGTGCGATGCCACGGGGACATTCGTGAACCGTCCATGGCCGCTCCCATCCGTCATGAAGCTGTCCACGCCGCCGTCGAGCAGGAAAGTGAATTCCTGTGGAACGGGTGTCATGGGAGAGCCATCGACGTTGAAGACTTCCTTCACCACATCGATGCATCCGTACTGGCTTCCGCCGTTCACGATGGTGGTATCGGTTGCGCTCGGACCTCCGACAATCTGGACGGTGTTCGTGAGCGTCGTGCCGCCCGGTGCGGCTGCGTTGATGGTCACCGTGAGGTGGAGCGTGAGTGTCTGGCCCGCCGGAATGGAGAGTCCTGTCCACTGTGCCACCCCACTGCTGTGTGTGCCGCCGTTGTCACTGCTCACGTACGTGACGTTTGCGGGCAGCGTATCTCTCACTGTCACACTGTTTGCGTCCGTGCTGGAGGTGTTTTCCACTGTGATGGTGTAGATGAGCGTCTCGCCTGCGTTTGCGCCTGTTCTCCCGTCGCTCTTACTGATTGCAAACGTGAGCTCACCGACAACTGTCGTCTGGTCCAAAGCAGTGGGTCCGTTCACCACGGAAGCCGTGTTCGTGATCAGCGTTCCTTCCTGTGCTCCTGAATTCACAGAGACGGTGAGTGAGAGCACTTTCGTGTCTCCTGCGCCGATGCTGAGGTTATCCCAGGTCACTCTGGTTCCGTCGAATGTGCCGCTGTCTGATGCCGCGACGTACGTGACGTTCGAAGGCAGTGTGTCAATCACTTCCACGTTGGTTGCGTCCACGGCGGATGTGTTCGTCACACTGACTTGGTAGGTGATGGTCTCTCCCGGAGCCACGGTGGTCAGGTTGTCCGTCTTCTCGATGGTGAAGGTCACCGCAGGGCACTGGATGTGCGTGAGCACCTCATTACTCCAGTTCGGATCGGCATTGTCTGACCATACGTCGGCGATGTTGCTGATGACGCCGCCGCAGGAAGCCGTCTGTTCAACCTGGAAGACGAGTGTCACCTGCCTCTGCTGTCCCTGTGTCAGATTTGCCGGGGAACAGAAGACAACCGGTGGGTTCGCTGTGCCGACGTAGGAGCAATCCTGGGAACTCTCCGCCGGGATGTATGTCAGATTCGGCGGCACTGTGTCGAAGATGCTCGCATTCAGCACGGTGAATGAGCCGCTGTTCGTCACGGTGATGTCGTAGGTGATCTTCTCACCCCGGACCACGGAGGAAGAGCCCGTCTTCTCTATGAGCACCTGGTCTGCCGGGCACTCTACGAAGGTCTGCACGGACAGGCTGGCGTTGTTTGCTGCGTTCGGGTCCTGCGTGGTGGAGGAGACAGTGGCTGTATTCGTAATGAAGGATCCGCAGGCAACGCTCGAGCCGATATCGAAGGCGATGGTGACGGACTGCTGCATGCCGTCAGAGAGTGCCAGCTTCGTGCAGACAATGTTGTTCCCGACCTGCTGGCAGCTGCTGTCCGACTGGCCGGCATTGAAGGTGAGTCCGGTGGGGATGGGGTCCGTGTAAGTTACGTCCGCAGCGCTCTCCGGCCCGTAGTTGAAGACCTGCAGCGTGTAGAGGAGAGTCTCTCCGCGTGGAATCCGGTCGCGGCCCATCTTGACGATGCCGAGGTCGGCTTCCAGCACCGGGCAGTACACTCTCGCCGTCACGGTGTTGCTGGTGTTGTTGGCCGGGTTCGGGTCGGTGGAGGAGCCGGAGACTGTCGCCTGGTTGCTGATGGAAGCATCGCACCGTGCTTCTGCCGGGACGGTGAAGGAGACGGTCATGGTCTTGCTTTGGCCGCTTGTCAGGCTGAAGTTGTTGCAGAGGATGTTTCCTCCGTTCACCACGCATCCCGGGTCTGAGGCTGCGGGATCGAACGTGAGTGGCACGGGCTGGCCGAGGGAATTCAGTACCGTGGGGATGGGGTCAGCCATCGTCACATTCGTTGCCGTACTCGGTCCGAGGTTCGTTGCCGTGAGGTCAAAGCTCACACGGTGGCCGGGTTCCACAATCGGCTGGCCGGTCTTGCTGATGGTGAGGTCCGCATCTGTCACCGGGCATTCCACGGTTGTCTGTACCTGCTGGCTCGCGTTGTCCAGCGGGTTTGGATCTGTGGAGGAAGCGGAGACAGTCGCCTGGTTGTTGATGATAGAGGAGCATTCGCCGGTGTCCGGGATGGTGAAGGAAATCAGCACCGTCCTGTCGTCGCCCGCATCCAGCGTGAAGTTGTCACAGAGGACGTTGGGTCCGTTCACGACGCACGCGGGGTCGGACTGTGCCGGGTTGAAGACCAGCGGGACCATCACTGCCAGTGTCTCATGCGGGATGCTGGGGATGGTGTCTGCGATCACCACGTTCGTTGCGGTATCCGGTCCGGCATTCGTTGCAGTCACGGTGTACGTGACGGTGCTGCCGCGCATGGCGGTTTGCGGGCCGGTCTTCGTGATGGAGAGATCTGCGGTCTGTGCCGGGCAGTTCACCGTAGTGGAGACAATCTGGCTGAGATTATTCTGCGGATTCGGATCACCCTGTGGCGTGCTCTGCACGCGTGCCTGGTTGTGGACAGAGGAGCCGCAGGAAATGGCACTGCTCGTAGAGAAGGCGAGTGTGAGGTCCACGCTGTCTCCGCTCACGAGGTTGATGCCGCTGCAGACAACTTCTGCTCCGTTCACCTGGCATCCGGCGGAGCTGCCACCGGCATTGAAGGTGAGTCCGGCGGGGATAGGATCGGCGATCTCCACTCCTGTGGCGTCACCCGGTCCGCTGTTTGTGACTGTGAGTACGTAGGTGAGGAGATTCCCGCGGGTCACCGTGGCGGGGCCGGTCTTGCTGATGCCGATATCCGTGTCCGTCGCGGAGCAGATGACCTGCGTGAGCACTTCGTTGCTCCAGGTGGTGCTCGCGTTATCTGCCCAGGCGTCTGCGATGTTGCTGATGAAGCTGTCGCATGGGGCGGTGTCGCCGACTTCGAATGTGAGGACAATGTCGCGCGTGTCACCCACAGGAATGTTCTCTGCCGGGCAGAACACGTCGGGGAAGTTCTGCGGGACATAGCAGCCCGGTGTGCTGTCTGCCGGCACGAACGTTGAATGTGCCGGTGTCTGGTCGAAGACGAGGGAATTCAGGATCTGCGTTGTCGCCGAGTTATTGGTGACAGTGATGTTGTATGTCACCTTCTCGCCGCGCAGCACAGTGGAGGGGCCGGTCTTGCTGATGCTCATTTCGCCACCCGGGCACTCCACAACCGTGCCGACGACTGCGCTTGTGTTATTCGAGCTCACCGGATCCTGGGTGGTGCTTGCGACCGTGGCCTGGTTCTCGATGATCGCAGCGCACTGCACGCTCTGGTTGATGTCAAACGCAATGTTGACGCTCCACTGCAGGCTTGCAGGCAGTGCGGGACCGGTACAGACAATATCCGTTCCCACCTGCGCGCAGGTGCTATCCGACTGGCCGGCATTGAAGGTAAGTCCTGCAGGAATAGCATCGGTCACGATGACATCCTGTGCGGTGTCCGGTCCGCGGTTGAGCACCTGCACCATGTAGATGAGTGTCTCATCGCGCGGAATCTGGGTGCGGCCGGTCTTCACAATGTCGAGGTCTGCCTCAAGCACGGGGCAGTCCACCGCGGTCTGCACCTGTGCGCTCGTGTTGTTGGCTGAGTTCGGATCTGTCGTGGAAGTCGAGACTGTTGCTCTGTTGGTGAACACGGTGCCGCACTGTGCACCCTGCGGAACATTGAAGGCCACGGTCACCGTGCGCTGCTGGCCGTTACTCAGTGCAATGTTGTTGCAGAGGATGTTCACTCCGTTCTGCACGCAGGAAGGATCCGATGCGGTGGGATTGAACGTGAGGCCTGCGGGCACAGGATCGTTGATCGTCACTCCCTGTGCGGTGGCGGGGCCGTTATTCGTCACGGTCACGCTGTAACTGATGGTACCGCCCTGGAGCACGGTGCTCGGGCCGATCTTCTCTATCCCCACATCGGTGTACTCATGGGAACAGTCCACTGTGGTAGAGACAGTCTGGCTAATATTATTGGCTGGATTCGGGTCGGTTGCGGAAGTGGAGACCGTTGCTTCGTTCTCTATGACTCCGCCGCAGGTGAAGCTGCTCGGGATATCGAATGTCACGGTGAAGTTCTGGCTCTGCCCGCTTGTGAGCGTGAGGTTATTGCACAGCACGTTGTTGCCGTTGAGCACACAACCTGCACTGGAAGCGCCCGGGTTGAAGGTGAGCCCTGCTGGCACCGGATCTTCCACTACGACGTTCGTCGCCGTATCCGGTCCGTTATTCGTCGCCCTGAGGGTGTAGCTGATGCTCGCGCCGCGCGGAGTGGTGGAAGCTCCTGACTTGGTCACGGAAACGTCTGCCTGGGCTACCTGGCACTGCACGGTGGTGGAGACGCTCTGGTGAGTATTGTTGGCGTCGTTCGGGTCCTCCGTACTGGAGACCGCGCTTGCGCTGTTCACGAGCGGCATGTTGCAGGTTGCGGTCTGTGAGATGTTCACGGTGATACTGAAGCTCTCCGTATCTCCTGCCGCGAGCGAGGAGAGCGTGCACTCCACGATGCTCGGTGTTGCCGGAACGGCTGCGCAGCGGTTGTCTGACTGTGCCGCGTTGAAGCTCATAAATGCGGGCAGTACGTCTGTCACTTCGATGTTTGCTGCGGCATCCGGTCCCGCGTTCGTGAGGGTGAGCGTGTAGACATCTGTCCCTCCGGGGTTCGCTGTGGAAGGTCCGGTCTTCTCAAGCTGCAGGTCTGCCTGCGGGAGCGTGCACTGCACGGTGGTAGAGATGGTCTGGCTCTGGTTATTCGCCGGATTCGGATCGGTTGCGGAGGTGGAAATGGAGGCGGCGTTCTGGATCATGCCGTTGCATGTGTACGTTGCCGGCACGTTGAAGGCCACGGTGAAGTTCTGGCTCTGTCCGCTTGTAAGCGTGAGGTTATTGCAGAGAATGTTTGCTCCGTTCTGCACGCAGCCCGCGCTCGAGGCGCTCTGGTTGAAGGTCAGTCCGCTTGGAATTGGATCTTCCACCACCACGTTCGTTGCCGTATCCGGCCCATTATTCAGGGCGGTGAGCGTGTAGCTCACGGTGTTTCCGCGGACCACGGTCCCCGGACCGTTCTTGCTCACGGTGACATCCGCCTGAGCCACCGGGCACTGCACGGTGGTGCTCACGGTCTGGCTCTGGTTGTTGCCCGGGTTCGGGTCCGTTGTTGCTGCGGAGACGCTTGCTATGTTCTGCACTACTCCGTTGCACGTGTACGTTGTTGGGACATTGAAGGCGACCGTGAAGTTGCGGCTCTGTCCGTCTGTGAGCGTGAAGTTATTGCAGAGTACGTTCCCGCCGTTGAGGATGCAGGAGGTGCTCGATGCATTGGAGTTGAAGGTGAGTCCTGCCGGGACGGAATCTGTTACCACCACATTCGTCGCCGTATCCGGTCCGTTATTCAGGGCGGTGAGCGTGTAACTTATGATGTTCCCGCGTGCCACGGTGCTCGGTCCGGTCTTGGTGACGGAGAGATCAGCTTCCTCCACCGGGCATTGCACGGTGGTAGAGATGGTCTGGCTCTGGTTGTTACTCAGGTTCGGATCTGTGACGGAGGAGGAGATGGAGGCGTCATTCTGTACTACCCCGTTGCAGGTGTACGTTGCGGGCACATTGAACACCAGCACGAAACTCCTGCTCTGGCTGTCTGTCAGGGTCAGGTTGTCACAACGCACGATGTTGCTGCTGAGGACACAGCCTGCAGTCGAACTGTTCGGGTCAAAGGTGAGTCCCGCTGGCACCGGGTCTTCCACCACCACACTCGTTGCCGTATCCGGCCCGTTATTCAGGGCGGTGAGCGTGTAGCTCACGGTATTCCCGCGCACGACGGTGCTCGGGCCGGTTTTGGTGAGGGAGAGATCAGCTTCCTCCACCGGGCACAGCACAGTGGTGGAGATCGTCTGGCTCTGGTTGTTCACCAGGTAGGGGTCTGTCGTCGAGCTTGAGACAGAAGCGGCATTCTGGATCGTACCGTTGCAGGTGTACGTCGCCGGGACGTTGAAGGCGACGGTGAAGTTGTGGCTCTGTCCGTTGCTCAGCGTCAGATTATCACACAGAACGGAGTTTCCGCTCTGCAGACAGTCTGCACTCGAGGCGCCAGCGTTGAAGGTGAGTCCTGCAGGGATCGGATCTTCCACCAATACGTTCATGGCGGAATCCGGTCCGTCGTTCGTTGCCCTGAGCGTGTAGCTCACGGTGGTGCCGCGCGTTACTGTCAGCGGGCCGCTCTTCGTCACGGAGACGTCTGCTCCCTGTATCCTCTGCTTGTCTTTGAAGAGGACGGTGGAGCATGTCGGGCCGCTGCCGACGCTCACGATGCCGTTTGCGGGAGTGATGGAGAACAGTATCCAGCTCGAAGGCACTATTTCACTCACCGTGTGCGAACCGATTGCCACGTTCTGGAATCGTGCGAGACCGAGGGAATTATTCACCGTGGTCTGTACTCCTCCGTCGAGCTCAAATGTGAACTGCGGCACGGAAGGAATCGGCTGGTTACTCGCATCGTATGCTTCCTTCACGATGTCGATGCATCCGAACACCGGGGAGTCCACGACCGTCGTCTGGTCAATGGCTGTCTGTCCGTGGTGGATCTGTACCATGTTCACGATGTTGTCTCCCGGTTGCACGGTACTCTTCACCTGGACCGTGAGGGTGAGCTGCAGTTGGCCGCCTGCCGGGATGGTGAGGTTGTTCCAGATGATGAGCGGGTCCTGGTACACGCCTCCGTTGGAGGAGGAGACGTACGTCGTCTGGTAGGGGAGCAGGTCTCCCACGGCGACATCCAGGGCGTCCACGTTCGAGGAGTTGTGCACGGTAATGGTGTAGACCAGTGTCTCGCCCTTCGAGACGGTGGTGCGGTTATCCGTCTTCTCTATGGTGAGGAACGGAAGAACGGGCTGCTCGCGGTTCTTGAACGTCACGCTCGCGCAGGTGGATCCCGCCTGCACGGAGACATTGCCGCTCGGCGGGTTCTTGGAGAAGAGCAGCCATCCGGCCGGGATAATCTCGCTCACGTTGTGTGACCCCACCGGGACATTCGTAAATCTTCCATGGCCGCCGGAGTCTGTCATGAGACCATCCACTCCTCCGTCCAGGAGCATGGTGAATTCCTGCGGAACGGGTGACAGGAGCTGCCCGTTTTCGTCATATGCTTCCTTCGTCACGTCGATGCAGCCCGATGTGGGGCACTGCACGGTGGTGCTCACGGTCTGGCTCTGGTTGTTTCCTGGGTTCGGATCGGTTGCGGAGGTGGAGACGGAGGCGGTGTTCTGGATCATGCCGTTGCACGTGTACGTTGTCGGCACATTGAACGTCACCGTGAAGTTCTGGCTCTGTCCGTTTGTGAGCGTGAGGTTATTGCAGAGGATGTTTGCTCCGTTCTGCACGCAGCCCGCGCTTGAGGCGCTCTGGTTGAAGGTCAGTCCGCTTGGGATGGGATCTTCTACCACAACGTTCGTTGCCGTATCCGGCCCGTTATTCAGGGCGGTGAGCGTGTAGCTCACGGCGTTCCCGCGGGTCACGGTGCTCGGTCCGGTCTTGCTCACCGTGACATCTGCCTGGGCCACAGGGCACTGCACGGTGGAGGAGACGCTCCGGTTGGTGTTATTGGAACTGTTCGGGTCCTGTGTGGCGGAGGTCGCGCTTGCACTGTTCACGAGCGGCATGTTGCAGGTTGCGGCCTGTGCGATATCCACGGTGATGCTGAAGCTCTCTGTGCTTCCCGCCGGGAGGGAGGCGAGTGTGCATGCCACAATGTTCGGCGTAAGTGGATTGGGGACTGTGCAGCGGCTGTCCGACTGTGCCGCGTTGAAGCTCATGTAGGAGGGGAGCGCATCGGTGACAGAGACGGTTGCCGCTGCAGCCGGTCCGGCGTTCGTGAGGGTGAGTGTGTAGACGGCTGTCTGTCCCGGGTTCACTGTGGCGGGTCCGGTCTTCGCGAGCTGCAGGTCTGCCTGGTCCGCCTGGCACTGCACCGTGGTCGAGACAGTCTGGCTCTGGTTGTTGGCCGGATTCGGATCAGTTGCGGAGGTGGAGACGGAGGCGGTGTTCTGGATGACGCTGTTACACACAGCGGTCGAAGGCACATTGAAGGCGACCGTGAAGTTCTGGCTCTGTCCGTTTACGAGTGTGAGGTTATTGCAGAGGATGTTCGTGCCGTTCTGCACGCAGCCTGCGCTTGAGGCGCTCTGGTTGAAAGTAAGGCCTGCGGGGATCGGATCCTGCACCGCAACATTCGTCGCCGTATCCGGCCCGTTATTCAGGGCGGTGAGCGTGTAACTCACGGTGTTGCCGCGGGTCACGGTGCTCGGTCCTGTCTTGCTCACGGTGACATCCGCCTGGGCCGCCGGGCACTGCACGGTAGTAGAGATGGTCTGGCTCTGATTATTGGCCGGGTTCGGGTCGGTGGTTGCCGCAGAGACGCTCGAGGTGTTCTGGATGACGCTGTTACACACAGCGGTCGAAGGCACGTTGAAGGCAACGGTGAAGTTCTGGCTCTGCCCGCTTACAAGAGTGAAGTTGTTGCAGAGAATGTTCGTGCCGTTCTGCACGCAGGAGGAGCTGGATGCTCCCTGGTTGAAGGTGAGGCCTGCGGGGATCGGATCCTGCACTATGACATTCGTTGCCGTGTCCGGTCCGCTGTTCAGGGCGGTGAGCGTGTAACTCACAGTGTTCCCGCGTGCCACGGTGCTCGGTCCGGTCTTGCTCACGGAAACGTCTGCACCTGTCTGGCACGTTCCGCCTCCTGTGACTGTAACGACGTTGCTCTGCACGTTACTGCAGTTATTCCCATGGCAGAGGTAGACATCCAGGCCGGGCACCAGATCCTGCGTGAACTGGTTGATGCTCACGGTCACTGGTCCCTGGTTTGCGCACAGGGAATTGGTCGTGTTCAGCATGGAACCCGGAGGATCCGCCATCCGCATGTGTGCGCAGGTCGTGAAATTCTTCTCGTAGTCGATGGTGACGTTGCAGCCGTCGATGTGCACGCTGTCGAGCGTGATCCACTCTCCGAGGGTGCAGT
Organism: Candidatus Peribacteria bacterium RIFOXYB1_FULL_54_35; assembly: GCA_001787755.1. Taxonomy (GTDB): domain Bacteria; phylum Patescibacteriota; class Gracilibacteria; order Peribacterales; family Peribacteraceae; genus GWB1-54-5. The sequence goes on from MFYJ01000007.1 coordinate 230,317, forward strand.
CCACCCGCGTGTTAATGTTGGCGCTCTGGTTGTTCCCCGTGTTCGGGTCGGTAGTGGAGGAAGTGATGGAGGCTGTGTTCAGGATCATGGAATCGCATGCCGCCGTCACCGGGACAATGAAGGCAACGGTGAGGTTCTTGCTCTGCCCGCTTGTCAGGTTGAAGCCGGAGCAGCGGATGCTCGCACCGACCTGTGCACATTCCGGGCTGGAGGCAGAGGCGTTGAAGGTGAGTCCTGTGGGGATGGGGTCGGTGACCACCACGCTCTGCGCGGTTTGCGGTCCGTTATTCACCGCAATGATGGTGTAACTCACTGTCTGGTTGCGTCCCACTGTGAGAGGGCCATCCTTTATAATGGTGAGATCAGCATTATACACCGGGCACTGCACGGTGGTGCTGACCGTCTGGCTCTGGTTATTTGCCGGATTCGGGTCGGTTGCCGAGGCGGAGACGGAAGCACTGTTCTGGATTGTACCGTTGCATGTGTACGTCGCGGGCACATCGAATGCGACAGTGAAGTTCTGGCTCTGTCCGTTTACGAGTGTGAGGTTATTGCAGAGGATGTTTCCTCCGTTCTGCACGCAGGAGGAGCTGGATGCTCCCTGGTTGAAGACGAGTCCGCTTGGGATAGGATCCTGCACTGCCACATTCGTCGCGGTATCCGGCCCGTCATTCGTTGCGGTGAGCGTGTAACTCACGGTGCCGCCGCGGACGACGGTGCTCGGGCCGGTCTTCGCGACGCGCAGGTCTGCCTGCGGCGGGGGACAGGTGACCGAAGTGCTCACAGTCTGGCTCTGGTTATTCCCTGAGTTCGGGTCGGTGGTGGAGGAAGCAACGGAGGCACTGTTCTGGATCGTGCCGTTGCAGGTGTACGTCGAAGGCACGCTGAAAGCGACCGTGAAGTTCTGGCTCTGTCCGTTTACGAGTGTGAGGTTATTGCACAGCACGTTGCTGCCATTCTGCACACAGCTCGTGCTTGAGGCGCTCGGATTAAAGGTGAGGCCGGAAGGAATGGGATCCTGCACCGTCACGTTCGTTGCGGTATCCGGTCCTCCGTTCGTTGCGGTGAGCGTGTAACTCACGGTGTTCCCCCGCACGACAGTGCTCGGTCCGGTCTTCGCAATGCGTAAGTCCGCCTGCGGCGGGGGACAGGTGACCGAAGTGCTCACAGTCTGGCTCTGGTTATTCCCTGAGTTCGGGTCGGTGGTGGAGGAAGCAACGGAGGCACTGTTCTGGATCGTGCCGTTGCAGGTGTACGTCGAAGGAACGTTGAAAACAACGGTGAAGGTCCGGCTCTGGCTGCTTGTGAGGCTGAAGTTGTTGCAGATGATATTCGTGCCATTCTGCACGCAGCTGCTGCTTGAAGCGCTCTGGTTGAAGGTGAGGCTGGAAGGAATGGGATCCTGCACTGCGACATTCGTCGCGGTATCCGGACCGTCATTCGTGGCAGTGAGCGTGTAACTCACAGTGTTTCCCCGCACGACGGTGCTCGGTCCGGTCTTTGCGATGCGCAGGTCCGCCTGCGGCGGGGGGCAGTTCACCGTGGTACTCACAGTCTGGCTCTGGTTATTTGCCGGGTTCGTGTCGGTAGTGGAGGCGGAGACAGAGGCGACATTCTGGATGGTGGAGTTGCATGCGACAGTGGTTGGCACCGTGAAGGCGATGTTCACCGTTTCGCTCTGTCCGCTACTGAGCGTGATATTGTTGCAGCGCACAGTGTTCGCAACGAGTGCGCAGTTGCTGTCACTCTGGGCTGCATTGAACTGGAGGCCGCTTGGAACGTTATCTCCTATGGTCACGTTCTGTGCCGTGTGCGGTCCGTTATTTGTCGCGGTTATCGTGTAGATGACTGTGCTCCCACGCATCACGCTCACGGGGCCGCTCTTTGTAATAGAGAGATCTGCCTGCAGGATGCCTCCCTGCTCCACGTTATCCTGCTGCGAGCTGCACCCCGGATCGTTTGGGAAGTCTATGAGTCCGTTCCCGTCGTTATCCAGCCCATCCTGGCACTGTGCCTTCGGGTTCGTCTCGTCGTTATCGGTTGCCGAACTGCAGCTAAAGTCTCCTCCGGAGAAATCCGTCGCTCCGTCTCCGTCGTTATCCAGCCCGTCGTTGCACTGCGGGTCAAAGCCGTCCTCGTCGTTATCCTGCTTGGAGCTGCATCCCGGATCATTCGGGAAATCGATGAGCCCGTTCCCGTCATTATCCAACCCGTCCTGACATTCAGACTTCGGATTTGTCTCATCGTCGTCCGTATCAGAGCTGCAGCTGAAGTCATCCGGGTAGTCCGTTGCTCCGTCCCCGTCATTGTCTTCTCCGTCGCTGCACTGGTCGCATTCCATGCGCGTAGTGACGATGTTACTCGTCACCTCGGGGACGTACTGTGCGCCGGCAATCGCGATATTGTTGATCGCTTCTCCGCAGTTGATGTTCTGCGTCCTGAAGGCGAGAGTCAGTGTCACTGTCTGGTTTGGGCCCAGGGAAGGAAGATAGCAAATAGCCCCGCCCTGTCCGACACACTGCGATGAACTCTGCGACGGCTGGAATACCGTCTGACCGTTGGTGCCATGCGCAGGATCCACCACTTCGACTTGTGATGCGGGGATGCTGGACGTGTTTTGCACCACGACCGAATAAATGAGGGTATCACCTGGTATTGCAGTTGCGGGGCCGGATTTGCTCACGGTCAGCGTTGCAACGTTCTGCGGTGATTCAACATTATCCTGTTTGCTGCTGCACCCGGGGTCGTTCGGGAAGTCGATGAGGCCGTCACTGTCGTTATCCAGTCCGTCCTGGCACTGTGCCTTCGGGTTCGTCTCGTCGTTATCGGAACTGGAACTGCAACTAAAGTCTCCTCCGGAGAAGTCCGTGGCGCCGTCGCCGTCATTATCCAGCCCGTCGCTGCACTGCGGGTCAAAGCCGTCCTCGTCGTTATCCTGCTTAGAGCTGCATCCCGGATCATTCGGGAAGTCTATGATCCCGTTCCCGTCATTATCCAACCCGTCCTGACATTCGGACTTCGGATTTGTCTCATCAGTATCTGTGGCTGAACTGCAACTAAAGTCTCCTCCGGAGAAATCCATCGCGCCGTCCCCGTCGTTATCCAGCCCGTCGCTGCACTGCGGGGCGGGTGTGACCTGGATGGATTTGGTGCACGTTTCGCCGAACCACTCTGTGCCGTCCTGCACCATTTTCCAGTCGAAGCTGTAGGTGCCGGGTGTGCTCGGAGCGGTGGCGGGGTACGTGGACACGGTGGACTGCCCCGGGGCAACCGTCGAAGGGGAGATTGCCGCTCTGTTATTGGCTCCCCATCTGGTGTTGTCCTGCGGGTTTTGGGTACCGATCCTGTAGAGGCTGCTGCTTGTCCATGTGCTGGTGCCGGTGTTGCGCATGGTGATGGTTCCATTGAATGTGCTCCCGGCGATCACCGAAGACGGAGCGGAGATGCCTACGCAGTCCGCATCGTTCACCGGCGCGTTGTATTCGTCGTTGTCCTGCTTAGAGCTGCATCCCGGATCATTCGGGAAGTCCGTGAGGCCATCTCCGTCGTTATCCAGTCCGTCCTGGCAGAGTGCTTTCGGGTTCGTCTCGTCGTTATCGGAACCGGAACTGCAGCTAAAGTCTCCTCCGGAGAAATCTGTCGCTCCGTCTCCATCGTTATCGAGCCCATCACTGCACTGTGCGTCGTACCCGTCTTCATCGTTGTCCTGCTTGGTACTGCATCCCGGATCATTCGGGAAGTCGATGAGCCCGTTCCCGTCGTTATCCATCCCGTCGCCGCACTCTGCCTTCGGGTTCGTCTCGTCGTTATCTGTGCTTGAGCTGCAGCTGAAATCATTGGGGTAATCCGTGGCGCCGTCGCCGTCGTTGTCCACTCCGTCGCCGCACTGCTGGTCGAAGCCGTCTTCGTCATTGTCCTGCTTTGAGCTGCACCCCGGATCATTCGGGTAGTCCGTGAGCCCGTTGCTGTCATTATCCAACCCATCCTGGCACTCGGACTTCGGATTTGTCTCGTCGTCGTCGGTGCCTGAGCTGCAGCTGTAATCATTCAAGTCTGTCGCACCATCTCCGTCGTTATCCAGACCGTCGTTGCACTGTGCCACTCTCTCAGTGTTGTCATTTGGGTCCGTACAATCGGGATCGTGCGCCCTCTCGTTGTCATCGCGGGAAGTGGCGCATCCACTATCATTTGAGTCTATGCTTCCGTCCCCGTCGTTATCCACGCCGTCGCTGCAGGCGGGGAGCCGGTGGCGGCAGGTGAGGGAAGCGAGCCACGTGGTGCCGCAGGCGCAGGTGATCTGGATGTTGTTCATGGAGGAATTCCATTTCCCCATGGTGTTGTCGCCGCAGGAAGTGAAGTTGCACCGGCCTCCCGCTCCCGGTCCGAATTCGTAACAATCTCTCAGTTCCACGGTGGAAAAACCTGCCCACTCACAGACTTTTGCCGCGGTGGTACTGTCGTTGTTCACCATTCCCTGGCCATGCCAATCCGTGGAGATCTGGGTGTATCCCCGCTGTGCCGCTATGCCGTTTACGAAAGAGCGGATGCCCGCCGTGTCTCCTGTCCAGGACCGCGTTTCGCCGTTGTATGCATCGAGCTCGATAAGAGCATCTACTTTCCCGTCTCCGTCATTGTCGATGTTGTCACTGCACTCCGTGCCGGATGCCTCCGCTTTCGGAACCGAGAGAAGTGGCTCCGGTATGGCAAGCGCGCTGATCCACTCGCAGTGAATCGCAATGATCCCCAGAAGACACAGCGATGCGAGTGCACGTTTTTTCCCCGTGACCATGAAAAGGGGTGGACAGGAATAAAAGGGCGTAATAATAGATATTTAATGACGAATGTCAAGTTTTCCTCTTAAATATACTTTCAAAAGGTCGGGGATTTTTTTGCAGGGTGATTTCGGCTGGAAAAGGGGAAAAAAGAGGACACTTTTTACCCCCTTTCTCAGCTAAATTTCGCTGTAAATGCTCTTTCTATGCAAAAATAGTGGATTCTACATTTTCCTGAAGCTGCATGGTCGGCTAATACACCCAGAATCCAATCTTACGAAGGAAAAATCCAACAAACCAATAGGCAAAGGCTTGCGTGATATAGAACCAAATTTCGGTAAACATTTTAGTTCCCCAAATCTGATAAGGAACGTATGTAACTAGAAGAAATACGATCGAATGCAAGGTGCTTCCTACAAATCTATTTGTAGACGGCGAAAAGCCATTTTTGGAAATATAATTCGATCGTCTGCGTCGAGACATGAAAATGATTATACACATAATGCGGCCAGTAGATTCTCCATTGATATCCTGCCACCTTTTGAGGGAAATTCTGAGGTTCTATGCAGCTATGCTCAGCGATCTCTCGGCATATGTATGCCAAAACCGTACTACTTGCGTCAATATTAAATATATGTAATAATCCCACTATTATATGCCAAGGAACATTTTGATTGGTCTACCGACCGGCAGCGTTGAAGGAATGGCTCAGGATCTCTGTAATGAGAATGGAGCCGGCTTTTTTCAAGGAACGCTAGCGCACAATGCAGATTGTGTTGTGTCATCAAAGTTCCCTGAAGTCAGTTTTACTCTTGAAGAGAGAATAGATGCTGCACGGTATCTCGGTCTTGAGATTGATGCAGTGATCATGGGCACAGATTACCTAATAAACTATTTCCGGGACCTATTAGCTGAACTCCATGTAGTCTGCCTCTTGCCATTTGGAAAAAAAACTGTGGGGAGGGAGATGGAACATAAGTTGGCAGTTCCCCAAGAGAGTGACGTTCATACTCTTCAAGGCTTGTTCCCTGAACAGATGCATCCGACAATTGCAACAGAGTGTCCTGAACTCCTGAGGATATATTTTGCTAAAAAAGGGTATCCGGATGATGCATACAGAGTTCTGCTGAGCCATGGGCAAACGGAACGGTGTGTAAGGAGCAAGAGGAAAGGTATCCCTCCTCTCGCAGATGCGATGGTTGATGTTTCAGAAACTGGTACAGCGATAATGGCGCGCAGACTCCGTGAGATCGGTACGGTGGCACGAGCTGTTCCTGCACTCGTTACGACTCGGCAGATCGCAGAGACGGAGAAGGATGTTTTATCGAGAATACAGGATGTTGGGATTCTTTTGCACGCTGCGATTGAACACCGTGCTAATGGCATGACATTGCTTTCGTTCAACCTTCCTTTTCGACATGTTTCAAATGCTCAATCAATCTTGGAACGATATCAGCAAAGGCCAGGGCAAAGTACCGCAAATATATTTGGCACTCATCAATCCGATGTTGATTCTACTGATCCTGATCGAATCATGTCCATTCATGTCGAGGTTCCGGATTGTGCTGTAGCGGAATTGAAAATTGAACTCGGGAGACAGTGTCTGGCTGACCTTACTAACGAAGATAAGCCGAGAATGGTGACACGTCAGGATTCATTTGATGCAGTTATCAATCGTCGGGGAGTAAACGAGCATATGAGCCAATGGGCTTGATTATCGCTTCCACAAGCCGTGGCTGGGGCGGAGGGATTCCCGTTCGGCTCGTCCGCCCTTCGACATGCTCAGGACGGACTCGCTCAGGGTAAACTTCTCATCCCTCCGTCTGGAGACATGCGACTTTGGTTGGGCTGTTTGATGTCATTGTATTCTGGCTGTGTAGTCGGGTCTGGCAGCAAGTTTTAAGAGGAATTTTGAGGCTCTTTGAGAGTCCTTTCATAAGGTAGCAGAAGGCACGTGGGTCTGTGCTATCATTGCAACATGCAAAGATATTTAAGTGTATTATTTGTGGCTCTGATTGCAATGACTGGATGTACGCCCAACATTCAGAACAACGAAGAAGTAATTGAAACGGAGCCAACAATCAATGGCTTATCTGAAAATGAAAGAATGACTATCTGGGATGAATATATCCGCGCACAGGATAGGGCGCGTCTCGAAATTACTCGGAGTTTAAAAATACTTGATCCTAATGATCCGAAGTACGCAGATATGCGTAACGAATTTGACCATGATCTTTATTCAAGGCAATTCGGGGAACGGGAGACTTTAATCAAACTTAAACAAGATGAATATGAAAGAGAAGTAGCAGAGAAATTTGGTTTAACTCACGAGCAATTAACTGAAATTGGCAACGAGGGCACGAGAAAGGAGTGGCCATTCCCACCAGAGCCAGAAGGTCTATGGAATTGAGGGCAAGTGGGTCGCTTTACACGCACAACTACATTTTACTCTCCAGGCTACCCCGTAGCATCTGCCGCAGTGTAGTTCTGCCCTTTGTCGTCTTGAAATATTTTTCACGTCGTAGTGCATCATCTTTGGAACGGTGTCCCTCAAAGAACATGAGTTCAACAGGCAGTCGTTTTGCTGTGGAAATGTTCTCTCCCCGCTGATGCTGCTGCATCCGGCGCTTCAGATTATTGGTAGACCCTACATAGAAATCGTGATCTTTTGAACTGCGCAGAACGTAGACGTACCAGAAAGACATAGGCAGCGGATTGTACGCCCCTCATTTGCCCAGCACCACTCCCGGGAACCACTCACTCCGTTCGGGTACCCGGTCGGGTTCTGGACACTCACCACTCGCTATGGAATTTGTGTGTTTCCTGATGGCGCCGCCACGAACCCGAGCCCGAAGGCGAGTGGTTCGTGGCTGGGGCGGAGGGATTCGAACCCCCGTATGGCGGGACCAAAACCCGCTGCCTTACCGCTTGGCTACGCCCCAATGAAACCGCTTGCAGAACGCAAAATACAGTGAAAGAGAGCAAAAATCTACTCTCTGCGCAAAGGCTGCCGAAGAATTGACAATATCCTTAAGAATTGTATTTTATTTTTCTATGGGAAAGCAGCACCAGACAGTTCGCTACGAAGCGGATGTCCAAAAAATCGGGGACCGGTGGCCCTCGGTCATCATCGGTGCGCCGTATGATCTCATGGAGACGCTCATGACATGGCACGAGTGCCGGTCACTCCTGCTTGCCTCGCGGCGGGCGACTCCGCGCACTGCTCCCGTGCGGGTACGCCGTACGGACTGTGCAGAAGCTCTGTGGAGTCTCATTGAAAATGAGTACGGTATGCGCACGCGCATGCTCCGGCTCTTTGAAGGGAGGGACGGACAGGAACCGCACATCTTCACGCCACGTCTGCAGCGCGTAGGGGGGGAAGCCCCGGCAGTGTTGGAAGAACCGGAGTCCGGTCTCTCCTGGACGCTGCGCAGCTGGGTGGAAGCAACCGCGCTGGAGATAGCGGCGGAGCGCGCAACGCCGGAGAATGTTCCCGTCCGCACGACCAGAGCAGACTGCACGGCGGCACTCAGGCGCCTGCTCATAGAAAATCCCGATGACATTCAGGGCACCATGACCGCGATATTTTTAGGTCAGACGCAGGAGTAGGAGCTACTGCACCACTATCTGTCCGGTTCCGAGGTTTTGCATCTGGAGGCGTTGCACTTCCCATTGGATGGCTGTCTGCAAAGCCTCCACTGTCACGGACTGCGGGAGGAGCATGGCGGGTGCTTCTTTGGGGGGGATCACGCTGCACTCCTGGTATCCGTGCGGTTCGAAGACGAAGAGGCGGCAGTCTCCGAGGTACTGTTCCAGCGGCGCCTGCGAGACTTCCTGCGGGCGGGGCTGGTGGCCGAACGCGGTGTGAACGCCTCCGTACCCTATGGCGACTGTATGCACTTCCGGGGGACAGCTCTGCACCTGCTCCCGGACGAACTCGTGGTCCAGCTGGTGGTCTTCGAGCACGATGGTGTGTGCCTGCTCAGCGAGGGAAGCGAGGTCTGCGTCCTGCAGCGTTCCTCCAAGTGCCTTTTGCACGAGCTTCTGCAGTTCTGCGTTCAGGTAGGGGATGGCGCCCTTCCTCTTGGGGGAGTGCCCGGGGAGGATGAAGTGGGGGAGCCGCTCGAAGCAGAGAGCGGAGAATCTCTGCGCTGCATTCAGCGCCTGCAGGTCGTCGCGTGCACGCGGGTGGCGCGCCAATATGCGCTGCCGCGCTTCTTCCAGTACGGTCGTATTTCCCCGGGACCGGCTGCTCTGCAGGGCCGCTGCCTGTCGCAGAGCATGCTGACAGTCTTCCGGGAGTTCCCGCAGGGGTGTTGCGTATCGCTCCATCACGAAGCGCCCGGACTTGCCGGCGCTGAGATTGATAGCTTTGAATGCATCGAATGCGGCGTCCTGGTGTGCGATATAGCGGTCGAGCATCTCGGGGTATCTCGCGAAGGTTTCGATGTCTTCGGGAATGCCGTGGTAGAGCTTGACGATGATGACGTTCCGTCCCGGTTTCATGGGTTCCGCATGCACGAACGTCCCATGGGGAGCGAGTCTCTTCAGGAAGACTTGCGCATTGTTATCGTCGGGAAAGTCGCTCCCGCTTTCGAGATGCACCCCTGTTGTTTCCGGTGGCATAGTACTATAAAACTTTATTATTGTTTTAAAGTCAATTATTCGGACGATGGCTTGGGTATGCCAGGGGGATGATGATCTCCTCGGGAAGATTCCAGGGGAGAGTGCTGGACTTGCGCGTGTGCCCGCACCAAGATTCTGCTTAGTCAATGGTCACTACTGATCCTTCTGTATAAGGAGTTCTGCCATGAAATGGTCCGATCTACTGGTGCTGCTCATAGTCCTTGGCATGTTTGCAGTGGACTACTGGCGGCGCAGGCGCGCACGCCGTCTCCGGCGCGGAGAGGATGTGCCTTCCGATGGGGATCCGCTCGCCGGCGGCCCGTGGTCGCCGGTGTAGAGGGCAGAAACCGTGGCTTGCGACGGGGGGGCTCGCTTGGGCCCCCGTTTTTTTGCGCAAAGCAACTCTCTGCACCGTTCCGAAGAGCAGTGCAGAGAGTGTTCCCTTTTCGTGGAATGTCCTTGAGTCCGTTCTTGAAGTGTTGAGAGTCAGATCAGTTTGCGATCACGTGAGTTCCGGGCAGTATTCGGCGAAGAGCGTGTTCATGTCCGCCTCGGAGAGGAGGACCCGGCACGCGCCTTCCAGCGCGAGCTGCCCTCCCTGCCAGGAGACCTGGCTCGTGAGGAGCCGACGGCCGTCCAGCCGGTAGGCGTCCACGACGCTGCTCGGGAGTCCGAAGCGCTGGATGCACATTCCCCCGTTTTGCCACGGGGACTTCTTGATCTCCAGCCGGTGCCTGGCAAGCTCGCCGGCCAACCGCCTCAGGTTCCCTGAGGTGATTAGCCAGTTCGCCAGTTCCTGCTCCGGCGTGAGCCCCGTCCGTTGCGGAGCGGGGGGTGGTGCCATCGTCGCTGTTCCTGTCGCTGCGGTTGCAGTTCTTCTTCTCATGGTTTAAATTCCTTTCTTGACCACAAGAGACATTCCACGTTCGAAGGGGGACTACAGGTACGGCATACCTCCAGTCCGCCTGCGAAAATGTAAGGGCGACGATGTCAAAAAGATCAGTTGATATTCAACAATAAACCTTATGATTTGTCAATTACTGAGCACTCCTCCCAGTTCAAAAATTTGCGGCACGTTAGCATTGCTGACGGGAGGAATGCAAATAGTTGGGTGAGTGAAAGTGCATGCGTTCTTCCTCCGCCTCTTCTACACTTGGTGCATGTCGAAACTTGTTCTCGATCTCCACGATATCTTCCAGAACGGGAAGGCGATTTCTGAAGAACTGGGGAGAGTGATGCGCGATGCGTGCGAGAAGCGTATCCCGCTTGTGGAGATCATTCCCGGCAAGGGCTCGGGGCAGCTCAAGAGGCGTGTTCTCCGGTTCTTAAACCAGCCGCATATTAAGGAGCTCTACCATCGGCTGGAGAAAGATGACAAGAACCACGGGAGGATCTTTGTGCATTTTCGCCACTAAGAAGTACTAAATTTCCTTGCCTCTCGTCGTCTTTGTTCCGTACACTGCCGCGGTCATTCAAGATACAGTTCCATGTTCGCCGTTGTCGACATCGCAGGCTTTCAGGAGAAGGTTTCCGAAGGGGACAAGCTCCGCGTACCCTCTCTCCCAGCAGAGGAGGGGAAGTCCCTGTCTTTCGACAAGGTGCTGCTGCTTGTCAAAGGCGAAGGCGACATGAAGGTCGGCACGCCGTACGTTGCAGGTGCCGCTGTGGAGGTGAAGGTGCTCCGTCACGCGAAAGGAGACAAGATCCGTGTCTACAAAATGCGCCGCCGCAAGCGCTACCGCCGCACGCACGGACATCGCCAGGGGTTCACGGAGATCGAAGTGACGAAAATCAAGGCGATCGGTGGAGCGACGGTTTCCGGTGCAAAGAAAGAAGCACCGAAACTTTGAATGTGGAATATCGTATGTCGTATGTGGGGATTCCCACATATGATATTCAATGCTCGATATTCATTCCATCCATCTCGCTGCGCAGCTCCTGCATGGCTTTGAGTGTCACGCCGAGATTCTGCATGCATGCGATGGTTTCCGCCAGCCGCTCTCCTGCTTTGAAGAGGTGGTGCAGGTAGCTCCTCAGGTGCGTGCGGCTGAGGGGGGAGGGGGAGTCTGCATCTATGGGAATATGCGCTTCCCTGTACTCGCTCCGGGTGATGCGGAGATCGGAGCCGTCTGAGAGCAGGATGTGCCCGTGCCGTGCGAGGCGCATGGGGAGGACACAGTCGAACATGTCCATGCCTTTGGATACGCTCATCCGGAGTTGGTCGATCATGCCCACGCCCATGAGGTAGCGCGGTTTTTCTTCCGGGAGGAGCGGGCTCACAGAATCAATGATGCCGAACATCTCATCCGGCTGCTCGCCCACGGCCAGCCCGCCGATGGCGTATCCGTCGAACTCCATGGCGATGAGCTCCTCTGTGCACTTCTCACGCAGGTTCCGCTCCACTCCCCCCTGCACGATGCCGAAGAGGAGGGGGGGATGCGGGGATTTCCTGCTGAGTTCCTCGTGCCACTTCTTGCACTCCTTTGCCCAGCGCAGCGTGCGTTCCACCGCCTGTTCAATTTCTTTGCGGCTGGATTTGGACGGCGGGCAGTGATCGAAGCACATGATGATGTCCGCGCCGAGAGCGTGCTGGATGCGCATGGCGCTCTCGGGTCCGAGGAAGAGTGCGTCGCCGTTCACGTGGGAACGGAAGTGCACACCGTCTTTCACGATCTTGTTCAGGTGCCGCATGGAGAACACCTGGTACCCGCCGGAGTCGGTGAGGATGGGTTTCCCCCAGTGTACGAATTTGTGCAGTCCGCCGGCCTGCTCTATCACATTCTCTCCGGGTTGGATGTGGAGGTGGTAGGTGTTGCAGAGGAGGATCTGTGCACCGAGTTCCAGGAGGTCTCTGTGCGTGATGCCGCGCATGGCGCCGGCTGTTCCCACGGGCATGAAGAACGGCGTCTGGATCTCCCCGTGGTTGGTGCGGAGGATTCCCCTGCGGCCGAGCGGTGTCTGGCGAATTTGCGTCAGCATTTTGCCGTAGGATACGCGATTTGTTTTATATTGGACAGAAGGCGTTCTTGTGATTCAAATCACTTGTGCCCTGCCGTAGGCTTCTCCACAATACATTCCTGCAATTCCCTGTACCCTTTCCCCGATTCCTATGATGATCTGTTGTCCCAAAACTGCCAGAGGGGCAGCGGCATTCTGTGTCCGCGTGTCCTTCGGCGTTTCCTTACTCCTCATCGGTCTTTCGCACTTCATGACATTCACTGCCTTCAAAGGCATGGTGATGGAGGGCCTTGGACCTCTGGAGCCACTCGGCGCTCTCTGGGCGTTCATTCTTCCCGCACTCATGATCGTGGGCGGAGCACTGCTTGCCGTCGGCATGTACCCGGAGATCGGGGCATGGGCAGCCGGTGTCGCCATCGGTTCCATCCCCGTCGGTATGCTCCTCAAGCCGATCCTCGGCGGAGTTGCTCTGCCGGATGTGATGGGCGCAGCCATCAATGCGTTTGTGTGGCTGATTCTCTACGTGCTTGTTGTGAAGATGACCAGCTGCTGCGGCAGCTGCGAGAAGAAGGAGTAGGTGGATTCGTACATAATAAAAAAGAGAGTTCCTTTCCGGAGGGGCTCTCTTTTTGTTGACTCGTTTGCTCGTTGGCTCGTTCGAACGAGCAACGAGTGAACGAGAGCACGAGCAAATGTTACTTCTTCACTTCCTCGTGCTTCTTCACGATCCTGTCGATGAGGCCGTACTTCAGTGCGTCCTCGGCCTTCATGAACTTGTCGCGCTCGGTGTCGATCTTCACCTTCTCGAGCTTCTGGCCCGAGTGCTTGGCGATGAGCTGGTTTAAGAGGTCTTTCGTCTGGATGATGTGGTCGGCATGGATGGCGATATCCGTTGCCTGTCCCTCCGTACCGCCGAGCGGCTGGTGAATCATGATTTCCGAGTGCTCGAGTGCGAAGCGTTTCCCTTTCTGGCCTCCCATGAGGATGATTGCTCCGCCGCTCGCTGCCATGCCCAGGCAGACCGTGGAAATGTCCGGCTGCACGTACTGCATGGTGTCGTACATGGCGAGAGTGGAAGTCACCTGCCCGCCGGGGGAGTTTACATAGAGGGTGATGTCTTTCTTGGGGTTCTCCTTCTCCAGGAAGAGGAGCTGCGCGATCACGGAGTTGGCGATGTCGTCGTTGATCGGGGTGCCGAGGAATATGATGCGCTCCTCGAGCAGGCGGGAGTAGATGTCGTACACGCGTTCCCCGAACTGCGTCTTCTCTATGACGGTCGGGATCACGAAATTCTGCGGCGTGAGCCTGCCGCGGGAGATGTCACTGGCTATCGACTGGATTTTGGGGTGCATGGAGGGGAGGGGAGTGTTCATAGTATAATACAGGTTTTCCCTGCCTCACGGCAGTATGCATGATTCTGAGAATATGGTCGGGTGGATGTGTAATGTATTGTTTACATTCCCGATTGGTCAGCAAACCGATACAGTATTTCCTGATGACTTCAGACTGGAAGCGCGACGTCACCGGCCTCCTCGCTACCGCAGAGCATCCGCTCATCGTCGTGCTCGGTCCCACCGCCAGCGGCAAGACGGCGTTCTCCATTGCACTCGCGAAGTCCATTGTGTCCACGGGGAGAGAGGCGGAGATCATCAATGCCGATTCGCGGCAGCTCTACTGCTACTTAAACATCGGGACGGCGAAGGTGACTCCAAAGGAAATGCAGGGGATTCCCCATCACCTCATCGACGTGCTCGATCCCAAGGAAGAGGCGGCTGCCGGGTGGTACCAGGGGGAAGCGCGCAGGGTGATCCAAAACATGCAGAAGCGGGGAGCGGTTCCTGTGCTCGTCGGGGGATCCATGCTTTACGTGAGCAGTGTGATCGATGCGCTGACGTTAGCGCCGGTACCGGATCCCGTTCTGCGGGCACGGCTGATAGAGGAGTACGACCAGGACGGGGGAGCGGCGCTCTTCGCACGACTGCAGGAGATAGATCCCGAGACCGCGGATTCCATCCACCGCAATAACAAGCCGCACCTCGTGCGGGCAGTGGAGATCTACGAGCTGCTCAAAGCACCGAAGTCGGAAGCAGTGCCGCAGAGGGAACTGCGGTCCGATGAGAACGTGAGTGAGTATGATCTGCTCATCTTCGGCATGCAGTGGGACCGGGAGGAGCTCTGCGTGCGCATCGATGAGCGGACGAAGAAGATGTTTGAGGAGGGGTGGCTGGAGGAAGTGGAGGATCTCCTCAAGAAGGGGTACTCCGCAGACAACCCCGGCATGAAGAGCCACGGGTACCGGGAGATCATGACGTACATGGAGGGATCCTGCGATGATCTTAAAGCCCTCCGGGAACTCATTGCAGCCAAAACGCGCCAGTATGCCAAGCGGCAGATGTCGTGGTGGAGGGGAGACTCACGCATCCGGTGGATTTGTCCGGCATTACAAACTATCAGGTCATAGCTGGTAGGTTGTAGATGGTAGTTTGTAGGTTGTAAGAAATCCAAAATCTAAAGAGGCAAAGGCAGTTGCACTACAAGCTACAACCTACAAACTACATACTACCCGAGGGCTTCCTTGCTGAGCTCCAGCCTGGTGCGAAGTGCCGCATACTCCGTGGGGTCCGCGCCGAGTGCCGCTCCTTCCGCGCGGATTTCCTGCGTGTACGCCACCATGAACGGTTCCCCGTTCTTCTTCGCTTCCCGCTGTGCCGCTGTCACTTCTTTCATGCGTTCCAGCAGCTCTTCGGGCGCTTTCTTCTCCAGTGCTGCAAGTCGCTTCAGTGCTTCTGCACGGCTCACTGCGTCGCTCGCTTCCCTGAGTTTGTCCGCTGTCTTTTCGATCTGCTCAACACGGTTGTCTATGTGCTCGTGGAGGATTTCCGGGGTAGGCATGGGGAGGAGAGGGAGGGCTAGAACTTAAAGACATCATGCTCTTTTTCTATACTCTGCTTCATCTGCCAGAGCTGCGCCACCATCGTCTGCAGTTGCGGGCATGCATTGGGTGTGTTCTTGTCTCTGTAAAATTCATCGATGAGCCTGATCTGATCTGCAATATTCACGAGGGTGAGGTCTGTTCTATCTCTCCACTCCTCGTCGAGCTTGTTGTAGACCTCCTGATTGAGGAAGGATTCCGGATTTTTCACGTCGATCTCTCCCTTGTCGATGAGCTCGGAGAGCTTGGTGAGGAAACTGCGGTGTTCTTCCTCCATTGCGCCTTCCACGGGCTTGCCTGCGCTCCGTTCCTCCTCCTCCGTCAGTTGGCCTTGTTTCTGTATTTTCTGGATGAAATCGTCATCAGACATGGTTCTATTGTATCAGAATTCCCGGTTTAAAGCCATGAGTGAGGTGCAGGGGAGGGCGCATCTCAAAACGCATGCAGCCTTGTCTTTGGGAGAGACATCGAGCACCTGTACTTCCGGCGATCGGTTGTTTACATTTCCTCGTCGGTGCCATGTTCTTCTTCGTCACCGTCGGTATCGTCCATACCGCAACTACACTTGTTGCCTATACAACCGCAGCCGCCGCACATTTCGCAGACTTCCTGGCCGCACGTGTCGCACTGGTCCATACAGGAATGAGGGGAAAGGAGGATAGGAGGCTGCTATTTTCCTTGGAGGAATCGGCAAATGCAATAGGATGGGGAGCCCAAAATGCCGAGTTTTCGGCTTTCTGCTGCGGGATTCCTGTCCAGGAAGCATTGTTAAATAGGGCAAATTATTGTATAATATAACATGTATATACATGTCCAAACCTCTCTCTTCCGTGCGGCATTTCGCGCATGTGCATGATGATCTCCCTGCTTTCCATGCAGGGTATCTTGTCCTGACAATCCTCGTCGCTTCACTGCTGAATCTTGGTGTCTTTGGGCTGCTCATCATCGCGCACATGGCGTTGGATTATGTGAAGTACCGCGAGCATCACGGGTTCTCGTGGAGGCGGACAATGGAGGGGATGGTGCGTGAGAGTCTGGTAGATATTGCGCTCCTTGGCGTTGGTGTGGTCTTTGCCGTGTACTTCCACCATACGGTCGGTCTTGCGAGTTTGAGCGGGCTTCTCCGCGCGGAGATGACAGTGGTGCGGGCTGCGGGGTTGCTCGTTCCCAAAGCGAAGATCCTCCATGATTTCCTCAAGGTCATTTCGCATGTCCGCCACTACATCGACCAGGTGCATCCGCGGCATACACTGGGGTGGAGCAGACTGGACCGCTTCTGCTTCCTCACTCTTGCACTCTCCGTTCTCCTCGTTGTTGCCACGCCTGCGCTGATGGGGGTGGAGGCGAGTACGGTGATTCGCATTCTGCAGTACGAGCTCATTCCGTTCAGGTTTTAGGATTTGAACTTTTCGTTCTTCCTACAAGCTACCAGCTACAAGCTACTAGTTTGTAGTTTGTAGGTTGTAGTTTGTAGGGTGGAATAATCCTAGAGAGGAGGGTTTCCTCCAAACAGTTCCTCCTCCAGCTCTTTCGCCTGCGTGTACCAGATGTCTGCGTCTTTGGAGAAGCGGCTCCCGTTGTAGCGCTTGGAGAAATCTTCAAACCGCTCGTCCAGCGTGACCACCTGGTCGAGGTTCACCCGCTTGTCCGCGTAGTAGAGCAGTTTCTGCTCAACCGTTCTCCGTTCTTTGGGCGGGAGCTGCAGGCCGTGCACTTCCACGATCTCCGCGAGTGCGCTAAAACCTCTGGTGCGGAGGAACGAAGCACAGGCTGGCTCGTGGCGTTTCCCCGAGTGCAACTGACGGATTTCCTGCCAGACTGCAGGTTCATTTGGAATATCGCCTGCATGGGATGCTCCGGGGGTGAAGTCGATGAAGCGCAGGAGGTCGTGAATTTTACCTGCTTTCTCCAGGGCTTCGAGGCGGACGATATCGCCGCGCTGCATGAGGGACGTTCCCATCTGCACCGCGAAGCACGCCACGGTATCGCAGTGTGCGGCGATGTGTTCTGGCAGCGCCATTTCTCTGCGCCACTGCAGGATCTCTGCGTCTCCCGGGAGGGGCATGTCGCGGAAGGCGCAGGTGAGCTCATGTCCTCTGTGCCTGTTTCTGTCCAGAATCTGGATGGAGATGTACGGGTCTTCCAGGGGTTTTTGGAGGTGCTGCGCCCACTCGATACAGCGGAAGCCGAGAAAATCGGCAGTCTGCTCTATAAAGGCGTCCGCCTGAGGGCCGGAGAGCCGGTAGAGATCGATGTGCAGAAATGGTTTCCCGTCAGCGGTTTTGTGCAGATGTTCAAGAGCGAACGTCGGGCTGGGGAGATGTCCCTGTATGCCCAGTGCTTCTGAGAAGCCGTTGAGAAACGTCGTTTTGCCAGATCCGAGGTCCCCGGAGAGCAGAATACTGATCGGTTGCACGTAGAGCGTGCTTGCAAGAGAGCGCCCGCAGGAATGCGTGATTCCCGCATCTTTAAGCCAAATAATGGGGTTTAGATCGATTGTTTTCAAATCTAAAAAATGTTATAATATAGTAAAACGAATATCAAACATGACATCCCTTGTCCCACGCCGTAAGCACGGGTTTTCCTCTGCGCCGCTGCACCCGAAGCGGGAGCCACATCCTATATTCTTCTTAAAGCAGCGAAGCTCGTTCTGGATTGCCACACTTTCGGTGGGGGCGTTCCTCATAGGAAATATGATAGGACAGAACGGATGGTACCTCTTCCTGGCATCGGTCCTTGGCAAGGAAGATGATAGCCTCATCGTCTATACGGGGACAGTCACTCCGCTTGAGAAGGTGCCGGATTACAGCCGTTGGACGTCGTACGGAGGCAATGCCGAGGAGCACACGTACCGGCAGGTGCCGCAGGATCTCCTTGTTGTTCTTCCTGTGTATGATCGGTCTGCACAGCTTCGTACGGAGAATGCCTCCACTTCCGCGGGGTTCTACTCCGTGGGGAACCGCGGTTCGTACTCGACCGGTGCAGAGAACTCCGGCAGCCATCCCGGTGTGGATATTCGCGCGCCGATGGGATCGCCGGTGCGTGCGGTGGCAAACGGTATTGTGGAGGAAGTGAAGCAGGGTGGGGGATTCGGGCTCGTTATCGTCATCCGCCACCCGAACGTGCCCGATCCGGACCGTCCAAACAGAACCACCACGCTCTACAGTGCCTACGCGCACTTGCAGGCTGCGCTCGTGACGGTGGGTACAGTGGTGGAGAAGGGCGAGCACATTGCCTACTCAGGACAGTCCGGGTACGCCTCTGGTCCGCACCTCCACTTCCAGATCGACCGGGAGAGTGCGCCGTTCCATCCGTACTGGCCGTTCACCGATGCAGAGGCGAACGAAGCCGGGCTGACACTCGCGGAAGCTGTCGATGCGGGGTTCCACAGTGAACGTCTCAAGCAGTACACCGTGCACCCCATGCTCTACGTGCAGTCGAACTTCCTGCCTGTGCCTGTGACTCCGGGCACCACGGAAGTGGTGGAGAAGCCGAAGCCTGTCGTGCTCAACCTTTCGCAGCGCATTGCTCTGCGGATTCAGTCGAGGAAGGAGAAGCAGGTGCAGGAGGGAGAGGTGGAGGCAGCACAGAAGGAAACTCCGCCGGTGCTTGCACCGGCAGCTCCTGAGCAGGTCGTGTATCAGCGTGAGCCGGAAGCGGAAGAAGTAGTGCCTGCTGTCCGGATGTCCCGGTCGCAGCGTGCCGCACAGGATCGCCAGAAGCGCGTGGAGGATCGCGTCACGCGCGCGCGCTTCTCCAGCCGCCAGGTGTCACGCACACAGGAGACTGTTGTGCGGCGTGAGGAGGTTGCGACGCAGGGGGATATTTCCGCTGTGATCGGGGGGCCGCAGCAAGTGCAGGACATCAGCATTCAGCACGACGGTTCGTACTCGGGCCGTGGATGGGAACAGATGGTCGTGCAACTCACCGATGAGGAGGGGGCACTCATTACGAATCCTGCTCTGAACCGTGACATCTATCTCCGTGCCATCTACGGAGATGCGGAGTTCCGGCCGAGCGTGCTCACCGCTCTCGATTTCAGCGGAGGCGAAGCGACGGTGTACATGCTCCCGCGCGGGCGAACTACCATCGTCATCCAGGCACAGCCGTACCCTGCGATGAGCAGCCCGATGGCCTACGGGCAGTAGGGCTAGGGATAGGGTTAGGACGTTGTGTTTTGGATTTGAGCTTACAGCTTTCAGCTTTGAAGAGTTTGAAGCTTTGGAAGACACAAAGCCAAAGGGAAAAATCCCAGCCCTAACCCTAGCCCTAGCCCTAACCCTAGCCCTAACCCTCTTTCGTAGTTTTCAACACAATCACCGTTCCCCCTCCGCCGGGCAGTGCTTCGAAGGTGACAGAGAGTTCGCGGTCTTTCTTGGTGGCGCGGAGGGTGCCTCCGGCGTCCTCCGTATCCTGCACGATCTTCCAGCCGTTCTGCTCAATACCGCGGTAGTACGTGATGGGACTCAGGGGACCGTTGATTGTTTCCATTGTCAGGACGATGTCCGTGTCAGTCACTGAGTAGTCTACTTTCTTGGCGTCGGAATCTTCCAGGTACAGCGGGACGTCATCCGGTACGCCCCGTGCCGGTCTGGGGGGAGGGGGCGGTCCGTCGTCGGGTGTCTGTCCTCCTTCCTTCCCGCAGGCAGTGAGCAGGAGGTAGAAGCAGAAGAGGAGGGTTGCGGTGCGAAGCAGAGGTGCGTGTTTCATAGTGCGCATATGGTACGGCATCAGAGCAGGTCGTGGTAGTCCAGCATGGGGAGGACATGGATGGCTGGTTCCTCGTACGGGTGTGCCTTGATGACGGCGTGCAGCACTTCCTTGAGCGTCGCTTTGGGAACGACGACTTCGATGCGTTCTTCTTTCACCTCTGTCAGCTGGCAGGCTGCCCCGATGGCAGGGTCTGCATCCTTGTCGGGGCGGAAACGCCCGGTGCCCGGGGTGGAGAAGGAGCAGCTGTCGTAGTGTCCTATGTTCCCGGCGCCCGCCTCAGCAAGCGCTGAGCGGATGGCGTCTGCATCCTTGTGTGGTACGTAGACGATGAGGTGGTAGAGGGGGGTGTCCATGGAGCTTCCAGTATAGCATTTGGGTGGGGGATAGGGTTGGGGTTGGGGTTAGGGATAGGGTTAGGGATAGGACATCCTTTTGCTTTTGGATTTGCGTATTCAAGACTTTGATCCTTCCGAAAGCTGAAAGCTCCAAGCTCAAAGTTCAACGCAAAATATCCTAAACCCTAACCCTATCCCTAACCCTACGTCCTCGAATAGCGCGAGAGCCCCACCATGATGAGGAAGAGCACGAGTGCGGCAAGGAATTTTTCTACGGTGGTGAGGAAAAGTGCCGTAATGCCGAATACCGATCCCAGCACTGCCGTGAGGAGTATCACCTGGCGTTCCGACCATCCTCTCGAGAGGAGACGGTGGTGGAGGTGTTCGTTCTTTCCGCCGCCGCGCATCACGGGTGTGCGTTTTATGATCCTCCGGAAGATGACGATCAGAAAATCGATGAGCGGAACGCCGAGCACCAGGAATGCCGTGGCCACTTTGCCGCCCGCGTAGATGGTGAGCACGCCGAGCAGCAGTCCGTAGAACATGGCGCCGCTGTCTCCCATGAGTACCTTCGCCGGAGGGAAATCGAAGAGGAGTCCGCCCGCGGCGATGCCTGCGAGCAGAAAGCTCATGAGAGCGAGTTCCGGCTGGCCGACGCGCGGGGAGAGCGAGAGCCCTCCGATGGTGAGGAATCCGATGACGGCGAGCACGCTCACCTGTCCCGGGATGCCATCGAACCAGTTGAGTGCGTTGATGGTGAGTCCCAGCCACAGCACGGTGAAGAGCGCTCCTACGACGGAGGGATCGGAGAGGAGGGGGGAGGGGATGACGAGCGTGTCGAGCTGGATGCGTTCAAACCCCAGGAATTCCAGGGGGTTGGTGAGCGAGTAGATGCGCGTGCCGGTGCCGAAGATGATGAGTGCGCAGAGCACCTGCACCTGCAGCCGCACTTTTGCAGAGAGCTGCCTCCGGTCATCGAGCAGGGTTGCGAGCGCGAGCAGCACCGTGCTCACCACCAGTCCCGTGTGTTGCGTGGACCATGGGTCTGCGAGGAGCGGCTGAATGGCGAAGAAGAAGAGGAGGAAGAGCACGACTGCAACGAGACCGGTAGGGTAGGGGATGGCCTTCCGCCAGAGGCCGTAGCGCTGCGGGAAATCCAGGAGCCCGAGTTCCGGGAAGAGTTTGAGTGCGCAGGCATGCAGAAACACCGATGCAGCGAGTGCGGCGCAGGGGAGGAGGATGAGCTGGTTCACGGTAATCACCTCCATAGCATAACGTGGTCGGGGATCTTTGAGTACATTGGTGGTCCGTATGTCGTATGTGGTATGTCGTATGTAGGTGCTTGCCTTCGTTCCTTGGGTTTCTATTTCTTCGTGATTCCCGATATACGATATACCACATACGAAATACGATACACTCAGTTTCCCATGTCCAAACCCCGCACCTCCACCGCCCGCGAACTCTTCGGCGTCCTCGGGGCGCACCCCCGCGCTTCCGCGCTGCAGCGGGAATGGAATGCATACTTTGCGAGGGAAGGGATCGACGCGTTCATGGGCCGGTATCCCGCTTCCATCAAGCTGCTCCCCGGGCGCCTGAGCGAGATGTTTCACTTCGACCGCCGGGCTTACATTGTGGGTTTACGGCTTCAGAAAGCCATTCTACCGCTATTGGATGCTCTGGATGCTTCCACGGCGGGGGAGGGGAGAGCGGATGTTGTGGTGAACAGGGGAGGGGAGTGCATGGGATATTTCCTGGAAGATACCTCGCCGGATAGCGTGATGGCTTTGTTGAGGTGATGGTGTGAATATGGAATATCGTATGTCGTATGTGGGGTGTGTATTTTCGTTTTTTGGATTTGTATTTCTTGAGATTTCCCGACATACGACATACCACATTCCACATACGGTATTCTGTCTACTCTTCTCGCAAGCATGATCATTCCTTCTTCACTTACAATGCACTCATGCCAAAGTATCCTCTCCTCAAAGACGCTCCTCTCAAGAACAAAAAAGTTCTGCTCCGTGCCGGATTTGACGTACCCATGGAAAATGGGAAAGTAGTCGATACGAGCCGAATCGAGGCCATGGTTCCCACCATGAAGTACATTCTGGAGAAAGGAGCTGCGCTCATCATCATGGCGCACCAGGGCCGCCCGAAAGGCAAAGCGGATCCTGTGCTCAGCCAGAAGCCGCTCGTCCCCATCCTCAAGAAGCTCCTGAAAACGGAGGTGGACTTTGCTGCACCGTGCGCAGGGGAGGAGGCGAAGAAGAAGGCGGCGGCGCTCAAGCCGGGGCAGGTGCTCCTGCTGGAAAACCTCCGCTTCGAACCCGGGGAGAAGGAGAAGAAAGATCCGGCGTTTGCCAAGAAGCTCGCTGCCCTCGCCGATCTCTACGTGAACGATGCGTTCACGAACTGCCACCGCGACCACGCGAGCATGACCGGAGTCCCCGAGCTCCTCCCCGCCTACCTGGGGTTCCAGGCGCAGAAGGAGGTGGAGAACTTAAGCAAAGTGTTTCTGCATCCCCGCCACCCCGTCACGCTCATTGTGAGCGGCGCGAAGATGGAGACGAAGGTTCCTGTCATTGAACACTTCCTGGACAAAGCAGACAGCATCCTCGTCGGCGGATGCATCGCCAACACGTTCATTGCTGCCCGCGGGTTCGATGTCGGCAAGTCCAAATACGAGGAGCAGTGGATAGAGAAGGCGCAGGAGATCATGCTCGAGAGCGAGAAGGATGGAATGGCGGATGTGCTTGTCCCGCGTGATGCTGTGGTGGCGACGGAGGCGACGGAAAAAGCACAGAAGCTGGATCTTCCGGTGGAGAACATCGCCGGAGACATGGCTATCTTCGACATCGGCACGGTGACGGTGAAGCGCTACGTGGAGATCATCGAGAAGTCGCGCACTATCGTGTGGAACGGGCCGCTCGGCATGCACGAGCTCAACCGGTTCTCCCACGCCACCAAGCGCATTGCCGAAGCCATCGCCAGAGCGACGAAGAAGAACAAGGCGGTTTCCATCATCGGCGGGGGCGACACCCTCGATTTCCACGAGCGGTACGGCTACTCCCTGAAAACCTACACGTTCGTGAGCACGGCGGGCGGGGCGATGATGGATCTCATTTCCGGGAAGGTGCTGCCGGCACTGAAGGCGCTGGAGAAGAAGTAGTTCTACTTCCAGCATGTTTTTCTGGGCGTTGCGGAGCACGTCATCCCGAGCGGAGCCGAGGGACGACGTGTGTGGAGGGTACGCCATGGTTCGGCTCCGCTCACCATGACGTTCTGCTATTCTTCCTCCTATGCCGAAGTCTCCGCCCCTCACCGATCTCACCATTCTCTTTCCGGAGGAGGGGGAGTCGTGGGAGGCATTCGCTGCGCGTATAGAGGGGGAGAAGGGGAGCCTTGTTATCATCCTCACCGGACCGGATGCCGTGCTCGCGCGCGATGAGAAGATGCGCGTGCAGTTCCTCGATGCCATGCAGCGCATGAGCGCCAGGGTGCACCTGGCCACCCGCCAGCGCGTGCTCATGGCTGCGGCCCGCTCCAAGGGCATCCGCGTGATCGACAGTATCTCGGATTTAAAGCACCTCCTGCGGGGGAACCCCAAGGCAGACGAGGCGGTCCGCATGTTCTCGCCGAACATCTGGCAGCAGAAGCTGCGTAGCAATCTGCAGTCCATGGGGCTCCTCAGCCTCCCGAAGCTCCGTGTGTGGGTGCTCATTCTGACGAGTGTCGTTGTCTTCCTCTTCGTGCTCTTCCGCCTGCTCCCGAACTGCGAAATACGCGTCTGGCCGCGGGAGGACGCCATCTCGCAGACGGTGAATGTCTTCCTCGTGCTCTCGGGAGCGGTGATAGAGGGAATTCCCTCCCGCGTGCGGACCATGGAACTCATCCCCATCGAAGTGTCTGTGAGCCAGGCCGTCACGTTCGACCAGATCTCCAAGGAGTTCATTGGCAAGAGTGCAGAGGCAGCCATGACGGTGATCAATACGTCCG
The DNA here is from genome assembly GCA_001787755.1 of Candidatus Peribacteria bacterium RIFOXYB1_FULL_54_35. Classification (GTDB taxonomy): domain Bacteria; phylum Patescibacteriota; class Gracilibacteria; order Peribacterales; family Peribacteraceae; genus GWB1-54-5. The sequence goes on from MFYJ01000007.1 coordinate 254,649, forward strand.
ACAGCGAGTATGCCCTGCGCACGGGAACGCGCGTCATGAACCAGGCAGGCATGGTCTTCCGCCTCCAGGAACCGGTGGTGGTGGCTCCCGGGGAAGAAGTGACGGCGCGCGCGACCGCCGATGATCTGGATCTCTATGGAGAAGTGATCGGAGACCGCGGCAATGTTCCTGCGGGCCTGCGCTGGGATTTCCCCGGCCTCGCGCCATCGGAGCAGCAGCTCGTGTACGCCGAGAACCGCAGCCCTGCTTCGGGGGGGCAGACGGATTTCCGCACGGTGCTGCATAAGGAAGACCTGGAGGTTGGCCGCCTGAAGCTGGAGCAGGATTTGCTCGCTTCGGCCAAGCAGCTCGTGGACGAGCAGCGGGATCTCTTCAATGCGGAGCACGCGGAGGAGCACATGGAGATTCTGTACTACGAAGAACTCACAAAATCCATCTTCTACAATTTCAAGCTTTCTGAGCAGTTCCTCGGCCAGCCGGTGAAATCCGTGCCGATGGAGGGCGATGTTGTCTACACCGCCTATGCCTACGATTCCCTGCACGTCCTCGCGCTCCTCAGCCAGGAACTGCGGCAGCACGTGGAGGACGGCAAGCGCCTTCTGGAGGAGACGCTCACCTTAGACCGCCTTGTCGCGCATGTCATCGACTACGCCGATGACCTCGCGTGGATCAAGCTCACGGTGGACCTCTCCGGCACGGAGCAGTACATCCTCGACCCCTTAAGCCCCACGGGAGCCAGGTTCGGCAAGAAAGTGCGTGATCTCGTCACCGGGAAGGACAAGGACACCGCGCAGCGCATCATCAAGAACCTCCCGGAGGTGGAGAACGTGGAGGTGCACGTCTGGCCGCCCTGGAACCGCCTGGTCCCGCATATTCCTTCCAGTATTTCCATCGAAGTCATCCGATGATTCCCGGGAAATCCCACATCCGCTGGCTCATCCGCTCGGTGCTGCGCCTCCTCGGCGTCAGTGGGGGAGTGTTCCTCCTCATCGTGCTCCACGTCGTCTCCCAGTTCCTGGGGGATGCTGACAGCGCCACCCTTCGACAAGCTCAGGGCGGCACAATTTGTGCCGTCGTCTTCGGCGCCGCCGTGCGCGGAGGCTCGGAGGCGGGCCCCGGCATTACGCGCCGGGTGCAGGCTGCCGCCGACCTCTACCACCAGGGGAGTATCCAGACCATTATTCTCACCGGAGGTAAAGGGTCACAGATCCAGGAGAGCGAGGCTGCCGTCATGAAGAAAGTGGCCATGAGGCTCGGTATCGACTCAGAAGACCTGATTTTGGAGGATAAGGCCACCTCGACCTGGGAGAATCTGGCCTTCACCAAGGAGCTAGTCGGGGATTGCTCCTCTATTATTGCCATCTCCGACCGTTACCACCTCGCCCGCATCGAGTACCTCGCGGAGCTCCAGGAGTGGGGGAACCTTCGTACACTGCCGGCGGGCAGGGTACCGCTTCTGTCATTCGAAGTCCGCGCAGTCGTGCGCGAAGCACTCGGACACATCTACTACACGCTGCGTGAGTACTTCGACATAGAGAAGTACCTCTCCTCCCAGTCGGACTTCCAGGTCCTCTAGCCCATCTTAGAAGGCCAGAGTTTTCCACATGTCAATTCCTTCTTAACATAAAATGCATTATGTTAAGTATAGGAAGGATGTGGAAAACTCCTCTTTTCTTTCTCCCCTGCCAAATTTCTTGTTCATTCAGCTTTTTAGAAAATATGTCACACTGAGCACTGTCGAAGTGCGACATATTTTCTGCCCTCCTCTGTCATCCTTCGTCAGAGCTCAGGATGACAGGAATCCCCTCTCTCACCAGTCCCCTAGTATGGAAAACGCACTCTCACAGGCCATGGACCGCTACATCGTCTATCTCCAGGCGGAAGAGAACAAATCTCCGCTCACCGTGGCCAATTACCGGCGCTCTTTGAACCTCCTTTTAGACCTTTTAGGCGTCTCCGATGCCAAAAACATCGATAAAACTGTGATTCGGACCCTTAAATCCAAACTGCACGGCGCCAAGGCGCGCAGCGGCAAGCCCCTGAGCATTACCACCAAGAACTATCACCTCACCGTCCTGCGGGCTTTCCTCCGGTATTTGCTGCAGGATGAGGAAATGGACGGCATTTACGCGCCCGACCGCATCCAGAGGTTCAAGCAGGAGGAGCGGCAGGTGAAAGTCCTCCGGCGCGAGGAGCTCTCCCGTCTCCTCGAGTCCCCTGACGTTTCCACCCGGACCGGCAAGCGCGACAAAGCGATTATGGAATTATTTTTTTCGACGGGGTTACGTCTTGCAGAACTCCGGAGTCTGAATGTGCGGGATCTGAACTTTGACACAAGAGAGATTTCAGTTCGCGGTAAAAGGGGAAAGATCCGGGTGGTCTTCCTCTCGGATCGGGCGGTGGATTCCCTCCGGGCATACCTGGAGGCGCGGACAGATGATCTCACTCCCCTCTTCATTCGTAATATGGAGAAAGCGCAGGAGACTATGCCCCCCGGAGAAGAATTCAGACTTTCGCGCATCTCTATCTATAACGTAGTGAAGAAATACGCGCTCATTGCGGGAGTGGTCTCTGATCCTTCTCCGCACACGCTGCGGCATTCCTTCGCGACGGATCTTCTGAGGAATGGAGCGGATTTAAGGAGTGTGCAGGAGTTACTGGGGCATGCGGATTTGAGTACGACGCAGATTTACACGCATGTGACTAACCCCCAATTGAAGGAAGTTCATGAGAAATATCACGGGAAGTAAAATATTCCCTTTGCTTTTGATGCGAGAAATACTCGTTCGGAGGCTTACAAAATCAATTGCAGAGAATGGCTATTGATTGCAGGTTTGAAAGTTGACATATGTAAACATTGGGATTCATACTTTCTTTATGCAGGAATTGGTTAATTTATTTGGGCTTTTGCTTCCTCCGAATGAAATAAGGCCAATTTTTTCAGAGATAAAATATGGGATGACTGATAAATTGCTCCGTAAGTTTTTTAGTGGCTGGAAGGAGGGGGCTGATCAAACTGCCTTGATTAATAGAAAAATGAGTACAACTTTAGCATTGGATAAGGGAGGTTTCACTTTTGTATTAGAAGATCCTAAGTATTTAAAGGATTTTTTAAAGCAATCAGAGCAAATATATACTCTTTATACTCAGATGCTTGAAACACAGCTTATTAGGAAGATAGGGTTTGAAAGGATTGGAGTTGTTGGATTGGATGTGTCTTTTGAAGATGCGGTCTGCAAACTTAGAGAAAAGTTTTTTCTGAAAAAACCCGAGGTAACGTTTCTTTCGAGTAAGTTTAGCGATTTCCTTTTTTCTGTGAATCTCATTAAGAATGATTTTTTGTGTGAATATAACGCAGGTGTGGCGAGAAGGGGGGAAGTTTGTTCAATGTTGGAAGATCGTACAGAATTTTTGCGTGCTGAGGATTTACCCGAGACTAGTTTGTTTTTCGACTTAAATGTAAGCAAGAAAAATTCGACGTCAGAAATGGGGAGAAAGATTTTAAAAGATGCTGAGTCGTTAAGTAAAAACTTGTTTAATGAATTTTTTGAATTTTCCTTAACAGATGTCAACAAAGACAAGTAGTTACGATTCGGCATTTACTGATTTTTCCGACGAGGCATTGTCTGCTTTGGGAGGGTTAGGAGATATTAATGACAGATTCAGGAAGAAGAGTATGTGGGTTTCGAGAGAAAGATTGCCGGTGGGTGATTTTTCGGGCACAAATGGTTGTGTTCCATTTGATACAGTGAATGCATTAATAGGAGAGAAACTTCCAAGAAGGGACAAAATGATTCAAGTTCATCAAGATCGTGGGTATCCGAAAGTTATGTATATGTCTTTTGCGACAGATGCTAACGATGTTATCCACAAATTTGATTTCGCTTTATCGCGGAGTGAAATGTTAAGTTCAGTATTAGCTTTTTTTCTTCTTCCTCTTACTAGTCTAGATATAACTTTTGTCCTTTTTGGATGCTCTCTGGTTTTTTATTCCCTTATTAAGGGATCAATAGCTGTCAAATCAGATACGCCTTTCAAGTTTTTAGTTTCACTCGCAAAAAATATTGCCATATGCATTGCGATATTGTATGGCTCCGGTTTTATGGAGTTATACTTTATCAGTATTGGTCATGGTGTATATGGGGGAGGTGTAGTTAGGGAAATAGTATTGTATGCGGTAACTGCTTATTTGCTTAGTGTTGTTGCAATTAATCTTTTTGTATGGTTCTGTCATTTGGTTACTGAAGATAAATTTTACACAGCTGTGAAGGATATTATTGCTTATGCAAAAAAGAGATTTTGTGAAAAAGAATAATTTATTCATCTGGAGCCGAACTCTCCCCTTGCGTAAAGCTCGCAGAATCTATTTCTTATAGAGTCTTTCGATTTCTCTTGCCAAAAAGACAATAAGATAAGTCCAACCTAAAATTACGACGATGCTGTATATGTTATACCAAGTTGGGCCTAGAGTTTTGGCATTCTCATGAACAATAGTTACAACTTCCATTGTTAGGGCAGCTACGATAAAGCCAGTAACAACAAGGAGGTGTTCGAATGCGCTAAGTTTCAATCTTGGTGCCTTACGTCTTTTCCTGAACCACATGAAGCAATCTTACCACACATATGCAAAGGGAGATATTGATGTGGAGATTGTGGTGGGGAGGAAGGGGTAGACAATCTAATCCAGTGAGAGCTACCATTCCTTTTAATGGTGAATAGGGTTTTATTGTTATTGGTAGTATTAATGCTTGCTGGGTGCAACGCAGTGGATCTTTCTTGCATTGAAGGGTTCGAGAAAAATGAGAGATCAGAGGGGGTAATATTTTTTCTCTGTGAGAATCCTGAGTTTGAAATTACCTGTGATGTCAAAACATATGTGTACGTGGACGGTAGGCACTCGTGTATTTCCTTTAATGGCGACAAATACTTAATTTTAGAAACCGAAGATGTTACGAATCAGCCGGAAGAGCAAATGAGCTCTGTTTCAAGTGCGGAAGAAGAAAGGGAAGTTCGAGTGCAAGCAACTCCTATAGTCCAACCGGAGAAAGCGGTAGAATCTGCTTCAGAGATCGAAAAGATCGGAGAAATAGTATGCAAAGATGGTGATTGGAATTGTGAATCTTGGGGGTCCTGTACTGCAGGCACTCAGTCTAGGGAGTGCGTTTTAAGTTCTGATTGTATTGTTAAAGATTTTTCTCCTGAAATTGTGAGAACATGCACGGTGACAAGAGTGTGCGGTGGGTCTGATTGGGATTGTTCAGGATGGACCCACTGCATAAATGGTAAACGTACGCGAGTTTGCGATTTACAGTCAAAGGATTGCCGAATTGTTTCCCCAGTTAGTACAGAGGAGGCCTGCTCAAATCTTGAATCTCGCCTTTTAGAAATGTCTACTGACATCGATGCAAGGGAGGTCTGGCTGAATAAATGGGATGGGGTTGCAAAGGAGCTTGCTTCTAATTCTGCGAATGAAATATATTCCATAACCAATAAGTATCGAAAAGACCTTATGGAGTATATGGGTATTTATAATGATCTTGTTTCTGGTAAGGCTACTGTTGCGCTTGTCGGGTACCGTATTTCGAACCTTATGCTTGAGATGGATAGTCTGCAGGAGAGCATAAAAAAAATTACGTTAGTGTATCCTGCTAAATGATATTGGTTCTTCGGGCGGGAGAATCCTAAGAAGGATCTCGCAATTCTCTGCAAGAGGCATCATCCGAAGGGCTGGTGCTCCCTGCTGGGGATTCGTGTTTGAAGGCTTTTCTACAAACTATTTCATTTTTGAAGAGTAGATTGCCTAGTTCTGCCGCCTTCCGCAGCAGTTTTTGTATTTTTGCCGCTATTGTAGAAGGGGCAGAGATGTCCATGGGCTGGATGGAGATAACGACGGGGAGGCGTGTGAGTCGTTGGAGTGAGCGCTATCATGTCTGCTATGGATAAGAGCTTCATCCCCATTCTTCTTGTCTTCTTTGTACTTTATGGGCTTCAGGAGCTTTTGCGAACTCGTGTCTCTAAGAAGGATATGTGGGAGCACTACCGCTCTCCTCTCTGGGAACAGAAGAGAGAAGAAGCGTTTCGGATACATGGCAGAAAGTGTGCCGTGTGTGATACAGAGGAGCACCTGCAGGTGCATCATCTGCACTACCGCAAATGGTTTGTTCCTATTTTTGGGCGGGAGAATCCTAAAAAAGATCTGGCAATTTTGTGCGAGAAGCACCATCCGAAAGGGCGATACTCAAGGGTGGAAATTCTCGTTCGCAGGCTATTCTATAAGCTCTTTCGTGTTTGAGCGGGAAAAGAAACTTCTCTAGTTCTGCCGCCTCTCGCAGCAGTGTTTGATCAGGAGTAAAGGGTGGTGAGTTATGAAGGAAAGGAGTACAATACTGAGATATGGGTTCCAAAGGAAACAACTACGCATTCATAGACAGTCAGAACGTCAATCTCGCCATCCGTGACTCCGGCTGGCAGCTTGATTTCGCGCGCTTCAGAAAATACCTCAAGGATAAATTCCGCATCACGAAGGCATTCCTCTTCATCGGGTTTGTCGCGGAGAACGAATCTCTCTACACCTCCCTGCAGGAGGCCGGGTACATCCTCGTCTTCAAGCCGACTCTTCTCCTGCCTTCCGGCAAGGCGAAGGGGAACGTGGATGCGGAGCTTGTGCTCTATGCGATGATTGAATTCCGGAATTACAGTCAGGCGCTGGTTGTCTCCGGCGACGGCGATTTCTTCTGCCTCGTCGATTATCTGAAAGGAAAACAGAAGCTCCTCAAGCTGGTGATCCCCAACCGGAGGAAGTACTCTTCTCTCTACCGCAAATTCATGTCCGATATCGTGTTTATGAACGATCTGAAGCCGAAATTGGCGTACAGCAAAAAGAAGAGATAAAGAAAAGAGGCATTACCTCGGGACGGGACCCTTTGGATAGCCTCTCATCGTGATAGATACAGTATACCGCGCAGGAAGGGCTCCTGTAAATACGGGAAATGCGGTTTATTTTGGGCATCGGACGCGTTTCCTGCTCTCCGTGTTTTTCTTCGTTAATTCTGCGGCCTCCCGCAGCAATTTTTGTGTTTTTTGCCGCTTTTGCAGGGGCAGGGATCATTGCGTCCTACTCTTTCGCCCGCGTTCCGGATCGTCCCGCCGCTGTACCGGAAAACGGGTGCTTCAGGGTGTTCCGGCGGTATCCTGTAGGTGACGGTGGGGGCGATGCCGAGATGGAGCAGTGCTCTGCGCATGGCATGTTCCATCTGTATGGCCATGTCTACGACGGTGTCTGCTGCGATCAGATCTTCCACATCGAATGCTTTCACCACCATGTCATTTGCCTGCTTCAGTACGCCGGCAAGCTGCCCGCTCTCCTGCAGAACTTTCGGCGATGCTATCTGGACGTGCCCTACGGTCATGAGTCCCAGATCTTCCGCGGTTCGCGTAATGACGTGCCCGATGACAGCGCGCGTGTGACTGGCGGCGAGGTACTCTTTCTCCTGGTCCCCGAGCAGTGGCTGCAGGTCGATGTGGCGCTCTGCCTCATTATGGACAGTGCGTATGGAATCTTTGTCTATAGCGAGATCCGTGCCGTGCTTCCTGTGCGCTCTCCGGCAGAGTTCCACTTCCAGTTTCTGCACTTGCGTGAGATGTGTGGGTGTGGGGAAGCGCAGTTTATTTGTGCGGGCAATCACATTCCAGTTGTTCGCGAGTACTTCGTCATCAGGCGTGTGCATCAGATTCATGACCTGCTCGGAGACGGCGGCATCCATCACAGTGGCAGTGTCTTCACAGAGCCCCCCGAGATGTCTTGCGGCCTGGCGGACGCTCACCGATCTTGCGATATCGAGGAAGCGCGCAGTTCTGCCGATTGCTCCCTGTGCAAGGGTATCCGGGAGCGTTGGGTCGTCGAGGGCGGGCGGCATGAGTGCGGCATTTTAGTACAGGGAGTGCCCTTCTCAAGTGAAAACTCCCCTGTTTGGTGATGGTAGGTGCTTGCTCTTGGGTGGGGTGTACGTTATAATGTACACATCATGAAAAGTATGTCAGCTACCGACGCGCGCAAGCAGCTTTTCAAGCTCATTGAACAAGCCGGAAAGCCGGGTGCATGCATTGAAATCACACACGGCGGTGTTTCGAAAGTTGTTGTGATGCCGACCGAGGATTTTGAAGGTTGGGTAGAAACCCTGGAGGTCATGGCAAGCCCGGGACTTCTGGAGGACATCCAGGAAGGGTTAAAAGAAGTGCGCTCAGGGAAGACCACAAGCTTGGAAACGGTGAAAAAGCAGCTTAAGCTCTAGGCATGTATACGATTGAACTGACGAAGAAAGCTGAGAAGTCTCTTGAGTCTTTGCGGAAGAGGGATCAGCAGAGAGTGATGGCCGGTATAGAGAGCCTGCGGGAGGATCCTTTCATTGGGAAGAAGCTGCAGGGGCCGCTCGAGGGATTGCGGTCTTTACGGGTCTGGCCGTTCCGTATCATCTACTCTGTCAATAAGAAGGTTGTGATGGTAACGGTTGTTGCGATTGGGAACAGGAAGGATGTGTATAAGAAATCCTGATACGTTTGATGAAGAAATTCTGTTCATCTGTGGCCAGGATCCTCAAGATTCTCTTCACCGGAGGGAAGTACGGGTCTTCCGTTCCCGGCAAACACTCACACAACTACTCAAAATCCCAGGAACAGAAGAGGAAGGATTTCGAGAAGTTCGGAGGCCGGCCCTGCAAAATCTGCGGTGCGAGGGTCCCGGGGAATAAGCACTACTGCGGGCCGTGCTATTACAAGTATGTGAAGCAGCCATAGTGATGAAGATGGTGATCGGCGGAGTATCCCCTACTCCTCTCTCCCCGATACCAGTGCGACAGAGATGGTGTGTTTGTGCGGGATTTCCTCGTGCGAATGATCCCAGTGTGCCCGGTCGATTTCCCGCATGGAGACTCCTTCGGGGAGTCCGGATTTGAGCCTCTTCATCCGGACGCGGTCGAAGGCCTCCAGCCCCGTGTAGGTGACGGTATCATCCGCGGAGAGGAAGATGTCCGGCGTGCTGCCGTCGATCTCTTCGTTTGCGTGCAGCGCATCATCGATGAATTCCTTCCCTACCTTCTCGTTGAGCACGAGGATGAGCTCGTGCCAGGCGGTAAGGCAGTCGATGAATTTCTCCTCTGTCATCTGCCGGGGGAATTGCTTCCGGAGCCGGTCGAGCTTCCGGCGGAAGTCCATCTCTGTGACGGCGAACATACCGGAGATGAGCAGATTTGCCACGATGAGCCGGAGGGGACGCTGCTCATGCAGGATTTTGTCGAAGTGCAGCCCCTGCTGGGTGTCCGGTTTCGCGACGAGGCGCGGATCGATACGGCCGTGGTCCTCCGGGAGCTGCTGCCGGGAGATTTCCTGCACGCCAATCTCATTTCTGATGTATGCAATGAATGCATCCATGTCGTGGACGGTCCGGATGTTCCGGATGCGTTCTCCCACGAGCGCGTCGAACCGTGCAGAGAAGTTCCTGCGGGAGAAGTCACGGATTACAAGGTGTGAGCGGGAGGCGACTGTGCTGCTGATGTCCTCCACCGTCCTGCCGCTCCGCACGAGCATGTCCTGGGAGAAATCTGAGAAGATGAGTTCGCTGTGGTCTGTGAGGTGGCCGCCGACGAGTGTGGAATCCAGGTCCCTGTTCAGTGCAATGCGGGGGCCCGTGCCGCAGAACGCAATCACGCCGTCGGTGGGGGTCTGCTTGAGGACTCTGCAGAGCGCGATGCGTATATCCCGGTGCTCGTCGTGGCCGAGGTGCAACTCGTCGTCTCCCCAGTAGTGGAAGTACCGCTGGCCGAGCCCGGCGAACTTTGTGCTGTCGACGGAACGGTGAATATCCGGGGTGTTCATAAGTGGTTGAATGTAGCAGAGATTGGACAAATCTCAATTATTTATGTTCGTATACTTTAAAAAGCCCCGCATCCACACATCCTGTGTGTCTGTGGGGCGAGCCTGAGCGGGATTACATCGGGAATCGCTGAGGGGGTTTTCCTCTCCCATAAGCCGAGTAATTGCTTTTCTCACCAATCGGGAAAGGGTATACCGTGCCTACCGTTCATTTGCATCGCAAACTGCAGGAAGGAGGAAATGGCCATGGGACGTTTACGTGCCTTGGTCAACCAGGACTACTCCGCGAGGAGTCGGTCCCGTGCAGCAGGGCTCACCCACGGTGCACAGGCAGATGTGCTCGTGACGGTGGGCGTGACGCCGGAAGGCGTGGGGGATGGAGGCGAAGTGGCAATGCCGAGGGTGCTTGTTGCCCACTTCTGCTCCTCCCGGCTCGCTGTGAGGCGTCTGATTGTCCCGGGTGACGGTCAGAATCTCTCGGACTGCACCCCTGTCATGCTTCCGCATGGACTGCCGAGGATCACGAGCGCGGCGATCGTGCGCTTGCCGATGCGGTTTCGGTCCAACGGGAGCATCTCGTTCCAGCGGCTTCCTGGCCGCATGATCTTCGTCCCCGTTCCGCGCGAACTTGCGGAAGACGCCGCTCCCTGGTGCTACGAGGGCGGTGCAGAGGACGTTGCCGAGTACCTGGTCGGGGAGCGTGACCTCGACCTGATGTTCCGGAGGTACGGTCAGCTCGTCGAATGCTGATCAGCCTCGCCAAGAAGTGACCTGAGCAGAGGTCTTCTCTGATGTAAATGAACGCCCCGCCTTCAGCCGCTGCTCCCGGCTGAAGGCACTTTTTGTATTATTCGTGTGTGGCGGCCGAATATTGCGATGCCAGCTTCTGGAGCTCCGGTTCCCCCTCCACAACCCGCCGAATTTTGCCGATCCACTGTTTTGCTCTCTCCCGTGGGATACCAAGGATTTTTGCAACAGCTTTCGCGGTCCTCCGTTCGCCATCCTGCAGGCCGCTCGCCCAGAGGTATGCCTCCACTTCGGCTTCCCGGATGTTCTTTCTGCCGGGCAGTGCTCGTACGAATGTTTCCACGCATTGGAGTGCTGCTGCTGCATCTTTTCTGTGGAGATTGTGGTCCGCAGACTGTGCGGACCTGTCTTCCAGCAGTTGTCCCAGTGTGGAGCCGTCTTCGTCGGTTCCGACGATCTGGTCGAGGTGTGCGGGATGCTTGCGTATGTGCCGGAGTTGCTCCACCTCATGCACGGTGAGGTTCATTTCCTGCGCCACATGTGTGAGCGGAGGTTTCTTTCCTTTCACAATCTCATACTGTTGTTCAATGCGCCGCATTCTGTAGAGGACTTCTATGATGTGCACGGGGAGCCTTATGGTGCGGGAGGTATCCGAGAGCGCGCGTGAGATTGACTGCCGTATCCACCACGTGGCGTATGTAATGAACTTGAATCCCCTCTCATGCTCAAACTTGTCCACCGCACGTATGAGCCCGGCGTTTCCCTCGTTTATAAGATCGAGGAAGTCCAGGCCGAGTCCGCGGTACCGCTTCGCAATGGAGACGACGAGCCGCTGGTTCTTCATGACCATTTCGTCCCGCAGTCTTCTGTATTCTCTCAGAATATCTCTCGCGGCTTTCCGGCGGGTGACAGCGAGTTCATACCGCTCTCCGAGTTGCTCCTCTGCAGCGAGCTGCGCGTCGTCACCGTCCCTTATCTGATCGAGAAGCCATTTGAGATCCTCGTAGCACTGGAATGCGGGGTATGGGTTCGCACGCTCGCCTATGTTCTGCTTGTAGCAAGCACCGAATGCCGCTCCCTGCAGTGTTTCTACGAACGCGATCCTCTTCTTCTGAATGTGCTCCGCAAGCGCTTTTTCTTTCCCGCGGGAGAGGAGCGGATGCTCGCAGAGCGCGCTGAGCGTTTCGCGGACGTCATCTGTTTTTCCCTCTTTCCCGAGCCCGGTAAGCAGGCGTTCTTTCTCCTTGAGTTCCTGCTCGTCCACCCCCCTCCCCTCCCGCATGAGTGCTTCGTCGGAGGGGTCTGTCCACTCGAGTGCTGCCTGTGGGTTTTCTGCTATGGCTTCCACTGAGGATGGCCACTCTAGGTGATGCCGTGTACCCGTCAAAGCGATTCCCATGCATTCTCCCTGCGGCGGTGGATGCAGTAAACCCTATGAAAAAGAAAATCATCCGCTCCGCCTCTTTCTGCGATCCAGATCACAGCCTTTTGTCGTTCGTTCTCTGTACAATGCACGCAATGCGTGCCGCTCCCCTTCTCTGTACCGCTCTCCTCCTCGGTTCCTGCACTTCTCCGGTTGTTCCCCCGTTGGAAGCGCCGGAAATGCCGGTAGTGCGGCAGGAATCTTCTGCGCCGCAGGCGCTGGAGCAGGCGCCTTCGGAGCTCTCGCTCGGGCACTTTGCACAGATGCGTCTGGAAGGATCGGATCTCACGCTCGTTTCCGTGCTGGAGGAGAACGCCGCGTACACGCGCTACAACATTTCCTACCGCAGCAACGGGCTCCTCATCAGCGGCATCCTGAACATCCCGGAGGGAGAGGGTCCGTTTCCGCTCGTAATGCTGAACCACGGCCATATCGATCCGGACGAGTACACGAACGGCCGGGGCTTAAAGCGTGAGCAGGACTACCTGGCGCGGCAGGGATTTGCCGTGCTCCATACGGACTACCGCGGGCACGCGGAGTCAGACCCAAGTCCCCTGCTAGATGAAGAGTCCCCGTACGATGCAGGGCTGGAGTACAGCATGGACAGCGCGAATGCGATTCTCGCGGTGCGTGCAGCGGCTCTCCCGCAGATTGATGCGGAACATGTTGGTATGCTTGGGCACTCCCTCGGCGGCGGGGTCACGCTCAACATCGCCGTGGCGCGGCCGGGCCTCGTGGATGCGGTGGTGCTCTACGCGCCGGTGAGCAGCAGAGCCTGGGACAACTTCACGAAGTGGCGCAGCCGGAGGCTGGAGGGCGAACGGACGCAGGAAGTGCTGGGGACGCGCGAGACGCACCCGGAAGTGTGGGACCGCCTCTCCTCCCGCACGTACCTCAAGGACATGGAAGATCCTGTTCTTCTCTTCCATGGCACGGAGGATGAGAGCGTGCCGATCGAATGGTCGGAGGAGCTTCATGCGGAACTCCTAAGACTGGGGAAGGATGTCACCTTCGTCACCTATGAAGGCGAGAAGCATGAGTTCGTTGCGCAGTGGGAGGATTTCATGCGTCAGACGACTGCATTCTTCGCGGAGCACCTCCGTCTTGTGCGGGAGGGCTGGATGCCTCCGCTGGAGCATGCTTTGCAACGCGTCACCAGGAAGCCGTTCGGCATTCGAATAGAGAAAGAGACTTCTCCGGTGCAACCCGAACGGTTCGCCGGTTACCACACGGGCACCGATTTTGAACTTCTGGAGGGTGAGCAGCCGCATGAGGTCACCGTGCGCGCCGCGTGCAACGGCTCAGTCGTCTTCCGTGATTGGGTGAGCGGCTACGGCGGGGTTCTCGTGCAGCGCTGCTCGCTCGCGGGAGAACCCGTCACCGTGCTCTACGGGCACCTCTCCCTCACATCCATTGCCGTGAATGTGTCGGATGCGCTGCGCGCCGGCGACCGTCTCGGTGTGCTCGGGGAGGGGTATTCGGAAGAGACGGACGGCGAGCGCCCGCACCTGCACTTCGCCGTCCATCGCGGTGAAGCAGTGGAACTGAAGGGTTACGTGCAGCGTCCGGAGGAGCTCCCGGACTGGCAGGATCCGATGCAGGCTATTTCGCTGTGATCGTTCCTTGCCCTCCCCTCCCTCCGCGCGTACATTTCCCCTCCTATGTCCGGGGAAATACCAGAGGAACAGCAGTGGACTGAGCAGCAGGCTGCGACCATGCGCATGGCGGCAGGCATGCCGAAGGAGCAGCGGGAGGGTGTTTTAGAAACGCGTAAAATTTCTCCGGGGACGTTCGCTGCGTTCTGTGAAGCAGAGCATATTGTCCTGGAGGGGAAAGGCGAAGATGATCCGCTGAAGCAGCCGCTTCAGGTGCGCATGCAGATAGACATTGGGAGGTTCCGGACGCGTTTTGATAAGAGGCTCGTCTCGGGATTAGACAGGCTCCTGCAGGCCGAGGAGTGGAGTACCCTCGCGGAACTTCAGGGATGTCCCGACTGTGCGATAACGGCGAAGTCCGGGGTGGGAGCAGTATCTGTGGAGGCGATCAATAGGATCTGTGAGTTGCTTGGCTTCGTGCGCAACGGGGAGACGGGGCAGATTACCGAGAAGAAGAAGTAAATTTTTCCTCCTTCATTCCTATGAGTTTACGACCGGGCGAATCCGTTCCCATCCCAAGGAACCGCTGTGGCAGGTGCCCGCGGGTGCAGTGTGGTGAGCAGCTTGAGGGAAAAGTGTCGGGTTCGGCGCACCATGCGAGGCAGTACACCGTGAAGGTTGCCTGTGAGTTTGTGCTGCGCTTGAGCCAGGTTCTCTGCACCAGGGAGGGAGGGCCGGGTACCTGCACTGTGCACGGGCTGAGGCGTATTTCCCATGGGGAGAACACGGTGGATGTACTCGTGAAAAAGCCGCAGGAAGGTCCACCTCCAGGACAGTGGCAGTGGTGAACAAGGGTATGAGACGCGGGGGATGACAAGTTTTTCTGCTCTTCTCTGCTTACAGGAAGTGTGTGCGGTGTTAAACTCCCTCCCTTATGCACAAGAGAGACTGGCTCGAAGGCAGTTGCGTCATCGTCACCGGCAGCACGCGCGGCATCGGCCGGGAGCTTGCGGAGCAGTCAGCGGAGCGCGGAGCGCACACAGTGGTGAATGGCAGGAACAGAGATACCGTGCAGGCAACGGTGGATACACTGCGCGGCAGGCAGCGCAGCGCGTTCGGTGTCGTCATGGATGTTACTGATCCCCTGCAGGCGGAGCAGCTTGTGCGGTACTCAATGCAGAAGTATGGCCGGCTTGATGCTCTCTTCAATACTGTCGGCTCCTCCGGGATTCGGGGCTCTCTGCTGGACTGTTCTCCGGAAGGTATCAAAGCGCTCATAGATCAGAACATTTCCAGCCTGATGAATGTCACGCGGGCGGCACTCCCCTACCTTCGGCAAACGCACGGACGGGTGGTGAACATGGGGTCACTCGCTTCGCTTATCGCTCCGCCGAACTACGGTGGCTACGCGGTGGCGAAGTACGGTGTGCGCGCAGCGACGGAGCAGCTCCGGCTGGAGCACCCGGATGTGAGCTTCACGCTGGCATGCCCCGGACCCATCCGTGATGATGCGAAGGAGCGTGTGGCAGGCGGGACTGATTGCGAGGGGCTCGATCCGCAGCAGTTGGCAGCGGACATTCTGGATGCGGCGGGCAGAAGAAAACGGATGATCGTGCGCCCGCGGAGTGCGCATGCACTCGCTCTCCTCCTGCAGGTATGGCCTTCCCTCGGCGAGAGGATCCTCCGGCGCTTCTCGCAGGTGCCGACTGCCCGGGGGGAGGAAGACACGGTGGTGTTCTAGTGATGAGTGTGTTCGGTAAGAAATCTACGCTCGTTTTTAGCGTGTCCGGTCCCCGCAGTGCTTTTGGCACCGCAGGGACCGGACGACACAGTTGAGAAATCATCGTAACGGTTCGATCAGTCGTTCAGTTGGTCAGCAAGGCACAAGCGCTTAGTGCCCTGCGACTTCTTGGACATTCAGTTCGCCAGCCGCCACTTCGGCTCGATGTGCGTGCTCCCGACGCCCTCGCAGCAGCGCTGCAGGGCACTCGTGAGCAGGTATCGGTGGCTCTCGATGTGGCTGCTCGGGATGTCTGTTCCGAGCTGAGGCTGGTGGGCGTACGCGGCTTCGCAGATGGCCTCGGGGGCCATGCTGCCGTCCGCAATCCCGCGTCCCAGATCCGAGAGCCAGGGAGCGTACCGCTCCGCGATCACGGCTTCAAGCCTTCCTTCCTGCTGGAGCAGGGCTGCGGCACGGAGGCCGTAGGCCAGCGTATCCATGCCGGCCGTGTGTGTGCGGAAGAGGTCTTCCGGCATGAAGCTCTCCCGCCGGGGCTTGGCGTCCCAGTTGACCACTCCGCGCCTGAGTCCGCCGTTCTTCAGCACGACGATCATGATGCGCAGCGCGATCATCGGGTCGGCGAGGAAATCGTCCGTGTCCCAGCCGTCCCCGAATGTCCCTTGGTTGCCGTCGATGCCGCCGAGCATCCCGAGATCGGCGGCCACGGTGAGTTCGTGCTCCACGGGCAGGTCCACAAGCTGCGCATGGTTCACTTCGATGTTGCCCTTGAAGTGGGACGCGAGGCCGAACCGCCGCAGGAACCCGTAGACGACCATCATGCACATGTCGTACTGGGAGACCGTGGGCTCTTTGGGCTTCGGTTCGATGAGAAACTGCACCGTCGCCCCGATCTGCTTCCTGTACTGCACGGCCATCTGGAGGAACCTCGCGAGGTTCTTCTGTTCCAGGCCGAGCAGCAGGAGGAGCAGCTCGTTGTACCCTTCTCTGCCGCCCCAGAAGACGTGGTTACGGGCACCGATCTTCTTGCCCACTTCCAGCATCTTCCTCGTCTGCGCGAAGGCGTGCGCCCACACGATGGGATGCGTGCCGGTGGCGGCGCCCTTGCAGTACATGGGATGGCTGAAGAGGTTCTGCGTCACCCACCCGCAGCGGATGCCGGTGAGCTTCTGCAGTTCCAGGATCAGTGGGACGATCCGGTCGATGTTGGCGTGGAATTCCTTCAGGTCTTTCCCGTAGGGGACGATGTCGGTGTCGTGGAAACACCAGAACTGGATCCCCTGCATCCACATGAAGTAGAACGCCACGCGGAGACGATTTTCCGCATTCTCCATGGTGTCCTGGCCTTCCCACGGGCGGACGGCTGTGCCCGGGCCGAACATGTCCGCGAGCAGGCCGCGCATGGTGTGCCAGAAGGCCATGGCCATGGGCAGCCAGATGTTCATCGCCTTCCCCAGGATCTTCTCACCCGGGTTGTAGCAGGAGAAGGCGAGCGGTTCACCACAGCCGATTCCCCGGAAGGTGATCGGTTGCCCCTTCAGAAACGGGAAGGGGTCTTCTTTGAGACCGAAGTCTCGGTAGCTCAGCACTCGTGGTGTTTGAACCATGAGTCACCAAATCCTTTCACTGAGGAGCATATGCTCCGGTTTTTGAACAGAACCCGCACCGAGAGGAGCGGGCACCTGCGAACGCAGGAATTTTCTTCACGATTTCTCAACTGTTGTTTCTGCTTCTGCATCCTTGTGGGACACAAGAGCAGATTTCTTACAGAACCGGTGGTGTGAAAGAGCATTCCACATACCAAATACAGGGTTTCGTACTGGCATGTGTAAGTGGGTCAGAGTACTCCATTTTTCTGGGGGTTTTCCAGGATGAGTCCTGTTTTTTCGCATGAGGAATCGGAGGGCAGAGACAAGCTCTGCCCCCCTCTCCCCTCCTTCGTCACCCCCATTCGAAGGATTATTCTCCGCTTTCCGGTCCGCAGTAGTCGCCTTCGGCGAAGCCGTAGTACCGGCCGATGTCCTCCTCGGTCCAGGTACTCGGCCAGTGCATCAGCACGTCCGCCGGTGAGCTGGTTTTCGCGTGGCACAGGTACCACGCGATCACCGAGCCGTCGGCGAGCGTGATCGTCCGCAGCGCCTCGAAGGGCTCCGCATCCTTCTTCAGGAATTGCTCGACCCATTTCTCCCCGGCTTTCTGCCAGGCTTCCTGGATCGCCTCGAGTGTCGTGCCACCCTGGCACGCCATCTCGATGGTCATGTTGCCCTGGGGCTTTCGGATCCGGAAGTTGCCGAAGACGGCCCCTTCGTCCGCGACGAGCGTCAGGATGTGAGGCGAGTCTGCCTGCTGGAGAACGAGCGATTGCAGTGGCATGGGAGATCTTCCTCCTTCGTAAGATGGTGTAGGGAGGGGAACTGGCTTCCCCTTCCGGGAAAAAGCGACGTCTTCCGCTCTGGAAAGAGAGTGTCTCTCCTTGCAGAGCGGGAGGGTGCTCTCCCAAAAGAAGAAAGTCAGGTGACTCCCTACGTTTGCGTTGCTGAGCAAAGAGCAAGGGAGGGAGTATCTGCGTGTGCCCGGGGACTGTCAAACAATCTTCACTTTCCCCTGTGAGGAAGTCAGAAGGCAGAAGGCAGTATGAAAAAACTACCTGCTGCCTTCTGATTTCTGTCTTCTCATCCGTCACCTCTTCACAAATGCTTCCAGCTGCGGAACCAGACGGTCTTTCACATACGTGATGAAGCGTCCCTTTGCCTCCTGCGCATCGGGAATATTGGGCGGATCGTACCTCACGACGATCTCCGGGATCAGGCGCGCCCCTTCTTTCCGGACTGCCGTCTTCCCGCCGCGGATCTTCCCCGGGATGTGCATGGCGCTCACGGTGCTGCCGATGAGGTTCTCAAGCTTGCCACATACGGCTTCCACCGCTCCTGCGTAATCTTCCTGGTCCACCTCAATGCCGAAGGCGTCCCGGGCGAACCGGCAGAAGCGCCGTTGCCTCTTCCCTTCTTCAATTTCTTCTGCTGAGGGTTCCCGTGCGGGTGGTTCAGGATCGGGATCATCCGGAGGATCTTGCTCCGCATCTTCAGGCGGATCTTCCGGTGTGTCCTGCTCCATATCTTCGGGTGGGTCTTCCGATGTTCTCTGCACACTAGGATCGGTTTCGGCGGAGGGGGCATCCCCCGGAGCATCGAAGGAAGGCACATGAGATGCTAACTGTGCTGTATCTGTGCCGGCAGTTGCCCAGTCATCTCTGCTTGAATCTGCTGGCAGTGGAGGAGCTGCACCGGCTGTTCCCGGAACATCGTGCGGAGATCCGGTGTGTGCTGTTGCATCGTCCGCAGGGGGCGGAGTGTCGGGATGGTGTTCTGTTGCATTGGCAAGTGTGTTTGCGAGCAGACCCGCGAGGAATTCCCCATCGGGCTTCTCGGGGATCACCATGTTCCCTGCCTCGTTGCAGCGCTGCATGGCTGCGCGCACGTAGGGTTCCGCCCATGTCCAGAAGTCTTCGCCGTGCTCCAGAGGATCGAAGAGGACGGCGAGCCCTTTGAGCGATCTGTACCCCGCTGTCTGCAGGTCTTCGTTCTCCAGCGTTCCCACGGTACCAGACATGCCTGCGGCAATACCCCTCATCTTTTCGGTGTGTGTGTTGATGATGGCGCCCTGGCGATGGAACGTGCTCTGGCCCCAGAGCCCGTGACGGCGTGTCCACTGTGCGAGTCTCGCGTTCCTTTCCAGTCTCTCAGGATCCGCAGGGCGCGCCCTTAGCGCGGTGGGCTGGGTCTTCGGCAGCGCAGCTTCTGCGAGGAGTGCCTGGAGCTCATCCCCGCATATTCTGTCGGGGATGACGCAGTGTCCGGATGCGAGGCAGTGCCGCGCGGCGCCCCGCAGGTAGGGTTCGGCGTACACGCGGAAGACTGTGCCATGGTCCTGCGGGTCGAACGCCCTCGCGAGTCCCTTGAGCACCCTGTACGCGGTGTTGTTCCTCGTCTCCCTCGTCAGCCTGTCATGGCCCTGTGATTGTTCCGCAACTTCTGCGTCTATCACATCCTCCGCCCACGTGCGGTTGTTGCTGATCATTCTCCCCTGCACGTCAAACGGGATGGATGCATCGTACTGTGTGCCCTTCGCCCATGCGAGGAGCCGGCAGTCGCGTCCGTCGGGTTTCTGCGCATCCTGCTCAGGAGGATCCATCTGCCTCTCCGGTACGTCCGTGAGAGCTTTCCCCACGGCACCGCGGAGTCCCTCTGCATGGAACCGGATGTTCCCTGCCTTGGTCTCCTCCGCGAGTTGTGTGATTTCGGGCATCATGCCATCGAGCTTGCGGAGTGCCTGAATTGCAGACTCGTCAGTGGTTTCGGGAGTTGCGGCGGGAGAGTCCGTTTGCCGCCCGTGTGGCTCGCCTGTTTCATCTGTCGCTGTTTCAATCATTGGAGTGCTCGTGGATACTGTGAATGGTGCGCGGGCGTCTTGTGCGCAAGGGGCGGATTCTTCTCTTCTACCTGCGGGGAGTCAAGGGAGAAGGACGGGGAGTGTCCCTGCCATTCTTCATTTCGGGGAGTGTGCGCTTGACAGTGCCGAGAGTGGGGCATACAACAAGCCACCTGCCCAGTCTGCGTCCGGTTGCGGCCGTCTGCAGAGTGGGCAGCCTTGAGGGGATGCAAGTCGCAGTACGTGTCACTAACTGGGTGCGTTGCCTGGTTGCTGAGGGCTGCTCATAGGGGTCTCCTGACAGAGACCCCGCTATTTTTATTCTTTCCATGGCGGGCGCATCATCCCCGGCGGTCTCCCGAAGGGAGGGGGAGGCAGATCCGGCATGATTCCTTCGGCGCGGAACGCGCCCGGTCCCGTCATTTCACCGCGCATGCGCACCCACACGCCGGAGCCTTCTATCCCCTCTTCCAGGGCTCCCGATCCGACTTCTACGCGCCATTCCCGCCCGCGCGGGTCGCGGAGCAGGAAGTGCGTTTCATCCTGCCTCTCTTTCATGGTGCCGCGCAGGAATCCTTCCTGCGGGTGGTTCCAGAGGCGCTCGCGGTAGTGTTCTGCGGAGATTCCCGGACGGATGACGGAGAGAATCTTCCGGTCAAGCATGCGCGCGATGCCGGTTGCGTAGAAGAAGTACCCGATGAGGACGCTGAGGAGGATGTTCACGGCGAGAATTTTCGGGAGCGTCCACTTGTACCCTTTGGGAGTGTGCTGGAGGGACCAGCTTGCGACCGCAACAAAGAGGAGGAAGGAGGAAACCCAGAAGAGAGGGAGCATTTGCATGAGCATGCGTGGCGGCGGCGGCCGGTGCTCAAAGAGCATGGGCACGTCGGCCATGGCGACGATGTGGAAGGTGAACGCTACTGCCTTGGCGCCAATGAAGACCGAGAGCACGAAGAAGATCCAGAAGAGGGAGCGCCGGAGCAGAACGATGGAGCGGGCTTGGGGGCGCAGATGCATCTCCTGGATTTTTTTGATGACCGATGCGGAGAGCTTGGAGGGTGTCATGGATGGGAGTGGGGATGGGAACGTTCCCAGTGCTGCTGGAACATCTTCTTCGCCCGGTGAATCAGTGTAGCGATTGTTCCGGGGGGTTTGCGCAGGATATCGGAAATCGCGTCGTAGTCGTGTCCTTCGAGGTACCGGAGGATGAGGACTTCACGGTACGGGAGTGGCAGCATCTGCAGCACGTTCTTCACGTGTTTGGCGCGGTGCTTGCAGTCGAGCTCGTCTGCCAATCCCAGTTCTTCTGAGGGGAGGTCGAAAAGGGTGACATCAAGTTCCACTGTCTTATCTATCCCGCGTGCGCTGCGTTTCCGGACAGTGGAGATGAGGGTGTTGTGTGCTATGCGGTAGATCCAGCTCCTAAATGGGAGGTCAGGCTGGTAGTCGTTCAAATTCAGCCAGGTTTTTATGAATACTTCCTGCAGCACATCCTGCGCGTCGGCTCTGCTGAGGCTGGAAATGCGGAGGATGTAGCGCAGGAGCGGTGCTTCGTAGCGCATGACGAGCTTCTCAAATTCGTTGACGTCTCTGAGTGCAGCGGCGACGAGCGCCGCATCCTCTGCGGCGCCGTCACTCTGTGAGCGCAGATCGTGGTCATCCATTTCTATTCGTGCGTATTGCGGCTGCAGTATAGCAACAACCTCCGCATAGGCGGAGGTTGTTTCTCCCTGCAGTGAGAGGAAATGGCCATTCATTTACCGTCCGAAGTCGCCAGATTCCCCTCTCCCAAAACCTCCCATACCGTTCCCTCTGCCTTTGGGACCGTGCCCCATGTGGCCGCCACGCATTCCGAGGCCGTTCTTCCCTGCGGCCATCTGCTGGATGCGTTCCACTTGTTCGGTGTCCGTTGTCGTGATGGTGATGCGCACGCCGCTTTCAATGTTCTCCTGTGAGAACGTGACATCGTCTGCGCGCGGTCTCCCTTCGGGCTGCTCACGTGACTGGATCATCGTGACTGCCTCGGCATTGTCCGATGTGATCTCGATCTGCACGCCGTTTCCAAGGTTCGTCACGGTGTGCTGGATCGACTGCATGAGCACAGAGCGGTCTGCCTGTGCATGGAGCTGTTCCAGCACGTCCGTATCATCTGTGGTCACGGTTGTCTGAATGCCGTTTTCAAGCTTGGTGATCTGTACAGTGACGTTGTCGCCCTGTCCGCCGGGTCCAAAACCGAAGCCGGGTCCGCCGCGCATGCCCCCCTGCATTCCCCCTCCCCTGCCGCCGAATGCTTCTGCAGTGGAGGTGCCGATGAGCAGGCTGAGAGCGAGGAGCGGCACGACCAGGAGTGATATCTTTGAAAGGTTCATAGTGTGATGAAAGAAAGTGATAGAAATAGAAGATGAGTATCCGGAATCTCACCCACTACTACGCGGGGTGGTGCAGTTTCCTTTCAGAAATTCTTCGGCAATTCCTTTACTTGAAACAGGTGTGAGGCTGTAGTGGTCCGCCATGGATATCCCTGAGAAATTCGCAGGCAACCAACTTTTCACTGCCATTGAGGTCACGGTGAGAAGCGGCAACAGGGCTATCATCTGTGCGAGTGGGGAAATGGGGAGGGCGAAAACTCCTGAGCATGCAGCCAGGGTCTATGAATCTATGTCATTTGTTGTTTCCGCGAGAGTGCTTGTGACCATAGAGGGAATTTCCGAGGCTGCCGCTCTCGTTTTTGAGCAGCAGGCGCAGTTACTCTCAGAAATGCAGGGGCTCACGCGCCACTCGTTACTGCAGCTCCTCGTTGCGCAGATGCAGTAGCGCGGTCTCCGCCTTCGCAGTAGAGTGTCTGCATGCATACAAAGCGTTTTGGCCTCTACATCATCGTCTTCCTCCTTGTATTTGGGTACGTCGGGCTTGTCTTCACCGCAAAGCGTCAGCCGCAGGTGCAGGATGCTCCCCTCTCCTACCCTTCGGAGGAAGAGTGTGAGGAGGTAACGGGGAGCGCGTGCAAGTTCGTGATGTGCGATCTCATTCCGGAGGGCAAGACGTTCGAGGAAGTGTGCGGGAGGGGGTTTACCAAGGGGTGGCAGCCGCAGCAGTCTTCTTCCTAGAGGTGTAGGATGTGCCCATGAAGGCAAGGTGGAACATTCTTCTTCTCCTGTTGCCGCTCGCGGCGTGCAGCGGCGGAGGGTACACTGATACCTCTCTTCCTGTTCCCCGCACTATGGAGCCCGGTGCAACCATTTCTCTGCCGCCGCCTGCGAAACGCGGGGGACTTTCGGTGGAAGAGGCACTGCTGCAGCGCCGTTCGGTGCGCGTGTTCACGGAGAAAGAACTGACAGTGGGCGAAGTATCGCAATTACTGTGGGCGCTGCAGGGCATCACGAGTGAGCAGGGCGGGCGCACGGTTCCCTCTGCAGGCGCACTCTACCCTCTGGAAATCTATGTCGCTCTCCCGCAGGGGTTCTACCACTATAGTCCGCGCGGGCACATCCTCACGCTGCGGGAGAAGGCCGATGTGCGCGATGTGATTGCCCGCAGTTCCCTGGGGCAGGCATCCGTGGATGATGCTGCAGCGGTGTTCCTCATCACGGGAGTGGTGGAGCGCACGGCGCAGAAGTACGGGGAACGTGCGGAACGCTACGTGCATCTGGAGGCGGGCCACGCGGCACAGAATCTGCTCCTGCAGGCGGTGGCTCTGGGCCTCGGGAGCGTGCCGGTCGGGGCGTTCAACGATGCGCGTCTGCAGGGTGATCTCTTCCTTCCGGGAGACCACAAGCCTCTGTACGTGCTGCCGGTGGGGCATGCTGCGCAGTGATGGATATGATTGCCCTGTTTCCCCTTTCCTTTCTGCAGAGTGAGAGTATTTTTTTGCGCTCATGACGAATTTCTTCAAACATGGTGGCCCCCCAAGGACGCAGAGAGAGTTTGCGAAAGCGGCAATGGACTGCATAGAGGGTGGTGCGTACACGCATGCAACAATACTCATAGAAAAGATCAGGAATGGTGATGTTCGCAGGGAACTCCTTGTCCTGTTGGATGCAAAGAAGTCTCAGCCTGTGGCGAAACGCCGCAGGTAATTGACAGAATGCGTGTTCGGAGTATTTTGCATCTCATAATGAAGAGATTTTCCCTCTCCAATGGGAAACCGCTGGATGCAGAGGAGGGGCAGGAAGTGGTGTGCGTCGTTCCGTACGCTGAGCATTTGTACGGATTCGATGCCGGTGAGGAGATACGGGTTCTCACGAGCGCAGGGGAGAGGCGGGCAACGGTACTGCAGAACACACAAGTGCATCCTCTTGATGCTGTTCCGGAGAAGGAAGCGGTGCAAGCTGGTTTCGCGAACGCACGGGAGGTGGCGGAGCGCTACCGTTCCACTGAGCGCTCTCTGGTTGCCGTCGTCCGATTTCAGGTCCACGAGGTGATCACGCGCAAAACGCTTTTCGATGTGATCCGGAAGACATTCGGATGGTAGTACGTCAAAAAGCCCTCACAAGGAGGGCTTTTTCGTTTTCTCAGTGCTCCTATTGTTCCAAATGCCAGAGTGTGGAGTCTGCCGTATGCACGTGTATCTGGCAGTGATCGGCAGTGCACATGTTGTCGGTTTCGATGCCTGTGAGGCTCGTTCCTTCGTCTAATTCCTCTGCTTCTATGTACACGCGTGCAGCAGTGCCGAGTGTGAGCTGGATGCTCTCGGACCGCAGTACCGGTGCGACATCGCCATGGACCTCAAAGGCGGTTTTCGTAGCGGCTGGAATGACGAATCCCCCTCCCGTCATGTCACCGAAGCGAATCTGTGAGAGGTTGGATACAGATACATTCCTCTGGAGAATGGTATCCACAACATTGTCCCCGTTTGTGTCAGCCCAGAGGGCGTAGTTCTGCACGTTTCCCAAATTGCGGGGGTTGGTTTCCTCTCCGAAGAGAAGTCCGGTGAGGAGGATGTCCTGCGCTTCATTCGCCTGTATCTCCACGCGTGAGAGCAGAATGTTCTTCTGTCCTGCCTTCGCTGTATCGGAGGCCGCGAGCGGCATCTCCTGCACGGTTATGCCGGATGCGGGCAGTGGATCGCACTCTACGAGCACCTTGGTATCTGCATTGTTGTTACTCGGGTTCGGGTCGTTCGTATCCGAATCAGCTTCAAAGAGGCCCCGTACTGTTCCGTTGCACTGTGTATCCGGGTCTACTTTGAACACGAGCGGTGCCACGGTTCCGATGTGTGGGCCCATGTCGCCGAAGGCGCAGAGAATGGCATGGGAGAATTCCTCAGCCTCTTCGCCGGGCACGTCGTACACTGGCCGGACGATTTCTTTGCAGCGGGAGTCCGATACCGCAGCGTCGTAGTGCAGCCACATAGAAGGATTGGAAAGGATGACAAGGGTGTTCTGCGATGTCTTGGGGCCGGCGTTTGCGAGGTCGATGCTGTACTTCACCTGTCCGCCGGGTGTTGTGCGGTCGTCGTACGACACCGAAAGCGAGAGATCCGCTTCCTGCGGTTGGTCGCATTCGATCAATGCTTTCGTGTAGCCGAAGTTATTGTTCGGCTTGGGGTCCTGCGGTTTCTCTGCGGAGACCGAGCCCTTGGTGGCGATGGTTGCCCCGCAGGGTGCTTCCTTCTGTATGTGGAATGTCAGGGGTATTGCAGTGGCGACGTTCGCTGGCAGAGTGCCGAGATCACAAACAATGAGGGCGTACTCCCCCACTCCCGGTTTCTCAATGTGACAGCCTCCTCTTTCCTCCGGCTGGGAAAAGAGAGGTTCCACGAGTCGCGGGTTGTAGACAAGATTCATTTGAACATTGTAGGCATCTTGCGGACCGTTGTTTGCTGCGGAGAGCACGTACTCAAATTTCTCTCCGGCTGTCAGGCTTTCGGGCCCCTGTACGGAGAAAGAGAGGTCTGCCCCGCGCTCCGGTGTTCCTGTGGGTCTGAGCGCTATGCCGTCGGCGACCACGTAACTGTTTGCACTGTTACTCAGATGCACGCGCACGTTGCTTCCCTTGTCGAGTCTGATTTCAGCAAGGCGCTGCCAGGTGCGGCCGAGGAAGGAATCGCCGACAGGGGGCTTTGCCTGGTTCGCAACCGCTTGGATGGTTGGCGTTGTCTCTGTGGTGATTTCGTACGTCGCATT
Source organism: Candidatus Peribacteria bacterium RIFOXYB1_FULL_54_35 (assembly GCA_001787755.1). Classification (GTDB taxonomy): domain Bacteria; phylum Patescibacteriota; class Gracilibacteria; order Peribacterales; family Peribacteraceae; genus GWB1-54-5. The sequence continues at coordinate 280,572 of MFYJ01000007.1, forward strand.
TGTTGCGAGTGCGGGGAAGGAGTCCCACGTCGCGAGCACTTCGTAGGTGCCCGGTTGCAGACGCGCAAAGTTCCATTCCGCTGTTGCAGTTTTCTTCTTGTTTTTCTGCGGTTCTGCAAACCGGAAATCAGATTGCCAGCCTGCAAAGGGGACCACTGTCCAGTTTCCCTTTGTACGGAAGTCCCTGTCTCCGTCGTCTACTGTGAAGATGGACGGGAGGATATCCGGCTGGGGGGTGGGAATGTGCAGAGGCCGATGTTGTACAGATAGTGCCGGTCGTGTGGTGGAAGTTGTTTGGTTTCTTTCTGCCCGGAGGGAGGCAGCACTCGCGGGGGGGGCGATTGCCTGCGCGAACAGCAAGCCGATCGAGAGCACGGCGAGAGATCTGTAGGAGATCATGGAGAAAGTTGGAAAGAGATAATCACTCTGTGAGACGCACATCATCGGGAACTCTTACCGGCAATTGACATAAAAAATAAATATGATACATTTTTCTCTCCTCTGCTTCCGTCAACCATGAAGCTTTCTTCCTCCAGTGCGCAGCTTCAGAAGGAATTTGAGAAAGCGTACGACCTCTACGCAGACGCGATTTTCCGGCACTGCTACCTCCGGGTGTCCGACCGCGAGCTTGCCAAAGATCTCATGCAGGAGGCGTTCATGAAGACCTGGGAGTACCTCGCTTCCGGGCACGATATCCAGGATATCCGGCCGTTCCTCTACCGTACCGCACACAACTGCCTCATCGACCATGTGCGCAGGCAGAAGAAGCGCAGGACAGATTCTCTCGAGAGTCTGCAGGAGGATGGGTTTGATGTTGCTGGAGAGAGCGGGAAGGACTGGGCCACTGTTCTGGATGCGAAAGCAGTCGTGGAAGTGTTTCAGAAGGTGCGCGAACCATACCGCACAGTCCTCGTGCTGCGGTACGTGGATGAAATGCAGCCTTCGGAAATCGCAGCGATGCTGAATATTTCTGCCAATGCCGTCTCCGTGCGCATCACACGGGGACTGGAAAAATTACGCATGCTCCTCCCCGATGGATAGAGAGCTCCGTGCATTCTTCGGCCGCGCAAAGAACATTTCCCTGCTCCCGCAGGAGCGCGGGGAGCTGAAGGGAGCGATTGTTGCTGAAAGGAAGGCAGCTCCTGTACGTCATACCTCACGTATGCAGCAAGTAAACCCCGCACTCATGAGTACAGCAAGTACCATCAGCCTCAGCGCCAGAGAGAAAAGAAAAACTCACAGGGAGCTGAAGTCGTTCATGCGCGCACATCCGGTCAGGAAGGCAGAGCGTGTATTTTCTCCGTGGTCTTTCCCGCGGATGATTCCGCTCTATGCTCCTCTGCTGGTTGTGACACTGATCATTCTGGCAAATACGCAGCAGTGGGGGGAGAAAGCACTTGTTCCGCAGGCGGTGGAGGAGTCTCTTTCTGAGGAAGAAGATGCAGTCTCTGTTCCTATTTTTCCTTTCTTTGTGAAACTCCAGCATGAGGGAGGTGATCAGGAACCTGCGGTGTTGCAGGATGATGCTGTGCAGCAGGAGAGGCGGAAGATGGTCTCCTCTCCTCCGCCGCAGGGAGGGGTGCGCCAGGAAGCAGAACCGCAGGAAGAGCGAGAGGTTCCTTTGCAGCAGGACACGGATGGTTTGACAGCTCCTGCAAAACGGGAGAAACCGGCGGAGGGTCAGGCAGCGGGTGGAGAAGGTGCTCCTGAGAGTACGCAGATGCGGACATTGCAGAACAAAGAACCTGCGGAGGCGGATACTGTCCCTGCTGCCGGGTCTACCGAGATGCGCTTCCAGCCTGCAGTGCAGCAGTCGCAGACACAGAGCAAGTCGGGTTCTGCCTTTATGGGAATTCTGACCGTTGCAGAAGCACGGCTGGAGTCTCTCCGGCAGAAATCTCTGGAGAGTGAGGAAGCCACTGTTCTCTTCAGGCAGGCGGAGCAGAAGCTCAGTGAAGCCCGTGCATCTGCAGAGCAGGACGAAGGACTTGCACTGCAATATCTGCAGGATGCGGAGACACTGATGGATGAGCTGGAGGCACTCGGGTCTACCTGACCTGCGCCAGGAGCACCACAGAGTTCTTCCCGTACACTTTCGCGCACCTGGGACAGGTGGTGTAGAAGAAGTAGATCTTCTGCAGTTCCCTGCCCTTTCCCTTCACGTACTCTTCCATCTCCTTCGCCCACTTCGGGGTGTTCTTGAATGGTCCTTCGAATACCTTCGTGAGGAAGGTCCCGGAAATCCGTGCCATGTGCAGACCGGGGACATCCTTCGACACGGCAATGTAGAGGTCGCTCCCCCACGGGGAGTCTTCATCGGAGAGGCAGAGGGGAGGGAGTTCCATGGCCTTCGCTGCTTCAATGGATTTCATGCACCGCACGATCACTTTCCCGAAGTTGAGGGGAATGTGGAAGAGAGCACGGACTCGGTCTTTCGTGAAGAGCTTTTCTTTCCACGTTATTTCCTTCTCGTTCCAGGGGGCAGGGTCAAAGCGCGGGCAGCAGCCGGTTTCGGGGGATGAGGGTTCCGTGGTTGTAGTGTATCTCCTTTCTTGCTTTGCTACGCAATGGAACGACGAAAGAAACAGAGGAAACAGAGGAGTGAGAGGATTTGTTTCCTTCCTCTGTTTCCTCTTACTCTTCTATTTCTTTTGTTTCCTCAGCTACTCCACCCCGAAGATTTTCTTCACCACGATGCTCACGCCAAAGCTCAGGGCCGCGACGCCGAGGCTGATCGTTGCCATTTTGAAGAAGCGCCGCTTGAATGCAATGCCTTTTGCTACGGATGTGTAGAACGTGAAGATGAAGATGATGAGAATGGCGAGAACCAGTGTGCAGGCCAATGCTTTGTACACGTTTCCTACAATCAGGAACGGTGTGACGAGAATGAAGACGGTGATGATGTAGGCGATCCCCGTGATGATGCTCGCCTGCAGCGGATTCCCCTCCCCCTCCTCTTCCGTGGAGAGATACTCCGATGCCGCCATGGAGAACGAAGCAGCGATGCCGGTGATGAGTCCGACAATGGCAATGAGCTTCGTGTCATTGAGTGCGAGCGTGAGACCGGCGAGTGCGCCGGTGAGTTCCACGAGAGCGTCATTGAGGCCGAGGACGAACGAGCTCATGTACTGCAGGAGGTGCTCGTCGATCATGCTCAAGAGTTTCTCTTCGTGCTTCTGTTCGTCTTTGAATATTTCGAGTGCTTCCGGGTATTCGCCGGAGAGTTCCTTGTAGAGCTGCTGCGAGAGTCCCTCTCCTTTCTCCATGAGCTTGAGGCTGAAGCTCAAGCCGAGCAGCGAGCATAAGGTGGTGTAGAACCAGATCTTGAGGTGCGAGGGAGGAATCTCTTTCCCGAGGATCTTCGCCCACTGTGCGTAGTGCTCTTTCTCCTGCTCCGCAATTTCCTCGAGCACCTTCCGGTTGTGCTCGTTTTTCAGGCGCTTCGCGATGGAGTGGTAGATATGATATTCGGAGATTTCGTTCCGTGCTGCTTTCCGAATTTCACCGCGTACGCGGGTTCGTGTTCTCTGCCGTCTCCGGCGGTGGTGCTGCGGTTCTCCTCCCGATTCTTCTTCGTTGCTGGTTTCTGAGTTCATGCGTGGAGTATAACAGGTGGAGGGTGTGGGGGTGAATGGTTTTTGGTCTTCAGCTTTCAGGAGATAGCTTTCAGATTTGAGTCTTAGAGGTTTATGCATTTGAACTTACTGAAAGCTGAAAGCTAGAAACTGGCTGTTCGTTCTTCGTTTGCCTTCTCCCTCAGTGCCTCTTTCACTTTCTCCGGGAGCTCGTGCCAGCGGATGCCCATGATTGCTCCTTCCAACGCATAGAGGGCGCAGATGCAGCAGTCCTTTTGGGGGTCTTTCGCGCGGATGCGCCTCCACGCTTCCAGTGCTCCCATCTTCTTCAAATCGTTCAACGTGGAAACGCCGATTTCGCTGAGATGCTTTTCCATCTTCTTGCCGATGTTGGGGAGTGTCTTGAGCTGGCCCATGAGCGATGGGAATCATAGCCGATGCATTCTGTTCCCAATATGAAAAGAATTCTTTGTTTGCTGAATAGCCCGCTGCCTTTCGGTAGCGGGCTATTGGTTCAGCATGGTTGTCGAGTGCCGGGCACAGGGTTACGCCGCCGGCTCCTCCGTGTTGACCTGATCCACGGAGATCCCGAGGATCTCGGCCAGCAGCACGGGGTTTGCCTCGCCGCCGCCGACGAAGTCGTCGAAGGTCTCGCCGGAGGCTTCCGGCATGGTCTTCGCGGGCGGCGGGGTCTGGTTCAGCCAGGCGTTCACGAAGTGCACCGCCTCGCGTGTCCCCTGCGTCCACCCCTTGCCGCGGCAGTCTTCCCACTCCACTGTGGCCCACAGCCCCAGCTTCAGTTCGCGGCCCAGCAGGTCGAAGATCCGCTGGTAGTCGATCTGGCCGTCGCCGGTGGAGCGGAAGCACCCGGGGCGCTCGCTCCACGGCAGGAAGCTGCCGTACGCGTCGCTCTCCGCCGTCGCGATGAATTCGCCGTCCTTGACGTGAAACATCGCGATGTCTTCCGCGTGGTTGCGGATGAACTGCTCCATGGCGTCCTGCGGGCACGCGGCCACCTTGCGGTGGCTCAGGTCCAGCAGGATCTTCGCGCTCTTGCGGTTGCCGGTGTGGCGCTTGAACCGGTTGAAGGTGGACCCGTCCATCAGGTCCTCCATCGGGTGCAGTTCGAAGGCGTACGCCACGCCGACCTCGTCGCCGTGCTCGAACACCGGCCTCCAAGCGGCGGCCAGCGCGTTGAACGCGGCGGTCACCAGGCCCTTCGGGCGCTGCGGCCACTCGTACATCGTGTGGAAGATGCTCGTACCCGGGAACGCGGCGAGCCGGTCGAAGCCGAAGTTGCGCGCCGCGGAGGCGCTCAGCTTCATGCGGTAGGCGGCCCACTGCGAGATGGCGTTCCAGTCATCCCCCATCTCCTCCGGCGCGAACGCGCGGAACTGCGGCCGGTAGGCCGTACCGCACCGCATGAGCTGCCCTTCCACATGGTTGGCCAGCTCCACGATGGGGCAGCCTTCTCCCGTGGCGATTCCCTGCTGTTCGTCGCAGTAGGTTTTGCTCTCGGCTGCCAGTTTGGTATCGATGGCCCCGCCGGTCCACAGGGTTGCCTGCAGGCCTTTGTAGCCGAGTGCGGCAGCACTCTGCGCGCACTCTTTCAAGTTGGACCAGCCTTTCTTGCCCCAGCCCTGTGCGATGAACAGCGAAGGACCACGGAGCGTTGTCGTCTGACTCATGACTTCTTCCTCATTCTGGGGGCAGATTTTCACTGCCCGGTTGTTGGTAGGCGGCTAAAACCGCCCGGTTCAAAAACGGTCCAGTAGTTGCTGCACACTTCATCCTGAGAGAACAGAGCTATCGTACGTGTAGCTCTCTTCTCAGCGTTCGTTCAGTCTCCTTTCCAAGAAGTGAATAATGCACAATGGAGTAGATACTACGTTTCTCGACTCCCGTATGCAGCAGCCTACACACAGGTGTGTGCACAGATTGCTGCCTACGGGAACACCATGCTGTCAAAGACCAAATCCAGCCTGCAAAAGGCATTTCGAAAGAAATGCAGACTGGATACAGATTATCACCTTGTATGGGAGATGTGTCAATTTTTCTGTTCTCCTTGCTGCAAAGTACGCATGTATGCATTGCGAAAGAGTTGCAGGTGGATAAAGAGGATAGCAAAATGAAATCCTCCATTCCCCTCTTCTCTATGGAACACAGAACAAAAAAGGACATCGTATACGTTGCTTGTATGTTCTGCAGCGTGATTATTGCAGGATCGGCGTTCGCCAAACCAAATACCACAAGGGTGACGGCAACCAACACCCGCTCCGGAGTGAGTGTCACTATCCCTGCGCACGCACTGGAGGTGGCGCCGGATGTCTTCAGTCTCGGGACAGCGGTAGTCGATGGGAAGTCTGTGGAGGGCATGATGATTATCCACCGCAGAGAAGCAGCGAAGCCGGCTAATCCCGGTGGTGGCAAAAGCGGTGCGAGCAAGTGCTCTGCGCTCCTTGCGAAGGGTGCGAAGTGGCGCGCAGCGGAACCGTGGGTGCTCAATCCTGCGAATAGCAATGGTCTCACGGACTCCTTCCTCCTCGCTAATACCGCTCTGAACATCCAGAAGTGGGAGGATGCAGCATCTGCGAATATTCTTGGTGAGGGTTCTCTCACTGCTGCTCCCCTCGTTGCAGATGAAGTCAGTCCCGACGGCGTGAATGAAATCTACTTCGGCAACATTGCCGAGCCGGGCGTCATTGCCGTCACCATCACATGGGGGGTCTTCGGTGGTGCTCCTAGCGCTCGGGAACTTGTGGAGACGGATCAGGTCTACGATGAAGTGGATTTTGCCTGGAGCGAAGCCGGGGAAGCTGGAAAAATGGACTACGAGAATATCTCCACGCACGAGCTGGGGCACAGTCTCGGCATGGGGCATCCCGATGACAGTTGTACGGAGGAAACGATGTACCGGTTCTCCACTGAGGGAGAGACGAAGAAGCGTGATCTCCATACGGGGGACGTTGCCGGGATTGCCGGACTCTACTAGGAGAGGCAGCTGTCTTATGAGATGAAGGATAAAAAAACGCCCGGGGCCCCGGGCGTTTGAGGAACTTCGAATGTCGAGGGATCAGTTCCCCTGCATGAACAGCTGGAGGTAGAGGCGCTTGAGCTCTTCCGGTGAGAGATTGGAACCTAGGCTCTCTGCCAATGCCTTCTCAAACATCTTCAGTTGCTCCAGTTCCTTGTCTGCGAGCTCCGCTTCGAGGCCGTTCTGCACTTCCGGCTGCACGCGTGTGAGGTAATTGTCTGTCTTGGCACTCTTCACCGCTGCTTTCATCTGCTCAGCACGCCGTGCCTGTTGCACCGAGTGCTCGAGTCTCCGTGGGAAGAGGAAATCTTCCCGCTCGGGCTTGAGGATGGAACCAAGGAACACATTGCGGCGGTCCGTCTTCGCGTAGTTGGTCACACCCTGCAGGGCGGCAATTTCTCTCTTCAGAAAAGATTCCTCCTTCTGGAGCTTCCTGCGTTCAGAGGCATACTTGCGCTGGATCTTTGTCGTCTCGGTTGCCAGGAGGGTTTCACGCTGCTCGAGATCCTGGTAGAGGAATGCCTTGTCTTCCGAGAGGATTGCTTCTGCATTACGCAGGCTCTTCTGCAGTCTCCAGCGCTTCAGATGATTCGGTGCGCCGACGAGGGCAAAGCGGCTTAAAATGTCTCGCTCAATGAGTTCGTTGTTTGCGGCTGCCTGATCGAGTGCTTCCCGCCCCCGTTCCAGGGTGGATTTCTCGTACTGCAGTCCTTCAAGCAGGATGGCATATTCCTTCTCGTGCTGATCCATTTTCTGCTGGTGGCTTTGCAGAGCAGTTTCCAGTTCCTTCACTCTGTCTGCCAGGTCAACCGAGTTCTCTACGAAGGTGCGATCCCAGAAATCCGAGTAACCCCTGCGGGTTTCAAATGCTGCCGCACTCATCGGAAAGAGGAAGAGAGAGCCAATGAGGCTGGCGGTGAGAGTTTTTGCGTTCATAACGGGAGAGGAAATGTCAAAAGGAGGAGAAAGATACACTCCTATGCAAGGGAGTCAACAATATTATTCTCTTTGAATTTATGGAACGTTCGGTGTCTGCGAGCAAGTAGGTTGTAGCTTGTAGTTTGTAGAGGGGAGGAAATCCAAGGTTCAGAAGAACAACAGAACAGTACTACAAGCTACAAACTACCAGCTACTCAAGTACTGGCACCTCCTCGAGTGCATCGTTGTACTGACAGCCGTATCCCCACAGTCCCCGCTCGTGCCGCAGCGCATTTGCCTGGAGGTCCTCGTAGTCGCTCAGGCGCAGGTGCGGGCTACTGGTATCGGCAAATGCGTATCCGTTCCAGATCATCCAGGCCCCTATGTCCTGGCTTCCGGAGCGCACGTAGCGGATTTGTCTGCCGTAGCTGTCACGGTTGTACCGCTTGTCACGCTCCAGAACCACGCTTGTACCGGCGAATGTTTCCCGCAGATGGTCCCGTGCTTCCAGTGCGAAACATTCCACTCCATCCTCCGGCCGCACGATCTCCGGTGCCTCCACTCCGAGGAGACGTACTTCCGCATTGCCTCCTTCGGGGAGGTACACGACAACGACGCTCCCATCGATGACTCCGGTGATAAGGGCAGGGAAGACGTTCCGGCGCCTGCGTGGTGAGGAAGGTTTCGTGATGATGTTCCAGCCGATGCGCACCGGGTGCAGTTGTGGCGGTGTATCGAATCTCTCCTTTGCGCGGGCTTCTCTCCGTTCCTCCCGCCGTTTGAGCATGCTGTCGACGAACGAGTCTGTTCCCCAGAATGGTCCTGCAGCCGCGAAGAGTGCTTGGGGGAACAGGAGAGAGAGGAGGAGTATGGCAACGAGGAGTGTGCGCATCGAAGGAAGTATACAGCGGGCATCGGGGTTGAGACATGTACTCCCGATGTTGTGCTGCCACACTCCGGGCGTACACTATGTCTGTGCGAAGAGCTGTGTTCACCGGCGTGGTGGTAGGTGCGCTCCTGCCTGTTCCCTGTGGGGCGTTCCCGCGTTTCATCCAGGCTGCGTATGCGACGTCGGATGTAGAGGTTTCCGGCATGGTCTCCTCGCCTTCCTTCTGGCGCACGGAAACGCCGGTTGTCTCGGGTGATGCACCTCTGCAGCGTGCCTCATCGTCTTCTGCCGGTTCTTCCGTTTCCTCGCCGCCCTCTTTCCGGCAGCAACAATCATCGGAGCCCCCGCTCTTCTCCCCTCCTCCTTCGGGAGAGCAGGGTGCAGGGAGTTCCTCTGCGGAGGAAGAATCTCCGCCTTCCGATCCCGGGGATCTCGTTGCGGAGCCTATCGACATCTCGCGTCCGGAGGGAAATGCTCTCCTGCTCACTGCAGAGGAACTCGCAGGGGCGCTCGCACGTTCCGTGCACACCCGCGCGCATCTCGAGGAACTCGCGAAGGCGCTCGTGCAGTCTGACAAAAGTGTGGTGCACATTGAGACAGGTGAGAGCGGTCTCCGTATGGTGTATCGCCACAGAGCGAAGCTCCTCGGCTTCATTCCCCTTTCCTACAAGCTGGATACAACTGTCGATGCCCGGGGGCAGGTACACATCGGCAAACCCTGGTGGCTCTTCCTCGCATCGGATCATGCGGCGGAGATAGCACAGCAGCTGCAGAATCGGGTGATTGAGGACAAGCTCATCCTGGGGAACCTCCTCAAAGTCCCAGATCTCCATGAGCGTGGGCAGTCGATCATGGAGGTGCTTGCAGCTATTGCCCGGCATGCGTACGACGCGCACACGTCGAATGTGTAGTGAGACGGAGCTTGTAGCTTCCAGCGTATAGCTTTTAGCAGGTCTGAGGGCTTAAGCACTGAGGGTTTGCAGATTTAGTATTGAAAACCTAAGTTTTTGGTCTTGGGATTTTCTGAAAGCTAAAAGCTGACAGCTGATAGCTGAAAGTCTGGAGATGAGTACTTGACATGAACATGATTTATGTCATCATATTTTCCTTATGTCCAAGGATGCCCGCTGCATCGGCCTTGCACTCCTCATCGCGCTCCTCATAGTCGGAGCAGCTGCAACGGTGCCGACGCTCGTGTTCGAGCGTGTGTTCTAACTGAGACATTCTTCGTCTGGGAGTGGTGCGTTCGCTGCGCCAACCTGCATTTCAGTGAGGTCTGCAATGAGCTGCCGGAATGTCTCGGCTGTGTCTTCCACCCTGTGGCGTATGAGAGCGTCTTCCGCTCCCCCAAGGAGGTAGGAACAGTCTCTGCCGTGTGGATCGAGCAGCTTTCCGCGCCGCAGGCTCTCGCCTTCCGGCTGCCCATCTAAAAACGCCTGCATCTCAGCGAGGAGGTACTGCGCAAGCGCCAGTTTCTCCTCTGCATCCCAGCCGGAGTCTGTGAAGTTGTAGCGTTCGCCCATAGCCGTTTGTCTTACCGGGTCATTGCGTCGATCTTCGCGGCCATGATGAAATCGTTCTCCGAGAGGCCGCCGATGGCATGCGTGGTGAGAGAGATTGTCACATTCCTGTAGTCATGGATAAAGATGCCGGGGTGGTGTCCTTCCGCCTCCGCGAGATCCGCGACGCGGTTCACAAATACCATTACTTTCCGGAAATTTTTGCATTCGAAGGTGCGTGCAATCACCGAGACTTCGGGGTCTGCCTGCCAGTCCGGGGTTTCTGGCATGAAATGGAGCACCTGCTCTGGGGAGAGCGGCTGTACATCCCCTTCACAGGGGGCACATTTCTTCCGGGCAAGTGAACTTTTCATGGGAGTAGTGTACTCCTGAGCGCCTACTGGGACGAGCTTGAGAATGGAGAATATTTTGCTGGGAAATCGGCGTAGCGTGGCATCAGAAGCTCTTGACATCGTACGCCGTCGACGCGATGCTCCCTCCAACCCTTCCGCGATGAGGAAACTTTCACTCAAGCAATCTTTTGTTTTTGATTCTGCGCTGTTCCTTGCCGCGCTGCTCCTGCTTGCAAGTGCATTCCACGCCATGGAGCCTACGTATTCGCAGGGGGAATATCGGTTGTACAGTGCAGACGAATGGCAGGAGTACGAATATCCGTTTGGCATGGACACGCCGGAGCAGGTGTTCCCTGAGCTGAAGTTTCTCATGCGTGTCGGAGCGTTGCTCCCCTCACGTTTTCTCTTCATCCCGGACGACTGTGTTGAGGGAATGTCCATCAATCGCATTGCGTTGCCCGCAGAGTTGTTTCCTCTCTGTGATTACTGGTTCGGTCAAACACTCGATCTCTCGTCGTACCTGCGGCGCGGGGAGAATATCTTTCAGGTGAAGCTGAAGAACGATGGCGGATACTCCAAGCTGAAGATTTCCATCGCACAATCGGAACCCATGAGTATCTTCCTCCGTTTCCTGCTCCTCCTGGCCACAGCAGTGTACCTTTGGCGCGCCGGTCGCATGTTCTGCAAGAAGAGATCAGAAATCGTTCTCTTTACAGTGTTTGCTGCGAGTGTCTTCCTCCGTATCTACTATTTCTTCATCACCCGGTACGAGGTACGCGGGCACGATTCTGAAGGGCACATCGAATACATTCAGTACCTGCTGGATCACAGGTTTGCCCTCCCCCACTCCACGGCTGGTTGGGAGTTCTACCATCCACCGCTCTACTACTACCTCTCTGCTCTCTGGATGCGCGTGGATATGATGTTCACGAACTTGCGCCATGTGCTCCTCCGGGATCTCCAGATCTTCTCCTTCCTGCTGACGGTGGGGATGCTGATTTTCATTTTCTGGACGTGCCTTCAGCTCTTTCCCAGGCGGGAGCAGCTCAAGGAGCGTCTTTTCTTCCTCCTGCCCATCAGTTTCCTTCCGAGTTTTGTCTACTTCACTGCCCGCATCAATAACGATGTTCTCTACCAGTTCTTTGCCTTCGCCACATTGGCTCTCATACTCGCGTGGTGGAAGGACCCTCGCAAGAAGTACTGGTTCCTCTGCATCGGTGCCGTGGTGCTTGGTTTGCTCTCCAAGAGCACGACGTTCATTCTCCTCCCGCTCGTCTATGCCTGTCTTCTCCTCCGGAGGAACATCCGGTGGAAGCAGAAGCTTCTCCTTGGCGTAGGCGGGCTGTTCATCATCGGGTGTCTGACGGGATGGTTCTATGCTCTGCGATTCTTGCAGGAAGACAATACTTCCATCGTGCAGAATCTCACGCACTTGAGTTCAGGGCTGGCCGTGGATAGTTCTGTGAATATGCTGACAGAGTTCAATCCTGTTCGCGTGATCAAAGTGCCGTTCAACAGTTCGTGGGGCGACGAGAATTGGCGCGATCATTTCTGGGAGTACTGGGTGAAGAGCGCGTTCTTCGGGGAATACCCCTATGGAGAACGTGCTGAAGTCGTCGGATCCGTCATCCTTTTCCTTGCTATGCTCCTTCTGCCATTCCTCTTCATGGGATTTTTCTCCAGTGTCCGCAAGCGGCGGTATGAGACATTCCCTCTCTGGTTCACTGCACTCACAGTACTCCTGGCGCACGCTGCCTACCGTCAGTACGCACCCTTCAGTTCCTCCCAGGATTTCCGCTATTCCATGATTGTTATCGTCCCGTTTGCCTACTTCCTCCTTGTGGGCATCGGCGACCGTTCGAAGCCTGTGAGAATTGGATGTTATGTTCTCCTCACCCTCTTGCTCGTCGGCAATGTCATTTTCATTGCGGGGCTTCCCTTTCTCCAGAAATAGCCATGCGGACTGAAGGCACGTATTGACATCCTCTGCCGCAACCGTACCCTTTTCCCAAGCATGAAGAAGTTATCCCTGCACCGGTCATTCGTAGCAAATACTGTGATGCTGCTTGTGGCACTCTTTGCCATAGGGATTCTGTACCGTTCCGTGCTGCCGGAGTACTCACATGGGCTCTATAGAGTGGCTGGCGAGAAGGAGTGGCAGGCGTTTGACAGTATGTTCGAGGCCGAAATGCCAGTCGGGAACTATGAAGTTTCTTTCGTTGCGAATTTCACATTTTCGCCTTCAGCCCGTTTCCAGTTCATTCCGGACAACTGTATCAATGGCATGACAATCAACGGGCAGAAACTCCCCGCAGAGTGGTTCCCGTTCTGTGATTACTGGTATGGAGAAACCTTCGATCTCTCCCCGTACCTGAAACGGGGGGATAACTCTTTTTTCGTTGAGGTGTCGAACGACGGGGGGATAGCGAAGGTGCACATGTTCATTGCGCACAGTGATCCTATTCTGCTCGTGCTGCATTTGCTCGTGTTCCTTGTTCTCGGTCTCTATGTCCTGAGCTTCGCACGGCGCTACTGCAAGTCGAGATCGGAGGCGGTGCTCTGGGGAGTGTTTCTTGTTGGGCTCTATCTGCGGTTCCGGTACTACTGCATGACACTTGCCGGCATGCGTGCGGAGGATCCCTGGTCGAATATGGAGTATGCGTACTACCTGCTGAACCATGCATTCTCTCTCCCGCTCTCCACGAGCGGGTGGGCGTTCTACCATCCTCCCCTCTACTACTACCTCATCGCGATCATTGTGAAGGCAGAGCAGATACTGAGTAATATTCCCTACCTTGTTATGCGGGATGTGCAGGCTTTCTCGCTCCTGCTCTCTCTGGGGACACTCTCCATTGTGTTCTCTTCGTGTTTCCTCCTTTTCCCGAAGCGGGAGCAGTTTTTTGAGCGGTTGCTCTACCTCCTTGTCATTGCTCTGCAACCGGGGCTTATCCTCTTCGCTGCTCGCATCAATAACGACGCGCTCTATCAGTTCCTTGCTTTTGCGGCGCTGGCTTTTCTGCTGCTGTGGTGGTCGCATGCGAAGGACAAGTACTGGTTTCTCTGCATCGCAGCCATTGTGCTGGGTCTCCTGACCAAGAGTAATACTCTGCTCCTCCTTCCTGTGGGGTATACTTGCCTGCTCCTGAAGAGGGGCATGGGCTGGAAGAAGAAGTTTCGTTTGGGGGGAATAGGGTTCCTCATCGTTCTTCTCACCACGGGGTGGTTTTACACCTTGCGGTTCATTCAGGAGGACAACACGTTCATTGTGCAGAACCTCAATTTGATGGTGGATAATCTCATCGTTGATACCTCACTTGAGTCGCTCACCGAGTTCAATCCTCTCCGCGTGGTGAGGGATCCGTACAACTACCTCTGGGATCCTTTCAGAGGCCGCGACTACTTCTGGGAGTACTGGATGAAGAGTGCATTCTTCGGCAGGTACGTCTTCGGGGACTCTGTCACTCTCTGGGCTTCGGGGATGCTCCTCTTTGCCTCGTTGCTCCTCATTCCCCTGCTCATGGGGTTCTACAAATCCGTGCGTTATAGGTGGTACGAGACGTTGCCTCTCTGGTTCAGTACCATCATGATCATGTTTGCTCACGCGCTCTACAGACAGCGCGCGCCTTTCAGCCCGTCGCAGGATTTCCGCTACTCCATTCTCATTCTTCTGCCCTTTGCCTACTTCCTCGCTGTAGGAGTGCAGAGCGTGCACTCGAAATGGTGGCGGTACTTCTGGTACAGCATCGCGGCGCTCTACTTCATCTGCTGTGCGGCGTTCCTCATCCTCATACCGGAGCGGGAGTGAGGGATTTTATTATTTGGATTATTAATCTTTGGGAAGAATGTGTCGTGTGTTTTATTCCATAACAGCATTAGTGTCCACCAAAGTGTGTAAATGGTGAAATATAAAAATGGCAATAGGGACCAATATTTTGGTCTTTCCGTATAACGAATTTCGATTTTCGAAGAAAGCTCGTTGTTTGCTCCCTTCTCTAAAATATCATTTTTTGTTTTTTCAAAATCGTATCTAATTTCTGCAAGGTAGAAGAGAACAGGGGGACCTTGATCGAAGCATTTTTCTGTGTTTGGCTCGATAAGATATTTTGACTCCTGATAGGTTATTTCAAGTTTGATATTGTCAACATCTTGAAGCTGGTTTCCTGATTCTAGAATGTAAAATGTTTTGTTCTTAAAGCAGGTTAATTGGTCGAAAAAATCATTTGGAACATTGAGTAGTTTATGCAATGGTTCTTCATTACGCAGTCCTAAATGGAAACTGGTCGAAATATTTGATGACCACTGAATCTCCTCAATCTTTTCGGGCTTAACCCAGAATGTTCCTTTTACAGCAATAGCGTTGCCAGAAAATGTTTTTGATAGATGTGCGTCGAATTTATAGACAGTTCTTTCCCCAAAAGGGAAAGTGAGTGTGGAGATGATAAGAAACGGGAAAATGTAAATCAGGAAAATCTTGACGACAAATTTGCATGTGTATTTATTTTTCATGGAATTTGATTTTAAGGAATTTCCGTTTCCCTACTTTAACAATATAAGCATCCTTAAATGCGTGCTTGGCGAACTCTGCACCCCAGTCAGATTGTATTTCTTTAATGACTGTACCGTCGATTGTAAGTCCACCCTGCTCAACTAATCTTCTTGCCTCAGATTTTGAAGAAACAAGTCCTTTATCTATTAAAATCTGGAGGAAATCGTCATCGGCATTGAAAGTTGCTTCTGGCATGTTCTTCGGCAGCTCTCCTTTCTTAAAGACACTCTCAAATTCCTTCTCTGCCGCATCCGCCGCTCCCGTGCCGTGGTAGAGAGTGACAATCTCTCTGGCGAGCCTTGCTTTCGCATCACGGGGGTTCCCTTTCAGAATCTTCTTTACTTCGTCCATTGGCATGTCTGTGCAGCACTCGAAGTACGTCGCCATCAGCTCGTCTCTCACGGACATCACTTTGCCGAACATGTCATCTGGCAGATCTTCGAGGTATATGCAGTTGTCGTACGTCTTACTCATCTTGCGACCATCAGTCCCTTCGATAATTTTTGTGGTCAGCACGAATTTTTCCCGCTTGCCTAGAGCTTTTTGAAGTGTGCGGCCAGCCAGCATATTGAATTCCTGATCGGTGGCTCCCAGTTCACAGTCCACATCCAGATGCGCAGAATCGTATCCCTGAAGGAGCGGGTAGAGAAATTCATTGATGAAGATGGGTTTGCCCTCCTCTTCGCGTCGCACGAACATGTCGCGCTGCTCCATTTGTTGCTTCGTGAAGAAGCTCGCAAGTTTCAGGAGTTCCCGCCCGCCGAGCTTCTCCAGCCATTCGTGGTTGTACACAACGGTAATCTTCCCAAAGTCCAGTACTTTGCTCGCTTGCTGCTTGTAGGTTTTAAAATTTTCCTCAATCTGTTCGCGCGTGAGTGGAATACGTGCTTCGTCGCGTCCGGAGGGATCCCCTATCATTGCTGTAAAGCTCCCGATAAGGAAAATCACGTCATGACCAGCTTCGGAAAACGCCTTCAGTTTTCTCAGCTGAACCGTATGACCGATGTGCAATTTATTGCCTGTGGGATCGATACCGTTGTAGATGCGGAGTCTCTTACCCGATGCTAGTTTTTCTCGGGCAAGATCTTCAGGGATCACTCGTACGACGCCGCGTGTGATGAGGTCATCGTTCTTCATAGTGCACAGGGTACCCGTTTCGGGCTCAAGCTTCCAGCGTTCCCTTACGAGCCTTTTTGCGTTTCTTGTAGATTGTAGGTTGTAGCTTGTAGGTGGTAGTTTGTAGGAAATCCAAAGTACTGAAAGCAAAAGGTCTTCAGGATGCAGTTTTAAACTTGATGCTTTGTTCATTCCTACAAGCTACAAGCTACAACCTACTTCACTCAAAGAAGCAGGCTCAAGGCAACAAAGATACAGTAGCTTTCAGGGGCTGCGGGCTGCACAATAGTGCCATGCCCTCCCAGTGGACTGTTACAGATCCGCAGCGCCTCGACTCCTTTCTCGCGGACCAGAGTCCGCAGCTGAGCCGGTCACGCATCCAGAGGATGATCAAGATGGGGTGGGTGGAGGTGAATGGTGAGGAGGTCTGCAAACCAGCGCACCGGCTCAAAGAAGGAGATGCTGTTTTTCAGCTTGATGGGGTGGAGACATTTCCGGATGAAGCGAGCATTACACCAGTGGATTTGCATTTGCCGGTTCTCTATGAGGATGAAGACTGTCTGGTGATCAACAAACCCGCGGGGATTTCTGTCCATCCCGGTGCGGGAATGTCCCCGGGCACACCTACTATCCTGCATGGAGTTGCTCACCTCTTTACGGAGCGTACGCTCCCCTTCTCCAGTGAGGGCGTTCTCGTGCACAGGCTCGATAAGGAAACGACGGGGTGTCTGCTTATAGGGAAGACGCCCGATGCACACAGTCGGCTGCAGAAGCAGTTTGAGAAACGCGACGTGACGAAAGAGTACCTCGCGCTCGTTGCGGGGCAGCCGGATCCTCCCAAGGCCGTGATCGATGCCCCCATAGGCCGCAATCTCACAGACAGAACCAAGATGTCCGTTCTCCGCACGTCCGTGAGCCGCGAAGCGAAGACGACGTACCGGACGCTCGAGAGCATCGGTGACGCTTCTCTCCTGCGGTGTCAGCTTCACACTGGCCGTACGCACCAGATTCGTGTGCATTTAAGTTCGGTTGGCTATCCCATTCTGGGGGACACCGCATACTCATCTTCCCGGAGTGCGGAGCTGACGAAGCAGCGGAAGATACAGTCCCTCTGTCTCCATGCCTGGAAGCTTACGTTCTTCTCCCCTATGAAACTGAAAGAGATCGCCGTTGAAGCACCGCTTCCGGTTTCACTCCTTGATGCCCTCCAGGCATTCAACATCCAGCCTCCCGCTTAATTGCTCCCCGGTCGGAATTCCACCACGTACTGGAGTTCATCGAGAATACGCCCGCGGCTGTCGCGTGTGATGATGGCGTAGACGTTCCTTCCGCGGTGCAATGTGCCGAGGTCCGTGTCAGCGATGTAGTTCCATGTGGTCTTTCCGGGTTCATAGAGACGCAGTCGGTAGTCGTTGACCCAGAGGGAGTCTGTTTCCGGTGCTGTTGTTCCTTCAATCAGGAAGGAGCTCCCCGTTGCATTCAGGAATGCTTCCGGCGCAGGGCCAATGACTTTCAGACTTCCAGGCATGAGCGGGCTGTTGCTTGGCAGAGTGGGTGCAGGTGCAGGAGGTGCTGTTTCCTCCTCTGAGTTCTCTTCCGTTATTGGCGCTGCTGATTCCTCTCCTCCTTCTCCCACCACTCCTTCCGGCCCCGGTTCAAGCAGAATGGTGAGGATGGCGGGATCGCTGCGGTACCCACCTCTGTTGATGGCAACCACAGCGTAGGTGTTCTTCCCGGGGCGCAGATTGTTGATGTTCGTGCTTGCAAGGTAGGACCAAGTTGTCTTCCCTGGTTCGTAGAGTTGCAGCCGGTAGTCGTTCACCACAATGCCGACGGTGTCCGGCGACGCTTTTCCCTCTATGGTGAATCGTTCGCTGCTCGTGCGGTAGGTCTGTCCTGCAGAGGCAGGACTTACAATGCTTGGTGGCGGAGGAGGTTCGCGGTCACGCAGCACCTTGCGACGCACTTCGCTCACTGCGGTATCCTCTTCGGAGAGCGCCACAATGACTATTTCGACTTCGTCTTCATCGGGAAGTGCGAGCTCAAGGGAGAACGTGCCGTTGCCTCTGTCGATCGGGGCGTTGTATCCGTTCACCCGCACGCGAGTGATGTCTTTCCCTACTTTGCCTTGTACTTCCACGGTGCTTGAAGTGAGGAGTGTATCGTTCTCTGGTGCGAGGACAACGAGCGTTTCATCCTGTTCTTCCGGTGCAAGCTCAGGTTCGGAAGAGAGCGATTCTTCCCCCGGGGTTACGGTTGCTCTCCCCGCGTACAGGGCACGGCTCTCCTGTATAAATGGAGACTGTATTGCAGTGGGGTCGAGAGGAGATCGGAAGGCGTAGAGATCATCGTTTGGGGAGAGATCGGAGGGCAGTACCAGTTTCTGTCCTTCTCCTACGATGACAGGAATCAGCCCTCTCTCGGTGCGAATGGTTGTGCCAATACCCTCCGCTGCAAAAACGACAATGGATCCGGGGGTGATGACACTCTCTGTCCCGGGGGGGAGGGAGACTTCCATCTTGGGAGTTGCCACGGTGCGGACGATAGAACCGCTGAACGATTCCCTCACCGGAGCCGAGAGCCAGATACTCCCTTCCCGGAGGAAGAGGGAGAGAACGGACTCTTTCTCTCCGGAGAAACTTTCCTCAATCGTGAGATCACTGAGTTCGTTCAGGTGAACAGCTGAACCATCAAAAAATGTCAGCATCGCACGCCCACTCATGCCGGTGGTGATGCGGTCGTTGGGAAAGAGTTTCTGTTCATTCTCTGCCTGCCGGAGTTCCCCTCCTTCTATCGAGACCTGTACGCTGTTGAGTCTCTCCATAGTGAGCAGCGTGCCGTGACGATGGATTTCGTTACCGACTCCGAAGTATGCAAATGTCCATTTGCCAAGGAGGAAGAGGGCAAGCGCGAGGATGGCGATCCCCATGATCTTCCGGCGCAGCTTTGGCTGTGTCTCGTAACCTCCGTACTGCCGGTTCAGGTAGCGGTGCCTCCTGCGCATAGAGGAAGAGTATGGTACGAGCAAATCCCCTCCTTTGGCAAGGGAGATTGGGGTGAGGGCTAGGGATAGGGTTAGGGCTTAGGATTTGAAAAGTGTAGGTGTCCATACTTCATTCTTTCTTCCTTACTGAGAGCTAAAAGCTGGCAGCGTACAGTTTTCAGAAATTCCAAAGTCAAAAAGAGGCTCAATCCAAAGTCCAAATCCTAACACTATCCCTAACCCTACATTGTCACGCGCATCACTTCAGACGCGTTCGTGATCTTGTTCTGCACGAAAATTTTCCCCCAGTCACGCATGTCCATGAATCCTTGCTCCTTTGCTACTTTCTCAATTGCTGATGCCGGTTCGTTCATGAGGATGAGTTCCCGGATTTCCTTGGTTGCGATGAGGAGTTCGGGGACCGCCTTCACGCCGTTGTAGGTGTTGTGGTCCGCGGGGTCGCACTGTGCCCCGTCAGCTTTGCATTCGTCTGTGAGTGTGCGCACAAGACGTTGTGCGAGGATGGCGCGGAGCGACGGCGCGAAGGTGTAGGGGCTCACTCCCATGGAGAGGAAGCGCGGGATAGCCTCTATGGCGTTGTTCGTGTGGAGCGTGGAAAGGACGAGGTGGCCCGTGAGTGACGCGTCGATTGCAGTCTGTGCTGTTTCCATATCGCGGATCTCACCTACGAGTACGACGTTAGGGTCATGGCGCAGAATGGAACGGAGTCCTCTGGCGAAGTCGTAGTCGTGGTCAGGGTCGACCTGGCTTTGCACAATTCCCGGGAGCTCATATTCGATGGGATCCTCGAGTGTGATGATGTTCCGCTCTTTCCCGACAATCGTGATGAGCAGCGAGTAGAGGGTGGTTGTTTTCCCTGAACCAGTCGGACCGGTGACGAGTATCAAACCATTGGGGAGTTTCACGAGCTCCGCAAGCTTCTCGTGGATGGCCTTGGGAAATCCCAGAGTCTCGAGCGGTACGAGCCCCTTCTTCGGGTCGAGGAGACGGAGGGTGTAGGTCTCGCCGAACCGCGAAGGGATGCATGCAACACGGACGTTCACTATGCGTCCGGTTGCTTCAAATGTGTACTGGCCGTCCTGCGGGATGTTCGTCACATTCAGCTTCAGCTTGGAACGGAACTTCACACGCCGTACGAGGTCTATGTAGCTCCGTGTCCCCAGTTTCGCAAGGGGGAGGAGCACGCCGTGCAGACGAATTTCCAGGCGCACGAATTCTTTCTCCGGGGAGATGTGGATATCGGAGATACCTTTCTCCACTGTGAATCGCTCGAGAGCGTCCAGCAGGTTTCTGCCGTCAAGTTTTTCCCAGGGGTAGTGATCCCAGTCTTCTTTCTGTGTGTCTGTTTCGACCATCAGGACATTTTACCATGAATTTGGCTTCTATGCTATGCTTCGTGGAGTGGCAGCCCAAAGCAGTTACTCCATCTCAGAAACACAGAGAAAACGCCTGGTTAAACAGCGCTTGTTCATTGTGTACGGCGTTCTCCTCGTCTGCGGGCTGGTGATTCTCTCCCGCCTCATGGAGTTGCAGATTCTCCGGGGAGCCGAGTACCACGAGCTTGCACAGGCACAGCATTTCGGCGGCGTTGTGCTCCCCGCAAAGCGTGGAGAGATCCTGAGCAGAAACAGTAAGAGCGGAGAGACAAGTATCCTCGCCACCAATACCACCCTTGATCTGGTCTACGTTGATCCCCTCATCACGGATGATCCAGCCTTCGTTGCAGAGCAACTTGCAGACGTGCTTGTGACAGAAGACTCCCATGCACTCTGTTCAGGGGGGGATGACAACTGCCCGCGCGAACTCATGTCTTTTTACTCCTTTGCCTTTGACCCACTGGAGCGTTTGCCTCTGTCGGGGACGGGGCTCGTTCTTGAGCCGGTTCCCGGGGAACTCCCCATGGTGAAAGCAGAGGAGATCATTGATGTCACTGAGGTGCGCAGGCTGTTTGCGAGAAACATCGAAAAGCGCATTTCCGAGAAACGTGTGACCTTCGTGCCGCTTCTCTACGGTGCCGACAAGGTGCAGATGAATCTTGTGCGCGATCTCGGCATTCAAGGTGTGTATGCCGAAGAGGATGTGCAACTCGTGTTTGCGAATCCGGAAGAGGTGGACCAGGACAAGGTTTCCGGAACCGCCCGCAAACTCGCAGATGTGCTGGAGATCGATCCGGATGTGCTCAGGCGCATGCTGCGGAGTCGTCCTCTGCGGTACGTTCCTGTCATGCGCCGTTTGCCGCCTCTGCTTTCTTCCAAAATACGTGAAATTCAGCAGGCGTCTGCCCGCGAGACACAGGAGCTCCGCAAGCAGGCACCGACGACGGAAGCTGCTCAGAGGGTTACAGATCCGCTCTGGAGTATTGCGCTCATTCCAGAGCACTGGCGCTTCTATCCCGATGGAACGATTGCATCGCATGTTGTGGGTTTCCTGAATACGAACCAGGAAGCGCAGTATGGGATTGAGCGCACGTATGATCCGCAACTCCACGGACAGGAAGGTCTCATTCGTACGGTGAATGACCCGACGGGGGGTCAGATTCTCACCGCCGAGCAGCGCATCATCGATCCGAAGGATGGTGATACGGTTATCCTGACCATCGATCGCTATGTTCAGCATGAGGTGGAACGTATCCTGGACGAAGCGGTCAGGGAGTATGAAGCAGACAGTGCCCAGGTGATCGTTATGGATCCGTTCACAGGACGTATCATTGCTATGGCGAATGCCCCCCTCTTCGATGCCAATAACTATGGCGTCGTCTACGAGCGCTTTCCAATATATCTCGATGAGCAGCAGAGGCGCGGCATTGTGGTGGAGCTCTACCATCCGGAAAACAGGCAGTTCATCCTCAAGGCGTACTGGGCAGATCTGTTCACGGAGGAGGGGTTCCAGTCGCTCTCATCGCAGAAACAGGAAGCTGTGAAAGAACTTCAGAAGTATTACGATCTGGAAGATATCGTCCGCTACTACCTGTACATCGGTGAGAACAGCCGCCGCGAGGTATTTCCCACAGACCGTCCAGATATCTGGCTCAAGTTCGAGAATAACATCGGGGTCGGCGCGTACCTCAATAAGACAATCCAGGAAATCTACGAGCCAGGTTCGGTGCTGAAACCCGTTACCATGGCTATCGCTCTCGACCAGGGGGAGGTGACGCCGACGGACACTTACCTGGATGACAAGCCGGTGGAAGTGGATGAGTACACCATCCGCAATGCGTTCAACCGGGAATTTGGCCTCGTGACCATGACACAGTGTCTGGAGTTCTCCATCAACACCTGTATGACGCAAGTGTCTCTGAAGCTGGGTCGCAAGCTCTTCCATCGCATGCTGTACGGATTCGGTTTCGGGCATATCACAGGTATAGAGCTGGAAGATGAGCTGCCAGGAGATATCCTCCCGTGGCGGAACTGGAGCAATGCCCTGCTCGCAACTGCGGCCTTCGGCCAGGGGGTCTCTGCCACCCCCCTCCAGATGGTGACGGCGTACTCCGCTCTCGCGAACGGTGGCCGGCTCCTGCGTCCCACGATCATCGACAGCGTCATAAAAAATGATGGTACCGTGGAGGTTATGAAGCCGCATGTCGTTGACCAGGTCATCACGCCGGAGACTTCCGATACCATTACTGCGATGCTCGTGAGCGGCGTGAACCAGGGGTATGCCAAAGGGGGCAAAGTGTCTGGGTATCGCATCGCTGGGAAGACGGGGACGAGCCAGATTGCCGGTCCCGGTGGCCGGTATGAGACGGGGACGGGTTCCTCCATCGCTTCCTTCGCAGGGTACGCGCCCCCGCATGATCCGAAGTTCGTGATCCTGGTGAAGATCGACCGTCCGCGCAACCGTGAGTACGGTTCTGTGACTGCGGCCCCGGTCTTCAAAGATGTTGCTGCTTTCCTCTTCAAGTACTACGGCATTCCGCCGGATGAGGGTTAGGGTTAGGGTTTGGTAAATTCAAATGCTCAATCCCAAAACTACTAAGGAAGCTCTGAAAAACTCCCAAATTGTCATAGTGAGCCTGACGAACTACGACAATTTGGCGCATGCCATGGATTCGACAGGCTCACTATGACATGCTTCCGTAATTTTTCAGAGCTTCCCTAATCTTCAAAATCCCAAACCCAAACCCTAACCCTAACCCTAACCCTATTTCACCGTCACACTCTTTGCCAGGTTCCTTGGCATGTCCGGATCCTTCCCCCTCTTCACAGCAAGGAAGTACGAGAGGATCTGAATGGGGATGATGTTCACGAGAGCCTGTGCATGCCCGGCGTCCGGTACCTTCAGCCACTCATCGAATGCTTCATTGCGCTGTGGCGCAACGCCGATGGTGAACGCGCCGCGGGCTTTGAGCTCTATGGTGTTGCTGAGGATGTCCGTCGTCACTTCGTCGTTCCCCATGAGAGCGATGCAGGGAGTCCCCTCCTCTATAAGGGCGATGGGTCCGTGCTTCAGTTCTCCGCCGGCGAACCCTTCTGCGTGAATGTAACTGACTTCCTGAATCTTAATGGCACTCTCCAGGGCCATGGGGAAGTTCCAGCTCTTCCCGATGATGTAGAGATCTTCCTTGGTCTTGATCCGCTCTGCCAGATTCTCGATGCGTTCGATGTAGCGCGGGTTTAACATATCGTTGATCATGGACGACGTCTCCAGGAGGAGTGTCTTCCCATTCTTGAGTTTGCCTGCCATGGCATACGCGATGAGCATGAGGACGGCGAGTTGCCCCGTGAGTGCCTTGGTGGAAGCTACAGCACGTTCCGGGCCTGCGTTGATGCGGAGGGAGTAGTCTGCTTCGCGGTCGATGGTCGAGCCTTTCACATTCACAATGGCAAGCACTTTGGCTCCTTTGGACTTCGCGACTTTCATTGCTTCCAGTGAGTCTGCGGTTTCCCCGCTCTGGCTTACCACAATGAGCAGGCTCTCGGGCTGCAGGAAGTGGTGGTAGAGTTTGAACTCACTTGCAGGTGCAAAGTTCACGTGGTGACCTGCTATGACGGAGAAGAAGTACTCCGAGGCCATGCATGCTTTGCCCGCTGTACCGCAGGCGACGAGGAAGGTCCCTTTGGCATTGCGGATTGCCTCTGCAAGTGTGAGGATCTGCTCCTCATCCTGATTCACGGCTCTGGCAATGCTCTCCTTCTGCTCCATGATTTCCTTGAGCATGAAGTGCTCGAAGTCACCCTTCTGAGCCTGCTCCACTGTCCAGGTGATTTCAATCTCACGCTTGGGCCTCTCTTTGCCGTTTTCAATATCTGTGAAAATGACGTTCTTCCCGTCCGTCACTACCATCTCTCCGTCGTCTAAGTACTGCACGGTCCGGGTGTATGCCATGAAAGCGGGAATGTCCGAAGCGATGAAGTACCCTTCGACTCGTCGCTCTGCTCCTCGCTCAGGGCGAGGCCCGTCTTCATATCCGACACCGACGATCAGGGGCGAACCCGTTCTTGCCGCAACGAGTGTCTGCGAGGTGGTGTGCATGGCGAGCAGAGCGTAGCGCCCCTTGAATTTCTTGCAGGCTCTGCGTACGGCAGAAGCGAAATCCTCCGTGGACTTCATCTCCTCTTCTATGAGGTGCGGGATGATCTCCGTATCTGTTTCCGAAAGGAAGGAGTGCCCCTTGTTCTTCAGTTCGTCACGCAATTCCTGGTAGTTCTCAATGATGCCGTTGTGCACTACCGCAATGGTGCGGTCGGTGCTCAAGTGCGGGTGTGCGTTCTTCTTGGTTACACCGCCGTGCGTTGCCCACCGGGTGTGAGCGAGGGCCTGAGTGCATCTCTGGGAGAATTGCCTGGAATCCACGGTGCTGATTTTCCCGATGTCTTTCTCCACGATAATGTCCCCCTGCTCATTTTTGCAGGCGACTCCCCAGGAATCGTACCCACGGTACTCGAGGTTCTTTAAGCCATCGACAACGAGCTGGCCTGCGTTTATCCGCGTTCCAACGTATCCGAAGATCCCACACATATGTGCATATACAAGCGAAAAAACGGCATTCCGTCAATCAAGTCGGGGAGAAAGCGGGATGAGCTTAGTGAGTAGCTTGTAGGTTGTAGGTTGTAGTGTGGCAAACCTTTGCCACTTTGGATTTTGGATTTTCTACAAGCTACTCACTACAAGCTACTTTTCATTTGACGCACATTTGCCCCTCCCCTACTCTTTCCCAGCTTCTATGCCACTGATTCAATCTGCCATCAAGAGATCCCGCCAGAACGAAACGCGTCGAAAGCGTCTCCTTCCTTTTAAGACGAACATGAAGACCATGTTGCGAAAGATCATTGATCTCATGAAAGAAGGAAAGAGAGAGGAGGCGGAGAAGCTTCTGCCGCAAATCTACAGTTCCATCGACACAGCAGTGAAGAAACGCATTCTCCATCCCAATACCGCTGCACGGAGGAAGGCGCGCATGGCACGCTTGGTGGCGGGAGCGAAGAAATAATGAATGTTCTCTCTCTCGATATCGGCATGCGACGCACAGGCCTGGCCTTTGCGAGCGGCGAGACGGGAGTTCCTGTTGCGCTCACGACACTCCGCCACGGAAAGACGGAAGATCTCATTGCCCATGTGCGGAAACTGGCGGCAGAGAAGTCCGTCGATCTCGTGGTGTGCGGACTCCCTCTCCTGCCTTCTGGCGAGGAGGGTGCGCAGTGTTCTTTCGTCCGCTCGATTGTCGATTTGCTTCAGAAATCCGGCCTCACTGTCACATTGCTCGATGAGCGCTACACCACTGTTGCCCAGAGGGGGGTGGATGGGGATGCCGCTGCAGCATGTCAACTTCTTTTGACGTACATCGAGCGAGGGAAAAGATCTGGGGAAAATATTGACAAATAGATAAATATCATTAAAGTAACATCCTTTGCTCCTTGAACACCTCTGCATACCAGAAAAAGAGTATATGCCATAACTCTGCATATGCGTCTACTCAAACCTTTCACGTAACTTTCAATTCTGTCAATTTTTTGGTAAAACGAGGGTTGTTCTCTTCCCTAGCACCTATGTCTGATCTCGCCGCACAAACCGCTTTTGCTCAGCAGAAAGCTCAAAGCAAGCAGCTTGTCTTAAATCTTGATGAGTTGCTGAGTAATCTCTTCCTGGTCCTCACGGACAAGGAAGCGACTGTTATTAAGAAGCGCTTCGCCCTCCAGGGGACCCAAAAGCAAACACTGGAGAAAATTGGCAAGCACTTCAATGTGACGAGGGAACGCATCCGTCAGATCGAGAGTATTGCTCTCGGAAAGTTGAGGCGCACCGTGCGGACGACCCGCCTCGAAGAAGTGAATGGTCTGGCAAAGAACATTCTGCAGGCTCATGGCGGAGTGATGGCAGAGAACACGCTCATCAGTTCCGTGCTCAAGCGCATTCAGGACAGTAAAGATGTGGATGGTGCAGTGCTGCGCCTTTCCTTCTCCATCGACAGCGAACTGCAGCGGGGTTCCAAGAGCAACACGTTCTGGCCTTTCTGGAGGTTGGACTCTCTGTCCATGGAAGATATTTCCCTCATTGTGAATAACATCGTGAAGATCCTGAAGAAGAGGAAGTCCTGCATGCAGACAGATGAACTTGTCTCTGCGATCCAATCTCTCAACCTCTTTGAAGGCCGTACTCCGAGCCGTGAACTCATTGTCAGCTGTCTTACCATCGATGAGAGACTCAAAGAAATTTCGGAGGGGTGGGGGCTTACCGACTGGCGCTTCGTTCGCCCGCGGAGCATCCGCGACAAAGTGGAAATCATTCTCAAGAAGGCGGGGGAACCTCTGCACTTCATGGAGATTGCGAACCGCATCCGCGAGGCGGCGTTCGATCATAAGAACGTCACGGTGCAGGCGGTGCACAATGAACTCATCCGCTATCCGCAGTTCGTGCTCGTCGGGCGTGGGCTCTACGCTCTCCGTGAGTGGGGCTACGAACCGGGAACAGTGGCAGATGTCATAGAGAAGATTCTGGAGGAGAAGGGTCCCCTCAGTAAGAAAGAGATCATCGTCGAGGTTGCCAAACAGCGCACGGTGAAAGTGGGAACTATCTCCCTCAACCTTCAGAAGATGCCGTACTTCAAGCGTGTTGGTCGTGCGGTGTACGCTTTCGACGCTTCGAAGAAGTAACTGTAGAAGACTCCTATGAAGTTTTTCCCGGGGCTCCTCCTCGTGGCAGTGTTTCTTGCCTCCTGTGAGGGTGGGGGTCCTGAGCGTCCTCCGCTTCCGGAGGGAATCCAGACATTCTCGGGAGTGTTGCTTCCCACAGAACTTTCGCTTGTACGGCGTGGTACCCATGTGCTTATGCAGGGTGAGAAGGAGCTCTATTTTGTGGAGAGCACTGTCGTGACGCTCCGGAACTACGAGCGGAAAATGGTGACGCTCCGCGGCACCCTCGAGCCGAATGTAGACAGTAAGCTCCTCCCTGTCTTCGTGGTGGATTCCATTGTGGACATAGAATCGACGACCAGGGACTGGGGGATCCGGCAGTTGGATCTCTCCCTTACCACTCCCCTCTCGTGGCAGCAACGCAACGAAGGCGGCCAGGTGCAGTTCTTTGCAGAAGGTATGGAGCGCCCTGTTCTCACCATCGATGAAGGACCCGCACCGGGCGAAACTTCTCTCGGGGAATCGCTCGTGGTCGACGGCTTTCCCGGTGTGCGCATCGTGAACGAACAGAACGGGAACCAGGCGGTGTATGTCCTGCGTGAGGAGATGATGGTCACGTTCCTCTTCACACCACGCGACTATCCGAATCCTGAGAAATTGCGGGAAGAGTGGGTCTCTGTCCTCGCTTCTGTGCAGTTCCTCTCCCGGGCAGAGAGTTCGGAGGCTGTGACAGGAACAGGAGCAGTGGGTCCTGCCAAACCATGCGGCGGTCCTGCCGGCGTGCTCTGTCCTGCGGGGTTCTTCTGTGAAGTGACAGATATGGAGACAGACAGCGGGACGTGTCAGCCACTGCACTAGTTTTTTCTGCAGGTGTACACTGGTACACCACCATTTTCTATTTGCTTTGCAAGTGCAATATTTTTGAGTGAAGTAAGGATTTGTCTATAGTGGTGTACGAACATTCACCTTCCCTATTTCCTTTTCCTCTCCTACCATGATCAAAGCATCTCCCACGAAAACTCCCATGATCCATGCATCCTCATCCTCCAAAGAAGCTCCCAAGAAACTTGATCCGAAAGATGAAGCGATCAAAGCCGCACTCGCCCAAATAGAGAAGCAGTACGGTGAAGGCGCCATCATGAAAATGGATGAGCACGCCCTTCGTGACATTCCGAAGTTCTCTTCCGGGTCTCCCTCGCTCGATCTCGCACTCGGCGGCGGCATTCCTGAAGGGAGGATCATCGAAATTTTCGGGCCGGAGTCCTCCGGGAAAACCACGCTCTCCCTGCATGCCATAGCAGAAGTACAGAAGAAGGGCGGTCGTGCGGCGTTCATCGATGCGGAGCACGCTTTAGATGTGCAGTATGCCAAGCGCATCGGTGTGGATATCGATAATCTCCTCGTGTCCCAGCCGGATAACGGTGAGCAGGCTCTCGAGATTGCCGAGACGCTCGTCCGTTCCGGTGCCATTGGTGTCGTGGTGATCGACTCCGTTGCCGCACTCACGCCGCAGGCGGAAATAGACGGCATGATGGGCGACAGCCACATGGGTCTTCAGGCACGGCTCATGAGCCAGGCGCTGCGTAAGCTCACTGCCATTGTGAGCAAGACAGGTTGCACGGTGATTTTCATCAACCAGATCCGCATGAAGATCGGCGTGATGTTCGGCAATCCGGAGACCACGGCGGGCGGCCAGGCGCTGAAGTTCTATTCGTCGCTCCGTCTGGATGTCCGGCGTATCGATAAAATTCTGGAGAAGACTTCTTCCGGAGAAGGCGTGACTCAGGAAGTTGTCGGGAACCGTACGAGGGTCAAAGTCGTGAAGAACAAAGTTGCGCCGCCGTTCCGCCAGGCGGAATTCGACATCATCTACAACCGCGGCATCAGCCGCGAGGGCGATATCCTCGACTTGGGAGTGCGGCACTCTGTCCTCCAGAAGTCGGGCACGTATTTCCGCTTCGGCGAGGAAACGCTGGGACAGGGGCGGGAGCAGGCCCGGGATTTCCTCGTGGGGAATCCCAAGCTCGCACATGCCATAGAGAAGGAAATCCGGAAGGTTGCTGAGCGTGTGTAGTGTACGGGAGGGTTCTCCTCAGGGCGGCGTGGTGCATGGCTGATTTTTCCACATCGCTTCCACAATCCACCCGCGCGTGAGAACGCACTTGTGCTTACGCGCAAAGGCGGATGCATTGCGTCGGAGGGTCTAGAGAGGCAGAATGCGTTTCCTCCCATAGCACTATGCCAGTGAAAGCCACTCCCCCGGCATCCATCAGTACTCAGCCGCACTCTACGGATGCTGAGCGTACAGTCCTTGGTGCGCTCCTCATGGATCCCGATGCGATCATTAAAGTCAGTGATTTCCTCAAACCCGAGGATTTCTACGATCCCATGTACCGCATCATCTTTCAGGCAATGTACGATTTGCACATGGAACACGAAGTCATTGATTTCGTGACAGTCAGCAACAAACTCTCGAATGACAAGAAGATCCAGGAGATTGGAGGGAGCTCATTCCTTGCGGGATTGGCTGCCGATGTTCCTACATCTTCTCACATTTACCAATATGGGCAGATCGTGAAAACGAAGGCTGTGCACAGACGCATTATTTCTGCGGGAGAGAAAATTAAGGGTCTGGGTTTTGAGGAAGCGCGCTCCGTGCCGGAGTTGCTTGACGAAGTTGAAAAAACCATCTTCCAGATCACGAACATGTTCCTGAAGGACAAATTCGTCCATATCCGCACCATTCTTGACCAGCGCTATGAGAAATTCGCTGAAATGCATGAATCGAAGGATGAGGAGGCCATGAAGGGTGTTCCTTCGGGGTATCAGGCACTCGACAACAAGCTCTCGGGGTTCCAGCCGAGCGATCTCATTGTCATCGCCGCCCGTCCGAGCATGGGGAAAACGAGCCTTGCGCTCAATATTGCACAGAACGCCGCGATCAAGCACCACAAGAGCATTGGCATTTTTTCGCTGGAAATGAGCAAGGAGCAGCTGGTGGACCGCTTGTTTGCTTCCATGCTCGGAGTCGACTCCTGGAAACTACAGCGCGGCAAGCTGGAGGACAGTGATTTCCAGAATATGGGCCCCATTATGGATGAGCTGAGCAAATCGAACATTTTCATCGATGACTCCGTTGCTTCCTCTCTTCCCGAATTGCGCGCAAAGGCCCGCAGGTTGCAGATGGAGCATGGTTTGGATCTCCTTGTCATCGACTACCTCCAGCTCATGAGCACGGGGAATATGAGCTATGCAGGAAATCGCGTGCAGGAAATCTCGGAGATTTCCCGTTCCTTAAAACAGCTTGGCAGGGAGCTCCATGTGCCTATTCTTGCCCTCTCGCAGCTCTCTCGCGCCGTAGAGAACCGCCCGGGCAATATCCCGCAGCTTTCCGATCTCCGTGAATCAGGATCTATTGAGCAGGATGCCGACGTTGTGCTCATGATGTACAGAGAAGATTACTACGAGGAAGACAGCGACCGTCCGGGTCTCACCGATCTCTACATACGCAAGCACAGAAACGGGCCTACGGGACGTATAGAACTCATGTTTAAGAAGGAACAGATGCGGTTTTATGATGTCGATAAGGTACACAAGCCTACGGGTGTGTAGGGATTGCATCTCCTTCCTGCTGATGCCAAGTTGCTATTGTAAATCAACTGCTCCAGAGAAACAGTTTCCTCAAGCCAAAAATCGCTGCTGCTCTGCTATCTATTGATAGCGTTGTAAACGCGAAGGGGTATCCTGTAGTCTACTTCCATGTTTTTCGACATCCCTCCCCGTCCAGAAATATCTGTTCTCGCCATGCTCGGCTACGCTTTTTTTGCGTTTGTCATCGGTCTAGCTGCAACGCCATGGTTTGTCTCCTTCCTGCGGCGTAATCGCCTTGGGAAACAGCTCAGGGTTGAGACGGTTGATGGGCGGGATGCGACGATTTTCCGTAAGTACCACAAGGATAAGTTCGGCACGCCGACGATGGGCGGCATACTCGTCTGGTCTTCCATTCTTCTCACGGTATTCTTCTCCCGCACACTCGCTCTCTTGGGGCTTGTGGATCACTCCCTCCTCCAGCGCGGCGAAGTGTACCTTCCGCTCTTCACGCTCCTCTCCATGGGATTGCTCGGTGCGGTGGATGATTACTGGAACATCTGCGGTCTCGGGAAGAGGAAGGGGCTGGATGTTCTGCCGAAGATCCTGTTTCTCCTGCTCATCAGCCTCATTGGTGCGTGGTGGTTCAGTGTGAAACTCGGCTATGATCAAATTCATGTGCCCTTCTACGGCGATGTCCGTGTGGGGTGGTGGTACGTGCCTATCTTCATGTTCATCCTTGTTGGTACGGCGAATGCGGTGAACGTGACGGATGGTCTCGATGGACTGGCAGGTGGTCTTCTCGTGATTGCTTTTCTCTCTTTCGGAATTCTTGCCTATCTCAATGGCAATATCATTCTCGCAGGTTTCTGTACGGTGACCGTGGGGGCGGTGGCGGCATTCCTGTGGCACAATGTTCCTCCTGCGCTCTTCTTCATGGGAGATACCGGTTCTCTCGCTCTCGGAGGCATGCTGGGAGTCATAGCACTCATGACCGACAGCATTCTTGTTCTCCCGCTCGTAGGATTTGTGTTCGTGATTGAAATGCTCTCTGTCATCGTCCAGCTCACGAGCAAAAAGCTTCGCGGTGGGAAAAAGGTGTTCAAAGCAGCCCCCATCCATCACCATTTCGAGGCGCTCGAATGGGGAGAGAGCAAGGTCACCATGCGCCTGTGGATCATTGGTGCTTTCTTCGCGTTCCTCGGGATACTCATTGGCGTTTTTGGCTGATGTAAGCCAGAAAGTAGCTATTTGTGTTTTGGTGTCACGAAGTGCTTCTCTTGCACTTGCAAGTTGGAAGACGATGCGTATTATGAGTGCACAATGATCAAAGTCGCAATAAATGGATACGGTCGGATAGGACGCAACGTCCACCGGCAGTTTGCTCAGAGTTTCCCAAAAGATGTGGAAGTCGTTGCCATTAACGCATCTTCCGCGGCGGATATGCGCGCGTACCTACTGAAGTACGACTCGCTCCATGGGAAATTCCCGGGAGAAGTTACGGTAGTGGATGAGAACAACATCGCTGTGAATGGCAAAAAGGTTCGGATCGTGAAGGAACGCGATCCCGCTAAGTGTCCCTGGAAAGAGCTTGGAGTGAGCATTGTTGTGGAATCCACCGGCCACTTCACGAAGGCGGAAACGGCAAGAGGCCATTTGGATGCTGGAGCGAAGCGTGTGATTGTGACTGCGCCAATGAAAGACGATACTCCCACCTTCGTGATCGGAGTGAATGACAAGGACCTCACCGGGGATATGAAAATAGTATCGAACGCCTCCTGTACTACAAACAGCATTGCCCCCGTGATTAAGGTGATTCACGAGAAATATGGCGTAGAGCATCTGCTGGTATGCTCTGTTCATGCGTTCACTGCCACCCAGAACCTGCTGGATAACAAGGCGCAGGAAGACAACGATTTCCGTCGTGCGCGTGCTGCCACTCTCTCTATGATTCCGACGAAGACTGGCGCCGTGAAGGCCTGTGCGGTCATCTTCCCCGAACTCAAGGGGAAAATCGACGGGATGGCTTTCCGCGTGCCTGTTCCGACAGTCAGCTGCTCCTATATGGCATTTACGCTTAAGAAAAATGCCGAGGTGGAAGACGTCCTCAGGAACCTCCGGGATGCCGCAGGCAAACCTCCGCTCAAAGATATCCTCTCCGTCTCAAGTGATCAGCTCGTTTCCATCGATTTTCAGACAGATCCGCATTCTTCCATTGTGGATGCAGCGTTCACCAAAGTCGTTGATGGCAATTCCCTCCAGCTGCTTGCCTGGTATGACAATGAGTGGGGATATGCGA
Organism: Candidatus Peribacteria bacterium RIFOXYB1_FULL_54_35; assembly: GCA_001787755.1. Classification (GTDB taxonomy): domain Bacteria; phylum Patescibacteriota; class Gracilibacteria; order Peribacterales; family Peribacteraceae; genus GWB1-54-5. The sequence continues at coordinate 313,462 of MFYJ01000007.1, forward strand.
TGCGCGTAACGGAAATGGTCATGAAAGTTGGTTCGTTCCTCTAAACCTCTTCACCTATGGCCATGTCACGTTTCTCGGCACCAGAGAGAGAATCCCTGAATTTTCATCTGTTTCAGAAAGCGAAGGTCCCCCATGATCTTCGCCACCTCATTGTCGATATTTCCCGTGCGACGAAGTACATCAGCTATGCCATCCAGACTACAGATACCGGCTTGAGTGGAGACAAGAATAAGTATGGGGAGGAGCAGCTCAAGCTCGATGTGTTGAGCGACGATATTCTCAAGCGGTTCCTCAGCGAGACAAACCTCGTCCGTAGCTATATTTCTGAAGAGCAGAAAGACATCGTGGAGCTTTCGTCCGACGCCCCCTACAGCGTCGTGTTCGATCCTCTGGACGGCTCTTCTCTCGTGGACACGAACTTCGCCATTGGCACCATTGTCGGCATCTACGAAGGGGATGTTCTGGGGAGGAAACCCCGTGACCAGGTTGCTGCGCTCTACGTTCTCTACGGTCCCCGTACGATCCTCGTCTACTCCACGGGGAACGGTGTGCACGAATTTCTCCTCAACGACGTGGGTGAATACGTCGTGCTCCGGGAATTTCTAGGTGTGGGGGATGATGCGAAGAATTACAGTCCGGGGAATCTCCGGGCAATCAATGAGAATGAGTCCTATAGAAAAGCGATGATGCAGTGGCTGAAGGAAGAGAAAACCCTCCGGTATTCCGGTTGCATGGTTGCAGACATCCATCACATCATCAGCAAAGGGCAGGGTATTTTTACCAATGTCGGCGGAAGCAAGTACCCGGAGGGGAAGCTTCGCCTCGTCTTTGAGTGCGGACCGTTCTCGTATCTCATGGAGCAGGCAGGCGGTGCCTCTTCCGATGGAAAGAATCCCATTCTCGACAGGAAGATCGAGAAGGTGGATGCACGCACTCCCATTATCATAGGGTCGAAGAATGATGTGAGAGCGATTGAGACTCTGCTGCGTCAGTAGGCCATGATGAGCTTTCAGCTTATTTAGGCTTATAGCTTCATTAGGAAGGAACAAGGTATCAAATCCGAATCCCTAATGCAGCTAATGAAGCTAATAAGCTGAAAGCTAGTAGCTGGCTCTAATCCCAGTAGGTTTCCCTGAGTGCAAGACCCATCGCTTCTTCGAGCGGTTTGTAGTTCTCTATTTCTTTTTCCTTCCCTTCAACGCGAAAGAGCTTCTTCATGGTGCGGTACGTTCCCCACGGGTAGTACTGTTTCTTCTTCCGCCGTTTCCTCTCTTTGGTTGTTTCTTCCTCTTCGTCGTCGTCAGCCAGTTTCTTCTCCATTTTCTTCGGATTCCCGCTTGGCTGCCACTCCACCTTCCCGAGCACTGCACGCTTCGAAGGATCTACGTACACGAAGTCATCATCAATGTACTGCTGGTCACTCATAGGTGGGGATGTGTACGATGCTCTTCCGGTTGCGGTGCTTCCGGAGGGGGAGGTGGTTCTGTCGGGAGAGCTGTTTGTACAGAAGATTGTGGAGGGAGAGGCCGCAAAGGAACGAGGAGCGCTTCTTCGGGGTGCTGGAACAAATCCTGCACTTCCCTCCTTTTCTGGTCCTGGTAGCGGAGGAATGAATACAGGAGGGCAACGAGGCTTCCAATGAGCGAGACGTAAATGCCAAATCGCAGTTCCATACGGGCGAATTCCAATGTTGTCTTCGTGAGGACGGAGAGTGAGGCGAGAATGAGAATAGTAGCCTGTGAAGTTGCGAGCAGCCGGGCTGCATTCCGGTTGTGTCTGCGGACGAGCGCAGGTCCTCCTGTGAGCGGGATAATGGTGATGAGGAGGACGAAGAGTTCGAGGAAGAATACTGCGATGCCGAGGAAACTGGTGTAGAACCGAAATCCCGGGTATGCCACCGTTTCTCCTCCCAGCCATTCCCCTCCGACCCATGGGAAGAACACGCCGACGAGTGCCACAGCTGCACCGGCATTGAGTATTTGCTCTTCGAGCTCCAGGGAAGCAACTTTGCGCAGGAACGTCTTAGCCATGTATTCAGCATAGCATCCCGGTGTCGGTGGCACTAGATCCTCCGTTTCCTCTCTTTCTCGTATTCTCTTGAGTTTGAAGGAAAACGGCGACGTGTCTAGACTGGTGCCATGAAGTTTGCCATAGACGTCCGGGAAGCCTGCAGAGAGAAACGCACGGGGAAAGGCCAGTGGGTGTACGGGTTTGTTTCTGAACTTCTGAGGCGTGGCCATGAGGTTCTCCTCTTCACCGATTCCGCTCTTCCGTCAGAATGGGAGGAACATTCCCCTCGTAAGAGTGTTCTGCCTTCCGGTTTGCGGTGGCACAGACGGGCGGTTGCCTCCCTGAGGAAACGATCGGACTATGACTTGTACATCAGTCCCACGAGCTACATTGTCCCTTTTCTCGCCCGGTCCTCCGTTCCCTTTGTACCGGTCGTGCACGATCTCATCGCTTTCAGACATGAGCCACACGAACGCAAGGCGACAATGATCGAAAGGCTGACGCTCCAGCGCACTCTGAAGTATGCAAAACATATCTGTGCCGTGAGCGAGTCCACCAAATCCGATCTTCTGGAGCGCTTTCGCTTTCTTGATCCCAAGGATATTACAGTGATCTACGCGGGCCCCATGGTGGCGGAGCCTTTGTTCAATCAACCGGATCACCACACGATTCTCTGCGCTGCCACTCTCTGCCCGCGCAAGAATCAGCTGCGTCTCATTCATGCATACTCCAGCCTCCCCAAGACTCTGCGCGATCAGTACAGGCTTTTGCTTGTGGGAAGCCGTGGCTGGAAGAATAGAAAAATTCTCGATGCAGCGGAGAGAACCCCCGGTGTGGAATGGAGGGGGTTTGTTTCCCCGGAAGAGTACAACGCGCTTCTTTCCACGTGTGACATCCTCGCCCTTCCGTCCCTCTATGAGGGGTTTGGCATGCAGGTGCTCGATGCGTTGCAGCGAGGCATTCCTGTCCTCACTTCGAGCAGGGGCAGTCTTCCTGAAGTGACAGGAGAATGTGCCGTTCTCGTGGATCCGGAGAGCACAGAGGCTATTGCAGAAGGGCTGCAGCGGTTGCTTAAAAGCAGGGATCTCCAGGCGAATTTGCGGCTCTCCGGCCCTTCCCGGGCGGCGCATTTTTCCTGGAAACGTACTGTCGATTACTTCCTTGCAGCGGTAAAGCAGCTACAATGACAGTATGAAGTACAAGCGGGTTGGAGTAACCGTGAAATCAGGACTCAGCTACAAGCATGAGGCTGTGGAGAGAGTGATAAAAATCCTCACGAACATGGGCATTGAAGTACTTGTTGATGCAAAGAGAACAGAGGAGGTGAAAAGTGCGAGCCATTTGAAGCCGTACAAGAAGGAGGAGGATCTTGACCTTCTCATTGTGATCGGCGGAGATGGCACCATCCTCCGTGCTGTACGGGAGTTAGAGACGTTCTCTACCCCCATTCTCAGTATCAATCGCGGAACAGTGGGTTTTCTCGCAGAAACTGAACTGGAGGAAGCCGAGCGTTTGCTGCCTGCTCTCATAAATGGAGAAGGAACAATAGAAAAACGCTATGTCCTCGCGGTCCGGGCTTTGAGAGGCGGCAAGGAACTCTATAACGGTTTTGCATTGAATGAGGCTGTGATAGCTCAGGGCACCATAGCGCGCCTCGTAGACTTACGGACCTACGTGAATGGGGAGCTCCTCACGTCCTTCCATGCCGATGGCCTCATTATCTCCACCCCTACGGGTTCCACAGCGTACTCACTCGCCGCAGGGGGCCCTATCGTGCATCCATTCCTCTCCGCCACGATCCTCACACCCATCAATCCCCACAGTTTCAGCCAGAAACCAGTGGTGTTCCCGAGCAATCAGGAAGTGAAGGTGGAAGTGCTCACGAAGCAGAACAAGTTCCAGGATGCGGAAGTCGTGCTCACGTTGGACGGGCAGGTCTACATTCCCCTGAAGAACGGCGATACCATCATTGCCTGTGCGTGCGGTGAAACGGTGCAGTTCCTCCGTCGCAAGCAGGATACCTTTTTCGGGAGGCTCCGCGAGAAGCTGAAGTGGGGGGAGAGAGAATGGTAGGTTACGCAGCATGTCCTGCGCGTCCTCTCTTGTCTGTGTACGGCTCAACGAAGTAACCACGGTACTCAGGCTGCGATTCCGGGCAGTCCCCGTCCATTTTTCTAAGGGCCATGTAGTCCGTTCTTTCTTTCGCCTGCAGATCGATGTGCGGGTACGTAAGGGCGCTCGAAACAACAGTTTTATTCTGTTGGAATCTGTCTGCAGCCTGGTCTTCGTTCGGTGGAATATACACGCTGAAGATGCGCGGTACCGTATGGATGGTCCCCTCTTCCCCTGAGCCAAAAACAGGTGTTTGTGCTGTTCCGAGTAGTAGCGACATATCCATGAGAGTTTCTGCCGAGGTAAACGCAATGACTGTACGCCGGAGAGGATGTCCTTTGAGCCCGGTGACGAAACTGAACTCAGTTGGTGAAGGATTCACGGAAACAAGGAGTGTATTTTCCAGCACATTCCTCGCACGCTTCCTCCCCATGACGTGGAGGGAGTTCAGGTGCTCGTGCAGCTGGTAGCCAGTAATGCTCACCCTCATGCCGAGTTCCGTGGCGGCTTCCACGGTCATGTCACGAACATGCTCAACAGCCTGATCAAGCTGGGCACAGAACTCAGCTTCCCCAACATGGAGGGTATTGCCTGATGCTTCGATTACGTGAGCGATTTGCCGACTGGCTTCTATCTCAACGGGGCGGAGAATGCCAACAGTGCAACGGAGCGCACCAAACATAGGGTAGCATTATCCATGTTACTCCTCATTTGTCAACTCCTGATAATCATCTGTTCCCGGGCCTGCCCGGTGCCGATGAGGGCTGCAGGAATGCCTGTTTGTTCCTCGATGAATTCGATGTACTTCTGCGCGTTCTTGGGCAGTGCGCTGAATTTCGTCAGCCCCACAGTGGATTCCTGCCAGCCCGGGAGCACTGCGTACTCCGCTTCTGCGGAAGAACGCTTCCCTGTCCCTACGCAAATCTGCTCTTCGCTGTCGAGCACATCGAGTTTGGTGATGTTCCAGTGTGTGTAGCCGTTGATGCGGGCTGTGCGGATGAGATCCGGCAGGTGGAGCCAGCCGCAGCGCCGGGGGCGGCCGGTGGTTGCGCCGTACTCTCCTCCCCTCTTCCGTATGCGCTCCGCAAGCTCGCCCTGCATCTCCGTGAGGAAAGGTCCGGAACCCACGCGTGTGCAGTAGGCCTTGGCAACGCCAATGCAGGAAGTGAGCATCTTCGGAGCAATACCGAGCCCCTGCAGCGCTCCTGCTGCCGTGGTGGAACTGCTCGTGACGAATGGATATGTTCCGTGATCAATATCGAGCAGCGTTGCCTGTGCGCCTTCCACGAGGAGCGTTTTTCCCTCCTCAAGTAACTCGTGCAGCAGGTCAATGGTATCAACGATGCGGTTCTGCAGGAGAGATGCGGCTCTGCGAAGGTTATCTATTTCCAGCTTCACATCGATGTCTATACCGTACATGTTCTTCACCTGGTCCCTCCTCTGGGTGAGTTCACCGGTGAGATCGCATCCGAGTTGTTCCATGCGGATGCCGATTCGCGCGGCTTTATCCATGTAAGCAGGACCAATCCCACGCTTGGTGGTGCCGATCCCCTGCCCCCTCTTCTCTTCGCGCATTCGTTCCATTACGCCATCGATCTCCTTGTGAAAATCGAAGAGAATGTGGGCTTCGGGGGAAATGAAAAGGCGGTTCAGTACTTCAATACCATGGGTTTTCAGTGTCTGTATCTCCTCGAGCAGGGTCGGGAGGTGGAGCACAAGCCCCGCCCCTATCACCACCGTCTTCCCCTCGTGCATGCAGCCGGAAGGCAGCAGGTGGAAAATGTGTTTCTTCCCGTCGATGACGATGGTGTGTCCTGCGTTTGCTCCGCCGCACGCGCGGGCGATCACATCGTAGTGTTCGGAGAGGATGTCCGTGGCTTTCCCCTTTCCTTCGTCGCCCCATTGCGCTCCGATGATTGCGCTGACGGGGCCAAGGGACTTCAGGAGTTTCTTCACGCACCCCAAGGTAGCACGGAAATCAGGAGCCCTCTAGAGAATCTCCTGCAGTTTCTCTGCCTGGAATCTCCGGCATTCGAGTGCGAATCCCGTGCAGTATGGATGCTCCATTGCCTGCTCTATGAGCGGCTGGAGGACTCCCATACCCTCCGGTCCTGCAAAGAGTGAGAGGTGCGGTTCATACTCCATCACATCCGGCATGGGTATCTCCGCATCCGGAATGTACGGCGGATTGGAGACAAGGAAGAATGGTGAGCGGAGATCACGTACGGGTTTGAGGAGGTTCCCTTTGCGGAAGGTGATACGGTCGGGAACGCTGAGGAGCTCTGCGTTGTCCTGTGCGACAGAGAGGGCTGCGTTGCTTACGTCCGTGGCAATGACCGGATACCGGGTTTCCAGTGCGAGTGTAATGGCGATGCATCCGCTTCCCGTCCCGATGTCTACGAAAACTTCAGGTGTCTTCTCCCGAAACCGATGCGTGAATACCACGATGTCTGTGTTGGCATCGGCGATTCCGCTTTCTCCCCCTGAAAGTTGGCTGAGAGTGATTCGTACGAGCTCTTCTGTTTCCGGCCGTGGGATGAGGACATCGGGTGTCACATGGAATGTCCGGCCGAAGAACTCCTTCTCACCGGTGATGTACGCAATGGGTTCATGGTTCTTTCTCCGTAAAACCCATGCATGGAATGTGTGCTCCTCTGCTGTGCTCAGAGCATGCTCGCCATGTGCGAGAATCCAGGCTCTATTCTTCTTGAGGAGGGATGCAAGCAGCACCTCTCTCTCGAGGGCAGGGAGTGTTGCCTCCTGCAGTGCATCGGCTATGTGCATCAGGGTATGATGGTAACCGCCTATGGCTGAGATAGGAATCGATTGCCGTTTTTCTTTGGGACATTCCGGCATTGGCCGCTACACACGTGAGCTCGTTCCCGCTCTTCTCTCGAAAGCAACCGATTCCCGGTTTACCCTCTTCGTCCGTTCCCGCGACGAAGAGTGGCTGAAGGATCTCGCGGGGGTGTGCACGATCGTGGAGGCCGATATCCCTCACTATTCGGTGGCTGAGCAGCTCCGGATGCCCTCGCTTTTCCGTGAGAGCGGCATAGAGCTTCTCTTCTCTCCGCATTTCAACGTGCCTCTCCGGTGCCCGGTGCCGTTCGTCGTGACCATTCATGATCTCATTCTGCACCGCTATCCCAACCAGGCATCGTTCCTCAAACGCAGGGCATATCACTTTCTAATGAGACGGTCAGTGCACAGGGCAGAGCGGATTATTGCCGTGAGTGCCTTTACAGCGCAGGAGATTTCCCGTGCCTACGGGGAGGACATAGCAGACAAGATGACGGTCATCCATGAGGGGGTTTCTTCACAGTTCTCTCCCCGTTCCGAAGCAGAACAGCAGGAAATGCGACGCAGGTACGGCTTCAAGCGCGAGTTCTTCCTCTACGTCGGCAATGCCAAAGAGCACAAGAATGTGCAGCTTCTTCTCGATGCCTACGCAGAGGCGCATCCTCAGGCAGATCTCGTGCTTGTCTCGGAGGGGAAGGAAACGAAGAATCTTTCGTTCTCAGACGGTATCATTCTTCTCTCCTCCGTTCCGGACGAACATCTCCCGGCACTCTACAGTGCTGCATCGGCCATGGTGACTCCTTCCCTCTATGAGGGTTTCGGTCTCCCTCTGCTGGAGGCAGTTGCGTGCGGTTGCCCTGTGATCGCTACGAACAGTTCGGCAATTGCCGAACTTGCACCACCCGGCGCTCTGCTCGTTGAACCCACTGTTCATGCATTTGCACATGCTCTGAGGAATCTCCCGCCTCCCGCGGCAATTCCGCATTCTTTCTCGTGGCAGAGCGCTGCTGAGGAAACGCTCTCTCTTCTGCAGGAGGCCTGTGGATGATGTATGCTGCGTCTGTGGAACATATTCGCTCTCTGCTGCCAAAGGTGCTGAGGAAGCGCGGACTCACAGAACATGCCAATGCTGCTCTGGTGATATTCAAAGCCCGGGAGTGGATTGCTGGCCATTTACAGGATTTTGAGAACGATCTCCATCCTCAGAAATTCAGGGATGGTGTTCTGACGATAGCCTGTGTTCATTCTATTGCCAGCCAGGAGTGCCAGCAGCGGTCGGAGGATCTTCTCTCGTTTCTGCGTGTTGTCTGCGAAGGGATAGTCGTGGAACAGATCCGGATGATTCGGATGGAACGGAAAGCGTAATTTACATCTTTTTGGCTTGCGAACCGCCTGGTGCTTGCTTAGACTCTGCGGGCTGGCTCTCTATGAGCCAAAACGTTCTATGCTTGTCATACGACTCCAGCGTACCGGCCGCGGCAATGAACCTACATTCAGGCTTGTGGTTGCAGAACACTCTGCACCGGTGAAGGGGCGTTTTAAGGAAATGCTCGGTTTCTACCTCCCCGCGCACGATCCAGTGGAGTTAAAGTTCAATGAGGAACGTATCACTCACTGGGTTTCCCTTGGTGCCAAACCGAGCAACACAGTGGCACGTCTTCTTTCGAAGCATGGTATGAAAGGGCTGGAGAAGTACTTTAAGACATACGCAAAGCGGAAGTCCAAGAAGGCACCTGCAGAACCCGCAAAAGAAGAGAAGGCTCCAGAGGAAAGTAAGGGGCAGGCGGATGTGGGTGACAAAGGGAAGGAAGAGTAATACACTACGCGAAGTATGACAGCTGCTGAGCTCCCAGGCGCAAGTTTCCTCCAGTACGTTCTTGAGTCGCTTGTTGAGGATGTGAAAGAGCTCAAGATTGAATCCGTTGAGGATGATTTGGGCATTTTGCATACTATTCAGGTAAGCGAGAGAGATATGGGGAAACTCATTGGGAAAGGGGGCCAGACTATCAAAGCTCTCCGCACCTTGCTGCGCATCATTGGAAGCAATTCTTCTAAACGTGTTAATCTGAAGGTCATAGAGCCTTCTCAAGCTTCTTCTTAATTTCTTCCCCCACGCGTATGCTTCGAGATCTATTAGAGAATGCGAGTGTCATCGAAATAGTCGCAACCTTTGTGGCGCTAGGTCTCATAGCTGCCACAATTCTGTGTCTCATTTACATTATTTTTGGAGGCATTTCCTTCATTCTCTCCGCTGGAAACGAGGAGAAGATTAAACGTGCGGTACACACTATCCGGTTTGCAGTCATTGGACTCTTTGTGTCTTTCATCGCTTTTTTCCTCGTGCGTTTCATCACAAATCTGCTCGATATTCCGTTTGAGTTGAGCTTCTCCAATATTGTCGATCTCATGACAGAGATTTTTGCGTCGCTCTCTTAAGGAAGAGCACTACTGCTTCGATACTAAATAAAGCCCGGAGAATCCGGGCTTTTTATAATCGAAGGAAGGACGTACTCAGAGGAAGAACTTGCGTCTCTGGAGTGCGGCAGAAAGGGCACTCATTATTCCTGTGAGGCTCACAAATATGCTCCCAAATCCTATACCTGATGGGGGAAGTTCCGTGATGACACTCATGCTGGAAGTGTAGACACGCTCATTCAGGGAGAGCGTTTCTATGCCATCACCGCTGACAGATACAACGTTGTTGATCATCTGTCCATTCGGCAGGTTCGGTGAGACGCGGGCGGTATACCGCACGCTCCATTCTTCTCCGGGTGCAAGTCGCGGCACTGTCCACGACAGACGGTCTCCCTGCAGCTGGCCATAGGGGGAGCCTATCACCTGCATGAACCGGGTATCGATGCGATCCTGAACTGCAATGTTGTGGAACGGCTGGTTTGTGGTATTCCGAAGGAAGATGGAGTAACTCACGGTATCTCCCGGGCGCACTTCACTGCGGTCTGCAGTCTTGCGAAGCAGAATGGGTGTGTTGCTGGTTGTTGCCATTGGGGCAAGAGCTATGCCGCCTCCTCCGGCTCGGCGCTCATCGGAGACGTGTGTCGTATCCACGGCAACATGGCCCAGTACCTCCGTGCTTGCACGCATGCGTTCTCCAAGGGGTGCGTCGCTGCGAACCCGCCCTGAAACACGCAAAGTCCTGCTGCCGTGCGGACTCACAGTGAGGCCTACCCAGCGGACATTCGTTCCTGTCCACTGTCCCCCCTCCTCTGCGGATACGAATTCCATGTAATTCGGGAGAGCGGTATTCACGCTCACCTCGGTTGCGAGGTTGTTCGAATTGTTCCGGATGGCAATCGTGTATGTCACTGTATCGCCTTTCACCACACTCTCCAGTCCATCGGAGATGGATACGTCGATCGTCGATCCGAGGGTGCCGGTGTACACGCCGGTTGTGTCCTTTGCGAGAGAGGGACCTGAAGACACTTTGAACTGAATGGCTACGTTATCGGGTGCTCCACGGTCTACACGTGCCGAGAGGTAGTACTCTCGTATCTCTCCCGCTTCGATCTGTTGGCTGCCCCACTCCACAATACTTCTGTCTACTCGTGGGTTCTCTGTAGCATTGATGAAACTCAGGAAAACCGAGAGGTCTGTCCGCAGACGGAAGACGCGGCTCGGACCCTTCGTATTGTCTACAACGATGCGGTAGGTGAGCTTCTCGTCCGGCTCTGCATACGCCTTTCCGTCACTGACAGAGAGCCTGAGAGGCGGGACACTCTGGTCGGTCGGGTCATCCGCTATTCCTTCAATGCGTGTGATGTCTGTTGCTTCTTCACCCTCGGCATAGACCTTCGCCACAACCATCAGATCCTGCTCAGCGCGGGGTTTGATATTCACGTTCACATACAGCTTCCGGGTTTGTCCCGGGTACACCGTGACATTCCGCCAGACGACGTAATCTCCTATGTTGTCTCCGCCGTTGGAGGAAGAGATGAGGTTCGTTTGGTGGGGAATGAAGAACTGCACATCGATATTCCGGTTCTCTTCCCTGTCGCTGTTGAGTGAGATGGTGTAGGTCATGTGACCGTTTGCCTTCACTGTTTTGAGCCCGTCTGTGATATCGACGAAGAGTCCTTTCCCTGTCGGGCCTTCGGACTCATCATGCAGGGAGAGACATTGCGAGTCTTGGGGGTAGTCAATTTTCCCGTCGAAATCGTTGTCTATGCCGTCCGCGCATTCTGTTGAGGCGGCAAATACCCCCTCAGCTGGAGGAGCAATGAGCACGCTGTGAACGACTGTAATGAGCAGCGCACAACCCACCAGGGCTGCAATCGTCTTTATGCGAGAATTGGCGCAGGACATGCAAATTTAGGGGAAGCACGCAAAAGGAGATGAATATAAGTCTTAGTAGATTAATTGTCAACAGTCTTGTGTAGTATTATTCAGGCAGATAGTGGGTTTCCAGGCGATGGATTAAAAATTGGTGGAAGGGAGACTCCAAGACTTTCTGCCACAGTGTATCAAGCCAGAGTATATATGAGACTATAACGATGCTAATTTCATTCTCGTCTCTAATAAGCCAGGAATACCACATTGACATCTAGTATCAATACAGTATTATACTGTTGTCATTCCCCAACTCTTTTATGAACAAGCCTGCAGCAGGAGATGAAATTGACTCACTTGCAGAACACCTGAGACAGCTTGTTGTTCATGGCAGAGCCCGTCGGGATGAGGTAGTTCAGGGGATGAGAGAGTTGACACCAAACAGGATTGTAGAGCTGACCCATTGGGCCGAAGGAACGTTAGACAATTCTCCATCTTTGACAGTAGTCGAGGCTGCGCTTGTCTTTGGTATGCAGAAACAGCTCCGTCTTCGTTCAGGAGAGTCACCAGTTCAAGCTGGGCTATTTGTCGCAACATTAGTTAGTAGCGTTCGAGACAGAGTACTGGACGGCGGAGTCTTCGTGAGTCCAGACACCAGCGGGGCAGTACCTGCTGTATGAGTGGCAGACAATCGAGTATTTGTCGCTTCTTTTTTCATTGTGCCCCACTTCGCGCTCCGCGCTTCGCGGGGCACATTTCGCTCGCTGTTCACCTGGCCTGACACGCGAAGCTCTTCGCGAAGCGAAGAGCGAAGTGTGGTGGGTGGTACAGGAGTCGAACCTGTGACCTTCTGGGTGTAAACCAGACGCTCTAGACCAACTGAGCTAACCACCCGCTTGTGCGAAAGTTTCGTGAGAGACCAACTGCTTGCCGGTTGTAGTCCGCTTTCAGCGGACGAAGGCCGGAGCTAACCACCCGTAGGGCCAAAAGTGTAGCATACTGTTGCTTGTATGCGAGCTTCTCCCTACACTCCCTGCCGATGAATATTCTCCACAGCATTGTCTCTGTGCTCCTCGTGTTCGCGATTCTTGTGCAGCACCGTGCATCAGGTCTTTCGGCAACATTCGGTGGCAGCGGTGCCTCCAACTTTGTACAACGCAGAGGTGCGGAAAAAGTGATCTACAAAGCGAGCATTTGGCTCAGTGTCGCTTTTTTTGCGCTTTCTGTTCTCCGGTGGTATATCTACTAAGAGTCCGGTGATTCTCTCAGGAATCTCCGCTATACTCTGCAGAGCATGTTTCGAGTTTTCCGAGTTTTTGCCAAGCACGAACGGACGATCCTCCTCCTCTTTCTCGTCCTCTTCTTCCTGAGCGCAGCTGTGCTTCTGAGGAGGTTTTATGTAGAGAGCACTGTGCTCGTGCCCGATCGCGGGGGAACGTACATCGAAGGTTCCATCGGTGAGCTCCAGCCTCTCATACCATGGTTTACCGTCACGAACGATGTGAACCGTGACATTGTCTCACTCGTTTTCGCAGGCTTGCAGAAATACAACCCTGAAACGAGAAAGGTTGAAGATGACTTGGGAGTGCTCCAGGTCTCACAGGATAATAAGGTCTACACAGTACGTCTCCGGGAGAATCTCGAGTGGCACGATGCAACACCGGAGCATCCGCACCCCGTGACCGCTGATGATGTTCTCTTTACTTTCCAGTCTATTCAAGACCCGGATTTTCCCAATAGCCTTCTCCATCAGAATTTTCTCGGTGTGACCATTGAAAAAGCAGATGAGCGTACGGTGAAGTTCACACTGGAGAAGCCCTATCGGTTCTTCGCGAGCAATCTGACGCTCGGTCTTGTCCCCCGAGAGCCTTTTGAGGGTGTTCCTGCCGGGAAATTTGACCAGGCGCTCGATTTTGGTTTTGAGCCTGTGGGTGCCGGTCCCTATGCATTCCGCGGACTCGTGCAGACCGATTTGAGTGTAGAAATAACTCTGGAGCGTTTCTCCAGGCCGCTTGAGCCTTTCTACCATCTCGAACGGGTCATCTTCCGTGTCTTCCCGGATTACAACACGCTCCTTTCTGATATCCGTAATTTGGATGGTGTCCGCCTTGTCCCGCGGAATGAGAAGGGGGAGCCAGTCGTTCCGCGGAGCTTCCAGGCAGTGAACTACACGCTCCCGCAGTATGTAGCTCTGTTCTTCAATCTCGACCGGGAAATTCTCTCTGACCGGGAACTGCGTCTCGGTCTGCAGTTGGGAACAAACAAGCAGGCAATCGTCAGTGCTGTGAACGAAATTGTCATTACAGATACTCCTCTCCTGGAAATAGATAACGCTGACTGGCGGTACCAGTACGATCCTCTACTGGCACAGGGTGCCCTCTTTTCCTCGGATTGGCATCTCCCGGAGAAGGTTCGCCTCCAGCGCCTCCTGGAACTATGGGAAGCAAACAGTGTCGGTCCCCTCTCCATGGAGCCGATAGTGTACTTGGATACAGGTGCCTCGCTCATAGTGACCGGCTCACTCCTGGATGTGCAGATAGGAGCAAAGCTCAATGACATACCTATTGAGGCCGCCACACAAACAGGTACTTGGCGCGTGGCACTTCCAACACACGGTGGGACAGGGAGTATCAGGCTGGGGAATAACCTCCTCCGCCTGGAAGACCCGAAGAAGGGCATCGTTGATTCATTCTACCTTTGGAGAACAACCAACCCCCGGGACTACAAACTGGCTTCACTGGAGCAGAAACTTCTCGAACAGTTCATTGCTTCCCGGGTGGAAATTCTCCCTCCCGAAGAGAGAATCATGGTTTCTGATCTGTATCTTGAGAAAGGATTCCTCAGGCGCCGGCTCTCCACCGATCCCACGGACATTCGTGTCAACGACAAGGGGGAGAAGCTCTCGCTTAAACTTCTCACGAGCAGCCGTCCCCCACAGTATGGGGAAATAGCTGAGGAAATTCAGAGACAATGGGCTCAACTCGGGGTGCATGTTGGCATCGAGATGCCCGAGAAACGGTCCGAATTTGAAGAAAAACTTATCAACCGTGATTACGACATTCTGCTGTTCGGCCAATCCCTGCTGGATAACCTTGACAGTTTTCCCTATTGGCACAGCAGCGGCATCCAGCAATTTACGGGGAAGAGATCCGATCTCCGCATCGATGCCTACAATCTTTCACAGTATTCCTCTCTCAAAGCGGATTCTCTGCTTGAAGTGATACGGGAAGCGAAGGACAGCAAAGAGCAGGAAGAAGCTCTGCAGGATCTCGAGGAAGTACTGAAGCAGGATGTACCGGCTATTTTCCTCTACTCCCCTCTCTACACGTTCGCGTACAATACCCGCCTGAATGGAGTGCGTTTGGGCAGGCCTTCGCTTCATTCGGACCGCTTCCTCACGCTCCACAGGTGGTACCTGAAGGAGGATCGTGAATTCATGCCTGGGAAGAGCTGGCTTTCGGTTATTCCCTGGCTTTTCTCTCCCTCTGAATGGCAGTGAGAAGCCATTTCTCTGCCTCAAACAATACCGTTGACAAGGGTTCTTTACCCGAGTAAACTTTCTCGGCTTTCGGAAAAATCCTATGGAAATTCTCTTACTTGAAGACCTCCCAGGCATCGGAAAAAAGAACGATTTGCTCATCGTGGGTGATGGGTATGCCATGAATAAGCTCCTCCCGAACCGAATGGCACTCGTTGCTACTCCCACCGTCCGCCGCAGGTATGCAGAGCAGATCCGCCGTCGGGCAATGGAGAAAGCGGCAGAAGTTGCTGCACAGCAGGCTGGTGGTTCCCAGATACAGGGAAAGAAGATCACCATTGCCAAGAAAGCGACGAAGACCGGAAAGCTCTATGCTGCAGTCGCAGAGAAGCTTATTGCGGATGAAATCAAGAAGCAGCTCAAAGTTGCAGTGAAGGAAGATGCCATCACCGTGGCAGAACCCATCAAGTCTCTTGGTACGCATACAGTGAACGTGGTTCTTGCTGGCATCGCCCACTCGCTCACCGTCGAGGTGACACAGGAAAAGTAAGTGTTCTGTCTACCAGATGCTGGGAGAGGCCCTGTGTTTTTCACGTGCGGTATTTGCGGTACACTGAGGCATACATGGGCCAGTAGCTCAGTTGGTTAGAGCCCCGGACTTATAAACCGGCGGTCGGTGGTTCAAGTCCACCCTGGCCCACCATCCAAATCTTGTTCACCCTTATTTTTAAACTTCTTCGCTTGGTTATGCGAAGAGATGGTCCTACCTCCATCCAGGGCACCTGTAAGAGCAGCAGGGTTAGACCGGAAATTAATTTCAAAGCGGACTTTCCACTTCTGCCGAGTGCCTTCCGGCAGCCGGTCACGGAACACATCAACATGGTTGATAATGGCTTGTGGAAGAGGGAAAGAAGCTCTGATGCACGGTACCCGGGGGTCTCCAGTGCGTCTTTAACTTTCCTTGTCCTGAGAAACGCGTCAATTTGCTGCAGGACGCCAGCAATCCTACAAGGTTCTATGGCATTCGGCCTGTAGTCATACCTCTCTATCTTCGTCAACTTTGTCTGCTGGAGGTGGATAGTGGTTTTCTATTTTCATTGCACGAAGCTTCTCACGAAGAAATCCACTGAGTTCGAAGACAACGGAGCAAGCCTTCCCATGGACAAGAGCGCACACTCTTCCTTTCAGAATCATCAGGAGATCAAGAATAGTTTCGGCCGGTGTCTTTGAATTGGCTCGTGCGTCTACCAATACTCGCACATGGCATGCTTGCTGGATTCGATCTCGCTCCTTTCCAAATGTCTCAGTCAGAGTGCTCTGCCTGTCGCTTGATGATGCCGGGAGTTCCTCTGTGTCCACGACAACGTCTACCTCGCCTTCGCTGCCTGTAATGTGAAGAAAATCGCCCATTGGGACATGTCTTATAATTCGTTTCATGAGGAATGTCAATGAAAGTTGTCCTTTGAGCCTTCGAATGGGATTTCTGGAAACGGGCGATTCTCGTTGCACCGGAAAACCAAACCGAGGATAATGCAAGGTTACTATGGACTTCGTCGAAGCTCTCCTCGGCTGGTCTGTTGTCATCGTCCTCCTCGAGTGGATCATGTGGAGAATTTTCTATAAGAAAACAGTCCGCATCTGTTTCCTCACGGAGCCCGATCTCCCTTTCTCCCGATACTTCACCATTGGAGCCATGCGGGTGCTCGCTATCCTTCATGCGGCATTTCTCATTGGAGTTATTTTCTTCTTCTACAGCTTCCTATGGTGATTGCCCGAGACTGTTCACGGCTGAGCAATCTTGATTTCCAGGGAAAGGATGCTGGAGAGACGTTTCAATTCCAATTTCACCAGCACTGGATACGCATGCTCTGGCCAGTCGCGAAACTCCTTCTGTGGAACACGGTGGTTTTTGGCATCGGATACTCCATATTCTTCATGACGTTCATTGAAGATGATCTCACGCGCCGCCTGGCGCTCTCGCTTCTGACGCTTTTCTTTGTCCTTGTGTATTTCGAATTCCTTGTCCGCTTCTACCGCTATCTTCTCTATGTGGTGGTTGTGACGGATAAGAAGGTCCACCGCATCAAGAAAACGCTCATCACACTCGATGACCATCTGAGTGTTGATCTCTGGATGATGCAGGATATCGAGAAGAGCCAGAACGGCATCATGCAGAATCTTCTTCGCTTTGGAACAATCATCCTTGAAGTGCAGGAAACGGTGATGCGGCTGCATTTCGTACCAAATATTGCAAGTAAGTACGAGCAGATCATGTACCTCCGGGAGCAGGCAAGAGCGAAGATGGGGTACTTCGGCGGTGAAGCGAGGAGAGAATTGGAAAAGAAAGAGCCACTGGGAACAAAGGTCACAGCTATCTGATATCGGACACCTCACTTGTCTGTTTTCCCATCCTCCTTCTCCCATTTACTGTTCCGTTCTCTTCCGATAGTTGCGAGGAAATAACTGATGGGTGAAAGCCCTACGAGCGCGGCAAGGGTGAAGAGCGAAACGAACACAGCAAGTATGTACATTCTTGCACCTACGGCTATGCCGATGGCAGCAACGAGCCAGATGTCGGCTGCCGTTGTCAGACCACGCACATCTGTTCTGTTATGAAGAATCACTCCTGCTCCGAGGAAACCAACACCGCTCACAATGGCTGCTATTACATGAGTAAAATCGATGCGGTCGCTCATTTGAGTGAAGACATCGATTGCGAGGATGGTAATGAGGCAGGAGCTGATCGCGATCACCATGCATGTGCGCAAGCCGGAGGGCTTGCCGGAAATATCCCGCTCTATGCCTGCGAGTGCTCCCAGGAACCCCGCGAGAAGGATTCTGCCGACCATATCTGCTGAAATGCCGAATTGTTCCATATGTTTGTTTCTGTATATTATACATCAAATTCCCCTCTCTGTGTACTACTCAGCGCTCCGTGTGAGCTCTTCTATTTTCCCGGAGAGCTGTGTGAGGCCCGGATCCCTCTTCAGCGCTGTTTCGTAGGCCTCCCTCGCGAGAGCAGCTTCCCCAAGTTGCTCATAGGTGAGGCCCATATTGATGAAGGGAACCGGAGAAGCTGCGTCTAGAAGTGATGCAAGCCGATAGGCCTCAAGGGCTTCTTTATGCATTGCCCTCTTCGAGTAAGCGACACCAATGTTCAGCTGCGCTCCGGCGTGCAACGGATTGAGCTCAAGAGTGTTCTCAAACGCATCTATGGCTTCGTTCAGGCCTCCGCTGTCCATGTATGCCTGCCCGAGATTTCCGTAGGCAGAAGCTGTGGGGCGGATAGCAATGGACTTCTTGTAGGACTCAATAGCGCTGGAAAGCAGTCCCCTCTCGTAGAAGTACACTCCAATGTTGTTGTGAGCAGCCTGCGCATCAGGATAGTGACGGATGACATTCTGGAAGAGTGTTCTGCTTGTGCGCCATACCGCAGCCTGGTTTGCTGCGAGAAATGCGAAGACGATGATGATAACCGAGAGAGAGCCAAGGAGAGGTTTTGTAAACCTCTGTGGAACGCGTTTCTCCAGAAGCATACCCAGTCCCAGGAGAATGCCGATCATCGGCACGTACGCGTAGCGGTCTGCGGCGAAGTAAACATCTCCAAAATTCTCTCCTATCTGGAAACTCGCAAACGTCGGAGCAAGCATGATCAGAAACCAGGTAAGACCAAAGAGCAGTTCGGGAGAAGATCTGCGGATACGCCATGCAGCGGAAAGAAGAAGGATGAGAAAGAGGAGAGGGAGGAAGAAGTCCACCGAGAAGAATGAGATGGCATCTGTGTAGGGATAGATGACGCTGAGATGCAGCGGCAGAAACATTTTGTAGAGGAGGAACATGCTGCTCTTTCCCGCCATCAGGAATTTCTCTGCAATGCTGGAAGAATGGAGGAGCGTGAGCTGTGTGTCGCCGAAGAGTCCTATTGCCCCGAATGCCAGGCTCAGTGCGAAGAAAGGCGCATACTCCGTCCAATGCATCCGTTTCTCTCTGCTCATCCTGTAGTAGTCGAGAACGATGAGGAGGAAAGGGAGAGCGAGAATAGACGGCTTGGATGCAAGTCCGGCTGCGAATGCGAGGAAACTTCCGTAGTAGATCTTGCTGCTCCTGCTCTCTTCGTATCGTAGGTAGAGGAAGATTGCCAGGAGGCAGAACAGCCCGGCAAGGAGATCCTTGCGCGCACTCACCCAGGCAACAGCTTCTGTATTGAGCGGATGTACGAGGAAGAGAAGGGCAAAAAGGAGGGAGAAGCTCCTGCTCTTCATGAAGTGGCGGAGTATTGCGAAAGCGAGAAGAGAACTTCCAATGTGGAGGAGGAGACTGTGCAGATGGTAGAAGGAGGGATGGAAACCACTTATTGCGTAATCAATCTGGAAACTGAGAAAGAGGAACGGTGTGTAGAGCACTTCCTCATAGGAAGTGAGAATGGCGAGAAGGTTCCGGAACGATATTTCCCGGATGAGAGGGTTCTGTAGAACAAGTCTTGTGTCATCGTAGTCGACAAATTCATTCCTGAGCGAAGCTCCGTACATCAGGAAGCCCACGGCAAGGAAGAAGGCGGCAATGAGCAACTCCCGTCGGTGTCGTTTGAAGAAGTACATACGTACTTACGAGAATCGTTTTTTTAGGAGTGCCACTGCTTCAGCCTTGCTGGTGATCTCTTTCCTGATTTGTGCATCGTAGAGTGTTCTCATAATTTCCCCTACTTTTTCCCCCGGAGGCATGCCGAGGAGTTCCATGACCTGCTCACCGCTCAGGAGAGGTTTGGGTGGGAGAGGATGCGTGTTCAGGAAGTTGTTGTAGTCCTTAATAATCCTGTTATACAGGATGTATTCTGGAGGCTCTGTGCCTGCGATATCCAGCCAGAAGAGCTGGAGGAGATCTGTGAACCAGGGATGGAAGTACCAGTGGGATTTCCGCTCGTTATCCATGTCGAAAAACGTGCTCATCATCATGTGATGACGGATAGTCCAATCCACTCTCTCTATGCGCTTCCCCGGGCACTGGAGCCGCTGCAGAACCTTCCGCGCGATATCAGCAGATGTACTCGCATGATGGTCGAACCGGATCCGTTCCTTGAGAAGGAATGTTTCTGTTTTTCCAATGTCATGAAGGAGGGTGGCCCACCGGACATCCGGACCATGGTCCTCGGTGAAAGACGCAATCGCCAGCATGGTGTGGTCCCACACGTCTCCTTCCTTATGGAAATCCGCCGGCTGTGCAACACCCTTGCACTTATGCAGCTCAGGAATGAGATGTTCTATGACATCGGTTTCCCACATGTCCTCGAATGCCCGGTTTGGTCGTGGCCCAAGGAGCATTTTTTCCAACTCCTCAAGCCTCCGGTTACTGGAGAGGATGCGGATGAGGCCCGCATGCTTGTGGAGAGCCTGGTAGGTCTCCGGGTGGTACTGGCCGTCAATACGGGCACGGAAACGGATGGCGCGGAGAAGGCGCAGCGCATCGTGTCGGATGCGTGTTCCGGGATCGCCAATGAAGCGGATGAGACGCTCTGTGAGATCATGCTCCCCTCCGTATGGATCGAAAATCTCCCCGGAAATGGGGTGGAAGTACACGCAATTGATCGTAATGTCACGACGCTGCGCATCGGTTTTCCTGTCACAGAAGGCAATGGATGCAGGAAGACGGCCGTTACTCAGCTCGTGTTCCTGCCGGAATGTTGTGAGTTCAAATATCTGCCCTTTGTAAGAAACAACCACCGCACCTAAGGCTGCGGAGGTGCCGTCATTCTTCGGAAAAAGCTTCGTGATGTCCGCTGGAGTGGCGCTGGTTGCGATATCGATCTCCTTCGGAATTTCTCCCAGAAGCATATCCCGCACGCTGCCGCCGACCCACCAGGCTTCAAATCCGGCATCAAGCAGTATCTCCACTGCATGGTACGCCGCTCCTCCCAGCTTTGAGTGGAAAGTGCGGTCGATGATTTCCTGTGAGGGGGGCACGGGGTTACACTACCACTACTATGTTGCATTTTGCAGTGGCGGGAACACCTCTTTCCACTCCCGGAGCGGGAGGGACGGTGGAAGGACTGAGGCATGCAAAGAAGCTTGGCATCTCCGCTATGGAGCTTGAGTGGGTGCAGCAGGTGCCGAAGAGCACTGAGCGCATGAAGGAGATCCGGGAGACCGCAGAGGCACTGGAGATGTATCTCACTGTCCATGCTCCGTACTACATCAATCTGAATACGCCGGAGAAGGCGAAGCTTGAGGCCAGCAAGAAGAGGATTCTCGATGCTCTCTGTATGGCAGAGCTCTGCGGGGCGCACTCCGTGTGCGTCCATCCCGCATTTTACCTCGGGATGGACCCTTCGGATGCGTACGAGCACGTCCGCAGGGCAACAGGAGAGATACTGAAGCACAGGAAGAAGCTTTTTCCGCATGTGAATCTGGCTTTTGAGACCATGGGCAAACCCACGCAGTTCGGGACATTGGAAGAAGTGCTCAGGCTCAGCAAGGAATTTTCCATCTACCCCTGCATAGATCCTGCGCACATGCACGCAAGGACGAATGGAGGATGGAACTCCGGGAAAGAGTGGAATGCGATGTTCGATCTGTACCAGAAGCACCTCGGCAAGAAGTCTCTTTCAAGCATGCACATGCACTTCTCAGGCATTGAGTACACGGCGAAAGGAGAGAGGAAGCATCTGCCATTGAAGAAGAGTGACGCGAAGTGGAAGGATTTCCTGAAGGTTCTCAAAAAGAGGAGAATAGGAGGAACAGTGGTGTGTGAGTCCCCTCTTCTGGAGGGAGACACGCTCCTCATGCAGAAGGAATTCTTGGCACTCTAAACCTGCCCGCCGTCACAGAGTGGACGGCGGGCTTGCTCCTCGGGGTACCTGTGGAAAGGAGCAATTGGTTGGTCAGGCTTTTCTCAGCTCTGCATCGGGTGGGAGCTTTGGCACTTCCTCCTTTTTCTGCTTTCGGAAGTACACGACGTTTGCTCCCGCATCCTCTTTCACCACTGTCGCGGACTTGGGATCTACGAGGCAGTGATAGAAATTGACGATGAACATACCAGCCACAATTTCACCAGAGTGGATATCGCGGCCAAGAGAGAGCCTCTTCTGTTGTATGATCACGAAAATCACCTGTTGTGCAGGCGGCTTTTCCTCTTTTTCCCACTCGAAGTACTGTGCCATTTCTTTGTGGTTGTAAGGAATGCCTGCGCTGTCACGCTCCAGATTGGGATGCATGGGTAATTCCTTCACGGTCACCCATTTCTGAGCTTTCCACACCCGGATTTGTGCAGCCGTGGGGGTGAAGAGCACATCCACTTTCCCTTCCTTCGGCTTTTCAGCCTTCGGAAAGGATTTGAACTGGCCATCGGGAAAGCCCGGGGGACTCGGCACTTTCGGCTTCGTCTTGTCCCCGAACGTCCTTGAGACCAAAACAACGAAACACAGAGCCATCAACACGATTGCTGTTTTCCGGACCATGGTTCGCTCCTTCAAAGAAAATCCATTGCTCCTATACTTCCCCAAGGAAGGTACTGCCAACGATGCCCCCCTATTCCACAGGCATCGCATGACAGTAGCTTCTATGGGAAGGGCACCAGTGTCTTTTAGACATCCTTCTGGTAGCACCGGATTGAGGAAGTTTCACTGCTCTGTGAAAGAGCAAAGGGAGCGACTATAGTCCTCTCTTTCCGAAGTGCAAGAACAAGATGGCTTCGTGGAGCCATTCCGTATCGTATGCCAAAAGGGGCTGCTCTCGCGTGCAGAATTGCTATAATCAGCGCAACTTCCCCCACCAATATGAACATTGCCATTAATGGCTTCGGCCGTATAGGAAGGCAGGCCCTTCGCATCATTCTCGAGCAGCACCCGACGATGCATGTGGTGCTTATTAATGACCTTACGGACGATAAGACTCTTAAGCATCTCTTCCAGTTCGACTCCACGTACAGAACGTACAACAACCCCAAAGCTTTTGATGGCGTGACAATGACTGCAGAGAAGGATCCGACTAAGCTCCCGCACAGAGACCTGAAGGTGGATGTTGTCTTAGAGTGCACGGGAGTGTTCCGAAAGAGAGAGGATGCGGCACTCCACCTGAAAGGCGGCGCCAAGAAAGTTATCATTTCCGCACCTGCGAAAGGAAATGTCGACGGCACATTCTGCATGGGAGTGAACGAGAAAACGTACAACTCCAGGAAAATGGATGTGCTCTCCAATGCTTCCTGCACCACGAATTGTCTTGCACCTATGGCAAAGGTTCTTCATGAGAACTTCAAGATTCAGCAGGGCTTCATGACCACCATCCACAGCTACACCAATGACCAGCAGCTTCTCGATCTGCCGCATAAAGATCTCCGCCGTGCGAGAGCCGCTGCCATCAACATGGTTCCTACGTCCACGGGTGCCGCTACCGCCGTCGGGCTCGTACTCCCGGAACTCGCGGGGAAACTGGATGGCATGGCTATTCGTGTGCCTACTCCCACCGGGAGCATCACGGATCTTACCGTCGTCGTAACGAAGAAGACGGACGCAGAGGCGGTGAATGCCGCGTTCAAAAAGGCAGCCAAAGGCCCGATGAAAGGCATTCTCGGGTATGAAGAGCGTGAACTGGTTCTCAGCGATTTTATCGGAGACAGCCGCAGCGCAATTATTGATGCGCCGTCTACCAAGGTGCATACCGAGAAAGGCGTGACGATCGTGAAGGTGATCGCCTGGTACGACAACGAATGGGGCTACAGCAACAGGCTGGTGGAGCTTGCGAAGCTGGTGGGATCAAAGCTCTGAGCCGATGGAGCGGTGGCTCGTTTGCTCGTCACTCGTTATGTTACGAACGAGGGAACGAGCGAACGGGTAACGAAGGAGCAGAGGCTTACTTTTTCTTCCTCTTTTCCTCTTTCTCATCCACCACTTCCGCGTCCACGATATTGTCCTTCCCCTTCTTCTCAGCTCCCCCCTTCTGCTCCGCTTTCTGTGCTTCCTCATAGATGATCTTTCCGATCTCCTGCGCTTCGGTTGCAAGTTCTTCCGTAGCCTTCTTGAGCTCTTCGGCGGATGTGTCTTCCTTCTTCAACAGGTCTTTGACTATATTCATTTTCTCATTCACTTTCTTCTTCACGCTATCCGTGATCTTTGCATCGTGTTCCCGCATTTGCTTTTCCAGGTTGAAGATGAGCGCATCGGCATTGTTCCGTACATCCACTTTTTCCTTCTTCTTCCTGTCTTCCTCAGCATGCATCTCTGCATCCTTCTTCATCTTCTCAATTTCCTCATCAGAGAGACCTGTAGAACCCTGAATGGTGATGTGCTGCTCCTTCCCCGTTCCCTTATCTTTCGCTTTCACATTGAGGATGCCGTTCGTGTCGATGTCGAAGGAAACTTCGATCTGCGGGATCCCCCGCGGAGCAGTGGCTATGCCGTCCAGGATAAATCGTCCGAGAGACTTATTATCTGAAGCCATCTCGCGTTCCCCCTGCACAATATGCACTTCCACAGATGGCTGATTGTCCGCTGCCGTTGAGAAAATCTGGCTCTTGTTCGTCGGGATTTTCGTATTCCGTTCTATGAGTTTCGTTGCGACGCCGCCGAGTGTCTCAATGCCGAGTGAGAGCGGGGTGACATCGACGAGGACAATATCTCTGTCGATATCTCCACCCATAACTCCAGCCTGGATTGCTGCACCGATTGCGACCACCTCATCCGGATTCACTCCTTTGTGAGGTTCTCTGCCGAAAAGTTTTTTCACTTTCGCCTGTACGGCAGGCATCCGTGTCATCCCTCCGACGAGGACGACTTCATCGATGCCACTCTTTGTGAGCCCGGCATCCTTGAGAGCTAATTCACAGGGTTTTACGGTCTTCTCGATGAGATCGGCAACCAGAGCCTCGAGCTTCGCTCTGCTCAGCTTGAGATTTAAATGTTTGGGTCCGGTGTTGTCTGCTGTGATGAACGGAAGATTAATGTCCGTTTCGTTCTGGGAACTGAGCTCTATCTTCGCTTTCTCTGCTGCTTCCTTGAGCCTCTGCAGGGCAATCCTGTCTTTGCTGAGGTCTACTCCCTGGTCTTTTTTAAATTCGCTTAAGATCCACTCGATGATGACCTGATCAAAGTCGTCTCCTCCGAGGTGAGTGTCTCCATTGGTCGAGAGGACTTCGAACACTCCTTCTGCAAGTTCAAGAATGGAGACATCGAATGTTCCCCCACCGAGATCGTACACGGCAATCTTGTGTTCATGGCCTTTATCCAAACCGTACGCGAGCGATGCAGCCGTAGGCTCATTGATTATGCGCAAGACCTCCAGGCCCGCAATCTCACCGGCATTCTTCGTTGCCTGCCTCTGTGAGTCATCGAAGTACGCAGGAACGGTGATCACCGCCTTATCCACCGTGGTTCCAAGGTATGCTTCCGCATCCTTCTTCAGCTTCTGGAGAACCTTTGCGGAAATTTCCTGGGGCAGCATCTCTTTTCCCTGCACTACGATCACAGCGCGTCCTTCCTTTCCTTCCTTCACCGTAAATGGCATGTGCTCCGCTTCCTTCCTCACTTCGCTGAAGCGGCGGCCGACGAAACGTTTCGATGAGTAAATGGTGTTCTCCGGATTTGTGACTGCCTGCCTCTTCGCAGCGATACCTGTGAGTATCTCGTCATTCTTAAATGCAACAACAGAGGGAGTGGTGCGATTCCCTTCCGCGTTGGGAATGACCACCGGCTCACCGCCCTCTATGACGGCAACGCAGGAGTTCGTTGTTCCAAGATCTATGCCAATAACTTTAGACATGCAGGTGTGGGAAAGAGTGTTAGCACTCTTGAGTGTAGAGTGCTAGCTTCTCTGCGTCAACCGTCCCATGATATTTTGTAAAAAGAGATGCCCAGCATCCCTCTACAGAAGGGAGAGTCTTTTCTCTATTCCTTCTTCCTCCAAAATAGCCGTCCCTTCCTTCTCTTCTTGCTCTGTTTACGCTCGCTGCGGGACACTGCCCCCTGCATCACGTTATAGAATGCTGGTGTGAATCTATCGAGTCGGTCGTAATCCATTCTCTCTGTGTTTGGGAGTAGTAAATATATTATACAATAATTCTATATTTATAGCAATATTCTGGTATCCCGGACACAAAACCGCGACACTGTGGCATATGTTTCTGGATGAAGCTGTCATCGATGTAACGGGCGGATCCGGCGGCAACGGATGCGTTGGGTGGCGGCGTGAGAAGTACGTGCCGAAGGGTGGACCGGACGGAGGAAACGGAGGGAACGGAGGGAACATCTACATGAAAGCAGATCCCAATACAGACACCTTGAGCAATTTCACCTCTAGGAAAGCGTACAGGGCAAAGGATGGCAATGCGGGAGAGGGGGGCAACAGGTATGGAAAGGCGGGGGACGATCTGTATCTTTCCGTTCCTCCCGGCACCGTCATCACGGAAAGAGATGAAAAGGGTCAGCCAGCTTCCAAGGGACTCACTGCCGACCTCGCGCAACCCGGAGACCAGGTGCTTCTCGTTTCCGGCGGCAGGGGCGGGTACGGCAATGCTCACTTCAAGAGTGCTACACGGCAACGGCCGGACTTTGCAGAGAAGGGGGAACCGGGTCAGCGCAGAAAGCTGAAGCTGGAACTCAAGCTTGTTGCGGACGTTGGTATCATAGGATTCCCGAGTTCCGGCAAGTCCACCATTATCTCCGTTATCAGCTCAGCACGACCGAAGATTGCCGACTATGAGTTCACGACCATTGTCCCCAATCTCGGGGTTGTGCATGTGGATGATCGGTCATTCGTTGCCTGTGATGTTCCAGGTCTCATAGAAGGCGCTCACAAGGGAAAGGGACTCGGACACCGGTTTCTTAAACACATAGAGCGATGCAGTCTGTTGCTCCACGTGCTCGATGTTGAGCGGTGTCTTGAAAGTGGAGAACCAGATCCGGATGTGCTTGTACAGAATTACCACACGGTGAGAAAGGAGCTGGAATCGCACTCCCCCATTCTCGGAGCAAGACGAGAAGTGGTGATTCTCAATAAAATAGATCTCATCCCCGGGAAAGTATCTTCTCTTCTCAAGGCCCTCAGACAAAAGGATATTGAGGTAGCCCTTGCTGTATCGGCAGCGACCACTGAGAACATTGCAAAGCTGAAGAAATTGCTCCTGCCCATTGTTCTTGCAGAGCGTGAGAGACAGAAGAGTGTCCGCACTGAGCCAGAAGACGAAGTTCTGCAGGTTCTCCGGCCGCACATGGAGAGCAGTAAGATGGGCGCGTACCGCATAGAGAAGCAGAAGGACAAGATATTCCGCATCTACGGGAAACGCCTTGAGCAGTTCACCGTCATGACCGACTTCGGAAGTGAGAGCGCCATACGGAGATTCAGGGACGTCTGTGAGCGCATCGGTCTCCTTCGGGCATTGCGCCATGAAGGCATGGACGAGAAATCACAGGTCTCTATTGGCGATATCCGTGTCGAAGAGTACCTGTAGGAAGTTATTGACATGCCAGGCTAATATTGAACAATTCTGTTATGAATGACAACGCAGAATCTGCTGCAGTGGCCGCAGTGGAAGAATCCCCAGGAGAAGCGGATGTGGATACGGTTGTCTATCCAGAGGAGTACTATGCAGTTGTCGGAGAGATACAATTACTGTCTGGTGCCCTTCGAGGTGGTGACGATGCCGTACGTGCCGCGATGGTGAAAATACTGAACAGAGGCCAGAGATTTGTTGTACATGAAGTGGGTGATGAGTATGTGGGCATGCTGGCTCGAGATCCGGAGAGAATTATAAATAAATTGCGGGCGGAATGCAGGGCGTTTGAGTTACAGATGGAACAAGAGAGAGCAGCAAACATTGCTGCAGCCCGCGATGCAGAGACAGATGGAGATGCAGATATTGCTGCTCAGGTACCAATGAGCAGCTGGAACCGCCGTAAGGGGTTCAGAGGAGGAGCATAGATATGATTTCTTCGGTCAGACGTCTGTATATTGCTGGTGGCCCAGGCCAGGATCGAACCCGACTTCGCTCCTCGCTCCGCTCGGAGCTACGCCGGGCAAGCTTGCGACATCTCAAAACATCCCGGCGTAGTCCCAAAGGGACGAAACCGGATGGTGGCCCAGGCCAGGATCGAACTGGCGACACCTCGCTCTTCAGGCGAGTGCTCTACCAACTGAGCTACCGGGCCAACAATGTGGAGAAAAGATCGTTTTGCTTCTGGTGCCAAAGGAACTTGCTGGCGTACCAACCGACATCACTCTAACAAGGAATTTTCAACCTGCAAAGATAGATTCCTCAGATGAACCCTGTGCTGTGTGCTCCTTTGGGGCTTGCCCCGTACCGATGCCCAATTATACTCGTCCTACTTTGCAGGACAGCGATGCGTTCTCATGGTAACCTGCATCTGGTACGGGGCTGTAGCTCAGCTGGCTAGAGCGTCTGGTTCGCAATCAGAAGGTCGGGGGTTCAATTCCCCCCAGCTCCACCACAGCTAGCATATTCTGCATTACTGTGGTTTGAAAATTGGAATAATTGAGACCAGTGGTATACTGTACACTCAGCTTCCCCATCCTTCTGTGAAGTACCAAAAGCTCCTCATTGTGCTCTGTACCCTCTTGCTCACTTCGTGCTCACTCTTTGGCGTGAAAGAAAAGGAGGAGACTCCCCCGCCTGAGCAGGGACAACCGGCAGCGGTGGAAGAGCAAACGACACCGGAGCCCCCTGCGGAAGAAGGGGAGGATCTTGTACTCATCAGCGACAGGGAAAGGAGTTCCATTGCTCTCACCGCCAGGAAGGGAGATCTCTCCTACGATGCGAATTTTGGAGATTTTCAGCTGCAGTTCGCACTCAACCCCGTGAGCCCTTCAGATTTTACTACAGCAATTGCGGGGTTTGCCGTTCCTCTCCAAAGCCTTACTACAGAGGATCCTGAATTCACTTCCTACCTCCTCTCGGGAGAATTTCTTGGGGCAGATGAATATCCCCTTGCAACGTTCTTCTCATCCAGCATAGAACATATGGATGGCACATCCTACGTTGTGAATGGAGAGCTCACTATTCGTGGTGTCACAAACTTCATCTCCTTCCCCGCTGGAATCACGAAGGAGTATGTTACTGCACACTATGTTCTCAGGTTGAGTGCGTTCAATCTGAATGACTCTGCGGGCTTCGATGACGAAGTTCCTATAGATGTGGAGATGTACTTCCAGTGATGTGTTCTGGTGCCCGGTGGCTCATGCAAGTGTCTGCAGGAGTTTACGGCTTATTTCGTACTGCTTAAGAAGTGAAGGGATGGAAACCCACTCATCCCTCGCATGGATGTTGCCGCCAACGGGTCCGTAGAGGAAGGCAGGTATCCCTCTCTCACAAAAGTAGCGGGCATCGGTCCCTCCGTGCTCACGGATGATTTCCACGGAACGACCCTCACTCTCCTCCGCCAGTGATTTCACCATCTGCACCATCGGATGATTTGCATCTGTGAGGAGGGGCCCGGCACTCCGCACTTCATGCAGTTCACAGTCAGCCGGGAGCACCTTCCGGACGAGTGCAAGGGTTTCCTCTGCTGTGCTGCATTCTGAGAGCGGGAAGCGGATGTCTATGCCGCATGTCACTTCTTCCGGTATCTGATTGCGCGCGTTGCTCCCCGCAAGAGTCGTCGGGACAACAGTCACCCTCCAATCACTCTCGCAGCCTGGAGGGAACGTGTCACGCAGGACCTGCAAAGCACTGTTCAGCACCCATATGGGGTTTTTGCTCTCCCATGGCGATGATGCGTGCCCGCCGCTCCCTTTTGCCTTGAGTTCAGCCCATACGACACCCTTGTGCTCCGTAATGATGCCGGGTTTACTGCCGGTATCCGGCGTGAACGCCACAGGGGTGTGGAGAACGCCCCGGTCCAGCAAGTGCGGAATAGTGGGACCAGCCGTTTCTTCGTCACTGGTGAGGAGGATGCTTGTTCTTGGCTGTATTCCCTCTTCGGTGAGGTGCTTGTAAGCCAGGAGGAAAGGTACTGCGCCTCCTTTCATATCTTTCGTACCTCGGCCGTATGCTCTCCCCCCCTCTATTCTCATTGTAAACTGCTCAGGAGAACCTGGAACGACATCAACGTGAGCAAACCAGAGGAAATCAGGATGCGGATGTTCGAGGTACACGTACGGTGCACCGGAAACAGCACCGCGGTGCACTGCAGCATGCGATGTGAAGAGAAATGTTTCTTCAACCCACTGAAGAGCACGCTCTTTTTCCTCCGTTCTGTCTGAAACTGAGTGGAACCCTACGAACGTAGCCAAATGCTGCAAGAGTTCCTGCTGCATGTAAGCAGTGTACTCAGACCTACGGATTTTTCAGTGACAAGAATCGGAGGAGCAGTTGATTATTTAGTCAAAATATTGTATAATACTATAAAGAGAAAATTCAACAAAAAGAGGCTCGAATGAAACACACACGTAGACACATCCTTGCAACGTACTTCTCACTTCTGAGCGTTTTCACGCTCGCTTTTTTCGCTCCGAGAATGCAAGATGGCTCTACGTTGCGGCTTCTTGCGTCGCAACAGAGTTTTGGAGTTCCTACTATCCTCGCTGAGGCGGTATCGCCCGAAACGAACTCCATGCAATATCGCATAGCTGAGAGATTACGTCGGCGGCTCTTCCGGCATGGAGTCGTCACTCCCCCCCTGAGCCTGCTTCAGAATGCTATTGCGGAGCGGCAAGCATACTTTCGAAACAGCGTACGACTCCGCATTGCCAATTCAGAAGAGAAAGAATTGAGTATCATTCATTTCACTCTCAATGCACACCCCCTGTGGCTGAAGCCGCAGTTCTCGCTCACGGATGCTCATTTTGGAATCGATAAGAATAAAATTGAGCGCTTCTTCCGGGAATTTTCGATCTCAGGAATGTATGCCCCGGAAAATATTGTGATCACGGGAATTTCCAAGAATGAAGAGACTGTGAGGGCTGAAACGAGCGGCGTTGCGAAAAAAGGAGAGCAGCTCGATGTGGCTGAGAGCATCACACTCCTCATGCAGGCATTGAATAATGGCGAAGAGAACATCACTCTCAAGCTAAAAAATATCCCCGGTTCTGTTACAAACGAAACAGAAGAAAATCTTGGCACACTCACTCTTCTAGCAACTGGCCGCTCAAATTTCGCAGGTTCAACGAACGCACGCGCGTTGAACGTCCGGAAAGCGCTGCGCGACCATGTGAACAATACGATTGTTCCTCCTGGTGCGACATTTTCCTTCAACAGCACTCTGGGGGGTCCTGTGACGGAGAGCCGAGGATGGCGCATGGCGCAGGTCATATTCGAAGGAGACCAGCTCAAGCCGGCACCGGGTGGGGGCATTTGCCAGGCATCCACCACTGTGTACCGTGCAATTGTGAACGCAGGATTTCCTGTTGTGGAACGGAGAGCCCACAGTCTGTACGTGAGTTACTACAAGAAGTATGGCGTTGGGATCGATGCAACGATATTCCCAGGTACACAGGACTTAACATTCCTGAATGATACAGAGCAACCACTGCTCATACAGGCATACGACGATGGCTATGAAGCAGTGGTGAACTTCTATGGGACACCTGATGGGCGAACCGTGGAATTGCAGGGACCGTACTTCAGCACCAATGCGCCGGAAGGCATGCTCATAAACGACAGACAAGTGATGAAAAACGAAATTGTCTGGATCCAGCGGGTGAATTATGCCGATGGCTCAGTGAAGGAAAATCTCATTCTCTCGCGCTATAAGGAGCTTCCTGCGTATGTGAGGAACGAGTATGCCTATCTGGAATAGAAATCCAGCTCCATAGTAAGGCAAAAATAGGTCGATTCAGCGGGGAATATCCACTAGAGTGTTGGCACTTTTCCCTCTGTTCTATGTCTGATTCCAATATTCCTTCTAACCCATGGTTCGGTATTTCGATGGCACTCGTTGGTGTGATTGTCGGCTATGGCATTGCCATGGGCACTTCGAACGACGCAGTCCGCCCTTCCCCCTCAGCGGGGCAACAGCAGGCACAGGCAGCACAGCAACCGGCCCAGGAACCTGAGCCTCAGGATGTGGTTGCTCCGGATGCTTCGGAGGATCATATCCGCGGCAATTCCAAGGCGACTATTTCACTCATTGAATACACAGATTTTGAGTGTCCTTTCTGCGCGCGTCACCATCCCACCATGCTCCAGGCACTCGACGAGTACGGAGACAAAGTGAACTGGGTGTTCAGGCACTATCCTCTCCCCTTCCATCCCAACGCGATGCCGGCAGCTCTTGCGGCTGAATGTGTTGCAGAAGACGCAGGGAACGACGCGTTCTGGGAATTCACGGACCTCGTATTTGAGAAAGGTGCGGACAAGGCAAGTCTCGCTTCCTACGCACAGGAAGCCGGTGCCAGTGCATCGAAATTCACAGAGTGTTTTGAAAGCGGAAAGTTCAGCGAGTTCATTGGTCAGCAGATGTCGGCAGGATCGAATTCAGGGGTAAAGGGGACACCCGGGACATTTGTTTACAACAACAAAACTAAAGAGTTCGGCTACATTTCCGGCGCACAGCCCTATGCGAATCTGAAAGCAGCCATCGATAGTCTTCTGTAATCTCTTGGTACCAAAATCGGGGGAGCAGATACTCCCCCGATTTCTTTATACTTGAATTCCGCGGGGAATTACTTCTTGTGCTGCCTGTTTTCCGGGTATACTCCATTCCCAATTCCCGCGTGAAATACATGAGGCGTTTCCTCGTCATTGCCGTTTTCCCAGCATTACTGTTCGCAGGATGCAGGGAACAAACAGCGCCATCGGATGCAAGTGAGTCAGAAAGTTCGTCGGGAGCGCAGTTTTCTTCCGAGAGCGAGCGCATTATCCGGGAGACAAATAATGTTTCTTACTCCGGTACTGTCAGGCCTCTGGGCATCAGCATTTACATGGAAGGGACACACAAACTCTCACTTCCCGATGGAAGATTCATTCTTCTGGAGAGCGAGACTGCCGATCTCAATGGGTATGTCGGTGAGAGTGTGGTCGTTGTCGGCGCCATTCGGCCTACTATTGAGAGTGATGCGATGATTATGCGTGTTGATTCGGTTTCCCTCCAGGGAAACGAAAGTGTAAGTTTGGAAGAAGAGGTAGGAACAGCAAGTTCAACTGTACTATCAGATTCGAACCCTCCGAATGAGGCAGGAGTGAGTTCCAGCCAGAAAGAAACACTTCCTTCCTCTCCTGCAGCGAATCAAATAAGTTCCTCTACAAGTACTTCCGCAAAGGCATCGGCGCGGTCACCTTCGCCTGCATTCCTCGAGCGTCAGAAAGACATGGCAAAGGAGGAATTCTCCGCCGAGAACTGGACGCAGGAGTACTGTTCTTCCCATATTGGGTTCTGTGTTTCTGTTCACCGTAACTGGTGGTTCACATCTTTTGGAGCTACATCAACGCACTACTGGCACCTCGAAATGAATTCGGCGCCCTTCGAACTCTTGCATGAGGGGCCGGTCGAGGTGAATCTAGATGGTGAGAGCCTCCAGGCTCTTGGCGTCGCGGACGGCACCATACGCGAGGAGGGTGAGGAAGTCATAGGATTTAGGAGCTGGACGAACGGAAGACATTTTGAAGTACGAGCACACACCTCTCTCAAGCAGGCAGTGGAGTACATCACACAGAACCTTCACCCGGCAGGGTAGAGCAAGGGAAACCACTCTGGTACAATCCATCTATGCTGTTTTTCTACTCAGCCTACAATCAGGAAGGCCAACCCGTGAGAGGAACGATCGATGCGGTGAACACGGACACAGCAAGGCAGGCGCTGAAGGAAATGGATCTCTTACCACAAGAGTTGCATGAGGCAACTCTCCAGGAAAAGAAGGCAGTGCAGGAGGGGGTGACGGATTTCCCGCAATCACCTCTCACTCCCAATCTCGTCCTGGAAGGCAAAGCGGAAATGAAGCAGGCTCCACCTCCTCCTGCTCCCCTACCAGAAGAGGAAAATACCAGCGAACAAGCAGAAGTGAAAAAGCCCCGCTCACCGAAGAAAAGTAAGAAAACGTACTTCCCTTTCACAGATACGCTCCGCCTCTACGCGGGATGGCTGCTCGCATGGTACTGCGCGGTCTACATGCTTGGCGGGTACCAATACACGAGAAGCCTTCCTTTCCGGATACCGTACGTAGAAGCTCTTCTGCCTCCGTTCTCACCCATTGTCCTCTCGTTCACACTGGCAGCGTTTCTCTTCCTCCTCTGTACCAGCCTTCAGAAAGCTCTCGGAGGCGGAAAGCTCTCCGCTGCAATTCTCAGCATACTTGGTATTGCTGCATTCGTTCTCTACAGGCTGAACGTGTAGCACGTTTCCTCGTTCGCTCGTTTTCTTGTTGTTCGATACGGCGTCGTTTGTTCATGAAAACTCGTCACGCAAAACAGTCTCTGTGAATCTCTGCATATGGAAACGGCGCCGTGTCTCGTTCAGCGTGTAACGAGCGAACGAGATAACGAGTAACGAATGCACTACAGTCCAAGCTGCTTCCGGATCTCCTCTGCCTGCTGCTGCTCACTCGCCTGTGCGTTCTGCTGTACAGAAATGCTCTGCAAATCCTTCCAGTCTTCTGAGTGCTTCTGCTCCAGTTTCATGAGTTGCAGCAAATGTTTGGGAGAAAGTTCAGAGAACTTCCGTTTTTCCTCGTCAAGGATCTTCTGGAGTTCGTCTATCTGGAACTGGCTGAGCTTGGGAATGGCCTGAATAATGCGCCACTTCTCGTCACGTGTGAGAGAAATGCTCCCACGGAGGAGTGTGAGGAATCTCTGCTCGTCAAACCGTGTCTCGGGGTGTGTGGGCACCGCAATGTTGTTGTTGGTGAGCAGTGAGGAGATGCTCGAAAACCGGTAATTTCCAACCTCACCAAGCACCCGGATATCCTCATCGTCGTAGCCCATTTCCTTTGTGGCTGCCACGCCTGGTGGGGGCGGCGGAGGCCCTTGATCCTGTGGAGGCTGTGCGCCAGCCGGCTGACCACCTGCGGCTACTCCCGGTTGAGCTCCAGCAGCGGCTTGTGGGGGTGGCGGAGGGGGCGAAGAGAAAACCTGTGTAGGATCCAAACCGCCTGTAGGGATTTGATCCCCAGGACGGACCGGTTTCGAAGCGCCCTGCGGGGGTGGAGGAGGCAGGGGTGGTGTACCACCGACAGGTGGCTGTTGACCGTTCGTCATACTCAAAGGTGGAAATTTCCCCGCTATTCTATCAGTTCACCGCTTGAAATAAAGCTAAAAACATTACGAAGTGACAAGCAGGTTTTCAGCTCGCGTTCGCAGTTCCTCGGAACTTGTTCCATCCTGAAACCGGATGTGGAGACCGGAGTGCAATTCCTCGGGGCTGCCAAGCAGCCTGTACGCAGAATTCTCTGTGGTGAATGTTGAAGATTCCCCCTCTCTCCATTTGCGTACCACATCGATGTTCCTCCCATTGGGATACACGAGGATCGCTCCATCTGTCCCTTCCGTGAGCGAATGGGCAACTTCCCCTCGTTTTGATTGCGTTGCAGTTCCATTCGAAACACTCACGGTGGCACCTCTCTCTCCGCTCACTGCAATCTGTTGCAATTTTCTTCTGACGGCTGCGTCGTCCTCGAATAGCATGTTTCCGTAGATATCGACGAACTTCAGGCGTAACCCTTCCACACCGTTGCCAAAATACGTGGTGCTGAGAACATCATCTGCTTCCCCATCAGCTAAAGGCTTTGTTGGGTACCCGTGATTGCGACGAAGATATCTATGAGCATTCCTGGAGCGGAACTGGTCGAAATCTGAGAACAGGGGATTTCTCTCATTCGGTATCTCCATGATGCGGTGTACATGCTCACGAATGCCAGCAAGCATGTCTCCCGGGAATGTCGTCACAATACGAAGGCCGCTATCCGTCTCCACCTCATAGAACGGCGGCCCATTCCGGTATCGCTTGTCCCTCGGTGCGAAGTTGATGAAGAGACCGTTCCAAACCCCATGGTCTCTCAGAACTTCTGCATACGCATCATGCCAATTCTCCATGATGCCTGCGAGGTGGCGCGGAAGCGCTACTTCCCGCCCCCGGCTGTTGATCTTCGTGGGGAACCCCCCACCGAGGAGGCGGATTTCCTCTTCATCTCCGTGCGTAAGGGCATCTTCCATCACGGAGAGATCGGTTTCGAGGTGCACATCGGCATCCACCACGGCTTCCGTGGGATCCGGCGTGTTCTTTCCGTACGTCTCTGAGACGAAGTACCTGAGTGTTGGTGTGGTACGCATTGTGAAAAAAAAGGAAGAGATACAAAAAACCCCCGCTTCGTGCGAGGGTCTGGGATTCAGCTTGTGAGCAGTTTATGCAGCAGACAACCCTCGCATGGAGCGCATCATCATTTGCATCATCATAGTTCGGCTGGACTCACTACAAGTGCCTGCGGTGAGGGAGTGCGATCTGTACATTGTGGCAACATCCTAACTATCTCACTGGTATTGTCAATATCTAAACCTTGCTGAGGTGTTTCTCTGCAGCCCTCCTTGCCCTCACGACGAGCTCCGGGTTCAAGAGACCGGAAAGGTGAAACTCGGGAATGCCGCTCTGCCTGAGCCCGTAGAGCTCACCGGGACCACGAATCTGTAAATCAATCTCCGCGAGCTTAAAGCCGTCATGGAACATCTCCATCGCCTTGAGTCTCTGTGACCGTGACTGTTCCGGAGTTGTTGTGAAGAGGAAGCAGTGGCTCTTGTGTTCGTCCCTGCCTACACGGCCGCGGAACTGATGGAGCTGAGCCAACCCAAACCGCTCTGATCCTTCGATGATGATGATGGATGCATTCGGCACGTCAATACCAACTTCAATCACAGATGTGGAAACGAGAATGTCGCTCCGCTTTGCCTTGAACTCTCTCATGGTTTCCTCTTTCTCAGCCGGCGTCATCTTCCCGTGCAACATAGCGATGCATCTTCGGGGAAAACTCACTTTCAGGCGTGCTGCCTCCTGCTCCACGCTCTTGATCTCTGCCATTTCCTCGTTCTCCGATTCAGTGATGAGAGGGCAGATGACAAACACCTGCCTTCCCCCCTCGATTTGACGATCAATGAAGAGCTCCACCGTCTTTCGCCCCGCAGGCGGGACGACTTTGGTTTGAATGGGCTTCCTGTTCCCGGGCTTCTCCAGGAGAACTGAGAGATCATGATGGCCGTA
This sequence comes from Candidatus Peribacteria bacterium RIFOXYB1_FULL_54_35, assembly GCA_001787755.1. GTDB lineage: Bacteria > Patescibacteriota > Gracilibacteria > Peribacterales > Peribacteraceae > GWB1-54-5. The sequence continues at coordinate 350,262 of MFYJ01000007.1, forward strand.
GGCGGTGAGTGCGAGAGTCCGCGGGATGGGCGTTGCTGTCATGGAGAGGAAGTGTGGACTCCCCTTCTCCACAAGCCGCTGACGCTGCATCACCCCGAATCGATGCTGCTCATCCACTATCACCAGCTTCAAATCTCTGAACTGCACTGCTTCCTGTATCAGCGCATGTGTTCCTATCACAAGATCGACTGTGCCGGCAGCCAGGCGCATGCGGGCATCTTCCGCCTCCCTCTTTGGAACAGAACCTGTGAGCAATGCGACAGTGGGGTGATGCATCTTAGTACCGCCCTCCTTCCCTTGCAGATAGGTGTAGAAATGTATGAGTGTTTCTCCAATGCTCTGCACGTGCTGCTTCGCGAGGACTTCCGTAGGAACCATGAGAGCGCACTGGCCGCCGTGTCGTATGACATTCGCCATCACAGCCGTTGCGACGAGAGTTTTCCCGGAGCCCACATCCCCCTCAAGGAGCCTCGACATGGGTCTGCTCTGCTCCATGTCTTTGAGTATCTCGTAAATGGCAATCTTCTGGCTGTTCGTCGGCGTGAAGCGCAGAGACGCGAAGAGTGCCCGGATGAGTTCTATGTCCATAGGAATCTTCAGCCGCTCCTGTGTTCTCCCCTGCCATTCTCTTTTCCGTTCTAAAGCTTCCTTCTGCACTTGGTACATCTCCTCAAACTCCATCCGCTGCAGGGCACGCTCGACCTGGGAGGCATCATCTGGAAAATGGAGCGCATAGATAGCATCACTGCGGGGAAGGAGATGCTCCTCTTCCAGCACGGCTTCCGGAAGAGTTTCAGGAATCTCCGTTATCGCATCTTTGATCAATGTTATTTTTTCCCGCAGCCACTTGCTCGTAATAATCTCATGTTGGGGATACACCGGAACCAGCCTTCCTGCATGCACAAGGTTCTGTCCACGTATTTTTGTCGATTCGAACTGCGGACTTTGAAACTGCACTTTCTTCCCGTGCAGAATCAGCTTGCCCGTGAGCACTACCTCTTCCCCATCCGTGAGCATACGGGTGATGTGTGGCTGATTGAACCAGACAACCTCAGCTTCCGAACCCTCTGTATCTGTGAAATTCCCTTTCACCAGCATTTTATGGCTTCGCGTACGGATGAGTTTGAGCGCATGTACAGTCCCGCGGATACTCACTTTCTCATGGAGACGGGCACTCTCTATTGTAGACATCTCCGTGAGATCTTCATGCGTCCTCGGCAAATAGAGCAGCAAATCCTCCACCGTATGCAGGCCCATTCCTCCCAGAGCTTCTATGTAGTCTCTCTTCGTCTTGAGAACCTGTGCGAGGGGTGTGTAGAGTTCCACAGAAGCAGTATACCGCATCACTCCTCCTGCGCAGCCCGGTCCAGCAATTCCGTTATCTCCGCGTTTGAACCGACGTAGACAGCGAGGACACGCTGTTTCTGGAAGTAATGCACTTCCTCGCCCCAGTGAATGAATGATCCGTCTGTTCTCTGCCCAAGGCTCTCCATACTCTCTTTCTCTGCCTGTGCTGCTTCTCCCGTCGGGTACTGGAAGAAGTACACCAGTTCACCATGAATCACCGCTGTTTTCCCCAGTTCTCCTACGAGAGGAATATCTACATCCCATGTGAAATCCAGAGGTTCATCGAGTGCGCGGAGAGCATCGAAAAACGCTTCGTCAGACCACTCATGCATTGCGGGAACTTCCAAGATTCCTCCAGTGTTTGAGAGAGGATGTTCTTCTTCCCCCACAAGACACTTCGGCGGTTCTGCCACTACGAGACCACCTTCAGAGATGCAGCGATCAAAATCCCACACTTCCACTGTTTCCACTGGGGAAAACCATGTGCAGGCAGAGAGAAGCAGAACAGCACCTGTGAGGAGGAAATAGGGTTTTTTCACAGTTGGATTGTACTAATATATGCCAAATCATCCAATATTGCCCAAATATAGCATATATGTTATAATATAAATAATTATGCTGCTCTCACAGCAACACACATACCATGTTCCTCCGCAGGGGCCATCTGATCCTCAGAAGAAGAGACGCTGGCCACGGCTTGCGATGATCGCATTCTGGATAGGCATCCTCATTCTCGTGAACCTGGTCATTGCCGCGTGGATCAACAAGGATACTCAATTTGCCGTGGAAGGCACAGATGCCTCTACGATGGAGAAAATCGTGCAGTCACTCAATCTGAGGAAATGGCATATCTTCAATCTGCTCTCTCGCGAGAAGCAAACGGAGAGATCGGAAAGGACATTGCCCGCATCCCCGACAGATGCTGTATCCCAGGGACAGGAAAATAGTGCTGCTCCCATTCAAGAAGATCAGGAGGAGGGAACGTTCAGCGTGCGTGACTTCTGGGATGATCTTCGTGAAGGCACCGAAAACCCAGGACTCCCTTCTCCCCTGCCCGACTCACCGAGCATGGTTTCTGGCCCCGCCGGAACACAGTCGTACGGAGATCCGGGAGGCTTTGGGCAGGTGATGCAGGGGGGAAATAAACTCCTTGGTATAGCAAGGAGACTCAGTGGCATCGAATTCCAGGATCAGCTCCTGAACATCGTTGATACGCAGGTAAAAGGACAATCCGTGTTCAGCGTCGGCAGGCACACGCTGGAGGGATACAGGGAATTTGTCGTTATGGGGGAGAAAGCCGGAAAGCTCTACGATCAGGTCAGCACACCTGTCGTGAGCCCTGATGCGAAGAATTTTGCCTACATAGCCCTCGATGGAGCGATGATGAAGATCATACGCAACGGGCAGGAAATCGCGTCGTACAAGGATTTCGGCCCCTCGGTATACCAGAATGGGATACCTTTGGAAGGAAAGCGTTACATCACTGCAGGAATTCCGGCAGCTTACCTCCGTTCCCTCTCGGAAGAGGTACTGCAGTTTATGCCGAATGGGCAGTTGGTTTTCCCCGCCTGGAAGAGCAAGAAACCTCTTGTTGTCATCGGTGGGAAAGAAGGAGAGCAGTTTGATGTGATCCACAATCCCTTCATCAGTCCGGATGGATCGCGTGTCGCATACATTGTCGCACAGGCGGCCAATATAGGGAGCGAGCTCACAACGCCGGGAGGATGCAGTTCTACAGGATGTGTACGCATTTTTTCAGATATGGCGAACCGTGCACTTGCAAAGCGTGCGTACACTTACTTCGCCATCGCGGACGGTGTCATGAGTTTCCCGTATGACGAAATCCTCGATCTTGCATTCAGCGAAAACGGACAATCCTTCGGATTCCTCGGCAGGAGGGACAACCGCTGGTATGCCGTGATCAATAACGAAGAAGGGGGTTCCTATGATGATATCCGAGGCTTGCAGTTCAGCCCGGACGGCAGTCAGTATGCGTTTGCAGCCCGCAGAGGCAGTGTGTGGAATGTCGTGAGGAACGGGGCGGTTATGCAGCAACTCCTGAGTGAAGTTGGACCGGAGTTCCTCTATAACTTCAGTAACGGAACGTATGCATACAGCGATCCAAGCAGAAAGTTTTACACGGGCGGCACCGAATACGGAGAGAAGAATATTGCCGGTTTCCTGCTCGAAGCGAGCCCGCACAGAGATCAGGTCGCACTCCTGCGGCAGGCAGGGAATGCAGCGCAGCTCGTTCTCCACGAGTTACAAACCGGGAGAGAGACCATACACAACCCCTCTGCGACCATTGTGCAATCTCTCCTCTCCGCTGCCGGGAAATCCAGCCTCACCTTCAGCTCAGACGGCAAACGCCTTGCGTACCCGCTGAGTGTGGAACTCGATGGGAAGACGCTGCAGCAGATGGTGATCGATGGGGTCAGTCACTTCCCGTACAAGAGCGTCGGACAACCTGTATTCAGTCCGGATGGCCTTCTTGTGGCGTATGCTGCGAGGGCGGTAGATCCGCTCACAGGCATGGAGCGGGCGCTTGCAGTCATCGATGGCAAAGAGACTGAATTCTATGACCGCATTCTCGGCCTTCCACAGTTCAGTGCGGACGGCTCTACCATGCAGTACATGGTCGAGAATAACGGAAATATCGGATGGATAGTCCACGAAGTGGCAGATGTTCTCTCGAAGGAAAGCGCTACAGTACAGGCCTCCGCTGCACCCTCGCCTTTCCCCGGCCTCTTCTGCCCGCCGGAGGCTGTGTTCAAAGATATTGAGACGGCGCTGCAGCAGCCAGAGCGTGCCTGTGGCATTTCCATCCCCGATGGGAACCGGGATTCCCTCCCGAATGAGATCGGAACGCTCAAGTATCTCAAGCACCTGAATCTGAGCTTCAACAAAATCAGGGAACTTCCCCCCTCTGTCGGCGACCTTCATGATCTCCGGTGGCTCTCCGTCGTCGGGAATTCCCTGGGAATACTCCCTGAGAGTATGAGCAACCTCACCAACCTTGAGTACCTGGATGTCAGCAGCAATGCGCTCAGGAATCTGCCGGAAGGAATGGGAAATATGCAGAATCTCCGCATACTCAATATCAGCGGCAATGCGCTCGAGTCGCTGCCGCGATCGCTGGGCGCGCTCCGGAACCTGGAACGTCTGTACCTCAACGGGAACCGCATTCCTCAGCAGCAGATTCAGCAATTGCAGCAACAGTTGCCTGCAACACAAATCTACGGAGTATAACCATGCAGGAGTCCTGTGATTACTTCCTGCCCCAACGCCACTGGAGCGGTTCTTTCATCTTACGCTCAAAGAAAAGCGTGGAAATGCTGGCAATGAAGAACATATCCAAAACAAATCGTATCCCCTGCTCCGCTGTCGTTCCTTCTTCAAATATTCCATTGATAAGTCCTGAGAGAACGATGAGGAGCAGCATGACAAATATCGCCAGCCATCCTTCCCAGGAGATGGGGTAGAACCCGTACCCGTAGCTCTTCGGTCTGAACCAGTACTTATTCATGCTGGGGAGGAGTAGTCGGCGAACCCGTATTCAGGATGATCTGCACGGAAACAGCATCCATCATACTATCGTCCTTGGGCGAGCGGTCAAACAATGTGAGTGTCCCGGTTGGAGCATTGGGTGTGGAATAGAGAATAGATCCCTCAAAAGGGAGCAGCTTCCGCACGTTTTCGCCCTGTGTAGGGAGTGACCCTTGAGCGAGGACAAAGCCGAGAGCATCCGAAAGTTCAAAAAACACTTTTCCCTCGAACACGCGGGCAGTGCCTTTCACCTGAAAAGGACTTTCTACTACAGTATTCTCTCCCGGAGAGGTAATGATGATGTTTGCAGTTTCCTCCTGCTTCACTTCTGAGAGCACGGAAGAAATAGCCCTTCCACACCCGTCATCTCCGCAGGAGAGGGAGAGAATGAAGAACCCGGCAATCAATGCAAGGAAGCCCATGGCGAATTTCCCAAACGCACGGACGATCATGCAGGAAGTATACCATGTGATGTGGGATTGGTCGGGGCGACTGGACTCGAACCAGCGACCTCCTGCTCCCAAAGCAGGCACTCTAGCCAACTGAGCTACGCCCCGAGTGTGATGTAGTATGCTGAAGAAAGACCGGAATGGCTAGAGTGCTTCTGTTTTTATTGCTCGTCCGCCAAGGCGGACTCGACAGCCAATGCAGATCAGCATGCGGCGAACGCCGTGAGCCGGATAATGACTGCACCCCGTACCGAGCGTGCGAAGCGCGTTCTGGTGCGAGGCTGCCGGCCGTAGCCCCGCAACCGCGGGGCGAAGGCTGAAGCTATGCCAGTCGGGAAAACTTACGAGTCAAACTGGCCCTTCTCTTCCTCCTGGCGCATGATAGGTTCCCTATGGAGTGCACGGTTCTCACCGCTTCAAAGTCCGCAGGGATCGCAAACGGGCTCACATACGAGGCGCCTGAGGGATCGGTGACAATCGGCGCACCTGTACTCGTTCCCCTGCGCAATAGAACGGCTGAAGGCATTGTCATTGCGCTGAATGAGAAGCGGGAACGGTCGTTTGATGTGAAGGGAATCATGCGGACACTGAGTGCAGAGCCGCTCCTCCCCGCTGCGCTCATCCAGACTCTGCGCTGGATGGCAGAGAAGTACTACTGCAGTCTCCGGCAGGCTGTACGGGTGTTCCTTCCCGCAGATTCCTGGAGAGATCTCCTTCCCAAAGAAGTCCAAATCTACTCACTCACCGATGCGCCCACCGGTGCCCTCCGTGGGAAGACACAACGGGTCCTTGTGGAGTTCCTTCAGGGGAAAACCGGAATGGAAGCATCCGCACTCCGTGAGGCGACAGGTTGCTCGCTCACAACGCTCAGGAATCTCGAGAAGAAAGGAATCCTCCTCAGGGAAGTGAGGAAGGAAAATATGCAGACATCCATTCCCTCAGAAATTGCATGGCCTGGCCTGACCCCCATGCAGAAGGAAGTCGCGCAGTCTCTCCGGGACGACCGCCGGCCGTCACTGCTCTTCGGTGTGACGGCGAGCGGAAAAACAGAGGTGTACGCAGAATTGATTGCGCAGACCATCACATCAGGGAGATCGGCCATCCTCCTCGTACCAGAAATTCTCCTCACGGAGCACTGCATCCGGCGCTTCCAGGAACTTCTGCCACCGGAGCGTATCTGTGTCATCCACAGCCGTCTCACAGCATCTGCCAGAAAGGCAGCGTGGAGGAGTATCCGTGCGGGGAATATCGATCTCATCATCGGCTCCAGGAGCGCACTCTTCTCTCCCCTTTCCAACCTTGGGCTTGTGATCATGGATGAAGAGCATGAATGGACATACAAGAACGAACAGACACCGCGTTACCATGCACGGGAGACGGCGGAGGCCCTCTGCTCCTTCGCGAATGCCAAACTGGTGCTTGGCTCAGCAACCCCCTCTCTGGAGTCATGGGATCGGGCGAAGAATGGTACGTACCACCTTGCCAGACTTCCCGACCGATATGGGAACCAGAAGATGCCTGCGGTGCGGATTGTGGATCTCGCAGACGTCTCGTTCGGAAGTGTCTACCCCTTCTCCCCACCTCTCCTTGAAGCAATACATGACCGGCTTTTGCGGGGTGAACAATCCGTTTTGTTTCTCAACAGGAGAGGCATAGCCACCGCTCTTCTCTGTCTCGATTGCCGACGCCGCATTACTTCACCCGATTCCCAGCTTCCTTTCACCGTCCACAGGGCAGCAGGAGGGAAATCCCTGCTCGTTGACCACACGACAAACCTCACCATAGACGTACCGGTGCAGTGCCCGCACTGTCATTCAACGCGGTTACATGAGGTGGGTGCCGGAACGCAGCGCATCGAAAAAATCCTGGAACAGCTCTTCCCGCAGGCACGTGTCCTCCGTGCAGACAGAGACACGCTGCTCCACCCTGAGCACATGCGCCTTCTCCTGAAGAAGATGCGTGAGAGGCAGGCAGACATCCTCCTCGGCACTCAATCGGTTGTAAAAGGCCTCGACCTCCCGGAAGTGACACTTGCAGCCGTGCTCATCGCGGACGTGGGACTCTCTCTTCCCCACTTCCGCGCCGGAGAGCGCATCTTCCAGCTGCTAACCCAGCTCACGGGAAGGAGCGGACGTTCAAAACCCGGCGAAGTGATCATTCAGACGTTCCGGCCGGAAGCGCCCGAAGTACTGTTCGCTGCAAACCACCGTACGGAAGAGTATCTGGAGAGCGAACTGAAACTGCGGAAGTTCACGCAGTATCCGCCGGCATCTGCAATGGTACGATTGCTCGTACGCGGAGAGGGGGCAGCAGTACGCGCAAAAGCGCTTGCGGATGCCGCAAAGAACAATACGGATATTCTGCATATCAGTTGTGCACCAACGCTCTTTAGCGGGGGGAAAGTCTGGCATGTTCTCCTGCGCGGAGCGTCACCCGTGCGCGCTCTGGCCTCGCTCGATCTCACTGATGTTGTAGTGGACATTGATCCTGTCGAATGCGTCTAATTTGCGAAACAGAATCTGCCATCGTACAGTAGAGTGCACTTCCCCACCTTCCCCATGAAGAAATTTCTTTCCCCCATACTTGGTGTACTTCTGCTTGGCGTTGCAGCACCGGTCTCTGCTGATTTTCTCATGGCGGAAGAGGAACTCACCATTGTCATCCCTCTGAATGACGATACGTATGCAGCGGGGGGCATTGTGAATGTGCAGGAGGATATTGAAGGGGATCTCTTCGTCGTTGGAGGAGAGGTAACGGTTCAGGGCGATATTGAGCAGGATCTCACAGTTGCAGGCGGAGAATTGAATATATCAGGCGCCGTTGGAGATGATCTTCGGATTGCAGGTGGGCAGGTCACTGTGTCATCTACCGTTGTGGATGATCTCATCCTCTTCGGGGGAGACCTCACCATCGCAGAAGGAGCAATCATTCAGGGAGATGTGCGTATGTACGGCGGGGACCTTGTTATCGATGGCACCATAGAAGGGTCACTCCACACGTACGGCGGCTCCGTGAAAGTTTCCGGGACTGTCGGGGGAGATGCGGACATACGGGGGGATGTCGTCCGCTTCTCCGGCCGTGTCGAGGGGAACACCATTCTTTCATCCAAGGATCTGAAAATCAGCAACACAGCGTATTTCCAGCAGGATGTGCACTACTGGCAGCCGCAGGGCCTGTACTACTTCGGCAGCGCAACCGTGCAGGGGAAAACAGAGTACGACGAAAGCCTTGCTCTTGGGATGCCGGGTGAACTCCGACAGACAGCATTTGATGCATTCCGCGCAGGGCTTATTGCCATCGCCGGCTACAGCCTGCTCTCCGCCTCGTTCTTCATTCTCCTCATGATCCTGCTCACGAAGACGTACTTCATGGACGGAGCAAAGCGGCTGCAGAAAGCACCGATGATGAGCCTGTGGTACGGGTTCCTGTATCTTATTGCTGCACCGTTTGTTGTCCTCGCCTTCTTCATCACCATCATTGGCATTCCCATTGGCCTCTTCCTCGGCGTGCTCTACATCTTCTCACTCGTTTTCGCAAAAGCTCTCACAGCCATCCTTCTCGCTGAGTGGATTCAGGTGCGGTATCAGAAGAAATGGAAGACGTTCTTCTTCTTCCTCGCTTCGGTAGGCGTGTACGTGGTTCTCCGGGTCGTGAGCCTCGTCCCTGTTGTCGGCTCGATTGCCGTCGTCGTGCTGATGCTCATGATGTTCGGTGCCCTCGGCCACACAGAGCTCGAGAAGTTCAAGAAGGTGCGTTAAGCCTTCCCCTGCGTTATTTTGGCGCTGAGAAATCGTTGACGCTGCGAAATTGGCACTCTATAATAGAGAGTGCCAATGAACTTCGAGCGGTATACCACCAAAGCGGCAGAAGCCGTTCAGGGTACTCTGGAACTGGCGGCCACGCTGGGGCAACAGGCCCTCGGCCCGCTCCACGTGCTCCTCATCCTCCTCAACCAGAAGGAAGGTCTTGTCCCCACGCTGCTTCAGAAACTGGAGCACAACCCGGATGCTGTTTCAGAGAGAGTGAAAAAAGCACTCTCCGCATTGCCGAAAGTCACTGGAGGCACGCAACCCTACCTCACACAGGATCTCAAGAAAATATTTGACCAGGCAGAGAGCGAAGCGGGGAAACTGAAAGATGAATACATCTCCACGGAGCATCTCTTCCTCGCGCTGCTTGATCAGGAGGAAGTGCAGAAAGTTCTCCCTCTCAAGAAGAAAGAAGTGCTTGAAGTACTCAGGGAACTGCGTGGCAGTCAGCGCGTCACGGATCGTGATCCGGAAGGGAAATACCAGGTACTCGAAAAGTACACACAGGATTTCACGCGGCTTGCACGGGATGGCAAGATCGATCCGGTGATCGGGCGGGATGATGAAATCCGCCGGATCATGCAGATCCTCTCACGCCGGACGAAGAACAATCCTGTCCTCGTCGGCGAGCCCGGCACGGGGAAGACGGCGATTGTCGAAGGTCTTGCCAAGAAGATTGTGGACGGAGACGTCCCCGATCCTCTGAAGGGGAAGAGAGTGCTCACTCTGGATCTCGGAGCAATGCTGGCAGGAACGAAGTACCGCGGCGAGTTCGAGGACCGCCTGAAAGCGCTCCTCAGGGAGATAGAAGCCTCAGAAGGAGGCATCATCCTCTTCATCGATGAACTCCATACTATTGTGGGCGCGGGAGCGGCAGAAGGCTCTGTGGATGCCGGAAACATGCTCAAGCCCTCCCTCGCACGTGGGGCTATCCGCACCATCGGCGCGACGACTCTCAAGGAATACCGCAAATACATTGAGAAAGACGCAGCCCTCGAGCGGCGTTTCCAGCCCGTGATGGTGGAGCCGCCCTCGCTGAAAGACGCCATTTCCATACTCCGCGGAATCAAAGAGAAGTATGAGGTACACCACGGAGTGCGCATCCAGGACAACGCTGTGGTCGCTGCTGTCACCCTCTCCGACCGTTACATCACCGATCGTTTCCTGCCGGACAAAGCCATCGATCTCATGGATGAAGCAGCATCTGTCCTGCGGATTGAGTTGGACAGCAAGCCGACGGAGCTCGATAAGCTCGACCGCCAGATCAGACAGCTGGAAGTGGAACGGGAGGCTCTGAAGAAGGAGAAGGACGAAGCTTCCAAGAAACGGCTGAAGAACATAGAGAAAGAGCTTGCAGAGCTTAAGGAACAGCAAAAAGAACTTGAAGTCCGCTGGCAGAATGAGAAGAAAGTTATCGACGTGATCAAGAAATCCGGCAGGGAAATTGACGCGTTGAAGGCAGAGGCAGAACAGGCAGAACGCAGCGGAGACTTACAGAGGGTTGCAGAAATCCGCTACGGCAACATTCCCGATCTCGAGAAGAAAATTGTTTCCTCAAAGAGCGAGCTCGCGAAGATCCAGAAGGGAAATCCCATTCTTAATGAAGAAGTGATCGAGGAGCACATTGCGCAGGTTGTTTCCCGGTGGACCGGTATCCCTGTGTCGCGCCTGATGACGGAGGAGAGCCACAAACTCGCATCCATGGAACAGGAGATCGGCAATCGCGTCATCGGCCAGAAACGTGCGATAACAGCCGTTTCCAACGCCATCCGGCGCTCGCGGGCAGGCATACAGGAGGAGGAGAGGCCCATCGGCTCTTTCATCTTCCTGGGGCCGACCGGCGTAGGCAAAACGGAGCTTGCCAAGGCCCTCGCACAGTTCCTCTTCCATGACGAGAAGATGATTACGCGAATCGACATGTCGGAGTACGCAGAGAAGCACTCCATCGCGCGTCTCGTCGGTTCCCCTCCGGGGTATGTAGGATATGAGGAAGGAGGCCAGCTGACTGAGGCAGTCCGCAGACACCCCTATACGGTGGTTCTGCTTGATGAGATAGAGAAAGCACATCCCGAGGTTTTCAACATTCTGCTGCAGGTGCTCGACGATGGAAGGCTCACCGATGCCAAGGGACGGACAGTGGATTTCAAGAACACGGTCGTCATCATGACAAGTAACCTCGGCGGCGACATCCTGCTCAAGTACGCGGAAGAGAAAGGAAAAACTGAGGGGAAAGTTCTCTCTGCCGTGTTTTCGCCGGAAGGTGAAGTCAACAGAGTCCTTAAAGCGCATTTCCGCCCTGAATTCCTGAACAGGATAGATGACATCATCATCTTTGACGCCCTCACTAAAGAGCAAATTGCACAAATTGTGGAATTGCAGATCCAGCGCGTAGCACAGCGCCTGGAGAAGAAAGGAATCAGAATAGAAGTGACAGAAGCCCTCAAGGGACATCTGGCAAACGCAGGGTACGATCCTGCGTTCGGTGCCCGTCCCCTCAAGCGCCTCATCCAGAATGAGATCCTGGACGAACTCTCCCTGCAAATTATTGAAGGCAAAATCCCCGAAGGTTCCTTCGTAGCCATCGACTACAAAAACAGTGCTGTGGTCTTCAGGAAGAAGTAGCGCGGAAGTGGTGCAGAGCGATGCCCGCTGCTACGGCAACGTTCAGTGATTCTTTCTTCCCCTGCATCGGAATCTGCACACGATCATCACAAAGAGAGAGAAGATCTTTTGGAACGCCTGTTACTTCGTGCCCTACAAGCAGACAGACTTTCTCCGGCGGAGAGTACTTCGCAATGTCCTGCGCGTCTTCCGTGATCTCCAGAGCAACTATGTTCCATCCCTTCTCTCTCAGCTCGGTGATCACCTCCTTCGGATCTTCCCTGTATTCCCATGGGATCCACTCATCGGCCCCAAGGGCTGTTTTGCTGATCTCCCTCCTTGGCGGGAGCCCTGTGTAACCGGTGAGGTACAGCTTCGCCACGCCAAACGCGTCTGCCGTGCGGAAGAAGGATCCCACGTTCCAGAGGGAGCGGATGTTATGCGCGAGCAGGACGATGCTGCGTTCCATTAGTGCAGTCGGCTCAGGCTTGCGGCGTGCGGATTGGCGAATACCTCCAGGGTTTCCTTCTCCAGGAGATCTCCCTCGGAAACCTCTCTGCACACATAGCACACACCTGTTTCACTCCCCTTCCCGAGGATGGCCGCACCTGTATCTGGTTCATCTCTGCGGAGGAGCTTTATACCCTGCTTGAATGGAAAATCAGTCACTGGCTGCTCTTGCTTTGCATCTGCATTCCACTTGCATACCGTGCCTCCTCTGCGGATATACGCAACTTCTTTGTTTGGATTGAAGAGGGAGATGGTACCGAGCACTGTGCGCGGATCGCCCGTTCCGAGCGCGAGGTAGCGCAACTGCCTCAATTTCAGGGACGGGAGCAACCGATGTGCCGCCTGTTCCACGGTGTGTTCTTCGTTGTTCACGATCAGCGTGTCGATGAAAATTTCCACTGCACCTGCGGCCTTCTCTCCCACGGTGAAACCAGTGCCTTTGCGGGAAATCTCATGGAATGTGGGTCGCACCTTGTTCTGCACCCAGCGCTTCAGAGATACAAAGTATGGGCTTCCCCCCTCCGTACGCTCGGGATGCGGCATGAGGGCGACCACGTTCCCCGCCGGATTGCAGATGCCGGCAATGGCAAAAGCGGACCCGTTGGGAGTGGTGACCGGATCCTCGGAGACATTGCCCTGTGCATCGCAGTACGAGAAAGCGATTTGGTCGTTCTTCCGAAGTTCGTCTATAAGGCCGGAATCCTTCGTGACAAAGCGCCCTTCACCATGTGCAATCGGCAACGTCATCACGCCTTCCCAGTCAGAGGTCACGCAGCGGTTCCTCGCGCACGTCGGTGTGATGAAGACCCACTCGTTCAAGAACCCCACTGCCTCCCCCCCCACAACGTTGCGTGCAAGGCACATCTGGAGCTGCTCCCCGAGCGGTATGAGCCCGCTCTCCACAAGAATCTGTGCTCCGTTGCAGTTCCCGATCACGGGCTTACCCTCCTTCGCTTCTGAGCGGATGAAATCCATGAGGGGATCTCTCGCGGCCACCATCCCCGCCCTTCCCCGGTCTTCGTAGCTGAATCCCCCGGGGATGAAGTAACCATCCACGTCTTTAAGTTTCTCCGTATCGTCATTCCAGCGGAAATAGAGGGCGTCCATTCCTGCGCGCCTCACGGCGCGGATGGATTCCACTTCGCAGTTGTTTCCGGGGAACGAGAGAACGGCGATCTTCGGTGTCTGCACAGATGGATTGTAGCGTGAATGTCCGTGTCTTACACATTATTTGCGCCCCTTGTAGCAGAGTTACTTTTCCGAGCGGGTTTCAGATGCCCGTTGGCCTGTACAACTGCAAGAAACTCCTCGAGTGGGATATCGAGCTTATCCGGTGTGATCATTTTGAAGAGCGTGGGCCAGGTGACCTTCGCGTCGGATCTCTGGATTTTTCTCCAAGTAGTCTGTTTTGTGGTTCTTCCGTCGCTGAAGGTAACTACAATCTCCTTATGGCTGCCGCTACCCTTGCCCGGTTTTGACTGATGTACCACTTCCTCCACTCCATCTACATCCCCGAGTATACGAAGAAAGTCCTGGAGCGTTGGCGCTGTGAACCCGCGCAGTTCCCTCCGTAACCGCGCCTGTTCCTCTGCAACAGGATCTACTTCTCTTGCTATAGCTGTTTGTACCGCAGTCTGTGCTGTCTTAGGTTCTTCAACATGCAACTGAGTCCTCTCCTGTATCTTCTGCTCCAGAACGGGCTGGCAAACCGAAGACCAGTTACCTGGGGCAATCGCTGCACCGCAGCGTGTCATTGTTTCCGCCGCTTTTGCCTGCGGGAGATGCATAGTGGAACCCAGAAGGGGCGGAATGTCGTAGTCCAGCTGCTCATTGGATGGAAAGAGGACAATTTCATCATCGGGCCTGTCCACAAAAATGAGTGGACTCACTTCCCCGGCTCTCTCAAATAACTCCCTGTACTGCACCGCACGCTGCCTCATCTGCATATTGAGCACTCTCGCAGCTACAATGACTGGTTCCTCAAGACGCTGGATGTCCGTGTAAGGTAGGCGGGGGGCAAGATGATTGGAAGAAACAGGAAAAACGGTATTGCCATGAGAAATGTGGAAATTGAGGTACCCCTTCGTAGCATAAAATGGATTGTCAACAGGATACATCGCAGAGAATGCATGCGTTTCGTGACTGTCCGAATCATACAAACCAATGGTCTGGCGTCTCTTTGCTCCATCCACTGCATAGTGCCCGTACCATCTTCTGTCTATTGGCGTGAGCACTGAAACATAACCATGTGGATAGTAGGCATCATCCTGAGGCATTTCCTGCCCCTGCATATACAGGCTGGATTCCCGGAGCGTATTGGAAAGTCGCGGCAGTGTAAGGATCTGTTGCAGTGTTTTTACCGCACCGTTCAGTGAACTTTCAGAAATCGGAAGCCGCTCGGCAACAACATTCCGGAATTTGTGCTCCTGGTTATCGTTAGTCCGCAGACGGTTTGGCCGCAACTCACGGACATTGGCGGAATACCTCTGCAGATGTGCGTTGAAATCCTGCACAGGGAACTTTCCTGGCCACCAGGAAGCAATTTCCGCGAGAACCCGTGCAAGAATAGCGTCGCGGATTTCATTGAGTACCACTCCGAGCACAGAGAAGCCCACTTCGTCGTAGTGGTGACCGCTCTCTCCAAGAGCCTTCTGCAGAAGCACATCGATCTCCGTGAGAGCCATGCTGGTGGCAAACATGATGCGGGCGATTTCCTCAGTTTTTCCTGAAATTTCTTCACTACACTCAGGTTCTCTTAACCCACTTTTCAAGAATGCGATGACCTGGTTACGCACCTTCCCTGCTACCATCTGTATCCAATTGCGGACTGCTGCATGATCCTGTTCGTAGAAAGGAATGGTTTCTCCATCCTCAGCCAGAATGCTCAGAAGTCCATCTAACTCTTTGCGGGCGGTGTTCGTTTCTACACGACAGGCAATATCCGCCGCCTCACTCACATTTACCTGCTGGAGAGTGCGTGCTGTCTGCACAGGAACAGACATATCGAAGCACCCACAGAGTTCCACAACGTCACGAACATGTCTCTGGATGGACTGTGGTGCACTCGCTGCAACGGCGCAATTATGGAACACAAAACCATGCGGGTTTTTATTCACTTTTGAAACAGACCACCTTCCACTCGATGCTTCCTGCAATCCCAACGTGACCGCTGCTGCCAGGTGCCCGGCCTGTGCCTCCGAACCAGTAAACTCTTTTCCTCCCGTTGCGCATTCGGGATCCAATGGTAACCTTGGATTTCTATTGCCTGCAGAGTGAAAATGCTCAGACACAGAAAAAAGCGTAGTTAATGTTTGTAGAGTATTTTTGCCGTTCCTGCAACAGAAAGGGGTTACGAAACCCCTCACACCGTCATGATTTCCCCCTCCTTCTTCTTCCTGCTCTCATCGATCTTCTCATTTGCCTCCTTCACACCTTTCTCCAGCTGCTCCAGGAGCGTATAGCGCTGGTCTTCGTCATTCTCTTCGGCCTTGAGCTTGTCGTGCACAGCCTGACGCTGCTGGCGGATGGAAATCCGCGCTTCTTCCGCCAATTTCTGGACTACTTTAGTCATCTCCTTCCTGCGGTCCTCTGTCATGGGGGGCAGATTGATACGGATCACCACGCCGTCGTTCACCGGAGATGTCCCCAGATCCAGCTCATTGAGAGCAGCTTCCACCTGCGAGAGGATTTCCCTGTCCCACGGCTGGATGACGAGGGAGCGCGCATCCTGCACAGAAACACCGGCAACGGAACGCAATTCCTGCTTCTGCCCGTAGGCATCCACCAGTACGTGATCTACGATTGCGGCATTCGCACGGCCGGTCTGCAATTTCGCATACTCTGCATGCAGATGTTCCAGCACCTTTGCCGACTGCTGATGGAAAGAAGCGACGCGTGGATCCATAGAGAGAGGTGGGAAAAATTAGCTGCTGACGAGCGTACCAATATTTTTGCCCTGAGCTGCGCTGAGGAGATTGCCCTTGCTGCCGGAATTGAAAACGCGAATAGGCAGTTTCTGCTCCATGCAGAGGCTGAACGCTGCCTGATCCATAATCCGGAGATTCTGGGAGATTGCTTCCGAGTATTTCAGGGAAGAGTACAATTTGGCATCTTTGTGCTCGTCCGGATCTTTGTCATACACGCCTTCGACATTCGTCGCCTTCAGGAGGATATCGCACTGCAGCTCGGAAGCCCTCAGGGCTGCAGCAGAGTCAGTTGTGAAGTACGGGTTGCCCGTCCCTCCCGCACAAATGACGATCCGCCCCTTCTCCAGGTGGCGAAGCGCGCGGCGACGGATAAAAGGTTCTGCGAGCTGCGGGACATTGATCGCGGAGCAGACGCGGGTATCGAGGCTGAGAAATTCCAGAGCAGACTGCAAAGCGACGCTGTTCATGATGGTGGCGAGCATGCCGATGGCATCACTGGCCGTACGCTCTATACCGCTCTCTGTGGTGTCGCGCCAGCGCCAAATGTTCCCTCCTCCGACAACAATGACAATCTGTATTCCCTTCTTTGCAACAGACTGAATCTCCTTGGCCAAATCCATCACACTCTCATGATCAATACCCTGCTCCCCTTCTTTGGAAAGTGCTTCGCCGGAGAGTTTCAGCATGATGCGCTTATAGCTCATGTAGCCACCATCTTAAGTGGGAAGGACTGTGCTGCCAAGGGGAACCGTCTAAATTTGGCATGAGCAAGCCGATTCTTCGTGATATAATTGTTGGTAGGCCCCGGTAGCTCAGTTGGCCCAGGCTGCGGCCTCGCAGCCGTGATAAAAAGGTTCGCTCGTTCGTATCATATCGTTATAGTCATAGTGCACATGCCCCGGTAGCTCAGTTGGATAGAGCGGCAGCCTTCTAAGCTGTAGGCCACAGGTTCGACTCCTGTCCGGGGCACCATTCGACTCGTCACGTCGCTCGCGAGCGACGTGACTCGCTCATGGCAAGCCATTACGATTCCTGCTTGCCCATCCGTAGCGCGAAGCGCGAAGGAGGGTCCGGGGCACCATTCGGCTCCGCCCGCTCACGGTCCTTCGCTTATCCTCGAAACTTGATTTTGATGAAAGGATTAAACGACACTGAGCTTGTCGAAGTGGAGTCGAAGAGCCCAGCTCATACAAGCTCATGAAGCCACACCTACTATTTCACGTCGCCTGCATATATTCCGAGAGCCGCGGGTCTCTGTCTAAAGCATCAAGCGCTTCCGCTTTCAAATCCAAGAGTTCATCGGGTGTTTCTGCGTCATCCGTAATATCCAGGATGCTTTGGTACCCGAAGAGGCGTCTTGCATTTTGTGCAGCAGTCAGAATGCTCATCTCGATGTGCTCGGTCAATCCTTCTTGCATCGCACGTCGAATATGCCCGGTATCGGCTACCACTGTCTCCAGTGCCTGGGATGCAAGGAGTGGCTGGCGCATGCCGTGAGAATAAACTCACACAACATTTTGGCACTCAGTACATACTCCGAACTGCTCTGAAGAGAGTTTTTTGGCTTTTGTAAGCCGAAAGAAAAGATAAGCAGTCCCCACTTCTCAGAGAAGAAGCTCCACCTCCCGCAGAGGAGTTACTGAAATACAACCAATATGCGGAAGAGACTTATGGCAAGCCATCATCGTGGACACAAAAATCGTGCGACGATACAGTTTTCCCATGACTTACAACTTCTCCAACAAGGAATGGCCCGGTTCCCTGGACATTCCGCGCATCATTGCCACCGCGATGCTCTTCTGGGCACTCAAAGGAAACCCCTACGTGTACTTTCAAATCCTCAACTGGGTTGTCTGTCTTTTCGCCATCCTCCTCGCCATTCGTTCGAATCAGGAGAAGCGCAATCTCTGGGTGTGGACATTTGCTGCCATTGCAGTAATTTTCAATCCCATTGAATCTTTCCAGTTCCCGCGCGCACTCTGGTCCGCAATTGATGTCGTCACCGGTGTCATCTTTGCAAGCAGCATCTACTGGATGCGCCCAAAGACGCATCAGAAGGCAGCCGCTCTGTAGGATTTCCGCATCTTTTTGCACCATTCTGTTTCTCTGCAGTTTGTCTTGCACACCTGCAGGATGTATTGAAAAGCGCAATGAAAGAGGGTGTATAATTTCTTCTTCTTTCCCCCATGCCTATGCCCGGTGTAGAGACATCAGGGATATTCGGACCGGTACCTGATATTACGGGTCCAGGAATGTTTGGTCCTGTCCCTGATTTCCCGATCGATTTCGGACCTGTTCCTGATTTCCCGATTGACTTCGGTCCTGTCCCGGATCTCTACGGCACTGAAACAACTATCGCAGGTGCTACAGAAGCAGGAGGTGCACCGCTTGTCACTGAAACAATGGCAGGCGTTGGGAGCGAAGTCACGGCAGTGACAGGGGTGGAAACAGGCACAGCAGCGGCAGCTGTTGGTGCCGAGACAGGAACAGTAGTTGCAACAGGGGCAGCGGAAGCCGCTGTGGGGGCAGAAGTTGCGGCAGCAGGTGCCGTAGAGGCGGGTATGCTCGGCACCCTTGGCGAGTTTGCAGCCATACTCGCCTTCTAGCGAAAGATTCCTGTACCATTGCCCCATGCTGACACGACTGAAAGAATGGCGTTTTCTCCCTGTTGCTTGCATTATCCTTGCATGCCTTCTCGTGTACCTGCAGGCAGCAGGTTTTGAGTTTCTGCTCTTTGATGACGAGCTGCTGATCATCGACAATCCGAAAATCCGCGGTCTCACTTTTACACACCTCCTCCAGATCTTCACTACGTACGATCCGGAACTCTACATTCCGCTCACGCTGCTCACACACCAAATCGAGTACACACTCTTCAAACTGAATCCCGCAGTCTACCATCTCACGAACATTCTCCTGCACACAGGCAATGCAGTACTGGTGTACTGCATCTTCACAAAGCTTCTGAACAGGAAAGCGGCACTCATCGCCGGACTCCTCTTCGCTCTCCATCCCATCAACGCAGAAGCGGTTGCCTGGGCGAGCGCGAGAAAAGATCTGCTCGCTTCGTTCTTCTTTCTCCTCGCACTGCTCGGATACCTCACATCATGGAAGAAGCTTAGTCTGCTCTCGTTCCTGTGCGGGCTGCTCTCCAAGGTGTCTATCGCCCCTCTCCCCGTCATTCTCCTCATCATAGACTGGCTGAACGGTGTGCCCGTCGACAGGAGAAACCTGAAAAGCAAACTCCCCTACTTCGTCCTCTCTATCCTCTTTGGCATCGTTGCGCTCTTCGGGAAAGAAGCTCAGGCCACAGAACCCCTTATCCCCCTCTTCCTCTCGTTTGTCTCCATCCCGTTCTACCTCCTCAAGTACTTCATCCCCACGAACCTTTCCATTTTCTATCCGTTCACGGATACGGCTGGCTTCTTCCACCCGCGCATCCTCACCGGCGCTGTCATCATCATTCTCATCACTGCCATTGCATGGAAAGTACGGAAGCGCACGCGATTTCCCCTTGCATCGTGGTTCTTCTTTCTGTGTATGCTCGCACCCTCCCTCACCAATGTCATGAAAGGAGGAGATGCAGGAAGCTACGACCTCTACTTCGCCTCCGACCGCTACGTATACCTCGCAGGACTTGGCGTGCTGCTCTTCGTTGGAGCACATATCACAGAGCGCAAATGGCAGTACTGGCTCCCTATCGTCATTCTTTTCGGCATCCTTGGTTTCCGTCAGGCCGGCACCTGGCGCAGCAGCGAGACGCTCTTTCGCAATGCTGTCGCAGCAAGCAGCAATTCGTATGTCGCGTACAACAACCTTGGAGGCATCCTGGCTCAGAATAAGCAGTACGCGGATGCCACAGCTCTCTTCGAAGAGTCCATCAGGGTCAAGGAGAACCACCGCGCGCTCTTCAACCTTGGGAAACTCTACGCCGTGCAGGGAAGATCGGCAGAGGCCATACGATCGTATGAGAGAGTCCTTACTTTCCGGCCGGAAGATGCAAATGTGTATGCGCAGCTCGGTGGCCTGAAGCTCCTCCTCGGTGACGTGGAAGCTGCGTTCACGGATTTGCAGAAGGCGAATGCTCTTGATCCGAACATTCCTTCCGTGCACTACAATCTTGGTCTCATCTACGAATACAGGAAGCAGAAGGAGAACGCACTGAGCGAATACAGACGCGTGCTGGAGCTGGACCCCGCCGACGTGCAGGCACAGAGGAAATTAGGGGGTACAATGCAGCAGTGATTCGGCTCCTGCTCGCTCTCGCCCTCTCCGCACAAATATGCTTTGCAGCAGAAATTTCTGTGCAGCCCTCTGCAGCAAGTATGGACCGTCTGCAGCAGGTGATCTCGGGAAATGCAGCCCATGCATCCACAGATGTAGAGGGTGCTGGAAACACGCTGCGCATCCGGTATTCCTCAGAGAATCCCATCGATGTGTACATTCTGTTCCTGCGGGAAGGAGATACTCTCAATCCCAGGGATACTCTCTTCGCGGAGCTTCCACCAGATGACGAAGGTGAAGCACTTATCCCCCTCTCTCACACGCGTGGCTGGAGAGCCGGGACGCAGAAACTCCGCATGCACTTCCTCACGAAGAAAGAAGAGGAGCAAGCCATTCATTCCGTCCAGCTCACAGATGCAACTGTCCGGGCCGGAGGGGTTCGTCAGTACCTCGCACCGGAACCTTTCGCTCCCTCCTCGTACCACCGCCTGGAGGGATACCGCATCTTTGGACATTCCTCCGCCGCACTTCTCACGGGCATACTCTTCCTCCTCCTTGCCGGAACACTCATTCTCAGGAAGAACCGCATCGCTCTCGTGATCGCTCTTGCAGGAGTGCTCCTGAGCAACGGCAGATTCACTGCAGATCTTCTCCGCATGACATACGCAAACACAAAGGAGTGGACACAAGCTCACACATACGCAGCCGCAGGCTCTGTGTACGAGATTGCATCTTTCCTCCGGGAAAACGACATACAGACAGTGCGCCTCTGCACAGACGGCAACAGTTACTTCCCTGTGCTCCTGCAGTACGCGATCTTCCCATCAGTCATTGCGCAAGATGCGAAGCACGTACTTGTCCGGAATGCGTATGACTGGTCGTATGACAATAGCTTCCTTCGCTGCAGGAACATTGAGCATGCTGCAACAAGGGTGAAAACATTTGCGGACGGTTCAGAACTCTTCTCCCTTCAACCTTGATGCTCTCTCTTCTCGCCTTCCTCGGCATGACAGCACTCCTCCTTCTGGAAGGATGGTGTGTCCTCTCTGTTTTTGGCTTGAAGAAGGGCTCCATTAAAATTGCACTCTCTCTCCCTGTCACCGCGGTGAGCAGTACAATCCTCATTCTTCTCCTCACAGTTTTCGGCATTGCCCTCACACCCCTAAGCATCATTGCATCTCACATCCTCTTCATGGGGATCACACTCTTTGGAAAGACGAAAAAAATCTTTTCTCTTCCCGTGAAGCCGGAGAGTACCACTCCAACATCCATTCTCATTCTCTGCTCACTCCTCCTGCTCTTCACCGCTGCATACAGCATCTCTCACTCATTGTTTCTCCCCACTTTCCACTACGACAGTGCGGTGAACTGGAACATGCGGTCCAAAGTTTCTTTCCTGGAGAAGAAACTCGTCCTCGCGGAGTCTCATGAACACATCCTCAAACCTCACTACCCCTTCCTCTACCATGCACTCCAGATCACCGTGGAACAGGGGCAGCGGAAGTGGAGCGACCGTGCAGCGAATGCCATTCACTTCCTTCTCTCGCTCAGCGCGCTGCTTGCACTTTTCCTCATGCTCCGGTCACTCGGAGGAAAAACCGCCGCGCTCCTCGCTGTCACACTGATCATAACCACTCCCCTCTTCGCCATGCACCTGGGAGGCGGCTATGCGGACATCCCCCTCACCCTCTTCGCACTCCTCTCACTCACAACATTCTTTCTTTCCTCAAAAACAAGCGGACAGCGGTGGCTCCTCCTCTCCGCGCTCTTCGTGAGTGCATGTGTTTGGACGAAAGCTGAGGGTCTGCCCTTCTGTCTTCTTCCCTGGCTCCTGATGCTCGGGGCGCACTGGTGGGAGCATCCTCAGGAACGGAAACAGGATGCGTACGCAGCACTGCTAGCTCTCTGCCTCTCTCTCCTCTGGCCTCTCTTCGCTCTGGCAAGAGGACTCCCTCTCTCCCCGCACGGATCATATGACCTCGGCATAGGGTTGCAGGAAGGAACACTGGCAGCTGCTTTGCACGCAATATTCACTGGAGGATCGTTTGGCGTCATCCTCCCGCTCGCGCTCTTCACCTCCCTTTTCCTCCTCTTTCGTCCCACAGGAAATAAAGGATACCGATGGGGACTCCTCTGGGGCCTTCCCTCCCTTGCCGCAATCCTCTTCGTCTACCTCTTCACCAGCAACGCTGTTTTCCTCCTGAATGGGCAATCGTTCGACAGACAGCTCCTGCTGCCGTGTGCTCTGCTCGTGCTGACTCTGAGTCTCAGCTTCGCCACGAAACGCTAAGCGACGGTACTGCTGCCCGTTATTTGCTTGTACTTCATGAGGAAGTTGATGAGTTCCTCCTGCGTTTTGAACGTGAGAGACATGTCGACATCGTTTGGCATTTCCAAATTCACCACGACGGCTGCTTCATTGATCTTGTTTATCCTCTCCATCGCATTCTTCACTTCCTTGTCCGCCCTCAGGACATCTCCATCCACTACCTCGTGTGCGAGAAGATTCACTTCTCTTGTATCCTGTTTCATCTCGAACTGCTTGAGCTTGCCATCGCGGAGCATCGCTGCCTCCACTGCGGGGAGCAGTTCCTTGGATGCATACTCTATTTTCTCAAAAGCACTGAGAGAGGGCACTGGCTCCTTCTCTGGCGAAATTTCT
This sequence comes from Candidatus Peribacteria bacterium RIFOXYB1_FULL_54_35, assembly GCA_001787755.1. Classification (GTDB taxonomy): domain Bacteria; phylum Patescibacteriota; class Gracilibacteria; order Peribacterales; family Peribacteraceae; genus GWB1-54-5. Next base: position 373,336 of record MFYJ01000007.1, read on the forward strand.
GGCAGGCCGTTCCCTGGAGCAGCGGTACTCATTCGCCTGTGAGATTGGAAATCTGAGATTCAAGATTCGTCATCTTGTCCACGTCTATCTGTCCGCTCTTCTTTTCGGCATAGGCGAGGACCGATTGCCTGAACTGATTCACCTTCTCATTGAGACCATTCACCCAGGCAAGAAACGCAATGTCGTACTTCTGCAGCGCAAGCTTGTAGCGATCCGACCGCTTCCTGCGCTCATCGGGTGTTTCCCCTGCATACTTTGCATCCAGTGTCTGCAGGTTCTCCGTCGTGAGGTCCGCATCTATCGGTGCCATAAGCGCATCGTGTACCTGCGTGCCTGTGGGCATCGCCTTCTGTACTGCCAGGTTTATTGGTTTCTGTGCGCCCTTCTGCGCACCGTCGTCTTTCGGGGGGTTCGGCATGGGCATGATTACAGTTAATCAAAACATTATACAAGATTTTTGGATTTCTCTCAAGCTGGGCCGGTCTTAGAGCTCTATGGAAAGCACGTCATCTTGAGCACTGCCAAAGAGGAAACATCATGGTTCGAGACCCCTCACTGCGTTCGGGGCACCTCACCATGACAATCGGGATGACATGCTTTAGACCGCTAAGAGTGAAACGCTCTTCCCCCTAAGTTTTTGATTAATATACTAAAATATGTTATAATAATATTTAGAGAATCCGCATATATACCTGCAAAATGGGGTACATACCCGAAAATACCATTCACGACCTCCGGTCTGAAATGCATGCGAAACTGCTCGCAGAGAGCGCCGTGCCTGCATACGGATTCTGGGAGGAGATGGCAACGGGCCTCTTCATGATGGCGTGCATAGCGGCGGGATCGGTGATCGCAGTTTCACGCACAGAGCAGGCACTCCCCTCCCCCCAGGAGCAGATGCATGCGGCGGCACCTGCAGGAATGACGGAAGACGAGAAAGATATCGACGATACGGAGGTCAATGTGTTCCTCTGCGAAGAATTCTGCACACAGCACGTGGAAGTGTTTGTAGAGTTCTGCGCGGAAGCGTGCCCCGATGAAAAGGGAACGGGAGAAATAGAACAAAGAGAAGAAGCGGAGCAGGAAATTCCGGAGAGCGTGCGCGTCCGTGAAGAAATCATCCCGCCATCAGTACCGGAAGTACAGCAGGAGGAGATCGACCTCTTCATCGACAATGGACCTCCCGTACAGGAAGTATTCGTGCGACAGCCGCACAACCAACGAGGGGTGTACCTCACGTCCGGGAGCACGGGCAGAGAGGCAAAGCGGGCAGACACCTTCGCATCGCTCACGTCTTCTCACGGCAATGCGTTCGTGTTCGATGTGAAGGGATCGTACGTGTACTTCGGGAGCAATGCGCCTCTCGCACAGGAAATGGGCACAGTGCGCCCGGTGTACGACCTCCCGGCGATCATCCAGGAAACGAAGAACAATGGGCTCTACACCATTGCGCGCTTTATTGTCGCCAAGGATTCCTCCCTCGCGGCACGCAAACCCGAAACACAGATCAAGAACGTGTACACAGGCAAAGGACTGGGCGCCGTGTGGGTGATTCCGGGGCACGAGACGGTGCTTGCGTACAACAGGGAAATCCTGAGGGATGTGATCGCATCGGGCGTAGACGAGATTAATTTCGACTACATCCGGTACCCCACGGAGTACCCTCTGCGCTCTGTAGGTCTCTCGGGGACGGAAAAGGCAGACCAGATAGAGAAGTTCCTGAAGATGTCGCGGGAGACTGTTGCAGAACTGGGGACAGACACGAAGATCGGCATCTCCACCTACGCCATCCTCGGCTGGAACTTCCCTGTGAACTTCGAACCGCTGGGGCAGGACATCGCACGGTTCGCCCCTCTCGTGGATGTCATCTCCCCCATGGCATATCCCTCTACATTCGCACAGGGGGCATACTACTACCCGTCAAAGCATCCGGGCAGCCGCATGTACTACCTCGTGTACCGGACGCTCCAGGGATACAAGGAACTTCTGGGAGAGCATTCCTGGAAGCTGCGCCCCTGGATTCAGGGCTACTACACAGATGAAGAGGACATGCAGGACCAGATGACGGCTGTCTACGATGCCGGTCTCTGCGGGTTCACCGTCTGGAGCGCGCAGAACACGTATGGGCCATTCTTCCAGGCACTGCAGAAACTGGAGGTGCCGGAAAAGTGCCGCTGAGTTCTGCCACCAACGAATATGCAATAGAACATCGCGGCATATCTGCTCCGTTGGCTCGTTTTCTCGTTGGCTCGTTTAAACGAGGAACGAGTGAACGATCAAACGAAGTTTCTCTATTTCCTTTATTGCCTTTATTTCGTTTATTTCTTCTTTCGCACATACCCCACACCCGCAGCCGCCCCCGCGGAGATCACCACAAGCAGAGCGGGCCCCGTGTTCCCCACGGGCGTGTGCTCCGCAGATAGAGGAATGATGCTCTGCGCGAGCTGCTGCCTGTACTGCTGCTGCAGTTGCGCAAGCAGCAACCACTGATTCAGCTGTGTTGCATCAATCTGTGCAACTTGGGGAATTGTCGCAGGCTGCTCCCCCCCCGCAGCTGACGACTGCACCTGCTCCTGTCCTGCACTCGACTGGCTGAACACAATCATCTGAGGCTGCGCGCCAGTCGGCTCTTGCTGCACCTGCGGGAGTGCCACTGTCGAAACTCCGCTCTCGCCGGCAACCTGCGTCTGCTGTCGCGGAGCTCCCAGAACCGCCTGCACCATACACACGGGGCTGCAGCCATCGCCATCCAGGAGGTTCCCGTCGTCACACTGTTCCCGGCCTTCCTTCCTCCCGTTGCCGCAGACAGCAAGCCCCATGATCTTCGGCTCTATTTTGCAGAGCAGACTGCAGCCGTCCCCGGAAACCGTGTTACCGTCATCACAGTCTTCCGTCAGTTCCCGCACGCCATTGCCGCAAACACCCTGCAGGAGGACGAACCTGCAGTTTTGCCCGCAGTTGTTGCCACCGTCACAGTCCTCTCCCGTATCGATGGTTCCATCCCCGCAGGAAGGAAGCGCGCAGTTCTTTCTGCACGCGTTTGGTCTCGTATTCGAGTTATCTGTCCCATCATCGCACTGTTCCCGGGCATCAATGATCATATCTCCGCAGTACGGATTCGCACAGTCCCTGCGGCAGGCATTTGGCGTGGTATCGGAATTCAGGGAACCGAAGTCACATTCCTCGCCCTGCTCGACCATACTGTTTCCGCAGATTCCCAGAGAAACTTTCCTCTCCTGTGTTCGCTCGTGAGGGACATCCTCCGAGATTTCCTGAGCCAGTCCACTCCCGCCGCTACCACTCCCCTCTGCCATACAAAGCGTACTGCAGCCATCGCCATCCTGTACGTTCCCGTCATCACACTGCTCATCCCCTTCAACTTTTCCGTCACCGCAGAAATGTTCCAGAATGCACAAGGAGCTGCACCCATCACCACCCTGCGCGTTGCCGTCGTCACACTCCTCTCCTTCACTGACAACTCCGTTCCCGCAGACGTTCTCCTGTGCCCCGGCTCCCACAGCTTCGGCAAAAGTGCACTCTGCAGAACAGGAAGGATCTTCCTCCGTGAGGTACTGGCACGTACCGAAGAACGAACAGTCAAATTCACTTTGACACGGATCGCCACCCGGCATGCCTCCGCAGGTTTTGTTCCCCTGTTCATCCTCCTCACAGGAAAGCGAGATACCGCAGTCGAGATCTTTCGTGCAGGCAAGTTCCGCATTATTGCTGCAGCGGCTGCCGTTATCGCAATCCTCGCCGGTCTGTACGAGTCCGTCCCCGCACCCCTCCTCCTCACAGACGCTACTGCAACCATCGTTACTCTCTTCGTTCCCATCATCACATTGCTCCTGTGGCACCTCGAGAAGTCCATTGCCGCACACAGTCACAACTACCTCTTCCGCGGCTGGGACTGTTTCTTCCTCTCCCTCGCACGGAGAGAGGAACAGTCGCTTGCACCCGCCGATCACACGTCCCGTCGTGGCATTAATTTCGGGAATGGAGCAGGCATTGAGGCCGCAGACAGGCTCTTCAAACTGCGGAATGCCGTTCTCCACAGAAACACTGGGAGGTTCGCACTCCTCGAATATTTCCGGGGAAACCTCGCCGTCTCCACAGTAGAGCAGCTTGCAGTAGTACGAACAGGGACCTTTGCCATTGCGGTTCCCCTCGTCGCATTCCTCTTTCTTCTCCGGTTGTAAAATTCGGTTCCCGCAACCTGCCGGAGGAGGTTCCTTCTGCTCTATTTCCTCCTCCTCTCCACCGGCAATAAGGTCAATAATTCCCGTTGTAGACCGTGAGCGACTATTGGAGCCTCCCCCCCCTGTCGTGGCAGTACAGTTGGATGCACAGGTACCGGTGTTGGGAGGCTCGCATGTCTCATTATTGCTCGTCTGAATATATCCGTCTCCGCAGCCTGCTGCCTTGCAAAGAGTGGTACATGTATCCGTATTGACCGTATTCCCGTCATCACAGACCTCTCCCGTGTCTTTCACACCATCGCCGCAGGAGGCGGAAACGCAATCTGCCCGGCAGGCATCGGCAACTGTATCAGAGTTACTCTCGCCGTTATCACATGTCTCCCCTGCTGCGGTGTTCGTAACACTGTCCCCGCAGACTGGCGCGGTGCAATCCGCATCACATGCCGCAGTGGCTGTGCGTGCGTCGCAAGCCTCTCCCAGATCCGCGACTCCGTCGCCGCAGTTCGGGAGCTCGCAGGTGCTGCGGCAGGCATTGGAAATTGTGTCGGAGTTTGCGGACCCGTCATCGCACTCTTCCCCTTCCTGTAAGACTTCATCTCCGCATGTCGACTCCGTACAGGAGTTCGTACAGCTGTCCGTATTTACATTGTTGCCGTCGTCGCACGATTCCCCCGTATCTTCCACACCGTCTCCGCACGAAGCAGCTTCGCAGCTTGTGCGGCAAGCATCCGCAGCAGTGTTTGAGTTACTGTCCCCAGTATCGCATGCCTCCCCCGAATCCGCCGCACCGTCACCGCAAGAGGCAATGACACACGAAGTACGGCAGGCGTCTGCCACGGTATCGGAGTTGCTTCCGCCGTTGTCGCACGTCTCAGGAGACTCTATGCTTCCATTCCCGCAGCTGCAGCCGGCGAACGTGTCTGTCCCATCTGCGAGTGCGAGGATCTGCGCTGCCGTCAGGACAGAAGTGTAGATGCGCACATCATCCAGACTTCCATCGAAGTAGTGCATTCCATCCGCACCCGCACCGAGAACAAGACTGCCGTCGGTTCCACCCGACGCATCCATTGCCCCGGCTACCGCAGTACCCAAGAGCGAACCATCGACATAGAAGCGCACTTCATTTGTCGAAGAGTTCCTCGTGGCCGCAAGATGATACCACTGTCCGCTGACCATGCTTGCCGCTTCGGAGGACTCAAGGACGCTGTCCACTCCTTCACCGTTCTCCCATTGCAGACGCAGCGTCGCATCGTCCTCAATGCTGAACTGATACAGGATATTCGCAGCCTCTGTTTCGCCGGCAGTGCCGTGCGAGAGGAGGACGTTCCCCGAAGAGGCAGAAGCGAGTGCGTCATACTTCACCCAGAGAGACAGTGTGAGGTTTCCCGTAATCTGTACCCCTGCATCAGAAGCGACGGTGACAGATTCCTCCGTGCCATCAAATAGCAGAGCCGCAGAGTTGGCAAACCCGAGACCGCTTGAAACAGAGGTGCTCCAGTTGGAACTCTCCATGTTCTGGAGCGAGCCGTCGTGACTGTTTTCCGAGATATCCGAAGCGGATGTTCCGCTTCCGTCATCAAATTTCCAGTAGGCTTCCAGGTTGGAACAGAGTTCGGTGAGGGAAGCGCCGTATCCCCATGCAGTTGCCGGAGGCTCAAACCCCAAACCGAATGGATGCAGGTTCCCCTGTACCTGATACACGAGCAGCAGAGTGAGTACAGCTGTACACAGAGCTGTTCCAAGACCATGGAGTGTGTGTTTGCTATTCATACAATCTGTCTATTATACCATGTTTTTGGCTTCCTGAGGCGACCAGACTAATTGATGAAATATTTAAAAAATGTTATAATTTAGTATGTGCTTTATGGCACACTTCCTCCGATGAATATCATAGAATCAAAGAACAGACGATTGACGAAAATCGTCTGTACGCTTGGACCGGCTTGCAGTACGAAAGAGCAGCTGCTGGAACTCTCCAGAGTTGGCATGAACGTGGCGAGAATAAACTTCTCGCACGGTACCCGTAAAAACCACATCGCCACACTCAACATGATCCAGGAGCTCAATGAGCGCCACGGATGCTGTATTGCGAGCCTGATTGACACCTGTGGGTGTGAAATCCGGTCAGGAGACGTGCAAGACCCTATAGAAATCGCAGCGGGCGAGGAAGTGATCTTTGCACCCACCACTCTGAAAAACCTCACCACCACGAAGAAAATCATTGAGGTCGGGTACGACGGTTTCAGTACCGATGTAAAGGAGACAAATCAGATCCTCATCGACAACGGCAGCATGTCTTTTACCATTGTCGCCATCAACCCTGACGGGAGTGTGCTTGGACGTGCCGCTCAGGCAGGAGCCATTGGCAGCCGGAGACATATCAACCTCCCCGGTGCAGACATCGATCTCCCCTCCATTACCGAGAAAGACTGGGATGACATCGCATTTGCTGCGGAAAGAGGCGTGGATTTCGCAGCACTCTCCTTTATCCGGAACGCAAGTGAAGTGGAAGAAGTGCGCGCACTGCTCGAGAAGAAAAAGAGCACCATGCAGATCATTACGAAAGTAGAAACACAGCAGGCAGTGACAAACATCGCGGAAATCATCGAGGTGTCCGATGGCATCATGGTTGCCAGAGGAGATCTGGGAGCCGAAGTGCCCTTCGAGCACCTTCCTGTCATTCAGGATGACATTGTCTACCGCTGCAGAGATGCGGGAAAACCCGTCATTGTCGCGACGCACATGCTCGAGAGCATGACGGAACACCCCATCCCCACCCGCGCGGAAGTGACAGACGTTGCGCATGCCGCAACAGAATTCACCGACGCAACCATGCTCTCCGGAGAAACAGCAAGTGGCAAGCATCCTCCCATTGCCGTCTCCGCCATGGACCGCATTCTCCGTGCGACAGAGACCCACCTCTCACGATTCCCTTCAGACCAGAACATGGCCATTCACAATGACAGCGATGCACGGGCACATGCGGCGGTTTCCCTCGCCCGCTCCTCCAGCGCTGCAGCGATCGTCGTTATCACCAGCACTGGCCAGAATGCCCGGCGCGTCAGCAAATTCAGGCCCTCTGTCCCCATAGTCGCCCTCACAAAAGCATCGGTGATTCAGCGGAAGATCCAGCTCCTCTACGGAGTATTCCCCCTCGTCATTGAATTTTCCCAGGAGGAAGACACTGTCATACGAGGCCTTGAAGCGGCCAAAGCACAGAAACTCCTCTCCCCCGGAGACCTCGTGGTGGTTCTCTCTGACATACAAACGAAGAAAGAACCCGTGACAAGCATACAGATGCGGACGGTGGAGTAGCAGGCTCACTATCATCGTTCGCTCGTTGGCTCGTGCGCTGGTTGGCTCGTTAAACGAGACACGGCGCCGTTTCCGATTAGATATCAGTGTCCATTGCAAACGACGCCGTGCCGAGTAACGAGAAAACGAGCCAACAACTCCCCCAACGCCCCTCATTCTTCTCCCCTGTGCGAGGCATTATTTACTGGTTCATGCCACCTCCCCACTTATGCCACGGCATCTCCAGCTCATCGAGCGGGATATCATCAAGGGAAACCGGCCCACTCTTCTCCGAACCGCCAGCCTTCCCCTTCCTGCTCTGCAGCAAGTAGAACGCTCCTCCCCCAGCCAGTACCACTGCAATACCTCCGAATACGAACGGCGTTTCCTCACGGTCAAGCAGACCGATAGTCTGGCACATATCCGTGCAATTCTCCCCACCGTCGCACTCCTCCCCTGCATCTTTCACGGCATCACCACAGTAGGCTTGCCGGCAACTGGTTCTGCATGCACCTGCTTCTGCATCGGAGTTCTTCTTCCCATTGTCACACTCCTCATCCCCCTCCTTCTTCCCATCTCCACATACAGATTCCCTGAAACAGGATTCCGTGCAGCCATCCCCTCCAGTCGTATTCCCATCGTCACACTCTTCACGCCCCTCTCTCACTGAGTTGCCGCATACTGGCAAACGGCAATAACTGGGGCAATCATCGCTATCGAGATTGTTGCCGTCGTCACACTCTTCCAATCCTTCCATCACGCCGTCGCCGCAAACAGGAATCCTGCAGTCACTGGGGCACTGATCGTTGTTGCTCCGGTTCCCGTCGTCACATTCCTCGCTCCCCTCTTTCACGCCATCCCCGCACAAAGGTAACAGACAGTCATTGGGGCAAGCATCCATGCCGTTCCGGTTGCCGTCGTCACACTCCTCCCCAGATTGCACCATGCCGTCTCCACACACCGCCTGCCGGCAGGAGTTGGTGCAGGAATCCGTATTGATCTGGTTGCCGTCATCGCAAACCTCGCCTTGCTGCAGGATACCGTCTCCGCATGCGGCACGACGGCAGAGATCGCTGCAGATGTCATTATTGATTTTGTTTCCGTCATCGCATTCCTCTCCCGACTGGATAAGGCCATCGCCACAACGAGCTAGAAGACAATTATTGCTGCAACCATCCGTTTCAACCCGGTTTCCGTCATCGCACTCTTCCTTACTTTCGCGAATGCCGTCACCACAGACAGCCCGGAGACAATCGTTCGGGCAGTCATCAAAATCGTTCTGGTTCCCGTCATCACATTCTTCCTTTCCTTCCCGTATGCCATTCCCGCAGTCAGGGCTCTTGCAGGAGTTCGGACAATTGTCGTTATTGATGAAGTTTCCGTCATCGCACTGCTCTGCACCCTCACGTACGCCGTCGCTGCAAACTGCGAGACGGCAATCGCTCGGGCACTCGTCGTAGTTGTTCTGGTTTCCGTCGTCGCACTCTTCGCGACCCTCCCGGAGACCGTCTCCGCAGACAGCAACACGGCAATCATTGGGGCAATCGTCGAAATCATTCTTGTTTCCGTCGTCACACTCCTCCGATCCCTCGCGCATGCCGTCTCCGCACACAGGTTGCACACATGCATTGGTGCAATCATCGAAGTTATACCGGTTTCCGTCATCACACTCTTCCCTTTCCTCTTTGAGGCCATTGCCGCATGCAGGGCCTGCAGTCGTCTGTTGCTGCGGAGCAGACCCGTAGATCGGAGCGTACGGATACATGACAGCCGGCTGCTGTGGACTGATGATAATTGGTATCTGCTGTACCGGCTGCTGTGAAGCACTGGTCTGCTGGGATGACTGCTGAGCTGCGGCAGAGGAAGAACTTCTGCTGGAGACCGGCATTCTTGTTTCCACGCTCGATGCGGCACTGGACTGCGCGGATTCCGCAGGGCAATCCTCGAGGAACTGTATCTTACATCCACCCGTGCACTCTCCCGCGCTGTTACAAACAGGAGGCTCGCAGTAGCGTCCGCACTCCGCAGAGAGGAAGCGTACCTCCGTCGTGAGCCTGCCTGTATCCGGGTCGATCGCGTAGATCTCCTCAACTTCTGGTTCACATTCCTCATTCAGGAACCTCGTGAGAATTCCATCTCCACAGAAGAGCAACTTACAGCTATTTGTGCACTCGCTCAGCCCGTTAAAGCGTCCCTCGTCACATTCTTCGCTCTCATTGACAGACGTATTGGGATCATCCCTGTCAATTCTCCCGTCACCGCAATTGGGAGGAGCAACTTCCTTCTCCAAGGTTAAAGAAGTCGGCTTCACGGGACACCCCGGAAAACCGTACGGCTGCCCAATGCAATCCTGCAGAGTCGTCACCGCTGCAGGTGTGGCTTCAGGCTGCATCTGCAAGGTAGCCAGCACAGCACCAAGACCGAGGAATGCGATGCTGAGCCCTCTCCTGCGGAAAGTTTTTTTGTCCATAATTCGTGTTATTATAGCAGTTTCTTCCGCCCCTGTATTCCCTGAGGACTTGCCAGAAACAAAGAATAGTAGGAATTAGCTTTTTGCCTCCAGCAAGGCCAGAGACGCACATTACAGCTCTTGCGTGCTCGCTACCGTCGTATCCTGATTGGTGTACTGCGCTTTCCCCACCGGGATCATCGCCTGAATAATTTTGTCTCCCTCAAGCTGCATGAGCGCCTGCGCTTGCGCAATCTGCATTTTGAGCACTTCCTCATCAAGCAGCAGAAGCGAACGTTCACGCTCGAGAGTGCGAAGCTGGTACCCCTTCGTCGCATTCGCATTCTGGTGGAAGAGAATAAGGAGGGCGAGCAGAAGAATGAGGGAACCGATGGAAACCATGAGAAGCATCGTGCTCTGATTCACCATCCGCCCAAGCGAGAGCCTGTGCGGCATGGACGACGATGGAGTGAGAAGGGTTCGCACGTGTATCGGAGTATAGCACAAAAGGATCAGAATGCTCGTTTGATCATGCGGAGCCGCGCGCTCCTGGCACGGGGGTTCGCTGCAATCTCCTGCTCACCTGCTTTGATCGGCTTCTTTGTGAGAAGTTCAAAACGGGCAGGAGTGGCTATGGCTCCCGTCCTCCCATCTCTCTCCGGAGTTGTGAGCAGACGGAATGCGTGCTTCACCATACGATCCTCCAGTGAATGGAAACTGATCACTCCCATTCTGCCTTCTTCTTTCAGGAGAGGCGGGGCATGCCGGAGCAGGACTGCAAGTGCATCGAGCTCTCCGTTCACCGCTATGCGCAGTGCCTGGAACACCTGCGGGAGCACACTCTTTGCACGGAATTTGCATACGAATTCGACGCAGGTGCTCAGTTCTTTGGTCGTCTGCGGTTTTTGCTCTGCAATACGGAGCGCAAGCGCCCGCGCTTGGCGCACTTCTCCGTAACGGAAGAGAACTCTCTGCATTTCCCCAGGGGTACTCCGCGCTATGAACGCAGCTGCTGTCTCACCGGACTCTCGGTCAAACCGCAGATCGAGAGGAGAATCCTCACGGAAAGAAAATCCTCTTTCGGGATCGTCGTAATGCGGCGAGCTCACACCCAAGTCAGCAAAAATGACATCACAGTGCGGGAGAGCCATATCCGGAAGCTCACGGAAATTGCAATGCTCGAATGTTTTTCTCCCCGGAAGCGACTGCAGGCGCTGCCTTGCCTCCGCCAGATTCTCACTGTCCGCGTCGATGGCGATGAGATGCCCCTTCTCCTCAATCGCCCGGAGGAACGCAGCGCTGTGCCCACCCAGTCCCACCGTGGCATCCAGCACCGTCTCCCCTTCCCCTGGGGAAAGACCCTCGAGAACCTCTCGGAGTAACACCGGTAGATGTCGGGTATTTTGCATCAATTTTGCAGTGTATCCATTCAGCAACTATCGGCAAATATTTGAGCTTGCTGTCAATTCGGACCATACTCTTGTATACAATTATTGATCAACACATTGCCTGAAGAAATGGGACTTTCTCTTCGTTGACACACCGCCAGATATCACGCAGGATACCACACTTGTCTTCTGTCCTCACCACACTGGCAAGTCTCTTCCTTGCCTCTTCGGCTTTTGCCTCAACCGAAACGGTTTCTCTGCAAATTTCCGTCCACGAATGGGAGCCTCAGGCCGGAGATCAGCTCCTTATAGATACGGAGGGGAACTGGGGCTACCTCGCGCACGATGACGGGCTCTTCATCCGTTTCCCTGTGGTGACAGGACAACGGAGGAGCGTCCGGTACATCGGGAGGTACTACAACGCAACCACTCCGGCGTGGGACTGGGAAATCAAATCTGCACATAGGAAAGGAGACCGGGTCACCTTTGGTCCAACCGGGAGGTTCCTCCGCCTGTACAAAAACGGTGAGGAACGGACCGCCTACGGAATACACGGCCATAAAGATGCTGCGCAGATGCTTGCCGAGGACGACCGGTTTAGGAGCATGGGATGTATTATTGTGAGTGAGAACATTCTCGATACCATCGGAGAAGCCTACGAATTCAACGGGGGAAACCTGGCCGTAAAAACACTGTACGGCGATCCCTTCGCCGTTCTCCTGAGCCGCGAGGAAAATGGCGCAAAAACAGACTAGCGAACATCTGCTGTTCTCTCGTACACTTGCTCTGCGCGGAGAGGTGCCAGACCCCGTACCACTTGCTACGCTCGGGTGCGGGGCATGGTGGTCGCCCTCCTGCGCTCCTCCCTCCTCTTCGGTCATACAGCCCAAACGGAGCTTCGGAGGGTGAAAGAATCGCTCATTCACGTTGCATTCATTACTACGGAGAGGTGCCAGAGTGGTCGAATGGGACACACTGCTAATGTGTTGGCTGGTTATTTCCGGCCCGAGGGTTCGAATCCCTCCCTCTCCGCCACAGTTGAATTCGAGCTGAGCACGAGCCCACAGGGCGAAGTGCGAAGCCGAAGATACTGTGTCCCGTGAGCCGCAGCGAACGGGACTACACAACAGAGAGGATATACACATGTGAGACTCACCGTAACAGTTGAATTCGAGCTGAGCACGAGCCCGCAGGGCGAAGTGCGAAGCCGAAGATACTGTGTGCTGAGCGAATCCGCAAAGCGGATGAGATCAGTACTGTATAGAGCAGGATGTCATGGATGCAAAGCGAAGATACTGTGTGCTGAGCAAATCCGCTCTCCTTTATGGGAGGAAATTCGCTCTGTTCCGGAGGGATATAGCTTTTTATTGAAAAAATGGTATAATATAACTAAAGACACACACCACCATGACACACAGCTTCTCTTTTGTTACGGCTCTTCTGCTCGCATCAGTAGTGACCATCAGCATTGCTGGAACAATGCTCTAACGGGCGGGCACCGGTTTCTCCTTCGTTCTCGTTTCGAAACCCGGAAGGATTTTGAGGAGCTCAAACAAGAATACACCTGCAAAAGCAAAAAGAAATATCCGCAACCATTCAGCAATACTTAAACCTGTGAGATGGAAGAGCGTGCCAAAAGGAGTGAAGACGAGGAGAATTTGCAAAACAAAAGGAATGGCTACTGCCCCGAGCAACCACCTATTCGAGAAGACCCCAACTTCCCACAGCGGTCTTCGGCTCCGAATGGAGAAGGCCATGAGCAATTCAAAATTAACTGCGAGAGTGAGGGTCCCGGTGCGGGCCAACTCGAGTGTCGTTCCAGAGCTGAGCCTGTAGAGGAAGTAGAGGAATGAAAGAGAGAATGCCAGGAGCGCTGCAATGACCAGTCTCCCCGCTTCCCCGGAGAGGAGATGTTCCCCTGCAGGGCGCGGTGGGCGTTTCATGATATCCGGTTCAGCCTCCTCCATACCGAGTGCCAGCGCCGGCAGACCGTCTGTCATGAGATTGAGCCAGAGAATATGAATCGGGAGATACGGAAGAGGAATACGCATCAGAAGCGTCACCATGATGAAGAGCAGCTCGTCAAAGTTCGCACGCAACAGGAAGACAACAAACTTCCGAATGTTATCGTAAATCCGTCTGCCCTCCCTCACAGCGGCGACAATCGTAGTGTACTGGTCATCCGCGAGCACGATGCTCGAAGCCTCCCTGGCAACTTCGGTCCCCACTTTCCCCATAGCAACGCCGACATGTGCTCCCTTGAGAGCCGGCGCATCATTTGCTCCGTCACCGGTCATCGCCACAATCTCCCCGTTCCCCTGCAATGCTCTCAGGATCTGGAGCTTGTGCTCCGGAGAGACACGGGCATACACCGAAATAGTCCGTACGTAATCCTGCAGTTTATGAGGGGAAATTTTATCAAGCTCTTTTCCCTCTATCGCATCTCCCTCTATCCCCACCTGTCGGGCTATGGCACAGGCAGTTTGCAGATTATCCCCTGTAATCATTATCGTACGTATGCCCGCGTTCTTTGCCTCCTGTATCGCAGAGGCAACCGTGGGACGCGGAGGATCATCCATCGCTATCAAACCGACGAAACGCGTGTCCTTTCCTTCCTTTACAGCACACGCGAGCACACGCAGCCCCTCCTTCGCCAGCCGTTCATTCTCCTCCAGTACTTCACCCGCCCGCACATCCGTGCAGAGCTCGACGATTTTCTCAGGCGCACCTTTGAGGAACGAGCGGTTTCCATGAACGGTCTGCATGTATTTTCCTTCCGAGGTGAACGGCACTTCCTCTCTCTCAATAGGCAGTCGCTCCACCTGGTGTTCCTGCGCCGCATCGAGGAGACCAATCTCCGTGGGGTCTCCAAGATCGGGGAGCACTGCGCGGTTGCAGGATGCTCCAATCTGGAACAGGAGTTTTTCTTCAGTGCCATCCCCGCCGGGAACCCACGTCTGCACCACGCTCATGCGGTTCTCCGTCATGGTGCCAGTCTTATCGGCACAAATAACCGTCACGCTCCCCAGCGTCTCCAGAGCGTCCAGGCGGCGCACGAGAGCATTCTCCGAAACCATCCTCCGCACACCCATCGCCAAGCACACGGTCACCACTGCCGGCAACCCCTCGGGAACGGCGGAAACAGCGAGACTCACACCAACGAGCAGCATGGAGAGGAACGATGATCCCCCGAGCAACCCGAGCACCACCACAACAATACAGAGAACAATCACCACCGCCCCCAACTGTTTCCCAAGCTGCCTCATCCTGTTCTGGAGAGGTGTCTGAAGGAGCTCCATCTCTGAGACGAGTTTCGCTATTTTTCCTATCTCCGTACCCTGGCCTGTTGCAGTGACAACGTACTCCCCCGATCCTCTCGTCACGATGGTACCGGAGAAGAGCATGTTCCTGCGGTCCGCTAGTGGCGCTTCCCCCTGCAGAGCCTCTACCTGCTTGTCTACGGCATTGGATTCCCCCGTCAGACTCGATTCATTCAGGCGGATGTGCGACTCTGCGATCAGTCTGCCGTCGGCAGAAATACGATCCCCAGCTTCGACGATGACGATATCCCCGGGAACAAGCTGATTGGAACCGATCATCTGCTCCGTGCCATTCCGCCGCACACGCGCATGGGGAGAGGTGAGTTTCTCGAGCATGGCAATGGCTTCCTCAGCCTTGTACTCCTGCACAAATCCGAGTGCGGCATTGAGAATGAGAATGGCAAGAATGATGAACGCATCCAGAAAACTCTCCACTGCCAGCGGCTCTTTCTCAAAGAACGGTGCGATGAGAGAGAGGAAGAACGCAACGATGAGGATGTACACCATGACATCCTGGAACTGCTGCAGGAAGAGGAGGAGCAAAGACCGCTTCTTCTTCGGGAGCGTATTGAGACCATACTCTTTCAAACGCTTCTCCGCTTCGGCAGACTGCAGCCCCCCAAAAGAGCTGCCGAGTTTGCCCAAAACCTCGTCGACGGACTGGAGTTCGTACATCGAAGAAAAGTATAGTGAACCCCGGTTTTGTGATACAGTCGTTACAGTGGACGAATCCGGTTCAGTCATTGGAATAGACCTTGGCGGCACCAAAATCGCTGCGGCCCGGTACTCAGCTGCTTCCTGGAAACAGGAGCAATCTTTGCGCAGGGAAACAGAAGCATCCAAGGGCTTTAGCCATGTGCTGGATACCCTCGTAGACGTTATAACAGAACTCAAGAAAGAAGATACGCGTGCTGTGGGTATCGGTGCCCCGGGACTCATCACCCACCCCGAAGGCACCATCCTCACACTCCCCAATATCCCCGGTGGTGAGGGCGTTCCCATCCAGCAAACACTCTTCGAACGTACAGGTTTGCCATGCCTTGCAGACAACGACGCGAACTGCTTCACGCTCGCTGAAGCGATTGCGGGAGCCGGCAAAGGAGCATCTGTTGTCGTAGGAGTGACACTCGGCACTGGTGTGGGAGGCGGCATTGTCATTAACGGCAAGCTCTTTCAGGGCAGCCAGGGCTACGCTGCGGAATTTGGGCATATGCTCCTCGTTCCTGGGCACCCACCGTTTAAAACCGAAGACAAACGCGGAGATGTGGAACAGTTCTTCTCAGGATCTGCCATGGGCAAACGCTGCGAGGAAGCGAAGGATCCTTCCGACTATCTGGAAGGCGAAGTCTGCGCCTTCATGCACAAAGACATCTATCGGGAGGTAGCGTGGATGTGCACCAATCTCATTCACGTGCTCGATCCCTCCGTCATCATTTTCGGAGGAAGTGCAGGCCACGCACTTGCCAGACATTTCAAAGAAGTGAAGAAGGAACTGCATCATTGGATGCTGCCGAACATGCCCATTCCGGAGCTCAAAGTCGCGGAACTCAAAGACGCAGCCACACTCGGAGCAGCAATGCTGACGATAGGAAAAAGCATTAGCTCATAGATTTAGCTTCTTGCTGTGCGATCAGTCAGTCACAAGGATGACAATCCTCAGACGCACATTCTTATTGCGTATTCCACTCGGTGTGGAACGACCCCTTCTTATCGATGCGCTCATAGGAGTGCGATCCAAAGAAATCCCGCTGCGCCTGGATGAGATTCTGCGGCAGGCGTCCGCGCGTGAGTGCATCAAAGTACGTCAGGGAAGCGGAGAGCGCCGGCACCGGAACGTTCCAGGAGATACCGAGCTCCACCACCTGGCGCCACTCCTTCTGTTTGTCTCCGCGGAACCGGTCAAGAAGCACCCTGTTCGCGGCTTTCGCAATACCGGAATCCAAGCTGTAGGCGTCCTGCAGATGGCTTAAGAGAGAAGAACGGATGATGCAGCCTCCGCGCCAGATACGCGCGATCTCGCTGAGGTTCAGCTTCCATCCGTTTTCGATACTCGCCTTCTCGATGAGAGCAAACCCCTGCCCGTACGCGCAGATGGAAGAAAGATCCATGCCCGAGCGGATGGAGGAACGGAACTTCATGTGACGCGGGATCGGCTCCGTGTCATCCACCATGACAGGGAAACTCTTCGCTTCCGCACGCTCAGCAAGGCTCCCCGAGAGGATGCGTGCATCGACGGCGGCGTTGATGGTGGGCACAGCGACTCCGTACTCGAGCGCGGCCTGCGTTGTCCACTTGCCGGTTCCCTTCTGCCCGGCTGCATCCGCAATGAGATCGATGACGTAGTTGTCTTTCTCCTTCTTGGTGAAAATCTTCGCAGTAATCTCCGCGAGGTACGAATGGAGCTCATCGCTTTCATTCCAAGCAACGAAAATCTCAGAGAGACCTTCGTTATCAAATCCACCCAGATTCTTGAGGAGATCGTAACACTCAGCAATAAGCTGCATCAGCGCGTATTCAATGCCGTTGTGGACCATCTTCACAAAGTGACCTGACCCGCCGGGACCAATGTATGTCACACACTTCCCTCCAATACCATCACTCGCTGCCATACCCGTGAGCAGCGGCCCAAGATATGCATACGCATCGGCATCCCCTCCCGGCATCATGCTCGGGCCGTTCAATGCACCTTCCTCCCCGCCGCTGATGCCCATGCCAATGAATTGAATCTTCTTCTCTCTCAGGGCAGCAGCTCTCCTCTCCGTATCACTGTAGTGACTGTTGCCGCCGTCGATGAGGATATCGTTCTCCCGCAGGAAAGGAACGAGACCTTCTACCACTTTGTCCACCGCCTCACCAGCATCGACCATCATGAGAATCGCCTTGCGGCTCTCGAATGCCTTCGTGAATTCCTCGAACGATTTACAGGGGACAAACGACCCCTCCTTCCCGTAACTCTTCATGAAAAGATCGGTCTTTTCGGGCGTACGGTTATAGAGGATGACTTTCGCACCGTTGCGTGCGGCATTCCGCGCGAGGTTCGCACCCATAGTGCCGAGTCCTATGACTCCGAGTTCCATAGTGAAAGGAGGGAAAATTACTTCTTCTTCACGCTCTCCCAGTCCTTCAGGAACTTCTGAAGGCCGATATCTGTGAGAGAGTGGAGCGGGAGTTTCTTGAATACATCGTAGGGAACAGTGCAGATGTGTGCCCCGAGCATTGCCGCATCCGCAATGTGCCGGGGATGGCGCGTGGAGGCCACGAGCACCTCTGTCTGGAAGTCGTAGTGGCTCCAGGCCTGCATGATCTCTGCGATGAGCTCCATACCATCCTGCCCGATATCATCCAGACGCCCGATGAAGGGGCTGATGATGTTCGCACCCGCCTTCGCGGCGAGGATGGCCTGATTCACCGAGAAAACGAGTGTGGTATTGGTGCGGATGCCTTTTCCCCTGCAGTAGTGCAGGGTTTTGAGCCCCTCCACGGTCATGGGCACCTTCACCACCACGCGCTTGTGCCATCCGCTCATCTCCACCGCCTGCTTCTTCATCTCCTCAAATGTTGTCGCTGTCACCTGCGCACTCACATTCGGCACGAGTTTGCACATCGTGAGTACCGTCTTCTTAAAGTCCCCCCCTTCCTTCGCGACGAGAGAAGGATTGGTTGTCACACCATCGAGCACCCCCCAAGCGGCTATCTCAGCAACCTGTGCAGTATTTGCTGTATCAAGGAAGAGTTTCATGCATCAAGGAGGAAAGGATCGCAGACAGTATGCCGCGTTCTCTGCCTCGCATCCAGTGGGAACTCTGCTCCGCAGTACACAATGCCTTGCATCTGCTTGCGTATGTTCCTGCCATTTGACACAATCGGATTATGACGTCTCCAGATAAAAATGATCCATGGGATGCACTGGCGGCAGAGCTCGGCGTCCCCGCGGAACAAGGAGCACAGGAGAAGAGTCCAGCAGACCCTCTCCACATAGATGCAACAACCACAGCCGGAGATTTCCTAGAGGAATTGGAGGCAAGAGGAATCCACACCTACCCGGACACAGTTGCAGATCCGGAGCGTGACCGCGGTATCGTGCTGCGCCTCCGTGCACACGGAAAGAAAACCCAGCCTCTGCTTGCAGTACTCCCTGATTTTGGTTTCACCCCGCAGCAGTTCCGGGAATGGATGTCTTCCTGCGTGCAGGTCATCTTCGATGGTACCCCTGAGACAACCGATCCGCACGACGCAACGCCTTCTATCGAAGTACATCCGACCACAGGCATCTTCGACTTCCGAAGCCGTGTGGCAGAACTAGGTATCCCCCTCAGCGCAATCAATCACCCGGTTGCCAGAGCAATAGATCAGTATCAGGGGCCAAAATACGGCAGCGCAAACACATCTCTCCTTGGGTTCCTCCGCCAGCGTGGATTCACGCTCCAGCAGCTGCAACAAGCGCTCCAACATGTTGTGCCAGTGGTACAGGGAAAGAAGCCCTTTGGGAGGAGAACACATCAACATAGAAAAGCCCTCTAAATCCATGCGAAACATTCTCGCTCTCAGCTTCCTCGGCCTCCTTCTCGTTGCGTGCAACGGCACCACTGCGCAGCTGCAGCCGGATCAACCTGCTACCACCCTCCCGAAGAAGTTCTCTCTCTCCGTCCCCTTCACCGTGCAGGCACCGTTCGCCGACTGGGGAGATCCCTACCAGGAAGCCTGCGAGGAAGCGGCGCTCCTGATCGTCCACTCGTACCTTGCAGGGAACATCCTCACAAAAGAACAGGCGGACAGAGATCTGCTCGCCCTTATCGCATGGGAAGAACAGCAGGGCTTTGCGCAGGACATCACGCTCGCAGAGCTTGCGGAGGTGGCAGAGGAATACTACGGGTACCGTGCAGAAGTCATCCAAGATCCAAGCATCCAGGAAATCCAAACGCAGATTGCTTTGGGCAACCCTGTGATCGTTCCCGCGGCAGGGAGAATGCTTGGGAATCCTTACTTCAGCGGAGAGGGGCCTTGGTACCACATGCTGGTGATCACCGGGTACGATGGGAAGTGGTTCATTACCAACGATCCCGGCACCCGTCGCGGTGAGGGCTACAAATACAAGCACCAGATTCTCATGGAAGCAATCCATGACTGGGCGGGAGTGAAGGAGGAAATGCAAGAGGGCAGAAAAGTTGTGATGGTTGTAACAGAGAAAAGCGAGTAGTGGTTAGCGATGAGCTGTCAGCTATTCGCTACTAACCGCTACACGCTACACGCTCTCACCAGAAAAGAGAGGAACACCCTTCTGAATTCTCTTAGGAAAGGAATGCTACCCTGCCACGAGCATGAGCAATGCGAGTAGAATAATGGCGGACACGTTGATACTGATGAGCGGGAACTTCGACTGAGCTTTTCGCATAGGTCAGCAAGCTAATCAGTCTGCACGGAGAGCGCAAGGAGCACACCTTGCCAGCCCACCAGTTTCTACTCTGATAGTGCCGGAACTTGAGGTCTTCCTCCGCTCCACATACACTTGGAGTGTACCTTTCTCGAACAATTCCTATGCCGACCCACAGACCAGATATAAAGAAACTTTTAGGCAAAGACGTCAAGGAAGTCCCGATGTCCTGCCAGCGGGTCATGGCAGCGGCGGACCCCGGGAAGATGTTCTGGATAGGACCGGATGCCGCAGCAACGCTCAGCAAAGAGGAGAAACAGCAATACACACTTGCGCATCAGATCATAGAGCACCTCGCAATCCAGGCACCGCTTGCACACAAATCCGGCCACCCGGGCGGGCCGCTCTCGGCATTTACCTTCTGCTACTGGATCAATAAATTCCGCAATCCCGCAGTGGACCAGCCTCTCCGCATGAGTGCAGGCCACCTCTCGGTCCTCGCGTACGGTCTGCAGTACCTTTTCGGCCGCGACAGGGGGAATGCTCACCTCCAGAGCCCCCAGAACATCATCCATGCATTCCGCACACCAGACGGACTGCCCGGGCACATAGAAGCAGGTGTGGGAGACATCCCGTTCGGCACGGGCCCCCTTGGAAAAGGAGTGAGCAATGCGCTCGGCGCTGCCTTCGGACTCCAGTACCAGAAGAAGCCTGGCATTGTGGATGTGATGCTCGCAGACGGTGACAGCCAGGAAGGACAGGTACAGGAAGCATTCCGTCTCGCCTCGCACCTCAAGCTGGATAACCTGATTGTCCACGGCGATTTCAACGATATCCAGCTCTCCGGCATGCCGACAAAAACCGTCGCCGCCGATTTCGCATCCATCACAGCCGCAACAGGATGGAATGTCATCGAAGTGCAGAACGGCAATGATCCTGCCCAGGTGAAGACTGCCCTAGAGAAAGCAGATGAGCTCCTGGGGAAAGGGAAACCCATCTTCGTCTGCTACTACACCACCATGGGTTACGGCATTCCACTCATGGAAGAAGGAAGTAACACGGGTTCCAAGAACTTCCACGGCTCTCCCCTCTCGGAAGAGGAAGCGAAGGAAGCACTGAAGGCCCTCCCGCCACTGGAGGAAGTGACAGTTGCGTACCTGCCGTTCTTCCAAGCGGAGAAGAGGCGCTACGAAAAAGGCTCCGTTCCGACGGATATTCCCCTGCAATTTAGTACAGCAAAACTCGGCGGATACAAGCGGGCAATCACCACAGAGAAAGGAGCAGCACGCAGAGACTTCGGGGCGGTACATCTGCTCAACCTCATGAAGATGGATAGCCGCATTGTCGTGCTCCATGCGGACCTTGCAGGATCAGGGGGATTTGAAAAGGTAGAGAAGGAACTGCCGCACCGCTGCATCAATGTCGGTGTGGCCGAGGCCAACATGTACATGATGGCAGCCGGCATGCGCCAGACAGGTTTGCTCCCCGTCACCTACACATTCGCCACCTTCGGAACGAATGAGGCACGTGCGAACGCCCGCCTCATAGACATCAACTGCGGACACACGCGCTGCGGTGTTGTGCACGACTGCACGCACGCAGGCTTGAGCGTGGGTGAAGACGGAGAGACACATCAGGAACGCAACTACCTCAATATTCCACTCGACCACACGCAGGTCTGGATGACGGCAGACAGCAACCAGGCAGCAGCCATGGCTGAACGTGCAATGGAGCTCATCGCAGAGGGGCACCAGAGTGTGTACACCTTCTTCCCCCGCGACGGACACGAGCAGCTCAAATCTCCCGATGGTTCGGTCATCTACGGTCCGGCCTACACCTTCGATGGCAGAGCGGACCTCATCCGGGGACGGGGCGACACAAGCGACCAGGTGACGGTGATTGCCACCGGTATCCCTGTCCATGCTGCAGTGGCAGTGGCAGAAGAATTCGCCAAGGCATCGAAACCCATCCAGGTACGGGTCTTGAACGTCGCCTGTGTGCGCCCGATCGACAGCGCAGCCATCGTTCAGGCGGCTTTGGAAACAGGGCACCTCGTCGTCGTGGAGGACCACCACAGCGAAGGGGGTCTTGCGACGCAAGTCGCAGACATCATCGCGGACTTCTCACTCCCCTGCTCCCTACGCAGGCTCGGCGTGAACCATTACTTCCCCTCCGCCCCCGCCAAGGACCTGTATCTCATGGCCGGCATAGACAAGGAAAGCATCGCGGATGCCATCCAGGATGAAGTGAGAGCGGAGATCCGCAGCGGTGAAGAGGCTTTTGTCACCGTCATGTACGAACTTTCGCACTATCTGCAACTAAGCAGATTCCGGGAGACCGTGAAACCATTCATCCAGAAGCTCCTGAAAGAGAAGAAGTACATGGACTCACTCAGGGAGTTCTGGGCAATGAATGAGTGCCCCAAGGAGAAACTCCCAAGCAATGAGGACTTGAAGCAGAAGTTCTCCTAGTACTTGCAGAAATCACTGATCATTGTATTATGTATTTATGGTACAAGAAGGACCAAAAGGCAGTACAACTGATCCTGAAACAGTATTTCAAAAGGCAGTGCGGGGAGAACCTCTCACGCGTGAAGAGGCAAGAGTGCTCGGAGAAGTGCATGGCATATGGATGGAGGCGACTGCAGCAAAACCACAATCAGCAGCTATGCCCGTGCAGCAAATTACTGCCGCCACTGCTTCCCGCATCGATAACGCGCAGCAGGCGGAGTGTGCGGAAACCTCCCAACTTGCGCTTATCGAGAGGGCGGTGGAGAGAGCAACGGAGATGAGCATCGTCCGAGAAGAGCGGTTCCCCGCATCCAGAGCAGGATGCCATACGGCATACCTCCTCTCCAGCTGCCACTACGACAATGACGCATTCGACCCGCAGACAACGCCGGAAGCAACCAAGCAGTCACAGGTACAGCTCTTCCAGCTCGTTCATTTGCTCCAAGCAGAAGGTGTGAACTGTCCCCTCTTCGTCGAGGGACGCCGGCACGGAATGGGATACACCCCTTTTCCCATCGCAAGACCGGTTATCGAATTTGACGGTTCCGATCACGATGTTCACACGCCGGAAGCGCAGCAGTTTTTGTTCGATCACCCCCGGGCCCTGAGAGACTGCATGGATGTCCAGCAGCGGATGGCTGAGCAGCGTGCGTGCTCCACACCATGCTTCTACGCATACACGACGTATCCCGGCACGCGTGGTGCGCATTCCGCAGCTACTGAACAACTCATCAATGCGTTCGTGGCAACATGGTTACCGTTCATGCGCCAGTACCAACAGAAATACAAGGAATTTTGGGAGCGGTTCCAGGGACAGGAAGGTGAAATTCATTACAACATAGGAACCGGCTGGGATCCTGCAAAAGACGACGCTCCTCTCGTTTGCCTTGTTGGAGAGCAATGGTGGTACAGGGATGATGTCCTGCGCGAGATGCAGTGGTACCTGCAGTATGCAGATAAACTCGCGGAGCTGGATGAAGTGCGTGAGCGAGAACTGTGTGAACTTTTTGCGGCAACGAAACCCGTGTACGTTCCCATGGGTTTTGCAGGCAAGGGCCACGAATTCCGCATAGTGGAACGGCTCAGAGACAGCATGAATCTCCGCGTACTCACGCCCACGGCCTCCGTGCACCTTGACAACATGAGGAAGACCCTGCCTATCAACCACCCGGACGCAAAGATCCTGAACATCCAGTCAGTGCAGAATCTCATTGCAGGTCTCGGACAGGTGCCGCGCCGTCCGCCGCATCACTCGTAGAGCTCCGTCTCCGGATACTGCGCCACCCATGCAAACCAGTAGGAACGCAGAGGAATAATCTCTTCGCTCTTCCCCGCATCTGAGTAGCGCGTGAACCGAACGCGGCCAGTCGCCGCATCGTATTGGAGGAGAATACGCACGCCACCGACGGTATCCTGCACTCTCCCCTCTGCCTGCACCGCTTCGATGGTATAGGCCTTTGCCACCCCATTCACCACAATGCCGTACACCGGTTTCTTGCTTACAAGCCGGTCATCTGCGGTATTCACCGGGAAGTACGTCGATTCCATCTGGTCGTATCCCTTGTACGGGTCTGAGCTGTAGTCCCGGACAAAGCCCGTGATCGTATTCATTACCTTTGCCTGCGGCCATGCCTCCCTGACCGCTGCAAGCCTGAGAACATCGCTCTTCACGCGCCTGAACTTCTCCCCTGTGAGAGGACCCACCACCGCTTCCCCGCGGATCTGATCCCAGAGGGAGAGAGTACTCCGGTCATAGAGGAGCAAGTTGCTCTGGAAGAGCAAACCGCTCACACCGAATGTGTCCGCTCCTCCGCTTATTGTGCGCTCAACCACCAAGGCAGACGCTGAGAGCGGAGAGTACGTCACGCTCACAGGAACGCCGCCGACGGTGTCGTTCACCACTTCATGCCAATTGAGAATCCCGAGGGGGTAGAACCGCGCGTCATCATTGATAACCAAAAAAATGCCAAGCATCTCGTCAAACTCGGCTGTTGCGAGACTTGCTTCAAGGAACTGTGGATTGTCGACGGAGGGGATCCCATCCCTGCTGGGCACACCGCTCACTATCTGATCGAGCGGAATAGTGTGCCGCACTTCCCCCTGGTACCAGAATGAGAGGAGCGGCGTTGGGGCGGAAATCTGGATGCTCTCCTCAGGAACGGGGCTCTCCTGCGCTCCCAAAATTTGCTGTTCCTCGGATGCGCCTGTCAGGAGCTCCTCCAGCCACTGAGCCAGTTCCCCCTCCGCAAGCGCTCCGTCTTTCCGGTGCAGCTCATGACCTTCTGCATCAAACACGAGTGTTGCCGGTTGCGTGGACACGCCGAACCGCCGCTTGAGCTCTGAGCCAGGATCGAGCAGATTCACGAACGTGTATCCCTTCGTCTCCGCAAACGCGCGTGCCACCGCCTGTTGCTCCTGCAAATTCACCCCCACCACCGCGAGAGCATCATGTTGCTGCTCCGCCGCCTGCAGCAGCGGCATCTCCCCCTCACAGACACTGCACTGACTGGACCAGAAATACACAATGGCTGGTTTGCCCTGTGTGAATTCTTCCAAAGAAACCGGCGTGCCCTCCAGTGTCGTAATGAGACCTTCCTCTGCCTTCTCAGCAGAAGTGCAGGCTGTGAGCAGAATGGCCAGAAGTATGAGGGCCCTGCGCATTGTGCGTATGGTAGAACAAAGGCAGCATGAAAGCGAGTAGCGGTTAGCGGTCAGCGGTCAGCACGAGTACACTGGCCGTTAGTCGCTAACCGCTAACCGCTCATCAGCCCCAACCTCCCCACCACCACCTACACAGCCGCACAAGCTGAGGCACTTGATCGCTTTACAGTGGAGAAACTCGGCGTGGACATCAAGCAGTTGATGGAGATCGCCGGCATGCGTTCAGCGGAAATAGCTCTGAAGATGTTCGGTGAAGGAACGCACATCACCCTGCTCGCCGGCCCCGGCGGCAACGGGGGCGACGCCCTCGTCTGCGCCAAGTGGCTCAAGCTCTGGGGTTGCACGCCAGTGGTTCTCCTCTCCCACGAGGCAAGCTCTCTCAAACAGGTGACAGCGGACCAACTCTCCGTGTGGAACGCACTGGGAGGCGAGGTCATTTCCCAGCCTCCGGAACACACCAGCGGCATCGTGGACGGACTGCTCGGTTACTCCCTCTCCGGCGATCCGCGCGGCCGCACAGCCGAACTCATCGACTGGGCGAACGGAAGCGGGAAACACATTCTTGCCTTGGATATTCCTTCAGGAATGGATGCAACGACAGGAGAAGCCCGCAGGCCCTGCATCCGCGCGAAGAAAACCGCCGTCTTCGGGGTACTCAAGAGCGGGCTTCTCGCCGAGGGGGCGCAATCGTATACCGGCGAGCTCCATCTCATTGACATCGGATTCCCGAGGAAATTCCCGCAGAAGAACGAACGCACCGCATGATGCGATCATGAATGGCACGCCGAGCGTGTCCGGAGAACTCGCCTGCTCTCATACATCAACGTGACGTAGGCGGCAAAAATGGTGGTGAGTAACTGCAGGAACGGCGAGAGGATGATCATGAGAACAAGCCAGCCAATGAAACTCGCTTCCGGATCGTAAAGAATGAAAGGATGCCCAAATTGCAGCGGCAACGAGCACGAGGCCGTTCGTTGCGAGGAGAATATTGATCGCTCTGTTGGAAGGTTCCTTCATATGGAATCTGCAGAAAAGTACGGAGCGCAGCGTTGTGCTGTGCAGTCCCGTTCGCCGAAGGCGGAGGGACACAGTATCTTCGCCCTTCGACAAGCTCAGGGTCGAATTCAACTGTGGCGGAAGGGGTGGGATTTACTTCGACTCACTCTCCACTTCGACAGGCTCAGTGTCGGGTTAGCTCAGTATAAACTTCTCATCCCACTATCCTCAATAGAAAGGAACTGTCACGGTGAGCTCT
>MFYJ01000008.1 GCA_001787755.1 Candidatus Peribacteria bacterium RIFOXYB1_FULL_54_35
GGAACCACCACTGGAGGAACCACCGGAACTACCGCCTGAGGAACCACCGGAACTACCGCCTGAGGAACCACCGGAACTACCGCCTGAGGAACCACCGGAACTACCGCCTGAGGAACCACCGGAGCTCCCGCCCGAAGAACCTCCTGAAGAACCACCGGAAGATCCACCAGAGGAGCCTCCTGAGCTACCACCGGAAGATCCTCCTGAGCTACCACCCGAGGAACCACCGGAAGATCCACCAGAGGAGCCTCCTGAGCTACCACCGGAAGATCCACCAGAGGAGCCTCCTGAGCTACCACCGGAAGATCCACCAGAGGAGCCTCCTGAGCTACCACCGGAAGATCCTCCTGAGCTGCCTCCTGAACTACCACCGGAGGAGCCGCCAGAGGAACCTCCTGAGCTACCACCAGAGGAACCGCCGGAGGAACCACCGGAGCTCCCACCGGAAGAACCTCCTGAGGAACCGCCTGAGCTCCCGCCCGAAGAACCTCCTGAGCTGCCTCCTGAACTACCACCGGAGGAACCGCCGGAGGAACCACCGGAGCTCCCACCGGAAGAACCTCCTGAGGAACCGCCTGAGCTCCCACCGGAGGAACCACCTGAGGAACCGCCTGAGCTCCCGCCCGAAGAACCTCCTGAACTACCACCCGAGGAACCTCCTGAACTACCACCCGAGGAGCCGCTGGAGGAGCCTCCGCTGGAGGAGCCACCTGAAGAGGAACCTCCTGAGGAACTGCCGCCGCTGCTCGGACCAGTGCTCGGACCCGTACTCGGACCCGTGCTTGGACCGGTGCTGGGGCCTGTGCTTGGACCGGTGCTTGGACCGGTGCTTGGACCGGTGCTGGGGCCTGTACTCGGACCGGTGCTTGGACCGGTGCTGGGGCCGGTGCTTGGACCGGTGCTTGGACCCCCGGACGAAGAACCGCCATACCAGCCACATTCTGTGTCACAATTAATGGAGGGATCTTGATCCATAGTGCACATACACGTATCGCACGCATCACCACCGCAATTACATCCACACTCGGGCACACATCCTAATCCCCCGCCGCAGCCATCTACACTGGACATCCCACAACCGGGAGCGCCAGCTGCGCCACAGCAAGATTCGAGCGTACCACCCATGCCCAAGCAACACTGATAGGCATCTGAATAGATTGCACAGGGATCATCACCGCTGGACATCCCACAGCCAGGACCGCCAGCTGCGCCACAGCAAGATTCGAGCGTACCACCCATGCCCAAGCAACACTGATAGGCATCTGAATAGATTGCACAGGGATCACCACCGCTGTCAGCCGCCAAATACCGCAGCGTCATGCTGCGCAGCGCGGGCGACTGGTAGAAACTGGTATAACTTACAATGGCAAGTACCGCCCCCAAGAAGAGACCCACCATCACTTTGCCAACGAGATTGCGAGATACCATTAGGCGAATGGTAGCACTTGCATTGGAAAGGCAAAAATATATTTCTAGTGTTACCCCATAAATTCTTTCCCCCTGTCTACCCACTTCATTGCTCTACTCCTCGCGGCTCTTCCCGCCACCCATACTTTTCTGAACCAGCTTTGCAATACCAGCAGAACCCAAAACTTCTGTGTAAGCAAACGGCAGGCAGAAACCACCAAGCAGGCAGCGAAGTAGTACATAGAAAAAGGTGACTATCCCTTGAGGGATAGTACGCAAAGAGCGGTGTCACCCTGAGCCTGACGAAGGGCGACACCGCGTGATGGTTCGACAGGCTCACCATGACACGCGGTGTTTACTAGTTGTGAAGGGATAATCACCTAGAAAAAAGTAGTAAGTAGTGAATAGTAAGCGGGATGCCTGGGGTGTTGAGTCAAAAGTTTGATTGGAAACGACACCGTGTCTAGAATGCCGCCATGTCCAATAGAGGTTTAAAGAAGAAGTCCTCTCTGCGGAAAGGGCTTCTGTTCACAGGATTCATCCTCCTCCTCTCGTATTTCACGTACGTCCACAACTACGCTGCACCGGCGAGCTATTTCTGGGATGAAAATTACCACATACCCAGCGCGCAGAAATACATGAACGGCATCTTCTTCATGGAACCTCACCCCCCTCTGGGGAAAATGCTCATTGCCCTGGGAGAAGTTTTGATCGACGCAAACGCACTGGATGACCAGACAATTCATGCCGACTACAACAGGAGCGTCCCGCCAGATTTCTCCTTCAGGGGATTTCGCTTCTTTCCTGTGCTTTTCAGCTGGCTTGCCGCCCCCCTCATGCTCTGGATCTTCCTGCTCCTCATGAAGGATTGGCTGAATGCGACGATGCTGAGTTTTCTCTACGTGTTCGACAACGCTCTCATCGTCCATAACAGAGGAGCCATGCTGGACCCCCCCATGCTCTTCTTCTGCATCGCAATGATGCTGCTCTTTCTGCTGATGCTCCGGTGGAAAGACCATCCCCGCCTCTTCTACTCCTGCGCTCTCCTCTTCGGAATAAACCTTGGGCTCGTGCTCGCCACCAAAGTGCTGGGGCTTATTATGATCCTCCTCATCCCCGCCTTGTTCGTCCCCCTCTACCCGCGCATAAAGCAGATGGCCTGGCTGGCCGTACTCACACTTGCAAGCTGCCTCGCTGTATACGTGGGCATCTGGCAGTTGCACTTCTCCATCGCGTCCACCGTCCAGACGGACCTCGCGTACGGCGGATACTACAAAGCCTCGGAAGAGTACATCCAGATCCTCAAAGAAGGGAAAAATAAGTCTCTCTTCTCCTTCCCCGTCATGTGGAGAGATTCCATGAAATTCCTCACGCACTACTCAGGAGGAGTACCTGAACTGGATCTCTGCAAACCAAGCGAGAACGGGAGCCCGTTCTTCTTCTGGCCGTTCGGCGGCCGCACGATCAACTACCGCTGGGAGACGGCGAACGACAGCAGCCACGCATACCTGTACCTCGTCCCGAATCCCGTTGGATGGCTTGCCGGCCTCATTGGAATTGTCGTGGGGACCTCCCTGATTCTCACATCCTTCCTCCATCCGCTCAGGTTCCGCCTGAAGAACCGTTATCTTCTTCTCACTTTCCTCGGTCTCTACGCATCGTACATGATCGCCATCTCCCGGCTGTCCAGAGTGATGTACCTGTACCACTACTTCCTCCCCCTCCTCTTCAGCTTCCTGTTGTTTGGCATTGTGTATATGGAAGTACAGACAATCGGCCGGTGGAAGTGCACCGAGCACACACGAAGAACAGGTCTTCTCATCCTTGGGATGCTGGTGTTTGTCTCCTTCCAATTCTACCGTCCTCTCACGTACAATCTGCCGCTCTCCGAGAAACAATTCGAGAGGCGCAACATCATCAAACTCTGGGACATGCACTGTGTGAAATGCGAACGAAACGAGCTTCTTGTCTCACCCCGCGAATGCCCAATGTCCAGAGAATGAGTTGGGGAAGCTCTGAAAAACGTCCAAATTGTCACAGTGAGCGTAGTCGAACTGCGACAATTCAGTGCACGCCATGGTTCGACTACGCTCACCATGACATGCTGATTGGTTTTTCAGAGCTTCCTTAGCTCTTCTGCTCACTACCACGAACATCTTTCTTTAACTTCCGGAGTTCTCTGAACATGCGGAGAATCACGAACGGATTCGCTCCCGTCGACCTCCCGGCGGTGCGGGGGAAATGCTGAACTCCCACCTGGCAGAGCGGCGTTCCTGTCTTCTTCAAACGGTAGTACATCTCCCCGCAGAAGAGCGCACCCGTTGCAAACCGGGGACAGATGGAAGGCCATAGCAACTTCTCGAACACCACAAGGGCGCAATTGATGTCGCGCTTCTTCACTCCCAGTACCAAACGAACCAGACATCCGTACAACCAGGCATTGAGCTTACGATTCCACGGATCCGCACGCTCCATGCGCACCCCTGCAACAATACGGTACTCCGGGAGACGGAGGAGAAGTTCCGTAAATTGTCCTGCACGGAACTGCCCGTCACTGTCCATGAACCCGATGTACTTCTTCGTCCCCGCATTGCAGCCGCTGCGCAATGCCGCACCGTACCCTCCATTCCTTTTGTGATGCAGAGGACGAACAAAAGAAAACTCCTTTGCAAGCCGGTCGATGATTGCACCCGTCTCATCCGCTGAACCATCGTTCACTGCAACAATTTCCCCGTCTATACCCTCCTTCCGAAACCAGGAAACGGCATCACGGATCGTGCGCTCGATATTCTGCTCTTCATTGAAACAGGGAAGAACAAGGGAGAACTCCATGGAAGAAATCAAAACAAGAATAGATGTGCACACAGAAACACAACGGCAACTCAAACGCAAATATCTTTACTGTCTTCTAAGCGGAACGTAGAGTCAGTACTGATGAAAAATGTTTCGCACACACACAGGATGATCGCGAAAACCATTGTCTTCTTCGTACTATGTGCCTTTCTTCTCGTTGTGCGATTCACCCTCACGCCACGGTGGATCGAAGCTGAGTACGAGACACCAGACAGAACGGTGCACCCTCTGCTATTGAGTGGCCCTCTTCTCGTAGAAGATCAACAGTCCATTGTGCTCGAACTCATCCTCCGCAGGACTTCCCTCTCCCCCACCACCTATTACATTGAAGCCCAGAATTGCCTGGAAAGCATAACGATAGATGGCACTCCGTCCGAAGCAGATGAACTCCCCCTCTGCTACGCAACACCTCTGTCTACCGTACAAAATGGAAAGAAGATTTCCATCTTAAGTATCAGAGGAATGGAAATAGACCTGGACTCTGCCGTACGCGCTGGTGAGCATACCGTCCGGTTCCACCTCACGAACACTCAATCGCCTGTAGGGATTCGTTTGTATCCCATACCGTCGAATCTTCTCTGGCTCCACCTTCTCTTCCTCACACTGTTCCTCTGGTATGGTTCGGTGCTCCTGAAGATGCTGAGACCGCGCCTCGGCATCTCGCCATCACTCGGATACATGATGCTGGGCGGAGTGGCCCTCCGCATGTTGTATTTCTCCTTCACTCCGCTCTTTGAGCGCGCCTACGACACGAACGGGCATATAGAGTACATCATGCACATCCTGAAACATTGGATGATCCCGGCCGTCGGCACGGGATGGGAAGCACATCAGCAACCACTCTATTACCTGCTTGCTGCCATCTGGATGCACACAGCAGGTCTCTTTGGACGCCCGTTCGCATCCCAACTCAATGACCTGCGGTTCTTCTCCCTGCTCTCCGCCGTTGGAGTGTTCCTCCTCGCCATCTGGATAGGGAAACTCCTTCTCCGGGAAAAACAAAATCAGAAGATACTTCTGCTCTTCACTGGCCTCCTGGCCACACTCCCCGGGCTCATCTTCCTCTCGAGCAGGATCAACAACGATTCTCTCGCACAGTTCCTCTCTTTCCTCGCGTTCGGATTGCTGCTGCGCTGGTGGCAACAGGGAGCCGAACGCGACTGGTACATCCTCTGCGTTGTCCTGAGCATTGCTCTGCTCACGAAACTCACGCCCCTCGCACTTCTGGCTGTTGCAGTGCTCTGTCTCCTGGCTACACGGCACCATACATTCCCGCGCAAGATACATATGGCCGTGATCCTCCTGCTCATTCTCGGGTCGCTCCTCGGAGGCATGATCTCGCTGCGCATTGCAGAGCGGCCAGACACCCTATTGGGTACCAACATGAACTCCGGTCTTGTCGTCGGGAATTCCCTTGCAAACTTCCTTGCGCTCTCTCCCCCGCGCATGGTTGCACGTCCTTTCAACGATAACTGGGATGACAGAAGTGGACGGCAATTCTTCTGGGAAAGCTTTCTGAAGTCCACGTTCTTCGGAGAATGGAATTTTGCAGGGCAGATTGGATTCCTCGGAAGCTGCATTCTGCTCATTGCCTGCTTCCTCA
Organism: Candidatus Peribacteria bacterium RIFOXYB1_FULL_54_35; assembly: GCA_001787755.1. Taxonomy (GTDB): domain Bacteria; phylum Patescibacteriota; class Gracilibacteria; order Peribacterales; family Peribacteraceae; genus GWB1-54-5. The sequence continues at coordinate 5,864 of MFYJ01000008.1, forward strand.
TTCTCTACCTCTTTGCCGGAGGATGGATGAGTCCCCGCAAACACCTCTATGAGACACTGCCTCTCTGGCTCACTGCATGCGGGCTGCTCGCCTCTCTCATGAGTTACCGCTACACGCATCCATACAGCTCCAACCAGGATTTCCGCTACATACCGCTCATCGCGATCCCTGCTGCGTACTACATAGCCTATGGCATAGAGCATGCTTCTCCGTCACTGCGGTTCGTAGGACAATTCCTCGCATACGGCCTCATGGGTCTCTGCGCCATGTTCATCGTACTCCTTGGCATACATGCATGAGGAGAAGGGTTAGGGATAGGGTTTGGATGAAGAATTGATCACTTGTTGTTTGGAGTTTTCAATAAGTTCAAGTTTCCAAGGAACAAAGGACAAATTCCAAGTATCTTTTCCAATCCTAGCCCTAACCCTAACCCTACTTCCTGTACCCCGCCCCCTCAGCCTGAAGCGCACTCTCAAAGTACACCCGGTTTTCCAGTGCAATGCGCTGTGCTTCACCTGAGCGGACCGGATAGTATTTCTCACCGCGTTTCGAAGCGACAAACTGCATGCCCTCCGGGATGAGAACACTGATGTCATTCACGAGAAGCGGACCGGGTTCCGCTGCAAACTTCCCCTCCTCATCCGGAAATACTTGCTTCTCTCCTATCCACAGACGCACTTCACCTTTCACTGAACCAATGACTTTTCCATCTCGTACACCCTCCAACACAACAGTCGGCTCCAAAGGATGTGCCTGTTCCCGCACTTGTACCGGTGATGCCTGGAATGCCGCACGCACCGCAACAGTCCTGCCAATGAGGTAGCCGAGTATGCCTGCCAGAAGCAGCGCTCCTATGAGTGGCAGGAGCGGATACCCCTTGGTAGCAGGATGCTGATGCATAAAGGGGGATATTGTAACTGTCCTGCACGAAAAAAACAGTCATTGGTCGTCTGTCTCTGGTCTCGGCAAATGATCAGCGATATCTGACCAGTGACAAAAAAAGGGGGCTCTCGCCCCCTTCTCTTTGCAAGTTGCCTGCTCTTTTCTACTGCTGTTCTCCGCCGCCCTCGACCACTGGCACCGGTGCCGCCTCACCACCTGCAGCAACATCACCGGTGGGAGCCGGCTGCGTCTGCTGTACCTGCACTGGAACAACATCAATGATGATCTTTTTCTCTGAGTCATACAGAATGGCGCGCTCTGCGGTCACAATGAGGTGGTTGCCGTTCTCTGCCTTGTTGTAGAACGGATTCCTCTGGCGGAGCGTCTCGACGTCAATGATCGTCGCCACCGTCGGTTCTACGTCCTCGGGGATGGCAATGAGCTTGCGCACTTCATTGATAATACGCTGTGCAGCCTCACGGTTCTGCTGGGTATTGCCTGTCTGAAGCTGTTCAAGACGTACGGAGAGGCTCCTGAGTTGTTTCTCTGCCTCACGGCGCTGCATGTCGAGCACCAGAACAAGTGCCACGAGGGCAATGATTGCAATGGCAACCAGCGCCTTCCTGGTACTCTTCGGGGCTGACTTTGCGGATGCGATTTCTTCCATTGGAGTAAGGGGAAAGAGGTGTAAGAGATAGAATAATTCAGGAAACAGGCTACGAAGAATCTGGTGAAAAGGCAAGAGCGCTATTCTCCCTGTCCACTCGGAGTCTCAGCAGCACCTGTCTCTCCGGGTGCATCTTCCGGGGTTTCCGTGGCTTCTCCTTGCTGAGAATCGTCTTCTGTTGTATCTGATTCCTCCTGTGATGCATTCTCCCCGGAATCATCTCCGGTAGTGCTTCCGTCCTCTCCACCAGCGTCACCACCTCCATCTGTGGTACTGCCTGACCCGGTACTGTCACCCGCTGTGCTCCCGGAACCTGTGTCTTCATCAGTGCCATCATCACCACTACCAATAGCGTCTCCGGATCCTGTGTCATCTGGTTCTCCGGTTGTGCTTCCCGAACCTGTGTCACCGTCGGCGGAACTGCCTGATCCGGTCGTACTGCCGCTGCCGCTCTCGTCCTCAATTTCATCTGCTTGCCCCGAACCATCATCATCAGATGTCTGGTCCGGGATTTCCTCCTCAACAATGTGCTCCTCCATCACCACAACCATGGTATAGCCATCCGGCAGAATGAGCTTCGTCATGGCTTCCGGATCCCACAGGAACTCCACAAAGAGATCCGGATGCGTCCAGAGATCCTCATCGTGGTACCGGCGGCAGTTGAACGGCTGGCCGGTGATATCCAGGGGCGCCTGATTCCGTATGCATTGGTTCCAGATCTCGCTGGAACTTAAGGGGTATCCGAGATCATCCACCGGGAACTCCCCCGTACCGAGGGAATCTGCCTTGGTGGCCCCCGTCACTGTGAGCGGCTGCTCAGACACGAGCGCGAGCCAGGAGAAGGTGATATTTCTCTCAGCAGGACGTGCGAGTTTGATGGTGAAGCCGCTCTGTGTCGCTCTGGAAACGCCGTAGAGTACCGGCTCCTCCGAAGAAGCACTCACAATCGGGACTACCCCAGCATACGGCGGATTGAAGACAACGGTGACACCCGTCCCTGTCACGGGGATCACTGCGTACCCTGCCTGGTTGCGGTTCACGACGAGTGAACCGGAGACGCTGAGAGTCCCGTGAATTTCGACATCTCCCAGGAACTGCGCGAGCCCCTCTATGGTGATGTCCCCAAGGACGAAGAGCGCACTCTGTACCGTGAGTTCCCCGATCTCCACCACCGAACCTGAACCTCCGACGACATAGTTGTCCAAATCAACCTCCTTTCCGGCAAGCAGCAGACGCCCGCCCACCTCCAGGTCTCCGCGGACGTGTGCCCGGTCGGAAACGAGGAATGCTGCTTCCATCTCCCCACTGACCGCCAGGTTCCCCGCAACCGAGAGTGACTGTGCGAGCAGCGCTCCCTCGACGATCAGTGAACCGCCGACGAGCGCACCGCTCTCCACCGTGAGCGTCTCTGTTACAAGCTCTGAAGTCTTCATACCTCTCAGAGCCGTGAATGAGCCAGAGACAGTAGCGGAACCAAGCATCTGCACATGTGCCTCGAATACCGCTTCTGCGGTGGAGCGGATCCTCCGCGTGAATGTCGCCTCCGCACTGAAGGTTACCGGATCTATCCAGATGCCGGAGGAGAAAGATGTCTGGCTGCCGGTCTCCGCAGCAAGGATTTCCCGTACCGCACCAAGGAGGTCGAGATTCTCCACCTGTTGCTGCACTTCGGTGGAGATCTCCTGCTCCAGCGAGAGGTTCTCCACCGCATCGGCAATCAGGATCTGCACTTCATCTTCTATCTCCATGGCTGCAACGGTTTCAAGCACCTGCTGCTCCACTGTTTCGACAGTGAGAGAAGAATTCCTTCTCGCGATGAGCACATTGATGGTGCCCTCCCCGCTCTCATGCTCCTGCAGTGCCACGCCGACAGTCGGGTCGCCGGAGTCCGCCCTGCGGGCAAACCCGTTGCGGCTGGCGGAAGTGAGGGAATCACCCGGACGGATGGATCCGTTCTCATCTGTCACCTTCGCAGCAACCTGGCCGAGGAGGCCGATGAGGTAGTAGTGCGGCGGCTGCAAACCATCGATTCCCCAGAAAGTATTCCCGACAAACGCCGCCTGCTCAGGACTCGAAACCACACCCATGAGATTGCCGTCCGCGGGATCTGCGCAACGGCGGACCGCATTGTCGCGTGTGACATCGATACAGACGAGTTCTCCTTGTACGAGGGCGTCCTCTGAATAGAACCACTCAGCATAGTCTGCCCCGCCTCCACTCACACTGCCATCGGCACGAACCTGCCCGTCCGTGGTCACGCGGAACACATTGTTATTTACAGCCCCTTGCTGGCTGACAATGCGGAATGCGTTCATGCCAGTGCGCTTGTTCTGCGTTCGGAGAACCAGTTCGCCGGATCCAGCCTGTCCGGAACGGTACATCTGGACATCGAAGTAGCCACGGTAGCCGAAGGCGATATGCGCATTCGCACCGCTCTGTGTCCCTTGGTAGCTGTTCAGTGCGAGCACATCTGTTCCCG
>MFYJ01000009.1 GCA_001787755.1 Candidatus Peribacteria bacterium RIFOXYB1_FULL_54_35
GCCATCAGGAAACACACAAATTCCATAGCGAGTGGTGAGTGTCCAGAACCCGACCGGGTACCCGAACGGAGTGAGTGGTTCCCGGGAGTGGTGCTGGGCTGGTGCGGGGCAAACAAGGGACATACAATCCGCTTCCTATGTCTTTCTGGTATGTCTACGTTCTGCGCAGTCCAAAAGATCACGATTTCTATGTAGGGTCTACCAATAATCTGAAGCGCCGGATGCAGCAGCATCGGCAGGGAGAGAACGTTTCCACAGCAAAACGACTACCTGTCGAACTCATGTTCTTTGAGGGGCATCGTTCCAAGGATGATGCACTACGGCGCGAAAAGTATTTCAAGACAACAGAGGGGAGAATAACGCTACGACAGATGCTACGAGGTGGTTTGGGGAGTAAAGTGTAGGTGCTCGTGGGAATAGACCTGCTTGTATCTACCAGTTCTTCACTTCACTAAAGTATGGATGTAATCCTCAGTCAACTAAAGGAAATGTTCATGGGTCTTTTTGGAATGTTCAACAAATCAGGCGAGAAAAATATGGGCCTAGCAGCTGATTATACAAAAGAAGAGACCTATCGCGTTTCCAATCTATATATCACTTTAAATGTTGGAGTTTTGTCTGCCTCTTCATTCATTTTCTCCAGCATCAATCTGGCTAAATCTGCGAAGATTTTTGTACCGCTGCTTTTTCTTTCTCTAATCTCGATTATTCTTGAAATTTTTATTCGGAAAAATACTCTTAAAATTCTCAGAGCTGGTAGCGCCGAGAAAATGAATCATGCCGATAAATATAACACAAAGTTAGCGGAGGCATTTCGCAATAATGCAAATGATGCTATCAAATGCAGTGAAGAAATGGCTAAAGTTGCGATTGCATTTAATGCGGAAAATTTGGGGACGAACGCTAGTATTAGCTCAAAAATTCAGCCTTATCTGAGGTTGCGAGTATGGTCAGAAGTAATGATTTTTACAGCTGTGTTTTCGCTATTGCTTGTCGCTTTATCTCAGCTTGGAATTTTGCAAGCTCTGCTAACTTGCGTGGCGATCCAGCAGTGACCCACGTGCTTTCCTTTGTCTGGGTGTCGTCCTTTTATAACCCCTAAAAAATCGCTGAGGTCTTGTTGCCAGACCCGCCCACCCACCTACTCATCCCCGCCCTTTCACTCCACTGCCATCGCTGGCTTCTCGCCCCCCACGCCGAGCGCGTCGAATCCGCCGATCATCTCGTCCAGGATTTCGCCGTACCGTGCGGTGGAGGAACTGCGGACATGCGCGGTCGAGACAAAGATCCTGCCGTCGCGCAGCAGGTCTCCGATCTCCTTGAAGCGGTACTCCGTCCCGTCATCGGTAAAGCCCCCGCGTGCGATGTACATCCCCGCGAAGGTGCCATTCTCCTCCCTTTGTTCCTCGTACCCCTCGAGGGAGTAGCGGGCATCCTGGTCAAACCCTGCCCGGATATCCGCGAGCACGGCATCCAGACCGCCCTGTTCCGCGAGGCGTTGATCGCCGAGTGAGGAAACGATGAACACCGCCTCCCAGTCGGGCGATTCGATGCGCAGGGGCGGGCCCTCGGCGCCCGTGTCATCGGGGATCCATGTGCTTGGGTACCAGAGCGCATAGCCGTGCGATGGGCTGCGGTAGAGCGTCCATTCCGCCGCCTCGGGCGCCACTTCCGGCGCTGCATCGTCTGCACCGGGGCCTTCCTGTGTGGGGGCGCAGGCTGGGAGAAAGAGGAGCATCCCGAGTGCGAGCATCGTATTCCGGATAGCGGTCATTGGTGCGAGTATACACGATCTCCGGGCCCTTATTTCCAGATGGTGAATTCCACCCGGTCCGTGTCGCTCGGCCCCCCCCGCATCTTGCCGACGACGCCGTCGTCCGTTTTGAAGCAGATGACTGTCGCGTTGTAGCCGAAGATGATGGCCTCGTGACCGCTCGCGTAGTCGGGGTTATCCCGGCAATCTGCCTCGGTCAGCTCTTCGTAGCGCTTCGTGGGCATGGCGAATAGTGCGGCACTGCCCTCCCTGCTTGCAGCCTCCAGGTAGGAGTTGCTGATGCCTGCAGCGGGCTGCATGCTGAAACGGAAGTCCCAGGGGCGGTCGTTCTGATCCCGCCGGTAAACGCCGGCGGAGAAATCATAAAATTTTGAGACCCGGGATAGTCCCTGGAAGAAATCCGAGAGATCGATGGCTCCGGTGATCTGCTGTCGCACGGGTACGGAGGAGACTGGTCGAGATACCACGGAGGATGAGGTCCCCGCAGGCGTGGGTGAAACCGCGGTCTGTGCGCTGTAGTCGATCTCCCCCGGCCAGCGCTCGTACTCCATGTACTGGCCGGACCAGTGGCGCGTCATCTTCACGATGTAACCGTCCTCGGTATCGATGCAGACGGTATCGCCCGCGCCAATTCTCGGTTCGTCGAAGCGCCGCGTCGTCTTTAACTGGCGGATGCAGTCGTCGAGGCGGACGCGGGAGTAGTCCCGGTCTGCCTGGTTGATGCGGCTGATCCAGCCGTCGCCGTTGTAGACCCAGACCTTCGTCTGATCCGCAACGGGCCCCGGCTTCTCTACGCGGATGTCATAGGACCGGCCATCGGAATAGGACATCATCACTTCCTTCGAGAAGTCGAAGTAGATGGTCCACTGGCTGAGGCTGAAGGTACCGGTCCTCTGTGTGCGGCCGTCTACGGATGATTGCGCCGTGTTCAGAACAGACGAGGGTGCCTGGGAGCTGGAACTCACAGGAAGGGAAGCGGAGGATGGCTGGGCTGTGTTCTGTGTGTTCGCTGTCGGAGCCTTCTTGCAGACGCCGTTCTCACAGCCGTACTGGCATACTTTGCCCGTATTCAGGATGCTCCCGTATTCACCGCAGTAGAACTCCAGCTGATGTACGGCTTTCCCGTAATCGACGCATCCGTCCGTCGAGGAGGACTCAATCTCTCCCGTATCGGCATTGCGGATGGAGACGGTGCCCTGCACGTCGAAGTTCTGCCCGTCGTCGCTGTCTTCGCAGGCGGTGCGCGTGCATGCCCCGTTCCTGCACGTGCTCGCTTCGGGGCATTCCTGTTCGCCGTAGCCGATGTAGAGACCGCGGTCGCAGGAATACTCCTTCACGGTCCTCTGGGTCAGGCATTCGTCCTGGAACTCCTGTGCGCGGTCCGGCTGGCCATGGAATGTGCCGTAGATGATGCCCTGTTCAAAGAGGTTCTCCCCCCCGTCCGAATCATGGCATGCGATAGTCTCGGCGGCACTCGATGCAGCGCCCGTCTGCGGGCACTCATGGTATGCGCTCCCGCTCGCGGCGCCCCCTCCGGTCTTCACCGTGCCATCCTTAGCGAAGAGGATTACGCCCCACTGGACCCTGCGCTGCGCATTGACGGGTTCCGAGCAATAGGTATCCATCAGTTTCCTGTATTCCGTATCCGTGCAGCGTGCCCGGATGGATGCGAGACTGTGGTCATCGGTATATGTCACCTTCGCGTACCCGTCTCCGAAGTCCGACTGATCAGCAGTCGGAGTCGTGATGTTATCCGCCTGTACGATGCAGGCCGCGGTCGGGATGGTTGCAGGCGGAGGAGGGACAGAGGAAACCGGCGCAGCACTGTGGACAGAACCGCTGAAGTCTCCCCCGGAGAACTTCTGGAGCAGCCGGTCCATCACCACTGCGACCGCCGCGCGGTTGATGGGGTCCTGCACGCCGAAATCCCCGGTGGGGTACCCCGTCATGACGCGGAGTGCGTTGACGACGGCTACGTCGGCGAAGAAGGAGTTGCCCGGAGCGACGTCATCGAAGACCTGCGGTCCGTCAGCCAATTCCTCCCTATCAATCTGGGATTCTCCGATGAGAGGTTCTGCGACCATGGAGACGAGTTTCGCGACAACTCCGCGCAGCGCAGGGTCGTTCGGCAGGAAGTATGATTCATCGAATCCCCATCCGTTCGCGGCGAACGCGCAGACGGCTTCCTCCATATATTCTCCGGGGAGCACATCCTCGTAGGCATAGCAGCCGGTTTCTCCCTTTGCGATGAGGTCGGCAGAGCGCAGCATGCGGTAGAGGAGCGTCACCACCTGGCCGCGGGTCACCGGATCTCCCGGGCCGAACCTTCCGTCGTCATATCCTTTGGTGATGCCTGCCCGGTGCAGCCGTACGATCGCGGGCAGAGCCCACTCCGGCAGAGCATCTGTGAAGGGATTCGTCAGTGTCTCCGTGATCTCCACCGTCGCAACCGCGCGGTACCCCTCTGCTTCAGCTTCGATCTCTGCCGTTCCCGGTTCCTCACCGGCAGTGACAGTGCACTGCTTCGACTTCCTGCACCCTTCAAGTGTCACGGGGACACCCCCCCGTGCGGACCACCGCGCCTGCACGGGCATGGTCATGGTGCCGTAGTCTCCTTCGGCGGTGAGCCGGAGGCTGCCTCCCGCCTCCACGGAGAGCGGATCGTCTGCGTTGATCTGAATGCCGATGAGCCCGTCAGATACCGCGGCGCGGAATGTGTGGAAAGTGACAGCGGACGCAGCTGTGAGGACGGCCGCAAAGCCGAATGCGACTGCAGTGACGGTGGTCTTTTTCCGGGGACAATGGTGCATGGATGTGGATGGGAAATGTTGAGAACGAGTATTGTGATTTGCATGGCTCCGCGAGCCACGGCTTGTGATTTCTCTATGTTCCATCTGGTGCCAGAGTAGGAGAACGGCGACGTTGGAGCAGAGGAGGAGCAGTGCCGCGGCAAAGGGAGCTGTTTCTGTCAGGGAGGAGATGACGATGTTTCCCGGGAGCATCCGCAGCATGGCGGCGAAGAGGAGAAAAGTGGCGAGAATTTGCATGCAGGCCGCCCCCTTGAGGAACATTGCATGCCGTGCGGTGCCAAGCAGGATCAGTGCGACGGCGACGCTGAGTGCGAAGGCGGCGAAGAGCGCATTGCCTTGGAAAAGTACGGTGATGCCTGTCACAGGGCCTCCCCGGCTTGCCGGAATCCATGGGAGCAGCAGGGAGAGGAGTACGAATGTATCCATGGCGGCGGTCGCGCGACGGAGTTCCGCTGCGCGCTTTTCCCCATGGGCGTAGTAGTACCGCGGCAGGAGCCAGGCGCAGAGGAGGGAGAGAGCGATCCAGAAGCCGATGGTTGGCAGGAGCGACTGCATGGTGGTCCGGGGATGACCTCACTCGCCGGAACAAGGCGGAATGTTGGCAGCTTCGTATTTTGCCGCCTGTTCCTTCATTGCCCTCGCAATGAGGTCGTTTGTGGTCTGGAAGATTTCCTGGCTGGAGCGCAGCATGCAGGAGGGGTCTTGGATCGTGAAGGCGTCCTCGTCATTGAATGGTCCGCATTCATAGCGCCTGGTCACCGTTGAGGATTCCTCCGAGGTTTCCGAGGAATGATTCCAGGGGACTTCCGCACACTGCCCCGCACTGCGCGATGTCCAGGTGTCCACTGTGCGCCGGATCGTCACGCGGACGGGTATGTCCATCCCTTCGAGAATCTTCGGCCAGCTGTCAATGAGTGTCTGCAGTGCGTCGAGGACGTGGTCCTTGCTCAGGTACGACGGGTTCGCTTCGATGCCGGCGAGTCCCGCCACAAATTCAGCGACCATCGCAATCCGTTCGCCGGGACCCTCCAGCCCTCCTGCAAGGAGGCTTGCCCAGTCGATGGCCTGCATCCACTGCCGGAAGCCGTCGAACGATTTCTGATCGAAGTACTCCCCGTATCCGCCCCAGTCAATCTTTACGCCGGTTTCGCCCGCGAAAGAAACTTCGTAGCATTGTTTGACGAACGTGCGGACACTCCCTGCGCAGCAATCACTGCCTGCCTGTGTGCCCGGCGGGATCTCGCCTTTGTCTTCCCGCACATGTGCGGCCGAGCGCATGCGCTTCCATTCCAGCTCGTGCTGATTCCACTCCTCCAGCCGTTTGATGCGCGCTCGTTCGTATGCTTCCCTCTTCTGCGCCTCCTGTTTCTGCTCACAATCGTAGAGGCGATTGTACGCGGCTGAGGCTGCGGCTTCCGCTGAGCTCAATTCCCGCTTGAGAGCCTCATACTGCTCGATCAGTGAGTTATATTCGGCATTTAATTGCTGAAGTTTCTGCTGGAGCGATCCTATTTCATCCAGCGCTTTCACGTATTCGGGGGCGCGTTCTGTCTTTCCCTGGTTGTCTCTGCTCAGCGGATACCCTTCGTTGTCCAGTAAGCCGAATTTCGCATAATTTTCCTTGAGTTGCTTCCAGTTGCGTAGATTAACAAGGCGTTGCAGCGCTTCTTCGACGATGGAGAGTTCTTCCTCCAGATGCTGTCCGCGGGCCACAATTCCGTCCCGTGCAGTATTCTCCCGCTCGAGTGCTTCCCGGGCGCGGCTCGCGCGTTCTCCCGCCTCACGCGCTGCCTGCTTAAGTTCGCTGCAGTCAATGAGAGGTTCTGGAGCGCCGCCGCCGGCTTCTCCTGCAGCTCCGTTTGCTGCACGGTGTTCCATCTGGGCGAGGAGCTGGCCGTTCTTGCCGACCGCATTGAGGGCGACGTTCTGATTCTGCCATTGCTGCTGAAGGAGCGGTCCGTTGACACTGCAGCCGCTCGGGCCGCGGCAGACGAATTCCGGATCGCCGGAGATCTGCTCCTGCCACACCGTCTGTCCTTCCACGGAGAGCGTGACGGTGATGGGGAGCTGCTTTGTCATGTCCGTTCCTTCACTCCCGACGATGAGGTGTGGCCTCTGCCCGAATGGGAGGTCGGAGACCGGCTGCCCCTGCCTGTCCAGGAGTTCCCACGCCCCGAGTGTCTGCGGACGGTTGGGGCAGCGGGATCCGTAGGTGATGGGCAGGCGGTCGGTTTCTTCCATGAGTGGATTCCCGCATGCGTTTCCTGTGAGGTCGTCCCGCCGCACGTCGCCTGGCTCGCAGGTGTTGCCCGCGAAGGGGATGTAGAAGCGGTCGGCATCGGTGGCCGGGCATGCCTCGCAGCAATCTGCCGGAGTCAGAGGCGCGGAGTCCGAGGGTCTCTCATCTGCCGGAGCATCGTCTTCTGGCTTGCACTGATCATCAGTCGGCGCAGGAAGGGAAAGGTACTGCTGCGCGTCCACTGGTGCGAGGGTTGGTCCCCCTGCAAGCGGGCGCGGTACCACCGACGGTGCTCCCTGGTGTGTGGGAGGACCCGGCTGGATCGCATTCACATCAAAGTCTGCGTTTGGCAGCGCCTTGAGGGCGCGGTCCACGACCGCGGCTGCCGCTGCTCTGTTGAGCGGATCTTCACCGCCGAAGTCGCCGTTCGGGTACCCCGTCATGATGCCTGCGCGCTGCAGGAGTGCGGAGGAATAGAAGTAGGGGGATTCCACCGGGACGTCCCCGAACACGGGGGAAGAGTCCGGCTGTCCGAAACTTTCTATGAGAGTCTGTCCAATGGATACCGCAAGGAATTGTGCGGTGTCTGCGCGCGTCGCGATGTCATCAGGGCGGAGAGCCACCTTCGGTTCTATCCACCCGCGGTTTCCAAATGCGCACGCGGCGGCGTAAGCGTAGTGGGATGTTGGGACATCCTTGAGTGTCCACTGGCAGGGTTCATCCGGCTGCACGGCTCTTAAGCCTGTGAGCATGCGATGGATGAGCGTGACGATCTGCCCGCGTGTGAGCGGATCCCCCGGTCCGTAGCGGCCGTCGTCATACCCGCGCACAATGCCCCGGCGATGGAGGCGCACGACAGAAGGGAGCGCCCAGGAGGGGAGCTCATCGCTGAAGGGATTCTTCAGCGATTCTTCGATGGTGATCTTCGTGATGGCGATGGCTTCTCCGTCTCCCACCTGCGCCTGGATCACGGCGACCCCCGCCTCATCTCCCGCGCGGAAGTCGCAGGTTTTGCTCCGCTCGCATCCTTCGAGGACTGCAGGGACTTCGCTCTCGAGGAAGAACCAGTCCGCCCGCACGGGCATGGTGGCGGTGCCGAAATCCCCTTCGGCAGTGAGCCGCAGAGTGCCTCCTGCTTCGATGCTCGGCTGCTCCGGTGTGATCTTGAGTCCCCGCAGGGAATCATCGATGACCGAAGCGGTGCGGAATGTCGAGGCGGTCTCAGTTGTCGGGGTCGCGTTGTCCTCATACACGGACCACGCTGCTGCACCTGTCGCAGCCGATGCGACGAGTGCCGTGAAAATCCACGCGCGGCCGGATCGCAGAAAAGCGGTCTTCTTCTTCATACGGGAGATGGGAATGGATGTGGAGAACTGCTAACCTCCCATTATACATGAATACACTCACCCGTTCAATTCCTGCTCTGCTTCCGGCAAAAACCTTCGCAGCGGCACTCGCGCTCGTCGCCATCGTCTTCCTGCCTCTCGATGCCGTCGGTTTCACCCTGCCGAAGATCTTCTGCATCTCTCTTGCGGGTTTCCTGGGGGCGCTAGCCGCTTTACGCGATCCGGAACGGGACATTCTTTCGATGCTCCTGACCACCTGGACGGGCCGGTTCTTTCTTGCGCTGGCCGCCATCACGGTACTCTCGCCGCTCTGGTCCATCGCGCCCATCCTGAGCATCGTTGGCTCGCCTCCACGCTTCCAGGGCGCCATCACGCAGGTTGCGTATTTCTCCATCGCGATCGGCGGGCTCGTTTCCGTGCAGCGGGAGGGATCGCGCTCCGCACTCGTGCGGGCCATCGTCATTGCCAATGCGATCGTTGTGCTCTACGGGATGCTGCAGGCGGCAGGACTCGACCCTTTCGCAGGGGTATGGAGGGGTGAACTCTTCCTCGGGCGCGTCTTCTCCACCATCGGCCAGCCGACGATGCTTGGGAACTTCCTGCTCCTCACTTTGCCGTTCGTTGCGTGGCAGATGCGTGAGAGCACCGGGGACAGGCGGTACGCGGGTGGTGTGCTCACATTCCTCAATCTCGCCATACTGCTTGCGACCGCCAGCCGTGCTGCGGTGCTGGGGCTCCTCGTTGCCGGGGTGCTCTGGATGCTCACGATGCCCTGGCCAGCCGATATCCGGCCTGACCGTCGGGTGTTTGTGGCCTGTGTGCTCATCATCGTTTCGCTCGCCGGTATCGCTACATGGTCATTCTCCAACCGCTTCAGCAGTGCAACGCAGCAATTCCTCTCGTTCGGAGTCCGCGGTGTTCTCTGGGAGAGTGCGGCATCGATGGCGAAGGAGCGGCCCTCCGGCTACGGTCTCGGGACGGTCGGGCTCGTCTCGCCGCGGTTCCTCTCGCCGGGGCTCTACGAAGGGGAGTCGCTCACGGTGAAAATCGATGACGTGCACAGCGAGCCCCTCCAGATCCTCGTTTCGCTCGGCTTGCCGGGAATACTGCTCACTTTCGGATTCCTCGCGCTCCTGCTCGCCGGGCTCTGGAGGAACCGCACAGGGCACCCGCTCCTGCCGGTTCTCCTCGTCGCGCTCGCAGGAACGCATGCGAGCTTACTCTTCGGCGTGGCCGGTCCCGCGACGGGCGCGTTCCTCTGGCTGCTCTCGGGCATGGCGCTCGGATCGTTGCCGTCTCCGGCGTGCCCAGCACCAGGTGGAAGCCTTGGTACTGTGGCGCTGGGACGGCATCCGTCTTTCACGAGGTGCCTGCTCTCTGCGGCGGTGGCCGGTTCCTTCATCACTGCTATTGTCAGCGGTTGGTGGCTCGTTGCCCGTGTGCACCGTGAGCGCTCGGAAGCAATTCTCCGCGGCGGTGCGACGCTGGCGGCGGCGAATGCTTCGATACGTACTGCAGTGATCTTCCCCTACGACCGGCAGATTCTCATCGAAACTGCGGAAACAGCCCTGCTGGCGTTGGAACGCACGGAGGACCCTGTCGTGGCCGATCATCTCCATCGCGCGGTCCACGAAACCATGGAACAGCTCTCGACGTTGACAAGCGGTCAGGATGGCATGGTGCCGCTGCTTCTCGGATGGCAGGCTGCAATCCGCGGTGATGTCGGGAGTGCCGATCGGTTCTTCACGGAAGCGCGGGTGATGCGTCCTATTGATGTCACCGTCTATCGCATCGCCGCGCACGGGTACTTGCTCCTCGGTGACAGAGTGCGCGAGCGGGAGACCCTCCAGGCTCTCGCAGCGCTGCTGCCGCCAGCATGGAACGATCCTTCGTCTCCGCGCGGACGGATCCTGCGCAAGGAAAATCCCTGGCTGGAGCCGCTGTTCCAGTAGATGCGTGACTGATGTGTCGCCCTAGCTACGCCGGTCATGCGTTGCTCGTTGGCTCATTTGCCTGTGCTCTCGTTTCCTCGTTCGGTCGTTGTAACGAGGAACGAGCCAACGAGTGAACGATCCAACGAACTATTCCGGAAACTCCGGTGCCACCACCCCCGTCTCCTTATCCACGCGGTACCAGTTGAAGGTGGCGGTGTGCCCGTCTTTCACCTCGTACACCTGCACCAGCCACTCTCCGTTCTCCAATTGCACATCGACGTGTGCCGCGGCACCCGCTTCTATGAGGGTGCGTTCGTACGCCTGCACTTCCGGCAGGGCGCGCACGGCAGCGACGGCCGCTTCCTGCGGGATATCCTGTCGGGGTTCTCTGGGTGTGGCTGCAGGAGCACAACCTGCGAGCATGAGGGTGCAGACACACCCGAGCGAGTACACCATCGGTCTGGACATGGGGTTGCTCATTGTTGAGTTCCAGCATACTCCATGGAGGACAGATGTCACGTCGCGCGGGGTTCGCAGCAGGGGATCGGGGAGTGCGGAACTTGTGGTATCCTGTCCACTGTCACCCTCCGGCAAAGCTCGTCGCTCGTTTGCGCTGGGCATTGTCGAAGTGCTTCCGCGTCATCGAAAGAAGTGTTTCCTTCGGGGAGGGGCTCAGGGTCAAGCGCGGAGGCTTGCCCCCCGCGTGTGTGACAGAGCTCCACGGAGGGGGAATGAGGAGCGTACCTCAATACTGATGGAGAAACTGCAGCCAAGCACAGAGTTCTTCTTCATCAGAAAGCCAAAAACTGCTATACTATACCTACAAACTCACATTCATGGTTGTCCTGCTGCATTGCTTCTTATTCCTGCTTTCCGCCGCAGTCATCTGGGGGCTCTCGGGCATGCTCGTGAGTGCGACGGATCGCGTTGCCAAGCGCTACAAAAAGCCCGGGTTCGCCGTTGCTTTCCTTGTTCTTGGCATCATGACTTCGATCGGCGAGGCCTCTGTGTTGGTGAATGCGACCCTCGAGGGTGTACCACAGGTGTCAGCGGGGAATCTTGTTGGTGCCTCGCTTGTGATCTTCCTGCTCATCATCCCCCTGCTTGCGGTGCTGGGCGGCGGCGTTCCCATGAACGGGTCTCTCAGGACGAGAAGCCTTGTTCTTCTGCTCCTGATCGTGGCATTGCCTTCGTTGCTTGTGCTGGATGGTGGATTGGACCCGGCAGAAGGCCTTGTGATGATCCTCCTCTATTGCACACTCCTCTACGCGGTCCAGAAGCGCAAACCGGCCGAGGAAGTCATTGAGCAGACCATACAGCAGGTTGGAGTTGAGCTGTTGCACACACAGAGGTTTCTGCACCGCAGAAAGGCCACAATGTTGGATATCGGGAAGATCGCGATCGCAGGTGTTCTCATCTTCCTCGCGGGGAGGCTGCTTGTGGATGAATCCGTCTATTTCTCAAATTTACTTTCTATTCCGGCTTCGCTCGTCGGGCTTATTCTGCTGTCTGTCGGAACGAATATTCCGGAACTCGTCATTGCCATCCGTTGTGTCGTGGGGAGGCACAAGGACATTGCTTTCGGGGACTACATGGGATCAGCTGCGGCCAATACGCTGCTCATGGGGTTCCTTGCGCTCGCCAATGGATCATTCAGCCTGGAGCGCAGCGAATTCATTCCCACGTTCTTCCTGCTCTCGCTTGGCTTGGTGCTGTTCTTCATTTTCTCCCGTTCGAAGCACAATCTTTCGCGCAGAGAAGGCATGACGCTGCTCAGCATCTATGCGGTGTTTTTAATTATGCAACTCTCGAATGTCGCGCGGTTTGTGGGTGACTGATCATTGCTCTCAGCGTTCGTGCTCTCCTCGGAAACATGGAGGCGTCTGTGATGCCAGCCTTTCTCCATCTCATTGCCCTCTTTGGCATCTTCCTGCTCATGCGGGCGAAGAGCTCCCCGCCAGATCAGCATCGGCAATGCGCGATGCTGGGTATGTACATTGTCATGCTGTTCCTCACAGCCTCTGTGTACTACCTGACCACCGCCTCGGTGGAGGTCTACATGGGGCGCTATGCGGCAGCGACGGGGATCGAACTGCATCTCATGGTGTTGCTTGCCTTCTTTGCTGTGCCGGTGCTGTTTGCCCGTGACACGAAGTGAGTCTACGGTTCTCCTACGAGTGCCGAGACATTCGTCCCGCCAAAACCCATAGAAGTAATGATTGTCTTACCCTTTGGAGCAAGTTTCTCATTTCTGCGGCACAGCATTCCGTCTGCAGTGGCACAGAGGTCTTCCGGGTCGATGACCAAACCTTCCACTCTGCTGATGTCAGGATTCAATTCTTTCAAGCGGGGATCTACCTTCTCAGTACTCGGGAGCCCTGCGATGATTCTTTTTCTCATTGCTTCCACAGCGTCTATCACACTCATAATAAACGCAGCACCAAGAGTATGCCCGATTCTCTCTTTATTTCCTGTTCCTATATACAATCCCTCTCTTGCCACTCTTCCAAGGGCCTTTGCAGTGGCATTGAGCTCGTTGATTGCTCCTGCCTCCGTTCCTGTGCCATGTGTGAAGTGTACGAGCTGGTCATGAAAAGCGGATATTTGCAGGCCAATGTTTTCAAAGAGTTGCTCCATTAATGCCGATTGGCCGGTGACGGTTCCGTCAGCGAGAGTTTTTCCAGTGAATTCAAGAGGCTGGCAGGTATTTGTAGAAACTCCATGGACTGTTGCCAGAGGTTCAATTCCCAAATGATCCGCAAGGTTTCTCCGCATGAGTACCACGAGCCCCGCAGCGTCCCCAGGCACAAATCCGTCCCGGTCGGCTCCGAAAGATGTTAATGCATGCTCAGCACCTCTTCCTTTTCGCCAGCCACGCGAAAGAGCTCCCATGGAGTCGAAGGGGATCATTGTTGTGACAGATCCTGTCACATATTCGCTCCCGCCTACGATGGCAATATCAGTATTATTTCCTGCAGCTCTTATCGCGTTCATGCCGTTGATCATGGAGATGCCCGAAGCCGAGCAGGCGGAGTTGGAACTGTTTTGGGAGCCTTTGATCCCAAAAGCCGAAGCCAGTTGAGCGGCGGCCATATTCCCGAGGTTCTGGAGCAGCCACCTCGGCCTGTAATTTTTCCCCAATCTTTCGTTGTTTGGTGCGTCCAGGAAATTCATGAATTGCTCTTCGAGTCCTGTGACGCAGAATCCTGCGCCGCTGGCGACGTCTATCATTGCCCTTTTTGCCATGTCAGATCGCATCCTCCCGTTATCCGCGAATAATTCCGGCAGGAGTTCCTGAATCTGCTTCAGTGCAAGGTAGGCCTGGACGATGGGGGTTCCAACAAGTTGATTTTTCCCGCGGAAGAACGAATCAGGATACGGTTTGTGGTTCTCTTCCGGATTCGGGAAGAACTCAGCAGGAATAACTCCTCCTGCGCCGCATTTAAATGTGTTCCGAAAGAACGCTGCTCTCTCCTCTGGTGCTGTGATCCCTTTTGCCTCTGCCATTTGGTCAAAATTGGGCAAATCTTCCGGCCTCAGTTCCCGCAGTCCGGTTTTGTAGGTGCCATCTTCAATAGCTGCAACAGCGGAGTCGTACGATTCTTGGGGATTCCTGCCAGTGGAACAAATGCTGCCTGTGGAGACAATGACAACGTCGTTTCCATCCCGGTCAAAGGGTGATCGTTCTGGCATATATACATCAATACGTGGTTAAAGAGTACATGTCAATTCTTCTCTTCGCGAGTCTCTGACTGAGAAAAAATAGAATACATGTATACTTTCACATGTGCATACTATGCTTAGCACTTTTGCCAATTTACATCCGGTTGCCCAGGCTCTCATTGCGACTCTGTTCACATGGGGGCTCACTGCACTGGGTGCGAGTTTGATCCTCTTCGTCAATACGATGAACCGGAAGATTCTGGATGCCATGCTTGCATTCACCGGGGGAGTGATGATTGCGGCAAGCTTCTGGTCTCTGCTGGAGCCTGCCATCGAGATGTCTGCCAGTGGGCCGTTCCCGCGGTGGGTGCCTGCTGCGGTAGGTTTCACTGTTGGTGGTCTTTTCATCGGCATCATTGATCGCACCGTTCCGCATTTGCATCTGTATTTCCCTATGAAAGAGGCAGAAGGTATTCACACGACATGGAGGAAGACTACGCTGCTCATTCTGGCCATTACCATTCACAATATTCCGGAGGGGCTCGCGGTCGGAGTCGCGTTCGGGGCGCTCGCAGCGGGAGTGGAGTCCGCAACGCTTACGGGAGCAATTGCGCTCGCGGTCGGCATAGGCATTCAGAATTTTCCTGAGGGGTTTGCTGTGGCTGCTCCCCTCAGGCGCGAAGGAATCTCCCGTCGCAAGAGTTTCTGGTATGGCCAGCTCTCTGCCACAGTGGAACCGCTTGCAGGAGTACTCGGTGCTGCTGCCGTTATTCTGATGCAGCCGCTCCTACCCTATGCGCTCGCATTTGCAGCCGGGGCAATGATCTTTGTGGTGGTGGAGGAGGTGATTCCGGAGAGCCAGCGTGCAGGGAATACAGACATTGCAACCACAGGAGCAATGCTCGGTTTCCTCATTATGATGACGCTGGATGTGGCACTCGGATAGGAGTTACTCCTGCATGATGCGGAGCAAACTTTCAAGCTGCATTTTCTCTTTTGTGCTCAGTGCCCCAGAGCTCCGTGCAATCCTGTACTGCTCCAGAGCTTCTGCCATGTAATGTGTCTGGGCATAATCGAGGGCGAGTCTCGCATGGATGTAAGGGTCTGAAAGCGTTGAAAGCACATTGTTGTAGAGGGCAATGGCCCGAGTATATTGCTGCTCTTCTTCGTAGAGTTTCCCGAGTTCAAGCACGTATGCGGTGGCTTCCGGTGCATCTGCTGTAACCTTCTGCAGGAGTTGCACTGCCTGGTACTGCTGCCCATTTGCTGCGAATGTCCGTGCGGACTTCACCTTCTGGTAGCGCAGTCGCTCTGCCTCAAAGTTTTCATTGTTCTGGAAGTCGTTGTTCTTCTCTCTTTCTTTCCAGTACGTGAGGTAGAGTTCCTCGCCTGACTCCAGTTTTTCCCAGTACTTCTGGTCCATCTTCCCACCTGATCTGCTGTAGAAGTATTGCTGGAGGTAGCGCACGGCGTTTAGGAGCGGCTGCTCGTTTCTTGCCCATTGGGAGAGTTGTTCGTATTCAGTGAACATGGCCGCTGCAATCGTTGCCTGATCCTCGTCCACTCCCGCTTCTTTCCCGTATGAACTCACGAACCCAAAAGGCCTCTCTGCGTAGAAGTGCTTCTCTGCGATTTCTTTCAAGGGTATGCGGGTTTCCCACGGCATTTCTCTCCCTTGGTTTTTTGCCTGTAACCAGTCGTAGTTCTCATTGCGCATTCCGCCGTCCGAAATATCCATGATGTGAAAAAGTTCGTGGTGCAGTACGGATTCCACGGAGGAAATTCCTATACTTCTGCGGTCGAGGAGGAAGCCGGCAACCTGAACGCCATCGATTTCCCAGTCCTTAAACAGGTACAGGAACTGCAGTCCGCTTCCCCAGACGTATTCAACGGGATACTTCGCAAGCCAGCGTTCAAGCTGTTCCAGGTGAATTTCGAGTACAGAAGGGGAGTAGGCAGTGGCATGCACATCGTATAAATCTGTCAGTGGGTGCGGATTAAACATTCTGATGCTGAAACCGTATGTTTCTTCTATGCGATTCCGCGTGCGATTCAGCTGCTCGAGTAACAGGGGATCTATATCCGCTTGTGGCGTATCTACAGCTTCTGCAGATGTAATCTCCACTTGCTGGAAGTAGTCCAGCTCTTCTGTTCTGTCGAATGGAAAAAGCTCCGTGGCAATGGCATTTCTTTGGTACTGTTTCGACGTGTAGGTCTGTGGGGTATGTTCCAGGATTTGCAGGCCGAGGAACCCAAGTGCTGCCAGCAGAAGGATGCTGAGGGCAGAGAGAATGGCCAGAGAAATTGCACGTGGGTCGAACATGAGTGTTTATTCGTACGTTGATTCTTCTCCGGCATACCTTATGGTGTCTTTCAGGCGGCTTCCTGCCTGTGCGCAGGCTTTGCGGATTGTATGGAGGAGATCCCGCTGAGCAGGATTCAGAGCACCGTACTGCCCATCGAGCAGGAGCTCTGCCAGTCCGTCTACCGTCACGAAGTTGTCGTGGATACGGAGCATGTCTATGCTCATGTGGGCCTGATAGCGCTTATGGAGCTTGAACGTGTGTTCGTGCCAGAGTTTCCAGCACAGGTACAGCACGAACATCTGCGCAACGGCTCCAATACTGACAGCAAGAATGAGGGCTTGCATAAATCTATCTATTATATCACAAATTTGGGTTGTATTGAATATTGGGGATATCGCGCCCGAACTGTGATCCTGATCACTGCGGTATAGTTCTCTGTCCGTATGATAGAAATGCTTACTCCTTTCCTCTTTCTCACTATGGACGGTGGATGCTGCAAATGACACGCAGAACGTTTCGGACGGTAGGGTGGATGCACTCCACAGGAAAACTGGGCAGGAACCGGTTTTCCTGTAGATCATTCGAAATCAAATTCTCTGAGAAATGGGGGCCGCTTTGCGTGCATTGCTTCAAAGAAGGCGCGCCAGAGCGGCACGACAACTGTGAGGCCATCGGCTTCCCCGAAGAGGGGAGTGTTGTCTGCGTTGCCGGCCCATACCGCTACGAGCATTTCCGGTGTGTAGCCGATCACCCAGGTATCGTTTGCGGAGAGTGCCAAACACTTCCCCTCCCGTGTCATGACTGTACAAGTGCTGCTCGTGCCGGTCTTCACTGCCGCGTCGGTTCCGGAGAGCGTGGTGGCGTCCCGCCAGTATCCTTCGGGTCTGGCTCGGACATCGCTGAGGATGGACGTAAGATCGCGTGCAATCTGAGGGCTGATGACCCGTGAAGATGTTCTTTCCGGTGTGTGCAGTTCGTTGCCGCTCCCGTCGCGGATGGAACGGATGGAGAGGAGTGGGAGGAACACCCCTTCTCTTGCCAGCGTTGCGTAGCCCTGGGCCATTTGCACCAGGGGTACTTCCGCGCTGCCAAGCGCGAGGGGCCAGCCGTACTGGAATGATTTGTCTTCCTGCAGTTTCCGTTCTCTTGGAGCAGTGATGCCGAGTGCGGATGCGATGTCCAGCACTGCCTCTTCCTCTCCTCCCCAGTAGAAGGCCTTAATTGCCGGAATATTCCGTGACCGTACCAGGGCATCGCGCATCTTCATCCGTCCAAAGTATCCGCCTTCGTAGTTCCGTGGTTTATACTTGCCGATGTGGATCGGTTCATCGCGCACGTAGGAGTCCGGTGTGTAGCCGTTTTGAAATGCAGCAGCATAGACAAATGGCTTAAAGCTTGAACCGGGTTGCCGGGGAATCTGCACCATATCAATTTTTCCTTCATCTCTCTCGTCAAAAAAATTCCAGTTTCCCACGTATGCCACAATCTCATTCGTCTGGAGATCCACTGCTATCAGTGCGAGATTCTTCGCACCGTACTTCTGACGTATGGAAGGGTAGAACGCAGCGACAGATTCCTCCGCAAGCTGCTGGAGCAGGGGATCGAGTGTTGTGTGGACCTTCAGTCCGCTGGATGTGAGAGAAGCGTTTCCCTCAAGGAGTTCTGCAAGTTGCTTCCGTATCCAGAACACGAAGTGCGGTGCAGCGATGGTGTCCCGGTCCGGTGCGAAGCGGAGTTGCAGCAAGTCCTTTTCCGCTTTCGCTCTCTCCTCTCTGGAAATGAACGACTGTTCCTCCATTTTCCCGAGTACGATGTTGGCTCTGCCGCGCAGGAGGAAGGGCTGCTTCGTAATTCTTGTCTTTGTTCCGAGGAGCCCGGTTGTCACTTCTTCCGGCGGAATATCTGCTGCATACTTGAGCGTGCCGGACCGGATCTTCTGCCGTAGGTCCTCCGATACGGTGGTGTGCGTATTTGGGCCGTAAGGACTGAAGTGCGTCGGCCGTTGCGGTAACGATGCGAGTACCGCCGCTTGTGCTACGGAGAGTTCTGCGGCAGGTATGCCGAAGAAGCGTTTGCTTGCCTGTTCTACACCATAGATGTTCTGTCCGAAGGAAATCCAGTTGAGGTAGAGATCCAGTATGTCGTCTTTGGAGCGCATGTGTTCCAGCTGGCAGGCCAGCATGAGTTCGCGCACTTTGCGCAGGATGGTTTTTTCCGGCGAGAGTATTGCCGTGCGCACAAGCTGCTGCGTAATGGTCGATGCACCCTGCGATGGAGCATCATTGATCCAGTTCGTCCGCAAAGCCCTTCCCAGTGCACGCACGTCAATGCAGGGCCGTTCATAGAACCGCTTATCTTCTATGGCAATGATCGCATGGCGCATGTGTGCTGGGATTTCGTCCCTCTCCAGTGTTGTGCGGTCTTCCTCCTGCACGATGCGGTAGAGTTCGTTTCCTTTCCTGTCCAGAATGGCAATGCTCTGCTCTGCACTGAGAGCCTGTGGGGTGGTGATATCCGGCAGTGCGTTCCAGATGTCCTGCAGGAGGAGGAAGAGGAGAAAACCCAGCGCGGCTGCAGTTGCCAGAGTGGAATGGAACACAACAGCAATCCGGTGTATCCAGAGCCGGAAGACGGACGGTGCTTCTCTCTCAGGAACCATAGAAAGGGAGTGAGTATAGCATCCGTTGGTGTGCCGCGTCCCTCCGATTCTTTTGACTACACGCTAGTTGTGGCAGGTGCCGGTGAATCTTCCAGGGCTCTACGCAGGGGTTCAAGAAATCTTTCGTACTCAGCATCATCCATCTCTATGCACAGGCGGTGCAGTTTGCCGCGCACCTCCGCGACGTGCGCACGGTCAATCATGAAGGTCATCACCTGCTCGTTGAGGCCCTGCGTCATGAAGTGGATGTCCGCGCCTGCAATGTGCATGGCCATTGTTGCCCTGGACGCAGGACCCGTCTGCCCCATGTTGTTCCCGAGGCAGAAGATGAGCGCCTGGTCCCTGAGCATTTCCAGTTTGAGTTCCTCGTCCGGTCCGAATGTATCCTGGAGGAAAGTCTCAAAGTCTCTGAGTATCTGCTCTTTGAATTTGCCGTTGTTGAACGTGAATGACGTCGTGCGTTCGCTGGTACTCACCTGATCAATGGAGATCTTTCGATCGGCGAACCACGTGGTCACTGCGCTTAAGAAACCGGGTTTCCCGAACATCTCGGTGGAGCTGACCTGAATGGCCAGTGGCACTTTCCGGGATGCAATAATCTCGATCCCACTCGGTTGAGGTTCGTAGTGATGGATGTATGTGATACTGTCGTCCCGCTGTTCTCGCGCAGGGTTGAAGACGACAGTATCAATGTCATCCTCGGCGAGCATGTTGAGTGCGTCCGGGTGAATGGCTCCTCCGTCCGCTCCGCGCGTATTTCCGAAGAGCTCCATTGCAAGTGCAAAAGTCATCTCCCGTATGACGCGGGCACGGTCATTTTTCTTGGGATCGTCACTCATGATGGGGTACTCCTTCTCTATGAGGTACGCCACGCGCTCGCCGAGATCTTTTGCCGCCTGCGCGAGGAGCGCGCCGGTCTTGTCGCTGTACCCGCGCTGGCTCGCGATGACCGGCAGGTATCCTCCTGCAATGAGGATGGTGTGATCTTGGAGCAGCGATTCCACTCTTGTGCGCATTTCTGACCGCAGGGAAGCGATGGCAGCAGTCGATTGTTGCTCGTTCTCCACCACTTCCGCAGGGTGTGTTCCGTACAGATCCCCGGCCATCTCCTCTGTTCCGATTGCGCCTGTTTCCAGGTTCCGCAGGGCGGCATACTTCAGGTAAATGGCTTGTGCAAGCTGCTCGCCCACGCCGGTGACGGAGTAGTATCCATCGGCGCTCTCAAGCACCCAGTCCTTCTTCAGTTCATGGAGTGTGCTTGTATCTGCCCCGTCAATCCGTGTACCAAGCTCATCGAGTATCCCATCGATCACTGCATCGAGTGCTGCGTTTGCGGATGCAGCATCGAGCAGGGGATCAGCTTTCACTTCAGTGTGAACCACTTCTTTGAGAAATATTCGGGTACGCTCCAGCATGTCATGTGCGATGGCGGTATCACCGTTCCGCAGGCATTTTGCAATGGCAATAAGGTGCGAGGTTGTATTGAACCCTTCCTTCAGGTTGTCGTCGGAGTCCCGGTCCCGTGCGTCCTTGTGCGCCATCGCGGTGAAGCTCCTGTCTGAGCTGCGGATGGCGGAAATTGCGAGAATCTGCTTCTTCCCGCGCGTCTGGCGGTCAAGGACGGTTGCGAAGTTCTCCCGGAGCTTCCCGGCATTGTCTCCGCCGATCTTTGTGACGTACACATCCGCTTCTTGCAGGACATCGAGGCCGGTACGTTGGGGGGATTCCATGGAGTGAGGAGGGATATGATACAAAAAACCTCCTTGTGAAGGGAGGCTTTATTTCATGTAGATGGAGTCTAGCAGTCGCCCTTCCTGTATGAGGAGGTCTTCTTGGTCTTCATGGTCTTCGTGTGACCGAGGAGCTGCATAACGAGGAGAGAATAGAAGGCTTCGGAGGGAAGTCAAACTATTCTTCGGATGCCTCCATCATTGCTTTGTAGTCATCCATGGCTTTCATAGCATTGAACGCTTTGATGAGGGCAGTCCGCTCCGCGACATGCGTGTCGCGATGCGTTGCACTGTGTGTCACTTCGAATCCGTTCCGGATGGTGAAGCTGGAGACGGCAGCAGTGCCGGATCCCTCTCCCACTGCGCGGGTGTGGAATCCGTCGCGGGGCATTTCAACGCCGGGAATAATCTGTTTCATACCTTGCATGATGGCGTCGAGCTCTCCTTCATCTTTTGCGGAAGCGACGCCAATGATTTGCTCACCATCTCTGGTAGTGATCCGTACGGCGAATTTTCCATCTACACGATCTATTTCCGTGACATCTGCAATGTATGCTCCTCCTGTGATTTCTATTACAGAGGGGTAGTATGCTTCTTCCATCACCTCGCTGTCCGAAAGCCCCTTCCGTCGCTGGAGTCTGTCGGCAGTTGCGGAGACTGCGTCGGTGAACAGCTGTCTGTCTGTTTCCCGGAAAGGCAGTTTTTTCCCTTCAAGGTAATCTTTGATCCCGCCCCATCCTGAGTGCTTGCCGAGGATGAGCTTGCTCGTGGCGCCGTACCTTTCTGCCGTGAGTATCTCGTACGCTCTCCTGCCGCTGCCGCTCCGTTTGGCCTTCAGGTGGCCATCCTGGTGGATGCCCGCCTCGTGGGCGAATGCATTCTCTCCGACAATCGGATGTTCCGGGGAGATGTCTTTTCCAAGGATGGAACTTAAGAGCAGTGCGGTTTTCATCACCTGTTTCCGCACAATAGGATCAGTGATCCTTCTCCCCGTTGCTTCCTCATAGTAGTGGAGATTAGCATCCAGCCCTGCGAGGAAACCTTCGAAGGAGAAGTTGCCTGCCCGCTCTCCAATGCCAAGAATGGTCGGTTCAAATTGCTGTGCACCCGCCTCGAGCGCTGCGTGGGCATTGGCGACTGCATTGCCTGTGTCGTTGTGGCCGTGCCAGGAAATCACCACATGCTGGAAGCCGTGTTCATCCAGAAGCTTCCGTACATGTGCGACGCGTTTCACGATCTGCATCGGGACCGCAATACCCACTGTATCCGGCAGATTGATAATGTGTGCTCCCATCTGTGCGGCGGCGAGTATCACTTCATCGGAGACGCTCTCTTCCGTGCGCGTCCAGTCTTCCGGCGAGAACTGGATGACTGCGTTCGTGTCCTGTTCGCGGATGTACGGTATCTCTGTTTCAATACCCGGTATGACCACTCTGTGGATGAGACTGGAGAGATTCCCGGGTCTGCCACCTGCTTTTCTGATATCTCCATCAAACTTGTCTATCTGATCCTGGGAAGTGGAGACGAATGTATGCACTCCATGATGTGGTGCTCCACCTACGGCATCCAGAACACGCTGGATGTCCTTCCTCTTGAGGCGTGCAAGGCCGGAGATGCGCGGATACACAGATTCGTGCGACGGGCGCGGGAGCTTCTGCGATCCGACTTCGTTCGCTATACGTTCCACCGCTCTGAAATCGCCCGGGCTTGCAATGGGGAATCCTGCTTCGATGCCGGGTATGCCCATGCGGACGAGCTGTTTGGCGATCTCCAGCTTCTCTTCTTCTGACATGGTGTTCCCTGGAGCCTGTTCGCCGTCGCGCAGCGTGACGTCGTTGATGAAGAGGCGTGTGGTTGCCCTTCGTTTACCGATTTGCACTTCGTAGGCTTCCCGCATGAGCCTGTCGGCTGCAGTCTCGGCTCCGGGGGTTCTTTCGGCGGTTCTTCTTGGCATGGTCTTGTTGGGTGAAATACAAATACAAAAATTCTGGCTCGCAGAAAACCTGCCAGCCTTCGCTTGGAAGGATGGTCCGTACGCTCAGTTCAGTTTCCTACGCACGCGGCCGTCCTTCCGCCGTAAGGAGGAGCCCTTCGATAAGGCTCAGGGCAAGGAGGGAGAGGCCGAGACTCAGCTGTCTCTGGTGCATACTGTGAGCAGCATTTTAAGAGTGTTCTGAAGGGTGTCAAGTTTATTTTGTGTAATCGCTCACTACTTCCAAACTCTTTTTACGACTCCCTGCTCTTTCTTTCCACCTTTTTCTGGCGAAAAAGGTGGAGCCAAAACGCCGGCGCGCCAACGCCCCTCCGGCCTTCGTCCCGCGTGTCATCCCGAGCGTAGTCGAGGGACGCGGGACTACGGCCGGCAGGCCACCCGGCCCTGTGCCTCCTCATCGGCTCCTGCAGGCATTCGGAGCCGACTCGTCGGCGTGCCCCGCTGATGCGGGGCAGGGCCTCCCCTTCACCCCCCGTGGCGCGCTCCCTCTCCTTTGAAAGGAAGTCCAGAGTAGTGAGTGGTTGCTATTTTTCCTTTCTACTGCATGTTTCCTGCCAGTTGCACATTGAGCGGTATCCGGGGATGTATGCCGAGCGATGCCATTTCTTCCTCGCTCTTCATATGGGCGAATTGCAGGAGGAACTTGGCTGGTGCAACGTCGTAGCGGGGTTCCACGAACTTTGCTATTCCCACACCGGGAATGATGCTCATGGGAACTGGTTGCCCCGCACTGTGCTCCCTCACAAATTCAGGGAGGTTCCCATGCCAGAAGACACCATCCTTTGCCTGGTCCAGCACGAAGAAGTACCGGTCATCCAGTTTGCAGATGGCCATCTGGTGCCAGTCGTGGAAGAGGCGGTCTCTCGGTTGCGTCGGCCAGGTGGAGAGGAAGTGCATCGGTATACCCGGCTGTGAGAGCTTCTCACATGCGTGGCGGGCGGGATCGTTACAGTCGAATTTGTCACCTTGCATCTGTGCGGCCCTCTCGTAGGAGATCTGGTAATTACTTGCCCAGTCGTAGGCGTTGCAGGCGACGTCGATGAGGTTTTCCTGCCGCAGTCTCTCTGCCGTTGCATGTGCCATCTGCCATGGAGCGATGCCGGCGTCTTCTTCCATGGCGGATGCAGAGTAGCCTTCCTGGAATGTCACACCCTCGAATGAAGACTGGACGAGTCGTTCGAAAGAGTACTGGTCGAGTTTTGGGATTTCCCGGTGCAGTTCTTCCGGATACTTCGGCTGTAAAAGCGTTCCTATGCCTCCCAAGATGGATGCATGAACGACGAGAATGTTTCTCAGGCTCTTGTCGAGGAAGGACCGACGGTCAAGTGTGTGTCTGGACGTGCCTGCACGCCGTAGTGCATTCCGGCACGCAGGCGTGCTTGCGGATTCGAGTCGACGAGCGCGCATTGGGCACATTAACTCGCACTCCCAGTCTCATTGCAAGTTCACGTTGACTTGAAGTATCTAGAATGTAAGTTTACTTCCATTGTAAGCCGAAAGCAGGATGTCTGATTTCTTCGTCACCACTCCCACCTGCTTTGCCTGGATGTTCTGCTTCTTCAAACCGTTCACAGTGGCATCTGCATCGGCGGGGTCCACCACAGCGAGCATCCCTGTGCTCATGTTCCAGACGCGGTACGCTTCCGCCGTCTCTACGCCCCCCAGCTCCATGAGATCCTTGTAGAAGTCGTGGGGTTCCCAGAGATCCGTGAGTGCGGCACCCAAGCCGGACTTTTTGAGCGTGCGCCGGAAGTTCCCGGCAATCCCTCCGCCTGTGATGTGCGTGAGCGTCTTGATCTCCACTAAGCGTTCTTCCCCGAATCGTCCAAGCAGCGTGAGGAGCGCGGCATGGTAGACAATACTCGGGGTCAGGAGCATCTTCCCCCATGTGCCGTCTTTCCACGGCTGCTTGTGCCAGTCCTCCCCGTAGCGGGTGGAGAGGATCTTGCGTATGAGGGAGAAACCGTTGCTGCGTGCGCCGGAGGAGTACAGGCCGATCACCGCGTCGCCTTCCGCAATTGTCTCTGATTTGAGTTCTCTTCCTTTTTCGATAATTCCCACGCTTGTGGCATTCCATACGGGGGAAGTGGTGGCACCGGGGACTTCGGCAATTTCTCCACCGGGGATGATGATCTTCTGTTCCTGGCATGCTTTGGAGAGTCCTGCCATCAGGGAATCGATCATCTTCTCATCCACCTTCGGGACATCGATCGTGTTGCTCACGCTGATCACCTCTGCGCCGGTGCAGATAGCATCATCCACTACCATTGCCAGCAGGTCGTACCCCAGTGTGTCAAACTTGCGCATGGCACAGGCCAGTTCCATTTTCGATCCCGTTCCGTCATCGTTCTGCACGAGGTAGAAGCCGCCCATATCTATGAGGCCGGCGAATCCGCCCTCTTCCGCTACGGCACTGCCCGTCATGCCTTTACGGCTTTTGAATGTTGCCATGGCGTGTGCGTATGCTTTGCCGGAGGCACGGTCTCCTGCTTCTATATCCACGCCTGAGTCTTTGTAGGTCGTCATAGATGAAAATGGAGATGAGAGCAGTGTACAGGAGAAAGAAGACAGAAGTCAGTTGGCAGAAATCTGTATTGCCCACTATCTTCTGTTCCGTTTACCATGTGGCTTATGGAAACCTCACATCGCCCCCTCCGCATTACCCTGCTTGTGCTCTTCATCATGAGCCTCGCGTTCGCGTACCTTTTCTTGCTTGATCCTTCTTCGCTGAGCCGGATGTACGGGAGAGAAGCGCTCGATACCATGCATCTCTTCCTTGCCATGGGATTCGGTTCTCTCATGGTCACGCTGGCCATCGGGGCGTTCCTGGCATTCCTGAATCCCGTGAAAAATGCAGCTATTGTGCTCCTTCTCGTCGTCGCGTACTTCTCCCTCTTCCTCACAGACGTCATCGTGCTTGCGCGTGCTCAGATGCCTCTGCGGAGTCTGATACCGGAGATGGTGTTCTACCTTGTCATTGCAACACTTCTCATCCGTTTCTTTCCCTCGAAGGAGAAGCAGAAGAAAGAGAAGAATCGGGAGGTGGCGGCGGTAAAAACAGTGAAGGATCCCCTGGAAGCGGTAGTGGAACCACTGCCGGAAGAGAAATCAAAGGTTCAATACAAGTAATGGTATATCGAATGTGGAATGTCGTATGTAGGGAACCCCACATACGATATACGACATACCATATTCAAAGTATCTATGAGCCAATAGGTGTTATCCGCACCTTCTTGGCTGTGGATTTCTCTATTCTCTCTTTATCTTCCTCAGCGAAGATCCTGTGCTTGCTCTGCTTCGTATCTTCCGTGCTTGTTTCGGTCTTTCCTTTCTTATATCCGCCGACGCTGTCACGGATCACTCTGCCCTCTTCCAAACGGATGACACGGGTCTGGAGGGAATCGACGATATCGACCTCATGCGTGGCGAGAATCACAGTTGTTCCCTGCTTGTGAATCTGCTTAAGGAGTTCGAGCACCATTGCTGTTTGCTCAGGGTCCAGGTTTCCTGAGGGCTCATCGGCAAACAGAATAATAGGTTTGTGCACAATGGAGCGGGCGATGGCTGTACGTGCCTTCTCTCCGCCGGAGAGGGCGTTTGCCATTGTATTTGCACGGCGGCTCAGCTGCATTTCCTTCAGCACTTCTGCCACACGTTGTTCCATTACTGCATCCGAAGCACCTGCCACTTCGAGCGGGAAGCCAACGTTCTCCGCAACAGTTCTGTTCCAGAGCAGCTTGTAGTCCTGGAAGACAACGCCGATGCGGCGGCGGAACAGTTGCAGGATGGCAGGGGGGAGCACGCGCAAGTCGACGCCGTCGACGAAGACGCTGCCTTTGCTTGCTGCCTCCGCTCCGATCATGAGGTGGAGCAGCGTGGACTTTCCGGCACCGCTGGGGCCGGTGATGCAGACGAATTCCTTCGGGTGAATCCGGAATGAAATGTCTTCCAGTACTTTGTTGCGACCATACGTCTTACTGATGTTCTTCAGTACGAGCATGGAGATGAGCGTATCAGAAGCTTGCTCCAAGCTCACTTGCGTCTTCCCCCGGGTTTGCGCATGACGATATAGACTTCTCGGCTGCGGTCGCGGCTTGCCCGTACGTGCTGGAGTTTGACGAAGTCCCACGTGCGCTTTAATTTGCCATAGAATGCGTCAAAATCTGCGCCGCGCAGCACTTTGATCACGCAGAAACCGCCGGGAGTCAGGAACCGGTCTGCAAGTTCCGCAACCGCTTCCGAGAGTTCAATGGAGCGCCACTGATCGACATCTTTCACGCCGCTGGTGTTCGGGGCGAGATCGGAGAGGATGAGATCCACTTCCGTTGCGTTTGCTTGCTCCAGAATGTCCTGCACCGCGGCGATGTCTGTGATGTCGGCCTGATAGAGATGCTTCACTCCTTCAATCGGCGCTATTTCCTGCAGATCGATTCCAACCAACATTCCTTTGGGTCCAACCTTCTGCACCGCATACTGCAGCCAGCTCCCGGGCGCGGCACCGAGATCGAGTACCTTCATCCCGGGTTTGAGCAGTCGGAACTTCTCATCCAATTCCTGCAGCTTATACACGCTGCGGGCGCGGTAGCCCTCTGCAGCCGCTCGTTGGCTCCATTTGTCGTTGGGGGTGTAGGGCTTGGGCAGAGAGAAATGGAAAATGAAAAATTGAAAATATAAAAGTATGTCTTTTTGCAGTGTACTGCAATTATCCATTTTCCATTTTTAATTTTCCATTAAAGGAGTGGTTTCTTTTTCGGCATGCCCACCGCACGGGGATATTTTGCGCTAAGAGGTCCGCGTTTCACAAAGACCAGCAGCTGACGTTCCCCCCACTTCTCAGGCAGGGAGTAGCGGTGCTGGGTTTTGAGCTGGCAGGAGAGTTCTGCACGGGCAAGGAGAGAATCCTTGAGCTCTTGCTCTGTTTTCATGCTCTTCCAGCAGATGATGTATCCGCCCGGTTTCACAAAGGGGGAAGCATACTCGAGGAGTGTGTTCAGCGCGGCGAGCCCGCGGACAGTCACGATATCATACTGCCCGCGGTGCTGCGAATCCCGCCCGAGTTCCTCGGCGCGTCCGCAGAGGAGGGTGACGTTGGGGATGTTCATCGCATTGACGATACGCTGAACGGCATCGATTTTCTTCTGCGTGGAATCCAGACCAAAGTGGCGCGCTGCCGGGAAGCTGAGAGCAAGCGGAAGGAGCGGGAACCCTCCGCCGGTGCCAATGTCCAGGACGGATGTCCCGGCATTTGCCTGCGAAAGGAAATCGAGTTCGAGTGCCGCCAGCGAGTCCAGCACGTTGCCGTTCCAGCAGTCTTCTTCGCTCCGGAATGCCGAGAGATTCAACTTCGTATTCTCTTCCAGAAAGAGATCTACAAGCCTGTGGAGGCTCTTGTCCAATGTTTCATCCAACATGGAATTGCAGCGTGCTCGCCTCTCATGGTAACGTCAAGATGCTTCAGTTCGATTCCTCCCGCCTACACATATGCCACACGGAAAACGGATAGCAGAACTGCTCATAGACATTGGTGCGGTGCATCTTTCGGTGAACCCGCCGTTCACATGGACAAGCGGCCTCAAGGCACCCATCTACTGCGATAACCGCATGATCTACAGCCATCCGGATGCCCGCAACTTTGTGGTGGATGCGCTCGTGAGCAGGGTGAGATCTCTCCCCGTGGAGCCGGATGTCATCGCGGGTACGGCAACCGCTGCCATCGGCTGGGCGGCGCTTGTTGCCCAGAAGATGAACCTGCCGTTCGTCTACGTGCGGCCCAAGGCGAAGGAGCACGGCGCCAAAAAGAGGATTGAGGGAGACCTGAAGCCCGGGAAGGATGTGGTGCTCATCGAAGATCTCATCTCCACCGGGGGGAGCTCCGTTTCTTCGGTGGAAGCGCTGCGGGAGGAGGGGAGAGCAACGGTCTCAGACATCGTTGCCATCTTCTCGTATGAGCTGCATGCTGCAACCGAGAAGGCGCAGCAGGCAAGAGTGAAGCTCCATCCGCTCTCCGATCTTGGAACACTCCTGGAGGTTGCAGTGGAACAGGGGAGGCTCACGGCAAACGATGCCGGCCTTGCGGCGGATTTCGCCAAAGATCCCGAGGACTGGTACGCGAGTTTGGCCGTCGTTTCCTGAGGTTTCCTGCCCAATGCTGGTTGTGAGAGGAGCCTTGCGGTGGAGTGTTGGTATTTTGCTTTGAAATGGTATTTCTAATGAATATATCTATAGATTGACAAAGCTATAAAGTATTGACAAATATCCTAAAAAGCGTACTATTTTCCGGCTTTTGTACCGTCGGTGTGAGAGTCTCAGTATTTTGAATGTGGTACAGGAGTACCGCTCTCTCACATCAACGGCTTTCGACAAAAGCGATGTTTTTCAAGGAAGGGTTGACGCCATGTCAACGAAGAAGTCTCTGTTTGTGGGTCGTGGTCGTCGTCAGGGTCGCCGGAGCCAGAGCGTCGCGCGCCGCCGCGGTCTGTTCCTCGAGCCCCTCGAGTCCCGTAATTTGCTGATGGCCAGTCCGTTGGCAACGATGGGGAACGTGGAGTTCATGAGGGCGGATGTCAGCACGGGTGCCGCGGTCGATATTGCCATCATGGCTGCGGAGGCACCCCAGGCGGAGGGCGAGTACGCTGCGAACGGTTGCGGGATCGGAGTGCCCTACTATCCGCCGTACTACCGCCCGCAGGCGCAGGTGGTCGTGACCACCCCGCACGTCTACGATCAGACCGTGGATCTGCGGTGGTGGGACAGAGCCACCGGAGCGGAGGAGCTGGTCGCGTCCTTGCAGCCGTGGACGAATCTCTCGTCCGCGAGCTACAAGATCGCCGGACCGAAGGGCGGAGTGGAGATGGGCATCCTGAAGGCCGACCTGACTGGCTACGATGATCTCGGCAACGAGGTCTGGGGTCAGCCCGACGGCCACTACGAGACGCCGCTGGCGAGCGATGACGGGACCGACGGCATGCTGCAGTTCAGCCTCGGCGGCTGGGGGTTCGCGGTTCCCGAACAGGGCCTCCCCCTCCAAGTCGAGCTGGATTTCAGCAGCGACGCGCAGGAGGGCGAGTACCGCCTGAGCGAGCCGAGCATGTACTTCACCAGCAGCATGGGAAGCGTGCAGGTCCGGCAGTTCGGATACGCCAACCCGGACATTGAAGTGTTGGCGCAGCCCACCGGTGCGGTCCTGGACGCGTCGGTCAGCTATCTGAATCCCATCCAGGACACGGTGCCCAAAGGAAGCGCCGTGCAGCAATTGTTCGTTTCGCTGGCGAATGTCGGGGACCGCGATGCTACGATCAATGAGGTGACGCTGGTCCATAGCGGCATGGGAAGCGTGAAGGACATCGAAGCGGTGTACTCCATTGATACCGACGGGTTCCGGACGTCCATGCCAAGGACGTTTGATCCGGCGGACCAGACCGCAACCGTCCGCTTCGTGCAACCCGAAGTCATTCGCCCGGGCGCGCAGCACCACCTCGGCTTCGAGGTCGTCTACGCGACTGACGCTGCGACTGGCGGGGAGCACGTGATCGGGATCGAGTTGCCCAGCGACATTCAGGGTGGCATCGATGACATCGAAGGCTACTTCCCGCTGCTCGGCGAGACGTTCCGCGTCGCCGCCGTGCAGTCCGGTACGGTGCAGGTGCAGTACGATGACGTTCCGGTGTCGGAGGTGTCCGTCGGCATGACGCAGGTCGTGCTTGGGCAGTTCGACGTCGTCCTCGATACCGTC
This sequence comes from Candidatus Peribacteria bacterium RIFOXYB1_FULL_54_35, assembly GCA_001787755.1. Classification (GTDB taxonomy): domain Bacteria; phylum Patescibacteriota; class Gracilibacteria; order Peribacterales; family Peribacteraceae; genus GWB1-54-5. The sequence goes on from MFYJ01000009.1 coordinate 30,187, forward strand.
GAGGATCAGACGGCCTTCCGGGCACAGATCGAACTCAACGGGCCCGAGAACGCCATCACGAACGTCGGACTGCGGAGGAGTGACGGAACCATGCTCACCGGTACCTTCTCGGAGGCGCCGGGCGGCTACTTCAACATCGCCTACACGGTCCCGTTCACCGTCCTCGAGGGGGATCGCCTGAACGATCTTCAGGTGATCGGCGACGTGATTGGCGGGGAGGGGAGCCGCATCAGCATGGAGGTGGAGTTCGGGAACGACTGGCAGTTCGTCGGGAGCTTGTACGGGTACGGCGAGAACGGACAACACTACGCCAGCCCCGTGGAAGTGACCGGTGCATACCAGTTCATCGACATCGTGGAACCGAGCCTCGCAGTCGCCATCGACGGCCCGGTGAGCCAGGCGCATGCGCCTGGCGACGATGACGTGGTGTTGGCGAATGTGGAAATGGACGCCCGCGGAGCCGATCGGCTCTTCGTGGAGAATCTCTTCGTCATGGTCGTTGGCACCAACAGCGGCGGGCCCATCGTGGGACCGATCGCGGGTGCCGTCGAAGACGTCGAGATCCGCAATTCCGTGACCGGACGCACCATCGACGCGGTCCGCCTCACGGGTTCCACGGACGCGGGCATTGGCGTCGGCAATGAGTCCTACCAGGTCTATCGTCTCGATGACTTCTTCACGGGAGACGACGCGTGGCAGCTCAGGGTCGACTTGGCTGAAAACGTCAACTCGGGTGACCGCTTCCGCTTTCTCGTGAACACGGACGGCGAGGGCACCCCCAGCAATTTCGGAGGAGTGTTGCAGGCGGCCACCACCGCCTATGGCGCGCGCGTCGAGAATGCGCCCGGAAGCGTGGTGGAGGTCCTTCCCGGCGGGATCGTCGCGGGGAACTGGCAGGAAGTCAGCATCCCTCATCTGTACGTCACGCCGCGTACCATGGCCTCGAGCACCACGGCCGTGGAGAACCAGAAGGATCTCGAGGTCTTCGTCTGGGACGTCTACGCGGGCGGCCCGACGGATCTGGGCGTCTCGGGGTACACGTTCACGGGCGAGAACCCTGTGAATGGGTACAACTACGCCGTCTGGGTCGATGCAGACAAGAACGGCGCCCGGGACACGAAGCTCCAGGACGGCATTGCGGCCTCCGGGGGCGAGATCCGTGCGCACGACCTCGCCGGTGGCATCTACGTGGTGCAGATGGAAACCAGTGAGCGCTTCTGGCTCACGACCGACATCGGGAGCAGCGTCCCGCTGCCTCCCGATAACACGTTGCAGGTGTGGTTCGCTGCCGAAAGCCCCGTCACCGCGGAAGTGGTGAACAGCGGCGCGAGCCTCACGGACAACCAGATTACCCTCTCGCCGGGCGTGGGCACGCCTGTGGAGATCTTTGATCACGGGAACTTCCGCGTTGAGCGCGATACTACCCCCGTCCGGCCGCAGTACGTGCTGGGCGGTGCGCTGAGTGAGACGCTGGTGCGGGCGGAGTTCGGTGCGGAGATTGAGGCCGGTGACTTCTACTACGTCGGCCTCGACGTGGAGGGCGACGCGGGTAGCATCGACCGGTTCGAACTCTTCGTGTCCGGCGGCACCACCCCGTTTGCGTATGCTACGCAGGGCGGGGCCGAACCTGGCGACAGCTTCGGTGTCAGGATGCACTCCCGGCAGCTCGTCGTGGGTGCGGGCGAGGAAACGGATGTTCCGATCCGGGCGCGGATCAAGTCGGACGTCGACGGCGGCGTGTCGGGAGACACGTTCACCGTCGTGGTCGACACAGTCTACGTCCGCGGGGTCGTTTCCAGTAACAATGCCCCCACGATCAAGCCGGACATCCACAGCCCCCAGCACACGGTGGTGCTGGCCAAGCCCGCTGCGGCGGTCAATGCCCATCCGTCTCCCAACGGGTCGGCAATCTTCGTGGGCCAGGGCATGGCCCATGCCGCCAAGGTCAGCGCGAGCCCCCACAGCAATTCCAGGATGGGGCTCAACGATCTCCTCATGCGCGACCTGTGGTACACCGTCTACGTCTCGAACGTGGAACTGAGCACCTCCGGGTCCTCGCTCTACAACCGGAGCGATCCCACGGTGTGGATGATCCCCACGTCGGTGACGTACCTTGACGGCAGCCTGGTGACCACGCCGACGGTCAGCCAGTCGTTCCGCCTCTTCTTCGAGGATGTGCCCGACCATATCGCAGCAGCCATTGACCAGGGCACGGATCAGACGCTGGCTCTGGACCTCACGGTCCTGGATCCCAGCATCTCGCCCTCGTTGGGGTCCGCATTGCAGGCCAGCCTGGATCTCGTCGATTCGGTGTTCTCCGACGAGGAGAATGACTTCGGGGGGTTTGGCCTCCCGGAGACCGAGCTCCGCGGGCCGGCGTTCCGCAGTTAGTCGGCAGTCGAAAGTCGTTGAAGCTCTAGAGAGAGCACCCGCCGCCTGCCCCCTTTGTACCGGGGCAGGCGGCTTTTTACGTGCCTAGGTTATGTTCACATATCCGATTATTGCATATTCGGAAGCGATGTCACCCTGAGCTCTGACGAAGGGCGACATCGCGTGCCATGGTTCGTCCAGTCTTCGCCCTTCGGGCTACGCCCGGCAGGCAGCTCACCATGACACGCTTTCTTCCTACTACAAATAGTGGCAGATAGCTGAATATGTAAACACAACCTAGAATTGTCGCAGGAACCGCAGGTCTCCCGGGAAGAGCAGGCGGATGCTCGGGATCTGGTGCCGGATCATCACCATCCGGTCCACCCCGAAGCCGAAGGCGAATCCCTGCCACTCATCGGGATCGATGTTGCAGTTGCGGAGGACATTCGGGTGCACCATGCCGCAGCCGACGATTTCCAGCCAGTCGCCTTCCTTTGTCTTGTCTTCCCCCTGCCAGCGAACGTCCATTTCCAGGCTGGGCTCGGTGAAGGGGAAGAAGCCCGTCCGCCAGCGGAAGGTCGCATCTTTCGAGATCAGTTCCCGCACGGCGGTTTCCATCACGGCTTTCATGTTGGCGAGCGAAACGTTCCTGCCGATCATGAGCCCTTCGAACTGGTGGAACATGGGGGAGTGCGTGGCATCGGCATCCTTGCGGTACACCTTGCCCGGGAAGATGGCCCGGAACGGCGGCTTGTGTGAGCGCATGTACCGGACCTGTCCGGGGGAAGTATGCGTGCGCAGCACCTTCTTCTCCTTCCCTTTCATCTTCATCCAGAATGTGTCCTGCGTGTCGCGTGCGGGGTGATCTTCCGGGATGTTGAGCTGGGTGAAGTTCAAGTCCTCTGTCTCCATCTCCGGACTCTCCATGACGTCGAACCCCATGCGTCCGAATATTTCCTCCACCTCGGCATAGAATTCCGGAATGAGGTGCAGGTGCCCCTGCTCTTTCCGGGGAAGACGCAGCGTGACATCGAGGGCATCCTCTTTCCTAAGTGTGGCATCTTGCGGTGATGCCAGGGTGGCCTTGCGGTTCTCAATGGCATCGATGAGCTTCTTCTTCTTCTCATTGAGTTCCATGGCCTTCTTTTTGCGTGCACTCTCATCCAGTTCCTTCAGTTCCTTCATTGCGAGAGTCATGGCTCCGTCTTTGCGGCCGAAGAGCCGTTGCTCAATGACACTGAGTGCAGCGGCGCTCTGGGCCTTTTCAATCTGCTCCATGAACTCTGCCCATGATGAGGAAGTGGCTGCCATCAGCGCGGAGCATACTACAGGTTGAGTGCTCTTCACTAGGGGGCTGAAGAAAATTGCTCTGAGCCAGTTCGTTTGATCGTTTAAACGAGCGCACGAGCCAACGGGCAAACGTTTCTATCACCTGAAGTACATGTCAGGGATCTGAGGTGCTCATTAGTGGCCCAGAGCCAATTCTACGAAGAAGAATACCCCGAAGATCATCAGGCCCACCCACCAGTTGAGGAGTGCCAAGAGGTGGAAGAGGACGAGGAGCACCGTTGCGCATCCCAGGAAAATGCCCTGCCGCAGGGAAATGGAGAGCAGTTTTCCCATGTCCCACGTATGCACGGGCAGAGCTTTCCAGAGGCCGAAGAGTGCCAGGGCTCCCACAGTGCTCACACTCAGGAACAAGCTGACGAAGAACGCCGGAATGGCTTGTGCCGGAGCGGTGAGGGGGCTCACGCGCAGGATGACAATCAGGAGCGATGTTGTGGAGAGCAGCGCCGAGAAACTGATGCCAAACAGGAGGTTCTGCACAGGGGGGAAGAGTTATGATTTTCCGTCCAGGAATGTTTTCAGCGCCTGGAAGTCATCCTCGAGTGCCTGCCGGAGGCTGCCGTTGTGGAGCGCAGCGGCAGGATGGTAAATGGGGAACACCGTGATGCCATCAGTCAGCTTCTGAGGTTTGCCGTGTGCCTGGGTCATTCCCAACTTCGGGAAGAAGTGCCCGAGCGCGTGCCGCCCGAGCGGCACAATCACCTTCGGCCTGATGATGGCGATTTCCAGCTTCACCCACGGCATGCACTGTTCCTTTTCCTCGTCTGTCGGGTCACGGTTGTTCGGCGGGCGGTACTTCACCACATTGCTGATGTACACGTCTCCGCGCCTGAGCCCGATGGATGCGAGCAGTTCATCCAAAAACTGCCCTGCCGGCCCCACGAAAGGGCGCTTCAGTTCGTCTTCCTTCTGGCCCGGGGCTTCTCCTATGAACATGATGTCCGCCTTGGGGTTTCCTTCTCCGAGGACAGGGTTTGCCGACTTGCAGAGTTCGCAGCCGTCCCACGTTTTGAGTTTTTCCTGGAGTTCGTCAATGGTGAGCGTCATCACCTGCGAGCATACCATGCCTCACTTGGATGTGCTTTCAAATTCAGAGATCTCTGTCAGGTATTCACCCAACCGTCAGCGCAATGGCGGGGGGGCTGGGCTCGTGATCTCCTCCTCTTCCGGGGAGCGCCCACTTGCTGGATGGTTTTTCTGGTTCGTCCTCCAGTCCTATGACTGTGTTGCCCACTGCATCCGAAAGCACACTCCTCAGTTCCTGCAGCCGCATGGGATCGATATCCACATCTGCTGTCACAGGGGTGTTGTCGGGATTGAGAGCAGGGAACAGTGTGCTGGCGGTCACAGAGAGATCCTGCACAGGAAGAGCCCACGTTCCCGGGATATTTTCGAGGGGGGTAGGGTGCTTCCGATTTTCCAATTCGCCCCGGAGTGCGTGGTGCTCGTAGCGCACGGAGCGCGGGAGTGCAATGACCATGGAGATGCAAAGGGCGGTGGCATAGCGCTCGCCGGAAAGGATGTCCTCACACATGCCCCTGCGGCAGCATGCAAGGTAATGGTCAATTTCTTGTATTGCTCTGTAGAGATCCAAGCGGAATTCACGCATGTCTACACGCGGTTCTCTCGTGGGCCTTTCAAAGGGGATGGTGGCGAGTACCCCGTCTTCATCGAGATCCGGTTCTCCTGCAAAAATGCGCATTGGGGGGCATTCTCCCCCCGCGGTGTTCTTTGGGCAACCAACTTTACGAGTACTTTGCTTTGACCTTTGCGATGTGTTTTTCCACCTTTTCACGGAGTTCGGCATTGGACTGCGCGAGGATCTTCACCGCAGCCAGAGCGGCATTCTTCGGATTCAGCACAGTCATCACCGGCACGTCGGAAGGCATCCGAAGGCTCGAGTGCAGGTCCACCATGTACTCTTCCAGTGTCTCAAGCGGCGGGCAGTTCACGACGGGGTGAACACAGCTGCCGGCCACCACTCCTCCGAGGCCGTTGCTCATTCCCACCACGGTGATCACCACCCGCGGCTGCGGATCTTCGTTCAGTCTCTTCACTTCCTCTACCACTTTCTCGGGGACTTTGTGCGCAGAGGCGACAATGATTTCCGAGGGAACGGAAAATTCATCGAGCACGTCAGAGATCTTTTTTGCGTACTCGCTGTCTGAATCCGAGCCGAGGATGAATGTGACTTTCATGGTGCGATTATAGAGAGCAAATCGCAGGACAGCAACGTTCCAACGGTGTCGTGTTGAAGAGATATTTGTGCATCTACGGGTGGCTGTGAGTTTCGGAAAAAGCCGCCGAGACCGGGGCATTTGGACCGTGACCGCTACTTGACAGAATAGATTTCTAAAGCTTAGAATGCTCTTGAGATTGGTAAGCCTCACAAAAACTTCCCGAGATTGGTAAGTCTCACAAAAACTTCCGTTTTTGCCTTTTTCCCTCGGGATTATGTCTGAATATATTCGTTTTCCTTCCGGTTTTGATGAAGCTGACTTGCCGGGTCCAGATGACGTTGAGCGTTTGAGAACCATAGTGAATTCTTCCTTCCCGGCCACACGCCAAACAGTAAGGGAAGAGTATGGGTTCCTGCTCAGGGCATTTAATGCCGCCGCACCCAGTGTTCTGAAAAAGCACCTCGGTGAAGAGCTCAACAAGCAACTCATCACGCGCCGAAGAGAACTGCGGGAGTGGTTGGAGCGAAACCCGCTTGAAGGCACGGTGCATTGACCGCGAAAGGGAGTGGAATGTGGTGGACCACGGCACTCGCGAGTGCCGTGGTGGAGCTGTAGGGAACTGGTGGGAACGAAACTTTGATATGCTTGAAGTGGCCAAAAAGTTCACAGAACTCAAATACTCTCTCGATAACATCATAATGATCCTGAACAGCCAAGTTGAGAAAAAGGATGACCTAATCCTCTAATCATGAATCAGTCAATGAGCTGTCGGGAACGATCGGGAACTTTATTGATGTCATGCACACATTCCAAAGTTAGTTCAATTTGTTTAGCAAAAATGATAGGGCACAATGCAATACGTTCTTTTCAAGCCCAATGGGTGGACAATGATACACCCTCTTCATATTATGAAGTACTATGACATCCACGACACTTTCACCCGTTGTAGCGCTTACTAAAAAAGTCAAAGGGGAAGAAATGCCCGTTCGATTTTTCAATGTCGTCAGCCTGTTCAGTGGAGCAGGCGGTTTGGATCTGGGATTGGAAATGGCCGGATACAGTACACGAGCATGCGTGGAAATAGATCCCGTATTTAGAGAAACAATGAGGCGGAACAGGCCCGATTGGAATCCTCTTGATGATTTTGACGGAGACGTCACTTGTATCACATCGGATTTACTATTGGAGAGAGCGGATTTGACCAAGGGTCAGGTAGATCTTCTGGTCGGCGGTCCTCCATGCCAATCCTTCAGTAACATGGGGAATAGAAAGGGTGTGAAAGATGCTCGTGGCCGACTCTTCCGAGACTATTTGAGATTGGTTTATGAAATAAGACCGTTAGGGATCATTTTTGAAAATGTCGAAGGCATCAAACAACATGGGGTGCTCGATGAACTGCAAAAAGAGCTGGAGGCAATGGGATATAAAGTAAAATGTGAAACGGTGATCGCTGCCGACTATGGTGTTCCCCAAAAGAGAAAGCGAGTGATCGTGCTGGGCTGTCTGGGTGTTGAACCTCGATTCCCAAAGCCGACACATTCGCGCTTCGGAGACGTACCTGAAACAAAACGCTGGGTTACCGTCGGTGAAACTTTTCAGAAAATCACGGTGCAAGATTTACTAAGGCCGGATTGTCTTGGCATGAATCATTCATTGGAAATGGTGAACAGAATGAAAATGGTGCCGCCCGGGGGCAATTTCCACGATCTTCCGAAGAAACATCTCCCCGATTGTTGGAAGAGCGGCAAACATCAAGGTCAAGACACGTTCGGCCGTCTCAAGTTGAATGAACCCAGCGTCACAATTCGTACAAGCGGCTACAATCCGACCAAGGGTCGCTATATTCACCCCACGGAAAACAGAGGACTGAATACATTGGAGATGGCCGCTCTTCAATCTTTTCCGAAGGATTTCATGTTTGTTGGAAATCTAAAATCCGTTGGTGTGCAAATTGGCAATGCCGTTCCTCCTTTGCTGGCTAAGGCAATAGGAGAAGCTATGAAGCCTTGTTTAGTTGAGGCGCGGTTGAAGCTGCATTGATTATTTTCTTGATCATATCATTGACATCATTCGTAGTCGGTACATGGTAGACCTTATCAACAGCTCGAACAGATGGACTGAATACATTGACGATGCTGTGGGTCGCTGCTGTTCTGAATATCTCGTGGTCGTTGTCACTGACATTATCCGTCACCGCGCCGTAGAATTTGGTTTCAAATGAGGTATCCCAATAACGGGTCTGCAAATGTGCTATGAAGGCTTTTACTATGCTTCCTTCATGCACAATTTGATATCTCCTGTCACCACGCAGTGAAGTTTTAATAGAGATTCCGAACAGGATGCTGTTGTACGGACATTTGCCGATCAGATGTTTATAGGCATCGAACAGCATATGTGCATCGGCTGCCCCAAGACGGTCCAGACGTTTATGAAACTCAGGAGGTAAAGAGCTTCTGTCTATGCGAACTCCGATTAAATCAGGGTTGGACATGTCCAGTCTTGCATCATGCTCTTCAAGAGTTCTCATCAATCCTGATTGAATTCTCTCTTGAGCTTCCTCATCAAAGATTTTAATGAACTCCATTTTTGCAACATTCGGCAAGCGCAGCACAAGCATGTCGATATTCCTGTCGATCACCGCATTCCAGAAATGCGCTGCCAATATCAATTCCAACCAATCGCCACGAGCGTTGTTGAAGGCAGCCTGTGCAGGAATCTTCAATTTGTTCTTCTTGGCATAACTGATAACGGTTGTTTGAATGGACTGAAGTAATTCCTCGATATTCCCTTCAGGGAACTCATCGGTGAACCTTGCTCCGATTGCAGCTTCTTTCTTTACCCCGCCCTTGGCATCGACAAATTCTGCATCCATATGTACGGAGTATACAATTAATAGCAGCTGGCGTAAGCCCGTTTCTATGGCCGACATCTTTTCCAAGAAAAGGCGCAGTGAAATAATGTCCAATATCAAGGGCAAACTCACGGGTTTGGAGCAGGTTGGTTGGGAGATTTTGAAAGAGGCTGGATTTACATTCAGAAAACACCCAAAGGGAATTTTTGGAATGCCCGATGCCGCCAATAAGTCGAAGAAAATAGCAGTATTCTTCGACAGTGAGTTTTGGCATGGATATAAGTGGAAAATCCGCAAAGGGAACATTAAATCGAATCAAGTATTTTGGGTCGCAAAGATCGAACGAAATATCGCTCGAGATAAGGCGGTCAACGTTCGGTTGCGTTCCGAAGGTTGGACCGTCATCCGTCTGTGGGAACATCAACTCATGGCTCGGAAAAAAATGAAAACGGTTGAGGCACTGAAGGAAAAGTGGAAGCAGATACTCTGAAGATGACACCACTACAAATTCGCAACATGTACAACCCTCACGTCGAAACTAGGCCATCAAAAATAAGGATTGGGAACTCCAAGTAAATCGCCACCCGCAGCCACTTCTTGGATTTGAATGCAGCATAAAAGACAAGTTCATCAGGTCGTAGTCGACTGGTTGTTGGTACAGCATGGTGCCTATGTTTTTCCAGACGCTTGTCCAAATTCTCAGTGCAGCCGATATAGTGCTGACCATTTGCGAGATGAAGGATGTAGATGTAGTGCATAGCAGACCATGGTACATCGAAAAGCCCCACTTCGCTCTGTGAGTTGTAGAGAGTGGAACAAAGGTGTGTGAAAGTTATTGCCCAGGTCAGGGCAGAGCTTCGCGGGGCACACTTCGTAGTGGAATTTATACATTCTCGTTAGCTCGCCAGGCCACTTCGCCTGCGGGCTACGCGGCCTGGTAAACCACTACGCCTCTGGGCTTCGTGGTTTACCACGCGAAGCTCGCCGCAGCGAGCGAAGTGTGGTGGAGCTGAGGGGACTCGAACCCCTTGCCTCTTCCATGCCATGGAAGCGCTCTACCAGATGAGCTACAGCCCCGTACCGCTCATTTCATTCGGGTACGGGGCAACGCCCCTTTAGCTCATGTTAGCAACATGAACCCGAATGAAGTGAAACACATTTTTTTAATGAACATAATGGCGCTGCCATGAACCCGAGCGTAGCGAGTGGTTCATGGTGCGCCCGACAGGATTTGAACCTGTGGTCTCAAGGTCCGCAACCTTGCGCTCTATCCAGACTGAGCTACGGGCGCGCATGTAAATCAGAATGATCAAAGAGGGCTCATACAGAGCCACGAAAGGGTAGCACCGCGGAGAATGGCACACAATTGTTTACGGGAGAAGATCACTTCCTCCTCCTCTTCCTCACCCATCCCACACCTGCCGCGGCGCCTGCGGCCATCACAGCCAGCGCTGCAGGGCCGGTGTCTCCCACGGGAGCCTGCCTGGTTGCAGCAAGCGGGAGCGGGAGCTGGTACGGGAGCGGCTGGAGGTTTGCCATGGTCG
>MFYJ01000010.1:0-1251 GCA_001787755.1 Candidatus Peribacteria bacterium RIFOXYB1_FULL_54_35
GAGAAGGAAGACTGGCCGGAACTCATGCCAGAAGAGAAGCCGGAAGATTGCCCTGAGCTGAAGCCTGAAGAAGGCCAGGAGAACGAGAAGGAGGACTGGCCGGAAGAGAGACCAGAGGATTGGCCGGAGGATGGGAAGGAGTCGGAGAAGGAGAACGAGAAAGAGGACTGACCGGAAGAGAAACCAAAGGATTGGCCGGAGGATGGGAAGGAGTCGGAGAAGGAGAACGAGAAAGAGGAGGACTGACCGGAACTCTGGCCGGAAGATTGGCCCGACGATGGGAAGGAGTCGGAGAAGGAGAACGAGAAAGAGGAGGATTGGCCGGAAGAGAAACCAGAGGATTGTCCGGAGGATGGGAAGGAGTCGGAGAAGGAGAACGAGAAAGAGGAGGACTGACCAGAGGACTGCCCGGAAGACTGACCGGAGGATGGGAAGGAGTCGGAGAAGGAGAAGGAGAACGAGAAGGAGAAGGAGAACGAGAATGAGAAGGATGAGGAAATATCCGAAGATCCACCGGAGGAGCCACCTCCTGAGGAACCTCCACCGGAAGAACCACCGCCTGAAGAGCCACCTCCTGAGGAACCTCCACCGGAGCTACCACCGCCTGAAGACCCGCCTCCTGAGGAACCTCCACCGGAGCTACCACCGCTGAAGACCCGCCTCCTGAGGAACCTCCACCGGAGCTACCACCGCCTGAAGAGCCACCTCCGGAACTACCACCTCCTGAGGAACCTCCACTCGATCCACCCGAGGAACTACCTCCTGAGGAACCTCCACTCGATCCACCCGAGGAACCACCCGAAGAACCTCCACTCGATCCACCCGAGGAACCACCCGAAGAACCTCCACTCGATCCACCCGAGGAGCCGCCGGAGCTGCCACCGGAAGAACCACCCGAGGAACCACCGGAACTACCACCTGAGGAACCACCGGAGCTCCCGCCCGAAGAACCTCCTGAAGAACCTCCTGAAGAACCTCCCGAGGAACCTCCCGAGGAACCACCCGAGGAACCACCCGAGGAACCACCGGAGCTCCCGCCCGAAGAACCTCCTGAAGAACCTCCCGAGGAACCACCGGAACTACCGCCTGAGGAACCACCGGAGCTTCCACCGGAGGAACCACCGGAAGAACCACCGCTTGAACCTCCTGAGCTACCGCCGGAGGAGCTGCCACCGGAAGAACTACCGCCGGAGGAGCTGCCACCGGAAGAACTACCGCCGGAGGAGCTGCCACCGGAAGAACTACCGCCGG
>MFYJ01000010.1:1276-54569 GCA_001787755.1 Candidatus Peribacteria bacterium RIFOXYB1_FULL_54_35
TGGGACCGCTACTCGGACCGGAGCTGGGACCGCTACTCGGGCCGGAGCTGGGACCGCTACTCGGACCGGAGCTGGGACCGCTACTCGGGCCGGAGCTGGGACCGCTACTCGGACTACCGCTCGTTGAACCCCCGGACGAAGAACCCCCGGACGAAGAACCACCGGACGAAGAACCACCGGACGAAGAACCGCCGGAACTACTTCCTCCGCACAGACCTGCACATGAAGATTCGTCTCCAAACTCACACACACATGCTGCACAAGTATCTCCGCCGCATGCACAGGCACAGGCTCCGGTACAGTCATCTTCGGCGCAACATGCTGGTGAGCCAGCGTCGCAAGAACAGGGATCTTCCTCGCAAGGATCAGGGCAGGTATTACACTCACCGATACCATCGCAACACAAGCCCTGCGCCTCACATCCCCCGCCACACACATCTGTAGAACTATTCGAAACAGGATCTCCACAGCAGCGTGTCGCACCTGCTGGAGGATTCCCATAGTCCCATCCCTCAACGATATTTCCTGCATCATCCATGAAGCAAAAGGCGATTCCATCACAGAATCCAGGGATGCCGCCGGCACACCTCGGATCATATTGCATCACTTCTTCCGTACAGAGGATACAGATGCCTCCAGCACAGTAAGGCCATCCGGCTCCGCATTCTGAGCCGTTTGGATCTGAACACGACGACGGGATTCCCTGAGCCAGCATCTGCACCCGTGCCTGCAGGTTGTCTTCCCGCTTTTCGTTGTGATACACAAGGAAGGCTGTGCATGTGAGAGCAGCGACGATAAATACCACGCCAGGGAGCCAATGGTATTCTCGGTTGCGGAGCATGAAAGTATCTTGCCCCTCACCATACACTCTGTGGCATGTGGAGAGCAAAGTCACAAAATGCGTAACTATGGAAATAGTATACAATTTCATAACTGTCTGGAATGGGACTATATTTTGTCGCTTGCAGTGGCGCTGCGAAACTTGTCTGTGCTATAACTTGCCGTGATGCGTTTCTTCAACCACCACAAAGAGAACATCCTCATCGCTTCCAGGCGTGAAAAGCACGATGCCGTCGTTCACCTCATAGATCAGGGGACGCTCGGGGGTGGGTACTACATGCTCCTTCTTCTTGCCATCCTCATCATTACACCAGGTCTTCTTTTAGAGAACGTGTCTGTGGTCATCGGCGGCATGATCCTTGCCCCGCTCATGGTACCGCTCCTTTCCCTCTCCCTTGCGCTGGTGGAGGGGAGCATGCAGGGGTTTCTCCGTGCCCTGAAGATCCTCATTGTATCCATCCTTATGACTCTAGGCACTTCTGCGCTTCTGACACTTTTTCTTGCACACACGTACAACGTGGTGATGTGGATTCCGGAGGAGATCAGCCCGGGCATCTACATCTTCATAGCATTTTGCTCCGGTATCGCAGGTTCGTTTGCCTGGGTCAAGAAAGATCTCTCTGCCAGTATTGCTGGGGTGGCTGTGGCGGTTTCCCTGCTGCCGCCGCTCTGTGCGGCGGGTATAGGCTTGGCATTGTTGGAGCTCGATCTCGTACGGAATTCTCTCGTGCTCTTCGCAGCGAATCTTGTGGGTATTTGTATGGCGGCCTTTCTCGTGTTCTGGACCCTGGGGTTTCCGGATTCTGCCAGAATAGAGGAGAAGGAGATCGAAAAAGTGGAGAGTTAAAAAACCGGGCATCTGCTCTCCAGTGACTCGCGATCACCAGGGAGCAGATGCCCGGTAGCACTCAACGGATAACTTCGAAGTTACCCAAAGAGTGGAAGCACAGCTGACCAGGCTGCATCCCCCTACCCTTTGACACGATACTGGGCGTGCCACCCTGTGTATCTTTGTGATAGCCCGAGTGCTCGGGCATCGGCTCTCCGTTTTACGCCTGGAGCGGGCTTTGTGTGTTTGTATTGTTATCCCATCCCGCCCAGCCCTTCGGCAATGCTCAGGGCGGGAGGAAGGGATCCTTCGGTGTGGTCTTGCACCGCAGGCAGGGAGGAGAGAGAAGTGACTGAAACACACGACTGAGAGACGTGCGCCTTGGACATAGTCCAAGGGAAGGACCATAACTACATGCGAATGAAGAGCCGGAGCCCCCCAGGCCATGCGACTTATGGCGTCACTTCTCACTGCTCCCTGCGTTGAGGAGAGGAGGAAGTTCTGAAAGAGCGAACTTATTATTGTACCACACATGGTGGTAGCAGGCAATACTGCTCTCCGTTAGAATCTCCTCACCATCACCATGGCAAAAGGCAAACTTGTGCTCATCATCGGCCCCAGCGGAGTGGGGAAGAGTGTCATTCTCCAGGCACTGCGCGAGAGGCATCCGGAATTCTATTTCCCCAAGTCCGCGACCACGAGGCCACGCAGAAAGGGGGAGGGGGATGACCTCTACTATTTTGTGACCGATGAGAAATTCGATGCTCTCGTTGAGGAACACAAGGTGCTTGAATGGGCGGTAGTGCACGGTGGAGCACGCTATGGCACTCTCGTGGAGGAAATTATTCCGCGCATAGAAGATGGGAAGGTGGTGGTGCGCGAGGTGGATGTGCAGGGTTTCGATAGCATCCGGAACCACCACTGCTTCCGCGGGGCAGGCGCACCCTACATCCTGGAATCTATTTTCATACTGCCTGAGAGCAAGGAACAGCTTCTGGAACACATTGCTGAGCGTGCTCCGATGGAGGGGCAGGAACTCAAGCGGCGCATTGCCAGCATGGAGAAGGAACTGACCTATGCAGAGGAGTGTTCAGCGAAGATTGTGAATAAGGAGGGGCAACTTGAGAGAACTATTTCTCAGGTGGAGGGAGTACTGAAGAGTTAGTTTTGCTTTACATACCGGCAAAAACACACTTGCGGGAATCACAGACTTGCGTAGAATTCACATATGGCAAGACCAAGGATTGCGCTTCTCTATGTCGGCGGATCCATCGGCATGAAGGTCAACCAGAAGACAGGCCGCATAGAGCCCATTGAATCTCTGAATGAGATCCACCGTTTCCTCCCGGAATTTCAGAAGGAAGTAGCCCTGAAGTTTTTTTCTATCACCAATGTTGGTTCTTCCGATATCACCCCCGAACATTGGATAGATATTGCACAGGCAATCTATAAGCTCTACGACCACTTTGATGGTTTTGTGATTGTGCACGGGAGCAATACCATGAGTTACACGGCCAGCGCGCTCAGCTTTGCGCTGCAGGGTCTGAGCAAGCCGGTTGTGCTCACTGGGGCGCTGCTTCCCATAAACGATCTCACTGGTGACGGCCGCATGAACCTCATTTTTGCCATTCGTGCTGCGCAACTCGATCTTGCGGAAGTGTGCATCGTGGTAGGTCCCCATGTGTTTCGCGGGAACCGCGCCAAGAAAGTGGATCAGTCATTCCTCTCCACCTTCGATAGCCCCAAAATCCCTCCGCTTGTCGATTTCAGTGTTGAAGTGGAATTGCACCCCCATCGCATCGTGAGGAGAAAGCGCACGCTCGAGTGCAAACCGACATTCGATTCGGATGTTGTCATGCTCACACTCAATCCCGGTCTCTCACAGAAGTATTTTGATGCAGTGCTTGCGTCGAAACCTCACGGTGTCGTGCTCCAGGCTTACGGTCCCGGCATGTTGCCGCAAGATCTCTTCCCGTGGGTGCGTCGCGTGACGAAGACGGGTATTCCCATCGTCATCACCTCGCAATTGCTTCGTGGCAGAGTAGATCTGCACCGGTACAGGAAGCAGCTTGTACTGGAGCAGCTGGGTGTCATTTCCGGGAAAGATATGACGTTTGAATGTGCAATGGTCAAGCTCATGTGGGCCCTTACACAGACGAGCACCCCGCGCAGGTTACGCGAGCTCATGGAGAAGAATCTCGCAGGGGAACTGACGGAGTAGCCGTTTGAAAGCTTTCAGCTTTCAGGAGATAGCTTTCAGTTCTTCTTTGGATTTTGGGTCTCCTGAAAGCTAGAAGCTATAAGCTGAAAGACGATGGGTGGCAGAAGCTATTCCTCATCATCTTCTGTTTCTTTCTCATTGGCCTTCATCTCTCTTTCATGCTTCTCAAGCATCTTGCTTCCAATCACAGATCCTATGGCACCACCGATTACTAGGCCTGTAATGATGCGCTTCAAAATCCGGTCGCATTTCTTCCCTTTTTTATGGCTGCGGAAAAATCCCATAGGTTGAAAGCATTTTAGCAGAAGATGAAGGAAAAGCCGAAAGTTAGTCCAGTTTTACCTCAGGGTGTTTTCGCACCTCGTCAAGGACAATTTTCTCTATTTGAGCCAATTTTTCAGGACTTCTCGCTTCCAGACAGAAGGAAAGGCACGGGCTGGTATTGCTCTGCCGGATGCCGGCCCAGGCTCCATCACCAAAGTCAATGCGCGCTCCATCCATCGTTTCGACGGGGTATTCTTTTTGGAAGTGTTCCGTGAGTTCCCGGATGACGCGTGTTTTGTGCGCATCCGGGCAGTATGGCCGCAGTTCGGGGGACTGATACACCTTGGGGAATGCAGCACAGAGCGCAGAGAGAGGTTTTTCTGAGTTACTGAGAATTTTCAGTATCCGCAGTGACGCAACCAGTGCATCGTCGTAGGTGAAGAAGCCTTCTCCGCAGAAGAAATGCCCCGACTGCTCTCCTCCGAGGAGTGCGGCATGTTCCCGCATGGCATGTTCCACGAAGGAGTGCCCCACTTTGCACATGACTGGCTTTCCTCCCCACTTCTTTATTTCCGTCCACAGTGTTCCTGAATTGCTCACGGTGAACACCACGGGCTTCCCGGGATACCGGGAAAGGTGGTCATGCGCGAGGAGCAGCAACATCTCGTCTGCAGTGCGGACTACCCCCTGTTCGTCCACCACGCCCAGCCGGTCACCATCACCGTCGAAGCCGAAACCAATGGCGCATCCATGTTGCACCACTGCTTTCTGCAAGTCTGCGAGCGTCTCGCGTTTACTCGGATCGGCCGGGTGGTTGGGGAATGTCCCATCCGGCTCAATGAAGAGTCCCGTGAGCCTGCAATGGAGCCTCTTAAATATCTCTGCGTAGACGGGTCCTGCAACACCATTGCCTGTATCTACAGCCACAGGCATTCCTTTCTTGAGCGGCCGAAAGAGCTTTTCGAGGAAGCGAAGGTACGGTGTCGCTGCATCGTACTCTTTTACAGATCCTTTTCCCTCCACGAGATTCCCTCCTTCTATCCGTTCCCGGAGCAACTGCAGGTCTTCTCCTGCATACGCATGTGCTTCCCGCACCTGCAACTTGATACCATTATCGTTGGAGGGATTATGACTTGCGGTCACCTGCACGCCTCCGTCGAGCTTCTTTTCGCAGATGGTGAAGTAGTTGAGGGGACTGGGGGTCTGCCCAATATGGAGAACACGGCATCCCGCCGAGGTGAGCCCTTCTATGAGTGCTCCTTCGAAATCCGGACTGTGTGTGCGTGCGTCGCGCCCGACGGCAACACTCGGATGCTTCTTGCTGTAGAGCTCTGTGAGTATGGAGCCGAATCCTTTGCCAATCAGCCTGTAGGCTTCTTTGTGCAGCTGGGTGCCGACCTTGCCGCGGATGTCGTAGGCTCGGAAGATGTGGGGATCGAGCAGGGGCATAGGGGAGCGAGAGCAGGGTACTGGTCTTAGGAGGCATTTTCAATGACTGCTCAGCACTGGCTAAAATATTCAAATTATTGTATAATATCTATAGAGTACACAGAAACTCTCCACATGAAGAAAAACCTCAAAGTCGCATATTTCTCCATGGAGATTGGCATCCGGAGTGAAATGCCCACGTACGCCGGAGGACTGGGGATGCTCGCAGGGGACATCATGCGGTCCTGCGCAGATATGGGCCTGAACGCCGCGTGCATCACCATGTGCTGGCAGCACGGGTACATGAAGCAGAAGATCTACCCGGATGGATCGCAGAGCTACGCAGACCGGCAATGGAATCCGGCAGATTTCATGAAGAGGGTCGACGAGACAATTACAGTGACTGTGGAGGGGAGAGACGTCAAAGTGGGGGCGTGGATGTACGAGTTAGAAGGGATGGAAAAGACAGTTCCCGTCTTCTTTCTCGATACGAATATCGAGGGGAACCAGCCGGGCGACCGCGAAATCACCAAATACCTGTACGGTGGGGATGGTGCCATGCGTCTCAAGCAGGAGGTTGTGCTGGGTATCGGAGGAGTGCGGATGCTCCGTGCGCTCGGCTATGAACATGTCGGTACGTATCACATGAACGAAGGCCATGCGGCATTACTCACACTGGAATTGCTCCGTGAGCGTGGGTACGAAGACAGCGCGGTGCGGCCGAACTGCGCATTCACTACGCACACTCCGGTAAAGGCAGGTCACGATGTGTTCGACTACGGTCTCGCGCACTATGTAGTGGGAGATATGCTGCCATGGCATATCCAGAAGCTGGCAGGGCAGGACAGCCTCTCCATGACTCTCCTTGCCATACATCTCAGCCGCTACACGCACGGTGTTTCCAAGATTCACGGTGAAGTCTCGCAGGCGATGTTTCCCGGAGAGACGATTGATCACATCACCAATGGCGTGCATCACCTGACATGGTCGAGTCCGGAGATAAAGGAACTACTCGATAAACATGCTCCGGGCTGGAGGGGAGATCCTTCTGTTCTCTCGGATCTGAAATGCGATGACATTCCCGACAAAGAAGTCTGGGATGCGCACCAGGCGGCAAAGAAGCGACTCATGGAAGAAGTGAACAAGCATACAGCGTTCGATTTCGATATGGACATGCTCACCATTGCGAGTGCCCGGCGCGTGGTTCCGTACAAGCGGCCCGAGCTCATCTACAACAACCTCGAACGCCTGAAGGAGGTGGCTCACGGCCAGGTGCAAATCATCCACGCGGGGAATGCGCATCCCTCCGATGTTTTCTCCCAGGGTGTCATCCAGCGCATGGTGCAGCGTTCAAGTTCACTCAAGGACCACGTGAAAATCGTCTACCTTGAGAACTACAATCCGGATATCGCGCGGCTGCTCATTTCCGGTGCCGATGTCTGGCTCAATACTCCAACGCGGCTGCACGAGGCGTCCGGAACTTCCGGCATGAAAGCCTGTCTGAACGGAGTACTGAACCTCTCGACGCTGGATGGATGGTGGATAGAGGGCTACAGCATGGACCCGGAGAGTGGCTGGCGCATTGGTTCCATGGCGAGTGCGGCGGACGTAGAAACGCACCGGGCAGTCGATGCAGAGGATCTCTACACGCAGCTGCAGTACGAGGTGGTTCCTGAGTACTACTACAAAGACCGCACGCGCTGGATTCGCCGCATGAAGCGTGCCATTCGTCTCGTTGGCTTCTTCAATACCCACCGGTGCGTGAAGGAGTACATGGAGAAAGCGTGGGTGGAGTGAAGCATGGAAGGAAAACCTACGGTTTTCCTTCCATGAGCCATCCTTTCCCTTATTAGGTGGCGCTCCAGGCAAGCGGAGCTTGCCTTCGCGCACTTGTTTATTTTCCAGAAAGCTACGAGCAAAAGCTGAAAGCTCATATCTGGCCCTTGACCAATCTCAATCCTACAATGGCACTATGCCCTCAGCTTTCCAGATCGTCGGCATTCTCAACGTCACTCCGGATTCCTACTTCGACGGGGGGAAGTTCAATGCACTCGAAGCCGCAGTGCGGCGGGCAGGGGAAATGCTGGAGGAAGGAGCGGATATCATAGAAATCGGCGGAGAGTCCACCGGACCGGGATCCAAAAATGTGGTCCTGGAAGAAGAGCAGGCACGGACAGTTGGCGTCATCAGGGCAGTACGGAAGGCGTATCCACATGCGCAGGTTTCCATCGATACGTATAAAGCAGCTATTGCCGCCGAAGCTATCAGTGCCGGAGTGATGATGGTAAATGATGTGACAGCGGGGAGGGGGGACCCGAAGATGCTTTCGGTCATTGAAAAGAGTGCTGTGCAGTATGTGCTTATGTATGCCAAAGACAATTCTCCAAGAACGACGGTTCGGGAAACACAGTACGATGATGTTGTTGCGACAGTGAAGAAGTTTCTCCGTGAGCGGAAGGAAGCGGCAGTGCAGGCAGGCATCGCAGAAGACCACATCATTCTCGATCCTGGCATGGGGCACTTCGTTTCCAGTGATCCGAAGTATTCTTACGAAATACTCAGGAGGCTCTCTGAGTTCTGTGATCTTGGTTCTCCTCTCTTGGTCAGTCCCTCACGAAAATCCTTTCTCGCTGGCAGCGAGAACCTCCCTGCCGGGGAGCGTCTTCCTGGCACCATTGCTGCATCCGCTATTGCTGTTTTGAATGGTGCAGCCTACATCCGCACGCATGATGTCCTCCCGGTTCGGCGTGCTTGTGAGGTTGCGCAGCGTATCGGCTCTTAGAAGCCGGATGCAACTTGTGTGAAGACGAACGCCAGTCCGTAGCTGATCAGGATGACGGCCATGCCGAGCAGCACGCGGAGAATCATGTTCTTGGAGCGCGTTGCCACTTCCTGGTCACCTTTATTGATGACGAGAATGATGCCCGCAATGACAATGACAACCACGCCTGCGAGTGCCATGAATGCAACAACTTTCGTTGTGACATCCACCACCGTATCCACGATGCCCTGCGCATCATTTGTGCCGGCCGAAATACCGCTTACGTCTTCTACAGTACTACCGATCGAGCGGGTAATCGCGAGCTTGGCGACAATAATAATAATGCCCGCACAGATGGAGAAAATAGTCCTTCGGATGTTGGCGATGCCCTGATCTGTTCCAAACGTGACCACGGCTCGGATGCCGCTGATGATGATCATGAGGACGGCAATGACGAGGAGCGGTTCTTCTATGTAGTCTACGATGCCCAAAATTTCCTGAGAGAGAGTGCTTGCCCCTGCAGATCCAGACAGGTTGCCGGTTTGTACATACGCATTCCTGATAGGTTCTACGAGATTGATGAGAACGAGTGCTATCACGGCTGCCAAGAGTGTCCGTTTCGCAGTGCTGACCTGGTTTTCGTCCTGTGAGAGAACAAGTATGAAGCCGGCGATAATGATGATAAGCACTGCCACAATATCCACAAGCAGCCGAAGACCGCTCATAGATGCAAACACCACAGTCCCAATATCATCTCCACATACCCCTCCGGCACAGACATTGGACGAGAGCCCTGCTCCAGCCCCCACATCTGTGACTGCGCCGCCCGGGTCAGGCAGATACTGCGCCAGCGCTGTATTTGCGATGAGGAGCAGAACGATGCTGAGTATGGCCAGTGGCAGGAAGGAATAGCGCATGCTATTACGTGAAGAGGGTGGTGATGCCGAAGGCGGTAATGATCACTGCCAGTGCGACAACACAGGTAATTACGAGCTTCTTGGCGCGTTCTTTCAGGCTTTCCTCGACGGAAACGATGAGCATGATGCCTGAGACAATGAGGCCGATGACTACAATGGCGCCGAAGATCGTGAGGGCGAACCGTGCAATACCGAATGCTTCGGCGATAACCGGTGCAGTGGTCTTCGTGACGTAGAACGCATCCACAATAGTACTTGCGAGTATGACGAATGCTGCGCCGATCATGCCGTGCAGCAGGCGCTTGCGTGCTTTGTCTATGTCACCGTCCTCGAAGGCGACAATGAGCCGAATACCCTGTATGACAATGTTGAGCAGCACGACAGTGGCGAGCAGTGCCTTGAAGAACACGATGACGTTGAGGATTACTGTGTTGAATGGTGCTTCATCTACGAGATTTCCAGTCGGGCTTGTGAATGTATCGGAAAAGAGGAATGCTCCTCCTACGATGATCGAGCCGGCCAGGGCATGCGCATATGCCATTTTCACTTCGCTGACTGTGCTTTCATTGTGGCTCCCGACGAGCAATTTAATGCCGTAGAAGATGAGCATGGCAATCAGGAGGCCGCCGAAGATCACGCTCCTGGCCCCTTTTGGTCCGGAAATGAGGTTTGTGATGTACGGTATGGGATCCGAGGAGTTATAGCAGCCAACTCCACCTACCCCCACAACCGGGCAGGGATCGGCGTAGATGTTGCTAAAGTCAATCTGTGCGAGTGCTCCTGCTGGCACCAGAAGTGCTGCAGCAATGCCTGCGAGAATGGCAAAATGTCGCATAAATCACATTATTATAGCAGAATTCCGGCTCTGAGCCAATATGAGGGATTGGCAGGTTCTTCAATATCCCTTCGGTGATCCTCTGGGAAGCCAGGGCCCTGAAGGCTGAGAAACTTCACATTGGGGGAAATGGAAAGCAGAAATCCACTCACTTCATTGAAGTTTTACGGTTTCTCCTTATCATGAAGACATGGAACAACCTTACTCTCCGGTCCAAAGCCGGCCCATTGCCATCAGCCAGTCCACGGAAGCCCAGGTCTATGGGCTCTTTGCCGTTGCCATGGCGCTCACTGTGCTCGGTGTCTTCATTGGGATGCAGTATGCTCCCGTGCTTCTAACCACAGGGCTTCATTTCTTCTTCCTGTTCGCAGAGCTCGGGCTCATTTTCACTGCAGGCCTGTGGATGAATAAATCGCCTCTGAACTATCTCCTCTTCGGTCTTTTCCCCCTCATTTCCGGGTTCACCATTACGCCGTACATTCTCTCTGTGCTCACAGGCTATGCGAATGGGGGAAGCATTCTGCTCAATGCACTTTCCGCAACAGGCTTCATGGCGGCGTCTGCAGCGGTGTTTGCGAAGACAACGAAGTGGAACCTCGGCGTTATGGGCAAGGCGCTGTTCCTTGCACTCATTGGGCTCATTCTCGTTGGCCTCCTACAGATTTTTGTTCCTTCCCTGCAGACGAGTCAGTTTGAACTCATGCTCTCAGGTGTTGGTGTGGTGATTTTTGCTCTCTTCATGGCGTATGACCTGCAGCGCATTGAACATCTTGGGAAGATGGGCGCGCATCCTATGATGCTTGCACTCAGTCTCTATCTCGATATCTTCAACCTCTTCCTCTACATCCTCCGGTTCATGATTGCGCTCTCCGGCGACAGACGCTAAAAGAGCGGCTTTTCTTTGACCAGGGTACGGGTTTTCCGTAGGATTCCCCCACACTATGACAAAGCGACCTACACCCAAGAAACGGCGTGAAAAGAGCAGAGGGAGAACACAGTATGCTGTGTACGAGCAGAAGCAGCTTCGCAAGCTGGAGAATAGGCGGAATTCGCCGTATGCAGTTGCAGCAGAGCCCAAGGGTAAGGAAGAGAAGCTGCTTAAGGGCATTACAAGAATCAAAGCGTAGCTTTGATGAATTGATAATCGATTATTGTTAATGGATACTATTTGCAGCATTCAGCTACTTCACAGCCCGTTCCTCTCATTCTCACCATGGCTCGCAAAAGACACCTCTCGCGCATTGCAGTGATGCAGGTACTCTTTGAACGCGAGAACCATGAACTCGATATTGAGAAGGCCCTGATCCGCGATGCGCGGGAGTTAGGTGACATTGATGAGTCATTTGCCGTCTCACTTCTTGCCGGAGTAATGGGAAAGGAGCAGAAACTTAAGGAGATTGTGCAGGCCGATGCTCCGCAGTGGTCCCTTGACCGTATGGATCCCATTTCGCGATGTACATTGCTCATGGCGGCCTATGAACTGGTATTCGGAAATGATGCTCCTCCTGCAGTTGTCATGAACGAAGCGATAGAGATTGCCAAGGAGTATGGGACGGAAGAGAGCGGGAAATTCGTCAATGGTGTTCTCAATGCCATTGCCCACCGGAAGAAGAAGTAGAGCTCATCCTCTGTCTGTCCTATACTGCCACCAATGCCACAGCCTGCATCCTTTGTTCTCCTTGAGAAGGCCATCGGTATCCGCTTCCGTAGTAAGGAATATCTTGTGCGTGCACTCACACACCGCAGTGCCCTCAGGCAAAGCAGGAGCAACGGCCACAATGAGCGGCTGGAGTTTCTGGGTGATGCGGTTCTCGAGCTCGTTGCGACGGAATACCTCTACCGTTTCAGCGAGAAATCGGAAGGGGAATTAACAAGTTGGCGCTCTGCGCTGGTGAAGGGGGAACACCTGGCTACAGTTGCACGGGAGCTCAAGCTGGGGAGCTTTCTCTACATGAGCAGAGGAGAAGAAGCCAGTGGCGGTCGTGAGAAACCTTCTACCCTCGCGAATGCCTTGGAAGCGCTCATTGGAGCTATGTACGTGGATCAGGGTTTTGAGAAGGCTGCAGCATTCTGCAAGGATTTTATCCTTGTCCGTCTGCAGGAGTTACTTGCGCAGGGGAAGCACAGGGACGATAAGAGTTTTTTCCAGGAGAAGTCGCAGGAGCAGTTTGGCGTTACTCCGCACTACGAGGTAGTGGAGGAATCCGGTCCTGATCACGACAAGCAGTTTGTCTGTGCGGTATTCATTGGGGAAGAGAAGATTGCAGAGGGGGAGGGCAACAGCAAACAACGTGCCGAACAGGAGGCCGCGAAGGCCGGTGTGAAGAAGAAAGGGTGGGAATGAGCTTGATAGCTCATTAGCTTCATTAGCTGATTAGCTTCACAAGGAAAGTAACAAGATATCAGATCCAAACTCCAAATCCCTAATGAAGCTAATGAAGCTATACACCTAACAAGCTGGTTACGTCATCTTAATCTCAATATCCACCCCGGAAGGCAGGCTCAAGTTCTGCAGGCTCTCGATAGTCTTAAAGGTGGTTTCTTTAAGGTCAATCAGGCGGCGATGCGTGCGCATCTCGAACTGGTCACGCGCATCTTTGTGCACAAACGTTGAGCGGTTCACTGTGAATTTGCGGATTTTTGTAGGAAGGGGGATAGGGCCATGAATAACAGCTCCGGTACGTTCTGCGGTATCGACAATCTTCCCGACGGCTTCATCAAGTACGATATGGTCAAATGCACTCAGACGAATGCGAATAGATGGGACTTTCTGCTCCTTCTTCTTGTCGGCCGTAGCCTTGCTTGCCGGCCGTAGCTTCAGCGAAGGCTGGGCGGAGGCTGATGGTGTGGCTTTTCCCGCTGACTCCTTTGGAGATTCCTCCTTTTTCTTCGGTTCTGGCTTCTTTACTATCTTGGGAGATGGTTTCTTCTTCTTGTCGGCCGTAGTCCGCGCCAAGCGGACGGAGGCTGACGGTGCAGATTTCTTCACGGGAGTCATTGTGCGGAGAGGGGAAAGAGCGGGGAGAAGAAGGGGCGGGAACCGCCCCCTTTCATATGCTTACTGGAGAATCTTGGTCACAACGCCGGCTCCGACGGTGCGGCCGCCTTCGCGGATGGCAAAACGCGTTCCTTCGTCGAGTGCGATTGGAGCACCGAGAGTCACGACGAATTTCACTTTGTCGCCCGGCATGACCATTTCGACATTGTCAGGCAGTTCCACTGTTCCTGTCACGTCTGTGGTGCGGATGTAGAACTGTGGCTTGTACCCCTTGAAGAACGGAGTGTGACGTCCGCCTTCCTCTTTGGTGAGAATGTACACCTCAGAATCAAACTTGGTGTGAGGAGTGATGGAGCCTTTGGTGGCGATCACCTGCCCACGCTCGATTTCCTCGCGCTCAACTCCGCGGAGGAGCAGGCCCACGTTGTCTCCGGCGATACCCTCATCCAGCATTTTGTGGAACATTTCCACACCGGTGACAACCACCTTGCGCGTCTCCCGGATGCCGATGATCTCTACTTCATCGTTCACCTTTACTTTGCCCTGATCTATACGACCGGTAGCGACTGTCCCGCGCCCCTTGATAGAGAACACGTCCTCAACGGACATGAGGAACGGCTTGTCGACTTCTCGCTTTGGTACAGGGATGTACTCATCGAGGGTGTCGAGGAGTTCCTTGATCTTCTTCACCTGCTCAGGGTCACCCTCAAGGGCTTTGAGAGCGGATCCCTTGATAATGGGGGTCTTATCCCCAGGGAAATCGTACTTATTGAGGAGTTCGCGGATTTCCACTTCCACGAGATCAAGAAGCTCAGGGTCGGTGACCATGTCCACCTTGTTCAGGAACACGACGATATACGGCACGTTCACCTGGCGGGCGAGCAGAATGTGTTCACGTGTCTGCGGCATAGGGCCGTCTGCAGCGGAAACGACAAGAATGGCTGCGTCCATCTGAGCGGCGCCAGTGATCATGTTTTTCACGTAGTCCGCGTGTCCAGGACAGTCAACGTGTGCGTAGTGACGTTTTGCTGATTCGTACTCCACGTGGGAAGTAGCGATGGTAATACCGCGCTCGCGCTCTTCCGGAGCGTTGTCGATCTGGTCGAAGCCCTTCTTCTCCGATTCCGGAGAGAAGTTCAATGAGAGAGCGGCTGTCAGCGTGGTTTTTCCGTGGTCAACGTGACCGATAGTTCCGACATTGATATGTGGCTTGCTGCGGTCGAACTTCTTCTGGTCTGCCATGCGAAAAAGGAGAAAGGAAACTAAATTCAAAAGAGAGAATAGACTCTCTTAGCCGCGAAAGTCTAGAAATATCTGCAAAAAGAGTCAATACATATTGCGGCAATAACGCTGTCTGGTTCTCTGTTCTTGGCATTGGAGTGGATGGCGAAAGATGCTGTACCATTCTTTCCATAGCGCAAGAAAGAAGCAGAGACGGCCCTGAGAACCTGTATAAGTGGTGTTGCTACGCCATTGTGGCTTCCGCTCTTCTTCCTTCTCTCATTATATTTTGCTTTCTGCAAGCTGATGCTCCTCTCCCAAGCGTGGTACAGGAAATGCGCCTGTCTCCGTATTACCCGCTCCGTTTTTCTCTGGATGGACAGCGAGGAGTAGACCTCTATCACACATTTATTTTTGCAGAGGCGTGGTCGGATGGTTTTTCCCCCTACGGCCCCATACCCGATAGGTATTTTCAGAATT
The DNA here is from genome assembly GCA_001787755.1 of Candidatus Peribacteria bacterium RIFOXYB1_FULL_54_35. Taxonomy (GTDB): domain Bacteria; phylum Patescibacteriota; class Gracilibacteria; order Peribacterales; family Peribacteraceae; genus GWB1-54-5. The sequence goes on from MFYJ01000010.1 coordinate 16,071, forward strand.
ACCAATGGGATCGTACGCCTGTACATCCCCCTTTTACGTACTTTGTGTATCGCATGTTAGTCCCTCTGGGTTTCCCGGCAGTGAGAACTATCCACACCATTGCAAAATTAGCGCTGTTCTTCCTTTCGGCAGCCGCTGTGCTCTGGTCTTTGAGGGCGGAAAAGGTCCTTCTGCCAACTTTACTTGCGATTCTTTGTTGTATTTTTCTGTCGCCAACAGGGCTCTCGGAGCTTGAGAGGGGACAGTCGGAACTCTTTATTGCAGCTTCGTTCATGCTTGTGTTTGCCGCGGTGTTTCGTGACCGGGCATTGTGGCTTATTCTTGCGGGCATCGCTGCTTCGCTCAAAATATCGTCTCTGCTCTTTCTTGGTCCTTTCGTCTTCCTTGCGTTTGCAGTGAATAGAGAACGGTTTGGACGCATGATTTTTGTTATTGCAGTGGTGTTCTTTTCCCTGCTCCTCTTTTTTCCGTTTCTGTCTGGATTTGCTCGTTCCATTCTTGTCGGGGATTTGCTTGTGGGTGGTGCAGACGGGAATCAATACGCTGATGGCGTGAGTTTTGCGCTCCTGTTTCCTTACTATATCGGGAAGAGCATCATCATCGCCTCTACAATGTTTTTTCTGGGAATATTCCTTTCCATTCGCGGAAGGGAACAGAGGACAGAATCATTTCTCCGGGCTTCTTTCCCCCTTGCAGTCATGCTCATACTGCAGGCCATAGGATTCCGGACGCTCTCATGGGAGTACAAGAGCGTGGAAATTCTTGCCCTGCTCCCGGGGCTCTACCTTTGGCTGAGGGAAGCACACGTGTCTCTGTGGTATCAGCGTGTGGTTGCATCTTCCTACGGAGTACTGCTCATGGTTGTTTCCCATTTGTTCCCTTTCAAAAGCGGCATTCTTTTTGCAGAATATGCTGATATGGCTCGGGTGTATTTCATAGCATCCTGCCTGTTTTCATTCCTTGCACTTGTAGGAATATTGTCGGGGCGCACACGCGCTGCCAAAGTGTAGTACGATTGCAGGCATGAAGTTGCACGGATGGAGAAGCCCAAAAGGTCTGTACCTGTGCTGCTGCAATACCATTGCGGCGATGGCACTTATTCCTCCGCTCATTGTGTTGTGCTATGGGATTCTGAGTTCAGAGACACCGGCGGTGGTGCAGAATATGTGGGTATTCCCATACTATGAACCGACGATTGTGGAGGATGGCATGGTCGGTCCAGATCTCTACCAGCGTTTCCTTTCATCGGCAGCGTGGGCGGACGGTTTTTCGCCCTACAAAGATGTGCCGGCGAAATACATTTTTGCCAGACAGAATGCCCCTTTCTATCCACCGGTGACGTATTGGATGTACAGTAAACTCGTGCCACTTGGGTACAGAGTGGTGTATGCCGTGCACATGGTCGTGAAGATCGTGGTTTTCCTCGCAGTGGTGGGTTGGGTGCTGTGGGTTGCCAGGGCGAAGCCGCTCATTCCTCCGACAGTGTTTGCCATCCTCTCCTGCATTCTTCTCTCTCCCGTGGGGAAGTCTGAGATCCTGCAGGGGCAGTTCGAATTATTTGTTGCGGCAGCATACGCACTGGTCTATGCGATGCTGTTTTATCGTCCGAGGGTGTGGGTCCCTGTCGCGGGATTCCTGGCTTCGATCAAAGTATCCTCGCTCACATTCATTGCGCCATTCTCTCTCGTTGTCCTCTTGGCAGACAGAAGGCGCTCGGTGGGTGCCGTGAGCGTCCTCGCAGTGATGCTGGGGATACTGGTTCTCTTCTTCCCCTATCTCCTTGATTTCTCCCGTCACATCGTTGCGCATGAGTTCGTGCGGACGGAACTTTACTATGATCGAGTGCCTTACAGCTATGGCATCAGTTTTTTCCAAATACTGCCTTACTATGTTGGGAAGGGAATCATCCTTCTCAGTGTGGCAATTGTTCTGATCGTCCTCTGCAGAGGGGATTCTCGTCACAGGGCAGAGGCGTTTCTGGCGGCCTCATTTCCTTTTGCGGTGATGCTCATGTTGGAGGGAGCGGGGTTTGGGACGCGCTCTTATGCATACAAGGGTGTTACCTTCCTTGCGCTCCTGCCGGGATTGTATCTCTGGCTGGAAGCGAAATTGATTCCGACATGGTTTCAACGTCTTGTCACAGTCCTCTTCACAGTGCTCATTGCCTGTCTGCTGAACCTCTATCCGTTGAGGCCTTCTGTGCTCCTTGGAAACCGAACGGATCTGGTGTGGGTCTACCTGTACGCATCCGGCCTGTTCTTCGTGCTCACTCTGATGGCCATGCGGCTCCGGTCGGATGATGATTCCACCTACAGCAGAAATCCATGAGGCGCCAGGAGCACATAGAGGCATTCGTGGAAGAACTGTGGTCTTGGTTTACAGGACATAAGCGCGTTCTCCCGTGGCGGGATTTGAATATTGCGGATGATACGGAGCGTGCATACCGCATCCTCGTTTCCGAGATCATGTTGCAGCAGACGCAGGTTTCCCGCGTTGAGAGCGTGTTTCCCGTGTTTCTGGAGGAATTTCCTTCTCTCCGGGATCTGGCGTCTGCATCGAACAGGGAAGTGCTCATTGCGTGGCGGGGCATGGGCTACAACGCGCGTGCTCTACGGTTGCGGGACATTGCCGGAAGTATCTGTAAGGAGCATGGAGGTGTTTTCCCGCAGGAGATGAATGATCTCCAGTCCCTCAAGGGAATTGGCCACTACACGGCAGCAGCCGTCCGAAATTTTGCGTTCCTTCTTTCTACCCCCTGTCTCGATACCAATATCCGACGCATTATTCATCGTACGTTTGTGGGGCCGGAATGTCCCGACGGAACATGGAGCAAAGGAGATGATTATCTTCTGGGGATAGCAGCGCAGGCTCTTACAGAAGCATTGAGGAATTCCCGGTATACAACTGCAGACTGGCATGCTGCTCTGATGGATTTCGGCTCTCTTGTCTGCACGAAGACACATCCCAGATGGGATATCTGTCCTCTCACGCGGAGAGGTATCTGCAAAGCGGCTTATAAAGTGAGTCATGGAAGGAAGAAGGCGAAGGAAGAGCCGGGACGTCTTGTGGGATCGACATTTGTTCCCAATCGCATTTTCCGCGGGAGGATTATTGAAGAATTGAGGGATGAGCCCCGGGGATTACCTCAGGAGGAAATTGGCAGGAGAATCTGCGCTGACTGGTCTCCACGGCATCACAGGAAATGGTTGGGAGGGCTCCTCAAAAAGCTCAACGAAGATCAGTTGATCATTCAATCAGGTTCCAATTACGCGTTGTATCAGTGATGCAGAGTACGGTCTACCGACAGCGCCCCTGATCACAACCGTTCGAACAGAAGAACGGGCCGCTTGCCACGTATGTCCTTTCGTGGCAGAAGAACTCTTCTATGTTGGATGGGTCACGACAGTAGTCCGTTCTGGATACGGATCCCTTGGTGGTGGTACCGGTGACATTGCCGACTATGCCGCCGTCGCTGTCGTAGCAGTTCTCGTACATGCATGTGGAATGGCAGCCGTCCCCGTACATGTTGTTCCCGTCGTCACATTCTTCCCACGGCGAATCCGTGATTCCGTCACCACACCTTGGTGTTCTGCAGTTGTTGCGGCAGCTGTCGGAGTTATTGGAGTTTCCGTCGTCACACTGTTCGCCAAGCCATGGCTGATGGATGCCATTACCGCAGATTTCAAAGAGGCAGAACTGGTCGCAGCCGTCTCCGCTCTGTGAGTTAGAGTCATCGCAATTCTCGTATCCCTGAATAATGCCGTCTCCGCAGATTGGGCGTCTGCAGTTATTGGTACATCCGTCGTTGTGTACGGTGTTTCCGTCATCACACTCCTCTCCGAGCCATGGCTGGTGAATGCCATTGCCGCATACTTCGGTGAGGCAGAAGTTATCACAACCGTCTCCTATGATTATGTTGTGGTCGTCGCACATTTCGTAGAGGCCCGGCTGTATGTACCCGTCGCCGCACGTTGCTCTCTTGCAGAGGTTCGTGCAGTTGTCTTCGTTCACGTAGTTTGCGTCATCGCACTCTTCTCCGAGGTGTGGCTGGGCGAAACCGTTTCCACAGACTTCATCGAGACAGAAATGGTCGCAGCCATCTCCAAATATGAGGTTGCCATCGTCGCATATCTCCACTCCATTAAAGAGCCAGCCATCGCCGCAGACGTTCAGTCTGCAGTCAATAAGGCAGAAATCATTATTGGAAATGTTGCCGTCATCACACCATTCTCGCTGGAAGTTCGGATCGAATCCTTTGTAGTGAAATCCGTCTCCGCAGTATGCCCATTTGCAGTTATTACCCGTAACGCACTCGTCATAGTCCTCGGAATCGCCGTCATCACACTGCTCTCTGTCCGGCTTGAGGTATCCGTCGCCGCAGCGTGCCTGTCGGCAGAATGCCGGGCATTCGTCTGATGTGTCGAGGTTTCCGTCATCGCACTGCTCAAGAACGAAATTCACGATCCCGTCGTTGCAGATATTGAGTGTGCAGTTATTCAGACAGATGTCGTTGTTCGAGTTATTCATATCGTCGCATTCCTCCGTGTTTTGGTTGGAGAAGCCGTCTCCGCAGAAGGGGAACATGCAGAACGTGGTGCAGTTGTCGTTATTGATGGTGTTCCCATCATCGCATTGCTCTCCTTGTTCAAGGATTCCATTGCCGCATCTCCTGTTGCCTCCGCCTGACCCGGAACCACCGCCAGATCCACTCCCGCCTCCCGAGCTCGAGCCGCCACCAGACCCAGATCCCCCGGACCCGGAACCACCTGATCCCGATCCTCCGGACCCGCTACCTCCCGATCCGGAACCACCTGAGCCGCTACCTCCTGAACCAGATCCCCCGGACCCACTACCTCCCGAACCTGATCCTCCCGATCCAGAACCACCTGATCCACTTCCACCAGATCCTGATCCACCGGAACCCGAACCACCTGATCCAGATCCTCCTGAACCAGAGCCTCCTGAACCTGAACCACCAGACCCAGATCCTCCTGAACCTGATCCTCCCGATCCAGAACCACCTGATCCACTACCTCCCGATCCCGAGCCACCTGATCCGCTACCTCCCGAACCTGATCCTCCCGATCCAGAACCACCTGATCCAGATCCGCCCGAACCAGAGCCTCCTGAACCTGAACCACCAGACCCAGATCCCCCGGACCCGGAGCCACCTGATCCCGATCCTCCGGATCCGCTACCTCCTGACCCTGAACCACCTGATCCAGAACCGCCTGATCCCGATCCACCCGAACCAGATCCTCCTGACCCGGAGCCACCTGATCCGCTACCTCCTGATCCAGATCCTCCTGACCCGGAGCCACCTGATCCGCTACCTCCTGAACCAGATCCACCCGAACCAGATCCTCCTGATCCCGATCCTCCGGAACCGCTACCTCCGGACCCAGAGCCACCTGATCCAGAACCGCCAGATCCACTACCTCCAGAACCAGATCCTCCTGAACCCGAACCACCAGACCCAGATCCACCAGAACCACTCCCTCCGGACCCAGAACCACCTGAGCCGCTACCTCCTGAACCTGATCCTCCAGAACCAGATCCTCCTGAACCTGAACCACCTGATCCAGATCCACCAGAACCACTCCCGCCTCCGGAACTCGATCCACTCCCTCCTCCCGAACCAGATCCACCGGATCCGCTGCCACCCGATCCCGATCCACTGTCGTTTCCTGAGCCGTCTGATCCTCCGGTTCCATCCCCGCCTGCCGATTCGCTGCCAGATGCATCCGGGGCCGCAGCCCGCAAATCATCGATGGTGATCAATATTGCAGTTGGCGAGGGGAAAGGAGTGACAAAATCGAATGGTGTGGCAACAACGGTGCCGAGTTCTTTGAAGAGGAGAATCTGGTAAATTGCCCAGGCGACTTCATCACGTGTCATGAGTCCGGCCGGGAAGAGCCGTTCCTGGTCATAGAGGAAGAGGTTGTACTTTTCGGCGATACCGGCATAACGCGCAAACCACTCTTTCGGCGGGACATCTTTGTAGCTGTAGGGGATATTCTGTTCTAATGCGAAAGCGTTCGTCAGCATCTTCAAAAATTCCGCACGGTTTATCGTAAGTGCAGGTCCGAATGTCCCATCAGGGTACCCGTGCATCAGTCCGTGCTGTACCGCACTCAATGCAAATTTCTCGTACCAGGATTTCGCTTCGATATCCGGGAAATGTTTATTGTTTTTGAGATCCAATACTTCATATTTTGCTGCCAGAAGCAGCATTTTTGCGGCCTCTACCCGCTGTACCGATAGGTAGCCGCGGAATGTACCGTCCGGGTAACCGTCTATCACTCCGTTGCGCTGAAGATAGAGAGCAGCAATGCCTTCGTAGCTGAACGGATTAATATCCGACAGTGTTTTTGCAGTTGTTGCATTCTCCCGTGCGCGGCTCACTGTCACTATGGTGAGCACCGTCAGGATCGCCCCCACCGCAAGCATGTGTGCGAGAGGAAGGTACCTATGTTTGGCCTGATCTGAAACGGTGCGGGCCATGTGCGAACCTATGTAGTTGTGTCTGCGCTGGTATCTTTCTCGTCCATGGCTGCGAGTGCTTTTTCCAGTCGTTCAGATTTCTGCTGAGGTCCGCTCGCTATGTTCTGAGGGGGCGGGGGCGCATCTGTGCTCACAGTGGCAGATTTCTTCTTCCTGAGGAGCATGATGAATGCAAACACAATACCGACGACGATTGCAGCTACCCCAATGAGAATTGTGCTCAGACTCAAACCGCCTTTCTCTTCAGGGGCGGCGGGTGCTGTTGCTTGTTCTTCTTCCGTTGGCGGGGTTTCTGCTGGTTCCTCCGGGGTCTCTTCTCCCGCCGCTCCTTCCTGCCCGGAGATGAGTGCTTCCTGCTCTTCCAGGAGTTGCTGCAGAACCGGATCCTCTGTGACTGGTGTGCCCAGCTGTTGCGTCGTTGCACCTCCCTCATCTTCCTGGTTCACGACTTTCCCTTTTCGGAACAGGGCACGCTCTGACGAAGATGTTTCGGCAAATGCACCTATTTCTTCGATCTGCCTGAACAGGTCTTCCTGGTTAGAGTCTGCAGAGGATGTTCCTGCGGTTTGCTCGCCTGCAAGAGGATTTCCCATTTGGCCGTCGGCCGGTGCGGCTTCTGAAGAAACGGCAGGCGGTGGCGGGGGTGGAGGAGGCGGGGGAGGTGGAGGTGGAGGTGGGGGAGCGTAACGTGCTCTTCCTGCCGCTACAGACTGCATGAGTCTTGCATCCTTCTGCGCGAGGTACTGGAAGGGATCCGGTATATTCACACGGAATACGAATGCAATTGTATTTTTTTGCAGGTATGTGACGAAGAAAAATCCTGATTCGGGAACGTAGTACATTTGTTCCTGTACATTTGGATCTATGATGAGCTCAGGATCATTCACGTATCCCACTGGTTGCCATGGGCCGAGGAAAGCACACCGTGGATCAAGAATATCCTGCATCATTCCTTCGTAGGTCCACTGGAGATTGTAGATGTCATCAACTGCCACGAGCTTCCCAAATTCAGTCTTCTTGTCCTGGCAGCTGGCGGAAACCCAGTTGAACGGTGGCATAAACTGAGCGGTGGCCGTATGCATTACCTGCAGCCCTGCGATGGCTGAGACCACCAAGAGACCCAGTATTTTTATGGATGGACGAGTAAACATAGCAGTGAGGGGAATTTGTGTTTGTATCGAAGAATTATAGCTCAAATCGCCAAATTTCTCAAGAGGGCCGGCTCAGGGAGCCGGCCCGTACAGGCAAAATAGCGCAAAATTCAGGTGGCGGAGGCCTCTATGCGTCTTTCCCTGATAACATTGACCTTAATGACGCCGGGGTAGGTAAGTTCATCTTCCACCTTTTTGGCAATGTCCTTTGCCATTTTCTCCTGTCCGAGATCGTCGACTTTTGCCGTATCCACATAGATGCGGATCTCACGGCCGGCGGAAATCGCAAAGGCTCGTTCCACACCTGGGAAGCTCTTTGCGAGCTCTTCCAGCTCCTTGAGGCGCTGGATGTAGGCTTCCATGGACTCGCGGCGGGAGCCCGGCCGTGCGCCGGAAATGGCATCTGCTGCAGCAACAATGAACGCTTCGGGTGATTCCATAGGAATATCTTCATGGTGTGCTGCTATACAGTGCACCACTTCCGGCCGTACCTTGAAGCGCTTGCAGATTTCCACGCCGATTTCCACATGTGTACCGGATACCTCGTGGTCGAGGGCTTTTCCGATGTCGTGGAGGAGACATCCTTCTGCAACTATCTGCTCATCTGCCCCAATTTCCTGGGCAAGCATGCGCCCGATGTGTGCCATTTCCACGGAGTGCTTGAGAATATTCTGGCCGTAGCTCGTGCGGAAGCGGAGGCGGCCGATGATCTTGAGGAGATCCTGAGGGTAGTTCTTTATGCCGAGCTCATCCGTCGCACGCTTGCCGAATTCCAGCATCATTTTGCCGACTTCCTGCTTCATTTTGGTCACGACTTCCTCAATGCGTGCCGGTTGGATGCGTCCGTCCTTAATAAGTTTTTCCATGGCGAGTTTGGCCACGTACCGGCGTGCGAGATCGTATCCCGAGATCACGATGGCGCCGGGAGTGTCATCGATGATGATATCTACCCCGGTCATCTTCTCGAATGCGATGATATTGCGCCCCTCCTTCCCGATGATTTTCCCTTTCACATCATCGGAAGGAAGCTGCACGATGGTGGCGGTAGACTCGGTGGCTACCTCGGAGGCATAGCGTTGCATGGCTTCTGCAAGCAGATTTTTTGCCTCATCCTCATACTCCTCCTGCAGGTGCTGCTTCTGGAGCTTGATCTGCGATGCGAAGTACCCGGAAAACTCATGTTCGAGCTCCCCGGAGAGTTGTTTCTTTGCTTCCTCCTCCGAGAGCTTGGCTACCTGCTCGAGCGCTGTGCGGTGCTGCTGGCTTGCTGCTGAGAGCTCCGTTTTCAGCTTACTCACATCATCCTGCTGCGATTGCAGGTTGTTGCGCTGGCGCTCTATGTCGCGCACTTTCTCATCCAGGCTCTTCTCCTTCTCTTCCAGGCGGCCTTCCATTTTTTCCAGTCTGGTCTCCATCTCGCTTGCCTGCAGCTTTGCCTCGCTCAGAATTTCTCTGGCCTGTGCCCTGGCTTCGGCTTCGGCAGTTTTTGCCTGGTTTTTTATCTGTACTATCTGGTTTTCTAGTTTCGAGAGCGCATGTTCTTTCTCATTGATCTCTGCCTGGAGGCTTGCAGAAATCTTCTTGCCCTTCGAGAACCAGAACCAGCCTGTGAGGAGTCCCAGAAACACTCCGGCGAGGAGTGCAAGAAAGACGATGGTGTATTCCATAGGAACATTGGGGTCAGAAGTGAAAAAAGCACCTCTGAGACACCCTCTCGGTTACCTGATCCGGCCGATGTTATTCACTGGAGAAACGGAAGTTCGAGTGAAGAAAATGGTCATTATCAAGTGTTCAGTAACATGTGAGAGAGTACTCAAGTGCAGTACTGTTATCATCGTACACTGTTTTGCCCCCCGGTGCGAGGAGGGGGAAGAGCTTTTCTACAAGCCAAACTCACGAAGGTAAGAGCAAAAGAAGAGTTGACAGAGGTTTGGAATATTTCATCAGAAGATGTTGAAAAAACTCAGGGACCTTCTCGCTCTCATGACGTAAGGAATCGCTGGCTCCTCAGCGCCACTTGCCACCATCCAATCGCATTCTTGCCTGTTGCTGCACCAGCTTCTGCAGCTCGCCCACGGCGAAGTCCTGCGCGAGATCGGATGGCTGGACTCGCACTTCTCCTTCCGTTCCATCGAGTCTTTTGAGGACGAGTGTGTCGGTTCCCTCCAGATGGTCAACGAAGTGGGTATCTGTTGTTTCTCCAGTCATAGTGGGGCGGGGAAAGAAGGGGGGAATTCTCTGCCCCCTCCCGTTCCCTTGTCAAACGATTGGGTTCTTACAGGGGGTAGAACGGGTTTTTTGTGGTGCGGGAGCGGCATCATCACCTCTCAGCGTGGGATTTTTCTCAGGTCTCTGGAGGGGAATAGTGTCTGCTGTTGTACTGGATGGGTGTCCCGGTGCCTCTCTTTTCTCTCCGGTATCTGGTTTTTGCTGCTGCCTGTCATGGCGTCCGCACACGTCGTGATCAGCGAAGTGATGTGGATGGGATCAGATCTCAGTACGGCAGATGAATGGGTGGAGTTGACCTACGTCCAGACAGGATCAGGTGCATTTGACGTACAGACACTCGATGGATGGGTGCTCACTGTTCTGAATAGTAAGGGGGAGGAGAAAACACTCTTCACATTTCCTGCAGGCACAAATATTAGCTCCGGCCAGTATGTGCTCGTTGGTAATTATGATGCGGCGCACTCACGGCTCGCAGTCGAACCGGATTTCACAACTGTGTCTATGACGCTGCCGAATACGAAACTGCTGCTCCGCCTGTACGACGCAAGCGGTGCGATGATCGATGTTGTGGATGATGGTGTGGGAGAACCGTTTGCCGGGGAGAATGCATCGGGATCCGGGTCGAAACGCAGCATGGAACGCCTCGTTCTTTCCGGGCCCGGGGATAAGAAGGAGAATTGGGCTTCTGCAAGCACTTTTCTCGGGTTCGATGACGGTGCATCCCTCTTCGGGACACCGGGATTTCCGAATGGAATAGGATCAACGGAAGACGTCATTGCTCCTGCGGAAGCATCGGATTTTACGGCATTCATTCTCAGCGGCACTCTTATCAGCCAGTGGATACCAAGTGAGTCACTCGATGTCGCACAACAGGAAATTTTTGTCTCTCCTTTCATCGGATCAGGCCGCATTCTCCTCCCTGCATCTGCAACAGGGTGGAGTATATTCGTGAGCAGCGGAGAGACATTTGAACTCCGTCTTGTTTCCATTGATCGTTCCGGCAATATCTCAGGTGGTGTCACAACGATTGCGGAGATCAGAGAGGAGGATCCTCCCGACGATGGTCCGGAAGAGGGGAGTGGCATGTTCATTCATCCCGGTGTGTACATTACAGAGGTACTCGCAAATCCCATGGGAGCGGATGACAACGAGTGGATAGAGATCGGAAATCTCGGGACAGGATCGGTGGACATTGCCGGTTGGGTACTGGATGAAGGAAACTCACTGGATACGTTCATTATTTCCGCGGAGCATGCGGGGAGCGGTGCCTGGGTGCCAGAGACAGGGATCAGTTTTGTTTTCCATCCGGGGGAGCATGTTTCCTTCCGCAAGTCTGTGAGCGGCCTTCCGCTCGGGAATCAGGGGGAACTTCTCAGTCTCATGAGTGGGGGCATTGTCATAGATTCCTGGGCCTATCCCGAGACGGCGGAAGAGGTGAGTTATGGACGCGATCCTGTTGATCCGGCGATCTTCCGTGCATTCTGCCGGCCGACGGAGGGGGTACCGAACACGGCTGAGATGCTCGATCCTTTCATAGCGATCCAGTCCGGGGAAACACAGGGGGTAGGCAAAGTCAGCATGAACCTCAGTGCGGAGGTGCAGACGGGGTCGCTCGCGTCTGCGACATGCAGCTGGATCTACGGTGACGGGTTTGCAAGCGAGAGCTGCAACCCGCCGTCACACAGTTTTGCGCAGCCGGGGAAGTATACAGTGCAGCTTACTGTTCAGACGTTCTGCGGGGATGTGATCGCTCGCGAACTCGCGGTGGAAGTGTTTGCGGTTGCTCCGAAAGCGAAGAAGAAGCAACAGGAGAGTATTCCCGCCACCCAGCCGGAGGAGCTCTGCACTCCGGCGTTTTCTCCGGATGTCATCATCAGCGAGTTCCTCCCAAATCCGTATGGTGAGGAAGAAGAAGGGGAGTGGGTGGAGCTTCAGAATATTGGCAGCGAGACGATATCGCTCTGCGGATGGTTGTTCGATGACGGGGAGGGCGGCAGCAAGCCCTATTCTTTAGGGGAGGAGTCTATCACACCGGGGCAGTATCTCCTGCTTCCGCGCAGTCAGACGAAGGTTGCTCTGAATAACGATGTGGATGCGGTGCGGCTGTTTTCTGGGTCGGGAAATCTTGTTGCTGAGGTGACGTATGTGAAAGGCATGGAGGGGGAGGCTATGGGACTGCGTGGGGACGGACTCTTCGTCTGGACGCCGTATCCCACGCCGGGTGAGCCGAATAGATTCCGAGGTGCGGAGAGGAGGTTCCCGGGAGACAGGGTCATTGTGTCTGCAGCACTTCCGAATCCTGTGGGGAAGGATGAGGAAGGGGAGTGGGTCGAACTCGCAAATGTGAGTGATGAGCCGTTCACTCTGGACGGATGGTTCCTCGATAACAGAGAGGGGGGCAGTGTGCCGTTCATGCTCAGTAGCATCACATTCCTTCCGGATGCAATTCGCCGGTTTCCCATTCAGGAGACCGGACTCAAACTCACGAATACCTCCGATGTCGCACGGCTCCTCGACCCGGATGGCTACGTTGTCTCCATCCTTGGGTGGACTGAAGCAGTGGAGGGACGCATCTACCGTCCGCCGGTTCTTCATGGCGAGCGCGTTCCCGCACGCGTTACAAATGTCGTCGATGGAGACACGGTGGACATCGTCCTCACAGATATCGACCACCTTGACCGCGTTCCAGATGCGCTCCGGAGGCAGTGGCTCGGTATTCAGCCACAGAAAAATCCTTCCATCCGTGTCCGTCTCATCGGCATAGATACACCAGAGACGGTGCATCCGAGTAAACCGGTGGAAGAGTTCGGAACGCAGGCGTCGGAATTCACAAGAGCCCTTCTCCTTGGCAAAAACGTGGAACTGGAATTTGATGCGGAGCTCTATGATAAGTACGAGCGCCTGCTGGCGTATGTCTTTACCGAAGACGACACCATGGTACAGGCGGAGCTGCTGCGCCGCGGACTCGCGTACGCATATCTGCGGTTCCCGTTTGCGCGGCGTGATGAATTCATTGCCTATGAAGTGGAGGCGCGACAGGCACAGCTTGGTCTCTGGAGCAACGGTGCTGCCCGGGAGATTATCGATCTCCTGCAGCAGGGGATTGAGGAAGAAGTGATCATGGAGGAGATTGGCCTTTCACTCTCGGTGGATCCTCCCTCCGGGATAGTGGAGTCCGGCACGCTCGTGACCTTCACAGCATCGTTTGATGCGAATGTGTACTTCTCAATGAACTCCGGAGCATACATGCTGCTCTCCGGATCATTCGTTGTTACGGAGGATATAGTGCTGAAGGCGTACGCGGAGAATGCTCTCGGCACCGGCGCAGTACGATCGGAGATCGTAGAGGCGTGGTACGCGCTCAGGCGTGAGGCATACAGGCAGGAAGTGATCTTCTCCGAGGTCTATCCTTCTCCCGTCTCTTCCGGATCGAAGCTTCAAACAGAAGAATGGGTGGAAATTGCGAACACCACGGACCACGATGTTTCTCTCGCCGGGTGGATCTTCGATGACGCACTGGAAGGCGGCAGTAAACCGCAAGTGCTCACTGTCGATGCGGTTGTTCCTGCCGCCGGCCAACTGGTTCTCACCGGTGCGCAGATAGGAGTGAGCCTGAACAATGATGGGGATGAGGTGTGGCTCTTTTCCCCGGACAGCAGTATTGCCATCGGAGTCCACTATCCGAAGGTGAAGAAGGGGAGCGCGTATGCACTTGTGGCTTCTTCCTGGTGCTTCACCGACACTCCCACTCCTTATGAACAAAATATTTGTTCAGAAATCATCCCGATCAGGAAAGTCAGAAAACAACCGAAAGCGGAGAAGGCAACGAAGAAGACCACATCAAAAAAATCTCAGCCCCGAAGTGGATTCCTTTGGGAGCGCTACCGCAACGTTGTCGCAACCGGAACAGGGGAGAGCGCTCTGTACCCGGCTGTCTGGCAGCAGCTCAAGCCCCTGGAGAAAGATCCGGTTCCGCTGAAGAAAACATCAGGAGATACAGAAGTACTTATCATCGTGCTAATGATCCTGCCGGCGCTTCGGCTGCTCACCATGTAGGTATGGATGAGTACTATGTGTACATACTTCGGTGCAGCGACGGGAGCTACTACACGGGAGTCACGAGTGACCTTGAAACGCGTATAGCACAGCACCATGCAGGGATGTTTCCGGCTTGTTATACATACAAAAGGAGGCCGCTCAAACTTGTTCTCCTCGAGGAATTCCCAAGTCCCTATGATGCGATCGCGCGCGAGAAGCAGGTAAAGAGGTGGAGCAGAAGGAAGAAAGAAGCACTGGTACAGGGGCGCGAAAAAGCTTTGCTCGCGTATGCCAGATGCCAGAATGAAACACACTGCTCTTATTATTCTTTATTACCAATTGCACATACAAAAATACGAATATATCACGTCATGGTGAGCGGAGCCGAACCATGAAGTGATGAGGCCCCTCGGCTCCGCTCGGGATGACGTGCGAAAATAGCTCGGGATGACGTGTTCTCAAGACAGCTCGGGATGACGTGGCAGTGCTTGTCCTGAGCGAATCGAAGGGTATCGAAGGGTGGCGTGTTTCAGCTCAGGGTAATATGTATGTGGGACACGGTGAAAAGGAGTTCAGATCTCCTTTTGATGCTGTTCTTTTATTACGGCTTTTTCTTCAGGCTCTGCCGGATCGCATTCGCCTGCGACTGCTCGTCCTCGCGGACGGCGCCTTCCACTTCGTGCTCTGTCTCTTTCTCCGCGTGATCGCACTCCCGGTGGAAGTCCGCGACGGCTGCACCCACTTCCTGCTCATGCTCGGCGGCAATGCGCTCCGCGTCCGGTGCAATTTTGTGCCACTCCTCGGTGTACTGCGCCTCCGTGTTGGTGATTGCTTCGCTTAAGTTATGGATGTGCCCGTCCAGGCGGCGCACCTCGTTCTCGAAGATGGTGGCGAGTTCCTCCTGCATCTCGGGGGTGAATTCGCCCTTCATAATCCGCTCGATGTAACTCTTCTGCTCTTCCGGAGAAATTGTTTTTGAGCGCAGGATCATTTCTATGAGTTCTTCCGCAAGATTGAGTTCAGTGGTGGCCATAGTAGTGTGGGGTGGAGGGGATTACGCTGCCTGCAGGTAGAGGACGGTGGGATCTCTCCTCATGGGCATTCTGGCGTCGTCGGGGAGCTTGAGCGCATATCCTTTGCTCTTCGTGTAGCGGTCTTTCTGGTGCCAGACTCGCTTGTCCTTCTGGCTCACTGCGGCGTATCCGCCATCCGGCGAGCGGAGAATGAGGAATTCCTTATCGCTTGAGCCGACAGTCTGTCTGCCTGCTGTGGTGAAGAAGTACGCTCTTCCATCCGGTGCCATGATGGCGACGCGCGAACCGATGGGGAGCTTTTCCAGGACTTCGAGACGTTTATCAAGATCGGAGACATTCAGGCTCTTCTCCGCTTCAATGATTTGCGTGGAGTAGTGGAACGCGAGTGCCTGCTGGCGCTCTTCCTCCTGCTTCCTCGCCTCGGGATCCTTCCGGTACTTCCACCATTTTGCGAGGCGTGCGTATGCCCGGCCACGCAAACTGCTCGGTGGGAGCTCCATGGCGAGTTCATCTGCGGCAGCAAGGAACACGTCGCGCTTTGCCTCATCTTTCACACCTTCTTTGATGGCATCTTTCAGAGGTTTCGGATTGCCGCCCACTGCTTCCAGGATGAGCTGGGTGATATTCAGCTTGCTGAAGTACCCTGCGTTTTCCTCTATGAGGAGCTTCCGGAGTTCGTCATCACGCTTTTTGATTTTTTCTACCTGGTCCCGTTCCGGAGTGTTTCGGGCGCGCTCTTCCTCCTCCGCATACAGCTTCTCGAGGCGATCAATCATCTTTTCTATCTGTGCAATTTCGCCTGCATAGACATCATTCTTCCCTCTGTGGAGAGTGGTGACCAGCTGCTCGAAGCGTGCACGCTCTTCCTTGTATACCTCCAGTTGCGCTTTGTACGCGTTGATGTACGTGCGGAGTTGCAAGCACTTCTGTTCCAGGAAGATGAACTCTGATCCGGTTCTCTTCGTACCCTCGGCTATGCGCTGCAGAGCGGTGTTCCGGGATTGCATCATGCTCTCATTCCTTTTGTCCACTGCCTTGCTCGCGATGTTGTCGAAGACGTCCGAGAGGTTCTCTTCCTCCGTCTTCTTTCTCATCACGATGAGATTGGCGATCCTTCCCAGAATGCCGGGCTTCTTCCGCTCTTCGAGGCTTTTCTCCACTGCTTCTATTTGCCTGGATGTCCCTTCACTTATGTGTGT
This sequence comes from Candidatus Peribacteria bacterium RIFOXYB1_FULL_54_35, assembly GCA_001787755.1. Lineage (GTDB taxonomy): Bacteria > Patescibacteriota > Gracilibacteria > Peribacterales > Peribacteraceae > GWB1-54-5. Next base: position 32,226 of record MFYJ01000010.1, read on the forward strand.
GAGTATTCCTGCGTGTATGCGTTCGTCTCCTGTTTTTCCCGCTTCTTCTTCGAAGGCGGCAATTGCCTGCTCGGCAAGGTTCCCCGGTGTTCTGGGAGTGCGATTCTTCGCTTCGCTTGTTTTCTCTTCCTTTCTCCCGAAATCGGGGATGGTACTTGCTTCCAGTGGCTCGGGGTCATTTGTTGCTGAGCTTTCGCTTCTAGCGGAGAGCAGCCGTTTCTCACGTTCCAACGGGGAGAAGTCTTGTGGGCGCAGCATAGTGTTTCTTTGGATATTTCATGTGTATTTTACCATAAATTCGAATTTATAACAACTATGGATGGAGGCCGTTGGGAAGAGAAGAATTCGATATTATTTTTACAAATAAAGAGAAATGTTGTATAATAATAGTTAGGCAGGTCATTGGAACCATCGCTCGGAAGTTTGGACCACGTTTCACTTGTTTTTCCGCGCAAGCGGAGGAAGGAAAGTCCCATGTCCGCGTTGCTCATCGCTGGTTTGCTGTGTGTCATCCTCTACGGTGTCTTCAAGAACCGGGACATCAAGAGCGACAAGGGTAGCTTTGCAGGGGAAATCCTCTGGATCGCTATCCTCTCGGTCTTGCTCGGTGCTTACGTCGCCATCAACCCTCATGTTCTCCCCGGACTGACCTGGGCGAACGAGAAGTATGGCAAGGCGGAGTACGAAGGCATTAGTGTGGGCACTGGCAAAGTTGTTGGAACGGGCACTTCGGTGTCCGTGAGCGCCAGCGCCGGCGGCTCGTCCGCTCAGGCGCAGGCCACTGTTGTGTCCCTGACCCCCTCGAAGGAGGGGATCAAGCTGATGGATCAGTATTATGGGAAGATCGTCCGGGAGGGACGCAAGCTGAAGAGTTTCGAGAATCTCGGGGGCGCCTGGTACTGGTGCGTGGTGGACCCCTCGGTCAGCCCCACGGCTGGCCAGGACGTCGTAGGGGGTGTGTACGAGGTGACGGATCCGTCCGTCACTTCCGTAACCGTCTTCTGCGCACGGAAGGTCAACGGGGTGTATGAGTTCGGCGACCGCCGGACTTTTCCCCTCAGGTGATCTTCGTCGCATCCGCATCCGCCCGTCGCTCCGTCGTCAGACCTGCCTAGAAGCGAGCAGGTGGCCACCATACCATCTGCTCGTTTTCGTATGCGCGGAAAAGGATTGTACATATAGCATGTCACTCTGAGTGCCGCCGCCTCCGTCCCTCGATACATCCCTCGTCCTCGCTTACGCTCGGACTCGGGACACTCGGGATGACACGGGGCGGCGGTGTGTCGAAGGGTGACAAAAGAGGATTTGGCAGGCACGCGAATACGGGCGGGAGACGCAAGTCTCTCGCCCGTACTCATGCAGCGGAATGCGGTGCTAGGTTGGGGTACCCGGCGGAGCCGGATCTAGTTCATGCGTTGGGGTCGCCTCGGCGTACGTGTCGAGGCGTTCATCGAGTTTGGAACCCCACCCCACGGCGATGCCGAGGTTCTCGATCTTGCCGGTAGTGGCGTTCACCGCGTACACGCGGACGCCACCGAACGTGAGCAGATAGTCGAGCATGTCGTCGAGCAATGCCCTTGCAGGCTGTGCTCTCGTGTTCCGGTAGTACTGCGGACCCCGGAAGATCCGTGCGCGCTCGATCTGGCCGAAGGTGGCCTGGAATTTCCTGGATGAGACAAGCACATCCAGAATCATCCAGACGTACCCGACCAGCAAACCCCAGGAGATCAGCCTCTGGAGGTCGTAGCTGATAAGCAGATTTTGCGCGTTGATCCACTTCCGGAAGTCTGCGAACACACTCAAGTGATGTTCGGCTCCGTACCACATGGTGCCGAAGAATGCCGCGATGAGTCCGAGAAAGATCATCACGGCGGTGGACCTCCCGAAGTCCATCCCGCATGCAATGCATGTGAGGATGAGCGTTCCGGCCCAGAACATCGCGGCGGTGTGGTTCGTGAAGACGTCAGGATTTGCTTTCTGAAGGTCCGGGAGAACCACGCCGACCAGGATAATGGGCCAGAACACGACGAACTCGGGGAATGTCCAGAACGTTGTGTGACGGGGGACTGTCGTAGGCATTTGTTGCCTCCTTTCGGTTGTTTCGCACCTTTTTTCCGCTGCTGAGAAGGATCACAAAAAGGCTCTGCCCTTTTGGATAATTAATATAGTAGTACAAATTATTAATTAGTCAATGTACGGAACAGTACATTGACAAAACACATTATTATACTAAAATAGTAGTTAGCTCCTTCACTTCTTCAGTCGCTACAGATTTGTGTTTCGTGAACCATTTTCAGAGAAAGCTGAGGTACACTATGGCAATCCGGAACCCCTTTTCTGGACTCGTTTGGGACAAGCAGAAGACTTTGATCAGCGTCATCGTGGCGCTGGCCATCGTCTGCATCCTCCTGCTCGTCTTTCGGGGCGGCAACAAGGAACAGGCCGGCACGCCTGTGCCGGATGCGCAGACGCCGCCGTCGGCGACCCAGCCGGCCGTGCAGCCGACGCTCGTCCAGGATCTCGAGACTGTCGCCGGGTACTTCCCCGGCATGCAGGTGAATACGGCTTCCGTGCCGTACACCTGCGTGGTCAAGGTCGACGTGCTGAACGAGGCGTCACGGAAGACGATCGAGACCGGTGCCAAGGAGGAACTCGGTCGGGATGGGGTGAAGGTCAAGGAGGTCAAACTCCAGGAACTCACCATCGTCCTGTCCGAGGCCAAGGACCGGCTCACGGGGTTTATTGCCCGCGTGATCGGAACCTTGGAGGATGATAACCCCCTCGCTGCGACCGACGTGTACGTGGGGGATGGGTCATGGACGGCCCAGCGCTCTGCTGAGTTCGCTCGGCAGTTGCGGCAGAACGTCGAAAGCAACCCCCTCTACAGCCTTCAGGCTGGTGGTGGGGGCCACCGGGTGCGTTTGGAGATCAACATCCCGCACCACCGCCCGGTGGAGAACAACGACTGAATCAACACGCGCTTCTCTGCGGGAGAGCAGCGCATCGAAAGACCCCGGCTTTCACTACGTGTGAAGGAGCCGGCTGGGGTCTTTTTTTATTAGGGAAGCGGATCTGTGCGTCCGCTTCTCCTTCCCTTGTTCTCCATCCACTTGAAGTAGAGCTGGTGGATTTGCTCTGCACTCAGGGTACTCAAGCGGGTGGCAGGCGAGCTGGCAATGAGGCTTGGCTGCACGTTGCTGGAGTTTAAGTTCAGTCCGTACTCAATGTGCCCAGGTGTTGTTGTGCTCTCACGGAATTCAATGCGGTGTGGTTCCCCGAATGCATCCTGTCCGCTTTTCAGTTTTTCAAGAAGTGAGGGAATGTCGGTGACCTCGGGGGCAGGCGTGAGCGCAGGTTCGCCGGGAATGGGGGTGGTACCCCCGGGCACTTCCGTAGTCTCTCCGGGTACTGGCGTCACTGTTCCGGGTGCTGGGGTGACCACATCTGGGACTGGTGTCGTTGCGGGCGGCGCAGGTGTCACAGTCTCTGGCACCGGCGTCACGGTTCCCGCAGGGGGTGTCACTTCCTCTGGCACCGGAGTCACTGCACCGGGCGTCGGTGTGACTATGTCAGGTACCGGTGTCACAGCTCCGGGTGTTGGCGTGACTATGTCAGGTACCGGTGTCACAGCTCCGGGTGTTGGCGTGACCATGTCAGGTACCGGTGTCACAGCTCCGGGTGTTGGCGTGACCACATCTGGGACCGGTGTCACAGGCCCCGGTGTCACGATATCTGGCGCAGGTGTTACTGCTCCCGGCGCAGGTGTCACAGTCTCTGGCACCGGCGTCACGGTTCCCGCAGGGGGTGTCACTTCCTCTGGCACCGGAGTCACTGCACCGGGCGTCGGTGTGACTATGTCAGGTATCGGTGTCACAGCTCCGGGTGTTGGCGTAACCACATCTGGAACCGGCGTCGTGGCACTCGGAGGAATCGTGGTTGCCTCAGGGACTGGCGTCGTGGCACTCGGAGGAATCGTGGTTGCCTCAGGGACTGGCGTCGTTGCACTCGGAGGAATCGTGGTTGCCTCAGGGACTGGCGTCGTTGCACTCGGAGGTGTCGTGGTTGCTTCTGGAACCGGTGTCGTTGTCCCCGGAGGTGTCGTGGTTGCTTCTGGAACCGGTGTCGTTGTCCCCGGAGGTGTCGTGGTTGCTTCTGGAACCGGTGTCGTTGCACTCGGAGGTGTCGTGGTTGCTTCTGGAACCGGTGTCGTGGCTGCCGGTATTGGAGTGATAGAATCCGGCACCGGATTTTTGAGGTGGCTGCTGAGAAGCTTGTGGTCCTTCCCCCGTAGCTTCATGAGTTGGATCATGAGTTTAGCAAGTTCATAACCATGTCCCGGGTTCCCTGGCTTCGGTGGCTGGAGCCAGATTTTTTCTTTCGCAAGCTCTTCAACATGCTCTTCAATTTTCTTCTGTATTGCATCCAGCCTCTCTTCCAGCACTCTCTTCCTGTCCGGGTCCGTTTCGTTCTCCCAGAGGATGAACCACGCCCTTGCGATCTTCGTGAGGTTTGTGAGTCCCTCTTTATATGTCTCGCTTCGCAGCGCGGGTATGCCCTCCGGCAGATTCTCGAATTTGATTGCATTATCCAGTATGTCTGCCATTTCGAACGCACCCTCTTCTCCCGCGCCTCGGTTGCGCTGATTGGTCCCAATATAATTAATGGTGAAGGCGAAGAGCTGGTCGAACTCCCTGAGCAGATTATTTTCTTCATTCGGTGTGATGATGCGTTCTTTGGGATCTGTAATGAGCGTGTGGATTCCGCTTGCACGGTGCTCGGTGAGCATGGCGAGCACGATGGCGTTCGCCATGCGCTGTGCGAGGTACTGCTCCATGTTGGCGATGCGCTTGTCTTTGTCCGGGAGGCCGAAGATCTGCTTCAGGAACGCTTCGCTCTGGTCGCCGAGCGCACCGTCGATTTTCGCGCGCAGGGAAGGATTGAGCTTATCGCTTGTGCGCAGCAGGCTGAAGAAGCGCTGGTACGTGCCTATGCGTTCGCGCAGGGCGGTGAATCCCGTTTCGTTGTTACTGCGCACTTTGCCTGCGAGCCGCTGTGCGAGGATCGCATCCACGTTGCCGAGCGTCTCTATTTCGCCAAAGTTGCTCGAGAGGCTCGTGGCCCGCTGGAAGAAGCTGAGGATTGAACCGAGAATGGTTTTGCTGTCTTTGCCCTGCGTCAGGCGGTCTATCTTGTCGCCGTTCAGAGGGAGCTGCTCCGCATCCAGCGTGCTGACGAGAATGGCATACTTCAGCCGTTCTGCTGCAGTGAGCAGTTCATGCAGTGGGAGGCTCTTATTCTCCCGGATCGTCCGGAATTTCACTTTAAGAACGTCTGAGGCGCTTTCGTCTATGAGGCCGAGGGTTTGCATGTTTCCGATGCTTTCCAGTATCTCAAGGTCGAGGAGACCATCTTCTTTCGTTATCTCCTCACGGGAGGTGAGGGAGAGTTCGTATTCGCCGAGGCTGCTCAGGAGAGTGCGTTCCTTTTTCCTGTTTTCCGTGTCCAAAGGTTTGTCATCGATGCTGTCTGCGTTGTCGAAGCGCGGTTCCGCTGCTTCGGGTTTCTTACTCTCGAATTCCTGGATGATTTCGAGGAAGCTCCGGTTACCGTACTTGCGCCTGGCGCTGTCGCGGCCGAGCATCACCAGGTTCATGTACTCGTTGAAGCTGGTCATGCCGCCCGGGATATTCCGGAAGTCCTGGGGAGTGCGCACCACAATGTTTTTGTCCATTGCCGCTTCTTTCGCATTCTCGAGCCTCTGCGCGACGTCCGGGCGCTCCTTGGCTCCAAGCAGGTACATCACGTGCGCCATGGCTCCGCTCACCTCCTCGTTGTTCTCCTGTATGCCCTTCAGGGCCAGGCTGCGGTCGATCCCGTAACGGCGCGATACTTCAGAGATCTCCCGGTTAAGGTTGGTGCCCTCGCTGGCATTCAGCGACATGGCACCTGTGCGGGGGACTATGCTCAGGCCGGTGGCTATGGAGTCCATCCGCACCTGTGCGAGTGCCGCGAACGACTGGGCGATGGGGTAGATGGAAAGGTTCTGCTCCTTCAGGAAGTCCTGCATCACGCTCAGTGCCTGTATGTCGGATTGCGGTGCGAGGATGCCGACCTTTTCCAGGCCTGCCCGGATGGGCTTGCCGGCGAAGCCGACGAAATCCTGTGTGAATTTACCCATCGTGTTGAGCGGCTGCTTGTCTCCTACGATGAGGCGGCGGTAAAGGTACACGCCGCCGATCGTGATGGGAATGCCACGGACAAGCCAGCTCTCGGATTTGAGCATCTTGTAGGTCACGAAACTGGCGAGTGCGACGGCAAAAAACTTTTCCTTCCCGCTCATATTGTGGAAGTTGTCCACGAACGTGCGGTTCCGCTGCCGGATCTGCTCCTGCACCTCGCGCTTGTTGAGTTTGTTCATTTCTTCCGCAGACTGGTGGGATTGGGCTTTCTCTTCCTCCTCCTGTGCGCGAGCCATGGGTGCCAGGCGTTCCCGGAGATCGCGGTTGGTGAGAACACCGAGGCGCAGTGCCGCTTTGAACCGTGAAGGTGGGAGGCGGTCCACCAGGAGATCTGCGTTCTCAATGATGTTTCTGTCTGCGTTATTGCCGAGGCTCTTCACTGCCTGCTTGTAGTCTTCCATTGCCACAGCAAGGTTATCCTCACGCTCTCTGTAGCGCCGGATGAGCACGGAGCGGGCGATGTTGCTTGCATTGTCGTAGATGTCCCTGCTGTCCTCGCGGACTTCCTTTCCAATGAGCATCTTCTGCACGGTGAGCATGATGTCCATCTGGCGTTCCGTGATGTTGATGGGTTCCCCTCTCGTCGCATCCAGGTACTGGTCGAACGTGTGATTGGGATCGGAGAATGTCTGGAATGCGGGATCTTCGAAAATGTGTCCGTATTCTTCCCGGATGTCATCCGGAATGAGTTCGCGCATGAACCGCACGAACTCCTGCTTCCGCAGCTCCGGCTCCATATCCAGGAGCACCTGGCGCGGGCCGAATTCCTGCTGCGGATTCAGGCGGTAGCGCTGTGCGGTGAAGATGTCCGGGAGGTTGAAAGCTTCTATCCACGTCTTTTCGCTGCGCATGTTCGCCATAGTTTGTGCATTGGTGCCGATGGCATCGCGGAAGCGGTGCACCATGTCATCCAGAAAATCTTTCATCCCGCGTCCGATCATGCCGCCGAACCGCTCAAGGTCTCCCGGCTGCTCCGCGGCGGTCACGCGGCAGAGCCTGCGTTCGCGCTCAGAGGGGGAGTGGCCGGAATGGGAGCGGTTTGTGTGCATTATTCACCATCTGTGGCAAGTTTGGCGCCGCCGCCCGATTTCTTCCGCTTGGAGAGGTGGTATCCGTAGATGGCACCGATGGCAGTGGCAATAGGCACTGCCCAGGGGCCGAGTACGCTCGCACCTGCGCCGCCGGCCAGCGCGTACCCGAGTGCGGAAGTGCCGATCCCTGCTGCTGCGCCACCGCCAATGCCGCCGACTGCGAGGTGTTTGAAATTCCGGAATGGCCAGCTCGCTATGTCCTTGAGACCGCCGAGTTTCTTGCCAATGCCCGCAACGAATCCTGCAGCACGGCCCGTGAGGAAGCCAAGCGGTTCCGGAATGATACGGAACGGCAGTCGCACCGCACCGGTGACGAGCTTCATACCCTCGCGGATGGGGTACCAGGTACGCGCCAGAATGTTCTGGGTATTCTCCATCTGTTGGATGCGTTCGAGAGTGTCCTTGGCATTCGGACTGTGCGGATTGCTGAGGTAGAAGTTCTTCAGTGTATGGATGCGGTACTTGCCGAGCATCCACAGGCCGAGCACCGGAGTGGCGAGTCCTATGACCCAGGGATTTGCGAGGAACGAGAGCTGCGAGGGTGCCCCCGCCTGTGTGAGCAGGCTGGAAATGCCGTTGGATGCGGCATTCAGGCCTCCTCCAATGAGCGAGGCGAACTTTCCGAGCACCGGGATGTTTGCGAGCTTTGCGGCGTTCATGCCAGCAGCCACACTCCCGCCGACGACGCCGGAAGTGACAATGGCATTCACTGCTGCGCTCTGCGGTCTCTTACTCAGTTCCAGCCCGTGAGCGGAGGGTGTCTCTCCCCGGCCGGTCTCCGCTGCCGGTGTGGCGGAAGTGGCGGCAGGCTGCCGTGTGGGATCATTTCTCTGTGTGTCCTGTGCCTCCTCTCTCGGTGTGTTCCTGGTTTCAGTGCCCCGCTCGTTTCTGCCTTCGGTTCCTGCAGTTGTCATTCGGTCTCTCGTGCGGTTAGGTGAGGGATGGGTTGCATCCTGAAAGCCCTGTTCCCCTCTGGCCTGTGCAGCAGCTCCCATTGCCTGTTGGTTGATGTCCTCTCTTCTGCGGTGCAGGTTCTGTGCAACGGCATCCTGTGCCGCATTTGCCCCCGTCTCTGGTTGTTGTTCCTGGTCTTCCCCTGGCCGTCCGTTTACGAACACGAGCCGTCTCTCCCGGGGAGAAACGTCTGCCTCGTTGTGGCAGTGCCCAAGTTCCGTGAACGGATTGTGTGTATCCATGAGAAGAACGCTCTTTATGTGAGTGTAAAAATTCCCTTCATTATAGAGCAAAAACGGTATTTTGCCAAGTGACAAATGTCTGTAGGGAAAAGCATCCCTGTCAGCTGTCATCCCGAGCTGTCTTCCTGAGCGAAGCCGAAGGACGAGGGGTGTTTCTGTCCATTTGAGTCAGAAACACACGCACGCAAAAATGCGCAGAGGGGGAGCAGTGCGCATCTTGATTCGGGTTAGAGGAAAGGTCACTTTGAAAGCGACGAAGACGGGTTTGGGGCCCTGCGAAGGGCCCCGGAGGACCCTTACGGGTCCATGAAGACCGTCGTTCCATCGCTCCAGGTAGTGGTGAACGTCATGCGGCCTTGGGCATCGCGCCCAAAGACACCCTGTAGCTGCGCCGGCGAGTGTTTCATCGCCGGGCCGGAGATGCGTTGCCACCGTCGACCTTGCTGGTCGACGAAGTAGGTTCCGCACCGCCAGCATCGGGCGCTGAGAGTGTCCATCTGCTGCTGCTGGCACGGAGGCCGGCTGCAGCCGCCACAGTTCACGTTCACAATCTGAGTCACGGAGGCCTCCTGCCTCTGGCTCTGCTCACGCCTCGCGGCGATGAGCTCGGCCAGCAGAGCACGGTTCTCAGCGAAGGCGGCCATGGCAGCCACCTCGCTGACCGGATGCACATCCACCGACATGCGCGATTGGTACAAGTAGTTGTTGGCCATGATCACGGCCGGGGACTGGGCCCCATCCGTGTAGGCGCGGTACTGTACGTCGCGGTCGCGGAAGTGCTGGTCGTACGATCTTGAATCGGTCGCAGTCAGCGTGTGCTGGCTGCTGTCCCGATACCGCAGGTCGTACTGTCGGCTGTCGGTTGTTGTCGTTGTCCGTGTCCGTTGACTGTCGGTTGGTCTGCCTGCCGCGCGTCGCAGGGTACTCGGGGAGTACGCCTGCTCTTCGACAGGCACAAACTTGTCGTACTGTGCAGCCACGACCGAACGGGCGGTTTCCGGGATTTCGCTCAGCAGCACGGGTCGAAACGTGCTATCGCCGCTGGGGCGACGCAGAATCTCACCGTCTTGCCGGATGCGGTACCAGACTCCGCAGATCGTCGTCGCCGCTGACGTGCACTGCACGCCATCCGGCGACACACCGTTCTGCCAGCCGACCGCGGACGCGTTGCCCGCGAGACACACGAACACAACGAGAGAGAGCGCGAGGCTTCTCATGATTGGATCTCCTTCCTTCGAGACTGAATCGAGTAGTCACTTACTCACCCCTCTACGACATCCCCCTTCCAAATCACGTGCTCCCCAGCCGCGATCTCTAAGAGGGAAATGTTGGTGAGGAGTCGTCAGATACCTGCCGAAGTTCCCGAGAGCAGAGCCCCCGGGCAGCAGGTACCCCTTCGAAAAGGGGATGCGTAGAGTGGTTTTTTTGCGGGGAATTTCCCGCAAAAACGGTGCTGTTAAGGACCGCGGTTCTATCGTATATTATATAATTATTTAAAGATTTAGTCAATTACTTGGGACGTGATTTCGGACGGAGGGGGAGGGTCTAAAATGGTGACTATCCCTTGAGGGATATACGCAAATAGCGGTGTCACCCTGAGCCTGACGAAGGGCGACACCGCGTGATGGTTCGACAGGCTCACCATGACACGCGGTGTTTACTAGCTGTGAGGGGATAGTCACCTCCAGAATGGTACTTGCAAATCTATATAAAATGTTGTACTATGTGTGAGTCACCAGGTGAAAAGGGTGCAAAACCAAATAAATATCTATTCAGTCAACATGCCGAAAGAAGCTACAACTGGCGCAAAAACCGAAAGCCGCAAAATGGCCGAGCAGATCTATGACATGATCATGGGTGCCATAGAGCAGGACCTCCTGCTTGGGAACATCCCCGGCCTGGACGCGAAGTACGCTCATGAGAATAGCGAAGAGCACAAGGCGCGCATGAAGAGGTACAAGGAGGCGTACAAGAAGTTCGACGCAGAGCTTGCGGGGTTCATGGGCAGGATTAAGAACGAGACGCGCATGAGCAAGCGCTCGTCTCTGCGCAAGAAGGAGCAGAAAGCCCGCAGGGCAGAGGAGCAGGAACTGGAGAATCTCGAAGCAGCTTTCCAATAATTTTTCTTTTTTTCTCTCGCAATACCTACTCCTCATTCCTTTCCCCCTCATTCTATGGAGCATGTACGTACATTCTTATTCCCGGAGGCATTCTCGAATAAAGAGAATCGTTTCCTCTTCGGTACAGGAGCAGAAACGCCTGAAATTCCTGAAGATGATCAAGAGATTGATCCCGGCACGCGGACTGGTGAAGCTGTCCAGTCAGTGGATGATCTCTACAGTAATCTCACGCCGGAGCAGAAGCGGGAATTGTATGAGAGGCTCAGAACAGAGTTTGAGACTGAGGAAGAGGAGCCGCCCGTGAATGAACCTGCAACAGCGGCAGAGAACGGTGCAGAACCGCTTGCAGATGAATCTGCGGAGGGGCAGACCGACGTGCTCACGGATGATCTGAGGCAAGCACTCGATGACGTAGGAGGGCAGGCAGCGCAAGATCTCAGAAATGCGCTGGAGATGGGTAATGCCGAGGATGCAGAAACCGCTCGTGCAACGTTGGAAACGGCATTGCAGAACGCGCTTGATATTGGATTGGCTACCACTGTAGAGCAGGTTGCTGCCTGGGTGAAGGAGCAATTCCCGACGTTCGAAAGTGTTGCGTTCGATGAAGGCACACTCACGATTCCTGGAGTTCCCGCTGGGGATGCTGCTGCGGGTGAGGGTCAGAAACCGGCTGAGAAGCCGGCTGCTGCTCCTGCTCCCATGCCAGCTCCTGAGAAGCCGAAGGCAGAAGGAGCGGGTGCTGGGAAGAAGGGTGCAGAGAAAGCTCCCGAACTCACAGAAGCGCAGAAGAAGGCGGTGGAGTATGTGGAAGCACAGATGCCGCTACTGGAAAGCACTGCGAAGAGGAATATGCAGGACTTCCAGGGGGCTCTCGATCAGCTCAAAGAGCAAATCAAGGCTCTCCCAAAGGAGAAGGCCGATGAGATCAGGGGGAAGCTGAACAGGGCTCTCGGAGAGAACACTCCTCCGCGGGAAATTAAGGTGGAGCAGGATGGAACGTGGAAGGTGGTGGAGAAGGCGAAAGAAGGCGGTGCCAAGGGTGTTCCTGCTGCGGAGACCAAGGACAAGGAGAAGACGCTCATCGAAGAGATCAAGGCAATGTTTGCGGAGCTTATCAGGTATCTGAATAAGATTCTCAAGGGGCAGGAAACTCTCATCACGAGAGCCGGCAAGGACCGTCAGGCAGCCGGTGAGAAAAAGCCACTGCCAACAGATGTGGGAACTGCAAGAGAAGAAGCAGCAGCGAAGAGGAGAGCAGAACGCAGGCAGGCTCGCCTGACAGCGGGACAGAAGAAGAAAGAGGATGCAGCTGAGGCTGCGGTCGGTGCTGAGCGCGTGAAACTGGAACAGGCCCAGCGGCAAGCTGCGGCAGCGGGGACCGAGAACGACCCGAAGGTGAAGGCAAAAATTGAATCCTTGCAGGCGCGTGCGGAGGAAGCTGAAAGGCGTCTTACAGAAGAGCGGACCCGCACGACACAATTGCAGACCGAGAACGAGTTCTTGATGCAGTATGCGGAGGATGCCGATAACTACGCGGCATTCCTGGAAAACTTTACATTCACCACTACCCAGGAACTTCAGCGTCAACTTGATGCGAGGGGTATCCGGGGTCAGGTGCAGCAGACAGAGGACGCTTCGCATGTTGCAGTGACTGGTGTGCAGCAGGTAGATGCCCGGAGAATTGTCCAAGCTTGCCAGGCGCAGGAAGGGAGAAAAGTAGCTGTACAGCAAGTGCCTGAGGGCAACGGAAATGTGACTCTGAACTTCAACTTCGGGCTTGCTCTTGGAAGCCGCCTCATCCAGCAGATAGGCGGCACGGGCAACCAGGCACAGCAGGTAGAGGCGAGGATCCCGGTGCCTGAACCAGAGGTGGAAGAAACTCCTGGAGAGGTTCCTGATGAGGAAGTACCTGAAGAAGAGAAACCAGCGGTGAAACCTCAACCAGAAGTGGTGCCGACACCTGAGCCGGAAGAGGAGAAAGTTACCGATGAAGGTGTAACTGGTGAGGAAACTGGTGCGGAGGAATTCGATCCATTCGCGCGGTAAACCACAGAACCCGGATCATGCCAGAGGAACCTTGGGTCCCCACAGTGGTCCGGGTTCCTCTTCCATACACACTGCAATCTCGTCCCAATGTCGACTCCCGAGAACAGCACCGGCCGTGAGAGAGTACCGGTGAGCGCGGACTTGAGTCCGCGGGCGGAGTCTGAACGCGAGGTACGCCGTGTAGAAGATGAGATACAATCAACGGGTGTGGATCGTGTGCGGGAGGGCATGGGACAGGTGGAGTGGCAGGGGGGTGCGAAGAACGGGAAGCAGTACCAGTCTGCGCAGGTGGAAGGGAATTGGTACAGGGTGTACGAAGACGGCCAAATCTTACGTTCTGAGGGGGGAAAGTATGTGAGGGTTCCTGCGGCAGAGCGCGGCTCGCTTCCGGGAGCAGTGCAGCAGAAGATTGAGAGCATGGGTCCCCGCTGGCAGCCGGGAGAGCGCGACGGGGTGCGGTACCTTGCGGCAAGGGTGGATGGCCGTATGCATCGTCTCTACGAGGATGGTCGTGTGTTCCGGCAGGAGGGGCGCACGCTCAAGTTAGTCTCAGCTGAGCAGGTGAATACATTGCCTGCTGCAGTGAGGCAGAAAATTGAGTTTCTGGAGTCGCGCTGGCAGAAGGGGGAGGAGAACGGCGTGCGTTACGTGCAGATCAATCTCCCCGGAGGACAGACGTACCGCATCAATGAGAGGGGGCAGGTACTCCTCCGCGAACAGAGCGGAGCATTTGGCTATGTGTCTGCGGATGTGCATTTGCCTGCAGTAGTGCAGGGGAAACTGAGCGGCATTGAGCAGTATGCGCAGAGGAAGCGTGCCGAACGCCTCAGTGGTTTGGAAGGCGAAGATCTCAACCGCGAGCTGGATCTGGAGGCAGCAGGGAAAACGCTCAATGAATTGCGCAGTGTTCGCGTGGAGTTCGCCGGGAGAGCTGAGCAGATCGCTGGGTGGCCGGCGACTGGGCAGGAATTCTTTTGTCTGCTCTCACGCCTGAGTGTCCGGCCGGATAGGTACGATGAGTATGTGCAGAATGTCCGTCGCAGTGCGGACAACATGGGCAGGGTTCTTGGAGAACAGTACGGGCCCCGGTGGCAGGGTGCGATGGTGTGGAACAGTATGCTCGGGAGGCTGGAGAGTGAAGCGGCAACCGGTTCGCCGTTCGCGGGGGAGCGGGTCGTGGCACTCGCGACCGGAGCACTCCGGCAGGCGGCGGGCCACGAGCGGCGCGATGCGAGAACCGGTCATGAGCGCTTCTGGACATTCGCGGATGCGGCAAACCAGCAGGCAGTGCAGGTGCTGCGCAGAGAAGATGTTCCGGAAGCTGCACGGTACGGTGTCTACGAGTACGCGAATGCGGGGGGAGTGACCACGGACTACCACGCTGTGGATGGAGGCGTCCGTTTCAGGAAATCCCCGGGAGCCGTGCAGACGTTTGATGATGGCGGCAGTACGCGGCCTTCCACTGTGACTGTGCTTGGGAGTGGTGCAGAGATACGGTGCACAGAGACTGCAGATCCCCGTTCACGCATTGTCACGCAGCAGCTCGGCAGGGGCAGCTATGTGCTCGACAGACTCGGCGGCGCTCCCGTGGGGAACTTCAGGGATTTCCGTGCAAAGGTTGAGGCAGGGCAGATCCGTGTGAATCCCGGCAAAGACATTCGTGAGGAGTACGCGGACTACATTACGAGGAATCTTCGTTCTCCGCAGGCGATAGCCAATTTTGTATCGCGTTTTGCTGCACTTGGTTCTTCCATTCAGAGGAGTGATGCTGTTGTGGACTGGCAGAGTGACTTCGGGGGAGCAGATGAGCAGCATCCGCTCGTCACGCTCGAGAGGGGGGAGGGAGACTGCGAAGATTTTGCGCTGCTCTTCCAGTATCTCCTGAAGAAAGCCGGTACGAATTCCATGGCAGTGCGGCTCGCGAGCAATCATTTCGGCAGTGTGCATTTTGAGGAGCGGTATGTGGAGAGGAATGGCCGCATGGAGAAGCGATATGATTTCGTACTGCTCGATAACGTCAGTGGATACATCAATTCGAAGGAGCGGATACCGGACGGGTTCGCGACTCCCGAGGAAGCGCTGCGGAGGGTTTCCCATGCAGACATGAGTTCCTTTGCAGAAAAGTACCGTGCGATGTACGGGCATTTGGAGAGCAGGGATCCTTCTTCTCTCATAGACGCAGAACGCCCGAAGGTACAGTATCTGCGTGAAATGCGTGAAACACAGCGCAACGGTGGCGGAGTGGAAGTTCTTCATCCTCCTGCAAGGGTATTGGCAATCGGGGATCCCAGCAGGGCGCAGGGGCGCTCAGGGTATCTCGCATACCGTTCAGATTTCTCGCCGTATGTACAGAGGGATAACGATGCCCGCCAGCGCGAGAGGCGCAGTGTTGCCTCAGCACGTGCTTCCCGGGTGGAAGCGCGTCCTCTTGAACAGTCCCCCTCAGCAACGCCGCGCGTACAGGAGAGGGCATTGGATACTCCGCGCATTCAAAGTGAGCTCGCGAAGATGCAGGAGGTGCAGCAGTACGCAAGGAATCAGTGGGTCACTCTGAGAAACGGTGCACCAGGGTACCAGTATTTCATGGATACACAGGGGCACTTGTTCGCATCGAGGGAACCCAGCAACCCCGTGGCCGGCTTCCAGTACTTAAACGTGCAGAACAACTACACGTGGGAGCAGAGCAATTACAGCTAGTTATGAGGCTTATAGCTTCGTTAGCTGCATTAGCTTCATTAGGTTGTGTTCACATATCCGTTTTTTGCACATACAAGCAATGTCACCCTGAGCTCGTCGAAGGGCGACATTGCTTGTCTATGGTTCGACGGGCTCACCATGACACGCTTTTATTCATTATGAATACAGGTGAATATATGAATATGTGAGCACCACCTAGGGATTTAGGTTTTGGATTTGATGCTTTGATATTTTCCTCATGAAGCTAATGCAGCTATAAGGCTATCTTCCTTGGCATTCTCCTGGCACCCTGTTTTCTTCTCCTGTACGCTGCCTCTGATCTCAATGGCGTCCCTCACCCTACAAGACGGAACTGTATTCGAAGGAGAGTCCTTCGGTGCGGCAGTTGATTCAGACGGGGAGGTTGTTTTCAATACGGGGATGGCCGGGTACACAGAGAGCCTCACGGATCCCAGTTACCGGGGGCAGATCCTCGTGTTCACCTATCCGCTTATCGGGAACTACGGGGTGCCGAGCGCGGAGCGCAACGAGTGGGGTTTTGCGAAGAATTTCGAGAGCGAGAGCATTCATGTGCGGGGTGTGGTTGTTGCCCAGGTGAGTGAGGCATACAGCCATCAGGCTGCGGTGAGCTCGCTTGGGAACTGGCTGGAGCACCACAAGATCCCGGGGATCACCGGAGTGGATACGAGGGCTCTCACCAAAAAACTGCGTGAGCATGGGGTGATGCTTGGCAGAATCGCCCAAAGCGATTCTGCAGCGGTTAGCGGTAAGCGATTAGCAGTTAGCATCGAGGATCCGAACGCGCAGAATCTTGTAGCAGAAGTGAGCTGTAAAGAGGTGAAAACATACGAACCTGCAGGCGCAGATGAGGATACGCCGACTGTTGCTGCATTCGACTGTGGCATGAAGAACAACATTTTCCGGAGCTTCCTCAAGAGGGGAGTGCGCGTGCACCGCCTGCCGTGGAATTTCGATCTCGCTGCGAGTGATCTTCCGTACGATGCAGTTTTTGTAAGCAATGGTCCGGGAGATCCCAAACAGTGCAAGGCAACCATCGAGCAGATGCGGAAAGCAATCGGGAAGGGCATCACAACGTTCGGCATCTGCCTGGGCAACCAGCTCCTTGCACTCGCCATCGGCGGCGATACCTACAAGCTCAAGTACGGGCATCGCGGAGTGAACCAGCCGTGTCTGGAAGAGGGGACACAGAGGTGCATTATCACCTCGCAGAATCACGGGTTTGCCGTGGCAGAGAAGCTTCCCAAGGGGTGGAAGCCGTGGTTCCGCAACGCAAACGACCAGACCATCGAGGGCATTCGCTATGAGTCAGGGAAGTTCTTCGCCGTGCAGTTCCATCCCGAAGCAACTCCCGGGCCGGAAGATGCGAACTATTTGTTTGATGAGTTTGTGACCATGATGAGGAAGTAGAGGAATCAGAAGAAACAGAGGAAACAGAAGAGTGTTCTACAGGGAGATAGAACGGGGTGTTGCGGGTGTGTGAGCTGAATTCTATGTGTCATACAGACAGAGATGATATGCTGCTCCCCAGAGCAATACGCATCGTGTTATTTTGGGACAATGAATATACGTCCCTATCAACAACTCATTGCATGGAAAGAGGCGCATACTCTCTGTCTCCGGATTTACTCAATAACAAGGCATTTCCCCTCACACGAGCTCTTTCAGCTGGTTTCCCAGATGCGTAGGTCCGCCTACGGCGTTCCCATGAATATTGCCGAAGGCAATAGCAAGAGATCAGCCAAAGAGAAGGCACACTTTTTTGCATGCGCCATTGCTTCGTTGGAAGAGCTTCATTACCAGTGTGTACTTGGAAAAGATTTGCGCTATCTTTCGGACAGAGAATTTTCGGAAGTGGATGATCTCATTATGAGAGTGAGCTATCTCATCACAAAGCTGAGGTCATCCATCCTCTAATTCCTCTGTTTCTTCTGTTTCCTCTGACTCTTCAAATAAATCCCTCCACATGCAGACTCTCCTTTGGTATCCCCCACGTTCTGGTGCAGAGGTCCTTCAGTTCATCCGTCATCGCGGGGCTCCCGCAGACGTAGATATGCTTCTTTGTGAGATCTTTTATGATTTGCAGAGCGATATCCTGCACGTGGCCTTTGTGTCCTTTCCATGCGCCGGTGGGTTTGCTGAGGACTGGGTGGAAGGAGAAAGAGGAGTGCTCTGAAGCAAGTTTTTCGAATTCTTCCATCCAGAAGAGATCTTCGGCAAAACGGTTGCCAAACACGAGGTCCATGGGGCGTGTGTTTCCAGAATGCAGAGCTTCCAAAACATGTGAGCGGAAGGGCGCGACTCCCGTGCTGGTACAGAGGAAGAGAAATTCACTCTTCTCTTCATCATCAAGGAGGAAGCGTCCGAAGGGTCCCTGCATGCGCACGGTGTCACCCTCGGAGAGAGATTCCTCCACCCATCTGCTCGCTCTGCCGCCTGCAATGTGTTTCACAATGAAGAGGAGGTCTTCTTCGTGCGGAGCCGATGCTATGGAATATGCGCGGGTCTGGATGTCTTCGGGGTTCTCCACAAGGGGAACATCGAACAGAACGAATTGCCCTGCTTTGTACGAGAAGTCAGTGGGTTTCCTGAAACGCATCTCGTACACATCCTGTGCTATGAGCGCATTTTTCGTGCAAGTGATGTGGAATGCGGGCGTGGACATACGGGGCAGAGGATAGTGTGAAGACACACGATTACAAGGACAAAACATTTCTGGGTGTTGTTTGTTCTTTTCCTCGTTGGCTCGTTTCAAACGAGTAACGAGTGAACGAGCAAATGAGCTAACGATATTGCGCGTTCATAAGAGGCACAATCACGAAGAGGGGAGAATCAGTTCCCCCGTGTGGATTTTCTGGAGCACGCGGGGGTACCACTCTTTCTCCAGTGCCTGCACACGGCCCTGCAATGTTTCCGGCGTGTCATCCGGAAGAACTGAACAAGTTTTTTGTTCAAGGATTGGGCCTGTGTCTACGCCTTCGTCCATCAGATGGATGGAGATGCCGGACTCAGAATCTCCGGCTGCAAGGACTGCTTCATGCACATGTGTGCCGTACATGCCTCTGCCTCCGTAGTATGGGAGCAGAGCAGGGTGGATATTGATGATGCGGTTGCGCCACTGCTGTATGAACCACGGACTGAAGATGAACATCCATCCCAGGGCGGCGATCACCTTCGGCTCGTCCCGGTCTCTGCCAAAGAGCTCGAGGATGCTCTCATGCAGGCGCCGGTCGTATGCTTCGCGGCTCTCTCCCTTCTGTTTCCCGACGATGGAAACAGGCACGTTCGCTGCTTTTGCTTTTTGTATGCACAGACGGTCCGGGCTATCGGTCACGAGTCCTTTGCATGCTGCCTGCAGACTGCCGTCGGCAATACGGTCGAGCACCGCCTGGAAGGTGGTGCCGCGGGAGGAGGAGAGGACTACGAATTGCATGGGGAAGAGTAATAGGGATGAGAATATTAGGAACGGGAATGCTCGAATGTAGCTTCTTTGCAGTTTGACCTCTCAGGTGATTTGAGAATCTTTCTCATCTCTAATATTCTAATCCCTATTACTCTCAGAACAATCCCCGAAACAAATCCTCCTCCCTTGCGATCCCCGGCACCCAACCGCAGAAGTCTGTGAGGGAGAGCCCGTGATCACGTATGAGCACGGCGGGTACAGACTGGTCAGCATTTCCCATGAGGAAGTTCGCAGCTGTTGCGAGCTGGTCGGCAATGGCTTCGTGTGTCATGGTGAGTTCGTGCCCGAAGATGTCCTTTCTCCCTATCTGGCTCAGCAGCGGTTCAATGCCGCAAACCGTGAGAGCGAAGGCGGTGACGCCGAGTCTCCGCGGGCGGCAGCAGGAATCTGTGAGGATGACTGCAATACGTTTGCCTGTTTCCGATTCCAGATCCCTCCGGAGTTTGGAGACAGTTGCGACAGGGTCTTTCGGCCAGCCGACTGCGTACCCCTTCTCCACATTGGAGGTATCAAGCCCGGCATTCACTGCAAAGATCGTGCCTTCCTCAAGTCCATCCGGTTTGAGCTCACAGAGCATGGCCTTGGGGCAGCTTCCGATCACGGTGCCGTGCATCCTGCGCGTCTCATTGAGCACGGCCTGACGGAATGCCGGTGACCGTCCGCAGCGCTTGGCCCACTGCTCAGCCTCGGGACTCACAGCGAGTTGTGAGAGATCAATGGCATGTCCCTCCGTTACTGCGCATGCTTTGGAGGAAACAACGAGGATATCCCCCTGTTCAATATCTGAGTGCTCCGCGAGCACCGCAGAGAGCGAGGTCCCTTTTTTGAGTGTGCCGGTGCGTATTGCCTGGAGGAACATCTGCGGGGAGAATACGGTTTTTGGCCGGGAAAACAACTAGCAGCACATAATGTTTTTAGTATTATGCACCACATGACTTTAGCGCTGTGGATATTGCAGAGTGTATGTTGAGAAGCCAGATATTCGTATGATGAGCAGCAAGAGAAAAATTGTTTGGCTTTCGCTCACGGTACTTGGTGCCGTCGCTCTCAGCACGGCCATTTTTGCTACTCGGTACATCGAACAGAAAAAAGATCTTCAGGGACAGACACTTGCGCTGGGTGATCCCTGCGAGACAGATCCCGCTTTGTGTGATCCATGCATGACAGATCCCAGTCTCTGTGATCCGTGCATGGGACTTGATCCTTGTGAACAATGCAAATGCCAGAATGCGGCTTTGGAAGGTTTTTATTGTGATGTTTGTGAATCGGTGTGCTGGGAATGCGTAGATCCCTGCGAAGATGTGGAATGCGGTTTCTGTGAATACTGTATGATGGGGTTCTGCGAGCCACTGGGGGGAGGATGTATGACTGATGCGGATTGCGCCGGACCGTGTGAGTATTGCTCTTATGCTGAATGTCCTTATGCTTGTAAGTCCGATCCTACATGTGATCCCTGCGACGAGATGCCAGAGCTGTGTTGTACGATGTGTGATGACGGGCTCACTATGTGCTGTGACGGTTTGGTCTGTGTCCAAAAAGAAGGAGAAGCAGAGTGTGACTGGTCCGGGACGCCAGATGAAGATGGAAATCCGACGCAAATGTGTTGGCCCAATTATTATTATGAGTGTGAAGCCGGTGGTTCTTCGTCCGGTGGTTCTTCGTCCGGTGGTTCGAGTTCAGGTCCCAGCACGGGTCCGGGTCCAAGCACGGGTCCGGGTCCAAGCACGGGTCCGGGTCCAAGCACGGGTCCGGGTCCAAGCACGGGTCCGGGTCCCAGCTCTGGCTCTACTTCTGGCTCTACGTCTGGTTCTACGTCTGGTTCTACGTCCGGTTCCACCTCCGGCGGAAGTTCCGGTGGTTCCTCAGGAGGTTCTTCTGGCAGCAGTTCCGGTGGTTCTTCCTCTGGCGGTAGCTCCTCCGGTGGTTCTTCCGGTGGGAGTTCCGGTGGTTCCTCAGGAGGTTCTTCCGGTGGGAGTTCCGGTGGTTCCTCAGGAGGTTCTTCGGGCGGGAGTTCCGGTGGTTCTTCAGGAGGTTCCTCAGGTGGGAGTTCCGGTGGTTCCTCAGGAGGTTCTTCGGGCGGGAGTTCCGGTGGTTCTTCAGGAGGTTCCTCAGGTGGCTCTTCAGGAGGTAGTTCAGGAGGGTCTTCCGGTGGTTCCTCAGGTGGCTCTTCAGGAGGTTCTTCAGGCGGATCTTCCGGTGGGAGTTCCGGCGGTTCTTCAGGAGGTTCTTCGGGCGGGAGCTCAGGCGGTTCTTCGGGTGGTTCTTCGGGCGGGAGTTCCGGCGGTTCTTCGGGTGGTTCTTCCGGTGGCAGCTCCGGTGGTGGCTCTTCAGGAGGTGGTTCTTCCGGTGGCAGCTCCGGTGGTGGCTCTTCAGGAGGTGGTTCCTCTGGCGGCGGTAGCTCCGGTGGTGGCTCTTCAGGAGGTGGCTCTTCAGGAGGTGGATCTTCCGGTGGTGGATCTTCCGGTGGTGGCTCTTCCGGTGGTGGCTCTTCCGGTGGTGGCTCTTCAGGAGGTGGTTCCTCTGGCGGCGGTAGCTCCGGTGGTGGCTCTTCAGGCGGTGGCTCTTCGGGCGGTGGATCTTCCGGTGGTGGATCTTCCGGTGGTGGTTCCTCTGGTGGTGGTTCCTCTGGTGGTGGTTCCTCTGGTGGTGGATCTTCAGGCGGTGGATCTTCAGGCGGTGGCTCCTCGGGAGGTGGTAGTTCAGGAGGTGGTTCCTCTGGTGGTGGATCTTCCGGTGGTGGCAGCTCCGGTGGTTCTTCCGTTTCCTCATCGTTCTCCTTCTCCTTCTCCTTCTCGTTCTCCTTCTCCTTCTCGTTCTCCTTCTCCGACTCCTTCCCATCGTCGGGCCAGAGTTCCGGCCAGTCCTCTGGTCAGTCCTCCTCTTTCTCGTTCTCCTTCTCCGACTCCTTCCCATCCTCCGGCCAATCCTCTGGTTTCTCTTCCGGTCAGTCCTCCTCTTTCTCGTTCTCCTTCTCCGACTCCTTCCCATCCTCCGGCCAATCCTCTGGTTTCTCTTCCGGTCAGTCCTCTTTCTCGTTCTCCTTCTCCGACTCCTTCCCATCCTCCGGACAATCCTCTGGTTTCTCTTCCGGTCAGTCCTCTTTCTCGTTCTCCTTCTCCGACTCCTTCCCATCCTCCGGACAATCCTCTGGTTTCTCTTCCGGCCAATCCTCCTCTTTCTCGTTCTCTTTCTCCGACTCCTTCTCGTCTTCCGGACATTCCGATTCCTTCTCGTCCTCGTCCTCTTCCTTCTCCTTCTCCGACTCCTTCCCATCCTCCGGTCAGTCTTCCGGGCAGTCCTCCTCTTTCTCGTTCTCCTTCTCCGACTCCTTCCCATCCTCTGGCCAGTCTTCCGGCCAGAGTTCCGGACAATCTTCCGGTCAGTCCTCCTTCTCGTTCTCCTGGCCTTCTTCAGGCTTCAGCTCAGGGCAATCTTCCGGCTTCTCTTCTGGCATGAGTTCCGGCCAGTCTTCCT
>MFYJ01000011.1 GCA_001787755.1 Candidatus Peribacteria bacterium RIFOXYB1_FULL_54_35
GAGCTGATTCTATGCCAAATTTTTACCCGTTCGACAAAGCGCGGCTGCTCTGCGGCCGCGTCATCAGAAAGTAATTCCTTCAGAGGCGGGCTCAGGGTGAAGCGCGGAGGCTCTGCCTCCGCGTGCTTCACAAATCAGCCATCCAATGGCAAATTCTTGATCTCTTGGCCTTTGCAAAATTTCTATTTTATGATATAATGTATCTGTTACATGGGATAACACCCACGAAACATACACATTCACATCCATTCCCCCCTTCCCATGAAACATGCATTGCTTGCCCCCGGGCGACGTGTGCGCGTCCTCTCTGTAGGACTCGCAGCCTCCGCGGGGCTCTATGTTCTCGTCGCGATGGTTGCAGAGCCCATGCGGGCATTTGGCGCAACCTCCGACTCGGAAAC
The DNA here is from genome assembly GCA_001787755.1 of Candidatus Peribacteria bacterium RIFOXYB1_FULL_54_35. Classification (GTDB taxonomy): domain Bacteria; phylum Patescibacteriota; class Gracilibacteria; order Peribacterales; family Peribacteraceae; genus GWB1-54-5. The sequence continues at coordinate 402 of MFYJ01000011.1, forward strand.
CGCGGTCGTGCAGATAGCACTCGGTGCCAGCATCGGCCTCAACTGCGATGCTAACGGAGGCGGCGCAGGCTCCGGTGAAACGCTCGCCCTCACGGGATTCAACGATGCCGGCGATACCGGGCCACTCAACAGCTCCGTGACAATCGGCACCAATGCCGTACGCTGCAATGTGCGCACCAACAACACCACGGGGTACAACCTTGCATGGCGGGTAACTACCGGAAGCGGAGGTACCGGCACCGGGTACATGATCAACCAGTTCGAAGACAAACTGCATCCGTTCCGCTACACACAATCAGACGCGTACTCCACCCCCACCGCCTGGAACTCCACGGCAGTCCCCTCCACCGTCTCCGCCTGGGGCGGGCGCCTGGCAGCGGCAAGTGCCGGATATGCTGCATCTCCTGTGACCTGGAGCGCAGATGCCGCGACGAACGAGAAGTGGATGGCAGTTTCCACGGGAGCGACAACCACAATCGCACGGGAAAACACGGAAACCGCCGAAACCGGCAACAACAATGATATCGGCTTCCGCGTGGAAGTCGGCGGCGACAAGATCCAGCCGACCGGAACGTATCGTGCAACCGTGACATTCACGGCGTCGACACAGTGATCATTCCTGTACTTTAACCCGGAAACTCTAAAAGCCAGCAAACGCTGGCTTTTTAGCATTCTGAAGCCATTCTTTGTTTGACAAAACATATAATTAATGTTATAATATTAACAAGAATTTACACAAACATTCAGATGAAAACCACAAAAAGTACTCCCGTAAACCTCAACAGAGTTACCGTGCTCACAGCTGTTGCTGCAGCATGCCTGTACACCCTCGTGGTGATGATTGCAGAACCCATGCAGGCGCTGGGAGCGACAACCGATACAGAAACGGCAGTTGTGCAACTCACACTGGGAGCGAGTATCGGCCTCAACTGCGATGCAGATGGAGGCGGTGCAGGTTCCGGTGAAACGCTCTCCCTCACGGGTTTCAGCGATAGCGGCGATACCGGCCCACTCAACGGCTCCGTGACAGTCGGCACCAATGCCGTGAACTGTAATATCCGCACGAATAACACAGCAGGGTACAATCTCGCCTGGCGGGTGACTTCCGGGAGCGGAGGTGCCGGCACCGGCCACATGATCAACCAGTTCGAAGACAAGTTAAACCCGTTCCGCTACGCCGCAGGATCGGATTCCTACACCACGCCCACAGCCTGGAATAGCACGAATGTGCCGAGCACTGTTGCCGCCTGGGGCGGCCGTATAGCGCAGTCCAGCTCCGGGCACGCTGTTTCTCCCGTCACCTGGGGGAACGACGCTGCGACCGATGAGAAGTGGATGGCGGTCTCCACCGGTGCAACGACGACAATCGCAAGCGAGAATAATGCCTCGCAGGAAGCAGGCAGCAATAACCGCATCGGCTTCCGCGTGGAAGTCGGTGGCGACAAAATCCAGCCGACCGGAACATACCGCGCAACCGTGACGTTCACGGCGTCGACGAAGTAAGAACAGGCTTTCAGCTTTCAGGAGATAGCTTATTGGAATGAGCTGGTGCTTAGACCCCTAAGGTTTGAAGCCTTGAGGATCCAGGATTTCCTAAAAGCTATAAGCTATCTCCTGAAAGCTGTTCCCGCTTGATGCTCCTGGGAGAGCGGCCTAGACTGCATTTGTCTCCCCTCTCCCTTTTTTGTCACGCAGGTATCTCATTGCAGCAAACTGGAAGATGCACCCCATCCCCGACGGGGCTCTTGCGGATGACTCTCCCTACAAGCCGCAAAAGGACATAGATATTCTCGTGTTCCCCACATTCCTGAGCCTGGGAACCTGCCTGGAGGCAGGTATTGCCACAGGGGCACAATGCGGGCATCCCGAACCGCACGGGGCGTACACCGGAGATGTAAGCATGGCAATGATCCGGAAAGCGGGATGTACGCATGTACTGTGCGGCCATTCGGAACGAAGGCTTTTCCACGGAGAGAACGATGAGAATGTCGCCGCACAGGCAACAGCCGCGCTGGAAGCAGGATTGCACCCTATCATTTGCATCGGAGAATCGGCGGAAGAGCGGGACGCCGGCGAGGCGGAACTGGTCGTGACCAGGCAGCTCGCCCCTCTTCCTTTGGGAAAAGACATCACTATCGCCTACGAGCCAGTCTGGGCCATTGGGACAGGCAATACCGCAACCCCGGAGCTTGCGCAGGAGATGCACGCGCTTATCCGCTCCCTCCTGCCCACAGGGCGCAGAGAGACAATACGTATCCTCTATGGTGGCTCTATGAAGCCGGAAAACGCAAGGGAGCTCCTCATGAAGCCGGATATCGACGGAGGCCTCGTAGGTGGCGCCTCATTGAAACCAGACGCATTCCGGGGGATTATTGCTGCAGTACGGTCCCTCTGACTCCCTTTCCCCCTCCTGCCATGGATCTCCTCGCTGTACTCCTCTTCGGGTGGCCTGTCCTCTTCCTCCTGCCAGTGTTCATCCGGCAGATCAACCAGTACGAGCGCGGGGTGGTTCTCACCATGGGCAAGTTCAGCACTGTCTGGAACCCGGGGTGGAAGATTCTCATTCCCATATTCCAGCGGGTGATAAAAGTGGACATCCGCGTGAAGGCAGTGGATGTCCCGGACCAGGAAGCAATCACGAAGGATAACATCCCCATACGCATCAACGCGGTGCTGTATTTCAGAGTGATGAATGCGGAAAAAGCTGTCCTGGAGGTCGAAGACTTCTTCTACGCAGTCTCGCAGCTCGCCCAGACAACCATGCGCAATGCTGTGGGAGAGGTGAAGCTGGATGAACTCCTGGCCCAGAAACAACAGGTAAGCGAGAGGATAAAGATAGTAGTGGATAAGGCGTCCGATCCCTGGGGCATCGACGTGCAGAGCGTGGAACTCAAGGACATCGTGCTGCCGGAGAACCTCAAGCGCACCATTGCGAAGGTTGCCGAAGCAGAGCGCGAGAAGCAGGCCGTCATCATCAATTCTGAAGGTGAAGTGATCGCTTCGACGAACATGGCGAAGGCCGCGCAAACCCTCTCCCAGCAACCCGGCGCCCTGCACCTGCGCACTCTGCAGAGTGTCAATGACCTAAGTTCCGACCAGTCGAATACCGTCGTCTGGATGATCCCCATAGAGGCTCTCAAAGCATTGGAAGGCTTTGCAGTGAAGCGGTGAAAGTAAGAGGAAAGAGATAAGAGGAAAGAAAATAAGAGGATTCAGGTTCCTGACGTTCTCTAGGATTTATGTACTTTCCTCATTCCTCCTATTCTCATCCCTCTTATCTTATTCTCATCACTTTTTGTTGTTGACTCCATAAGGTCCATCAGTAGAGTACAGTCCTACTCCTTCCTTTCCTCTCATGAAGATCCGACCCGACGAAGTAGAGACAGCAGAAGAAACCCCCGGTGCCATGCATCCTTTTGCAGAGCAGTTCAGATACGCACGGGAAGATGCTCGAGCCCCATGGGACGGCATACTGGAGAGGATCGACCAGCTGTGAAGCACGCGGGGACAAGCCCCCGCGCTTCACCCTGAGCCTGCCCCTGAAGGAACAACCTTTTATGACGCGGCTGCCGCTGTTCGAAGGCCCTGAGGGCCTCTCAGGCCCGAATTGGGAGCAGCCGCGCTTTGTCGAACGGGTAACTGCCCTGCGCAGGAAACACAGAAAAGTGAGAACAGCCATTGCCTCAGCGAGAACGCTGCTCTGCTGGAAGTGACCGTAGCAGCACAAGAAGGAACGCCATGCAGAAGAAGACTGTGAGTTGCTGCACCAGTCCTCCGAGGAAGAACGCCCCCCCTTCGGAGAAACGGGCAACGGCAGAAACGCCTCCGCTCAGAAGAACATGGAGAAGCGTCATAAGAACACCCAGCACAAGCAGAGGACCCACAATGCGCCCCCAGTGCCCTTTGGAACGCCTGAGGCTCTCTCTCACAGCTCCAGCAGGACTGAGGCGCTCCTGCACGAGGAGAACCGGTGCAAACACCAGCAGAGGACCCATGACAATAGCCGCCACACTGCTCACCAGCATGAGTACGGGCATCAGTATTGCGAGACCGGGCAAAAACCCCAGGAACACCACCCACCCAAAACTCCGGGCAAAGGCCCACAGCCAGACAACAAGCATGGGGAAGAACAGTATGCCGCACCTGCGCAAGACGTCGATGACATGTCCATGATCCTCTGCAAAGACAACAAGGCTCACGAGGGCTCCGCAGAAGAGAAGAATGAGCGAAAACACCCCAAAGAGGAGAAAGTACGGCGAGAGAGCATCAGTCATGCTCCTCGCTCTCTCGAGCACATACGTTTCTCTTTCCCCCTCAGTCATATGTTCCAGCTGCTCCGCGACCAGGCTGATTTCCTGCATCATTTCCATGGTCGCATCCCCGTCTCCTGTTTCCATTCTCCGCATGTACTCCTCATAGCGCTCCTCCGGTAACCCAAAACTCTGCGCCACCTTGGCAACATCATGATCCATGGCACGCGAGAGAAAAGTGACGAGGAGCGCATAGAGCACAGCAAGAACAACTGCACTGGCAAGAAGCAGGGCGAAGGATCGCACAAAGAGGTTCCAGCTGTTCCTGAAAAGACTCCACATACGTACACACTCTACTCAAACACGCACCCACAATCCATTGCCGGTGTTCTTCGCTGCTCCGGCAAGTTCCATCATGGTGAGTGCGGCATTCACAGAGGCCGCTTCCAGACCGGAACGTTCCCTCAGCTCAGAAACAGACTGTGGCATGCCGGTGAGTGCCCTGAGCACCACCCCCTCAGTGGGACTCTTGGGGAAGTACAGAGCCTGCTGGGCGCTCTTCTCTGATACAACAACGCCAATGTCTCCAAGAACTTCGATGCCGGAAGAAACGAGCTTCGCACGACCCTGAGCAATGCAGGCATGGCATCCTGCCGCGTGCTCATCGAAAATCTGTCCCGGCACCGCAAACACCTCCCTGCCGTATTCCAAAGCCAGATCTGCCGTAATGAGCGCCCCGCTGCCCTCCCCCGCCTCCAGCACCACTGTACCCTTTGAGAGGCCTGCAATAATACGGTTGCGGGCAGGGAAGGTGAACTTATCTGGCGGGACATCCAGCGGAAACTCACTCAGAAGCAGACCTCCTTTCGCCACAATCTCCTCTGCAAGCACCGCATTGCTCCTGGGGTAAATGGAACCCATACCATGCCCGAGCACTGCCACGGTCTTCCCTCCTGCCGTAAGTGTCTCCCTGGCCACCTGTGCATCTATGCCGAGGGCAAGACCACTCACAGTCACCACTCCGGCCGATACCATTGGTGGCACGAAGAGTTCAGTGACGCGCTTGCCGTAACTGCTCATCCCGCGCGTCCCTACAAGGGCAACGCACGGCTGTTCAAGAATCTCAAGATCTCCCCTGTAGTACAGAAAAACCGGGGGATCTGCTATTTCCCGCAGCAGGCGGGGATAGAGGGCATCCTCAATACAGAGGACACCGATGTCTCTCTTCGCAAGTTCCTGCTCATACGCCTCCGGCTGGAACTCCTCGAGACGATTGAGGACAGTGAGGACGGTTTCTTCCCTGCAAGAGAGAGCCCTGAGCAGTGGCTGATCGACGTGTGAGAGGGCACCCTCCAGAGAGCCGTATAACTGCAGCAGGGCATCGTAGCGCTTCTTAGAGAGAATATTGAGCCAGGACCAGGTAAGGGCAGTTGGACGATCCATAGGAGAGGGGAGTTTAGCACGAGGTTCACGAGAAAAAAACGCGCAGCGTTCGCAGAACTGCAGATGGCCGCGCCACGTGGGCGCGCAGCCACATAAAGTCGCTGGCGCGCCTTTACGTGGAGCCACCTTCGGGAATCGAACCCGAGACCTACGCGTTACGAGTGCGTCGCTCTACCAACTGAGCTAAGGTGGCAGGTTTGTGCATTATCTATGATCCATTTTCCATTTTCAATGAACCCTATGCAGCTTTTTGAGTATTTGCAGCCGCTGCAGGAACGAGAGGATTCTCAAGAACAGTGGCAGCGAGCGTAACAGTAAAAACACTGAAGTACGCAAAGAGGAGCTGGCTCGCAATGGACCCAATGACTCCTGCGAGCAGCAGCGAAACCGGACTCACGACCCTCAGCACCATACTGATTGCGACAAAGACCACAAACCCGCAGAGCATTGCCACAATGGTGTTCCCGAGGATCTTCCCCCAGTACCCGCTGGTTCGCGCATAGCTCATGCTTGCACTCTCAAAGATGCTCTTTCCGTCTCTCAGGAGCAGCACCGGCGCAGGCACGAAGCGCGGCATGAGCATGATGCCAAAAACCACGCCAATGAACGGAACCCAGACGAAGGACCGTACGCCGATCCAAATGCTCAGTCCAATGAGAGAAACAATCTTGCCCAACGTTTGCCGGAGTGCCTCGGCGGTGTTCATGTGCCGCCCGGTGGCCACAACAAGGTAATAGTACGTGCCGATGATAGAGATCACCCACATCGCAAGCACAAACGTGAATATGGAGCCGACGAACGCAGCAGCAGCCGCAGGAGGAATAGCCCCCTCCTCTCCCATCATCTCTCCCATTCTCTGCATCGCTTCTCCGTCTCCCTGCTGCATGCGCATCATGAGGTCCTGCAGCTGCTCGGGATCTCCAGCAGCATTCTCCATGCCACCGATGAGGGTGCCGATTTCCTCTCCTACGCTCTTCTGAGCCCGGAAGGCAATGAGACCCAACAGAAGGCCAATGACGACCGCACCAACCATGAGAGGACGCAGGAGAGCACGAAAATCAGAGACACTCTTCTTCAGGAGCGGACCGAGCGGGAGCACCATGGAAAAAGGGGGAATTTTTCTCAGCGTAGCGTATTTGCACACCCACACAAGAAAACAGCCTGACCAGTCAGGCTGTTTCTTGCTCATTCATGTGTCGGCGGCTGCTGGAAGGGATGCGTGGTCTTACCTAAGGAACAAACGCCTCGAGGCTCCGAAGACGAGAGCGGTGCGGCCCGGGAGGGCCGACCGCCTCGCGGTTCGAAATTCCGACGAGGCCACCCTTCACATCCTTCTCTTCGAACTTCGCTGTCAACGTTTGCCCGGCAATGCTGACAGTGACTGCCGTCACATCGCCTACGACCTCCACCTTATGCCACTTCCCCGCCGGGATTGCCGGCTTCTTTTCATCCTGTTCCAGCCGGATACGCTTTTCCTCCACCAGTCGCTCAACTTTACCTCCTGCGACTTTGTGGATGTTCAGCGTGCCGTAGCCGGCGTCCAGGACGATGTAGATACCGTCCTCCGGCAGGAAGGGGCGTTTTTCAGACACGGACCCCGTTGCCCGGAGCAGGATGCAGAGGTGATCGGCGTATGCGACGCCGCCACCCATGTCCTCCCACTGCCACTGGAACCTCACTGTGAAGGCTCCCGGAAACTCCCTGCGCAGGAAAGCGTAGGCCCGGTTTCCGAGTACGAGCTGGCCGCCGTCCTTCTCTGTGACGAGCCGGCCGACGTTCCCGTACTGGTGGGGGAGATGGAAGCTCCAGTTTGAAAGCTTGGGATCCGCAAACTTCTCCTCGATGTACTGCGCCTGAGCGGTGCAGGCCGCCGCGAGGAGCACGGCGGCGGAAAGCAGAAACAATTTCAAGATCCCTCTCCTTTCCCCTTCTGTGTGTGCAGCCAACAATACAAATGAGCATGCGGGAATCGCAGTATCCTGCATTTCCCGGCTCTTGCAATTTTATTGATTTATTATATAAATTGCAAACGGTTCCCCCTCTCTTCCGCTCTCTTCCTGCCTTCCTGAGGCTTCACACAGATCCCCAGGAGTGCTATAATGATAAGATTTCTCTCCGAGAAACCAACTCAAAAAAACTCACACACAAACTCATGTCCATAGACGCCTGCATCGCTCATGCTATCCACAACGACCTGGATATCCTGGAGGCCCTCCCGGAAATTCACGATTTGCCCGTGGAGGAAATGGAAACGTACATAGAGAAGTACGTGTGCGATGTGCACCAGAAGATGCGGCAGGTCATCGTGGAGTACGGAGATGGTTTCGTCCGCTCCAAAGACGCTGCAGGACTCTGCGCAACCTGCCTGCAGCAGGGAATCCCCCTCCCCGCGCACATCCTACTTAAGATGTGCCAGACCATCGTACAGATGAGTGAAATCGACGCACGCTTCATCCTGGACACAGAGGATGGCAAGAGCCTGTACTACATGAAGATGCAGCTTGTTTGAGCAGTCGCTCACCCCTGGAGCTCTTAGGACATTTTGGCTGAGAGTTTTTGAACCTTTGTTGTATTAGCAAGAAGCGTATAGCGGGTAGCGTGTAGTAGCGGCTAGTCGCTACACGCTAATCGCTTTCTGCTTTTCTAGCGCTTGCTGAACTGCGGCGCCCTGCGTGCACGCTTGAGTCCAGGCTTCTTCCGCTCCTTTACGCGTGCATCGCGCCTGAGGAACCCCTCCCGCTTGATCTGGGAACGGAGCTCCGGATCGAAGAGAAGGAGCGCACGGCTAATGCCATGGCGCATGGCATCGGACTGCGCGGACTTCCCACCCCCAATGAGAAATACCTCCAGATCGAATTCGTTCTTCTTGCCCACGAGAGCAAGAGGTGCCAAAGCATTCTCAACCTGCACACCGGCAAAATAGTCTTTGATCTTCTTTCCGTTCACATGCGCCACACCCTCACCATTCACAAAAAGCCTCACGCGCGCGATGGCTGTTTTGCGCTTCCCCACGCTGTAGAAGTACTGCCGCTTGCTGTCTGCTTCTGCCATAGAATTTACGGGAGGGAAAGTGTTACCGGCTTCTGTGCCTCATAATCATGGCGACCATCGGCAAAGACATGTAAACGCTTCATCATCTGCGGACGCAGGCGATTGGCTGGGAGCATGCGCTTCACCGCAAGTTCGACCACCTTCTCCGGGCGCTCTTCCATCATGGTTCCCATGGTTTTCTCACGCAGATGCCCGAAGTACCCCGTGTGCTTCCTGTACATCTTCTGCGTGAGTTTCTTCTGAGGCACGGCCAGCTTCGCTGCATTGATGATCACCACGTGGTCTCCGCACAGCTGGTGAGGTGAAAAACTCGGGCGGTGTTTGCCACGCAGAACATGCGCAACGCGTGAAGCCATACGGCCAAGGGACTTCCCTTCAGCATCAACAAGAACCCACAGGGGTGCCAATGGTGGAATAATGGAGGTTTTCATGATGCTGTTTTCTTTGAAGAAGATTTTTTCTTGGGGTCATCTTTCTTCTCAATTTTCGTCTTCGTCTCTTTCATTTTCTTGGCTCCTGCCTCTGCTTTCTCTCCTGCCGGCCGGAGTCCGCTCTTGGCGGACGAAGGCTGGTTCTTTGCAGATCTCTTCTGCTCACCCTCCTGTGCACTGCCGAGAACAGCATCCACAAGGATGAGATCGACGAGTGAAGCCCCGTCCCCTTTGCGGGCACCGACCGGCGTGATGCGCGAAAGCCCGGAAGTGCGGTCAGCGTAACGCTTGCAGTACACCTCCATGATCTTCCGGCTCGCATTCTTGTCTGTCACGACACGATTGATATAGCGCACTGCCGTGTGTGGAGAATGCGACTTCGCGTAATGGATGAGGCGGTCAATAACCGGCTGTATGACCTTCGCGCGCTTCTTGGTGGTACGCACAGACTCATACAGCAGAAGAGACGTCACGAGATTGCGCTTGATCATCTTCGCATGACCTGGTTTCTGCTTGAGCCTGAGGCGGGAACGCTGATGTCGCATGAGAGAGTCAGAGTAAAGGCGAGAGAGTGGTGTGAATCAAGAAAAAGAAGGAGGTTATTCATCAACGTTTTCATCCGCGAGGGTAAGATTGCGTTCTTTGAGCGTTTCCTTCACTTCATCGAGCGCCTTCGCACCAAAACCGCGGAAGTTACTCAGCTGGGATTCTGTGCACTTCGTGAGCTGCTCGATACTCCCCACACCCGCATTGATGAGCGCATTGAGCGTGCGTGGTGAGAAGTTGAGGATTTCAATAGGTGTGTAGCTCTCCTTCACCGGGGCGGCATCGCCCTCTTCTTCACGTGCACTTGCACGGGAGAAATCGGCAATGAAGTCTGTCTCCACAACCTTGTCTTCGCTGGAGAAGTACTCGAAGTAGCTCTTGAGCAGCTGCGCTGCAAACTGCATGGCTTCCTCCGCCGTGAGAGCGCCATTGGTTTTGACATCAATCACAAGCTTCTCAAGATCGGTACGCTGGCCCACACGGGCAGCTCCTACCTCAAATCGCACCTTCTCCACAGGACTGTATACCGCATCAATGTAGATGAGTGACGGCTCATTCTGCTTCTTGTTGCGTTCACTGGCAGGAGTGTACCCCACCCCCTTTTCAATCATCAGCTGCATATCGATTTCCCCTCCCCTCTCAAGAGTGCAAATCTCCTGGTCCGGATCGAGAACCTCAATATCGGAAGAAACCCTGAGATCCTTCGCTTTGAGTGTCTTTGGCCCCTTCGCCGTGAGAGTGACTTCTTCTGCATCTTTGCTGAACTTGCGGAGTCTGAGCTGCTTTAAGTTGAGACAAATGTCTACAACCGACTCCACAACACCCTTCATGGCAACATACTCGTGCTGCACACCCTTGACGCGTATGGACGTCACGGCGACACCCGGGAGGCTGGAAAGCAGCACACGACGAAGTGCATTGCCAAGTGTCATCCCGTAACCAGGCGGCAGAGGCGCAATAGTGAAAATTGCATGGGATTCATCACCTTCTGTGACGGGTACAACACTGAAGGTGGGTAGACCGATTTCCTCCTGAATAATATGCATACGATTGAAGTGGGAAGAAAACACGAAGGAAACATCCCTCGAGGACTAGCGTCGGGAATAGAATTCAATAACCTGGCGAATGTCCACTGCCTGCTCGGCAGACTCCGCATCCGGAGCGGAGAGTATTTCCACAGAAAGATTGTGCGCATCCACCTTCAGCCACTTTGGAGGCATGTATTTCTCGTGTTCCTGCAGAATAGGATTGAAAACGGGAGAAGTCTTGCTCCGTTCACGGACAACAATTTTGTCTCCCCCCCGTACACGGTAGGAAGGCACAGTCACACGAACACCATTCACGGTGAAGAGGCCATGATTCACGAACTGACGGGATTGGGTGCGCGTGAGAGCGAACCCCGCCCGGTAAATAACGTTGTCGAGGCGACGCTCCAAGAGCTGTTTCATCATCTCACCGGTCTGTCCCACCACCGCAGCTGACTCCTTGTAGATACGGTGGAACTGCTTTTCTGAGAGGCCGTAGATGCTGCGTACTTTCTGCTTCTCAGCAAGCTGCTGCGCATATTCAGATTTGCGTCCCATGCGGTCGCGTGGCCCCTTCCCAGGCCCCTGTGGCTTGCGCTGCAGTATTTTGTCGTACTTATCGCTTCCGAAGAGATTCGTCCCGAATCGCCTGCAGATCTTTGCTTTTGGTCCTGTGTACTTCATAGACGTTTGCTTGAGGAAGGGAAAATTACACGCGGCGGCGCCTGCACGGACGACACCCTCCATGACGGATGGGTGTGGTATCGATAATGGATTCCAGATTGATCCCCGCAGATTGTAAGCCACGGATAGCCTGCTCACGGCCTGGCCCAAGACCTTTCACCTCCACATGCACCGCCTCAATGCCATAGCCGGCAACAGCTGTCACGGCAGTTTCTGCAGCTACTTTTGCCGCGTAGGGAGTGGATTTGCGTGTCCCCTTGAAACCGGCAACACCACAGCTGCTCCCGCCGATTTTATTTCCCTCGAGATCCGTGAACGTCACGATCGTGTTGTTCTCGCCTGCATGAATGCATACGCGCGCAACGGGAAGTCTCTGCTTGAGCTTCTTCTTACGACTTTTGACCTTCTTGACTTCAACCATAGGAACAGAAATGGAAAAAGATTACGTCTTTGTCAGCGTGACACGGCCGGAGAGACCCGTCTTTTTCTTTCCGCGCCTCGTACGCGCATTCCGACGGGAAGTCTGCCCACGGACAGGGAGCTTGCGGCGGTGGCGGTACCCCCTCCACGTGCCAATATCCTGCAGGCGCTTGATATCCATAGAAACACGACGAGTCAGTTCCCCTTCTATCTCCTCCATCTCCACCCGCGCACGCAGACGCCCCTGATCTTCCTCGGAAAGTTTGTCTGCCTTCGTACCGGGATCGATGCGGAGTTCTTCCAGAATCTTCCGGGAGCGGGACTGACCAATGCCCTTAATGTACGTAAGAGCAATATGAATCGTCTTGTTGCCAGGGAGTGGAACACCTGCGATGCGCAGCATAGTGAGAAGAAGGTAACTAACCCTGACGCTGCTTGTGGCGCGGGTTCTTGCAGACAATACGACGCACTCTCTTGCCCATTCCGTTTCGACGGATGATGAGACGGCAGTCCTTACAAATGGGCTTTACTGATGCGCGTACTTTCATGGAAGAAAAAAAAGATAATGATGAGCCCCGATTGCTATGCTTGGTTCTCTGGTGCCCCCTCTCCGTTCTCTCCGAGAGAAAGAGACTGATCGGAACGGAAACGGTAGACAATGCGTCCTTTTTCCAGATCGTAGGGAGTCATTTCGACCTTCACACGATCCCCCGGCAGTATGCGAACGCGGTGTACCCGCATCCGTCCTGCGAGAGTGCAATGGAGCTCATGGTCCTTTGCCTGGGAGCTTATGACTTTGACGCGGAATGTGGCATTTGGAAAGGTTTCTTCGATAATGCCGATCAATTCAATGACGTCTTTAGACACAAGTCCTTAAACAAAGTAAAGCCGAAAAATCCTACAGAGCGAAAGAGCCTGCAGCAAGCGTTATCTCTGCAAAATTTCCTTCACTCTCCTAAAATCTATTGTCAAAAACTTGTTTTAGTATATAGATGTAATCTCAGGCGATGACCTCGCATTTTTCGGCTTGCACAAGCACCGTATGCTCAAAATGAGCAGAGAGTGCACCATCCTGAATGGAGAGAGTCCACCCGTCGCTGCCCTCTCTGATCTCGTCGCTTCCCGCAGAAATAATGGGCTCAATGGCAATGAGTGCACCGACCGGGATCGCCGCTCCCGTACCCGCCGACCCGAGATTCGGTATATCGGGAAATTGGTGCAGTGCCTTCCCGAGACCATGCCCGGTAAGAGAGCGAACCGGATGGAACCCTGCGCTTTCGACAATCTTCTGAATGGTGAAAGAAATGTCCCCCACCTTCGTGTCTTTGCGAATGATCTGCAGGGCGGCATCAAGCGCATGCTGCGTGGCAGTGAGCAGACGCTCTGCCTCCCCACTCACCTTCCCCACGGGCACAGTGAGGCAGGCATCTGTGTAGAGACCCTCGAAAAGAACGCCGCAGTCAATGGAGATGATGTCCCCTTCCGTGAGCGCTCTTTCAGACGGAATGCCGTGCACGCACTGCTCATTGACGGATGTGCAGAGAGTTGCGGGAAACCCCTGGTATCCCTTGAAAGCGGGAACGGCACCCTCATGTGAGCGGATGAATGCTTCCGCCTTCTCATCGAGAAAGCGTGTGGTAACACCCGCCTCAACCAGGGAGGCAACGTAGTCCAGGCAGCCTCTCAGTATTTTCCCCCCACGGCGTGCGGATGCCTGCTCTTCTTCGGTGAGTATTTGGGTGGCACTCATTTGTTGCAGAATAGAAGTCTTTCTACGCGAGCCCCAGCGCTTCCTTCAGTTTCTCGTAGAGAGTATCCACTGTGCCCTCTCCCGCAATCTCTATCATTCTCCCCTCCGCCTTATACTGCTTAATAACCGGTTCCGTCTTCTCATGAAATGTTGCCATGCGCTTGCGGACAATGGCTTCATTTGCATCATCTGTACGCCCCTGGTCTCTGGCGCGTTTGAGAATGCGCTGCAGGGCATCTTCCTCCTGGAGGAGGATGTGTACGCAGCGGAAATCCCTCCCCTCTTTCTTCATGATGGCTTGAAAATCCCGCTGCTGGTCTCTGTCCCGCGGGATGCCGTCAAAGAGGATCTTTTGACTCTCCTGCCGCTTCCCTATGGCTTCCTTCACCACCTGCATGATGATCTTATGCGGGACGAGCTTGCCGACATCGATGTAGGACTGCACGGTCTCTCCGAGTTTTGAACCGGATGCTGCAATGGCACGGAGTTCCCCTCCTGCTTCAAAAATGCTGTACCCAAACTCCTGTGCGAGCTTCCTCGCCTGCGTGCCTTTACCGCTTCCCTGGATGCCGAAGAAAACGAGATCCATCATTGAGAAGGAAAAGAAGCACGCAGAATGTCGAATGTCGAATATGGAATGTTGGGATTTCCATATACCACATTCCATATGCCACATTCCCCTGAGTTGCCGAGAAAAACGAGATCCATACAGAGAGGGAGGAAATACTATGCAACCCTGCGAACATTTTTTGGCTCACTGAGAGTGAGTGCTTGCTCAACGAGAGCGCGATCATCCGGCGGGAGTTGCACCATCTGGCTGATGCGGTTGATGACCGGCACCTGGGCATCCGGACCAACGGCCTCAGCAATCCGACTCCCCTCTGCAGCAAGCATTTGATTGCATTTCGGCGTGCCGTTCCCATAGTGACTCACGCCGGCCCGCATACGCCCTACTGCATCATCCACTGTCCGGAGGATTTCCCTGGTGGATGCATCTTCCATGCTGAACGCAACTACCTGCCCTCCTTCTCCCCCTTCATAAATAGCTTTTGCCTGCGTATCTAAACGGCGGTACCGCTCTTTCACCCCTGGGTCTGATTCCTGGAATGCGAAGTCCGCCCTGCCATGGAATTTGTGCGTGACCATATTCGCCGTCTCGACATACCACACAGCATCTGCCTGTCCCATGCCGCCAGTAACAAGTTCATCGACCGTGCGCAAATGCATCTCCGTTCTGCGATGAGACATCTCTGCACTGCCCGGTTCAGGTCTCGGTGTTTCAGCTTGCCGTGCACCGACTGGTGCTGCGGGTTCAGACAAGTTTCTCATAATCGTGCGCAAGGAGCTGCGCGTTGATCTGGCGGATGAGTTCCATCACAACTCCGACAACAATGATGAGTCCCGAACCGGAAATAATCAAATCCTGCGAACCCAGCGCCGAGTAGCGCGTGAAGAGGAGAGGGACAATGGCAACCACGGCGAGGAAGAGCCCGCCCCACAGATTCATGCGGTTACTGACCTTGGCAAGAAGCTCTGCAGTCGGCTTGCCGGGACGCACACCGGGAATGAACCCGCCCCGCTTCTGGATGGTCTCTGCGATGTCATCGGGCTTAAAGGTCACAGACACATAGAAGTAGGTGAAACCCATGACGAGCAGGAAATAGAGCGCCATGTACACCACGCTCGGATTCTGGGGATTGATGTAGATATTGATGAAATTCACCACAGGGCGGAACCGCTCTGCAGTGGAGAGGAACTGGGCAATGATCGCCGGAAGGGTGATGAGAGAGATGGCAAAGATGATGGGGATCATTCCTGCCTGGTTGAGACGGATAGGGAGACTGGCCTGCACGCCGCGTCCTGCTCCCTGGTTCGCGTAGGTGATGGGGATGAGACGGTGTGCATCGGTAAAGAGCACCACCGCTACGAGCATAGCAAGCGATACAATGCTGAAGAGGTAGAACGCAGCCATTTTGCCTTCTCCGGCAATGAACATGGAACTCACAACTGCGGGAATACCCGAAACGATTCCGGTGAAGATAATGAGGGAAATGCCGTTCCCTATGCCCTTCTCCGTAATGAGCTCTCCAAGCCACATGAGAAAGATGGAACCGGTAGTGACGAAGAGCATGGGACCAAGGACACCCGGGAAACTGAGATCCACCAGCCGTACCCCGCCCTGCCCGAGCAGGATGAGGAACCCGTAGCTCTGTACGAAAGCAAGAGGGAGAGTGAGGTAGCGCGTGTATCGGTTGAGCTGTTGCTGGCCTGTTGCTCCTTCCTTACTGATTGCCTCGAGCTTAGGGAAGATGACAGTACAGAGCTGGATGATGATAGAAGCGTTAATGTAGGGAGAGAGCCCGAGCATTACGACGGAGAAGTTGTCTAAGGCTCCGCCGGTGAGGGCAGCAAATACCCCCACTGCACCTGCTCCTCCGCGTGAATCGAGAAACTGTGTGAGTGCGAACGTGTCCGCCCCAGGAACGGCGATATGCGCAACAATGCGGTAGATAAAAAGCAGCCACAGCGTCACAAGGATGCGGCGTCGCAGTTCCTCAGATTGCCAGAGCTGTCGCAGATACCGGAACATGATGAAGGATGGAGCGCAGGAGAAATACCTCGCTTACAGGGCCATAGTCTCCTTAGTGGCCCTCCATTGTCAATTGGAGGAAGTGGTAACCTTGCCACCGGCCTTAGAAACAGCCTCACGTGCCTTTGCGGAAGCCGCATCGACTGTGAGGGTGTACTTCTTGCTCACCTCTCCGCTCCCGAGCAGCTTAATGGGCCGCTTGGTGCGCACAAGTCGCGCCGCACGAAGAGCCGACTGGTCGTAGTCCCCCGCCGGCAGTTTCTTCTCAAGCATCGAGAGGTTCACCACCTCGTACTCGGTACGGCCGAGGCTGGTAAATCCGCCGAATTTGGGCTGGCGGCGCAGGAGTGGCGTCTGGCCTCCCTCAAACCCGAAACGCTGTCCTTTCCCCGTACGGGCATGCTGCCCCTTGGTCCCGCGACCTGCTGTTGTCCCGCCACCGGCACTGTTGCCACGGGCAATGCGTTTGCGTGGTCTACGAGAACCCGGCGCTGGACGGAGCGTGTGGAGATTCATAGGAAATCTTTTGAATCGGGCACGCATGATAGTGGCTGCACAGCACCCCGACAAGAAAAAGTGGATAAAAATGGCCCATAGCTCTTCGCTATCAGGAATGAGTGAAGTGCTTAAGCAGTAAGACCGTAGGATGTAAATCAACCGTAAGGTCTCGCTGGAAGCTGGAAGGGCTGGAAGCTGCTAAAAAAGCCATTCTGTGGTACAATAAGAGGATTTCTATGCCTTCATTCCGGCACCAGACATCTTCTCTCCTCCTTGCAGGCCTCGTCTGTATCCTCTGCATCACCCCTGCAGAACGCTGCAATGCCCAGAACCGCGCACAGCAGGTGACATACGTCACGCGGTCAGAAGCAGCACAGTTTCTCCTGAAACGGAGCAATAGAGTCATCCCCTACATCATGAATAACGGAAAGTATTCTGACGTCATAGACGGAGAACCATACGCAAGGTACGTTCTCTACGCAGCAGGAATAGGCATGTGGTCCCCTGACCCGGCAACAAATCGTCTCCACCCACACAAACCCATCAGCCGTGGTGAGTTCCTCCAGATGCTTGCCGCTGTATTCAATCTTCCCCTGAATATGGCACAGAACTTCGAAGATGTGCAGGGGGGAGACTGGGATGCCCCCTACGCAGGGATTGCACGGAAGTACGGCATTTTCCATGACCCACGGGATGCACAGAGACTGCGCTCAGAACTGCCCGTGACACACGAGGAAGTAAGCACAAATCTCTCCACGCTCTTTGCTGAGCAGCCGGATTTGCGTCCTGTACAGCACATTCTCATCCACAAAGTGGTGTACGAGGACACGGACAGCAGACGCGCACAACCGGAGCAACCTGACCGAAACATGCTTTACTCCTACACCACAGTGACAAGCCGCAGCCAGATACGCGAGTCTCTCCAGCAGATAAAGAATCTCGAACGGTCCAATGCCGATGTCATTCAGGACCAGATTATCATCGCAGTGAACAAGGAACGTGAGAAGGCGGGTCTTGCCTCCCTTTCAGTCAATATGCAACTAGAGGCAACTGCAGAGCAACACGCAAAAGACATGCAAGCACGGGGATACTTCAGCCACTTCACCCCTGAAGGAAAAAGTTTCGTCGACCGGATAAAAGACTCCGGCTACACCGACATAGACCCCATCGCCTGCGGCTGTACACAGGTGCTCACCGTTCCAAAGGGAAAGGAACAGCGCAGAGAAACCAAACCGGACTATGCGGTGTACTCCCGAGACGTCTGCCACTGCCAGCCGAAATTTGCACTGGGGGAAAACCTGGCACAGGGGCAACTCACTCCGGAGGAAGTTGTGCGCGACTGGATGAGATCAGAAGGACACCGGCAGAACATCCTGCAACCGGCATTCACTGAAATTGGTGTGGGCATCTTCCGGGACATGTGGGTGCAGAACTTCGGGAATTTTGAGCTTGTGCTTCCCTGAACAGGCCGTAGAGACGCACCGGCGTACAGACGCACCGGCGGTGCGTCTCTACGGCCGAATGCTCGCAATCGTTTTCCCAAACTCTTCCGCCGCATCAGGACCATTGGCTGTGACGACGATGCCATCGACTGTCACAAGTTCCCCCGTGTACTCCGCACCGTACTGCTCAAGAATTCCTGCCTGTTCACCGGCGCTATCCCACACTGTTGCGCGCCTCCCCTCAAGAACATGCGCTTTCGCAAGAATCGTCGGCGCAATGCAAATAGCGCCGAGAGGCTTGCCTGCCCGCACCGTCTCCTGCGCGAGATGCAGGGCATCGGGATCTGAGGCGAGGGAAGCTGCTCCCGGCCCTCCAATGAAAGCAACACGATCATAGTCGCCGACTTCCACATCACGGAGAGCAAGCGCAGCCTTCTCCTTGCCGCCAAATTTCCCCCGGCAGTCCCCCGCTTCTCTGCTTGCAAGTACAATGTCAAAACCAGCGCTGAGGAGCCCCTTCCGCGTTCCCTCAAGTTCCTTATCCTGATATCCCTCCTGTGCAATGATCACAAGTACTTTGGACATGTGCTCATTCTAACACGGAAAATGGAATTCGACACTGAGTAGCTTGTTAGCTTTTTAGCTTCATTAGCTGCATTAGGAAAGTAACAAGATATCAGATCCAAAATCTGAATCCCTAATGAAGCTAATGAAGCTAATCATCTAATGAAGCTAATAAGCTCATCAGCCAACGAGCGTGCCCTCTTCGTCGATGTCTCCCCTGGAAATTTCCCGTACCTCCACACCCTCCAGAGCGTCTTTGTCTGCCTGTGCAGCCTCCGCCTGCTCCACCTTCACTTCCTTCTTCTTGCGCTTCTTCCCTTCCTCGGGCTCCCCTGCTACTGCCGGTACAAACGGCGTTCCCGCTTCAGGTTGAAAATTGCCATGGAGTTTTTCAAGCGCCTTCATAACACACTGCGCATTCACGAGCTTATTCGAAGTCCCAAAACGCTTGCTGAGCACATTCTTCACACCTGCATGTTCTAAAACAACGCGCAGTGCACCGCCGGCAATTACCCCCGTACCTTCGGAGGCCGGCAGGAGACGAATGCGAGCCGCCTTATGCTTCACATCTATCTCATGCGGGATGGTGCCGCCTACGAGGGGAACGCGAATCATGTGGCGCTTGGCATCGGCCGTTGCTTTCCTCACTGCAGCCTGCACATCATTGGCTTTGCCAGTGCCAAGACCCACCTTGCCCTTCTTGTTGCCAATAACCACTACCGCGCGAAAGCGCATGCGGCGTCCACCGGCAACCACACGCGTCACACGGTCCACAGACAATGTCGCTTCCTCAAACTCTTGTGGTTCCCGCCGTGCTGAGCGGTTACCTCTGCGTCGTTCTGGCTGGGATGTTTTCGCCATGGAAAAAGGGATTAGAAAGTGAGACCGCCACTGCGAGCGGCTTCGGCCAGTTCCTTCACGCGGCCATGATACTTGTAAGCATTGCGGTCAAAAACGACAGCGTCGATTTTTGCGTCCTTTGCCTTCTTCGCCACCGCCGCACCAAGCTTCTTTGCCCCTTCCATATTCGGCCGGGCCTTGAGTTCCTTAGTGCTCATTGCAATGAGTGTCTTGCCCGCGTCGTCATCGATGAGCTGGACTGTCATCCTCGTGAGCGACCGGCTCACAGTCATACGCGGGCATACGGCACTGCCGCGCACCTTGCTGCGAATGCGATTCTTACGGGCGAGCCGATTCTGAAGTTTCTTCAGTCTCATACTATGCGGCAGTAGTTTTGGCAGCGGCAGCTTTGCCGGGCTTGCGACGGACAAATTCATCCACGTAGCGGATACCTTTCCCCTTGTAGGGCTCCGGCGGCCGGTACCCGCGGATATCGGAAGCCACCTGCCCCACAAGCTGCTTGTCTATTCCCCTCACAATGAGAACGTTCTTATTCTGCTCCTCCTGCAAAATCTCAATGCCATCTGGCAGAGTGAAATTGATGGGATGTGAAAAGCCGAGATGGAGCGTGAGCATCTTTCCTTTCACCTGCGCTTTGTAGCCCACTCCAATGATCTCCAGACGCTTCTCGTAGCCCTGATGCACACCCTGAACCATATTGGCAATGAGCTGGCGGGTGAGCCCATGGAGCGCACGGTGCTTATCTTCATCCCCCTTGCGGTCCACGAAAACCTGATTCCCCTCAACCTTCACCATAATCTCTGGCAGA
This sequence comes from Candidatus Peribacteria bacterium RIFOXYB1_FULL_54_35, assembly GCA_001787755.1. Taxonomy (GTDB): domain Bacteria; phylum Patescibacteriota; class Gracilibacteria; order Peribacterales; family Peribacteraceae; genus GWB1-54-5. The sequence goes on from MFYJ01000011.1 coordinate 20,765, forward strand.
TACGCATAGGAAAGTGAGCCCTTTGGCCCCTTCACAGTAACAGTACCGCCCGAAGCGGGAGCCGTTGAGAGTTTGACCTCAACAGTCACGCCGGAGGGAAAAGCCACTGGTTTTTTTCCTATTCGAGACATGCATTAAGAAATGGTACAGAGAACTTCCCCTCCAAGCTTGCGCTTGCGAGCCTCTTTATCAGTGAGCAGTCCTTCGCTCGTCGTGAGAACGGCCATGCCAAACCCGCGGAGTACAGGCTTGAGATCCTCATATCCTTTGTACGCGCGGCGCCCCGGCTTCGAAACTCTGGCAAGGGTAAGCCTGGGTTTCCCCTCCACAAATGCAATAACAAGATGCTGCTTGGGTGCCTCTCCCTCCACTTGCACATCGGCTATCCAGCCTTCCGCCTTCAGAATATCGCACAACTGCTTCTTCAGCCTGGAATGCGGCGCAGAGCAGGTAGTGTGGTTGGCCGCCTGTGCATTGCGCATGCGGGTGAGGAGGTCGCCGATGGGGTCTGTAACGTAGGTCATAGTTGGGATCGGAGCGTGAGCTTACCAGGAAGACTTTTGCACACCAGGAATTTCACCATTGCTTGCAAGCTCACGGAAGCAGATACGGCAAATACTGAAGAAGCGCATGTACCCGTGACGGCGGCCGCAGAGCTTGCAGCGGTTGTACACCCTCGTCGGAAATTTGGACTTGCGTCCTTCACTCTTCGCACGAAGGTATTTCTGTAGACTCTCGCGTTGCTTGTTCAGGAGGGCAGTACGGGCCATAGAGGAGGAAAAGGATTACTAAGTATTAGGCTTTTTGGCTTTTCTTTCAATGGAAGCATCATTTTTCTGGCCGCCGGTTTCCTGTGTCTTGCCGGAAGCATCCGGTGCGGTTTCGGCTGTTGCAGAAGATGCTCTCTCCCGTGCGACAGCTTCTCTGGCCACTCGCTCTTCACGCCTCTTGCGCTCTTCTTCTTCCTCTTTCTTTTTCTCCCTCTCCGGCCTGAAAGGAACACCCATTTCCTTGAGAAGGGCAAATGCTTCCTCGTCACTTTCCGCAGTCGTCGTAATTTGCACTTGCAGACCGAAAATCTGCTTTGCATCCGCCGGTGGTACCTCCGGGAAAATCGAGTGGTCACGAATACCAATGGCGTAATTGCCATGACCATCGAGTTTCCGCGGCAGTCCTCTGAAATCACGGATGCGCGGCAGCGCGTAGCTGAGGAGCCGGTCGAGGAACTGCTCCATACGCTGCCCGCGCAGGGTGACAACGGAACCGACCACTATGCCTTTCTTCGTCTTGAAATTGGAAATAGCCGCACGAGCCCGGGTCATCACAGGCTTCTGTCCTGTGATCTTGGTGAGACATTCCGCAACGTACTCGCGCATTTCCTGGCTATCCATTTTGCTCTTATTGATTCCAACATTGACCACGACCTTCTCAAGACGCGGCAGCGCGTGGGGATTCTGTATCCCCAGCTCTTTTTCGAGAGCCTTGGTAATTGGACCACGGAGCCGCTTATGGAGAGAATCGTATGCCATGTATACAAAGAGGAATTACATCATCCGCCACGCTCATGGGAAATGAGATCCGGGATCTTCCCTTGCGCCGGTACTGCATGATCCTTGCCACTCTTTCTCGCGTCAGACATCTCATCGGTCCCCGCCTCTGCCGCCTCTCCTGCACCAAAACTTACCTTCTTCCAGAAGGGTTTCTTCTCCGGCTTCTCCACCTTCTGCACATCACCCTTCTTCGCTGCCTTTGCTTTTTCTCCCGCACCTGCACCCTGCTTGGGAGCCGTGGATTTCGCAACTGTGTGAGTGACCACTTCTCCGCTCCTCTTCGCAATGCGCTCCTTCTTCCCCTTCTCACTGATCCTCACGCCCATCCGGGTACGCTTCCTGGTCTTCGGATCCACAACCATCACATTACTCACTGCAATGCTTGCCTCGTACTGCAGGCGGCGTCCGGGTTGCTGTGATGTAGCTTTCACATGCTTCGTGCGCATGTTGATGCCAGCAACAATGATGCGCCGGGTAGTGGAAAGGACACGGAGCACTGCCCCTGTCTTGCCCTTGTCTTTGCCGGTGATCACGACGACATGGTCGCCAGTATGGATTTTCATAGGACGTCGGGAGCAAGAGAAATGATTTTCTGGAAACCTTTGGCACGCAGCTCTCTCGCAACAGGCCCGAACACGCGGGTGCCCTTGGGCAACAGATCTCCTCCAATGATCACACAGGCGTTGTCGTCGAAGCGGATACCGCTTCCATCTTTACGTCGTGTGAGGGTTTTCATGCGGACAATCACTGCGCGCTGCACAGACTTCTTTCTCACGGTCCCACGGGGAGCAGCATCCTTCACTGCAACGACAATAACATCTCCCACATACGCGTAACGTCTCCGGGTACCGCCGAGCACTTTAATGCACTGGACACTCTTCGCACCCGTGTTATCTGCCACATTGAGATAGCTCTGCACCTGAATCATGACTGCTTGGGGGAAGATTCTTCCGGTGCATTCCCTTTCTTCTTCTCCGGTACCGGCGGTGCAACCTTCTCGCGATGTATCACCTTCTCCACTTCCGCCTCCGTTGTGACTTCTTCAACCTCTACCGCTTTCTTGACGATCTCAAGCACCTTAAAGTGCTTGCGCTTGCTGAGAGGACGGCACTCGCCGATCACTACAAGATCTCCCTCATGCACCTGATGCCCCGCAGGATCTGCGAGGAACTTCTTACTCACTTTGAAGCGCTTCTTGTACTTTGGATGAAACGCCAGCGAGTCCACAGTCACCGTTACGGTGCCTGTCATCTTCGTGGAGGTAATGGTGCCTTTCTTCTTTCTCATGATTTCTTGGAGGGGGAATGCGCATGTTTTGCTGCGCTTTTCTGGGAGACGGATACTGTACTTCCTGGCTTCTGAGCGGGCAACTCCTCTGTCTGCTTTTCTGCCAGCACAGTACACATGCGTGCGAGCTGCCTTTTTTCACCCCTGTACTTGGCCGTATCCTTCTCCTTGCGCAACTTCACACCAAGACGCAGCTTGCTCACCGTGTGTTCCTGCGCACGTATCTCACCCAGCAGATCTTTGATCTGCATTCTTCTGAGCTCGGCAATGGAGGTCTGCTTTGTCATGAGTGCGCTATGCGGGTAACAACTTTCGTCTTGAATGGGAGTTTAAAGCCAGCGAGACGCAGTGCCTCACGGGCAGCGTCCACGGAGAGGCCATCCATCTCAAAGAGAATGGTCCCTGCTTTTACAACGCGGGCCCAATACTCCGGCGTTCCTTTTCCGGAACCCATAGGCACCTCCGCAGCCTTCTTGGTCACTGGCACATCAGGGAAAACGCGAACCCAGATCTTTCCCCCGCGCTGCACACTGTGCGTCATGGCACGGCGTGCTGCCTCAATCTGACGCGCAGTAATCTCCCCGTTGCTCATAGCTTTCAGACCAACGGAGCCAAACGCGAGAGAGGTCTCACGATGCGCCGTGCCGGAGAACATGCCACGGCGTCTGTGCTGCTTCCGGTGTTTTGCTTTTTTCGGCTCAAGCATAGCTAAAGAGTGAGGGAGGCAGACTGCGCTTCTCGTACCTTCTTAAACACCATTCCTTTGTAGATCCATACTTTCACGCCGATGGTACCGAACGTTGTCACGGCGTGACGCCTGGCAAACTGCACATCTGCCCGGAGGGTCTGCAGAGGAATGTTGCCTTCTTTAAAGAGCTCGCTCCGCGCGATATCCGCACCATTCAGGCGTCCTGCAACCAAAATTTTTATTCCTTTCGCCCCACCCTGTATTGCTTTCTCCATCGCCATCTTCGCTGCTCTGCGGTAGGGCATGCGCCGCTGAATCTGCCCCTGAATGGTTTCAGCAATAACTTCTGCATCGCCATCCGGATTACGGATTTCCTGAATGTTCACCTCGAAAGAACCGCCGAATGCCTTCTCAAGATCCTTGCGTAACTCCTCAATGGCTGCCCCCTGCTTCCCGATAATAACACCGGGCTTGGAGGTGTGGATGGTGATGGATGTCTTCTTGCTGCGTTCAATTTCTATGGAACTGATGCCGGCCTCCTTCAGGCGCTTCTTGATATGCTCCCGGATGCGCACATCCTGAACAAGGAGATCACGGTACTTGCGCCCCGAAGCAAACCAGGTACTGGGCCACGAGTGTGTAATACCCAGTCGCATGCCGTTGGGATTTACTTTCTGACCCATAGTTACTTGAGAGCAGGAGAAGAGGAAGAGGAATCCCCTTTCGCAGAGGATGCCTTTGGAACTGTCTTCGTCGTCGTTTTCGTATTCTTCATTCCTGAAGGTTTCTTCGGTTTCGACGCAGTTGACGCCTCTGTTTGTACCGTTTTTTTCGTGTTCTGTGAAGCTGATTGCCCCCGTTTCTTCGTTGCAGGCTTCTCTCCCTCCTGCTCCGGGTACCCCAGCTGGAGTGTGACGTGGCTCAAGAACTTGCGGAAGATGCGCTGGCGTCCCCGCGCCATTGGAACGCCGCGGTAGTACGCCTGCGCCTTATTGACGATGAGGGACTTCACAATCATTTCCTCAGGCTTCTGCTTGTCGTTGTGGCCAGCATTCGCCATAGCGGAACGGACAAGCCCCTCCAGGAGCCTCGCTGCCTTCTTGTTCGTCCGCTCCAGCGCAGCAATTGCTTCTGGCACAGGCTTCCCACGAACCATCTTGGCTATGAGATTTACCTTCTGGGGAGCGATGCGAACGGAGCGTAGTGAAGCTTTCATAGAGTGGGAAAAACAGAAGATTATGATGCTGGAGCAGCGGCCTTTGTCTCGGCATCGGCCATTTTCCCGCCGTGTATTTTAAATTTGGTGGTCCAGGCAAACTCACCAAGCTTGTGGCCGACCATCTGCTCAGTGACATAGACGGGAATGAACTCCTTCCCATTGTGTACAGCGAACGTGAAGCCCACAAATTCCGGTGGGATATCACAGTCACGCGCCCACGTTTTCATGATTTTCTTCTCGCCAGCTTCCACCTGCCTCATTACCTTCCTGAGAAGTTTCTCATTTACGTAGGGACCTTTCTTGAGTGATCGAGCCATGGGAGAAATGGGAACTAACGGCGCTTGCGCTTCTTATTCGCACGCGAACGGATAATGAGACGATTGGAATGCTTGTTGTATTTGCGGGTCCTCACTCCCAGTGCTTTCTTGCCCCACGGTGTCTTTGGGGCCTTCAGACCAATGGGCGAATGCCCCTCTCCACCTCCATGCGGATGGTCCACGGCGTTCATGGACTTCCCGAGTACTTTCGGACGACGACCGCACCACCGCTGACGGCCCGCTTTGCCGATGCACACAAGATTGTGTTCGGGATTGCTCACAGTCCCGATGGTCGCGTAGCATTCCATGTGGACACGACGCACTTCTCCACTGGGCATTTCCACCACACCATACTTGCCGTCACCTCCGACCAGTGTGGCAGCAGCTCCTGCAGAACGTACGGAACAGCCGCCACGACCAACATTTATCTCTAAGTCGTAGATCTTGTATCCGGAGGGAACATACTTCAGCTTCATGCGGTTCCCGATCTTGACCTTGGTACGCTCTGCACAGACAACTTCGTCACCTTCTTTCAGTCCTTCTGCAGCCAGAATGTACCGCTTGTCACCATCGGCATAGTGGAGCAACGCAATCCGCGCAGAGCGGTTTGGATCGTACTCCAGGGACATCACCGTTGCCGGCACCCCCTGCTTATCGGTGCGGTTGAAGTCGATTGCCCGGTACAGCCGCTTGTGGCCGCCGCCGCGGCGGCGGATGGTGATACTCCCGCTGCGTGAACGTCCTGAAATACGTTTCTTGCCGGAGGAGAGATTTTTCTCCGGGCGCTTCTTCGTCAGACCAGAGAAATCTGCGATCGTCATTCCACGTCGTCCCGCGCTCGTTGGTTTTACTATCTTTATCGGCATATTACTTGAGTGCAGTAAGATCAAGCGCCTTGCTCTCTGGCGCAAGCTGAACAATGGCTTTCTTGTAAGGATGGCGCTTCTGCATTGTGCGTGCGCGCCCAAAAGCACGGGTCTTGCCTCCCGTGCGGATGATACGGACAGAGACGGTGTCTACATCGTATATTCTCTTCAGCGCAGCCTGGATATCCACCTTGGTTGCCTGTGAGGAAACGCGCAGCGCATAGGTCTTCGCACCGACCTTCTGGTGTTCTGCCTTCTCCGTGACAACGGGGCCGAGAATGACGCGTGTGAGATCCATTACTTCTTGGCTTTAGGAGTAGATGTCTTCTTTGCTGCTTTCGGTTTCTTCTCAATGGCAGGCGGCTGGCTGCCAGCGTCCTTCGGCAAGCTCAGGGTGACACGCTTACCGCTGAGCACTGCCCGTTTCCCGCTCTTTGTGCCGAACACCTCCTCTGCCCTCTCCAGAGCATCGACGAGAAAAATGAGGTGATGCGCGGAAAGCACATCCTCCGGATTCAAGTACGCAGCCTGAATGCTCTTCACATTGGGAATGTTCCGAATGGAAAGAGCGAGATGAGAATGGGTCTTCGGCAACACAAACACTATCTTGCGACCGTACTCTACCGGCAACTTTCTGAGGAGCTCCGCTGCCTTCTTCGTCTTGCGTTCCTCGGGGTACCCCTCCAGCCCCAGAATCCTCCCGTTCTTCGCCTGGAGGGAAAGGCAGCTTCTCAGGGCAGCATGACGCATACCCTGCGGCATATTCTTGGTGAAATTCGCGTTCTTACGCGGGCCGAAACTCTTCCCGCCTCCACGCAGCAGCGGACTCCTCACAGAACCGCGGCGTGCGCGGCCTGTTCCCTTCTGCTGGTAGAGTTTACGGGTGGAACCGCGCACCTCCCCGCGGTTTTTCACATGGGCTACAGGCGTACGGCGGTTGCTGCGCTGCCGGACGAGCGCCTGGTGCATGAGCCCCTCATTAATAGGAGCTTCAAAGAGTGCAGCAGGCAGATCGACTGTGCCCTTCTTGGCGCCGGTGGCAGTGTAGACATCTATTTTCATGAGCCTGCGCTAGGAAGAGATTCCACAGTGACATAGACGAGACCGCCATTCGGGCCCGGAATAGGCCCCTTTACACCAATAATGCCTTTCTCGCGGTCACAGACCAGTACCGGTCTACCGCGGAGGGTGACAGTGCCTCCCCCCATATGACCGGGCATGCGCTTTCCCTTCATAATACGGCCTGGCTTTTCACGCATCCCTACAGACCCCGGACGACGATGGATGTGCGAACCGTGGGTTGCGGGGCCACCCTGAAAGTTATATCTCCGCATCACCCCCTGAAAGCCCTTCCCCTTACTCAGGGCACAGACAGTGACGATACTCCGCTCCTGGACAGTATCGGCAGTGAGTGCTTTCCCGGGTTCCATCCCCTCCAGGCTCTCCATGCGCCACTCCTTCTGGGCCCTGTAACGGACGTGCTCCTTGCCCTTGCGGGTCCTCCATTTCTTTGGCTCTATGCCCAATACAACGGCATTGTAGCCGTCTTTCCCCTCGGTCTTCGTACGCACGATGGTATTGGGCTGCACCTGAAGGTACGTGACAGCAACAGCTTCACCATCCTCAAGAAAGATGCGGGACATGCCGACTTTTTTGGCAATGATTCCAGACATAGGGAGCTTGGAGGTTCATCGGGTCCGCTTGGTCATCCGCGTCTCTCCCCGGAAACCCGCCAAGAGCAGGAAAGGGGGAAACTTGGGACAGCAGACTGGAACATAAGCTTCTGGTCTCCAAGGACCAGAAAACTAAAGCGGAAGCACTCTACGGATGGAAATTTGAAGAGTCAATGTTTTTCCGTGTCTTCTCTACAACATAAAGATCTGGAAAAAAGTATTGCATTTCGATAATTCCTACGTACCCTTTTAGCAAACAGCGTCCTTTCGTACGGAAGTATCGGTTTCGAGAAACCTGGAAGGAACCTGTAGTACTTATTTTCCTTCACTTCTTTCTTATGGCCGATCAGGAGATCACCTGCCGCGATTGCGGCGCCACTTTTATCTTCACGGAGGGCGAACAGGAGTTTTACAGCTCCAAGAACCTCAGTGCCCCCCAGCGTTGCAAGGAATGCCGCGCTGCAGCCAAAGCCAAGCGCATGTCTGAGCGCCAAATGCACGATGCTGTCTGCGCCAAGTGCGGTGCTGAGTGCCAGGTCCCTTTCAAACCACGTTCTGTGGAAGAGGGAGGCAAGCCCGTGCTGTGCCGTGAATGCTTCATGGCGGAGCGCGGCAATCAGTAGAGCACCTAGAAAAAAAGAGCGGCTGGCAGCCGCTCTTTTTTTGAGTACAATTTCAGAAATCCCATGCGACGGAATCTCCTCATCAACGGCGCTCTGTTGCTCTGCTCCATAGCTGTGTACTTTGTTGCATCCGAACTCATTACGCGTGTGTGCTTCTTCGGGTGGGACAGCCTGCACCCGGCTGTGCTCTCAAGCGTGCACTTCTTCAAGAGAAGCGATCCAATCGGACGCAGGAGCGCGATTGCGGGACTGCCTTACGAACTTATCCCGAATATGAGCACCCTGTACAAGAAGGTGCCTTTCCTCACGAATGGGGATGGCATGCGGGACCAATCGTACACACTCAGGAAACCCGAGAGGACATTCCGCGTCGCAGTGGTCGGAGACTCACTCACGCTGCCGGACGGGGTCGCGATAGAAGATGCATACCATTCTCTCCTGGAGGAAAGGTTCAACGGACTTCAAAACGGCATGCACTACGAATTCCTGAATTTTGGAGTCGGTGGGTACGACCCGAGGGACTACCTCATCGTCATGCAGAAAAAAGTAATGAAGTACGATCCCGATCTCATCCTCATCGGGTACTGTCTTTGGAACGACCACAAAATCGACTACGTAGAAACTGGAGGGGCAGAGAAAATCTCTCGATCCGTCTTCCTCGCCACTCTCTCAGCAGAGCTGAAAGGAGAAAGAAGAAATTGGATGCCGAGGAAACCGAAGAAGGAATTGATTGTGCCTGTGACGAAAAATTTGGAGCCACGCATCGATACGCTGGCCCAAGTCCTCACGGAGATCGATGGGTTCGGGAGAGAACAGCACATCCCCATTGTTATCACCTCACTCGACTACCGGAAACCGAACGAGAAGCTCGTCGCGCTGTTTGGAGAACACGAAAGGAAGAATAGCTTCATATTCTTCGATACTTCAGAATATTTCCCGGAGGACATGAACACGGGGGACTACATCCTCTACCGCGGAGACAACCACACGAACGACGGAGCGAACCGCGTATTCGCCGATGCACTCTACGGCTTCCTCACGGAGAAGAAACTGGTCCCCACCAGTTAGACCTTCGCCAGTGAGACAATGCAGACATTCTCCATGATGTATTCTCTCAGCATTTTTCGGCCTTCTTCGATGGAAAGAACATCATTGTCTATGGTGAGATCCGGATGCTCCGGTGGTTCATACGGCTTCTCTGGCCCCCCAAGACCGCTGCGCTTCACGAAGACCCAGTGAGGATCGCACAGCACGTCTATTTCCTCGCGCACTCCTGCGAACGGAGCAATGACTGCAACAATGACGAGGAAACCGTGGTCGCTCAGCAGGTTCGCAAGCCGCGCGACGCGGAGGTTGTGCTTGCGTCGGTCCTCAGGCGAAAGTCCCTCGTCACGGGAAACCGTTGCACGCATTTCGTCGCCGTCCAGAACCACCACCCGGCGATCAGCGGAAGAACCGCTGGCTTCCCGCTCGTTGAAGAAGTGTCTCATGCCCTCGGCGAGAGTGCTTTTGCCTGCACCGGTATTGCCGGTAAGCCAGATGACCGGAAAACGTTTAGTGTGCATGCTGAGAAAAGAGAAAGGCAACCCCATTGAAAGCCCTCGTACCAGGGAACTTTCCACAGTCCTTCGTCCACTGTAGATAAAAACCAAGTTCTTGCATATGTGAAATGAGATCACCATCTGTGATACCCCACTGCCAGTACACACCAAAGTTTTTCCTCAGCAGTCCTGTCTTATCGAGCTTTTCATCCGGCTGATCAAACAGGAGATTGATGTCGTGCTTATTCTGTGCAACAGGTACCTGCCTGAAGTACTTCTTCTTCCCCAATTCGGGAAGGCGCACTGTATGGGGAGTAATGCGATACTGAGGATTGTAGATGAGAAAATGAGATGTGAATGGCACATAGAGCCGCAGTATCTCACGCCAGTCCGGGCTGACCTGGTGCAGAAGCACGTCGAAAAGAAACAGACAATCCACAGGTCGCACTTCTCCGCTCAAAATATGCTGGTGAAAGCTTGTTTCCACCAGCGTGAGTTCTGGGTACTGCTTTGCCCGATTTTTGACTTCATCATAGATATGGATGTCCACTAAATATGCCTGATCTATGGGAAAGTGATCCAGCGTATAGAATGTGTAGTACCCGTTCACTCCCCACACGCCACCCAGATCGGCAAATGATCTGCATTGGCAGGCAGAGAATGCCTCATGAATACAGTCGACCTTTCCTTGGATGAATGGAACGGGCTTGGAGCAAGTGGAGGCTTGGCTCATTTGACCTTCAGTGGAGCATCTCTATCGTACTCCTTGCCCGCCTCTTCGTAGAGTTTCTTCCGGATGTCCGTGGCGGAAATGGCTTCTGTCTGCTCGTCGAGCTGGATGAGTTCGTAGCCGACGTCGCGCCCGATGTAGACAGCCAGTTCCGCACCGGGATCCTGAAAATCCGTGATGATCACTTGTTCCGCGTCTGGAAATTCGGCACGGATCATCGCCCTCCTCTTCTCCAGATCAAAAGGGTTTTTCTCTGTCTTCCCTGTTTCGCGCATCATCACAATGCACCGATCGCATTGCTCCAAAATCTTCTGGATGCACTTGCGGTGCCCGTCGTGGAAAGGCTGGAAACGGCCGATGAAGATACCGGTTTTCATTAGAATGCAATCGTAGTGCACTCCGGTGGAAAGGCACAATAAAATTGTGAAGCTCCACGGCCTTACGGCCGTGGCATCTCTTTGATGCGCCGCCGCAAAGCGGCGGCGGAACCCGGCGCAGCGGGAGGCCACTTCGCCCTTCGGGCTTCGCGGCTTCACCCGCATTCCTCCACGGGCTTACGCCCGTGGCCTCCTGCGGAGTCGGGTGACTTGGGTCCGGGGAGGAAACAGAAGAAACAGAGGAGTAAGAGGAATATTTTTCTCCACCTTTTTCCTCTGTTTCTTCTTACTCCTCTATTTCCTCTATTCCCTCTAATAACCATACCCATACTTCTCCACCGCCTCACGCTCTGAGGCAAGGAGCTGCGCTCGCAGCTCTGGGGTGTACTCACATTTGCCGTTCATATCCGCACTCTGAGAACCGAGGTTCTCCGGAGGGGTATTCCGGAGCGCATGTTCATCAAACTCCTCTCCAGCCATGTGGAGTGCACGCACCAGATCTTCCTCGAGACACTCGTACTTCCCGACAAAATCTACATCGTAGAGTGCGTAGAGCTGCGAGAGGAAACCCGGCAGCCGCTTGATGCAGTAACGAATAAAATCCTGGAAATTCTCTGCACGGCAATCTGTGACCAGCGGTCCTTTGCCCACCCACCCGGTGCGCATCTGGTAGGCCCACTGCGACTGGTACCAGCTCAAGGGGTTCCGCACAAACGCAAAGGTAAAGCGCCCTTGAGGATGGATATCCTGCACGTTCGCATGGTAGATGCCGTGCCGGAGTTCCCATGTATCCTTGAAGCGGAACATGTCATTGCCAATCTCATGCGTCGGCACACCCGAATTTTTGAGAGCAGACCGCACCCACATCCCGCCAGTCTTGGGGACATGGAAGAAAATCGATCGGGAAAGGAGAACAGCCATTAGGAACGCGTGGAATGGTTGGTAGCAGGCAGTGGACTATGTTTCCTCTGGTCCAGAAAACAAGAGAGATCTTCCCGGTCATACCCAAGGGAACGCATTGCGTGCCCTTCCGACTGCATCATCTCCCACAGCAGTTCCGCCGTATACAGGCACCGGTGCTGGAAATCGTCCAACCGAGCTGCCAGATTGGCGGGAGGCGTCCTGCGGATGGATGTCTCGTCGAACGTCTCCCCTGCCATCCGCAGTGCCAGGATGAGATCCTCCACTAGTCGTTCCTGCCTGCCAACGAAGCCCCCCGGCAGTGTGTACTCCTCTCCCAGATATCCCCTGTACATGTTTGAGACTCCTCCGGGGAAATAGGTGAGAGCATTGCGCAAAAACTGATGGAAATTATCGGAGGCACATTGCCGTTCGAAAGGATTGTGCTCGTTCCACCGTTTATTCTTTGTGCAGTACGCCCAATGGGACTGGTACCAGCTCAAAGGGTTCCGCACGAATGTGAAAGCGAACATCTGTAGGGGAACAGCCTGCGGTGTCGCATGGAGGAACAACCCGCGGGAATCAATCAGCGGCATATCCACCGGACCGAGTACCCCAACCTCATTCGTGGGAATCCCTGCTTTCTGAATTGCACCCCTCACCCATGATCCCCCCGTTTTGGGGATGTGATAGAACACCGAGTGTGGGAGGAGAAGCGCCATGATTCAAAGTGAAAGGAAATGTATCACTCCGCACTGCAAACCGGCCGCCCCAGAATGACCGGATCTTCTGCATATCCATACTTCTCCACCGCTTCCCGCTCCACTTCCAGAACAAGCTTCCTGAGCGTTTCCGGGTACTGGCACTTTTCTCGCAAACCCGGATCTCGGGAAGCCGTATTCGCAGGGGGCGCTGAGCACAGGAGCTGTTCATCGAATGTCTCCCCTGCCATATGGAGCGCGCACACGAGATCGTCTGCAAGGGATTCATAGTGCCCGATAAAATCCGCACTCTCGAAAAGGCGGTACATCTGCGAGATGTACGCCGGCCTGTACGCAATGACCTTGCGGACAAACTCTTCAAAATTCTCCGACCGGACTTTGCGGATGAACGGCCCGTTGTCCGGCCAGTTGTTCTTCATGTTGTGTGCCCACTGGGACTGGTACCACGTGAGCGGGTGCCGCACGAAGCAGAAGCTGAACTTGTCCTGCAGTAAGATATTGTGGGGAGATGCATGGTAGAAAGCATATCGTAGCTCCTGGAGCGTTTCTTTCCCGCACACATCGCTGGCCGCGATTTCATTCACCGGTATGCCGGCACGGTGAGTAGCCTCACGCACCCACACTCCCCCCGTCTTGGGGATGTGGTAGAACACCGAATGAGGCAGCTGGAGAGCCATGGGAAGTACCTGAGCTTACAGAATCCTCCTTCCAAGAGGAAGCCAACATGGGTATTCTTTGGGTGATGGACGAATTCCGCCTGAAGAAAGCAGAGACACTCCGCAAAAAGGGCACCCCCCCCTATGCGGCAACATTTGACCGCACTCACATGCTGGGAGAAGGGCGAAACCTGAGTGACGGAACCAAGATCCGCGCCGCCGGGCGCGTGATGCTCTTCCGGGAGATGGGCGGGATGATCTTCGCAACCCTGCAGGACCATACCGGCCGTCTGCAGGTAGCGTGGAAAGCGGATGAAATTCCGGAGGAAGAGTTCAGAAATGTTCTGGAGTTCGTGGACCTCGGAGACATCATCGGCATCTCCGGCGAGCGCTTCACCACGAAGAAAGGCGAACCAACTATTCTTGTGAAAGAATGGACCATGCTCTCCAAGGCTCTCCGCCAGCCTCCGGAGAAGTGGCATGGCATCGCCGACCAGGAGACAGCCTGGCGGCAGCGGTACCTGGATCTCATGAGCAACCGGGAGACGTATGACCGCTTCCTCTTCCGAAGCTTATTTCTCAGGCGGTTGCGTGAATTCTACTGGGCACACGATTTCATAGAGGTAGAAACGCCCGTCCTCACCAATGCGGCCTCCGGCGCTCTTGCTACTCCGTTCGTCACACACCACAAAGGGTACGATCTGGATGTCTTCCTGCGCATTGCCGCAGGGGAGACATTCCAGAAGGAATGCCTTGTCGGCGGGTTTGACCGCACGTTCGAAGTGGCACGCTGCTTCCGGAACGAAGGGCTCGATCCCAGTCACCTCCAGGACTTCACGATGGTGGAGCACTACGCTGCATACTGGGACTACGAGCAGAACATGGCATTCACGGAAGAAATGCTCAGTATAATCCTCAAAGATCTGATGGGAACGACAAAGCTCCAGATCCCCAACCGCGAGGGGAAGCTTCTGGCAGTGGATTTTAAGCCGCCATGGCCGCGCGCGAGCATCGCGGAACTGATTCAGCACGACTGTGGCATAGATATTCGTTCCACCGCAACAGCGGATGACCTCCGGAAAGAAATCACCCGGAAGAAGATCCACCTGGAAGTGGATATTGCCTCACTCGAACGCGGAAATCTGATCGACCAGCTCTACAAGAAAGTAAGCCGCCCGAAGATCGTGCAACCGACCTTCCTCACGAACCACCCCACCGATCTCTCCCCGCTCGCACGGCTCAATGACGATGATCCGGCCATCACCGACCGGTTCCAGCTGGTGGTAGGCGGATGGGAGATTGTGAATGCGTACTCCGAGCTCATTGATCCTGTGGACCAGGCACGGCGCTTTGAGGAGCAGGCGAAAGCACGCGCAAAGGGTGACACGGAAGCACACCGAAAAGATGATGAGTTTGTGAAGGCACTGGAGTACGGCTGCCCGCCGTGTTCCGGTCTCGGCATGGGCATAGACCGTATTGTTGCCCTGCTCACACGACAGACAAACCTGCGCGATGTTGTGCTTTTCCCACTCATGAAACCTCTGCAGAAGGAACCGAATGGATCTGGTACAATTCCCTCCTCGTCCTCTCCACACACTATGTCAGACATTCCCCTGCTCCAGCATGCCGACTATGGCCACATGCTTCCTGCAGCGCATGGCCTCCTCAAAGCCCACGCTCTGCAGACCCATGCCCACCTCATCGCGACTGGTGCCGCAATGGAAGCCTTCGCAAAGAAATTTGGGGGGCATCCCGAGACATGGAAAGTCGCAGGAATGCTGCATGACTTGGACTGGGACAAACTCGATAAAGATTTTGAGCAACACTGCGGAAAACCCCTTGAGGAAATGCTCCGTACCGTTGAAGCACCGCAGGAGCTCCTCGCAGATATCCGCGCACACTACGCAGAGAAATACGGCGCGGAATACCCTCTCAACTCGATGCTCCGGAAGTGCCTCTACTGCGTCGATGAACTCACGGGGTTCATCATTGCCGTTGCACTCGTCCGTCCAAGTAAAAAACTTGCAGATGTGGAAGTGAAGAGCGTGAAGAAGAAACTCAAGGAAAAATCCTTTGCCGCACAGGTGAGACGCGAGCAGATCATGGCATGTGAGGAGATGCTCAAGATGCCCCTAGATGAGTTCATCGCGCTCACGCTGGATGCCATGAAGAAGGTTGCTGGTGAACTGGGGCTCTAGATGAGGAAACAGAAGAAACAGAGGAATTGAGAGAAAACAGAGGAGAAATCCAAAGCTTCCAATCTTCTAAATCCTCTGTTTCTTCTGTTTCTCCTATTTCCTCTTCCGTTGTATCCTGCTCCTCCTATGTACCGGTTCTGGGGAAGCATCACCAAACAGGTCTTTGAGGCCCTAAAGCCGCAATGCATTGTGGAAATCGGCTGCGAGGACGGGAGGAACACCAGCAATATACTCCAGTACTGTGTCAGGAACAGCGCAGAAATCCATGCCATAGATGTGCAGCCGCTCTTCGACGCAGAAATTTGGGGACAGAGGCATGCAGGAAGACTGCATGTGCACAGAGGGAAAAGCCTGGATATCCTCCCGCGACTCACAACGTATGACGCCGTCCTGATAGACGGGGACCATAACTGGTACACCGTCTATCACGAACTCCGCTGCATTGAGCAACACATGGTTCAGCACGGCACCGATGTGCTCATTGTGCTGCACGACGTGGATTGGCCATATGCCCGCCGGGACATGTACTACAACCCCGAGGATATTCCCCCGGAGTACAGGCAGCCGCACTGCCGCGGTGGACTCACACCGGAAAGGAGGGAACCACTGGAAGACCGCGGCTTCAACCCGCAGCACTTTCACGCCGTCCTGGAAGGAGGTGAGCGCAACGGCGTGCTTACCGCAGCGGAGGATTTTCTGAAGCAGTCCACGTACTCCTGGAAGCTCATCTGCATTCCCGGTATGAGCGGACAAGGCATTCTCGCAACCGAGCACCTTCTCCGAACCCATCCTGCACTGAATGAACTCCTCTCTTCGCTGGAAATACCTGCTGCTCTCAAGCCACACCTGCAGCTGCTTTTGGATGATAGCGTAAAAAACTTCCTCAGTGCTCTGGACAGTAATATCCACAGAACAAAAACCGTCCATTCCATCGGGAGCGCACTTGCCCTGCACGTACGGCAAACGCTTCCCAATGGACAACGGGTGCTCCTGCGCTCAACGAGCAACAATGGCGAGCTCTGGGATGCATTCAGCGAGCACCGCTTTCTTGTCAGGCGTTGTGAGACTCGGGAGGAAATACCGGAGCAGCAGTATGACGTGAGTGTGTACACCGAACAGGCGCTGAGAAAAGAGAAGAATCTCTGTACTCCATACGAAGAAGCTCCTACAGGGAGCCTGCTGTGTCTTCTCGCTCAGGAATGGCCCTCTCCCCTTGCAAAACAGGATGCAATGCTGGTTGAGCAACTTACCTTCCATGGATGGGTACCGGCAGAAGAATACTCCTACCCGGGAACCACCTTGTTCTGGAAGACACGCCCTGTGGACATCGTGATTCCCATTCATGACGCCTACAAGCAGACTCGGCGGTGCGTGGAAAGCGTCCTGCAAAATTCGAAGGATGTTCCGTATCATATTGTGCTCATCGACGATTGCAGCACCGATGCCCGCATATTCCCATATCTGCGGTCCGTAGCGAACACCCACCCCAACGTCACACTCATAGTACAGAAGGAGAATCTTGGGTTCGTACGGACTGCGAACGTTGGGCTCTCACTCAATGCAGACCACGATGTTGTGCTCCTGAACAGTGATGTAGAAGTCACAGAAGGGTGGCTGCGCCGTCTCACACTCACAGCCTACGAAAAACCGGACTGTGCGAGTGCGATTCCTCTCTCCAACGAAGCGTCTATCTATTCATTGTTCTGGGAACACATAGGCATGATAAAGCAGAAAATAGGACCCAAAAATTTCGCAAGGATCATTGCGAAGCACTCCCTGAAGCTCAGACCTGAAATACCTACCTCTGTGGGATTCTGCATGTTCCTGAAGAGAGATGTTCTCAAGACAATCGGCGTTTTTGATACGTCGTACGGCATGGGTTACGGCGAAGAGAATGACTGGTGTATGCGCGCCCGGCGGGCAGGCTACCGGCACTATCTCGCAGATGATTGCTTCATGTATCACGAAGGACAGGTATCCATGCGTGCAGCAGGCCATGTGCAGAAGGGACAAACCACAGATCCACGAAACGAAGCGATGCTCTCTGCGCGCTTCCCTGAATACCAACCGCTCATCGAGGCGTATCTGCAGCAGGACCGGAGCAGGCTCGCCATCCGCAATCAGTACTGCAGAGTGCTCATAAAAGCCCTCACAGTCGGCAGGAAACGCGTGGCTCACCTCCTCCACTTGAATCCATTCAGCAACATCGGAGGAACACAGCGGAATGTGCAGGACCTCATGACACAGTCAGGAGACGACTACTGCTCGCTCGCGATTTTCCCGGAGCTGGACCAGGAGAGACTGACAGTACTGGAGTACGCAGACGGCTTACAGTGCTGCAGCCATTTCCCTCTGGCACCGGAGAGTGGGGAACGCGGTCTCCGCGAAGTATTCGGAGAAATCCTGAAAAAGTACTCTGTAGACCTCCTGCACGTGCATCACTGCATGCACACTTCCTTCGGCCTCATAGAGGTGGCAAAGAAGTTGCATATCCCGGTGGTCTTTAGCGTGCACGACTACTATGCACTCTCTCCCAATTTCAATCTCCTGCAGAGAGATGGGACGTACCATGGCATACCGAAGGATGAGGAATACTACGACGAGTTCCTCTCACTGAGTTACGGTGTGTGGCGCAGGCCTATAAGACAGGCTCTCAGCCAGACTGATGGCATTGTGGCGCCATCCCGCTCGGCACTGGCACTCTTCGACCAGGTGTACGGTGACATCGGAGGGCCGCGCTTCGTCATAGAACACGGAACGGACCCCTTATGGATACGAAAACCTGAGTACCAGAAAGGTAGTACCGGCCCCATCTGCTTCCTGGGAAGTACACAGAGAAACGTAAAGGGGAAACAACTTGCCGAACAGGTCGCTCTGGAACTCGCCCGCCGTGGCCAGGAAGTTGTATTCCTCGGGACAGAGGAACACCACTGGCCGGTCCTGCAAGGGCAGCCTGGCATTCACTTCCGCGGCCTCTACAGACCGGACCAACTCTCAGAGAAACTGCAGCAGATACACCCCCGGCTCGTCTGCCTGCTCTCGAACTGGCCGGAAACATTCGGCTACACCCTCTCAGAAGCCTGGGCAGCAGGCATCCCCGCCTACGTCACAGACGTTGGCGCTCTCGGTGAGCGCATGCGGAGAGAGCAATGCGGTCGTCTTGCCCCCACCGAGGACCCTGTACATATGGCAGAAGATATCTGTGCATTTCTCGTCAGTGAGGACTACCAGAAAGCCTTACACAGAATCCAGCTTCTCCGGCTCCCTACTTGCAGAACAATGTGGCAGTCGTACCAGCGTCTCTACGATTCCCTGCTGGAAAAAACATTTTCCCACCTCGCACCCACCGTTCCACAGTAGTAGGATACCGCTCCTGTCATGAACCATGTGCCACACAACCCACAGGCAGAGAAAACACTCATGGATGACCTCGCATTCCTGGAACACAAGTTGGAGGAACTAAAACGGGAAAAACAGGAACTCTATGACAAACTTCAGCATCAACACATGCTCACCAGTGGGCTGCAGACTGAACTGGATCGCATCTACCGATCAAAGAGCTGGCGCTGGACTGCCTGCATGCGCAGGTACGGAGAGCAGTATCGGCGGAGTGTGTACGGTTTGCTCGCGCACATAAAGAAATTGTGGGAAGAGATGGGCAGTCCATGCCCCCGGCTCGTTCGCTTCTGCCGCCACACACTGCTCGGCAGGTTCTGGCCTGTGAGGGAACACCCTTCCTCCTACTCCTCTGCACCCACTCCTCTTGAACCCGCACGGGCAACTGCGGATGTCGCCGCGGTTGTCCTCTGTGCAGAGAGCGCAGCGCATGCGGCGGAGGCGCTGCAGAGCGTGCTCAGCCAGACTATGCCACCGAGGGAAATCCTCCTGATAGATGCAACTCCGGAGCATTCCGCAGAGGACACAGCACAGAATTACGCTGCCCAAAATGTGCAGTATCTGCCCACTGCCGATTCCCAAACTCTGCATGGAACTGCCCTGGAGAGAACCGATGCAGGTACGCTCCTCTTCCTGCCCGAGAAGAACGTGCTCCATCCTGAGTTCATTCGTTGTGGCATGGATCTCCTCAAACACTCACCGGGCCCAAGTCTGTGCTACTCGACACAGTGGTCCTTCGGGGCTGAGCAGAAGCAGCTGCAGACCCCTGCCGAACTCTCGGCAGCACAGGCACACATCCTCTCAGAAGGATGTATGGTGAAGCGGGAAACGCTCGCATCTGTGCGGGCTGCATCCAGTTTGCCCGCCGCCTTTGAGCAGCTGCTCTCTGCGGGGCATCGCTCAGCGCAAAGCCAGGGGATGTGTTTCGTCCGTACGGAAAAGCAGCAAAGTTCACACGGCCTTAAGCATGCTGTGCTCTGTATTCCCCTCTCCGGGAGAACCTGGGCCTGGCCTCTCACCACCTCGTTCCTGGAACAGCAGACGTATCCGCACGACCTGATCGACCTGGTCGTACTCGATACCTCCCAGAACAATGCATTTGGAACACAGGTCAAAGGGTGGCTTTCGCAGTGCGACTACCGTTCACACACCTACCTCCAGGAAGCAGTGGGTGAACCGGGCATTGCCGATCTGCCGCGGGCCCAGATGACCGATGCAGTCTGTGACGCATGCGTGCGCATCTTCAACTGCCTCCGGCCGTACTGCACCGCCCCCGTCGCCCTCTTCCTGGAAGACGACGTGGTGCCGCCGCAGGACGCGTACACCCGGCTCTCCGCCCTCCTCGGGAAAGAAGTAGTGAGCGCATCAGGTCTCTACCGCCACCGGGGCAACAGGAAACCGGTCGCATGGAACTGGGATGAGCACGGCTTCCCCTCCTTTCCAAAGGAGAACAGAGGGATCACAACTATCGGAGGGAGCGGGTTCGGCTGCATTGCCACCAGAGGCGACGTTGTGCGATCGTTCCAATTCTCCAGTGAACAACCCTTTCTCAACTACGACCATATGTTCTTCCGCGCAATGGTGCGGGATGGGCCGTGGCAGGCACTCCTCGATTGGTCCTGCGTATGCCGGCACTACTCAAGTACACAGTCATGGGTATAACCAGACCCCATGCACGGCCTCATATTCTCCTGCTCATCGACCAGCATCACTGGGCCTTTGGAACGCTCGCACGGGCAATCAGGCAGCACCTCAGTGACCACTTTGCATTCACAATAGCAGCGGTGAAAGACCGCCCACTGATCGATGACACACAGTTCGACATCCTGCATGTGTTCTTTGAGGCAGAGACCTACCACCATCGGTTTCTCACAGGGCATGCCAAAGTCGTCAAAGGCGTGTACAGCCATAAATGGGAAAAAGAGAGGGGGCTTTCTGCCCAGGAGCTCTACCACCACTACTTACGTGAAGCTCATGCGATTGTTATTCCCAATACGAAACTGCTCCATAGCCTCGCTGAGATCCCGCCACCTGTCTACCTGATACCGGAGGGTGTGGATACTGATGTCTTCATTCCCACTTCCCATAGATCCGGTCCATTGAAAGTTGGTTGGGCAGGCAAGCCTAACCGGGATATCAAACGTCTCCCTTGGCTCCAGCAGGCATGCGAAGGACTCTGTGAGCTCTCTCTCGCCACTGGCGACCTCACACAGGAGGATATGGTGCATTTTTACAATACGATTGATATCATTGCCTGCAGCTCAGAAGCGGAGGGCAGTCCCCGGCCTCTCATAGAAGGCATGGCGTGCGGAGCATTCCCCGTGAGTTTCGATGTCGGCATCGCAAGGGAACTGATCGATTCAGAAGTGAACGGCCTTCTCATTGAGGAGGAATCTGTCCGATCCCTCCGCAAAGCCCTGCAGTGGTGCAAAAGCCATACGGAATACATCCGGAGCACTGCTGGGAAGAATGTCGAACTTATGCGGGCCACCCGCAGCTGGCAGAGTACCCTGCCACGCCTGGCTGAAGTGTATTCTTCCCTGCTCTAATCGTTCTTCCTGCGCACAGGATACCTAAAAAAATATGGCAAATCCCGCAGGGAATGGAAGTATGATGTGTGGCATGTCCTGGACACAGGAACTCTTCACCGCCCTCGCGGAGGTAGGACCGCGTGATATCCTGCGCATAGGACCGGAAGCAGAATGCGCGGAGAAGCTGCGGAAACTCTGCAGGAAGAACAATACGAAGCTCACAGAGTTGGAACCGTTCAGGCAGAAGAAAAATACCTACCTCCTCCTGCGGGATGCTCTGCTCGCGCATGACATCGTGTGCACCAATGCAGACCAGAACCGATCTGAACTCTACGAACTGCTCCTCTTCTGCGAAGAGTGTATGAAGGAACAGGGAATCCACCCGGTGTTTGCTTTCTGCAATGGTGCTGAGAGTGATTTTAGCGCCATCGCCGAGGAATTCCTGGAACACACCCGGTACGAGCTCTACGTGAACAAAGAGATGAACATGGTGATGATGGTTGCTCCGGCCACTCTTGCTCAGAAGAAAAAACTTGCAGCACATCTCAGGGGTTCCGGATGGGAGAAGGAAGTAATCGTGCACAGAAAAGAGGGCAATGACTGGGTGTTACAGAAAACCGAGGCCCGCTTACACTTTACGGAATCCATGCGGGAAAAAGAAATTCTGGACTTCGGGTGGGCATGGGAAATTGCACGGAGAGAGCAGGGAGTCTCCCGCGCGGATTGGGAAGCACTGGAGGAGGAAAACAAAGATCTACAGAGGAAGCTGCACAGGCTTCGAAAGCCACGGGAGAGGCTGCAGTACGACCTTGACCGCATGCTGCGGTCGAAGAGCTGGAAACTCACGGCGCCACTGAGGGAGATGGAAGCCTGGCTCCGCAGACGCCTCCGGGAGAATCCGGAGACCATGCATGATGCAAGGAGAGCACAGGAATGCTCACCGGCAACGGAGGCAGGAGAAAAACAAGAGAAGGGCATTGCAGTGGTCATCCCCTGTCATAACTACGGCAAGTACCTCGCGGAATGCATAGAGAGTGTACTCGGGCAAACCCACGCTCCAGACGAGATTCTCGTCGTGGACGATTCCTCGGAAGATGACACTCCGACTGTCGCGAAAGCATTTGCCGACCGTGGTGTTCGGTACCTGCACGGAGAGTGGGCGGACGTCTGTAAAGCACGCAATGCCGGCGCGCTCGCCACAAGCGCACCTTACCTCGTATTCCTGGATGCAGATGATCTCCTTTCAGCAGACTACGTTGAGCGGTGCCTGATGAAGATGCAGGATCCCTCCGTTGCCATTGCGTACGGATACCCCCTGCGGTTCGGGGACCGCAACCACCTCGTGGCAGTACCAGAATACGACGAGGACATGCTCATGCGGAGAAACTTCATCACATCGAATGCCATGATACGGAGACAGGCGTTCGACATGGCAGGAGGATATCTGTCGCGCCACCACACACATCAGGACTGGGATCTCTACAGACGCATGCTCCGGCTGCCGTGGAAAGCTGCCCGTGCGCATACCCATTTTCTCTATCGCGCCCATGACGGCAGCAACTTCTTACGCTCGCTCAAAACAGAAGGCTGGCAGTACGCACAGAGAGCAACTCTGCACCATCATCCCATGAGTATCTTCACTCTGTTCACCGGACGAGAGGCTGTACTTGAGCGTCACATTGATGCACTGCGCGCGCTTGATTTTGACCCGAAACTTCTGCAACTCCACTGCTTTGACATGAGCAGCAATGCTGCGTTTGGCCAACGACTGAGGAATGCACTTGCACAATCGGTCTTCGGACGCATGGCATACTCCAATGCGCTGCCACCTGAGAACTGGAGACCGGCCTCGGATGAAACTGGGAATCACATCATGAGCAGTACACAGACTGCACAGTACAGAAATGATCTGGCTATCACATACGCATACAACCAGTTCCTCAAGACATGTGACACGGAATTCGTCCTGGCAGTTGCTGATGATGTCCTGCCCGCGCCAGCTTCACTCAAAACACTGCTGAATACGGTAGAAGAGGATGTTGTGGCTGTTGCGGCGCCCTGCCCCAGCCGGACGCAGCATTGCTGGGACATCTGGAACACAGACCCTGCAGATAAAAAAGTGCACCTCAAGACACCGGGAAAGGGTACTGAAGAAATTGGAGGCTCAGAGTTCGGATGCGTGCTCTTCCGTATGAGCGCGCTGAAAAAGGTGTCCATCAGCACAGGCGCACGGTGGAATCCGGAGCGGCGGTACGATCGCCTGGTGTTTGACCAACTGTGGAATCAGGGGAGAGTGCTCTGTAATTGGGATGCCCAGGCGGAACGTGTGTATACTGGGCACTGTCAAGCATGCGGGGACAAGGCGCAGAACGCCTCGTCGTAATTTCCTGAAAACTGCAATGAAGAAACTTTTGAAAGCCATCCAATCCGGGAAAACCCGAACAATCACAGTCGATATTTTCGACACGGTACTCCTCAGAAAAATCTACCCGGAAGAACTGCAGTTCCTCAGGCACGCTGAACGTGCCAGTGCTCTCCTGAAGAAGCAATGGAACAGAGATATTTCGCCATTCTGCTTCTACTCGTTCCGGCAGTATGTCCGCCAGGTACTTGCCAACATGCAGTACTCCCGGACAAAGGAGCGGGAAGTCTCTATCCGGGACATTTTCGCGCAGACACTCGAAAGCATCGCACAGAAGGAATCTGTCCGGCTGGAGCAGAAAGCGAGAGATGCGCTGGTTGATCTCCTCATGCAGGAGGAACTGGAGATAGAGAAGAAATCCCTCAAACCCAACCACAAGCTTATCTCTGTACTCCGCGCCTTCAGGGGAAAAGGACTGCACGTCTTCTTCGTCTCAGACATGTACCTGGAGACCGAGCACATACAGAAACTCCTCAAGCACTTCGGCATCGATGACGCATTCGATGGCGGGATCTCTTCCGCATCTGCTGGATGCTGTAAATGGAGCGGCGGACTCTTCGCTGCGCTCCTGAAAAAAAATCTCATCCCCGGTTTCTCCTATGAGAACAATCTGCATATCGGAGATAACAGGCATGCAGATGTCCGGGCAGCGCGTGCGCTCAAAATGAAAGCAATCCACTACCGGTCATTCCACACGCTCGTACGGAGACCTGTTTCCCACATGATCGGCACTCTGAAGCGGAAGATGCTCCTGCGGCCACATACGACATCCATGCAAAGAGAAATGGCACAGTTCCTGGAAAAGCACACTGCCGTGCTTGGTGCGGAAGAGCAGTGCCTGTTCAAAGTCGGATTCACTCTCGCGCCGGCAATTGCCCACTATCTAAGCTATGTCGACATCTGGAGCCGTGTCTCACGGCGCCCCGTGTACTTCATCTCGAGTGAAGCAGCAACATTGCACCACTTGAGCAAAATGCTCAACTCCGGAAGCACCATGCACACGCTCCCCGCACTGGACAGGCTGAAGGCTCTCCATCAGTTCCTGCATCTCGGCCTTGAAGAAACGCAGGAATACGATCCCGTCCCGGTCTTGTGGTTCTTAAACCTCGGAATAAGACAGATAAGCTTCTCCAGCATTCTGGAACGAATCGGCATTAAGCCCGAGGATCTGCCGTTCCCAAAGGCCATCTATGAAGAACTGCCTCGAAGTACCCAGCTTGAAAGCATAGGTAAACTCATCAAGTACAAGCCTCTGCTCGTAAAGCATCTGCAGGAGGCACACAATTACGTTCTCCACAGTCTGCAACGGAGCTCATTCTTGAGTGCGCGCAAAGTCATCATCGCAGATATCGGGTGGAGCGGCACCATCCAGGGATTGCTGGAAGGAAGTATGGAGCTTCTCCACCAAGACATCGATATCCAGGGAATCTACCTCGGACGGAGAATCTTTAACACTATTCCCTGGATGCCCCCGAAGAAAGCACACGGAACCCTCTTCCAGGGCGAAAGTGAAAAACTGGGGGCAGAGCTGCTCGTAGAGGAGATCTGGGAATACGCCATCTGTGAATCCAGAGAGAATAAACACCTGACCATCCTCCGGGGGATGGAATACTTCTTTGAACTGTATGGATCGCACATGAAGAGCGCTCCTGACTTTGTGCTTGGAACTCTCCTCCAGCCGCTCCGAAAGCTTTTCAGCAGACCAAGCCTCCTGGAAGCAGAACTCATTGGCAGTATCAAACACCACGCAGACGTGGGAAGCTCATTCTCTCAGTCCATCGTACAATCCCCGTTCACGAGAAAGGAACTGCTCAGAGCATTCTTCTTCGATCCGCCCCTGTTCCACTCACAGCGCATCAATCAGTTCTGGCGGGAAGGCTTCCTCACAAAATACCGCCTGCGCCATCTGCGACCATTCTTCGGCCTACATGGACAAATCGCCTCTGTCATAGAACAATCGAGGAGAAAAAAATGGCAGAGATTCGTCTAACAGTGCATTCTATTTCTCCTGGTACCGTATCCATGTATGGTTCCTTCCATCCGCATCAATCTCAGGAGATTCCCCTACGTTGTGTTCAGGGTATGCAAGACCCTCTGGCGAGCCTGCGGATCGCCATTCCCGGGAATTGTACGCATATTCCGGCACAATTTTCTCGGCAGGTTCTGGCCTGCAGAACAGTTCGCCGCACCGTTCATAACCCACAACTCGGCCCCACTCTGGTGGAAGAACCGGAGGAGCAATGTTTCTGTCGTCATTCCCTGCCACAACTACGGTGTCTACCTTGCAGAGGCACTGGAGAGTGTTCTTGCGCAGACCATGCCGCCTGCAGACGTTGTCGTGGTGGATGATGCTTCGGAGGACAACACAAAAGAAATCACTCAATCCTATGGGGAAAAAGGTGTGCGGTACCTCCGTGGCGAGTGGAAATCTGTTTCTCATGCACGGAACGCAGGCGCAAAAACCACGTTCACGGATTTCATCCTCTTCGTGGATGCAGATGACATCCTCCCCCAAAACTACATCGAGAAGTGTCTGGAGCAAATGCGGGATCCCCGCGTGGGTATTGCCTACGGTGATATGCACCGTTTCGGCAACGACGGCATCATTGAGCGTGCACAGCCATTCAATAAGGAAAACCTCTTCAGATTGAACTTCATTTCCTCACATGCCCTCATGAGACGACAGGCATTCGACCTGGCGGGAGGGTACCGGTCCCTGAAGAGCGTACCCGAAGACTGGGACCTCTACCGGCGCATCCTCAGTTATCCATGGATCGCCGCAAAAGCAGACACGCACGTGCACTACCGGGTACATGATGGCAGCCGTCTGCACACCATCCTGCGTGAGTACGCCGGCTCCTACTGGAAAATCGCATCTCTCCTCCGGAACCCCATTACCATTTTCACCCCATTTGCGGGGCGTACGAGCACATTTGAGAGATATGTGCAGGGACTTAAGGATCTGGATTTCGACCACTCACTCATCCACCTCCACTGGTTCGATACGAGCGGGAAACCGGAGTTCGGACACATGCTGAAGAATGCACTGGCAGCGATGGATGTGGGCCGTGCGACCTACACGAAGGCTCCTCTCCCCGAGCTCTGGGGGCATACGCCACAGACCCTCATAGAGGGGCGCGTGCGGAACATCAACAATGCTCAGTACTACTATGAAATGGCTGTCATCTACGCCTACAACACGCTGCTCACCTGCTGCCCGACGGAATTCGTACTGGTGATCGAGGATGATATTGTCCCGGAGCCGGCAGCACTCAAGAAGATGCTCAAGACTGTCGATGCACACACGGCAGCCGTAGTGGCGCACTATGAGTGCCACATCCTTGGGCATTCGCTGGTGTGGTACACAACCAAGAAGGGGGATGTGCACTTCCCGAAAAGGAGAAAAGGGATTGAAGAGGTGGGAGGCTCAGGTTTCGGCTGCTCCCTCTTCCGTGTGAGCGACTTACGCAAAAACCCATTCTATACACGGGTGCACCACACTCCTCCCGAGTGGTATGACCACATCACTTACAAAGCTCTCCGGAAGTACGGGAAAGTGCTGTGCAATTGGGACGTCGCTGTCGAGCACCTGCGGACCGAACGGTACCTCCATGGCCCCAGGAAGGAAGCGGCCCCTTCGCCAGTCACTGGTCGCTAGGCAGTGTTCACATAAAGCGTGTCATGGTGAGCTCTGACGAACCATGACGCGCGATGTCGCCCTTCGTCAGTGCTCAGGGTGACATCGCTTGTGTATGAGGAAAAAGCGGATATGTAAACACTACCTAGTCACTCGTCGAGACCAGTGACCTTTGACCAGTGAAGCTCCACGGCCTTACGGCCGTGGCATCTCTTTGATGCGCCGCCGCAAAGCGGCGGCGGAACCCGGCGTAGCGGGAGGCCACTTCGCCCTTCGGGCTTCGCGGCTTCACCCGCATTCCTCCACGGGCTTACGCCCGTGGCCTCCTGCGGAGTCGGGTGACAAGTGGCTGGCAAACCCCGGCAGGCTGCTCATTCGCACGCATGGAACGCAATAATTTCGTTCTGCACTCCCACCTAAAGCGCGAACGCAAAGCCGTAAGCTGACGGTGCACACGCAGTACCTCTTCGCCATAGTGGTCCTTCCTCGTGCGAACTTTTACCTTCCTCCCCTTCTCCAGGTACATGATGCGGTCGCAGAATTGCTCGAGCTGTTCCTCGGAATGATTCACGAGTAGAACAGTTTTCCCGCGCTCCTTGAGAGACCGCATATGCCTGATACACTTCTGTCTAAACTGTTCATCACCAACCGCAAGGATTTCATCGAAGAGGTATACATCGGAGTCAACATGCGCTGCAGCAGCATACGCCAGGCGCGCACGCATACCTGTGCTGTAACACTTCAGTGGGAGATCGAGGTGGGCATCAATCTCCGCAAACTCGAGGATTTTTTCTGTCATCTTTCTGATCTCCTGCCGGGACATGCCATGCAGGAGCCCATGCAGATAGATGTTTTCCTCTGCCCCCTTCTCATCGTGGAACCCCACTCCCAGCGTGAAGAAGCAGGATATGCTCCCGCACCGAAACACCTCCCCTTCGTCCGGCGGCAGCAAACCCGCCAAGATCTGCAGGAGTGTTGTTTTGCCGCTGCCGTTCGGCCCGTATATACCCAGCCACTCACCCCGTTGCACAAGCAAGGAAACACCATCCAATGCCTGAATTGCGCGTTTCCTTCTATGAATCCTCCAGTGGATGACATGATCCTGGAGCAGGTGTGTCGGCAGCGTGTACTGCTCGTATATTTTGGAAATACCCCTGCATGAGAGAATGACTCTGGGCATCAGTACTCTTGGAGGAAAAGTGTACTCCTTCGTAAGTAAGCCGCTGCACCGACAAGGAAAATAACGAGGCAGACGGCAGTTGCCCCCCCGATATGCACAAGCGTGGGCAGGCCGATATCCTCGTAGTACAGGAGGACTCTCCGTGCGTCCTGCATGAGCATAGAGACAGGCTGGAGACGGATGAATGCGTCGAAGAAACCCCACAGGTTCTGCGGACCTCCGCCCGTAAGCAGACCCACGGCTGTCCTGGAAATCGGGGCTTCCATTTCCTTAAAGTACATGATGGGAGTAAGCCAGAAGAGGACTTGGAGCAGTACAGACCATAAATGGCTGACATCTCTGAACTTCAGAGAGTACGCACTGAGGAACATCCCTATGCCCAGCGCAAGCAGGCTCATTTGGACAAAGAGGAAGGGGAAGTAGATATACCCTGCTCCGGGGAGAGGACCGAGGAAGAATGTGATGCAAAGGAAGAGCAAAAATTCGGTGGCGCAGATAATCGCCTGCTGGCAGCCCACTGCAAACATGAGGAGAATACGGGGAAAATTCACTTTCTGGATGATTGCCGATTTGCTCTCGAGAGCGGAAATGCACCCGGAAGTGACTCCGCAGAAGTGCTGCCAGATAATGAGACCCAAAAACAGGTAGAGCGGGTAGTATGGCACCTCCTCTCCCACAAACGGCCGGAAAATGTGAAAGATAACCAGGAACCGGACAATCATAGGCACAAAAGACCACAGGTACCCCAGGAACGACCCGCGATATTTCATCACAAAATCAGACCATCCGATCGCCCAGACGACGAGAACCATCTGCCGCCAGGTATAACGCTTCACCGGCATAGCTGTATGCTAGCTTACTTTCCTTCGGTCAACATTATCTACCGCAGGAGGAGCAGACAGCACAACCGTCATTCTCCCCGCAGAAGTTACACTTCTATCTCCTCCCCCCGCTCCGGCAGAGAAATGCCAAGATCACCCCGCACATGCTGCAGGCGTTCGGCAAACGGCTTCATCTGTTCTATTTCTCCATGAACGAGGATGACCCTCTTCAGACCTTTTACACTGCAGACAAAATTATCGAGATC
This sequence comes from Candidatus Peribacteria bacterium RIFOXYB1_FULL_54_35, assembly GCA_001787755.1. Lineage (GTDB taxonomy): Bacteria > Patescibacteriota > Gracilibacteria > Peribacterales > Peribacteraceae > GWB1-54-5. The sequence continues at coordinate 50,365 of MFYJ01000011.1, forward strand.
CGCCATATCCGCGTGGCCGGAGTATGCGTTAATGTACACCGTCTTTGCCTTCTTCTCGTACACCTCCCCAAAGATCTTCACTTCAGAAATCTCGGGTTCCATGAGGCTGCGACCGAGCGTGTTCTCAGCCATGTACCCTACCGCGACAATGGTATTGCGGACGTCCTCAAGGTTATTGCGCAGGTGGTGCCGAATGCGCCCGGCCTCGCACATCCCGGCACCTGCCATGATGACCATAGGACCGGGAGTCCCATTGAGTTCCTTACTTTCCTCCGCACTCTCGGTGTACCTCACAAGTGAGAACTGGAACGGGTTGTGTGCCCTGGCTAAAAATTTCTCATACATGTCTTTGTCGTAGCACTCCGGATGCCTCATGAAGACACCCGTCACGCGTGAAGCGAGGGGCGAGTCGATGATAATGGGTACCGCAGGAATTTCCTTCGCATCCCACAGCACATGCAAGTCATAGACAATCTCCTGCGTCCTCTCGAGTGAGAAAGCAGGAATGATGATCTTTCCGCCGCGCTTTGACGTACTGACTATAATCTCCTGGAGAGCATGCTTCGCCGTTTGAATGCCTTCATGCTCGCGGTTGCCGTACGTACTCTCACAGATGAGCGTTTCAACGGGTGGCATATCCGCCGGATCCCGGATGATTGGCAGCATGTTGCGCCCGAGATCGCCTGTAAAACCTACACGGTGCACTCTGCTGCCTTCCACAATTTCCAGCACAATCATTGCAGCCCCCACGATGTGTCCTGCCTCAAGAAACTGCGCCTGCACTCCGTCGCAGACAGTAAACCACTCACCATAGTTCTGCCCCTGGAAGATCTCCATGCAATCTATGGCATCCTGCTGCGTGTAGAGCGGCCCTTCGCACGCAAGCATCGTATCCGGCAGGTGCTTACGAAAGTATTCTTCGTCCTTCTCCTGAATGTAGCCACTGTCCTGGAGCATCACATCAGCGAGATCCTTCGTTGCATAAGTACAGTACACCTTCCCTCTGTATCCCCTCTTGTAAAGCAATGGTATCCGGCCCACGTGGTCTGCGTGTGCATGGGAAAGGATCACAGCATCTATCTCCGCAGGCTCGAAAGAAAATTGCGAGTTCTTTGTGACAGCCTCTTTGCGATGCCCCTGGAAAAGCCCGCAGTCCAAAAGAATGCGCTTCCCGTTCGCAAGTTGAATTTCATGGCACGTGCCTGTCACCTCTCGTGCCGCACCATGGGAAATAATCTTCATGAATCTTCAGGGAACTAGTGTAAAGATAGAGACCCCTCGAAGCTCGCAAGAGCGAAGTGGGGCTGGGCCGCTCCATGGGGAATTATTTTCATACGGATGGCATGGTAGGGCAGAGAGGAAAAGAATGCCACCTCCACCCATGCTCACGGCGGCAAAAACATGTAAAAATGTGACTTCCACGCCTTCAGAATGTATGTTCTCCCCATGTACGGGACCTCAGAAACTCCGGAACGTCTGAGTACAGGCCTCGGAAAACACTGCTCAGTTCGGAGACACCTCATGGCACAGACTACTGCCATATGTGTGATTATTTTCACCGCGGCAATACCCGCAGCTGCACTTGCACCCTCCTCACCAGAATCCACAGCGGGGGTGATATCTGTGATCCGGCGCGTCTTCGAACGAAGCAGATGGACAACAGCAGAACAACCACCAACACGCACACCGCCTCAGATGTCTCCGCAGGAACGGGCGGATTTCTACCAGCGAGTGCTGAACCGCCGTGAGGAGAGGCAACGCATTCTGGATGTAGCAGAAAAACAGGAACCTGGAATGCCACAGGCACAGAGCCTGGAGGAAATGCTCACAAACCGCCAAAGGAGCAGTACTCAGCAACAAGAGGAAATACTGCCAACCTCGCGCGAGGAGCTCCTGAACAATATTGAACAACGGCGAAAGTTGAGAGAAGCGGAACAGGAGCAAGTACGCCGCGGAGAAGAGGAACAAAAAGAAAAACTAGATGTACAGAAAAGGCTTCGGGAGCAACGCGCGGAAATTGCGGCAAAGAGAAGACAGTACGACACACTGCGTATGGCAATGCTGGATGCAATCAATAGGGAACGCTTGGCGGAGAATCTCCCTCCACTCACCTCCAACAAGAACCTGGAACTGGCGGCACAGCTCCACGCGGAGGATATGTTCATCCGGAAGTACTTCGATCATTTCAGTCCGGAGGGCCTGAGTTACATAGACCGGATTCAGAACATCGGCTACACCGATGTGGAGAAAGAAACCTGCAATTGCACAGCATTCAAAGCCATGCTCGGGGAGAATCTCGCAAAAGGGCAACGCAGCGTGAACTGGGCAATCAATGAGCTGATGGAATCACCATCGCACAGGCAAAATATTCTCTCCGGGTATTTCAAGGAGGTGGGAATAGGCATCTCTGAGAACATTTGGGTACAGAACTTCGGTGCAATCGAATACACCACCCGTTAGAGAGCCCCCTTCTGCATAGTGCGCTCCAGAACGCCGGATCGCTCCTCCTCGGTGAGCGGACGCAACTCCCCTTCTCTGAGCACAGAATCTGTAATGTTCTCTATCCGCACACGCTTCAGAGCGACTACGGGGCTCCCCACCTTCTGGCACATACGCCGGATTTGGCGGTTTCTCCCCTCGGTGAGAGTGATGCGGAATGTATTGTTGGCAAGCCTTTTTACTCTGGCAGGTTTGGTTTTCGTCCCGGAGAGAGAAATGCCCTTCTGCAGCTTCTGCAGGGCTCCATCGAAAATCGCCCCCTTCACAGTCACCTCGTATTCCTTCTCATGATCGAACTTGGGATGTGTGAGCCGGTACGCAAGCACTCCGTCATTCGTAAGAAGGAGAAGGCCGGAGGTATCTTTGTCCAAGCGGCCAACCGGAAATACCTTCCCCCGAAGATGTTGGGGAAGCAGATCTCGAACCGTCCGCTGCCCTTGCCTGTTTGCATTCGTCGTCACAATCCCCACGGGCTTATGAAGGAGGTAGTAGAGAAGATCTTTCCGTGCTTCTACTACCTGTCCATCCACCTCGACGGTATCTGTTTCCGGATCGGCCTTCTGGCCGAGTAACGCCACTTTGCCATTCACCTTCACAAGACCACTGCGGATGTACTCCTCAGCCTTGCGACGCGAACAGATGCCACGAGCCGAGAGAATCTTCTGCAAACGCTCTTCCACCTCCTCAGTATAGCGTCGCTCTGAGCGGCATCCCACTCCATTCCCACCGCTGCTCACAGCAGTTCAAACCTCACCTACAGCGAGGCAATATTCGTATTCATTGCCTGTCTCTTCAGAGACTCATAAATGATTTTTGCCGCCTCTGCGCGGTTCACAGGATCATCGGGACGAAAGGCTCCCGTAGGATTCCCATACCGATCTGTATCTCCGCCCACAACACCATTCACAGTGGCGTAGGCAATGTCCGCCTCGAGCGGATGCCCTGCCGTGTCTGAGTAGTTCGAGAAGAGTGGCAGCACCTGAATACCAAAGGCATCATGAATAATGGAAAGCACCTCTGCACGGCGTGCGCTGCGGTCAAGGGGGGTCTGTTGCGTGGGAACCATCAGACGCACACCCATTTCCTCCGCACACGCAACATAAATCCCCGCCCAGTGGTTCTGCGCATAGGGATTGGCTGGCTGCTGCACACAACCTCCTTTTTCTACCTGCGCGGCCTCCAAGGACATTTTCAGGATCTCTGCAACTGTAACGGGATCCCCCGGATGGAACTCCCCTGTGGGCTGTCCGCTCGTATCTTTGTATCCGGAAACTATATTCCACTCAGCAAGAGAGGAAACGTATGGATTATACCAATCATCCTCCGACACATCCCGAAACACCGGTGCCGAGAAATCCTCCAAACGACTCACAATATCGCTGAAATCTGCCCTGTTGTTTTTCTGCCACTGCTCCAATTCTGCTTTCAGCACAACCACCTCGTCATAGAATGCTCCCACCACAGACACAACAAGTAGTGCTGCTATGATCCCAATCAGAGTCAGAAAACGATGCATATGTTTATTTTGTATGCTCATTATATCATTTTGAGGTTTTTTCATCAATGTTGAGTCTTGCTCTTCGCAAGAGGAATGCGGTACGTAAAGGTGCTACCTACATCCACTGTGGATTCAACGGTCACGCTCCCTCCCTGGATTTCCATGAACTTCTTTGCAATGTAGAGGCCAAGACCCGTGCTCCTCTCCGGACTCGCACTCCCCCCGAGTATCTGGTTCCGCGTAAAGAGCTTCTTCACAATCTCAGGAGGAATGCCCCTGCCCGTGTCTCTGACCTCAATAATCCCACAATCCCCTTCCTGTCTCAGGCAGATGGTAATTCCTCCTTCCTGTGTGTATTTCACGGCATTGCTGATGGCATTTGCCACTGCCTCTGCCGCTTTCTCTCTATCGGCAAGGACAGTGATCTCCTGTCCTACATCCTCAAAACCGAGTGAAAGACCTGCTTTCTCTGCCGCTTGACGGTAGTCCCGCACGGCATCTTCAGCCACTGTCTGAAGCGAAACAGGTTGAAGATCTACTGCGATAACCCCCCTCTCAATGCGAGAAGCATTGAGAATATCCGTGATGAGATGATAGTTGTCTGCATTAATAGACTTGAGATCCAGCATTGCTTCGCGGAGTTCGGGCGGCAACGTGCCAAAATCGCCGTCAAGAATCTGTTCCAGTATCCAGCGTATCCCTGTGACTGGTGCCTTGAGCTGATGAGAAACAAACGAAATGAAATCGTTCCTTATTTGTTCTATCTCCTTCTGCTCCGTAATGTCGCGGTCTATGGAAGAAGCGACCACAGCAGTCTGTTCTCCGTCGTCGACAGTAGAGATGGTAACGGAAACTGGAATATGTGTTCCATCCCTCCTCACTCGTTCCGTCTCATAAGCTTCTACTCCTTCTCTATTCTGTATCTTCTTCAGGAGCTCTATCATTTCCTCTCTGCGGTTCTCTGGAATAAGAGGGGCAATGGAGTGGCCAATCATCTCCTTCTCTGAGTAACCATACATTTTTTCTGCACTCCTGTTCCAGCTGGTTACGGTGCCGTTGAACGCCAACCCGATAATTGCATCACTGGAATAGTACACAATGGAAGCAAGCTCATGCAGTTGGAGATTTATCTCCTGCAACTTCCTGTTCAGGTGCACATTTTTCGCATCAATACGCGCAACAACAATAACCATGGCAAGGGTGAATATCGTCATCATCGCTCCCATAAGACCAATATGTATCCTCACATGATTCAACTCGGCATAGGCACTCCTCACGGGCTGCTGTGCAATAACAACCCACAGATTTTTCCCAACCGATACGGGCTGGAATGTGGCGATCATCCTGGTTCGGGACAATGGGTCTGTGTATTCGCTCATATGGAATGTTCCTCTCAAAGCTTCCTGAATGTCTGCTTGCCCCCTGTATCCTGTATAGAGAGGATCATCTTGCTTGCTGTCGGGATGGGCAACAAGCGTGCCGTCCTGGTCCACAAGTAAAAGATACCCATCGTGGGAGAGACTGATATTGCGAAGCCACTGCACAATTTGGGTGGTGGGATACTCAAAAACCAAAATACCAAGCACAGTACCGTCTCCGTCTCTGATGGGAGCTACAATGGCAATGGCAGGTTTGTCGCGGGCGCTGCGCTGGTAGATGCCTGAAATATGCGGTTTCCAGTCCTTTGATAGCCGGATGTACCAGGCAGACCGTGACAGATCCAATCCCTGGATGGAAGTCGTCTGCGGGTGCTCCTCCCAAAGCACACCATCGGGATAGGTGACGTACGCACGATCCACCTGAGGATACGCAACAGTAACCGCCTTCAGACGGGCACGGATGGCAAATTGGTCGCGGCGTTTCACTGCATCTATGGTTCCCGGTACGGAAGACACTGCATTCACAAGATCCAACCCGTCTTTGAGATCCGCTGTGAGTAACTGCATGAGGTTACTTGCCGCAGAAATATGCTCCGTCTGGAGGAGCGCGCGCATAGAGCCGGAAGCAATGCGGTACGAGTAGAGGCTGATGAGCACAATGGGCAGAAACGCCGCAAAAAAGGGAAGACACCACTTGAGAGTACTTCTCTTCTCCGCTGTAGCGGCATGGAAAGCCGGTGCAGAATTTTTGTGTCCCCGTGCCATAGTGACCCCCTATTATACCACACTCTCGGCTTCTGTGTGAGCCCTTTCACCTGTAGGAGCAATACTGGCCACTGGCTACAGAACAAGAATTTCTGTATAATGGTGTTGAAAACAGAAAACAATCATGAATGTACGTCGCTTTGCTTTGTTCATCGCTCTCGTGTGCCTCAGCACGGCTTCTGCCGTGGTAGGCACCTACGCAACAGCCGGATTGCTGGCTTTCGATACCGGAGGCAACGGCAGCCCACCGTGCTATGCAGAAAAATGCTGCTATATCTGTGACAGAGATGGGCTGGGCGGATCTGCCATCTGTAAACAAGTGGAATGGTTCTCTGATTACGGAGTGGATTTTGACATGCACTGTAACGAAGCAAGTTACGCAGAGGGTAGTGGAGGGAAGTACTGGCTCACCATGATGGCCTGCGGAACATCCGGGGAGTGTTTTAGTGGTGGTGGAGGGGGAGGGCAAGGTAAGTCCGGGAATTCCAGCACACCGAGCAATACCACCTGTGGTGACGGGCAGGATAATGAGGGGGACGGGTTTATAGATTGGGATGATCCTGATTGCATGGGAGGGTGGCCCACAGGCGAGAATAATTTCAATGGATCAAGTTCCTCAAGCCCCTCTTCAACCTGTGGCGACGGAATAGACAATGAGGGAGATGGGTTTATAGATTGGGATGATCCTGATTGCATGGGAGGGTGGCCCACAGGCGAGAATAATTTCAATGGATGGAGTTCCTCAAGTCTTCCTCCCACCTGCAACGACGAGCAGGATAATGACGGGGACGGGTTCATAGACTGGAATGACCCCGACTGTCCCCAGATGGGCGGCTCTGCCGGCGGAGAGATACATGACAACAGAAACAATGGCTCGGGCGGTGGTACTGGAGGAAGTAGTGGGCAAGGTGGTGGAGGTGCTGGGGGAAGAAGCTCCAGCGGAGTCTCAACATGCTTTGACGGGCAAGACAATGATACGGATGGATTTGCTGACGGTAACGACCCTGACTGCTACACAAATGGCAGAGGACAGGAGGGAAACTCCACTGATGCCGCAGATCTGATGGTAAACATCTTCGGCCCAGAGAAACTTGAGCAGGGAGAAGTGGTGTCGTACGCCGTCGTCGTCGAAAACCGGGGAACAGCATTCGCCAACGGCATCGATGCCTATGCCACCCTGGCGAATAATGTGACGTATATTGGAGATGGAAACATCCCGTGTAACAGGAATGGCAATACATTCCACTGTACATTCACCCTCCAGCCATCGGAAAACAGAAGGATACTCTTCCAGTTACTGGTCAATGACCAGCAACTACAGACCGACTGCGGGAAAAGCATCTCTGCAATCGAAGTATCGACTTTCACCACGACGAAAGAGAACAACCGTGCAAATAATGCTGCAGCAGCTGCATCTCCGCTGCAATGCAGGCAAAGTACACAGCAGAGTTCTTCGCAGCAGGGTGTGCGATCCCAAAACAATGAGCAACAGCGAATTGAGGAACTCCAGCAGCACCTCCAGATGCAACAGCTGCAAAATGCAGTACAAAATCCCCCGCTTGCACCCCCCCAGCCGGATCTCGGCTGTTTTACTGTAAATGGCTTGTGGACTTCAGAGCGCACTCTCTGCGACGAAAATCAGGGCAAGCACGTGCAGGAGCAAACCGAGCAGTCTCCACCTTCACCCGCCCCATCGGACAGGACCGTAGAACAAATGCAAAAGGTACTTCACCGGCGCTTTATGCCCACAGAGAAGCACCAAATGCTCCTGAACACTATTTATGAATCACGTGATAAGCTCCTGTACATTCAGGAACAATTCAATCTCCAGGAAAAAGACCGACAGTTCGTACAATACAACATCAATTGGCTGAACGGTCAGACATCATTCTTCACCTCGCAGAACTATACGCAACAGAACATGAACGTGCTCATGGAAAGCATCCACCACATTGCATCAGAAACGGAGAGAATGCTCCACCCTGCTGAGCAGCCGGGACCCGATATCGCCACAATTATTTCCCAGACCTGGAACTTGCTCCAAAAGACATACAATGTCTTCCAGGTGCTCTTCCGTGAGCAGATCCCTGTCAATCCGTCTCTCATAGCTGAGTTTCAGCGAGCAAACACCTTGCTTGTCGATGTACAAAGCCGATGCCTCGCCGATGCAAGTTCTTGCGGTGATTTAAGCGAGGTGCTTACAGTCATTGAACCCCTATTGAAAGAATTGAATGCGATCGTTGAATCATCCAATAATCCTGCCATCGCGGAGGAGGTCTCACGGATATTCGCCCAATAATTCTCCGATTCCCGGAGTCTTCCCACGAGAGAGAACTCTTCCTTTCGTCTTGCCCCTTACATTCCCGAAAAAAATTTCTACGACGAAAACCCACCCCCTGCGGGGCAGGCAACTTCTCCGAAGCACACGATATTGTCAGCGTACCTCGTGTTCTGTGAAGACATTGTCTTGGCATCGACCTACTCTCGCACCCACAGGGGGCACTACCACCCCACACCACTCACTTCGTTCGGGTGCGGGGCAGGTCGGCGCTTGCCCTGCACCGGAGCGAAGCGACTGGTGCAGGGCTGGAGGGCTTAACTGCTGTGCCCGCCCCATACCAAGCGGCACAGAGTACAGGGTCCTGGCATCGACCTACTCTTGCACGATTGTATCGTACTACCATCGGCGCTGGTGGGCTTAACTGCTGTGTTCGGGATGGGAACAGGTGTAGCCCCACCGCTAGAGACACCAGGACTCTATACTCTTGAGCTTTGGTACGGGGTGAAGGATGGGAACAGGTGTACCCCCTCCACTGGAGATACCAAGACAATACCTTCAAAGATCAATAATCAATACGAGTGGGCATCTCCTGCCCGCTCGCAGTGACACGTAAACAGTGTACCATGGAGTACGTGCGTCGCACGACTACATAGAAATAGGCCCTGTAGTGCAGGCAAACGCCTGGCCACAGGAAAAGAAAAAACGTTCAATCGCCCGTTCGTACCACTCAGCTTAACACGTTACCGTGCGTACACCTGTGGCCGATCTAACCGGTCGTCTTCCGGCGGGCTTATGGAGAAACGCTATCTCAGGAGGGGCTTCCCGCTTAGATGCCTTCAGCGGTTATCCTTGCCGAACATAGCTATCCTGCTTTGCCGCTGACGCGACAACAGGTACACCAGAGGTTCGTCCACTCCGGTCCTCTCGTACTAGGAGCAGCTTCCTTCACGTTTCTAAATGACCACGGAGGATAGAGGCCAAACTGTCTCACGACGTTCTGAACCCAGCTCGCGTACCGCTTTGATTGGCGAACAGCCAAACCCTTGGGACCTTCTTCAGCCCCAGGATGCGATGAGCCGACATCGTACTTCATCCATACTTTCATATGGTGCAGACTATATCTTTTTCCTGCAATCGATCGTAGGTTGTAAGTTTTACAACCAAAACCTGATTTAATGGAGCAGGAATCGGCGTGTTAGCCCTTAATGTAATAAGGACTCTCCCCTTTCGGGTCAGTCGTTACGGGGTCACCCCGCATGTGCGAGGGACTTCCCACGGTATTACCGGCGGGCACGCATTTTCACAATGCCCGTGACGGTTCCACCGTTATAAGCCGAATTTTTGGTACAGGATCACTCCTGCAGCACCCCGATTGAGGTGCCAAACCGCTCCGTCGCTGTGGGCGCTTGGGAGCGATCAGCCTGTTATCCCTAGAGTAACTTTTATCCGTTGAGCGACACCCCACCCACGTGGAACGACACCAATAAATTAGTGTCAAGGTGCCGGATCACTATCACCGACTTTCGTCTCTGCTCGGCCTGTAAGCCTCACAGTCAGGCCCACTTGTGCGATTACACGACGACGCCGATTTCCATCCGGCGCTAGTGGACCATTGCGCGCCTCCGTTACATTTTAGGAGGCAACCGCCCCAGTTAAACTACCCAGCAAACACTGTCCCCCGCTCTGTTTCAGAGACGAGGTGAGTACTGCCAGAACGCAGAGGTGGTATCTCAAGGGTGGCTCCACGAGGGCTAGCGCCCCCGCTTCAAAGCCTCCCACCTATCCTGCATATGCAAACCGACAATACAATGTCAGCCTATAGTAAAGCTTCATAGGGTCTTTTCGTCCTTCCGTAGTCTACCCGGCATTTGCACCGGGATTGCAATTTCACCGAGCTCCGCGTCGAGACAGTGCTCAGACCGTTGTACCATTCGTGCGGGTCGGAACTTCAATTTCGTGAGAGACAAACCTATCCTTCGACAAGCTCAGGACAGGCTTATTTTCTCTCACGGGCTCTCTTTTCCCTTCAGTGGTGGCGCTCCAGACAGGCAGAGCCTGTCTTCGCGCATCATCTGATTTGGATAAGATCCCCCGTTCCACGTTCGTTTTTTAGCCATAGAACGATTTCTCTACACCCCATGTCGCCATGGGGATCGGACTCTATCATCATCCCACTTTACTCAAGTGAGCTCTGTGGGAGCATGGCGTATAGTCTCTGAGGATCCCTCTTACTTAAGGTTTCCTGCTGATTGTCCGCAGAAGTCACATTCTCACATACTAATTTTCCATTTTAATTAGTACGTAGTGCTCCATACCCGGATGTTCCAGCATATAGCCACGTTTTGCACTGAATATGCCATTCACGGAATTCCCCAGTGCTCCCGCTTACGCGGGATTCGGGCAAGTTGCTTATCGACCACCCGACAAGGAATTTCGCTACCTTAGGACCGTTATAGTTACGGCCGCCGTTCATCAGGGCTTAGATCAAGGGCATACACCCTCTCACGTGACCTTCTGACACTGGGCAGGCATCAGCCCCTATACGTTGTCTTGCGACTTTGCAGGGACCTGTGTTTTTGGTAAACAGTCGCCTGAGCTCTTTTGCTGCGGGCCCTGTACCAGAAGGTACAGGGTCAGTCCTTATCCCGAAGTTACGGACGCTGTTTTGCCGAGTTCCTTAACGCGGAATTACTCGTTCGCCTTGGTCTACTCGACCACCCCACCGGTGTTGGTTTGCGGTACGGTCTCACAAAACTCTCGAAGCGACGGTTTTCTTGGAAACAGAACCAGCCAGACTTATCCGCCAAAGGCGGACATTTGGGATCCACGCTCAGCTCTCCTGACGGATTTGCCTGTCAGGATCAACGCTTCACGTGTTCCACGTGCAGTCAATACACACGCTCTGGTGCTCCCGCTCCGTTACGCCGCTTCTAGCGTACCACTCGCCTTTCTGGAGAACATGCACCCCACCGAAGTGGGATACAGAGGCTCTTAAGACTCTTGGGTGGTACTCTTGGGCGATTTTTATGAGGTACAGGAATATTTACCTGTTGTCCATCGGTTACGCCTTTCGGCCTCACCTTAGGCCCGACTAACCCCACGCCGATTGCCGTTACGTGGGAAACCTTGGGGATTCGGCGGGCAGGGTTTTCACCTGCCTAGTAGTTACTCATGCCAACATTCTCACTTCCGTCCGCTCCACCCCGTCTCGCGACGAAGCTTCACTGCTGAACGGAACGCTCCTCTACAATGTATGGGGTCGCTTCTGGCTTCGGGAATCCTAAGAGATATATTTCCAGTCCTTGAGAAGCTTTTAGCTTGTTAGCTTCATTAGCTGATTAGGGATCTGGTTTTTTTAGATATGATCCCTTGTTTCCCTTTCTAACGCAGCTAATGAAGCTATAAACCTAATAAGCTCCAAAGGAACAAGGACAATAAATCCCAGCTCCACAGAATCCAAAAGTGACCCCACACATTCACTGCTTCGGTTGTCCGTTTTGCCCCGTTGAATTTTCGGCGCATAAATGCAATAGACCAGTGAGCTGTTACGCTTTCTTTAAAGGATGGCTGCTTCTAAGCCAACCTCCTGGTTGTCCATGCATCTACACCTCCTTCTACACTGAACGGACATTTGGGACCTTAGCAAATGATCTGGGCTCTTTCCCTTTCGACGATGGCGCTTTGCCGTCACCGTCTCACTCCCGTCTCCTAAGGATGGGTATTCGGAGTTTGCCAGGATTTGGCAGGTCGAGGTGACCCCCGCATCCAAACAGTAGCTCTACCCCCCATCTTGCGAGACGAGGCTGCCCCTAAAGGCATTTCGAGGAGAACCAGCTATCTCCGGGTTCGATAGGCTTTTCACCCCTACCCACAGGTCATCCCTAAGTCTTGTGACACTTAATGGTTCGGGCCTCCAGACGTCTTCCGACGCCCTTCACCCTGCCCATGGGTAGCTCACCCGGTTTCGGGTCTAGTGCCAGCGACTATGTACGCCTTATTTAAGACTCGCTTTCGCTCTGGCTCCGGCTAACTCTGCCTTAACCAGCCACTGACAACTAACTCGTTGGCTCATTATGCAAAAGGCACGCGGTCACCCCGCAACAAGTGCAGGGCTCCCACTCCTTGAACGCAATACATTTCAGGGTCTATTTCATCCCCCTTCCGGGGTACTTTTCACCGTTCCCTCGCGGTACTATTCACTATAGATCTCTGTACCTGTTTAGGCTTGGGTAGTGGTCCACCCAGATTCAGGCCGGATTTCACGTGTCCGACCCTACTCAGGGACACCCTACCGTGTTTCTACATTTCGGCTACGGGGCTCTCACCCACTTTGGCCGCCCGTTCCAGGGTCGTTCGTCTATGCAGAAACAATCGGATATTGGGGCCCTACAACCCCCCACCAATAAAACAGTGGGGTTTGGCCTGTTCCCATTTCGCTCGCCACTACTTTGGGAATCTCTATTGATTTCTTTTCCTCTGCTACTGAGATGTTTCAGTTGTCAGAGTAACCTCCCTGTACCTTACGGTTCAGGGTCATCTCCCATAACGGAGATGGAGTTTCCTCATTCGGAAATCCCCGGCTATAGCGCCTGCCTAGCGGCTTACCGAGGCTTATCGCAGCTGGCCACGTCCTTCTTCGGAGTACAGAGTCGAGGCATCCATGTAATGCGTATGAGTAACGTTTTTTCTTGCCCTGAAGTCATGCAAAGCATGTGCTTCGGGGCTTCCTACCACACAGTACGTGCTTGCGCACGGCTGCGTGATTAACTGTTCACGTGTCACCGAGCGGGCAGGACATGCTCACACGGCAACCGTGAAAAAAAATTGCAATATACTTTCATCTTCAGTGCCTGTGCTGTGAAGGATCACACGCTTTCACCCTTCGATGTGCTCGCCTTTTGGGCTCGCTTACTCAGGGTTATCTCAGTTTCGGCTCGCTACGCTCGCACGTCACTGAGATAAAAAAAGCGGGTGGCTCACGCACACCCGCAGAATCCGGTTCCTTTCTCCCTCTTTAGGAGAAATTCGATTCCTGCGGGTGGGCACGAGAACACATAGAGCCTACAGATTGTAATGAGACTCTCTCAGGAATCAAGTGGAAAAAGGCACCTCGCAGTAAAATTGCCGACTTTTTTTTCTATGACTCAGGCACGTCCTCAGAAGGCGCTGATGCATCGCTTCCCTGCGGCACATCGCCCGACGCAACTGGATCCCCTTCAAGATCACTTTTGGGGCCCAGGAGAATGATGTTCTCCACCACGATTTCGGTACGGAAGATTTTCGTCCCTTCGCCACTATCCCAACTCCGCGTCTTTAAATACCCCTCAACGAAAAGCGGCTTCCCCTTGCGTATATACTGCCCTGTAAACTCTGCCAAACCCCCCCATGCCACAAGATTGTGGTACTCAGGCAGGCTCTTTTTCTCCCCCTCGCTACCACGCCAAACCCTGTTGGTCGCAAGACCGAATGTCGCAACGGTCTGACCACCTGTTGTGCTCTTGAGTTCAGGATCCCGCGTGACGTTTCCAAGCAGAGTGACCCTATTCACAGATTTCATAACAACGACGGAAATTGCACAAGTATCATAAAGTGATCGCACGCGGGATGCCAGTAATTAGCGCATGGCGTATAGCTGCTAGCGGGTAGTCCGTCCTACTCGCTGCTAACCGCTATACGCTAATCGCTAAACGCTCATTAGGCTGCTTCCATGGCATCTTCACTTACGGATTCCGCCATCTCCTCTTTCGCCGTAGCTCCGGAAGCCCCCACCCGTTTTCCCCCCTCTATGCCTCCCTGTACCTCCTCGGCACTCTCTGCACCTATTTCACCCATTTCGGCTATTTTGTCCTCCGGTGGCACTATTTCTTCCGCCTCCTCTTCCGCCTTCACACGGGAAGCAAGTTCCACTTCCTCTACTTCCTCCTCCTCAACAGTTACACGCTCCTCGGCAACAACATCATCCTTAAACTTCAGAAGATCCACCTTCAGACCCAATGCCTGCAATTCCTTCACAAGCACATTGAATGACTCCGGAATGGAGGGGCGGCGGATGGGTTCATCTTTCACAATGGATTCATACGCCTTGCTGCGCCCAATGACATCGTCGGATTTGATGGTGAGCATTTCCTGCAACGTGTGGGCCGCTCCATATGCTTCCAATGCCCAAACCTCCATCTCTCCGAAGCGCTGTCCACCATGCTGCGCTTTCCCGCCCAGTGGCTGCTGCGTGACAAGAGAGTACGGTCCCACGCTTCTCGCGTGGATCTTGTCCTCCACAAGGTGCAAAAGCTTGAGCATGTACACCTGTCCGACAGTAGTTTTATGGGCGAAAGGCTCCCCTGTGCGGCCGTCAAACAGCTGCACTTTCCCATCGCGAGGAAGGCTGGCTGCCTCGAGGAAATCTCCAATCTGAGTGGTCGTTATGCCATTGAGCGGCGGCGTCGCAATCTTGATGCCCAGAACCTGGCAAGCCCAGCCGAGGTGCGTTTCCAGCACCTGACCGATGTTCATACGGGAGGTGACGCCAAGGGGGTTCAAAATGACATCCACCGGCGTACCATCCTCGAGAAATGGCATGTCTTCCTGGGGCACGATGCGGGAAATGACTCCTTTGTTCCCGTGGCGGCCAGCCATCTTATCTCCTACCTGGACTTTGCGCGTCTGTGCCACAAACACCTTGATCTGCTTGATGACGCCGGTAGGGAGCTCATCGCCCTCTGCCCGGTCAAAAATATGCACATCTACCACTTTTCCACCCGCTCCGCCGGGGAGGCGCAGCGAGCTGTCTTTCACATCCTTTGCTTTATCTCCAAAAATCGCCTGCAGGAGACGCTCCTCAGGTGTGAGTTCTGTCTCCCCCTTCGGAGTAATTTTCCCAACGAGAATATCTCCTTCATGGACTGTAGCACCGATGCGTACGATGCCATCGAGATCCAGATCTTTGAGCTTGCTCTCTCCAACATTCGGGATATCGCGCGTCATGGTTTCGGGACCGAGCTTAGTATCGCGCACATCAGTGGTATACGACTCAATATGAATGGAATCGTAGAGCCCCTTCTGCGCGACACGGTCGGAGATGATGATGGCATCCTCGAAGTTGTACCCCTGCCAGGACATGTACGCTACAAGCAAATTCTGCCCCAGTGCGAGTTCGCCGTTATCGACAGAGGCACCATCTCCGAGACTGTCCCCTCTCCGCACTTTGTCTCCGCGGCGCACGCGCGGGCGGACGTTGAAACACGTTCCCTGATTACTGCGCACAAATGAACTGAGACGGTAGGTGTTTTTGCGTCCGGATTTGTAGACAACAGAAATCTCATTGCTATCCGCGTAAGTGATTTCTCCGTCCTCCTCAGCGAGAAGAGCATGGCCCGATGCGCGTGCTGCAAGTCCTTCTACCCCCGTGCCGACCAGCGGTGCGTGCGGCAAGACGAGGGGAACAGCCTGGCGTTGCATGTTCGTGCCCATAGAAGCACGCGTATTGTCATCGTGCTCGAGGAATGGAATGAGAGCTGTGGAGAGTGAGAGAATCTGCTTTGGAGATACGTCTACATGCGTGATGTCACGCGCGTGAGAGAATACGGGCTCCCCGCTCTTACGGGCGGAGACGCGTGTCGTCGTAATCTCATGCATCTCTGTGAGAACGTTCTGTGCCTGTGCAATCGTAAGGTGCCGTTCCCGCTCTGCATCGACATATTCCATCTTGCCCGTAAGGTATGCGCGGACGGGGATCTCTTTTGCCCCTTCTTTCTTCAGAAGAGAAATAATTTTCCGCGCCGTTTCCTTCTTATCCACCACCTCACCCGCTCTCGCAATCACGTTCCTGCCATCTCTCACATCTTCACCCATCATACGACCCATGAGCTTCTCGGCGTCGAAAGGAACTGTTTGCTTTACCTCCCGGTACGGCGTCTCAAGGAAGCCGTACTCGTTCACGCGTGCATATCCTGCCAAGTGCACCACCAGACCGATATTCGGCCCTTCAGGTGTTGCAATAGGACAAATGCGCCCGAAGTGGCTTGGGTGCACATCTCGCACATCAAAGCTGGCACGCTCCCTGGAAAGACCACCCGGACCCATGGCAGAGAGCCTGCGCTTGTGTGCAAGCTCCGAGAGAGGATTCGTCTGATCCATGAACTGTGAGAGCTGCGAGGAGGCAAAGAACTCACGCATAGCTGCCGTAATCGGGCGACAGTTGATGAGTTGCATCGGTGTCACCGTCTCCTGGTCCATCACTGTCATGCGGTCCTTCACAATGCGCTCTGTCCGCACCAACCCCACACGATACTTGTTCTGCACCAGCTCACCGACGCTCCGTACGCGCCGGTTGCTCAGGTGATCAATGTCATCGGCGATACCCTCACCATTATTGAGGAGAATAAGCTCACGGAGAATCCCCACAAAATCCTGCACCTGGAAAACACGGTGATCCTCATCGCTCGGGAGGTTCAGGCCGAAGCGGCGGTTAAGCTTGTACCGGGCAATAGACCCCATGTCGTACTTCTTGAAATCGAAGAAAAGCCCGTCGATAAGCTGCTTCGCGTTCTCAGGCGTTGCCAGATCCCCCGGACGGATGCGCCGGTAAATACTCTGATAGGCATCTTCAACAGTCCGCGCCGCATCTTTCTCCAGTGTGGCAAGAATGAAGTCCTTCTCCCGGGTGATATCCCGGAAGAGATCAAGGATTTTCTGATCGGTCTCATAGCCAAATACCCGCAGGAGCTGCGTTACAGGAATTTTGCGCTTCCTGTCGATTTTACAGGCCAGTATCCCCTTGCGGTCCGTTTCTATTTCAAGCCATACACCGCGCTTCGGAATAATCTTTGCCGTGTGGTACTTCGTAACATCGGGCATTTTGGAGAAAAAAGCACCGGGACTCCTCACCAACTGGTGCACCACGACGCGTTCAATACCCCCGACAATGAATGTCCCGCCCTCCGTCATGAGGGGAATGGAACCAAGGAACACATCCTGTTCTTTTATTTCTCCGGTCTCTTTGTTAATGAGCTGCACATGCCCCTTCATGACCGCCTCGAAGCTTAAGTTGCGGCGGCGGCAGGTGTCGGGGTCATACTTCGGAGGATCGAAGGTATGCCCAAGTATGCGCAATTCCATCTTCTTCCCCGAAAAATCAGTAATGGGGCTAATTTCTTCCAGAAGCTCCTTCAATCCTTCTGTGAGGAACCACCGGTAGCTCTGCAGCTGCATTTCAATGAGAGACGGCAGATCGGTGTGCGAATCCTCCACAAAGAACAGCCGATTATCCTCGACTTTCACGGGCCGGAGATTGTTCGGTAACTTCTTGCATGCAGATGGAATCCGGTCGGCTGCAGGGACGACGTGCGGACGCACCTGCGGCATCACTTCCTCTTCCACACGCATCTGATACGCGCGCTTCGCCACTGGCCCCTTCTTCACCTTCTTCTGAAGGAGAAAAGACTTCTTCTTTGCGACAGTGCGCTTCGGGGCGGTTTTGGGGGTAAAGTGCTTCTTTGGTTGGGGTTTCCTCTTGCCGGCCGAAGCCTTGGCGGAGGCTGGGGCTGCGATCTTCTTTGCGGGTTTTTTGGAAACAGCCTTCTTTGTGCGCTTTCGAGCTGCAGGCTTCTTCTTTGTTGCCATAGGGCAGAGGAGAGGAAGGAATGACGCAGGAAGAACATGGAACGCCTGCCTTCACCCGCTGGTGGCGGGCGCACGAGGGCAGTTTCCTGCGGAAGAGAGGGTGCAGCACTCACAACACAAGGGAAATCCGCTGCAAATCGGGTGGATTCTAGTGATTTCTCCTGAGAGGTCAACTGTTTCTCACAAAAATGCCCCTCAGGAACGCTTGTGTACAATTCTTGACATGCTGTGCACTACAGTAGTCAAAGCAACACGGCACGCAATGCAGAGCCACTTGATTCGTTGGCTCGTTTGCTCGTGAGCTCGTTGCTCGTTTTCAACGAGCCAACCAGCGAACGAGCCAACGAGTAACGTTGACCTGCCACGTTACCCAACCGCCTCCAGGTACCTCCTCTCCACTTCCTTCCAGTTGACCACGTTCCAGAAGGCTTCCACGAAGTCTGCCCGGCGATTCTGGTAGAGGAGGTAGTACGCATGCTCCCAGACATCCAGACAGAGTATGGGAGTTTTCCCACTGGAGAGAGGGCTATCCTGGTTTGCAGTGCTCTCGACATGCAGTTTCCCGCCGCTCACGACCAGCCATGCCCAGCCTGATCCAAAGCGCCCAACAGCCGCGGCTGAGAACGCTGTCCTCAAGTCAGCAAAGCTCCCGAAAGAACTGCGGACGGCTTCTGCAAGCTTCCCCGTAGGCTCCCCACCCCCTTTCGGCCCCATGACGGTCCAGAAGAGGGCATGATTCGCGTGTCCGCCGCCATTGTTCTGTACCGCCGTGCGCTTGTCCTCCGGAACCTTCTTCAGATTTTTGAGTACCTCTTCAATAGGCCTTTCTGCCCAGTCAGTGCCATGAAACGCGGCATTGGCCTTATCGACGTACGCCTGGTGATGCTTTGTATGGTGAATCTGCATCGTGCGCGCATCGATGTACGGCTCTAGTGCGTCGTAACTGTATGGAAGTACTGGAAGCTTGTATGCCATAGCAGCAGAAGGGAAAGTGGGAGAAAGTGTGACAGAGAAGGGGAAATCGATCAATCGACTGCACTCCCATCGCGTGGCCTGGATTACATTGCTACAGTATTTCCATGCCTGTGCGGCTCTTCACAACAGAGGAAAGCTTCTCTGCATACGACGGCTGGATTCGCCACCACCCACAGGGGAACCTGTGGCAGTCGCTCGAATGGAAGCGGTACAGAGAGGCTCTCGGCAAAAAAGTGCAGATCTATGTTGCCGAAGAGAACGGCTCCATAGCCGGATCTGCACTGGTGATGATTGACCGGACGAGCGGGGGCTTCTCGACGTGGGAAATCCCCCGGGGACCGGTGGGTGAGCGGAGAGGAGAGCTCCTGCAGGCAATCAGAGATGACGCAAAGGAGGACCGTTGCCTCGCTCTCTACCTCTCGCCACAGATGCCTCTCGGAGCAGAGGAGATCCCCCTCACGCCTTCCGGACGGATGGTATATGCGCAGGCAACCAGAATGATCGATCTCACTCTCCCGGAGGAAGAAATACTTGCCCGGATGAAACCCAAAGGACGCTACAACATGAGAGTGGCCCAGAAACACAACATGAAAGTGGATCAATCGGAAGATATCGACACTTTCTACGAACTCATACAGCAGACAGGGGAACGGGACACCTTTGGTACGCTCCCCAAAACGCACTACGAAACCTTCCTCAGGAGTGTAGACGGGAGTTTCCTTCTTCTGGCAAGGGCACCTGGGAAGCAGGAGCCCATTGCCGGCCTTCTGGGCGTTCTTTGGAACTCAGGAGGCATCTACTACTACGGAGCCTCCAATTACGCCCACAGGGCCAGTATGGCGCCCTACCTGCTGCAGTGGGAAACCATGAAATTCTGCAAGGCCCGGGGGTGCAGAACCTACGACCTGCTCGGTATAGCGCCCGCCGGTGCTCCGGGAGATCACCCCTGGGCAGGCATCTCTTCTTTCAAGGAAAAATTCGGCGGGCAGGTAGTCCCGTACCCGCCGGAACAGCAAATTATTCTCCGACCGATGGCGCATTATCTTCTACACCTCAAAAGAAGACTCTTGCGATAAGCCCTCACCCCAATGTCCTCACGGGCATTTGCCCCTCCCCCGTCCGGGGGGAGGGGCAGCGAGTCCGCCTGGGGCGGGCGAGCGGGGTGGGGGCAAATTATCCCATTACCAAAAAGCCCCCCGGGGTAAACCGGGGGGCTTTTTTATCTCAATCGTGAGATCAGAAGAACTGAATGTCCGTTAGCTCTGGTAGCTGGTGGACTTCACAGTCGCCTCTGGGTACTCAACCCACGTGAAGTTCGTTGTGGTTGTATCCACATCTGACCACTCGACATAGCTCGTAGCGGCAGCTGTGCCCACGTTGAAGCTCGTGCGGGTAATAGAGTTAAACCTCGTCAGAGAGACCTGGAGCGTGCTCACGGCACCGACCGTGGAGTTGCTTGGGTCGGTCACGTTGGCCTCAAGAACGAGCGTGATGTCGTCACCCTGGTTGATTTCCGTGTCGATGAGGGTGTTCGACTTCAGCTGAGGACAGTACACCGTGAAGGTGCCGGAGGCTGTGCCTGCCATAACGGTCGTGCCGTTGTAGCCGGTACAGGCAACCTTGTTGGCATCACTGGAGTTGTCCTTGTTGTAGATCTTGAAGGTGCTTGCATCAAGGGAGACATTCGTCGCATTCACATTGAAGACAACGCCCGAGAGCACTGCATCATTCAGACCGTTCTTGGAGTTTCCGTGTGCAGCGGCAGCAAACTTAAATGCTCCGATGTCAGATACGTCGGCCGGAACGGCGGAGCCGTTCGCATCCTGGCTTGCGTTGGTGATCGAAGTGAGCTTCGCAAGGACAGAGACGTTCTTGTTGCCGGTAATATCGGTGTTCGCAGCTGCAGCGGAGGAAAGGCCAATGAAGACCTCGCCAATAGCTGAGGTATCTCCGTCGTTCGCAATGAGGTTGTTGCTGGACTCGTCTCCGCGTGCGCGGATGGCACCGGAACCGGTGGACTCGTCAGAAACAGCCTGCTTGGCGATGAAGAACCAGACTGTCTGGTTGGATGAACCACCATTCACGTCATTCTTCATCTTCGGGCGGACGAGGACATCCATGTCATCGCCCTCCGGAACAACGAGCTGGCGGCTCTCCATGTTGGCACAGAACGCCTGGGTCATGTCGATGGTCGAACCGGAAGACACACCCGTGTTCTGCGTCAGGACATCATCGTTTCCGCATCCACCGACGGTCGCAAGCGCGAACGGAGTGGACTCACCAGCCTTGTAGAGTTCAAGGCGGTCTACGGAGTTGGCGAGAGAACCGGAAGAGTTGATCTGGATATCCGTCACATCGACTGCCTCATTCTCTGCATGGAACTGCATGCGGAGCACCGGCTCACCGAGAACGCCACCAAGGAGCTGGCGGTTGGTGAGTGGCGTGGAGTCCTTCGTGACGAAGAGATCTCCCTGGGCTACGAGTGCCCAGAGCTGGGACTCGACAGTCGTGACGGTAATGTCGCAGGACGTATTCGTACCGTCATGACAGGTGCCTGCGGTGTATGCAGCGCCGGCGATAGAACCTCCGTTCACGAGAATATTCGAGAGGTTGCTGCCGTCATCGAGTTCTTCTGCCTCCAGGAAGGTGACAGTGGTACCCGTGGCGAACTGCACCAGCAGGTCATCGTTTGTCAGTGAGGAGGCAATATCGCCATGTACTTCGAAGATCACTGTCTCTTCAGCCGGGATGACGTAACCGCCGCCTGCGAGATCGGAGAATGGAATCTGGGAAGACTGGGATGCCACACCGTCCTCAAGGATGGTATCGACGACACCATCACCGTCGGTGTCTACCCACAGAGCGTAGTTGCTCGCATTCAGCAGAGAACCCGACTGGGCCTCAAGTGTTGCCTTGGTGAAGAGAATATCCTCGGCCTCACCTGCGCGTGCCTCGAAGCGGAAGAGGTTAACGTTCTTCGCGTTCTCCACAGCAGTGTCACCCGTGCCCAGTGCCTTGACGGCAATGGTGAGGGTGGCTGCGGAAATCCGGTGGAAGTTACCGGCAATGTTGCCGCGCGGGCGGACATCACCGACCTTGTCACCGGTGGAGAGACCTTCGACCTGCATATGGTAGGCAGTGCTTGCAGTAGCAAGCAAGTCGCCGAAGTTGCAGGTTGTCGTGTTGGAAACAAGCGCGCCGCCACTCAGGATGTGCGTCGGCTCGCCGCAGATGTGGATGCGGAACTTGTCACCACTCTGAGGCTTGTTGCCGGATCCGTTGTCGATGAAGTCGACACGGAACTCCCAGGTTTCGCTGCCCTTGACGATGAAATCATCAAACCGGTAAATCTGGAACGTACCATAGTTGGTACCAGCTTGCCTCTGGCCACTGTCGGACGTGCCTGTCAGGCGTACGCCGTCGATCGTGCGGCCGGTGGTCTTGTTGCGGACTTCCACATCCTCGAGCACTTCGTGGATCTGGTCGTAGCTGTTTGTAGTGAGATTGCTCAGGGCATCGCCCGTGGAGGTCTGCGCCTGGATAGCAATGAAGAGGTCCTTCACGTCGACATCTTCGCCACCCGTCTGGAACTCGATGTTCCCGAGAACGGCGTCGTTGTCATCACGTGTGTAGTCCTGCGTTGCAGGACCATCGATACCGAGAGTGAATTCTCCGGCATCGATCGTCACGGTGTCAGGCAGGGTGGCAGTCTCGGTGGGCAGGGCAATCTGCGAACCGTACAACTGGCCGTTGACGCCGTAACCGTAGAGGGAACCGACAGCAAAGAGGTCGGAGCTCTCCTCAAAGTGCATGATCATGGAATCAGCTGCACCGCCGACGATATCGGCAATAATTTCAAGCGTGATCTTGTCACCCTCGAGAATGGTGAACGGAGGATCGAAGACGACCGTCACGAAGTCACCAACTGTCTGGGAGACAGTGTTCGTGAGAACAGTGCCGTCTGTGCGGCGCACTGCAATGTTCACGAAATCCCCATCGGAAGCAGAGCTGTTCTGCTCCAATGTCATGGAGTAGAACGTCTGGTCCTCCGTGGAGTTCACTGCTACTTCAAACTTACCAATGACCACTCCTACATCACCCACTTCCACCTCATCGGGGGAAACGGTGCGGTAGGTGAGAGTCACAATACCACTGGTCACAGCAGCGAGACGGAACGTGCTGCCGCGGACAGGGAAGTTCCCACTGACATCCTTCGCATTTCCGAAGACATCGGACGGGAGCTCAATAACCATATTGTGCTCTGCGGATGTCGCGGAAGTGGAAGAGAAGTCAGCAACAACATCTACTGTCACTGTCTCACAGGGGTCAAGAACAAGCGGAGAGGAGAAGCGCAGATCGGAGGTCTGATCCTCGGAGTCGATGGTGCGCTTGCGGGTCACACGTGCGCCATTGATGGCGGCGTAGATACCGTCGACATCTGTTACGGCACCGAAACCTTCATGCAAAACAGTCAGGTTCTCGATTTTGACAGAATCATCGCAGGAAGCGGTGAAATCGGCAGAAAGCATCACCACGCCTACTGCACCCTTCGGCACAGTGTCGCCCACCGGGCTGCTGGCGGAGAGTGATACCTCGAGCTCGCCTTCGCCCTGCTCAAATGCAGTGTAGCCAAGGAAGCTCATAGCATCATCGAAGACAACGCCATCTGCTGTCATAAGATCGGTCACGGCAATCGTGTACTCATGACCTGGGTCCATCGCCTCGCCGAGCGTGAGCTCAACGACGGTGGCACCAAGCAGTTCAACAGCACTCACTGGCACCTCTGGAGAGCCTGTCACCGCGTAATTGGCGACTTCCTCAGCTGAGGCTTCATCGAGTGAAACATTGAACTCGAGTTCAACGGTTGTGGCGGATGTTGCGACGGCATCGGTGAGCATAGGCTCAGCGCTGACGTCTTCATCACCACAGTCGACACCGTACTGCATGCCCTGGTCGACGCGGTAAAGCATCACCACCATTTCTGCACGGTTCATGTTGTCGCCTGGGCGAACACGACCGGTGCGGTCATCACCCTGCAGCACGCAGTGATCTGCGGCTGTCTGGATGACGTCGGTGTACCACTGGCCAGCAGGGTTATCGACGAACTGAGGCGCATCGCCGGTCGACTCAAGTCCGAAAGAGCGGACAATGAGGGCGGCAGCCTCTGCGCGATTGATGTTCGCGCCTGGACGGGCGTAGCACGGGCTACTGCCGTAGCAGTTGCCGTCACCACGTACCCATCCTTCTTTACCGGCTTCTTCGAAGTACCCGTAGTACCACGCGCCGGTTGGCACATCGTTAAAGCTCGGGACGGCTGGCGGGGTGGAGAGAATTCCACCATTCAGCTCGACCACAAGCTTGACGAACTCCGCACGGTTGGCAGGATCGCCACCGCGGAAGCGTGCCTGTGTGGAATCGAGGTAGCCTGCATCGACAAAAGCGCCGACGGCATCCTCGTACCACACTCCTGCAGGAACGTCGCTGTACGCAGCAAGCACGGTCCCCACTTGGGTGAGGGTGAGAGCTGCAACGGACATTCCGGCAAGGACTTTCTTCAAACGAGAAAGGTCCATAGGAATGAAGGGATGAAAAGAAATAAAAACAAGGTTAGAAAAAGAATTCTTTTTGTAGCTTTGTAGAGGAAAGAGCTTCTGCTCTGCCCATCCCGGCACTCTCGCGTGAGAGGCGAGTGTGATTCCACGTGGGAATCCTTCACTCCTCTCCTTATATATAAAGAGGGAACACGAGTGCGGGACACATGAATGCAGGCAAATACTCTTCTAAGAAGGGCACGATCCCAAAGGGATGTGAGAGACTCGTCTCTCCTTCAGAAAGGAAAGGCAAGTTGCCGTGTTGTGAAGGAGCGTCGTCATTCACCCTGAGCTTGCCTGCGCTGAGCGCAGCCGAAGCGTCGAAGGGTGAAAGGACATACACACGGATCCACTCTTCTTTGGAAGAGCGAGATCAGCGAGAATCCTAGCGAGAAGCGAATGCTAAGCGCAAGAGGACCACACTGATCCGTGCAATAAGAAGAACGGGGAAGAGGCATGCCCGTTACACCGCACCGAGAGAGATACATCGGGCTTTATGGCAAATATTGGCGTTTATTTTCGATTTCGCGTTCGAATACTGGAGAGGAACGCCGGAAGGAGCAGAGAATCCTGCATAGAAATTAAACTTGCCATATCACAATATTATTGTATGAATTTAGAAAAGAACGTGAACTCGGCTGTACATAGCGTTTACCCGGCTTCACATATGATACCAAGTTGTAATGAAAACATTACAAAATTTGGATCAAATACTCCCTCTCCCATAGGGAGAGGGTTGGGGTGAGGGGTACGGAACCTCTCTATGCGCCATACAGCCCCTGAGCCCCTCTCCCTCACCCTCCCCCGCTGGGGGAGGGAAGAATGTTCTATTGGAACAAGCCACAAGCGAAAACTCCATGCAATTATAAGGAGGGGGTATTTGTTCCCGTATTCATCACGTTTCCATCGCGGCCTGGTATGACTACATCTTCGTGATCTTCTGCCCCTCCGCGGTGTCCCGTACCTCGTACCCGAGGGCTGCTATCTCGTCTCTCAGGCGATCGGACTCTTTGAAGTCCTTCGCCGTTCTTGCCGCCGCGCGCTGGTCTACGAACTTCTGGACCTCCGCAGGAATCGCCTCTGCTTCTTCAGAATCGAAGCAGCCGAAGGTATGACGAATCAGTTGAATAAATTTATCCAGTTCCGTCTCAAAACCTAATACTGGTCTGTGTGCATGGTATGCTTGAGTTCTTAACTCAAAAACAGCGGCCAGTGCGGCTGGTGTGTTGAGATCATCGTCCATGGCTTCAGTAAATCTCCGGAGATACCTTCTTATATCTTCAACACTAAAATCAGCGTTGGGCGGAATACCACCGGAATGTGCGATGAACCCAATGTCCCTGTTTTGCATCCATTTTTGCATCCATTCCACTAATGTTCTGCGTGCATTCTTTGCATCTTCCAATCCTTTCTTTGCGAACTTGAGCTGCGTGCGGTAGTGCACGGAGAGGAAGTAGTACCTTAGATCGAGCGGCGAGTACCCCATGGCCTGAATGTCCGGAACGCTCAGCACGTTGCCAATACTCTTAGACATTTTTTCTTTGCCTAAACCAAGCCAGAGCACCTGCATTTTAGGCATCGCAATTCGCCGCTTATGCACCCAGTACTTCACGAAGGGCGCGGGTCCGCTGCACTCGCTCTGCGCGATCTCGCACTCATGGTGAGGAAAGATATTATCCTCCCCGCCAGTGTGGATGTCGATCTGGCCCCCTAATAAAGAGGAGCTCATCGCTGAGCACTCGATGTGCCAGCCGGGGAATCCCGACTCCTCGTCTTCGCCGACGGTGTCGCTTCTTTTTCCCGTCGCAAACGTCCAGCGGAGGACGTGCCGCGCGTTGTCGCCGACGCACTTCTTCCACAGCGCGAAGTCCGCCGGGTGCTTCTTCTTCTCATCCACCGCGATGCGCGCGCCGGCGGAGAGCTTGTCGATGGTATTGCCGGAAAGGGCTCCGTACTGCGGAAAACTCTGCACCGAGAAATAGATGCCATCGTCCGTTTCGTACGCATGCCCGGACTGCAGCATCGTCTTGATCATCGCGAGCTGCTCTGCGATGAACTCGCTCGCACGGGGGCGCTTCCACGGATCCAGAATGTTGAGTGCCTTCTCGTCTTCCAGAAATTCGTTCGTGTGCTTCTCCACCACCGCCATCACGTCCTCCCATGTGACGCGCGCGGCTCCCCCCCCGCCTTTGCTCTTCTCCGCCTCCCGCTGAATCTTGTCATCCCCTTGATCCGCGTCATGAAGCAGGTGCCCCACATCCGTGATGTTCTTCACGTGTATGACCTCGTAGCCGGAAACCTCCAGCCACCGGCGCAGGAGATCCGCCATGAGAAAGGAAGAGTAGTTGCCGATGTGCGGGCGCCCATAGACTGTGGGCCCGCAGGTGTACATGCGCACCTTCCCTTTCTCGAGCGGGACGAATTCTTCCTCGCCTTTGGAGAATGTGTTGTAGAGCTTGAGAGGCACGTGGAGATGATAGCGAAGCGGGAAAAAGAGATACAGGAAAACAGGCACGCCTCACATGTGAGGCGTGCCGTAAGCCCGACTCCGGATCTCCCCCGTCTCAGGCAGCATCGTGCACTTCGGCCCGACTGATCGGTGTCACCGACACCGCCGCCATGGAGCGGCAGTGGAAGGTGGCAGCAAGTGATCCCCCGAAGTGGATACGCAGGAAGATGTGCTCCCCGATGCGCAGGTAGGGATCTGTCTTGCTCAGCATGCGCTTGCGATGCCAGATCCCCATTGCATCGGAAGGCGGCTCAATGTCCTGCCCGGGGACGTCTCCCCCCTCAAGCTCAACATGCTTGAGAGATGCAATCTCGATGCAAACACTGCTTGCGCCAGAGGTGAGGAAGCGCACCTCGATATTGCTCCCGAGACGGAACCCGCCGCCGAGCGTAACTACCCTGCGCTGGTTGCGCCACCTTCCGGTCTTGTCCTGGTGGAACTGCTGTTCCACACCGGACAGTTTCTTCTTGTTCGCCATTCGTGTTCTCCATAACTGTAGGTAACCGCCGACAACCAACTCCCCAATGGAGTCAGGAATGGAAGCGCAGAAGGTGCGCCTTCAGCCCTGACTCAGGTGATGTGAAAGAGCAAAACAGAGAGAAGCATAGCGTTGCATAGGCAATTCTCCGCAGAGAAAAAGTGGGAAAGTCCGTCGTCCTGACGTCCTTTCCCGAATCCGTTCGCGGCATCGCATCCTTTCGACACCGGCATCGTGGCTACGCCGCCCTTGCCAGAGGCAGTGCGGCGGCGTCGATGGCCGCGAGGACTTCGTCGGGTCCGAGAATCTCGAACCTCACCTCGTCGCCTTCGACTGCAGCCACGGTGACAGTGATGTCACCCTGAGGGGCCCGAATGGTAATCCCCTCTCCAACGCCGCGGTCCACAGGACCGCGCAACGACGTTCCGTGCATGGTGATACCTCCTTACATGCACTGGGTGAACGGGCTGGTTGCTCCTTGCAACGGCCCGTGACGCGGGAGGAGAGACCTCCCCCCATGTCACGGGCCCAAGCAGGAACAGGGTGCGGGATGAAAACGAACGGAGCGGCAGTATCTTCGTCACACAGAACCATGACACGCGTTTTGAGCTGTAAAACTATCTGTACATCTGTCTTTGGCTTACAAATGCCAAGAGATAGGGTGCTCCGAACAGACAAACGCTTGTTCCCTTCTTGTGATCAATGTCCTAGAAAGGGGGAGGAGGGCATGATAGCCTACAGGTACCACACAATTTTCCTGCCCCTCACTATGGACTACACAGCAATTCAATCCCTTCTCGGCGAAGAAGCTGAGAGCCTCCTTTCTCATGAGTGCAAAACGATCAGCAAAGACCGGCTGCATCTCCCGGGGCCGCACTCAGTGAAGAAGATCTTCGCACAATCGGACCGCTCCGGTGCCGTGCAGAAGAATCTGCAGGCACTCTACGGGCACGGCAGGCTCGCCGGCACCGGCTACCTCTCCATTCTCCCGGTGGACCAGGGAATAGAACACTCCGGTGGCGCTTCGTTCGCCAAGAACCCCGACTTTTTCGACCCGGAGAACATTGTGAAGCTTGCTGTGGAAGGAGGGTGCAATGGCGTAGCCTCAACATTCGGGGTGCTGGGGATGGTCTCCAGAAAGTATGCGGACAAGATTCCGTTCATCGTGAAAATGAACCACAACGAACTGCTCAGTTACCCAAACAGCTTTGACCAGATCATGTTCGGCACAGTGCAGCAGGCGTACGACATGGGGGCCGTGGCCGTAGGCGCAACCATCTACTTCGGCTCACCGGAGAGCGGCAGGCAGATAGTGGAGGTGGCTGCGGCGTTTGCCGAAGCACACCGGCTCGGCATGTTCACCGTGCTGTGGTGTTACCTGAGGAACAGCGCATTCAAAAAGGATAAGGACTACCACGTCTCCGCAGATCTCACGGGGCAGGCAAACCATCTCGGCGTCACCCTGGAGGCGGACATCATCAAGCAGAAGCTCCCCGAGAATAACGGCGGTTTCAAAGCGATGAACATGGAAGGGAGTTCCTACGGGAAAATCGATGACCGCGTGTACACGGAGCTCACGACCGATCATCCGATCGATCTGTGCCGCTACCAGGTGGCCAACTGCTACATGGGCCGCATCGGGCTCATCAATTCCGGCGGTGCCTCCGGCAAGAACGATCTGCAGCAGGCGGTGAAGACGGCAGTGATCAACAAGCGCGCGGGCGGAGCAGGGCTCATCTCCGGACGGAAGGCATTCCAGAAGCCGATGGCACAGGGTGTGGAGATTCTGAACGCCATCCAGGACGTGTATCTGTGTAAAGAGGTGACTGTGGCATAAGTTTTTGCACTGTCCTGATTCGTTTGCTCGTTCTCTGGTTTGCTCGTTCGCTTGTTAGGGAACCTCTGAAAAACACAAAAAGCATGTCATGGTGAGCTCTGTCGAACCACGACATGCGCCAAATTGTCGCAGTTCGTCAGGGCTCACTGTGACAATTTGGGTGTTTTTCAGGGGTTCCTTAGCTCGTTTTGAAACGAGCGAACAAAATCTCATGCACAAAAAAACCGGAGCACCCCATTGCATAAAAGAGTTGCTTCCCCCACAATGCGCGCCCCCTGCTCTACGGATGGAGCCAGGGAATACGCTTCGCTCTTTTCGGCACCGGTGAAAGGAGAGAGAACATACGGCTACTGCATGGTGCAGGGGCAGCCGCAGGGTGAAGCACATACTTTTTCATCTCAAACGAGGAAACGGAAGAATGACGACATTCGATGTCCAAGAGGCCTGGGGCGAGCTGCTCGCCGCACTCCACAACCGCGAGTGGCGGATGGTCAAAGAGTTGGCCGCCGCTCTCCGCACACACGTGAAGGGTGGGGGCACTCTCCCACGGATCTTCGCGGAGGATGTGGAACTCCCGGAAGAGTTTGTCCGGGGCTGCGTGCTCTTCGACTGCGAGCTGGCACTGCAGCTTGCGGAAGCCAACCTGTCCTAGAGGAGATTCACCAGCCACAGAAGCGAAGCGTCCCCGTATCCCACATGGATACGGGGCGCTTTGTATGCAAGAAAAAGGACGCCCGAGGACGTCCTTTCATTCATCCAAACTAGTCTTCTTTTTTCTTGCTGCGCACCTTGTACAGAATTGCGCCGAAGATCTTCTCGAGTTCTCCTGCTTCCTGCACGAGCTTCGCGTGCATCTGCTCCCCCTTCTCATCCAGATCGCCGCTGAGCAGGTGCAGCCAGTGGCCTGTCTGCCGCGCCTCGCGGCAGCAGTCGGTGATGTGGAAGAGGAAAGCTTCCCTGCTCGGTGCGATGTCCGCCTGCAGGTAGGAAGACCCTATCTCGCCCGAGGAGCGCGCAAGTCTGCGGCAGTCGCCCATGCTCGCGAGGGTTTTGGGGGTGCGGCGCACGAACGTGCGCACGTTGTAGGCAAACTTGCTGGTGCGCTCCGCAAGGTTGCGCTGTGCGGTACGGTCGCCCTTCTGCGCTGTGCCGGTGGTGTGGGTAGGAGTGGAGGATGTGGTGATCATGCCCTCACTGTACGAAGGGGAAGGGAGAGGAAGAAGACCCTGGAGGAATCCTCTGAAAGTATGCTTTGGTTTTTGTTTATTTGAAGCCAAGAAAATGGTTCCACGTTCGTACAGAACAGGAGGAAGGAAGATGGGGTAAGGGACAGGGGAAGCCCTAAATAACCAAATGTCTCAAAAAAGCCCCCGTACCCCGTACTACTTTCTCCTTATCCCTTACCTCAGTTCTTTCCTGTTCACCACAATCTGCTGTCCAATGGCGAAGACCGTGCTCACGCCCCAGTAGAGGGAGACGGCTGCCGGGAACTGGAATGCGAAAACACCGATCATCACCGGCAGGCCATAGAGCATCATGCGCTGCTGCATTTCCTGCTGCGAGTGTTCCTTCTTCTTCTCCTGGCCGTCCTTCTCACTCTTCCTCTTGGCGATGGCAAAGCTGAGTTTCATCTGAATGAACTGCAAGATGGCGAGGAGCGGAGGAAAGAGGATTTTGCTCGGCAGCACAAGATCCAGCCCGAGGAACATGGTGCCAAATCCCCAGGAGAGGTTGCTGTAGAAGGGGTACACCAGGTGCCGGGAGAGCTCGAGAGTGGAACCGTCCCGTATGACGAAGAAGAGACCGATGAGGATGGGAAACTGGATGAGCATGGGAAGGCACGATTGCATAGGATTCACCCCGTGCTCCTTCCAGAGCTTCATAACTTCCTTGTTCATCTGCTCGGGATTGTCCTTGTACTTCTTCTTGATTTCATCAAGTTTCGGCTGCAATTTTTGCAGCTTCTTCTGCCCCTCCATGGAATGCTGCGTGGGGAAAAAGAGTGCGAATTTCACGAGGAGAGTGAGCACAATGATGGCAACACCGAGGTTGTGGTCCGGCAGGAAGGAGGCAACGAAGATGAGGAAATTGAGGAATGGTTTTGTAATGAACGTGCGGAAGAGCTTTGTAATGGGACCGGACTCGTGAATGGAAAACTGTGCAGTAAATGTTTCCGGCTCCGCATCCTGTGCAAGTGCGACCTTCAGGCGCATCTCGTACTTCCCGTACTCTGAGAAGAGGGAATACTTCCAGGGTGCAAGATCGATAGTGACGCGCTCGCCCTGCCCTACTTCCGTGAGCGGCTTGCAGGGCAACACCGTTTCTCCTGTCTTGAGCTCGGTCATCTGTTCACCTTCCCTTGCAAACCATACTTCCACCGGCGGCATAGGGCAGCGGTCAGAGAGGACGATGCTTCCATCTGTTTTGTTGACGAGCGTGAGGAGCGGATGGTGGCCGCCCTTCACAGTTGCATCCACCGGACGGAGGACAACCGCTGAACCATTGAGTTTACTCTCAGGCCCAAACTGTTCAGGAAAGAACGCAGTGAGCACCACACGCGAACCCACGTACACGAGCGCGAAGATCAGGAAGAACTGCGCGAATTTAAACCGGGCGTTTGTTTTGGAGGGGGGCATGAATCGAGTATAGAGAGAAAGGCATGAACATCCTGCGCGATGTCATGGAAGTCGCACGTTAGACTAGGGGAACGGGGAGAAAGTAACAACTGAACAGTCGGAAGTTTGTTGCGCTCGCGCACGATGGTGCGCAGTGCCTCGCGGCACCGGCGCCGCATGCGGTTTCTCTTCACGGCGGATTTATGCAGCTTGCTCGAAGCGAAGGTGCCGACGAAGATCCCCTGTGCATCACGGGGCAGTGTGCGTGGCGTGCCGGGCAGCCAGCGTATGAGCATCGTTTTGCCCTTCCACACGGTGCCGTTCCTCATCACGCGGTCACACACCTTGCGGCCGCGCAGGCGCGAAAGCTTCATGGGGATTAGTATTCAGGGATACGGGAGAGAGGGAAAGTGGAAACCCGTTCAATACCGGGCGTTTCCCCCTTACCCCTTCTTCTGAACTTCGGTATCCTCGTAAGCGCTATGGCCAATCTCAGCCACGACGACGTCCGGCACATCGCAAAGCTCGCCCGCCTGCATTTGCGCGAGGAAGAGGTGGAAAAATTCTCCAGAGAACTCACCTCTATCCTGCAGTACGTGGAAAAACTGCAGACAGTGGACACGAAGAGTGTGGAACCCACTGCACAGGTGACAGGTCTTGCCAATGTTTTCCGTAAGGATGAAGTGCAGGAGAGTGATGCTACCGCAGCAGACCTCCTGAGCTGCAGCCCCCTGCCAATCATTGAGAAGCAGATTCAAACACCTTCCGCCCATGGCTCCTAACACGCTCACCATCGCAGAGGCACACGAACAACTGAAGGGTAAGAAAATCTCTTCAGCGGAGCTCACGCAGGCATGCATAGACCGCATAGAAAAAGTAGATGGTACCCTGAATGCCACAGTATTCAGAAATTTTGAGCGAGCCCTGGAAGAAGCCAAAAAGATTGATACGAAAGGAGAGTTCACTCACCCGCTCTCCGGTATCCCCTACCTCACAAAAGATGTGTTCTGTGAGAAAGGTGTTCCCACTACTGGCTGCAGTAACGTGCTGCGCCGGAAGGACTATATCCCCGCATTTGACTCCACAACAACAAAGCGGCTCAAGGCGGCTGGCGCCCTGAGTCTCGGCAAGACCAACACAGACGAGTTCACCATGGGGGCAAGCACAGAGACTTCCTGCTATGGCGTTACACGCTGCCCCTGGGATACGAAGCGCGTGGCCGGCGGCTCCTCGGGCGGCTCCGCTGCTGCCACTGCAGCAGACGAATGCCTCTTTGCCCTCGGCACAGACACGGGCGGTTCCATCCGCCAGCCGGCGAACTTCTGCGGCTGCACGGGGCTTCGCGTTACCTACGGACGCACGAGCCGCTACGGAGTGATGAGCATGGCAAGTTCGCTCGATACCATCGGGCCGCTCTGCAAGAGCATCGAAGACATTGCCATCGTGCTGGAAACCATTGCCGGCAAAGACCCGCTGGATGCCACCACATCCGATGTCCCGGTACCGCATTACCGGCAGGCACTCTCCGGAAGTATCAAGGGGATGAAGTTGGGCATGCCAAAGGAGTACTTCATCAAAGGCATGCACAAAGACACTGAAGCAGCTGTACGCGATACAACCAAAGTCTTTGAGAGCGCCGGAGCAACAGTGGAGGAAATCTCTCTGCCACACACAGAGTACGCAGTCCCGACGTACTACATCATCTGCCCCTCGGAGGTGAGCTCCAACATGGCCCGGTACGACGGCATCCGCTACGGGCATACGACAGGCGATGCGAAGGACCTCATCGACTACTACCACAGAGTCCGTACCGAGGGGTTTGGCAATGAAGTGAAACGGAGAATTATGATAGGAACGTACGCCCTCTCTGCCGGCTATTACGACGCCTACTACCGGCAGGCCCAGAAAGTGCGCACGCTCATCAAGCGCGATTTCGACGAAGCATTCCGGAAGGTCGATGCCATCATCGCTCCTGTCTCACCTACACCCGCATTTACCGTGGGCACGCACGAGAATGACCCTGTCGCAATGTACCTGGAAGATGTCTTCTCCGTGTCGCAAGCCATGGCCGGCATTCCGGCTCTCTCCGTCCCCTGTGGATTTTCAAAGAGTGTCACCCCAGGCTTCGTTGAGGGGCTCCCCATTGGCCTGCAGATTATGGGGCCACAGTGGCAGGAGGAACGGATACTGAAAATCGCGTATGCCTATGAACAGGCAGCGGAGTGGCACGAGAGGAAACCGAAGCTGTAGATTTTCAGTGAAGAAATACAAAGGAAGAGTCCATCCGGAACTTCACTAATACGCATTTTTGTGGTATAATTATATATACAGCCACATGAACCACCGTCGCATTGATCAATGCCACAGCAGACCCTCCGGGCGTGGTGAAACGGGGCATACCTGGGAGGTTGACTACCTCTACAGTACTCAGGAGCAGACGGATTTACGTATCCCTGCAACTGCGAGCCAGATACCGGGGAATATCCCGCAGGATCTCACCTTTCGTGATGCACTGCGGTACTGCATCGAGAAGAGCCCCTACCGGTACACGCCCGAGAATGTCAGCGATCCTCGTGCGCGCAATATGAATGCGCTGCACTACTTCCTCTGCGAAGAGTTAGAGTGTGAAACCGATGCACTGCGTGTCTACCCTGGAATCTGCACATCTGCAGACAGGCGGGGAGCAGACTTCATCATCATCTATCACGATCCAATCACCGATTCAGAAATTCATGTGACCGCAGACCTCACAAGAAACAATGTGAAAGTGGAAAACGAGGACTTCTGCGCAGACATCCTCATTACTCCGTACGGCTGCATCGCCCACCCTGAGTACTACAAGAAATTCGAGAAACAGTACGCGGACGAGGGAGGACGACGCTTCGCGCACTACGGAGGCCAAGACGACAACGAGAAGGATGATGAGGTGCGGGCAGAAGGAGCCGCAAAACTCATCGGCAAGATCATTCATGAAAAAATGCGGGCGCGCATTCACGCTGAACCGGAACCAAACCAGGTCCACCGCATCGACAGGCACACTCACTCTTTGATTGCGCACCTGTTTGGAGACGATGCTCATTCTCCCGGACATGCAGCCGCTGTGCACTGAACGACAGCACTGCGGACATGGGCAAGAAGAGGATTCTTCTCCTCGCGCATTCTCGGATCCACGTACTCCCAAGGATCTTCGTCTGTACCAAGCTCCGCATCTGCCAGGCACGCCAGCATAGCTTCTTCCACGATCTGCCCGATGGGCACCTGCTGCTGCGCGAGCAGACCTCTCACAGTGTGTTCCGTAATGCCACAGGCAGAGAGGACATTGCGATCGGCCTCTCCTGTGTGCACCAAGTACTGAAGAGCGCGGGGAACCAGCCTCCGTTCCAAGAGTGCTTTTGCCGCCTCAAATTGTGGTCCCTCTGCAACTGTCATATCTTTTGTATTTACACACAAAATATTATAACAGTCAAATTTATCAGAAATATTCTGCACACACTTCAAATTGTGAGGGATGCACCTCCGTGTTAGCGTGCAGCAGACGTGCTTCGCCCAAAACGCTTCCTCGGCAACCTCCTCCTCAGCATCGCGGTCACCGCAATCGCACTGCTCGGTGCCGAATTGGCGTGGCGGCAGATCTTTGAGAATGGGGATGTATCCCGGGAGTTCAATGAGAAGTTGCGGTTTGTGAACCCCCCGAATGCGGAGTGGGTGATCCGCACGAAGGATTACAAAACACAAATCCGCACGAATTCTCTCGGCTTCCGCGGCCCGGAGATGCCGACGGAGCAGAAGGGTGACGAACTACGCATACTCTTTCTGGGGGACTCGTTCGTGGAAGCAAAGCAGGTGAAAGAGGAAAAGCGTTTTGCAGAACGAACAGGAGCACTGCTTGCAGCAAAACTTGGAAAACCTGTGGTGACCCGTGCACTCGCAATAGGAGGATCGAACCCCGCGCTGGAACTCCTGTACTACCGGGAAATCGGAAGAGAGTTTGACCCGGACATTGTGGTGCAGGTGCTCTTTCCGGAGAATGATCTGCTCCCCATGGAAGGGCCCTACACCTTCCACACGGAAAGCGGCGGTCTTGTGCTTGAAGACATCTGGGTGGAACCAGCTCCTCCCTGCCCCTGGAAGTGCGAGATGCTGAAGAGGAGTTCCATCCTCCGTGCTTTCTACCATTCCTCCCGCCGGAAAGAAACCCGTGAAACGATGGACCCAAAGCAACTCGGGGATTACTACTGGTACACCAACGAGGGGCAGGACGTGCTCGAGAGAGAGAACCGCTGGGAAGTGTTGCAGGCCCTCGTAGATACTCTCCGCAGAGAAGTGGAAAACGATGGTGGGAAATTCTTTGTGCTTCTCATGCCGAGCGGATTTGAGATGCAACCCGTATGGCAGGAGGAGTACTTGAGCGAGTCCCCTCTCCCGCGTGAATCCTGGAACACCAGTCAACTTCTCTCTACTGCAGAAGATGTACTGCACCGGAAGAGCATTCCCGTACTCGACCTCCGCGATGCATTCTTGGGAACCGTTTCGGATGAGGATCCCCTGTACTACAAATCCGATCCGCACTTAAGTCTGCGGGGCCATGAGGTGGCAGCGCAGGCGATTGCAGAGGCTCTCCTTCGTTTAAGATAATCTTAGAAAACTATCTGAAGAAAGCAGAAGCCAACAAACTGAATTGAATATGGAATGTGGTATGTCGTATGTGGGATTCCCCACATACCATATTCCATATACCACATTCCATATTGAGATTTGTTTTTCAGAGTTCCTAAGGAATACTAAAAAGCGAGACTCTGTAACCTCCGGTGGAGAGTCTCGCGTAGGGATCCGTCGTCGGGCTTGAGCAAAGAAACATGTAAGCCTCCGATGTGGTAGGCTCTGAATATTATTATAATATATATTTTATTAAAAATAAGTACCTCCGCAGCAAGAAAATCTGGTTCCAATTTGCATTTTCTCGTAAAAGGCCGAGAATGAATTATCCCACTCGTATGGCATCAAAGACCACCAGCGGGAAGAAAGACACGCAGGGACTCCAGTACCAGCGCTGGATCAGTTTTCTCACATGTGTACGTGACACTCCCCAGAACCAGGACCTGCTCTTGCAGTACTTTCTGGAACAGTTTCTGGGTGCGCCGGAACTGTTCTACGAGTTTCTCTTCACTCTGCAGAAAAAGCTGGAACTCGGCAGGAAGAAAACTGTGAAGGAACAACTAGCGCGGGAGTACCTGCGGGTACTCTCCCCGCTCTGTGAGCGCTTCGGCATGTTCGAGGAGAAAGAAACTCTCGACCACCTTTGTTTCCGCATTGCATACCCCACAGCATACCGGGAGGTGGAGCAGGTGCTCTCGAAGTATCAAAAGACTGCCGAACATACCATTCAGAAAATTCTGCGCATACTGCGTACCCTGCTGAAGAAGGAGCACTTCACCTGCACAGTGAAAGGGCGCTACAAGAACGTCTACAGCATCTACCAGAAAATGCAGAAAAAGAGGTATGTAAGCCCTATTGCCCTCAACGACATCTTCGCTTTCCGCATCATCGTGAAAAGCAACGATGCAGAGAAGTGCTTTGAGATCATTAATCTCCTCCATGACTATTTCCATCCGAGTGTGGACCGGTTTAAAGACTACATCTCTGTGCCCAAGGTCAACGGGTACCAGAGCATCCACACAACCCTGCGCGGTGTCATACCGGATTTCGATCTCCCCGTAGAAATACAGGTACGCACAGAGATGATGGATGGCTTCGCGGATCGGGGAATAGCCTCCCACTGGATTTACAGCCGGAACAAAAAAACCAGCCTCCTCACGGAGCCGGAGCGGAAGCTCCTCGATCACTACACATCACTCTCGGAGAGATTACAACAGGAGAGGAACGTGTACTTCTTCTCATTTGAAGGTGACATCAATAAGCTCCCCGAAGGATCCAGCGTGCTCGACTTCGCGTACCGGATCCATACGGAAATCGGTAACCATGCAGAGGCTGCCCTGGTGAACGGGGAAGAGCAACCCGTACACTACCGTATCAACGAGGGAGACCGTATCCGCATACTGACAGCAGAGAGTCTTCAGGTCAGTGGACAGAGGCTCTCCTGCGTTCATACTTCTCTTGCCCGCCGAAAGATCCATGAATACGCAGAACCCTGACACCCTCTACCGCAAGCTCGTCGAGAACATGAACGAGGCCGTCTGGATGGGAGACGAGCAGGAGCGCACAGTGTACGCAAACCCCAAATTCTGCGAACTCATGGAGATGACACTGGAGGAGATGCTGGGGAAGCAGTCGTATGAGTTCTGGGATGAGGATAGCGCGAAAAGGGTACGGCAGGTGAATAGTACGGACCGGAAACGAGGCATCAGTTCCAGCTACGAGGGAACGCTTGTTTCCAAGAGCGGAAAGCGCACACCTGTGCTGCTCAGCGGCACCCCCCTTCCCGGTGGGGGGACGATTGGAATCATGACGGATCTCACGGCCCTCAAGAAACAGGAATCTATGTACCGCAAGCTCGTCGAGAACATGAACGAGGCCGTCTGGATGGGAGACGAGCAGGAGCGCACGGTGTATGCAAACCCCAAGTTCTGCGAACTCATGGAGATGACACTGGAGGAGATGCTGGGAAAGCAGTCGTATGAGTTCTGGGACAAAGAGAGCGCCAAGAAGGTGCGCCAGGTGAATAGTACGGACCGGAAACGAGGCATCAGTTCCTGCTACGAGGGAACGCTTGTCTCAAAGAGCGGAAAAC
This sequence comes from Candidatus Peribacteria bacterium RIFOXYB1_FULL_54_35, assembly GCA_001787755.1. Lineage (GTDB taxonomy): Bacteria > Patescibacteriota > Gracilibacteria > Peribacterales > Peribacteraceae > GWB1-54-5. The sequence goes on from MFYJ01000011.1 coordinate 89,158, forward strand.
GCACACCCGTACTGCTCAGCGGTACCCCCCTCCCCAGCGGGGGGACGATCGGGATGATGACCGATCTCCGTGAACTCAAAAAAAAGGAGGAGAAGGAGCGCGTGCTCTCCAGTGCCATCATGTATGGAACAGATGCTGTGCTCTCCGTAGACAAGAAAGGAAATATTCAATCGTGGAACAAGGGTGCAAAAATGATCTTCGGGTACAGCCAGAACGAGATTGAGGAAAAACCCCTCAGTACTATTTTCAGTACGGAGGACTACGAACCACTCCTTTCAAAAAGTAATATCCAGTACAACATTGAACTGACAGGAAAGCACAAAAACGCACAGGACACAGTGGTGAGCGTCACGGTCTGTCCCATTATCCATAGTGAGGAGAAAATTCCTTCTGCATTCATCCTCATTGCAAGAGATATCACCGCACAGCGGAAATTTGAGGAGGAGGTGATGCTGAAGTACCAGAAGATCCGCGACGCATACAACAAGTTTGGAATTATCCGGAGGCAGATGGACTACATTTTCGATCTCACGCTCCTCTACGCAAGCACGCACGATGCCAAAGCTCTCGGGGATTTCATTGTAAACTCCGTCATCATGCTCTCCCGTGCCGATGCGTGCACTCTCCGCCTCCATGATAGAGAGAAAGGGAACCTCGGGCTGCTCGCTTCGTTTGGAGTGACAGGAGATTGGCTCGGAAAATCCATCGTGAAGTACAAAGACAGCCTGGTGGAGAAAGCCTACGAACAGGGTGCCCCCATTAAAGTGATCGATATTATGAAGGAACCGAAGTATTCCTCTCCTCATCTCGCGAAGAAGCACAACTTCTGTTCCGTGCTGATCATTCCTCTCACATTCCGCGGTGAACTCATAGGGGGGCTCTCGCTGTATGTTTCCCCGCAAAAAAAACTGGAGCTCTTCGAGAACGACTTCATAGAGAAGTACGCTCTGCTCATTGGCATTGTACTGCATTCATCGCGACCGCCTGCCCCATCCGCGTCGGTATAATTCTTCCTTGTTCCTCCCGCCCTTCCAAGGTCTGCCATGGATGGGAATATCCGCGGAAAGCCCAAGGAGCGCGTTTGTGAGAATGTGCTCTCCCGCATTTTCTTGTATGTGTCCATCCGTCTCGGCCCACATTGTCCGTAGACGTTTTGTCCCCACATTGTACGTCTTCATGATGTCCTCTCCCTGCTTATCCACTTCGCCCATGATGCGGTCTCTGTCCCTCTCAGTCACAAGATCCACTTCGGGATGCGTCTGCATGCTGTACGCTTTTCCCTGATATAGATCACACATGATGGGAAGGCCGGTAAGCTCACTGAGGGCAACAGGGCGTACGTACCTCTGTCCATTCCCCTGAACATTGTCTAATCCGTCCACATGCCTGCCATGCGTGTTCATGAGTGTGAACCGGGAAGGGCAGTCCCGGAAGAGGGGATGCCTCGTATCTCTCACATGTACCGGCGTGGGACAGAATTCCAGCGCACCGGGCCCGGAGCGCACCTCCGGCAACTGCCCCCTGTGCGCTTCTCCGATAAGATCCATCATATTCTGGTGCCCGAAACAGATGAAGAGCCCTCTCGCTGGCGATCCTTGGGTCGCAAGAGCGCTGTGGATCAGCTTGCCGTACGTCTGCTGAAAGAACTGGCCGTACGGATCGTCGGGATTAAACCAGCTCCCGCCCACGATGAAGATGACACCCTTCTTCGAAAGTTCATGAAGCCTCTCTTCGTTCTGCCTCTGAAAATGCGTCACAAGATGATCTATGCCCCTCTCGGGCTCAAAACGGATACTGATGTTCGCAACGGACTCACCGTAGCACTCCTCGCCCACAATGCGGCGCACTTCTCTCTCGAGGAAGAGATTCGTTCCGCAGTCCTGGAAGAGAATGAGCTGGATCGGAGCACTCCCCGTCATGAGCCGTATCTGCTGCAGATTCTCTCGTACCTGCCTTATTTTTGCGCCCTCGAGTGCCTGCATCTCCACAGTGCCGAATTCATGGTTTGTCGCGAGCCTCGCGATCGGGAATTCGCTGTGCGCATTGGTGCGTGTAATGGGATCTGCGATGCGCGGTGCAACATGGAGGTACCCCTGCCGGAACGTTTCAAGCCCTCTTCCCACCGTCACCGGCTCCTGCACGCCAATGAGCTGCCTGACTCTCTCTCGCAGATCCAGCCCCATGCGCACAATAATCTCGCGTACATCTCTTGTGGTGAGTAAGGGGTCCTCGCGAAGTTCTGCATTCCCCGCGTGCTGGCACGCCTCTTGCTTCCACGCTGCGTACTCCTGATCTGTGAGGGAAACATCGGAAGGCCGCTCTCCATGCACCGCACGGCAAACCCGCGCAGATAAAGCATGAAAGAGTTCGCTTTCATACTTCTGACGCACTTCTGCGGGGGCATCCTTTCCCACACCACAAGCCTCCATGAGGATATTTGAAAGCCCGAAGAAACTCTGCCCCTCTATCTTCTTTGGAGTCACTCTCAACGGGCAGCGGAGGTGCTCGCCATAGGAAGCCCCTGGGGCAAAAGAATCACCCACCACCTCACACACCCTCTTCCGCGTGAGCTCGAGCAATCCCGGATCCACAAGATCGAGGTACCGTGCAAGGTTCGCCGTTGCCACCCGCCGGAGGCTGCGGTCCCTGTCATCACCAATATGCTGCTGGCAGTCTTTAAATGCCTGTGCGTTCCCTCCTGCAATGGCATCAATCTGGCGACGGATGACCCTCTCTACAAAAAGATCCGGACGCCTGCGCATCATGTGATCACACGGAACAAAGGAGACTTCTTCCTCGTTGAAAGGCATCGCAAGATCACTCTCACTAAGGTACCCACGCTCCGGATGTCTCCTCTGCACAAGAACGGAACGGGGAACGTGCGTTGCACGATCAACCACAAGCGTCACCCGGAAATCATCTCTCCCTTTGACCGCCCGCATAATTTCCTCGAAGCGGTCTATGCGGGTGAAGGACTGGCGGTGTCCGTCTGTGAGGTACACGCCACCCGGCGCGAGAAGGTTCAGGGTGAGTCCCACATCCTCTTCGAATTCCCCGGGCGCATCTTCCAGATTGATGGTGAGTCCTGTGAACCCCTTGAGCGGCGTGGAAGGTTCATGGGAATCTGCACGGCTGGCAGAAATGAGGAGACAGCTCTCAGAAGGTACCTGGCTGAGAGTTGAGGTAAAGCGGCCCGGAATGAACTGCCGGAAGTGCATCACCGGTCCGGATCGATTCAGGTCGATGCGGACGCCTTTCTTCCGGTACTCCGGATCTTCGTACTGCTCATGCTCTGTAATTTCTGTTGCGAATGCATCTGTGAAGATTTCCTGGAGCTTCTCTGAGGCCGAGGCTGTCTGCTGGGCATGGTCTCTCACTTCCCCCTCCCTCTTCCTCGCTGCCTGGATCTGCCGCTTGAATCCTTGTGACTGCTCTTGGCACTCCTCTATCTCTTTCTCAACAGCATCCGCCAGCAGTGCATGTGTCCATCCCCCATCGGGAAGACTGGGATGCTCTGCAATGGCGGCAAAATCCGTAGCCAATGTTTCTGTGTCCGCAGATGAGGAAGTTTGGGAAATCCTTGCCCGCAGTGTGTGGAGTCTCTGAACCCTCTTGTCTACTCCCTGTTTCAGATCGACGAGCTTCCTCGCAGGGGAGTCTTGCATCCGCCTCTGTCTGATCACTTCTTTCTCAGTGTTCAGTGTCTCCAGAATCTTTGCAGAGAGATCGGCCAAGGAAGAAACATCACGCAGCATGTGGCCGGTGATGAGCCAGAACTCATGGATAGAAGGTTCCAACGATTGTTCATCCCCCTTCCTCATGGCGGCAATGACCTTGCTGTGCAGCGCCTGCATCCTCTGGCACTGCGCTTGCGCGTAATCAACCTCGCAGTCTGCAAGCTGCACGATGTACTCCTGGGCAGCATGGGGAACCATGTCTACCCTATCGTCCTCAAATTCCTCCGAGGCCCTGTAGAGAGCCTTCATCATCTTCTTGTAGATGTTCGGCAGCCATTCCTGGGGGTGCGCGAGGAGCGGGAAAATGTCATTGAGATCGCAGAGAAACCCCCTTGGCTGCCAGCGCTGAATGATGCCATTCTCATCGCTCACAGGCTCGAACCACCGCTCGTGCAGCGCACCCTGTAATGCCTGGGAAAGAGTGGCAATGATCTGACGCACTATGGGATCCCCTCTCCTCTCGGGACGAACGTACTGCAGAAGTACACTCTCGATCGTGAAGTACAACCGGTCCCCCACACCCACTTCCTCCATGTGGCGAGATCCCGTACGGAGGTGGTGCATGAGCTGCCCATTCCCGGGCCCCTTATGCAGGTGGACTCTCGCGGGCTGGCGCACATGCGCTGGCGGTGCATACTGCTCAATGAGCAGCTCCTCCAGGAGTGCAGCCCCTCCTTCCCGGAGTCCCCACCGCTGCTCGGCTTCCGCCACCCTGTCCACTTTCCAGTCGCGGAAGGTGATGGGTATGGCAATGCCTGCAAGACAGAGGAGATTCGCCAGCTCCTGATATCTGCGTGCTCTCTCCTCGGTCTCTTCCTGCTCGTCTGTGCATTCGTTGTACTCACGGAATGTGGTCAAAATCCACTCCTGTACTGCTGCACACTCACTCGATGCTGTTGGGAGTGCTCCTATGGCAAAGAGGTGTTCCCGGCGTTCCTGGCTCTCCGGCCCGACGAGGAGGCTGAGCACTTCTTCCTGAAGAGCGGTGTCTGCCCGGGCAAGGAGTGCTTCTGCCCCCTCCGGAGCAGCGGAACCCCCATCGTTTCCTTCCGGAGACGTACGCATAGTAAAGGGGATATATATACTATTTATTGTGAATTTGTCAATTTCTCAGCATCCGCGGATTGCGCAATGACGTCTTGAACGAGATGCTGTAATGGCACAACTTCTCTTTCTCACATTCACTGTTACCAATCTCCTCCACCCGCATGGACATCGAACGACTCGCCATAGAGTGCTCCGAGAAGGGAGAATGAAAAGATCTCCTGCGCGGTTGCTACGAACACGCATTACAGGGAAATCATCCCCCGGCACACAACGCTGCTTTGCATCATTTTTGCGTTTGACGACCCTTGAAATTTCCACACTCCTGTGATAAGAAGTGCGCCAGAAAAAGCCGCAGAGACGCAAACGTGAATCAATTCTTGCTTACTCTCAGATAAACGTAATACTGTATTCTCATCCATTATCTTCACTCTTTCGCTATGCCCGGTTCAGTTCTCCAGGTCATCGGAGCAGTCGTGGACTGCTCATTCGAGCAGGGGGAAACCATTCCCTCACTCTTCGCGGCACTCAAAGTGCAAATCGACGGGAAAGATTTGACGCTCGAGGTGCAGCAGCACCTCCAGAAGGGGGTTATTCGGGCGGTTGCCATGGGCTCCACGGACGGCCTCCGGCGCGGGGCGCCGGTGGAAGATACCGGCCAGCCGATCATGGTGCCGGTGGGACCGGAAACGCTTGGACGCATGTCCGATGTTCTGGGAAACCCCATTGACGGCATGCCGCCAATCAAAGCCAAGAAGAAGTATCCCCTCCATCGCGATGCACCCGGGTTTACGGAACAATCCACCAAGACGGAAATTCTGGAGACGGGTATCAAAGTCATCGACTTGATCTGCCCGATTCTGAAGGGCGGCAAGGTTGGCCTCTTCGGCGGCGCCGGCGTGGGGAAGACTGTGGTGGTGAAGGAGCTCATCCGTTCCGTCGCCGCAGAGCACGGAGGATATTCCGTTTTCGCGGGAGTCGGAGAGCGAACACGCGAAGGGAATGATCTCTACTACGAAATGAAAGAATCCGGCGTTCTGGATAAGACCGCGCTCGTGTTCGGGCAGATGAACGAACCGCCGGGACCGCGACTGCGCGTCGCTCTCGCCAGCCTTTCCATTGCAGAGTATTTCCGTGACGAAGAAAACCGCGACATCCTTCTCTTCATCGACAATATCTTCCGTTTCACGCAGGCTGGTGCCGAGCTCTCTGCCCTGCTTGGACGCATCCCATCCGCCGTGGGATATCAGCCAACGCTCGCGAGCGAAATGGGTGCGCTCCAGGAACGCATCACCTCGACGAAAAAAGGTTCGATCACGTCAGTACAGGCCGTGTACGTTCCGGCTGATGACTTCACCGATCCGGCACCCGCGACCACGTTCGGCCACCTTGATTCGACCATCGTCCTGACACGGGCGCTCACGGAAATCGGCATCTATCCAGCGGTCGACCCACTCGATTCCGCATCCAGTATCTTAAGTCCGGATGTGGTGGGCCAGGAACACTACGACACGGCACGCGGTGTGCAGAAGGTTCTCCAGCGTTACAAGGAGTTGCAGGATATCATCGCAATTCTCGGCATGGAAGAACTCTCCGAAGAAGACAAGCACTCCGTACTCCGCGCACGCAAAATCCAACGTTTCCTCTCACAACCGTTCTTCGTTGCTGAAACCTTCACCGGCACGCCAGGGAAGTTCGTACGCCGTGAGGACACGGTTCGCAGTTTCAAGGCGATATTGCAGGGCGAGTACGATAACGTTCCCGAGCAGGCCTTCTACATGAAAGGTGGAATTGATGAAGTTCGCGGATAGACCACATCCATTCCTTCGGCTCCTTATCAATCATTATGCTCCACATCGAAATCGTCACTCCTGAAGGCGTTCTGTACAGCGCCGCGGCGGACTCCATCTCTCTGCCAACACCGGACGGGGAAATAACAATCCTTCCTCATCACATCCCGCTCATCAGCAGTGTGGCGCCGGGTGGCATTCTCATCCGCCACGGGAAGGAGGAATTCTTCTTCGCGGTTTCCCGCGGGGCCGTGGAAATCGACGGCACAACTGTCCACGTGATTGTGGATTCCGCTGATCGTGCGGAAGAATTGGAAGAACAGGTGATCCTGGAGGCGAAAGCAAAAGCCGAAGCACTCCAGAAAGAACGCCGCGGGGACCTGGAAGGTTTCGCCGAAGCCACTGCCGCGCTTGAACGTGAACTTGCCAAACTCCATGTGGTTAGGCGCCGCAAGCCGGGCCGTTCCATGCCCCCAGCTTCACAGTAAATCCCATGCATCCTCTTACTCCAGCACGGGCACGAGAGCAGGAATCCATTGTCCCTGCGCTTCTCCTCAGTCTCCGGCTCGCCTGGAACCTTGGGTACATCATCGCCATCCCCGTCGTTCTGTTCGGATTCGGGGGCGCGTATCTCGATAAACATTTCGGCACATCTCCTTTCCTGGTGCTCTCCGGCTTCACCCTTGCGGCAGTGCTTTCCGCGATCGGTGTGTACCGCAAGGTCAAGGAAATCTTCAAAGCCACCGTTCTTCCTCCTTCTGCCCCGCATGGAAGGAATTGAAACACCGCCACTGGCATCGGAGACCATTGCCCATATCGGCAGTTTTGAAGTGCGTAATACTCTCATCATGGCATGGCTGGCAATGGCTGTGATCGTGGTCATTGCCGTGCTCGCCCGCCGCACCAGGTATCGCGAGATCCCCGGCCGGTTCCAGGCGCTTCTTGAATTGATCGTGGAAGGTCTCTTCGATTTCTTCGACTCTGTCATTGGAGACCGTAAGCAGACGCGTACGTTCTTTCCCCTGATTGCGACGATCTTCCTTTTCCTCATGCTTGCCAACTGGATGGGCATCCTGCCCGGCGTCGGGAGTATCACATTGGAGGGCATGCACAATGGCCACCTGGTCCCGTTGCCGATCTTCCGATCCATGAATGCGGATGTGAATATGACTCTTGCGGTGGCGATTATTTCGGTGGTTTCCACGCAAGTTTTCGGCATCGCTGCGCTTGGATTCCTCCCGTATGCGGGGAAATTTATCGTTGCCCCCTGGAAAGATCCCATTGGATGTTTCGTCGGCATACTGGAGTCCATTGCGGAGTTTGCAAAAATCATTTCCTTCACCTTCCGTCTCTTTGGAAATATTTTCGCCGGAGAGGTGCTCCTGACCGTCATTGCGTTTCTCCTGCCGTATATTGCTCCCATTCCTTTCCTCGGGCTGGAACTCTTCGTCGGATTCATCCAGGCGCTCGTGTTCGCTCTCCTCACGGCCGTATTCCTGAAAATGGCGGCCACGGCTCATGGCGGGCATGACCATGGTTCGACCAGGCCTGTCCTGAGCATTGTCGAAGGGCTCACCACAAGTGAATCTTCCCATCATCTCGTCCAAACTTAAGGTAGCGGCAGTTTTCTTTTCAAAGACCCTTGTTTCTCTTCTCAACGTCCTATTACCATCCCTTCGCTCATTTTCTCCCCCTTATTTCTTTTCTTTCCCCCAGCTTCGTATGAATCCACCAGAAGCAGTACAGGCAGTCCAGAGCGCCGTATCGGCTCTCGATAAGAATCTTCTCGTTGCTCTCACCATGTGTTTCGGTGCTCTCATTCCCGCGTTCAGTATCGGCTGGATCGGCTCGAAAGCCATGGATGCCATCGGACGCAACCCGGAGGCGGCAAACCGCATCCAGACGCCGATGGTGCTCTCTATCGCTTTCACGGAGGCCATCGCCATCTACTCTCTCGTTGTCGCACTCATCATCAAATTCGTCTAGAGAAACGACCAGCGATGTGAGCAATCGAATCTTTCCTACCGCTCTGCAACTATGGAACTCCTGACAAAGCTTGGCATCAATTGGCAGCTTCTCCTTGCGCAAATCGTGAACTTCGCGATTGTCGTCGGCGTGCTCTCATTCTTTCTGTACAAGCCTCTGCTCAATCTTATTGATACCCGTCGTGAGCGCATCCGGAAAGCAATGGAAGATGCGCAGCGCATTGAGAACCAGGCGAAGGAGATGGAGGAATTGCGCCAGCAGCACCTGCAGAAGCTGGATGCGGAGAGCGGAGTCCTCTTCGAACAGGCACGCAAACAGGCGGAGGTTATCCAGAAGGAGCTCATTGCTTCCGCAAAGAAGGAAGCGGAGCACATGCTGGAGATGGCATCGAAGCGCGCGGAGGAAGAACGTCGCCTGATGCTCGAGGAAGTCCTGAAAACGGTGCACAGAGTTGTTCTGACGATGACGGAGAAGATCCTCGAGCGCGAGTTCGGTGAGGCGGATCAGAAACGTATTACAGAATCCCTCGTTCGGGAGCTCCCCAGCCTGATGCCATGAAAGTGAACGCTCTCTCCATTGCCCGGGCATTCGTGGACATCGCAAAATCCCTTGCAGCCGAAGACCAGGGCGCCCTTGCAGATGCGGCTATTCACCTGCTCGTCGAGCAGGGACTTCTGAAAGAATGCAGAACGTTCCCTGCGCTCGTGGAGCGCGTTTGGCGCAAGCAGGAGGGAATCGTTCCCGTTCGTCTTACGACGACCTCCGGCAACGCTGGTCCCGCTGCTCAGCACCTGCTCCATATCATCGAATCTTCTCTCAAGAAATCCTGCGTTCTTGAAGAGCGGGCCGATGCTTCCATCGTGGGAGGGTTGCTGCTTTCCGTGGGAGATGAGCGTTTCGATGCAACGCTGCGCTCTTCTCTGGTACATCTTGCTTCCCGTCTTCTTGAGCCGCTTCCCTTGTCATCCTGATTACCCCCTCTTCCCTATGGTTATGAATCAAACACTGCTCAAAACGCTCGAAGAGCGCATCTCCTCGTATCGAAAGGAGGTGAAACACGAACATGTCGGAACCGTTATCCAGGTCGGCGATGGCATTGCCAAGCTCAGCGGACTCTCACGTATCGGCGCATCCGAAATGATTGATTTCGGTCAGGGTGTGCCCGGTGTTGCATTCAACCTGGAAGAAGATCACGTCGGTGCGATTATTCTGGGAGACTTCGCCAAGGTGAAGGAGGGAGATACGGTGAAAGCCATGGGACAAATTCTCTCCGTCCCTGTGGGGGAGGAAATCATCGGCCGCGTTGTTTCACCGCTCGGAGAGCCTAAGGACGGCGGTCCGTCCATCAAGGCAGAGAAACGCTATCCTGTGGAGAAGATCGCCCCCCGTGTCATTGAGCGAAAGTCCGTCTCCCTTCCTCTGCAGACCGGCATCCGTGCCATTGATGCGATGATTCCGATCGGGCGGGGACAACGGGAACTCATCATCGGAGACCGCCAGACAGGCAAAACAGCTATTGTCATTGATACGATTTTAAACCAGAAGGAAACGCAGAAGAGTGACCGGCCGGTTATTTGCATCTATGTTGCAATCGGCCAGAAGGAATCCAAAGTCGCCAAAATCGTCAGTGAGCTCCAAAAGCACGGCGCGATGGAGTACACCACCGTCGTAAGTGCCGCGGCTTCCGAGCCTGCCTCTCTCTCCTATATTGCTCCGTTTGCCGGTTGCGCGATGGGCGAATATTTCCTGGACCAGGGCAGGGATGTGCTGTGCGTGTATGACGATTTGAGCAAGCACGCCTGGGCATACCGCCAGCTTTCACTCCTGCTTCGGCGTCCGCCCGGACGCGAAGCGTATCCCGGTGATGTCTTCTACCTCCACTCGCGGCTCCTGGAGCGTGCGGTGTGTCTGGATGAGAAACACGGAGGAGGGACGCTCACGGCGCTCCCCATCATTGAAACACAGGCAGGCGATGTCTCGGCCTACATTCCAACCAATGTCATTTCCATCACCGACGGGCAGATCTACCTTGAATCGGATTTGTTCTACAAAGGTATCCGCCCCGCGGTGAACGTCGGACTTTCCGTTTCCCGTGTGGGCTCCGCGGCGCAGCGGAAATCGATGAAGAAAGTCGCCGGCAAGCTCCGTATGGAACTGGCCCAGTACCGGGAACTCGCGGTCTTTGCCCAGTTCGGATCGGATCTCGATGCGGAAACCAAGAAACAACTCGATCGTGGCGCCCGTCTCACGGAACTTCTCAAGCAACTCCAGTACGAACCGGTGCCCGTTGGCGAACAGGTCGCCGCCCTCTATGCCGGTATCAATGGTTTCCTCGATGACATCCCCGTTGATCAGGTAAAACAATTCGAGAAAGAGTTCACCTCCTTCCTCATAAAGAAACATCCCGTGGTGCTTGAAGCTCTTTCTCTGGAGATCAAGCCTGAAGTTGAGGAGAACCTGAAACGTCTGCTCGATGCGTTCAAGCGCGATGAATGGAACGCGAAATCATGATCTCCTCCTATGGCCAGTAACCTCCGCGACCTCCGGCGCAAAATGAAAGCGATTAAGTCGACTCGCCAGGTGACGAAGGCGATGGAACTGGTCGCCGCATCAAAGATGCGCCGCGCTGTCCAGAATGCCCAGAAGCTGCGCCACTATGCCCTGACGGCATGGCATATTCTGGAAAGGATTGCGAGCGTCCAGCCGGATCTACACCCGTACCTTCAGCAGCGGGAACCCCGGAAGATTCTCGTGCTCCTCTTCACGCCTGACCGGGGACTCTGCGGCAGCCTGAATGCGCAGCTCCTGAGAACGCTGACGCACTATCTCAAGGGGCTCAAAGAACTGGCAACGTTTGAGAAAGTGGATTTTATCGCGGTCGGGAAGAAGGGGCAGCAATTTTTGCCGCGTCTCCAGGAAAACATGATCGCCGCGTTCCCGGGATTCTCCAGTTTTCCAACTTTCAAGGATGTGCTCCCCATCACACGTCTTGCGACCGAGAGTTTCCTTCAGGGAACGTATGACCATGTGGTGCTTCTGTACCCTGATTTCATCTCCGCTATCGCCCAGGAACCTACCGTGAAGGTGCTGCTGCCATTCTCGAAGACGGGACTCAAGGACATGCTCTTGAGCCTGCTCCCGCAGCGCTATCGCCGGGACACAGAACAGGCCATGGCAGCGAATGCCGTACGCGAGTATCTCTTCGAACCGTCCCAGGAGACGATTCTCAGCACCATCCTCCCCCAGCTCACCGAAATCCAAATCTATCAGGCCGTTCTGGAAACCGCCGCATCCGAACACTCCGCACGTATGGTAGCGATGCGCAATGCTTCGGATAATGCCTCCGATTTGCTCGACGACCTCACCCTCACTTACAACCAGACGCGACAGGCGGCCATCACGGGCGAGCTTGCGGAGCTCTCAGCCAGCAAAGCAGCGCTTGAATAACCTGTCCGTTCTCTCGTTCGTTCCATCTCACTCTCCCATACACCCCCACCATGGCCTCTCCAGATCAGCATAACAGCATTGAATCCTCCCCCCAGAGCAACATCGGCACGCCACAGCTCTTCCCGCGGCGTGATTTTCTTGCCTACGGTGCGATGGTGACGCTCCTGGATGGAACGGCAGCCTCTGATACCGAATGTCTATCTCCCCCCTCTCCCTCTATGCACAACCATCCAGACATGACTGCCGAACTCAAGACGCAGATACAGCACGGCTTCAATAAGAATCCGGAGAAGTGGCTCGAAGAGCACGGAAAGGAGTTCGATGCCTGCTTCGACTGCTCGAACGACCCTGTAACAGAGGTTGTTGTACTCTGCATCGACGAGCGCATGCTGACGGCTGTGCAGACAAAATCCGGCGTCCGGGTACTGCGCATGGCAGGTTCCGGCGTGCTGTTCTCCAAGCAGCCCACAGAGGATCTGGAAATCGAAGTGCTGGCAGACAGCTACGCGCGGTACATCAGAGAGCTCGCGAAGCAGAGCGGACAGCCTGTGGATTCCATCACCCTCAAAATCACCTCCCATAAGACCTGCGGCGCGGCAGGCGAGAAGTTTGGAGAAACGAGCGATGACCCGGATGAAAGCGCCAGGGTATACCAGAAGAAATTGGTCGCAGCACTCAAGAAACGCGGCATTCGCGCGGAATTCACCAACGATGTCCCCATGAACGGCAAGACCGTGCACAACACGCTCGGAACAATTTTTGATCTCTCCGGCGGCCGTTTCCAGCGACTGCCTATGACCAAGGAAACCATCGATGGGAAAGAACGCCCCGTGTCTCTCAACACATTCGTTGTCTCTCCAACTGAGGACGGCAAGGGAGTGGAAGATGCTCTCCTCTCGCTGAAAATTGCTTCAGGATCGCATAGCTACGGTGAGCAGCTCCCACAGTACACCTTCCTCGCCCTCATGAACTCCGACGAGCCGGAGCGGTCTGCAAAGATTATAAGAGAGCTCACCGCCGGCGTGCGTCCGTACGAGGCGAAAGGCATCAAGGTGAAGATCGTAACGAGGGAAGCTCCGGCTGTGAAGAAATAGGGATGCATCCATTGGTACGGCCTGCACCACAAGAATCTGCTACCATCACCGTGCACTATGGACACAGAAGCATTGGGTATCCCCCTCACGCAGAAAGAACAATATCGGCTCCTCCTGCATGATTGCTACGAGCATGCCTCCACGAGCAATCACCCCTCCACGCACAACGCTGCGCTGCTCGTACGTGACGGCACGGTCGTTCTGCGGGGCGTGAACCGGCTGCCTCCGGGAGTGCGCGCATTGCCGGAGCGATTTGAAGGAGAAAACAAGCACAAGTATCCGAACCACGCGGAGCGGGACGCCATTTATGGAGCAGCCCGTAAGGGGATTCAAACGGAGTCACTGACGATGGTCATGCCCTGGTTGCCGTGCATCCCCTGCGCGAACGCAATCATCACTGCAGGTATACGCACGCTGATCGTCCACAAGCAAATGATGGAGAAAACCAATGACCGCTGGAAAGAAGAACTGGCAGCAGCCGTTGGCATCCTGCAGGAAGCCGGTATCTCCATCTTCGCATACGACGGCACGGTGGGAAAAAAGTCCTACATGCATGACCAGTGGTGGGACGCATAGCAACGGTTGTCGATCTGAGTGATGTCGGGGATGGTGAGGCTTCCTTCGACAAGCTCAAAATACATCTCCATGAAGCGATCAAAAAAAGCCGTCGCGAAGCGCGGGTCTCGCGGGTCCCGCGCTGGAGCGACACCGCTAAGGGAAGAGAGAGCTTGTGGGAGAGAAACCGCAGGTTTCTCTTCCACGAAATGTGGCGGGGATGACGAGGCTCCCTTCGGCAAGCTCAGGATAAACTTCTCGCCTCTTTCCTCAATTGAAAAAGCCACCACTGTCTGTGGTAGCTATTCTGGCGGGGATGACGAGGCTCGAACTCGCGACCTTCCGCGTGACAGGCGGACGCTCTAACCAGCTGAGCTACACCCCCATAGTTGAATTCGCGCTAAGCGCGAGTCCGAAGGACGAAGCGCGAAGCCGAAGATACTATGTCCCGCACGCGACACTGAGCTTGTCGAAGTGGAGCGGTGCGGGACAGATTGTATGAAAAGATCGGGCGGCGAAACAGTATCAGGCAGGCAAGAACCTGACAACGAAAATACATGTTATTGGATGTAGAGCATCGGATTCTTCTTCACCCCCTTCAGACGGACTTCAAAATGCACATGGATGCCTGTCTTCCCATAAACACGGCCAGTGTTCCCCATGGAGGCAATCTTGTCCCCCCGTTGCACCGTATCCCCTACATTCACAAGAATGTCCTTGTTGTGAGCGTAGAGCGACACAAGACTATTCCCGTGATCAATCTCCACAACGTTCCCATACCCCCCGTTCCAGCCGTAATCTGCGCGGAGAACAACGCCTGCCTCTGCCGCATAGATATTGCCCCCACCACGCTCCTGCAAATCCACTGCGTAGTGACCCGCGTGATAGTACTGCGTCACGAAACAGGAGGCACTGCAGGGCTTCTGAAGCACCCCGCTCGTGATATCTGCCGCAGCAATCTGCTCGGATGTCACCACAACCGGAGCAGGAGCAGGACGGGAAACCGGCTTCTCCGCACCCTCTGCCGGGGTCACACCTGCAGCAGCTCCATCCGGGAGCAAGCCAGCTGAGGCGATCATCGTGCGCTTTCCTACAATCGGTTTCCCCCCAGGGATGATGAGTTCCTGGCCAGCCAGGATGAACGTATTCTCAAGATTATTCTGCTGAATGATGTTCTCGGACGGTGTGTCATAGAGTTCCGCAATCCGAAGGAGGGTCTGCCCACGTGTAACCGTGTGAATGACACCATCGACCGGGAGTATGTGCAGCTCATCTCCGGGACGGAGCGTACTGTTTTCACCAAGATCGTTTGCCCAGCGGATCGTATCCACACTCACTCCGTAGCGCCGTGCAAGACGCTCCAGGCTCTCGCCTTCCTTCACAACATGAATCACTCCCTGTGCATACGCCCTGCGAGCCCCCTGACGTGTGAGAGAGGAGGATTTCATGAGGAAACCTTCTTCCACAAGAAGAAACTGCTGTTGTACGAGACTTGCTTCCGGTTGTGCGAGCGCAGCCTTCGGTACGTAGGGGGGGAGAACCGACCCAATAACAAACGTAAGGATGCACACGATCCGGACGCGTAGAGACAGCCAACGGCGGGTATTTTTCGCAGAGGAAGACACGTGAGGCGTGGTTATGCAGCCGGCAGCTGAGCCGCGCTAATCACTGGAGACACTGGTGCAATGGCTGCGAGAATACTTTGCATGTCCCTGTACCGCTGGAGGGAATGCAGAAGAACAACAACATACTCTCTGTCATCCTGTTCCACGACAGACACAAGACACTGGCCAGCAGCATCGGTGGTACCGGTTTTCCCGCCGATAATCGGCGTATCTCCGTGGAGCATCGCATGGGTGTGCGAGAGAGAAATAGCTGTCCCCTGCTTGCTGTAGACCATCTTGCTGCTCTGGCCCATGCGTTCGCGGATTTCAGGATGGCGCAGGGCGGAGATAGTCAGCCATGCAAGATCCTGGGGCGTGGACCACTGCCTGGGATGGTCGAGCCCGGACGGGTTTGCGAAAGAAGTGCCTTTCAGGCCAAGCGCCTTCGCGCGGATGTTCATATCGAATACAAAGGAAGCCTCTGTCATGGAGTGATACGTCGCCAGAGCCAACGCTGCATCGTTCGAGGATGAAATGAGCAGGGCAGAGAGGAGATCCCCTACGGTGAATTGCTCGCCGGAGGGGAGATGCACAATGTTGCCCTCGACATCCTCTACATCCTGAGAAATAATCACAAGTTCATCCATCTCATGATTCTCCACAATGAGAAGAGCTGTCATGAGCTTGGTAATGCTGGCCATCGGCCGGCGTACCGCCTGCTGGCGACCATACAGTTGCTGGCCACTTTCCACATCCATGATGACAACACCTGATGCAGAGAGCCGCTCAGAAACTAACACAAGTGATGCGGGCGGTGCGACACTGATGTCGAGTGGTTGTAGCTGCAATACGGGGTGCATAGCAGCTGGAATCATCCCCAGAAAGAGCACCGACAGAATGGAATGGTACATCCCGTCCAGCATAAAACATTCGCCCCCCAAAGGGAAGCCTCACAGCTTGCTGAAAAGCAGCAATTTTTGTGCTGTTTAGCGCTTTTCCAAGCGGAACCTGCCAAAGCTATCGTGTACGATGGCACAATCATGCGGAAACGGCTGAAATTCCGATCTCCCATCCCTCCATTGCGAGAGAAAAAATGCCTTCAAACACTCTACCGGTACACAATACGATCTGTGAGGCGGAGATCGACGTACTGATGGACTTCTGACCTTGGAACAGACTGGAGGAAGATACGGTACTGCTGCAGATGCTGCTCCAAAGAACTTCGCATATCAAACCAAAGACTCATGCCATCTGCGAGCAGGTGGTACTCCTGCGCACGCAGGTAGATGGTTTGCAGCTCTATGGTGTGGCCGAACTGCAGGCGCAACGCCTCACGCGTTTCCTGCAGACGCGCGAGAATTTCCGGCGGCACCAGTGCCTCACCCGGAGCAGGCCGTACCCCCCAATCGACAAGACGAATTGTTTGCAGTCCCTCGGCTTCCTGCTGCGTCGCTGTGGTAACGTACACTCCTTCTTCCGTGAGGAAATCCACCCCGGTGCCTGTACCTGCTTCCGGGGCAGCCTCTGCATCAGGGTTTACGATCTCCAGCCGCGCGATGAGCGGATGCAAACCGATGGTGACGATGAGCTTTGATGGATACTCCTTCTCCACCTCAATAGTATTGATATCGTTCATATTCGCAGACAGCATCTCCTTCACTTCACTGGCCGGGAGGAAGAGAAGATGCCTGCCGAAAATGGGGGAAAGAACCTGTTGCACATGCTCAATATCGAGGCGGGGATTCAGCCGCCTGACGGTAATTTCGCGAAGGTGGAGAAGAGGAGAGAACAGCAAGAGCAACAGAACACAGAGAATGCCTCCTGCGCTTGTGATGATCGCCCACCGCACTGCACTGCTCTTCCACTCTTTTGCGGCATGCTGTGTGCGCCTGAACACACGGCGGATGCGCTCCTTCTTGCACTCCAGACGACGCTTGTACCGGCGACCAACCAGGCGCCGGGTCTGCTCGCTCACACGGCGGTTGTAGCGCTTAGGAAGATGAGCAGACGGCTTCAGTGACATTTGCTTGAAGGGATGGAACGAACGCATGATAGTGCACAGAGGATCATGGATCGAGCAGAGAACTGATATGATGCTCCTGTGAACAAGCAGCACCTGCGTCTGGCACTCATAGCTGACTGGCTTCCCACTTTCGGTGGAGCAGAACATGTCATAGCAGAATTCCACTGCCTATGGCCGGAAGCTCCCCTCTTCACCACAATTGCCAACCATGGACACATAGGCCCGCTCGATAGAGCGAACATACACACCAGCCGCCTGCAGTACGCATACAATCTGCTGCATACGCACAGGCTTCTCCTCCCGTGGATGCCCCAGACCATGGAGAACATCGATCTGCGTCATTTCGATGTGGTTCTGAGCTCCTCCCATGCCATCGGCAAGGGAGTAATCCCCCCACCCACCGCCGTGCACATCTGCTACTGTCACACCCCTATGCGCTACGCATGGGAAATGGAAGCGCAGTACCTCCAGGATTTCCATATCCCCAAGATACTGAAGGGTACGGTGCAAAAACACCTGCGGCGTCTGCGAAGGTGGGATCTCACAAGTGCGCAGCGTGTGGACCACTTCATCGCAAACTCCAGCACGGTACAGCAACGCATTGAGCGGACGTACGGGCGAAAAAGCACCGTTGTCCACCCTCCGGTAAGCCAGCGTTTCTTCGACACACCACTCCACTCCTCCGTCCGAAAGGAGTACTTCCTCGCTCTCGGGAGACTGGTACCCTACAAGCGGTTCGATCTGCTGGTCGAGACCGCCAATATGCTCTCCCTGCCGCTCAAGGTTGCCGGGAGCGGCCAGGACGCACAGAGACTCCAGCGCATGGCGGGCCCCAGCGTAGAGATGCTTGGATACGTCCCGGATGAGGACCTGCCAGCACTCTACCAGGGGGCAAAAGCATTGCTCTTCCCACAGCTGGAAGACGCCGGAGTGACACCGCTGGAAGCACAAGCTTGCGGTACACCTGTCATTGCACTCGGAAAGGGAGGAGCTCTCGATACGGTCGTGAACGGGAAAACAGGGTTGTTCTTTGAAGAACAGACCGTCGCCTCTCTCCAGAGCGCCCTCCGAAAATTTGAGGGTATGCAATTCGATGTGAAAGCCATCCGCTCCCACGCGAAAGCATTCTCTTCCGACAGATTCCGCTCAAAGATCGTGTCGATAGTGGATGAGGCTGTTGAAGCTCAGGAGAAGAGGAAACGAGTGGGATTTTTTTCCAACGAATTCGCTGTATCACAGGCTTTCCCAAACGGGTAGCATACAAACATGCAGAGGAGCCCGGATTCACATAAGGGGGAGAACGGAAAAGTAGCCGTCGTAGGGGGTTCCCGCTCCATGCATGGTGCGCCGCTTCTCGCGGCCCTCGCCGCAGAGGCAAGCGGCGTGGATCTTGTCTTCGTCTGCCTGCCAGCCTGCCATGAAGAGGTGGCTAAAGAAACGAGCCTGAACATGCAGGTACACCCGTTCCGGGGTGACGATTTGAAGGCCGCTGACCGCGAGCCCATTCTGGAACTGCTTGCGACCATGGACAGCGCAGTTATTGGACCAGGCATTGCCCGTACAAGCAGCAGTATCGCTGCTGTAGGAGACATTATCGCAGAAGCAACGTGCGCACTGGTGCTGGATGCTGCCGCACTCCAGAAGGATACATTGGATAAAGTGCGTGGGAAAAATGTCGTGCTCACGCCACACCTTGGTGAGCTGGAACGGATGGGGCTCACGCAGGAAAAACTCCCCAGTATCGCAGCGGAGAGGAGCGTAACTTTCCTTCTGAAAGGAACCACCGACCATATTGCAGGTGCAGGAGGAACAGAACAGATCTCTGGAGGGAATGCGGGACTCACGGTCGGAGGTACAGGGGATGCACTCGCCGGACTCATTGCTGGCCTCATCGCACAGGGAGAACACCCTTTCCAGGCCTGTACACGGGCAAGTTCCACTATCAAGAAAGCAGGGGAACTGCTCTTCCTGGATGTGGGGTACGCATACACAGCGAGAGACGTGATTACACAGATCCCCCATCTGCTCGCACATGATTGACCAGCCATTCTCTCTCTTTGCCCCGTACGCAGATCGCATTTGTGTTGCTCTCTTCACGAAGGAAGATGCCATTCTCTCAGACACAGACGCAGCAAAACACCTCGGCCTTCAGAAAGCCGCAGGGCTGCACCAGGTACACGGAGGCAAGACAGTGGTAGTGCAGGAGGCTCACAACCGCACCATCCAGGCAGATGGCATGCTCACAGACACCAGAGAACTCCTGCTCGCCGTGCGCTGGGCCGATTGCCAGAACTTCGTGATGTACGCACCGGCTGCACACGTCGCCGGAGTACTCCACGTAGGGTGGAGGGGGCTCCTCGCAAGTGCAATCCCCGCATTCTTCTCTGTTCTGCAAAAGAAATGGGGCATACCGGCTTCCGAGGTGCTCGTTGGTGCAGGGCCCTCTCTCTGTCTCGCATGTGCAGAGTATGCCAACCCCGGGCATGAGCTGCGGAAGAGAGTGAGCAGTGCCTATGGCCGCAACTGCTGCATCGACCTGCAGCGCATGGCGGAAGATCAGCTTAAGAGCTGTGGTGTACTTCCGAAGCACACTGAGCGGCACTCCGACTGCACGAGATGCCACAGAGAAACGTACTGGACATACCGCGGCGGCCATCGGGAACAAGTGCTCGCAGGGAAAACTAACATGCTCTGTTGTGCATTGCTGCAAGAAAAGTAAAGTATTGTTCACACAGTTCTCACCCATGGGAAAACCCAAAAAAGACGATGTAAAGTTTTTTATACTACATGCGAAGTTTTTTTACGCGTACATCGCACTGTGCAGACGTGCACTCGACACGCTGAAAAGGCTCACGCAAGCGATAAAGCTATGTTCCGGAGTGCCAGAACTGATAGAGTGACTTTTATCTCGACTTCGCGTCAGAGTAGTTACGTTTCTTCTCTATCACATCATGAAGGGAGGCTCAATCACTCCGGTCCGTGGACCTGAGTTGCGGCCACCCACCTGGGACTATCCAGGGACGAGCGTTTCTACTCAACGGCTGTCTGGATGCCTTTCCGGCAAGGAGGTTGTCTGTGTTTGTGGATTGTTCCTTTGTGTTTGAATACTTGAGTACCGGAATACCAGAGTACGAGGGGATTCGTTCGGCAATAGGATTGCGAAACACCCACGTATCCAAGTACTCAAGTATTCAAGTACTCCATACCACACTCTCCGGTACACTGAAATCTCCATGAAAACACTCGCCGAGAGACTGAAGGAGGCTTCCGCTCTGCTTGCCCCATACGCAGTGCCCATTGCAGGCACCCTTGGGCGCACATTTCCCGAGCCGGAAGATGACACGAGGTTCCCCTTCCAGCGGGACAGAGACCGGATCATCCACACGCAATCTTTCAGGCGCCTGAAGGGGAAAACACAGGTGTTCGTTACCGGCCAAGGTGACCACTACCGCACACGCCTCACACACACTATGGAAGTTGCACAGATCAGCAGGGACATTGCACGTACCCTGAGCCTCAATGAAGACCTCACTGAGTGCATCGCACTCGCACATGACCTTGGGCATCCCCCATTCGGGCATGCAGGCGAAGAGGCGCTCAACACCTGGATGCAGGAATCCGGAGGCAGTTTTGAGCACAACCATCAGTCATACAAAATCGTGACACTCCTCGAAGAACGAACAAACCAATACCCCGGGCTGAACCTGAACAGAGAAGTGCTGGAAGGACTCCTGAAACACCGCACCCCTCACGATCGCCCGAAAAGCATGATGGATCGGGGACCTTCTCTTGAAGCACAGCTCGTGAACATCGCAGATGAAATCGCGTACACCGGACATGATTGTGACGACGGCCTCAAGGCTGGACTCTTCACACTGGAAAATATTTGCAGCATCCCACTTGCAGCCCATGCATACGAACGCATCAGAGACCGGGGAACCTCTCTCCGCGGATCCATCATCCACATTCTCGTCAGTGACCTCTATGGCATGTCATCCAAGAAATTGGACCGAGTGCGGACACTGGATGCCGTCTACGCATCGGCGGAACCACTCATTGAATTCTCAGAAGAAATGACTCGGAAACTGGGCGCTCTGAGGCAGTTCCTCTGGGATCACATGTATCTGCATCCGAAGGTGCTGGAGAAGAGTACCTCCGGGAAAGAAGTAGTTGGTACTCTCTGCAGACACCTCTTCAGCCACCCGACTGCCAAAGTGAAAGAGCTTCAGAAGAAAACCAAGGGAGCCCTAGAAGAAGCCGTAAAAGACTATGTCTCCGGCATGACTGACCGCTTCGCACTCGCACAGGCAGAAGAACTGCACCTACTCTAGAAGTTTGTACGCTGCTTCTCCTGCAATCTCCAGACCAGCCATGAACGGCAGGTGCGCAAGAGGATCCACATGCTCTCCTCCCACCATGATCTCGAAGTGCAGGTGCGGCCCGGTGGAAATTTCTCCAGCGCCTGGCGTGCCTTTGCGTCCTCCGCTCTGCCCAATCACCTGCCCCTCTTTGACCTCCTGTCCTTCTCCCACTCCAAAGGAAAGAACGTGCCCGTAGAGAGTGGCATACCCGGGGTGCTTGAGAATGAGATAGTTGTACCCCATGCCATGGTCTACAACCGCCTCCACAGTGCCATCTGCAGCTGCATGAATGGGGGACCCCTGCTTCACAGGAATATCGATGGCGTTGTGTTCAAATCCGAACAGCTGCTCGTACTCCGGATCTTTGAACCCGGCTGATATGCCGTACCCCGGCTGAATCGGCCAGGAGACAAGCACTGTCACGCTGTCGCTGTCCATACCCATGGTCGCTACACGTACACGCCCTTCTGCCTCCCACATCTGCTTGAGATACTCCGTGACACGCGTGTCCGCCTCCTGCTGATCGCGCAGGAGAACAACGAGCATATTCCTGCTCTTACGAAGCTCGTCCAGCAGCACAGGATCCACGCTTGTACCTGCACGCTGCCGCTCATCTTCAAGAAGCCGCAGCTGGTAGCGCAGGATTTCTTCACGGCGACTCAACACCGCCTTCTTCGTCCGGAGGCTGCGGATTGTACTCTCGGCCTCCAAAGTGGCTTCTATGTCCTCTACTCCCACTGCACCCGGCCCGCCGAGCGCAGAGACGAGCTGTGTCCTCCAGCCCTCTGAGAGGAACTGCTGATCATACACGAGCAATGCTGTGCCGCCCCCCCCAAGCACCAGGAGCAGAGCCAGAAGCTTTAGTGGTCTCATAACGCGCATTCGGTTTATTATAGCAGATTCCGGAGGTCCCATACAGATAGAATGCCCGCGGTCATATGTGAAGAACAGGGCCGAGAGCAGCTGTGCAGCTATAATATATATAGCTGGTATTTGCAAATATATGCAAATTATATTATAATTATATGATTGGTAGACACACAACCCACCACTTCTGCGCACTGGCTCAGTGAGAGCTTCATCAGAGCAAAGCATCTGATAGCACGGCATGCCGTGCTCTTTGCGAGCGTTGGCGTCCTTGTGTTCATTAGTGCATTCGCTCCATACAACATGGACGAATTCATTCACTACAACGCCATTCTTTCTTCCTTCCCCGGGAACAATATTTGGGGCGATTCCAATCCCTATAAACTCAACTTTCTCAATACAGGAATCATCCTGCCGCTCCGTGCATTTTACTACGCAGGTAGTTTCCCTGCCCTGTACTACTACCCTATCTACTTTCTCTGGAGCAGCCCAATGTCTGCACGTGCGCTCGGTCTTGTGTTTCTCTGCACTGGCGCTTTCTTTGCTGCACGCACATTCAGACTCACATTCAAGTACACCGCACTCGGGCTGCTTCTCTGGTTCCCCTACACCTTTCAGCATGTGGTGGATACGGGCCCCGTAGGACTGCAAATTCTCTCCGTCTACCTGATGTATATCCTCATGGACCGCTGGTGCGCGACATTGCAGAAACGGTACATCGGCACGATGACCGTGCTTGCCTTTCTCTGCATTTGGACCAAGTTTTCCTACTTCTGGATGGCACCGGGCTTCGCTATCTTCTTCCTCATACAGGCCTGCCGGCACAGAACATTTCTCTGGTCACGGAAAAATATCCTCCGGCTGCTCGGCCAGTCCCTAGAAGCAATTGCGGTGCTCACCGTTCTTGTCGGAGCGCTGTTGCTCTCTACCTCACCGACAGATGCCGCATTCAAACCGTACCTGCATGAGCTCATGATCAGTGAGTCTTACACAGTTCGAGAGCTCTTGAACGGGGCATGGTTACGCTCCGGTGTGGTGTGGGCGCTCCTGCAACCCCTTGAAACAACTCACCGGATTTTTCTCGTAGTCATTCACGGGCTTCCGGAACGGCTGTACGCAAGGATGCTGTACCTCTTCGTCCCCGTGACACTCACCCTTCTCTTTGCCGCAGGCCTCTTGCGCAGGAAAGTCTCCCTGCGTTCCCTCATGCTGCCATTTGCCTTATACGCCGCGTTCTTCATAACGGTCGTGATGATCGCGCGTACGAAAAATGCAGGTGTCATGCACCACGCCGTACTCTCCCTGCCCTTCCTTGTTCTTGCCATTCTCTCAACCGTGCGGTGCGCGCTCGACAGTCAGCTCCCCCGGCACCTGGTACAGAGGACTCTCGCCGTCACCTGCAGTGTCTTCCTCGGCATCAACCTCTTCTTCTTCGCTGCCTTCCCGCAGCAGCCACTGCGCGCGTCAGAACACCCCTCAAAACTCCTCGCACACAGTATCGTAAACACCGGCACTGTTCCTGAACGCTTCACCATTCTCATGGTCAACTGGGGAACGTACTTCTACGAAGGCCTGTACGGCTCCCGGAGCAAGAGCGCCATCTTGCTGGAGGGGCTGAGGGATCCGGTCGTTGTGAAGCAAATCCGGGATGAAGCCCACAAGCATGGCCGCAAGCTCATCGTGATGTACATGAGCGACGGAACAAATGCGTACCCGCAGCAGATTCAATCCGACTTCCCTCTGGTGAGCTGCAACGGCATCCCAAAGGACGCAATCTGGCAGATTCTCTATGAACCCGACAGAGAAATGCGGAGTGTATGCAACATCCACAACAACGCTCAAAAGTCTTCCGGAGTGAAGAAGATGCTCTTGTATGCATCACTGCTGAACTAGACACGGCGTCGTTTGTCGGTGAACATCATTGCCGCGATAACGGCTGCGCAAAGCCAGTGAAGCTCCACGCCTGCGTGCCGAAACGCACTCCGGCGTGCAGGCACGGCCTTACGGCCGTGGCATCTCTTTGATGCGCCGCCGCAAGGCGGCGGCGGAACCCGGCGTAGCGGGAGGCCACTTCGCCCTTCGGGCTTCGCGGCTTCACCCGCATTCCTCCACGGGCTTACGCCCGTGGCCTCCTGCGGAGTCGGGTGAAAGTTTGATTGGAAACGGCGCCGTGTCTAGCCACTCAACTGCTCCGGGCATCTGCACCGAATACCCCCTCAACCAACACCGTATTGAGCATGTGGCTGCACTTCCCTGCATCGTTCATCCACTTGCGCGGGAGGTGCTTCTCCCGCCTGCTGCTGAGAGAGAACATGTTGGAATCCACAATAACAATGCGCGCACTCACCCCATGCCCGACCACCACCAGATTGGACATCTGCGGAGTCCCCGCAAACACAGAGGAGAGAGCTGTCTGTATGCATCCTTCCTTCCCTAGGAAATCCAGAGCTTTGCCGTGCTGCTGCGAAAGCCTCTTGTTGCGGAGCAGGATGTCATTGAGCTGGCTGGCAAGGCTCTTGTTCGCGCGCAAATGTGCGCTTGTGAGATTCTCAAAACTCCCGAGTCTCTGCTGAAGAATGCAGTAGGAACTCCCTCTGCTGCTCGGATGGACGCTTGAACGCAGGCTGTATTCCCTAAAATGCATCTCAAGTACCCACAGGCTCTGCCTCGCATCTTCCGCAGTGATGATGGAGAGCCTTTCCTTGATCCACCGGATTTTGGGGATTTTCACTACCTGTGTCTCCCCATATTCATACACATCATGTCCGGCACCGGCTCCGCACCAACGACCAATATTCTGTGGATTCAGGCCACATTCCTCAAGGTGCGTACGATCCAGTGGAGAGAGTCTCTTAGACATACGATTGATATTATAATAGAGAAATCGTAATTGTCAATTCCCTGCTGCCTGGAGGACAATAGCACAGTTTTCCCTGCATGCGATACTATTATCATCGTATGAGTTTCATCCAAGATTTTCAGCAACTTCTCAGAGAGAAACCTCGCTACAACGTAAAGCATGTTATGGCAGAGAATTGCGGCTTCTCCGATACTGCGATCAAATCCAAGAACTGCTACTACTGCTTCTGCGTCTTCTACTGTGAGGATGTGTACTACGCCCGGTACTCACGGAAATGCACGAGCTGCAGCGGTCTCACGTTCTGCGTGGAGTGTGAGTGGTGTACAGAGTGCTCAGACTGTGCGAAATGCTACGGGTGTGGCTACTGCCGCGACTGCCAGAACTGCAGTACCTGCCAGTTTTGCAGTGATTGCTTTGGATGTAAGGATTGTTTTGGTTGCGTGGGATTGCACCAAAAACAGTACTGCCTCTTCAACGAACAATTGCCGAAGGACGAGTATAGGAAGCGAATGCAGGAACTTCATTTGAAGAATAACGCCCACCGTCAACTTGTAGTGCAGCGCGTAGAGAAACTGCGCTCCAGACACCCCAATCTGGCACCGCACCAGTTCATGGCAGAAGACTGCACCGGCGACCACCTCACCGAGTGCAAGGGCTGTTATCAGTGCTACGACGCATTCACATGCGAGGATTGCCTGTACAACATAGAAGTCAACGGCAACAGAGACTGCAGTGACATCACCGTCTGCTTTGAAACGGAAGGATCGAGTAACTGCGTGCAAGCGCCACTCAACTACAACTGCCACTTCCTTATGCACACAGACCAGTGCAACGACTGCGAGTTCTGCGCATACTCCAAGAATCTCAAACACTGCTTCGGGTGCGTGTATCTTGCGGACAAGGAGTACCACATCCTCAATAAACCGTACTTGCCGGAAGAGTATGCAAAGGAAGTGGCAAAGATCCGTAAGGAGCTCTCTGCAGAGAACCTCCACAACATGGGCCTCCACTTTGTCTCAGACTACGAGAGAAACCGCTTCCTCTATGAGGAGGATTCCTGCATCCAATCTGTTCCTCCGTCCCTCTAACCTTCTCAGCTATGGCGAAACGTGACTCAAAAACAGGCACCTGCACGAATCCCGCGTGCAAGAAAGAGTTCCTGATCATTGCCCAGGAAATCTCTTTCTACGAAGAGAAAGGCCTGCCAATGCCCGACCTCTGCCCGGCGTGCCGCCACCGCCAGCGGATGGCCCTGCGCAATGAGCGCAGGCTCTACAAGCGCACATGCGCAAAATGCAACAAAGACATGCTCTCGACCTATCCTGAGGACGCCCCCTACACCATCTACTGTCAGAAGTGCTTCTGGGAGCATATTGGATAGAGCATCCTTCTCTTCTGGAAACAGAATCTCATTCTGATGTTTTTGCTGTGGCAGGCGCTGTAGGGATCGAACCTACGACCTTCGGTTTTGTCCCCATTTCGCTCGCTTTGCTCGCTCCAGGGGATCGCATGCTCTCGGCTTCACGCTGCGCTTCACTTGCGCTCAGCACGAGATCATCCGAGAGACCTTCGGTTATACTTGTTATTGGCAGGCGCTGTAGGGATCGAACCTACGACCTTCGGTTTTGGAGACCGACGCTCTACCGACTGAGCTAAGCGCCTTTAACTGCACTATTCTATCGGATATCTCCCCAGGAGAGAATACGTGATCCACAGTTTGGATGCACACACGGGCATACTCATTGGTTGATCATGATCATGATCATGAGATGATCACCGTAGGGAAAGAGAAAAAAATGCACTACGCAAGAACATGCTCATGAACAAGATCAGCACATGCTCATTCAATTGAAATCATGCGAATGACACCGACGCGCACCCGGCGCACCTGTAATTTTTCGAGCCCTTACTGAACAATAAAATATGGTTCCTGCCACAGCGAGTGCTCAACAGCTCCTGTGGATTCTGCAACAATGATGCGTGTACATGAGCATGCTCATTCTCCACAATGATCACGATCATCCATTGCGAGATAAATGAGCATGATCAGAGCATGATCAGAGTATATTCCCTCCCATTCTATGCCGACATTCCTCTCCATTAAAGAAGCAGCCAGGCGGGCTGAGAAAGCAGAGATCACTGTCCGCAGGTTCGTGCAATCCATCGTGAAAAAACAGACCAGCTCCTCGCAGCGCAAGCACATTCAGCCCACACCGGCAGAAGTGCGAACCCTGAAGAAGCAAAAACGTCCCTTCTCCTGGAAAATCTCGGAAGAGCTGATTTTGCAGCAGTTCCTGCGCAATACCACCCTGCAAGTTGCTGCAAAAACACAGGAGAAAACAAAGGAGGACTCCGCACTCTTCTCTCTCCTGCAGAGCGAGCTTGAGAGTAAGAAAGAACAGATGAAAGTGAAAGACGATCAGATACAGGCCCTCACAGAAATCGTGCATTCGCTCAACGAGAGAATGCGAGAGGGGAACGTACTCATGGCCTCACTCCAGAAGCACCTGGCGCTGCCTGCCGGAACGGATGCCGTTCACCTAGACAGGCGAGAAGGGGATAGTGAAAAGGATGAGAAGCAACCAAAGAAAACCTGGATAGAACGCCTGTTTGGTTAGCGTTTTCTGTACTTCACAGGACCTCTCTTCCGCTTCTTCGCAAGCAGCTCCACGGCTTTCTCAAACGTCACGTCCTCTGGCGTGAGCTTCTTTCCGAGGGATGCATTCGTCTTCCCATCGGTCACATAGGGGCCATAGCGGCCGTCTTTCACCTGAATTTCCCCTCCGGTCTCGGGATCCTTCCCAAGAATCTTCAGGGGCTCTGCAGCCTTCTTGGCTTTCTCACGTCCCTCTTGAATGATCTGCTTTGCCTCTTCAAGTGAAAGGGAATAGGGATCCGCATCTTTGGGAAGCGACACTGTCGTTTTCCCCAACCGAAGGTAGGGCCCGAAACGACCGGTATTCACTTCCAGTTTTTCCCCTTCCATCCTCCCAAGTTCCCTCGGGAGCTCAAACAGCTTGAGGGCCTGCTCCAGCATTATTTCTTCCTTCGGAACACTCTTCGGGAGAGAAGCACTTTTGGGTTTCACTTTCTTCTTCTTCTCTTCTTCTGAGAGATCTTCCAGCCTGCCAAGCTGCACGTACGGACCAAAGCGCCCAGTGCGGACAACTACCCTCAGACCTGTTTTTGGGTCCGTACCGAGCTCCCTTTCCTGCATGACATCCTCTTTCCTTACTTCTGCGTTCTTCTTCTCCACCAGTGCCTGGAAGGGGTTGTAAAAACCCCTGAGAAACACATTGCGCTTCTGGCTGCCCTCTGCGATGTCATCGAGGGATTGCTCCATCTTTGCCGTAAATTTGAGGTTCACAATATCGCTGAAATGATCGGCGAGAAGATCTGTGACTGTGAAGGCAATCTCCTGTGGCACAAGTTGTTTGCCATCCTTTGTAATGTAACCACGTTGCTGGATGGTGCTGATGGTTGGTGCGTACGTACTTGGTCTGCCTATGCCTTCCTCCTCCAGTTTCTTCACAAGACTCGCTTCGGTGTAGCGGGGTGGTGGCTTGGTGAAGTGCTGCTCTGGTGTTATCTCCTCGCACGTGAGTTTCTGCCCTTCGGAAAGTGGGGGGAGTATTTTCTCTCCATTCGCTTCCTCCTCTCCGCCATTGCGGTCTGCCGCTTCTGATTCGTCGTGACCCTCCCGGTACACACGGAAATACCCATCGAAGAGAACAGTCTGCCCTGTGGCGCGGAACGTGTACTTGCCAGTTTCGATATCGGCCCCTACGCGCTTGAGTTCGGCAGCAGCCATCTGTGTGGCAACCGTGCGATTCCAGATGAGTGTGTAGAGCTTGAGCTGCTGGTGGTCGAGTACATCCTTGAGAGATTCTGGTGTGCGGGAAATTTCTGTGGGACGGATGGCTTCATGCGCCTCCTGCGCTGTTTTGCTCTTCGTTTTATACCGCCGCGGTTCAGTGAGCACATACTCACGGCCGTAGAGTTTCTCGATGGTTTGCGCCGCATCGGAAAGCGCCTTCTGGCTCAGATTGACACTGTCGGTGCGCATGTAGGTAATGAGACCGGACTGCCCCTGCCCCTTCCCAAGACTCACTCCCTCGTAGAGTTGCTGTGCCACCACCATTGTCTGCTTTACAGAAAATCCCAGTTTGCGCCCTGCCTCCTGCTGCAGAGTGGAAGTGGTGAACGGCGGGGGTGGTGTTTTTTTGAGTTCTTTCTCCTCCACAGAGGCAACCACAAAATCATTCTTACCCTTGATGCCTGCCAGCACAGCATCTGTTTCTTCTTTGGAAGAAGGAACGAATTTCTTCCCTTCCCTCTGCTTCAGCTCCGACGAGAAACGTTCTCCCTTCTCTGTCGCAAGATTCGCCTCCACTGTCCAGTACTCCTGCGACTTGAATGCCTGAATCTCCCGCTCACGATCGACAATGATGCGCACTGCGACAGATTGCACACGCCCCGCAGAGAGCCCGCGGTACACTTTCTTCCAGAGAAAAGGGGAGAGGGTATACCCGACGAGACGGTCGAGGATGCGACGAGCTTGCTGCGCTTCAATGAGATCCTCATCGAGCCCTCTTGGATGCTGCACAGCCTCCGCGATGGCAGTTTCGGTGATTTCATGGAAAACAATGCGCTTCACTTTCTGGTGCGCTTTGCACCTGAGCACCTCAGTGAGGTGCCAGCCGATAGCTTCACCTTCACGGTCTTCGTCTGTTGCTATCCAAAGTTCATCGCACTCATCCAGCACCTTCTGCAGGTTCTTCACCACTGTCACTTTGTCCTTAGGCACCTCATATACCGCTTCAAAACCGTCCTCTATGTTCACTGCAATAGAATTGCTCGGCAGGTCGCGCACATGCCCCATACTGGCGTGCACATCGTAATCCTTCCCTAAAAATCTCTTAATGGTTTTCGCCTTGGTCGGGCTCTCGACAATAACGAGATGCTTCGGCATGGGCCAGAGACTAGTGGTCGCATGAAGAGGTTGTCAAAGAGTGTCTCAGTATTTTTCCCGGGCATGCAGAGGCTGATGCGTGAAAGGACAGGTATGGAAAAGAGAAAGTGGAAACAAAAAAAATGGACAATCGAAAGGCAGATCCTCTCTCCCATGGGATATTTTTCCCCTTCAGAGAGCACATCCGCATACGAGGCACTATGACCGGAATAAGGCCAAAACTAGCCAGAATGTACAGAATTCCTGACTACCTTTCGTGCTCAGGCTTCTTGGCTTTTCCTAGCCACTTTTTCGAAAGAAAGCCAAAAAACAGGGGCTGATAATACACTTTTTGGCTTGCGCAAGCGCATCTGCAGCGTACCATGACTGTCGTCATATTCTTTTCCCCCCCTGCGATATGACCAAGCAAGATCTGATCAATGCGATCGCAGATGCTTCCGGCATCACCAAGCGTGCTGCCGCTGATGCATTGGACGCTTTGATTTCCACCATCACCAAGCAGCTCAAGAAGGGTGAATCGGTGACCATCACCGGGTTTGGTACCTTCAAGGTATCCAACCGCAAAGCTCGCACTGGCGTGAATCCTCGCAATCCGAGCCAGCGCATTTCTATCCCTGCCATGAAGGTCCCATCCTTCAAGGCTGGTAAGACGCTCAAGGACGCTGTGCGATAAGACTTTCTCAATGCTACGTGAAGAAGCCTCCGTAAACCGGAGGCTTTTTTGCGTAAAGAAGTTTCCGTGAGAGCCCTGGGCTGCTACGCTCTGCTCTCGATGGATACAGCACTCATTCAAACCACCCTCAAAGAACTCCTCGAGAGACTTGATCTCCCATTCAGTGCCATACAACTCTCTGAGGAGGAAGACATTGTGCGTGCGGAGATTACATCAGAGAAAGCCAATAAAATTATTGGATGGCATGGGGAAACTCTGAATTCTATTCAGCACCTCCTCAAAGCCATCATCCGCTCCAAGGAGAAGATGGACCGCAGCCCTTTCATTGTGGTGGATGTCGATGGATACCGCCGAATGCAGGAAGACAAGGTGCGAAAGATCGCAGAGCAGAAAGCAGACTTCGTCCGGCGAACAGGGACCCGTGTCGCACTCGCACCCATGAGCCCGTACTTCCGCCGCATAGTGCATCTGCATATCGCCAACACTCCCGAGCTGCAGGACCTCACAACAGAGAGCACGGGAGAAGGGGACTATCGGCAAATCGTGCTCCGGCTGAAAAAAGAGGGGAATGTGCGTGCAGCAGCTGACGCAGGTGAAGAGCTCTCTCCGGTGATTGAGGAGGACAACGGACTGGAGAATCTGGATATCTAGCTCCGTAGCTGATTAGCTTCATTAGCTGCATTAGGGATTCGGATTTTGGATCTAACACCTTGTTACTTCCCTAATAAAGCTATAAACCTAACAGGCTAAGAAGCTACTCACGAGAAATGTCTTTCCACTGCTCGAGAAGTTCCCGCTCTTTCCTGCTGAGTTTTTTGGGAACCTCCACATGTGCCGTCACGTAGTGATCGCCTGTGCGGCTCGTAGTACCCGCTACAGGCATGCCCTTGTCCTTCAGGCGAAATACTTGCCCTGGCTGCGTGCCCTGCGGAATCTTGAGTTCCACCGCCCCGTAGACCGTCTCCACGTGAACCTGGGTCCCAAGAATAGCATCCAGAGCAGAGAGAGTGATCTCGCTGTGGATGTCATCCCCCTCGCGCACAAAACGCTTGTCTGGCTTCACTGCTATACGTACAAACAAATCGCCTGATTCCGCCCCCTGTCTCCCCACATTGCCTTCGCCACGAACACGGAGCGTCTGGCCGTCGTGAATGCCGGCAGGAACCCGCACCGTCACCGTTGCCTTCTCCTCCCTGCGCCCTTCGCCGCCGCAGGACACACACGCTTGTTCCGGCACTTCGCCGGAGGCATTGCAGCGCGTGCAGGCAAAACGCTGCGCAATGGTACCGAAGAACGACTGCTGCTGGCGCGTGATCTGTCCCGTTCCACCGCAGTCCGGACAGGAAACTATCCGTGCACCCTTCGCGGTGCCTGCCCCATCACATTCCTTGCACCGCACCATCTTGTTCAGATGTATTTCGCGCTGCGCACCGGCCACTGCATCCTGAAAATCAGCAGTCAGTTGAATCTCTATATCCTCGCCACGTTTACTGGGCTTGCGACGGGCACCGCCTCCTCCCCGGAAGAAATTTTCAAAAATATCTGCGAAACCGGAGAAGTCTCCACCAAATCCTGAGAATCCCTCAAATCCTCCTCCCATTCCCGGACCACTTGTGGTGCCGAACTGATCATACATCTGCTTCTTCTGCGGATCACCCAGCACCTCGTAGGCCTCGTTGACCTCTTTAAACCGCTGCTCAGCGCTTTTATCTCCTTTATGCTTATCCGGGTGCAGCTCCTTACTGAGGCGTCTGTACGCTTTTTTCACTTCCTCTATAGTGGCCCCGCGGCTCAAGCCGAGAACTTGGTAATAATCTTTTGTCACTGGCTTCAAAGCTTAGCGAAACCCTCTCTGGCAATGAAGGAGGAAAACTGATATAATATTTTGATGGCTTTGCGTCACAAACCACAGATACACCGCATTCTACGATGGCTCACCATCGGGCTCGGAGCGAGCTCGTTCGCCCTCATCATGTATGCATTTACTGCCCCCACAGGAGAGAGCCTGGAAGGGAGACTCCTCCCAAGCCACCTGCGAAAAGAGCAGGAATGGGTGACAATCTCAGCAGATCAAGTGCGGCAGGGAGTGACGCTTCCCTCACATTCCAACGTCATCATCCACATTCCGGAAGAAGTGACGCGCATTACCCGGCGAACGCTCTTCGGCCGAAAAGGCGACCAGATAAAGTACTGGGGCTACTGTTTCCCGGAGGATTACGACCAGGCACAAGCACTCAGGCGACGCGGCTTCCCGGGTGTGCTCTTTCTCTCCGAGAAAGAACAGGAGGAACGAGAGACATTCCAGCTCAAAAACCGGAAAGAATCGTTCTCGGTTACAGAGGATCTCGATGAAGATGAATTGAACCGTACGCGGGCGGTGCGAGGAACAATACGCCACCAGATGGAGATCTTTACGGGCGGGCAGTCGTGCTACATCATGACAGAAGAACCGCTCCCCATCGGCACAGACAATGACGGTGACGGTGTGAACATCGCAGTGGAAAGAGACTATGGATCAGACCCGAACAACGCGGATTCCGATGGTGACGGCATACGCGACGGTCTGGAAATCTTCCAGTTGCTCTCCATGCCTACCCGAAGAGACACCGATGGAGACGGCCTCATCGATGGCATAGAAGATGCTGACCGCAACGGACGCGTCGATGAAAGAACAGAAACGAACCCGCGTGAATGGGACAGCGACCGCGATGGTCTGTGTGATGGTCTCTGTCTGGTGAATAAGGGATCCGAACTCCGTGGAGAAGACAAGAACCTCAATGGAATACTCGACAAAGACGAAACAGACCCCCGAAAGAAGGATACGGATGGCGATGGAATTCTAGATGAACAGGAGTACTTCAACTGCCTGCTCAGAAAAGGAAAGAATTGCTAAAATGTACATTTTCCTGTACAATACTCTGATGCGCTCATCCAAAATCATCTTCATTGGCATCATTGCCGGCATCATGCTCCCCCTGCAGGGGATCGCATACTTCACACCGGAGGATGTGCTCCTCAGTAAGGAGTTCTTCCTGCCGCCCACAGCACGGGAAGGGGAAGACCGCATAGAACGGCAAGTCACAACGAGCACTGAACGCCGTGAGCGTGAGCAGGATATCATCTTCGATGCCCAACATGTCGCGGAACTGCGGGAATTGGGCGACACCGATCTCCTTGGGGAAACATTGAACAGCGATGAGACACTGCGGGCCGCCGCACCCGGTACTATCAATGTACTCGGCGGACTCGATGCCAGTGATTTGGAACTTCTGCAGACAATACAGCTCCTGCAGAGCCGTGAAAACCGCCTGCTCAATCGGGTGAATACAAACCAGCAGGTGCTCCAGTACTACGGCAACCAGCCGAATGTCCTCCATGGGGGCGCACCCTTACTCGCTCCTACAGGAGCCGGAGGGATACTCGCAGCAGTCACCATGGTCGGCGCTGTCCTCTGGACACTGCGCCGTGCCCACAAAGCAGAGCGCGCGGCCAGGGCAAGTGCCTAAGAGGAAGATCCAAGATACAAATCACAAGATGCAAATAAAAAACAAGGAACAGAATCCAAGTTCCAGAAGAAGGTTCGAGTTACAAACCACCTTGGGATTTGGATATGTTGGAGGTTGGATGTTGTTTGGAACAACTTGTAATTTGTATCTTGGATCTTGTGGGACAGGTGGCTCACCGCAGGCGTGCGAAGTGGCATGAGTACCTCATCCAAAGAAAAATGAATACGTCTGCAGGGCCATTACGGCTGCGGTCACGAGAAATCCTACGAAAGAAATTGCCATGCTGCCATAGCGCCCCGTCCGGCGGCACAACGTCGCGCAGGAGAGATTGATGAGGATGAACACGCAGAGGATGACGGCGCTCGTCGCCTGCGCAAGTTGGACGATTGGAAATGCGAGGGCGAGAATGAGAATAAGCACCACAACGACGATCGTGGAGAACACCGGCGTCTGTGTCCGTGCATTGACCGCACTGAATACGGAAGGCAACCATCCTGCTTTGCTTAAGCCGTAGAACATGCGCGACGCCATGATCATCTGCACCACGAGTCCGTTGAGCACCGCAAGGAGACCGATTGTCGTGATGAGGACGGGCTTTGCACCCGTGCTGTGCTCGTAGAGGAGCGCGAGCGGCGCGTCGCTCTGAGAGAGAACATCAGCCGGGAGTGTGAGCACGGCAAGCAGCGCGAGCATGCAGTACAGAATGGTGACTACCAAAATGGCAAGACCGATGGCGCGCGGCATGACATGCACGGGGTCTTTCACTTCTTCGGCGACGTTCACCATATCTTCAAATCCTATGAACGCGAAGAACGAGAGGAATGCGCCGGACAAAATCCCTTTCCAAACTGAAATGTCGGAAGAGGGGATCATCTCCGGGAACCGGGAGGGGAGCATCGCGATATTGTCCCACGTCACACCAATGATGATGAGGAGCCCCACCACCTCCACCACTGTGACGACTGCGACTGCGAGGGCCGATTCTTTGATACCCCATATGGCGAGCAGCCCCATGAGAACAGTGATGGTGATGATGATGACGGGAGCCGGCACGGAGAAGAACACCTGGAAGTACCCAACGAAGCCGTGGATGATGGCACCGGCGGAAATGATTCCGGCAACGGCGACCGACAGCCCGACAAGCAGGGAGAGCCACCGTACACCGAATGCCTCGAAAATGTACCGGGCTTCTCCGCTGCTCACCGGAAAGCGCGACGAGAGGACGGCAAAGGAGTACCCCGTGAGAGCCGAGAGGACCGCAGAGACCAGAAACGCCACGGGCGTGTGCATGCCCGACATGCCGGCAACCTTGCCGATGAGTGCGTAGATGCCCGCCCCCATGATGGTGCCGACGCCGTAGAACACGAGGAGAGGCAGATTGAGGGAGCGGCGGAGAGTGGGGGTGGCGGGCATGTATGCTAAAAAGGAAGAAACAATCTGAGTATACAGGATGTTTGGTTTGGAGCGTGCGAGCAGAATGGAACCGCCATCCCCATCTTGGAAGGCTGGCATACCAACTGCTATACAACGCCCGCTTGAAAGATCCAAGATACAAATTACAAGATGCAAATAAGAAACAAAGTACAGACTCCAATCCGCAACAAATCCTCAAATGGCAAACCTCCTTTGAATCTGGATTGAATGTTGGATGTTGTTTGGAACAACTTGTTATTTGTATCTTGGATCTCGTAGATAGTGTTCTTCTCCTCCCCCATAGGATCTCCTCTATTTGTCTCCGCAGGGATCTGCTAGGGTGGGCATCCTGATGCCTGAGGACGTTTCCCTGACCGGAAAGAGGTGGCTGCCTCCTGAAAAGAGCGGCCAGACTGCGGGCGACGCCATTGCGTATCTGCTCCACTCTCGGAAGCTCGATATTTCCGTTTCCCCCCCTGTCTTCCCACACATGGAACAGGCGGTGGAACGTATCTTTGCGGCAGTGAAACGCAGAGAACGCATTGCTATCTTTGGCGACTACGACTGCGACGGCATCACTGCAACCGCACAGCTGGTTCGCTTCTTCCGGCGAAGAGGACTAGATCCTCTCATCCGTCTCCCTCACCGCGTGCACGACGGGTACGGCCTGAACACGGCCATCGTGGAAGAATTCCATAGGGCAGGAATACAACTCCTCATTACTGTGGACAACGGCATCTCTGCGGTACAGGAAATTGCGCTCGCGAAGCAGTACGGGATGGAAACGATTGTGACAGACCACCACACCGTGGGAACAGAAATCCCTCCGGCAAGCATCATTCTGCACCCGGAACTTGCCGGGTGTCCCGGGCCGCACCCTTCCGGTGCAGGCGTAGTGTTCCTCCTTCTCCAGGCACTGGAGAAAGGCACATGGGAAGAAGAGCCCATCGATCTTGTCCTCGCCATGTGCGGCACTGTCGCCGATCTTGTGGAATTGCGTGGGTACAACCGCCAGCTTGTACGGGAAGGGCTCACAGCACTCCGGAACCTCTCCGCAGGGCCACTCATGCTCCTGCGGGAGTATACAGGGACCCGTACGAGCACAGATGTCGCTTTCCGGCTTGCACCACGCATAAATGCAGCAGGACGCTTGGGGGACCCTCTGCTGGCCCTCCAGGCCCTCCTGGAAGGAGGGGAGGCCATCGGGGAACTCGATGCACTTAATACGAGCCGTCAGCAGCAGACACAGGACCTCTACAGAGAGATACGACATTCCCTCGATGAGAGCTCACCGTTGCTTTTCTCGGCGGATACAACATATCCACACGGACTCATTGGCCTCATTGCCGGCAAGCTCACTGAAGCAACCGGAAAGCCCAGTTGTATCGTGACTGTGAGCGGTGATGAGTGCATTGCTTCTCTGCGCAGCCCCCCTTGCTACCACATTACACAGGGGCTCGTACGTTGCTCGGAGTTGCTCTCACGCTTTGGGGGACATGCATGCGCTGCAGGGTGCAACTTTCCCCTGCGGAACATGACGGCATTTGAACGGCAGCTCACATCCGACATTGCGCAGCACACGCAAAAACAAGATCTCCAACCGTTCCTCCAGGTCGATGCAACGATCCCACCGGCAGACATCACCCTGGATCTCTGTGCCGCACTGGAAACGCTGGAACCGTTTGGAGCGGGGAACCCTGAGCCACGCTTTCTCCTTGAGGGGGTGCACCTTGAGGGAGCACGCACCGTCGGTGCAGAGAACACTCATTTGCAATGTTCTGTTGCCGGGAGAAAATCCATTGGATTTCACCTCGCCCCATTGCTCAGTAAGCTTGATGCGCCACTCGATGTGCTCTGCCGTCTGCAGATAGACAGCTGGAATGGGTACAGGCAGCCGCAACTCATCATTGATGATGTGCGTGTAACAAAAAGAGCACCTGTGAGCTTGTAGTTTGTAGCCGGTAGTTTGTAGGAAGCTTTAAAACCTAAAACTATCAAACTTCATACATCCTTTCATCTTCAATAGAGACCTTAAAACTTGCGACAAGCTACAAACTACCGGCTACAAGCTCGTCATCACACAGGCACCAGGTTTCCCTCCATTTGGAATACTGTCGTCACGCTCTCATCGAGGGCTGCAGCGATCTTGTATGCCAGCAGCACTGAAGGATTCGTCTGGCCGCGTTCTATGCTCATAATTGTCTGACGACTCACGCCGGTGCGCAGCGCGAGTTCCTCCTGCGTCATGCCTCTATCGAAACGCAGCTTGCGAATAGTGTTTTTGAGAACGGGACCAGCCATGGGAGTGGGGAAGAATTCAGTAACAGGTTCGGGAATACTACTGACACTTCGGAAATGTTCAAGCAGAAAAATAAAGACTTAGAAATTTCTTGAGCAAAATCATATGCCCCGCGCAAGCAAGAGCACACTTATTACAACAAGATACCAGGAAAACCACGCAAGACTGTGCTGTGTGACAAAAGAACGCAGGAAGCGAATAGCGAGAATACTCGCAACGAAAGAGCTCACAAATCCGACAACTATGATCCCCGCAGCGGGCAATGCCACTGTACCTGCAAGAAGATGCCACAGGGAAACTCCTGTTGCTCCTGCGATGATAGGAACCGCGAGGAGGAAAGAAAAATCGAGAGCGTCTCTCCTTGTCGTATGGAACAGGCGGGCAGCGGAAATGGTGCACCCCGAACGCGAGAGACCCGGCACAAGCGCACATGCCTGCGCAAGACCGATGACGAGAGCCCGGCTCCCGGTGAGATGTTCCGCCTGCCGGCTCTGTTCCGAACGTTCCCCCAGCAGAAGCACAGCGGCAGTAACGAGGAATGCGAGAACCACAGCCAGAGGCGAACTCAGTTTCTGTGCGATCACATCCTCAAAAGCGAGCCCCGCAAGAGCCCCCGGAACAGTGGCGATGATCAGTAAGATGAGCAGGCGCCGGTACGTTGCATCTCCTGTGAAAGGGGAGAGAAGGAGCTTCCTCCACTCCGTGAAATAGCAGAGAACAAGCGCAAGGAGCGTGCCTGCATGGAGGAGCACATTGAATCCCAGCATGCTCAGCGGATCAATCTCCATATCAAAGAAGGACTCAGCGAGAATCAGATGCCCGGAACTGGAGACAGGCAGGAGCTCCGTGAGCCCCTGCAGCACGCCGAGGATAAAGGCCTGGAGAGATGTCATCTACGAGCGTTCCCTTGCCTCCAGCATACTGCGAACTTGCCCGACTGTCTTACAGTTTTCCACCTCAATCACCATCATCTCGCTCAGTACAGACAGAGCTCCATTTTTAATGGCACTGTTCCCTGTTGTAAATGATGAAAATCCTGCACAATGCCGTGGCCCTAATCCATGGACTACCTCTCCCTTCTACTGCACATCGATGAGTCTCTCCAGGTTGCCGTAGAGAACTATGGCCCTCTGCTCTACGCCATCCTCTTTCTCATCATTCTCTGTGAAACAGGCCTGGTCGTGACGCCGTTCCTGCCCGGGGATTCACTCCTCTTCGCCACCGGCGCCATTGCCGCACTGGGCGACCTGGATATCATTTTTCTCTGGTTGCTCTTATGTACAGCAGCTATTGTTGGCGACTCCATAAACTACGCGGCTGGCAGCTGGTTCGGCGAACGTATTTTCAATGGGAAGATTCCTTTCCTCAAACCGGCATACCTTGAACGCACACACTCGTTCTTTGCACGTTATGGCGCGAAGACCATTGTGTTGGCCCGCTTTGTACCCATTGTCCGGACCATTGCCCCCTTCGTCGCCGGTGCAGGCACGATGCACTACCGTACTTTCCTGACTTTCAATGTCGCCGGCAGTCTCCTGTGGGTGACACTCTTCCTCCTCGGTGGGTATTACTTCGGACAAATCGAATTAGTAAAAAACAACTTTGAGGCGGTCATCTTCATCATCATCGCGCTTTCACTCGTTCCTCCTTTTGTGGAATGGTGGAGAGAGAAGAGGAAAGCAAAGAAAGCCCTCTCCCCATAATCCACAACCTCCAAGCATCTTCCGCAACAATCGAGATTTGCACAACAGCAAGGGCATTCTGTACGATAGACTCTAATGACCCCTTCGCCGTTCCACGGAATCTTCAGCGCATTCGCTGAACCGGGAACTCCCTCCCCAGGCAATTTGCCTTCAAACCTCACTCTCGACGAGGGACTTCCGCAACCAAGCGGGACTCCTTCTCCTCTCCCTCCACCGAAGCAAACTGGCCAGATTACGGTGGATATCTACGAACTGGATAACTACTACATTATCCGCTCACCCATTGCGGGTGTGCGGCTGACTGATCTTGATATAGAGGTGGACGGAAAAGTGGTGACCATCCGCGGGCGGCGCACACTGAGTGATACGGTTCCGGATGGCCAATACTACGTCCAGGAATGCTTCTGGGGAGAATTCAGCAGGAGCGTCACCCTGCCCACTACCATCGACCCTAAAAAAGTGAAAGCGACATTCAGTAAAGACAGCATCTTGAAAATTCTCATCCCCAAGGAGGAGAAGGTGAAAATCATCCGCATCAATGAGGGGACGTGAGTGCTGAGCTTATTAGCTTCTTTAGCTGATTAGCTTGTTAGGTTTATAGCTTCATTAGCTTCACTAGAAAAACACCAAGGTACCAGGTTCAAAAATCCAAAACCCTAAAGAAGCTAATAAGCTACTTTTTTATTTTCTCCGTCCTCTTTGCTGCCGCCTGCTTGGCTGCACGCGAGCGGGCTGCACGTACCTTGAGACGTGCAGACATTTCTTCCTGAATACCCAGGAGTGTGGCCACCACATCCTCGCCACCCATGTACCGTGGATCTGCTT
Source organism: Candidatus Peribacteria bacterium RIFOXYB1_FULL_54_35 (assembly GCA_001787755.1). Lineage (GTDB taxonomy): Bacteria > Patescibacteriota > Gracilibacteria > Peribacterales > Peribacteraceae > GWB1-54-5. The sequence continues at coordinate 129,917 of MFYJ01000011.1, forward strand.
CATCGAGAAGAACAGCGAACTGGCGGAGACACTGCTTTGCCTCCTTCGCCTGGCCCTCGCTGCGAATGCCCCCCTGGAGAAACCCTATGAGTTCCATCTGCATAAGGTAAAGATTCTGCACTGTTGCAAGACCGGATGCCTGTTTGGTGTTTGCCATACTATTTGTGTGTGGAGAGATAGTTCGCTATATATTTTAATAACTTTTGAACAATTTGTCAAATTTCTATTACAGACTCTCTCTGCGTGCTACAGTAGCAAATGCAGATTTTGCTGTTGATACGCCCATAATCCCATGAAAATCACTCAGGCGATTCTCCCCGTTGCGGGACTCGGCACCCGCTTCCTTCCGTGGACAAAAGCCGTCCCGAAAGAGCTGCTGCCCCTCGGCAACCAGCCGATCATCGCGCATCTCGTCCACGAATGTTTGGATGTGGGCATCACCGATATTTGTTTTGTCATCAGCAAGGGGAAAGAAGCCATCCCCCAGTACTTTAAAATTGACCCGGCACTCGAAGAGGAGCTGAAGAAGCGCGGAAAGTTCCACCTTGTAAAAGAGCTGCTGCGTTACGACTCCGTGAATTTCCACACCGTCTACCAGAATGAGCAGCACGGAGATGGCCACGCTATCCTCCAGGCGGCTGACTGGGCTGGGGAGGGGACTATCGCCATCCTCTTCGGCGATGATCTTTTCACAGGAAGCAAATCGGCACTCCGGCAGCTGATAGATGCGCACAGTATGCTCACAGAAGATGAGCGCGGAGCCATTGTTGCCCTTGAGAGAATCCCGCCGGAGGACACGCTGCGCTACGGCATTGTGGACGTGGAGAAGGAACACAAGTCCTCTCCACGGCTCAAGAAAGTGAAGGGGCTTGTGGAGAAGCCAGAGCCGCAGTTTGCCCCCTCCAATCTTGGCATCGTGGGCCGCTACCTCATTCCGCGTTCCGTCATAGATGTCCTCCCGGAGGTGGAGTCCGGACATGGCGGAGAAATACGCCTGATCGATGCACTCACCCGCAAACTTGGTTCCCTCCCGATTTACGGGTACGAGTGCGAAGGCACACGCATAGACACCGGACACCCGGAGGGATACGCCAAAGCAGTGAGCATCTTCTCAGTCGAAGAAGAGGAGGAATAGCTGATTAGCTTGTTAGGTTTATAGCTTCATTAGGGATTAGGGATTTTGATCTGATACCTTGATACCTTCCTAATGAAGCTAATAAGCTAATCAACTAAAGCTAGTGCCTGATGCACTGGAAGTCACTCGGGGGAGTGCGGTAGTTCGGACGGTAGTAACTGTGGTTCTGGCAGTCAGTGGCGCTTGGAACCCGGAAGTACGGGAACTCCGCAAGGAGAAACTGCTGCTCGGCGCTTGTTCTCCTGGTACTCCCTACGTCGAGGAGTGTGTAATAGTTGTTGCGGTAGAACGGGTGTAGTGCGTATGTCACCGTCCGGCGGAAGTACGCGTTGTCATAGAGCAGGCGGCTGCGTGCCCTGTGCGAGAGCACTTGTGAGGGCTTGCGGTTGGAGCGGTCGTACGGGTGCACTCCTTCCCATGCCGCCTCCGCACGCGGTGAAAGAGGGGCGAGAAGTAGTGCAGTGACCAGGGCAAGCGAGAGCTTATGAAACATAGGAGGCATAGGCTAACCCGCTGCACTCCTGAGTCAAGAGCTGTGGGAGCTACACCGAACAAGAGATGTTTCCGGACTTGGGAGGCCGCAGCTTCTTTTCCCGCAGAGATGCACCGAACACGGTGCACGGCACGAGGAGAATGAAGAATATCCCATACCACCAGAGCGGCTTGACACCCTTTTCCAAAAACATCGTGAGAGTACCGAGGACAATCATGACCAGACCGAGTATCACTGCAACTCTTCTCCTGTTGCCCATCGCAATGAGCGCAGACACGTAGCCCCCCACCAGTGCAAAGACAAGATTGAGCGCAAGCGCCACTGCGAGAGCCCCTGCACCAAGCGGCACACCTGTGGCAGGATTCGGGAACAGCCCCGGCCAGATCTGCATGAGCACGCCGAAACTCAGCACCACCAAGATGACTGCGGTAACGTAACCGACAACCACAGCGAGGACTTTGCACTCTAGAACAGCAGACGCTTTGCGGACTGTGAAAGGACTGAGAGGCATGGGAAAAGATTAACACCACCGGAGTGTGAACACTACGGAGCAGATGGCGATCTGTTTGCAGTAATAGAGTATTTGGATTTGTTCCTTGGAATAATTGAGTACTGGAATACCAGAATACTGGAATACTACTCAATACTACATACTCAGCTATGCTGTGCGGTCAAACCGCAGCGTGCCACTTAAGTTGTCTTTGCCCGCCTTGTAGGGCTCGTTCCCAATCTGCTCGTTCACCCAGACAACGAATGCATCCTGCTGCTCCGGCTTCATGCCGTGGAATTCCTGCGAGAGCGCCTGGAATGCGGCGGGACCATCCACCTTCTTATCGGCAGCCACCTCGCTGTTTGCCTGCTTCATGGCAAGGACGAGATCGCCCATGCTCTTCTCCGCCGAAGGCGAAGGCACGTACTTCTCCTTCTCCGGTTGTGATGCCTGCTCCGTGCCTCCTTCCTGCTTCGCAACTGCAAGACCACCCTCTGTCTTCTGCCAAGTGACAGATCTGCCAGTGCCTTCCTGATCCTCGAGGCTTGCATCGAGTGCATCCCCCGTCGCGTTCTTCTCATCAAGTTTTCGCCCCATCATTTCATGAAGGCGCGTCGACATCTTAGAAAGAGATAGACCGTCCTCTGACAACTGGAGAACCCGCGGGTCCGTGATGTTCACCGTACGCCGCTCGGCAATGTTCTGTCTCCCTTCCCGATCCACATCCAGAGTTTCCTGAATAAGCATATGCACAGTATCACTCGCATGCTGCACTCTCTGAAAAAGGAATTCTTGGGTACGCTGAACTGTCTTACCTGCCCCTTCCTTCGCCTGCTTCCCGAGATCCTCCACCCTCTGAGCCAGGAGATCGACATTCTCCGCTACCAGCGTGTCGATCCCATCGAGCTTCCGCATGTTATCACCAATCATCTGGTCGATCCTATCCAGTGTCTGCCCGTGTCTCTCCGTCGGTTCCACTGACCGCTCTGCACCTGTTTCCGGCCCGCCCGCTCCCATGAAGCGGAGCATGCGCGGCTCGCAGATGCCACTCCTTTGAGTGATGAACGGGAAGATCATTTGATGTTTGGATCAGGTGCCTTGTCTGCCTCTCTCATAATTTCTTCCGGGGTTTTCTGTTTCACAGCTTTCTGCTCTGCAAACGTTTCCTCCAGCTGCGTGATCTTCTCTGCATCCATGGCATTCGTTGTCTGCTCCAACGAAGCATATGCCGTATGCACGAATTGCTTGATCTCCTTGTGCATGGCCTTTTCACTCTGCTTCATGATCTGATTGAACGTAGAGAACGCCTCCATGTAACGCCTTGCATGTGCTTTCACTTCCTCAGGCTTCTCAGCTTTCAGCCGCTCGCGCACCTTCGGCAGTTCCTTTGAAACAAGTTCCGGTTCCACCATTTGCATGATGGAGTCGTAGAGTTCCGTGCCATTGTCCGGGAGCGGCGGGAGCTCCTTCGGGAACGGCAGAACGCCACTGGGGTCTGTTTGTGTCTTGGGCATTATTTATTATATTATAGCATATTTATACTACTAAGACAATTTTGGAGGTCAACACCACTTCCTCCCCTTGGGCCTCCTAATGGGCTTATGTTCGTGCACGCGCGGCGGCGGCGCATCCGCCTCCCCGGAGACATCGCAGTTGTGTTCTGTAATGAGCTCCGCTGCGCGCCCCCGGACTGCATCGCCGAAGACCATAACAGAATTTGCAATCCTCTGCGGTCCTGCGATCTCGTAATGCGCACTGAGTGACACGCAACCTACGGTATCGAGAAGAAGATCCACAATACGGTCCCTGCTCCCACCAATAACTCTCCGCACCGCATCTGCCTGCTCCTCAACAATGTCCCATACCTCTCGTGCAACTTGCTGGAAGGCAGCATGTGATGGTTGCACGTTGATACCGGCATTCTGGATAGCCTTCGTAAGCCTGCGTGGGACTTCGCTCATAGAAGCAGGCTATGGTCTCACCACACAGAAAGCTCGTCAAAGAAGAACCCCGTGGAATGCTGATGCGAATCAGAGCTCTATAACTCCCGTCTGAGCAATTCGATCTCGTCCCTCAGATCGGCAGCCCATTCGGCTGGGCTCAGGACTGCCTTTCTGAAACAGTTCTCATAATTCACGTCTGAGCAATTCAATTTCATCCCTGAGATCGGCAGCCTTCTCGAACTCCAGGTTCTGCGAAGCAAGTTCCATCTGCTGTTCCAGTTCTTCGATGAGACGCTTCTTCTCGTCCTTGGGAATCTTCTCGTGCCTGCGCTTTGGCCGGCGGAGTTCCATCTTCCTCTGCTCTTCGGAGATATCGTGCACAGCCTTCTCGATAGATTTGGGGGTGATACCGTGCTTCTTGTTGTATGCCTCCTGGATCTCCCTACGGCGGTTCGTTTCGTCCACCGCCTGCCGCATGGCATCAGTCCACATGGGCTTCCCTGTCTTTGGATCCGGTGTGGCATACAGCGTCACATGCCCGTGCACGTTGCGCGCGCAGCGGCCGATGGTTTGAATGAGTGCGTCGCGTGAGCGGAGAAATCCCTGTTTATCGGCATCGAGAATTGCAATATAGCTTACCTCCGGAAGATCGAGCCCCTCGCGGAGGAGATTGATACCGACGATGAGATCTATCTCTCCCGTACGCAGCTGGCGGAGAATCTCTATGCGCTCGAGAGTCTCGATATCGCTGTGGAGGTACCGCACTTTGAAGTCCTGCTCCAGCAGATAGTCATTGAGCTTCTCAGACATCTTCTTGGTAAGCGTGGTGATAAGTGCGCGCTCTCCGCGCTTGATAGCCTGATTGATCTCTTCGGTAATGTCATCGATCTGGTTTTTGCTGGTTTTCACTTCCACCTTCGGATCCAGCAGCCCCGTGGGACGGATGACCTGCTCTGCAATGTACTGCTTCTTCGTGTGCTCCTTCTCGTACCTGCTCGGCGTGGCCGACACGTAGATGGCCTGGTTCACCCGCTCTTCGAACTCTCCAAATTTCAGAGGACGGTTGTCATGCGAACTCGGAAGACGGAACCCGTACTCCACGAGCGTTTGCTTGCGGCTGAAGTTTCCTTCGAACATGCCACCGATCTGCGGGACGGTGATGTGCGATTCATCCACGAAAAGGAGGAAATCTTTGGGGAAGTAATCGAGCAGCGTGCTTGGCGGCTGCCCGGGCTCCGTATTATTGAGGTACCGGACATAGTTCTCTATGCCGGTGCAGTACCCCGTCTCCCGGAGCATTTCGAGATCGTACTCCGTGCGCTGGCGCAGGCGCTCCGCCTTGGCAATCTCCCCTGCACTGAGCATCTCCTTCTCGCGCACATCGAGATCCGCAACGATCTGCGCAACAGCTCTCTCTATCTTCTCCTGTGTCGTCACGTTGTGCGAAGCGGGGAAGATGGTGATCTCATTGAGATCTGCAATGAGTTCCCCAGTGAAGCTGTCGACTTCCTGGATGGTCTCTATTTCGTCGAAGGGCATCTCGAGCCGGAAGACCGTGTCACCTCCCGGCGGAAACACTTCCACTGTGTCCCCAAGCACATGGAACATGCCTTGCTTGAATTCCATGGCACTCCGCCTGTACTGGATATCCGTGAGTCGGCGCAGGAATTTGTCTCGCTGCACGGCTTCACCCCGTGTGAGCTTGATTGCCAGTGCCTCGTAGTCTTCCACGTTGCCAAGACCGTAGATGCAGGAAACGGATGCAACGACGAGCACATCGCGCCGGGTGAGGAGATTGAAGGTGGCTGCATGGCGGTACTTGGCGATCTCTTCGTTGATGCTCGCATCCTTCTCTATGTACGTGTCTGTGGTGGGGAGGTACGCCTCCGGCTGGTAGTAGTCGTAGTAGGAGACAAAGTAAGAGACGGCGTTCCCCGGGAAGAATCCCTGGAACTCAGAGCACAGCTGCGCCGCGAGCGTCTTGTTGTGCGCGAGAACGAGGGTGGGACGCTGCACCTCATGGATGATGTTGGCCATGGTAAACGTCTTCCCTGTTCCCGTGGCACCGAGGAGTGTTTGATGCCGCTCACCCGCCTTCAGCCCTTTGAGGAGCTGCGCGATAGCCTGGGGCTGATCACCGGTGGGAGAGAAATCCGAAACAAGTTGGAATGGCTGAGCTTCTGGCATGTCGGGGGAGTATAGCCGTATCGGCTATTCCAGAACATCATTCTCCCATTCGGATTTCATTGCAGGCCATTGACATAATCAACTTATATGTTGATAATATCCGCTCGACCTTTTGCACCACCGTCTGCTCTGCATTCGCCGTCTCTCAGTGCACCTAAGCACCGGGGGACATCGTTGTGCAGAGTCCCATCATTTTTTGAGAGAGAAAGGGAAGGATATGCGAAAGAGAACGATTTGCCGGCCATGGAGTTACTATTGGAGAATCTTCCATGGCCGCGACGAAGTGATCGTCAGGCGGGAGTCGACACCTCTAACGGTTCTGACCCCTGGACAGTCGGTCAGTTATTCAACCGTCGTGCTGAAACATGTCGATGGCGGGTTTAAAGCCACTGACGGACGACGGTGGGAAGGTGCAGGGATCATGGTTTCCGAAGGCGAGATTCTTGGTCTGAGTGTCGAGTACCTCTCGCCCGGTCACCTCCATCTCTTCACTGGAAAAGGTACTTTCACTTCCTGGGTGTAGAGAGACGACTGAGGCACAACAAACCCAAACCTTCTCCCATGAATTCCTCACGGAATCCATCGGGAGAAGGTTTAGAAGACTCCCCATGAGATTGTGCGTGGAGTGGACAGAACAAGAATGGGAGATGATTACTCTACGACATTGTTCCTGCTACGATACTGCCATGATCGACCTCCAGGATCTCCGCGCCCGGCCTGCTGCTTACCAGGATGCAGCGAAGAAGAAGGGGATAGATATTTCCATCGAGGGTTTTTTGAAACTCGATGATCTGCGCAGGGAGCTCCGGCAGTTCGTGGATGACATGCGTGCGCAGAAGAACAGCGTAAGCAAGCGCATTCCAGCCATGAAGGATTCGGAGCGGACGGAGGCACTGAAAGAAATGAAGAAGCTCTCCGAGAGCCTCAAGGAAAAGGAGGAGGAACTGCGTATAGCAGAAGAAAGCTGGCAGGAGATGCAACTGCAACTCCCCGCTATCCCGCACGAGGATGTCCCCGTTGGGAAAGATGAGAGAGATAATGTGGAAGTCCGGGGGGAGGGGAGCCTGCCGAAGTTTACCTTCACACCCAAGGACCACGTTACCCTGGGTGAGGAGCTGAACATCATCGATATCCCGCGCGGCGTGAAAGTTTCCGGGACACGGAACTACTACCTGAAAGGAGATGGCGCGCGCCTGCACCACGCCGTGCTGCGCTTCACCATGGATTCCCTCGTGAGGAAGGGCTGGACTCTCTTCTCCCCGCCACTGCTCGCGACCTACGACTGCTTCATGGGCACGGGTTTCTTCCCGGGAGTGGACCAGCAGAACATCTATGCGGTCGGGGGGCAGGAGAGAAAGGATGACCCCATACAAGGCGATGGACTCCACCTCATCGGAACTTCAGAAGTGACCGTGTGCAGCTACCACAAGGATGAAGTGCTGCAGGAAAAAGATCTCCCCACACGCTACGCCGGGTACAGCACCTGCTTCCGACGCGAGGCAGGAAGTTACGGCAAGGACACCAAAGGGCTCTACCGCGTGCACCAGTTTGAGAAAGTGGAGCAGGTGGTGCTGTGCAGGGCAGACCAGAAAGAGGGGATGAAGATGTTCGAAGAAATCCGGAACAACGCGGAAGACGTGCTGAAGGCGCTCAAACTTCCATACAGGGTTCTGAACATCTGCACGGGCGACATGGGGAAGGGGAAAGTCTTCATGCAGGACATAGAGACGTGGATGCCCTCACGGAAGAGCTACGGAGAGACGCACAGCTGCAGTTACCTCGGGGACTTCCAGGCACGGAGACTTAATATAAAGTATGAGACAAAAAGTGGTGAGAAGAAGTTCGTGCACACGCTGAATAACACCTGTATTGCTTCCCCGCGCATTCTCATCCCTCTCCTGGAAATCTACCAGAATGCAGATGGGACTGTGACGATTCCGGAGGTACTGCGACCGTACATGGGTGGCCAGGAAAAAATTGGGTAACTGAGAATGCTAACACAGTTTTTTGGTTGGGATAACACCATATCACCGGAAGTGTAGGTCTTTTTGATGTTGGGCTTTTATAAGCCAAAAAAAGACCAACTGTGAAAAGCATTGCCGCTGTAGCACCCATCAGACAACATGCAGTCCCATTTCCCATTCCCCATCCACTCCATGACCACTTTTGGAACACCAGGATACGACTTTATCGAAACATCGGAAGGAAGGATTGGTGACTTCTCCTTTGTCCCTGTTGCGGAGAGAAGAGACAGGAAAGTAGCAGCCGAACAGAGACCGGTACAGCCGGAAGATCTCGCTCTTGCAAGACAGGAAACACCCGACGCTACGCGAACGCTCCTTGGGGCACAGCAGGGATAGTATCTTTCTGCAGTAGAGGCAGTGGCCGGGAGCGGGTTCTCCGCGATTGGCCTTGCACGTGATGGTGTATGCGGATGAATGTTTTTGTGGTATAATATTTCTGTAGACCCACACACATACCATGATTCTGCTCCTCTCTGGCGCATCGGAAACTGCTCGGGCACTTGTGGTAGACAAGATCCTGGACACGCACAAAGACTGGCGCCATCTCGCGCTGGAGGATTTGCGTGAGGAGGACACATGGAATGAAGAGGAGATTGGCATGGAGGAAGTCTTTGGTGTGATGATCGCCTGTGACTGCGCAAAAGATGTGCAGCAGGAAGGTTGCCATATCATCATCACCTGCCCCTCCGTGCACCTCATAGAAACGGTGCGCGACACGTTCCCTGAAAAGATTGTCACTGTGCACATGGGCGAAGAGAAGGAGGGAGAAGAAACATTCTCCCACGTGCTCAATCCGAAGACGCACTCTCTCAACGATACATGCAATTTTTTGGAAGAACTCATTGCACAATGAAGCCACTCTTCCTTATAGCCGACGATTCGGAGTCCAAGCGTGAGTTATTGGAACGTATAGTGTTAAGGAACGTCGATGTAAAAGTGCTCACCGCACGAACCACGGAAGAAGCTCATGGACTTATTGTGGAGCACGTGGAATTTGCCGGAGCATTCATAGACTATGAAATCCCTTCAGAAAACGGACCGGCCGTCATAGCACACCTCAAAAAGCACAATCCAAATTGCTGCATCGCCCTCGTCACATCGGCTGATTGCTCCCACTACAGGGAAGAAGCCGAAAGGGCAGGAGCAGAGGCTTTCGTGAGTACCGCCTGGCCACTCGATAGGGTCGAGACTGATCTCAATTTACTGCTTGCTGAATGGAAAACACAGATGCAATGAAGCCTGGAATATGGAATGTTGTATGTCGAATGTAGGGAACCCACATACGACATTCTACCTACGACATCCATACCTTGACTCTTCCGCCTAAAAGCTGAAAGCTACAATCCAAATGCCTGCACTCTGCCTCCTATGAAAATACTGTTTACCCTTCGATGGCACTCAGGGCGAGAAAGTAATCCAAGGGAATCATCTCACAGTTCCTGCTTATGAAGATATTGTTTACCCGCTTCCCCCTCGAAAGTGCCCACGGCGGTGCAGAGACACAGACAATTTCGCTCATGAAAGGATTGAAGCAGCGTGGCCACGCGGTGGCATTTTTAGGAAGTTGCCCCACACTGCTCGTTCTCTGTCAACAACACCAAATCCCCTGTGCTTCTCTCGATATCGGCCCCCCGCCGGTAAGCAAAGAAACAATCATCAGCTTCTTTTGGAGAAAGAAGAGGATGCAGCAGAAGCTTGTAAGCGCCTTCAGGGAGTTCTGTGCCCATGGTCTCGACACGGTGATAATGCTGAGCATCTCAGAAAAGCTTCTGCTTACGCGCTCCGCAGCTGAGGCAGGTATCAAGGTGTTATGGATTGAACATGATTCCATCGGCCCGTGGCTGAAGCACAACCCCTTCCTGCGTAAACTTCGCAAACAGAGCCAGTGGGCAACAACCGTGTGTGTTTCGGAACTGAGCAGGAAGCTCTACCTTGATCTTGGATGGGATCCAAAGAAGGTGATGAGTATTCCAAATGGCATCGATCCTCAGCGCTTTTCCGTGGAACCGCCGGAGAAGAAACCGTCTGATCATCCTCACATTGGCTGTGTTGCCCGCCTCTCCGAGGAGAAAGGTATAGACCTGCTCATAAAAGCAATGAAAGATCTCCCCAACACCACACTCAGCATCGTGGGAGTGGGGGAGCAGAGGGACAGCCTGGAGAAATACATTTCCAAATATGAAATGGGTTTCCGCACGAAGATTGAGTCTCGTAAAGGAAACCTGGGAGCGTTCTACCACTCTCTGGATATTCTCGTGCTTCCTTCGAAGCGCCATGACCCCTTCGGTCTTGTGGCGGCGGAAGCGATGATGCTGGGGATTCCTGTGATCGTTACTGATGTCTGCGGCATCGCTCAGCAGCTCACACACGGCAAAGATGCGATGATCGTGGAAGCAGGTTCTGTGGAAGCACTGAAAGAAACCATTTCTGAGTTGCTCATAGACGAGAACCTGCGACGGAGCATCGCTCAGGCAGGCCAGCAAAAAGCGCTCTCTGACTTCACGATGGATAGCATGATCGACCGGTACGAGGAAGTGCTGCTTCGGAAGAAATAGGTGGGTATACTCGCGGTATGCGACTACTCACCGTTGCTTCAGCCGCACTGTCCACAGCAGTTGTAGGCAGCGTTCTCCCCTCCAATCTTTCTCACGTACAGGTGCATACATTTGAGGAGCCAATCGATGCACTGAGTATAGGAGTAGTAACCGACGAGATAGACCTTTCGGTGAGTGCGAGGCTGGGGTCCACATGGGCGGAGTGGGAAGACCTCTTCATTGAGAAGGAGTTTGATCCCCTCCTGCGGGAATCGAACCTGGTGCTCTTCCCCGAACCTGTGTCGGAAATCCGTCTCCGCGGGAGGACGGACCAGTACGTACTGCATCCTATTCGTGTTTCAAAGGAACCGATCCGCTACGCGGTCGCAGCCATAGGCAGTGTGGGCAAGCCTCGCATCCTCACACGGAGACAGTGGGGCGCGGATGAAAGCCTGACCTACGTCGGCACACCGACAAGCCGCTCTGATGAACCAAGCGAACCACCGGACAACAGTGAATACAATGCCGTGCCGCAGCGTGTACTCGACTGCGAGGAGGCGCAGCGCGACTTTCCGGAAGAATTCCGCACAGAGAAAACAACTGAAAACGATCCCAGCGGTAAGGAGTATCGCTGGCCCCGGCGGTACTCACCGGAAATCCGCCAGCTGGTGGTGCACCACACAGCACAGAAAGTGGATGGTGATGCCCGCCCCGCGGTGGAACGCGTGCGTGCGCTCTACGAGTACCACACAAATGGGCGCGGGTGGGGAGACATTGGGTACCACTACGTGATTGATGGGGAGGGGCAAATCTACGAGGGACGCGCAGGCGGAGACTATGTGGTGGGCGGCCACGTGTACTGCGGCAATGTGGGAACAATCGGCATCGTGATGCTGGGGAATTTTGATGTCGAACAACCGGCACACGCGCAGACAAACAGCCTGAAGTGGCTCCTCGCCGAACTCGCGGACAGGTACGGGCTCGACCTCGAAGAACAGGCAGTCTTCCATGGAAAATCCATGCCGGTTATTGTGGGACATGGAGATCTGATTCCCACCGAGTGTCCTGGATACTATGTGCGGGAAACATTGAATACCATCCGCAGCCACGTGATTGCCGGTAATTACAGCGCAAAAATCACCTATCCGACTATTGCGAAAACAAGCGCAAAGAAACCCACCGCTTCCCGCGCAATCCTTCTGCCCGTTGGAAGTACGGAACTCACCGGAAGACCCGGAGGTCTCCTCCACGTCTCCTTGCAGTACAAACCGGCAGGCAGCATGCAGAGAAGAGGGCGCATTGCAGCAGTGAACCGCTCCAGCTCTGTGATCGGCCTCTGGCAGGAAAATGGAGGACACTACTCGGAGGTGCGTAAAGAGCTCATAGCACCGGAGAACATCCGCGGCGGAGAGGCAGAGACACTCCGCCTCCGCATACAACTCCCCCGCATCGCCGGCGTCTACACCGTGGACATCGGACCTGTGACATACGTCCTCAGGGCCGAGGGTCGCCGGGCCCCGGCTCCGAAGACCACACCCACCAGACAGTCCTACTCGCCGGAACAACGGCAGAATCTGCAGACACCCGGTTACCGCAGGATGCAGGCAGAGGAACAACCCCCTCAGAACACGCAGACACGTACGCCGGTGGGCACAGCTGGGAAGCTTTCGGATACCATCCGCATCCGCCTCAATTACACCGAAGAGAGCGCAACGGTGGAAACGAGCACCAGCCCTACTGTCAATGGAGTGCTTTTGGATGGCCGAAATTTCTCTCTCCGGAAAAAGGATTTCTCCTGTGCCCTCCTCGCAGACGGGAAAGTGATTGAATCGGGCACAGTGCGCATGGATACCAATGGCGGCATCTTCACCCTTGCAAGCTGGGAAAAGCCGGAGAACCGCTTCCGCGGTGTCCTGGAGTGCCGCGTGATGTTCGGAGAGCTCGTGCTGATCAATGAGCTCCTGCTGGAAGATTACATGGCCGGAGTGGCGGAGGAACCGGACTCAGAACTCTACGAGAAGCAGAAAGCCTTTGCCATTGCCGCACGCAGTTATGCTGCTCACTACATGGAACCGGAGAACCGCAAGTTCCCCGGCATGCCCTACGACGGGAGTGATACAGGAGCAAGTTTCCAGAACTACCAAGGATATATCTACGAGCACAGCAACCCCCGCTGGGTGCGTGCTGTGCAGGAGACAGAGGCACAGGTGCTTAAAAAGCTCAACCGCATTGTGAAGGCCGCGTACTTCAGCAGCAGCGACGGCCGCACACGTTCACCGGAAGAGAACGGTTGGAAGGACTTCCCATTCGCAGAGGTCTTCCGCAGTAAGCCAGACCCCTGGTGCAAGGGGCTATCACTCCTCGGCCACGGAGTGGGAATGTCCGGCTGCGGCGCAGAAGGACAGGCAGAGGCAGGGGAAAGCGCAGAAGAGATACTGGAGTACTACTACCCGGGAACACGCATGGAGTTATTGAGCCACTGAATTGCTCAGTGACTCAATAACTACTCTCTTTGCGATTGTTACTTTGCCTTTGCTGTACTGCTTAGCACTTTCACCGCAGCCCGCAGTGCATCGACGCGATCGGTCTTCTCCCAGCTGAACCCGGGACGGCCGAAATGACCATACACCGCTGTCTGGCGATAGATGGGCCTGCGGAGGTCCAGCGTCTTTATGATGCCTGCCGGAGTCAGATCAAATATCTGCTTCACTGCACTGGCAATGACGGAGTCTTCTGCTTTGCCGGTGCCGAATGTCGTGACATGAACAGACACAGGCTCGGGAAATCCGATGGCATACGCCAGCTGTATTTCACACTTGTTCGCAAGGCCTGCTGCCACAATATTTTTCGCAATGTAACGAGCCATGTACGCACCACTGCGGTCCTGCTTATTCGGAACCTTACCGCTGAACGCACCTCCACCATGGCGCCCCATGCCACCATAGGTGTCGACGATGATCTTGCGGCCAGTGAGGCCGGTGTCCCCATGAGGGCCACCAGTGATAAACGCGCCAGTTTCGTTCACTAGATAGCGTGTGTTTTTGTCGAGGTATTTCCCACAGACAGGCTTTATAACATGCTGTATGAGATCTGCTTTGATCTGCTCTGCAGTGATACCCCTATCGTGCTGCGCAGCAAGCACGACGGTGTCCACGCGGAGGGGGCGGTCGTCTTCACTGTATTCAATGGTGACTTGGCTCTTCCCGTCGGGACGGAGGTAGGAAAGCGTACCGTTCTTGCGTACTTCTGCCAGGCGTCTTGCGAGCCCGTGCGCAAGCGTTATTGGCAATGGCATGTACTCCTCGGTTTCGTTGCAGGCATACCCGAACATAAGACCCTGGTCCCCCGCACCCTGAGCTTTGTGTTTCCCCTGGCCTTCTTTTTCGCCTTGTGCGATATCTGCGCTCTGTTCATGAATAACATTCACCACCGAGCAGCTTTGGTAGTCGATTCCGTACTCTGCATTATCGTACCCGATCTCCTTTAAGACATTGCGCACAACCTGCTGCACATCCACATAGGTCGTGGTGGTAATTTCGCCGCCAACAACAATGAGCCCTGTCGTCGTATAGCATTCACAGCAGCAGGCGCCAGCCGGGTCGTCTGTGAGAACGGCATCGAGTATTGCATCGGAGATCTGGTCGCAGATCTTGTCCGGGTGGCCCTCGGTCACCGATTCTGAAGTAAAGAAGTAAGACATGAGAAGAGTGTGAAAAGGAATAGAAGGAACCACGCTCTCCCCGGTGAGGTGGAAGCGAGACTAAAGCTATCTTCCCCCATGCGGGGCTGGAGTTCCCACCGTTGCCCTCACGGGCGGGTTGGGGGGCATCTCAGCGGGCCAGTTCCCTCGATGCCTCTCTGGATAGAAGCGATGATTGTAAGACAAATTTACAATGCCTGGGTAGCTCGTGCAAGCGGTTGCTGCCCATTCTTTCTCTTATGTAAATCGAAGTACTGCTCACGCGTGAGTGGCTGTACCTCCAAAGAATGATTTCCTGCGTCGCCCAGCGCTGCAAACAGCCACGATCTAATACGATCCCGGTACTCTCCCTGCACATAGACAATCATAACGATACGTTGCCCAATTTGATGCGTTGCGATGCATATCTCGTAGAGAATATTCTCGGACGCACACACTCTTTCCACCTGTTCCCTTACTTGGGCAACTTTCACCAGTCGCTGCGCTTCCTGTAATTGCTCCGCACGCTGCTCCGCAAGGGAATCATACGATGACTGCGTGAGCGGTCCGACCACAAGGCGCGGGAAGCGTCGAGCAAGCGCACCGCATGCTGCTGCCAAGTGCTCCCCCTGTACCCACACATGTGCATACCCGTGCCCTGTACCATCACTCAAATTTCCCACGCTGAAGAGGGCGCCCGGAGGCAGGGTGTCTCTCGCGGCTCTCTCAATCTCCTGGAGATGCCCCGTGTAACATGCAACCGCCTCTGCACCCTGCAGTCCCTCTTCGCTGAATCCCGTTTTCGTATCGAGAATCACAGTTTCAGTGTAGTTGAAGCGCTTTAGAGAACAATAATACTCATTTTTTGGCTTCTGGAAACCATCTTTGTAAGGAAACAATACTTCACAAGAATCAAGGTACCTTCACACGACTTCGTCCGCTGCGGCGGACTACGCTGTGTCCCGCAGATGAAAGCGATTGGTGTTCAAGGAGATTCCCAGTTCTAAAGACCGGGGAGCTTCACAATTCGAAGCTCATGACCCGTCGCCCGAAGGAACGCCTGGAGCCCCTCCCGGGAAATGACGAGCGAGGCTGTATTGACGAGCGGATGCACCCGGAACGACTCCTCCCTCCAAAGATCTTCATCCATGTAAAATTCCACCGCATGCTCCGTGTCGTTGACGAGCGCAAGGATGCTCACTGCACCCGGCGTAATACCGAGATATTTCTGGAGGCGCTCAGGAGATCCGAAACCGAGCTTCTTGGCATCCAGCAGTTCCGAGAGCGCTTTGATATCCACCTGCTTCTCGTATCCCACTGTCACAAGGATGTGCCGTCTCCCTTTTTTATCCCGCAGGAAGAGATTCTTTGTATCCGCACCCGGAATACCTTCGGGAATCAGCTCCTGTGCCTGCTCGCAGGTGAAAACAGCGGGATGATCGTAGTGCCCATAGGGGATCCCATGATCCTTCAGGAATTGACGGATGTCTGGCATGGGAGAACTGTAGCAAACAAACGGGAAGAGTATAGTGCCTCCATGAAGTATGGAGCTTCTGCGGCACATCTTGCGAAGAAGATCCTCTCGCGTGTGCGGAACGTCTCAGAAGCACCAAGAAAGTTCTTTGTGCAAATCGGGGCAGGAGATGGATGGACCGAATGGAAAGGGCCGCCCGTGGGGAAAATGATCACAGGAGGGGACTCCATACACCGGCTTGTGAGCCAAGGCGGATGGGAAGGAATACTGGTAGAACCAAACCCCCATGTCTTCCAGAGACTCCGGTGGAATTACAGGCATATGAACAGCCTCATATTTGAGAACATCGCCGTAGCAGAGAGGGACGGCGTGAAAGACTTCTACATTTGCCACAAAAACACTCACCTCAGTTCTTTCTCTCTGGAACACACCCAAAAGCACGACCCGACAGGCAGAGAGGGATTCGTGGAATCAGTAGAGAAAATACGCGTGCGCTGCATGTCACTCAGCACACTGCTCCAGAAACACAATATGCATACTATTGATCTCCTGCAGATAGATGCTGAAGGGTACGACTTTATGATCCTCCAATCCCTTGATCTATTTGCGATGAAGCCACGTGCCATTCGCTATGAACACAAACACATGACGCAGGAGGAGCAAACGGCATGCAAAGCCCTGCTGGAAAAGAATGGTTACAGAGTACACCCCACGGACTTCCTCAATACTCTCGCAAGTTTGGAAGGCATGTGCGGGATTTCAGCGGATGCCCCTCCGGGAGGAAGGAAGACCAGCGCGCATACGCAAGAGCAATCTCATGCTCTATAGCGTGAGAAACACTCTCTAGAGAGCACAGATGCCTCTCTCTCCAGTCACGAAGAAACGCATGTTGAATTTCAGTAATGAAAGGTAACACCCATTCAGCGTCCTTTGCAGCCGGTGCCGCGCTGTTCCAGAATGCAGGCCAGAGAGAAGCCATTGTCTGTACCTCCTGCAAAGAAGGAGACCTCTCTATGAGCTGCATGATATTCCGCTGTGCCATTTCCAATGCATGTGTCCGCTGCACCTCCTGCATGGTGAGTGACATACTCTCAGGACGGCCACGACGAAACTGGACCAGCACGTCTGGTATGGACCCCACATCTGCTTTTCCGGCCATGCGACTCCAGAGATCATAGTCTTCTGCACTATTGCGCTCAGGTGCGTATCCTCCGAGCTGCTCTGCAGACCTCCTGCGGAACATCACGGCGCTCTGGCATGCGAGGCAGTTGTAGAAGAGGAGATGCCAGGCAATAGTCCATGGTGCCATGGGAACCGTAGAGGCCCCCAGAGAACACCCCCGCGGAACGGAGTACCACTCCCAGTTCGTACAGACGAGATTAGCCTCTGGGTGCAAGTCGAGAAAGGCAATACTCTTCTCTAATCTTGTGGGAGAGGAAAAATCATCCGCATCATTCCTGGCTATGTAGTGCCCCCGCGCTTCTGCAAGGGCCCTCATGGTTGAGCGCGTTTGACCGATAGTTTCTGTGTTGTGGAGAACGCGTATGCGCGCATCTTCCTTCGCAAACCGTTCCAAAGCTGCCGCAGTTTCATCTGTAGAGGCATCTTCGACGATCAGGAATTCAAAATCCCTGAAGCTCTGATGAAGTATGCCTGTGACAGCTTGCTCCAAATCCGGCATGCCGTTATGCACAGACATCACCACGCTCACCCGAGGAATGGCCATGCCAACAGTTCCGGGCACCACTGCCCCTTCTCTCTGGTATTTCACGGATTGTAAGCGGTTGTAAATGGGAACACGCTTCTGCATAAATTGCTCCTGCCTCCAGGCAGCAATTCCTCTCTTCCCCTGGGTCGGGCAGTCCAGGAAAGGACCGACATTGTGGCAGAGAGGTTTTCCTGCACCGGAAAAACTCAGCAAAATATCATCACAGAAATTCTGTGACCACGTTTCTTGCCTACCAAGATCGAGCAGATCCACCAGACGGAAAAACTCTTCCACATGCTCTCTTGTGAAGCAGTACACACGGTTCAAGACATCTAAAGTGCTGTTCCGGCCATGTTGTGCGTGCTGCACTCTCCCCTCTGAATAAAGTTCCCCGAACATACCGTGAAGCACGGCAGGATTCTGCCGCACCGCCTCGCAGAGAACCTGCATCTGCTCCGGACGAAGGAAAATATCGTCGTCGATGGCAAGGAAGAAATCGGCAGGCTCCTCTCGCGCAATTACAAGGCGCTCCACGACATTGCGCCTCTCT
Organism: Candidatus Peribacteria bacterium RIFOXYB1_FULL_54_35; assembly: GCA_001787755.1. GTDB lineage: Bacteria > Patescibacteriota > Gracilibacteria > Peribacterales > Peribacteraceae > GWB1-54-5. The sequence continues at coordinate 148,134 of MFYJ01000011.1, forward strand.
TTCGGATTCAGGATGCGCACGCGCGGGTGGCGCACCGTCAGCCACCGGCGCAAATTGCAGCGGGGATCGTTGTTGGAAACAATGATCTTCCCCACCCCGGGTGTCTGCAGGGCGGCACGAACGATGAGATCAATATTCTGCGGTCTCTTGTATGCCAAGATGATTGCCGTACACCACCCTGCAGATTCCTCCGGTATCCGTCCGCTCCGTATTTCTCTCTCATAGCGGCGAAATGCATCCAGCCACAAAAAATGGTTCTTCCATGAGATGCCTTCCGGCCTGCAAATGAGCCGCCTGGTCTTTGTGAGAGGATGCAGATGCATGCACTGGGAATTGTACAGAACAAGGCGTTCAATTGTATCCCCGCCCTCTCTGCCATACCATACTCCTCCTTGGCTCCTCTGATCTGATGAAGATTGTCTCCATAACATGGGCACGGAACGAAGTGGATATTCTGGAATCTTTTGTCCGCCACAACGCGAGCATCGTGGACCGCATGGTCATCGTGCTGCACCGGACGAAAGATAACTCTTCCACTATCCTGGAAATGCTCAGGGAAGAAGGTATGGCAATTGATATCCGTACAGAGGAGCACCCTCTGCACCACCAGACGGAGGTACTCACGGCACTCATGCATGATCTGGCACAGAACGATGCACCGGACTGGATACTCCCACTCGACGCAGACGAGTTCCTCATCTCCCCGGAGAACGCTGATCCGCGGGAAAAACTGGAAAAACTGGATCGGACTACGCCGCATCTTTTGTGTTGGCGCACGTACGTCCCCACTGAACGGGATTCCCCCACAGAACCAGATCCGGTGAGGCGCATCATCTTTAGAAAATCCTGTGAAGAGCCGCCTTTCTCCAAGGTGCTCATCCCGGGGACCCTGGCTGCAGATGACAATGTTTGCCTTGCACCCGGAAACCATAGCATTCTTCGGCATACACCCGAGGGGAAAATACCGGTGAGCGCAATGCCTGCTTCCCATCTCGCTCTGGCACATTTCCCCGTACGGAGTGAATCGCAGCTGCGGAGGAAGATTCTGCAAGGATGGCCAAGTGTCCGGGACCTGCCGACCCGCCAACCGAGAGAGGCATACCACTGGAAACAGCTTTTTCCCCGTTGCTCAGACCCTGCCCCCATCGGCAGAGAGGAACTGCAGAAGATCACCATGCAATATTCAGCCAACAGAGACACCCCTGTAGATTTGACCGTAGATCCTCTGATACGCAGATATGCCCGTATCCGCTACATACAACAGACAGTGCCGGTCCCTGTGGGAAATGCAACTACCTCCCCGCATACGCGCGTTCACCAACTCTCAGCATCGGAAACCAGAGATGCTGACCAATACCAGCGTTTCATACTCTTCTGCCACCCCAGATGCGGGTCTTCGAATCTATGCAGAATACTCTCGCAGCATGAAGATATTCACTGTGCTTCGGAAATTTTCAATGTGGGTAATGTCAACATGCAGCGCTACCTTGCTGCCACGCTCGGCATGAAACCCACATGCCTGGAAAACCACGAAACCATGCTCCAGGATTTTTTCTTCCGCTGTCATGCACATGAGAAAAAATCGGTGATCGGGTTAAAAATTCTCGACTATCAGGTACCCGAGTATCTTCAGAAGGGATGGCTACTGCAGCCTGAGCACAAGGTGATCCTCCTCTCCCGCCAGAACATGCTTGCCGCAGCACTCTCGATCCAGATTGCCTGGAGAACCGGCATTTACAATATCCGACCGAATGAGGAACTCGTTCTCCGCCGCCCATTCCGCGTCCGCAAAGAAGACATAGAACACTGGATGCGATCACAGAGGGAATGGCTGCAGGAACTGCGTTCGCTGCTCTTGGAACATGGCAAACCATTCTTTGAGTGTACCTATGAACAACTGGGGAAATCCACCATTGCAGAACTATGCCAGTTCCTCGGTTGCTCCCCTCTGGAAGAGTATGAAAACTACTTCTCGAAAATCACGCAGCCGCACCATTATGAGTACATTGAAAATCTCTCTGAAATTCTCGATGCATTCTCCTCTGAGGAATATGTTTCCATCCCCGTAACGCCACACACAAAAACTCTCTCTTCCCTGTAGCACGGTCATGCGCTACTTGCGGTATACTTGAGCCAATGCTCGCCGCGTCTTCACCATTCAGCCTCGTTCTTTTCGGCGCCTCCGGCCATCTGGCAAAACAGAAGATTTACCCGGCCCTCTATGTTCTTGCGCTCAAGAAGCGCCTGCCAAAAGAGTACTGCATTGTCGGGTTCTCCCGCTCAGAAATGGACGACAGTTCTTTCCGGGAACATGTAGCAAAAGCGGTGCGTGCCGGCATGCCGGAAGTGACTGAGAAGGCTCTCTCAGAACTTCTCAGCCACATGTACTATCAACGCGGCCAGTACGACAAAAAAGAGGACTTTATCCGATTGAATACCCGCCTCTTAAAGATTGAGAAAGGTTGGGAGAATCGCGTACGGCTTGCATACCTTTCCATCCCACCCACGGTGTTTGCGGGTGTATTACGCAACCTGTGTGCGGGGGGGATTCATACACACGAGCAAAGAGGAGACTTCCGCTGCATCATAGAGAAACCCGTTGGACATGACCTGCAGAGTGCAGAGGAAATCCAGAAGGAGCTCTCCCACTGTTTCGAGGAGAAAGAGATCTACCTGCTTGATCACTACCTTGGGAAAGAGGCTGTGCGCAACGTGTACTACCTTCGTTTCGCGAATCCCATACTGGAGCAACTCTGTAAGAACACGCTCATCCACCACGTGCAGATTTCAGCGGCAGAGTCTGCCGGGCTGGAAGGACGTACAGGGTACTTTGAGAGCACCGGTGCTCTGCGAGACATGTTCCAGTCGCATTTGCTCATGGTTGCTTCACTGCTCACTATGCGACTTGAAGGGGATGAAGCCTTCCGGACAAACCGGTTCAAAGCAATGGAGCAGTTCTACCTTCCCCCTGCCACAGACCTCAATGATATTGTGCTGCAGGGGCAGTACAGCACGGGAGAACTACTCGGTAGGCAGGTGGCCGGATACACAGAGGAGAAAGGAATTGCAGCAGATTCGCGCACCAACACATTCATTGCCTTAAAGATCCTCTCGCGCACTGCGCGGTGGCAGGGAGTTCCCTTCTATCTCCGGAGCGGCAAGCGGCTGGAAAAGAAGGAAACCCGCATAACCATCCAGTTTCAGGAGCCGCATCTGGTGGGCAAAGGATCCTCCCCCAACCGTCTCGACATCATCCTGCACGGGGAGGCAGGCATGCGCGTGTACATGCAGACGAAGCTTGGCGGCACGGAGCCGGAGTTCCGCCCTCTCATCCTGGAAGATCCGCTCGTCTGCTTCGGGGATTGTCTTCCCGAGCACGGGCTCCTGCTCCTCGAAGCCATTCACGGCAAACAGCAGTGGTACTTGTCGTTCAATGAGGTGCGGTTTGCCTGGCGGTTGCTTGACCCCATCCAGGCTCATCTTACTAAACCGAATACGCCTCTCTACACATACACTGCCGGGACAGAAGGCCCGAAAGAGGCGGGCAAATGGGTAGAGAGAGACGGTATACACTGGTTCTGACCATGGACTTCGCACACCTTGCCACCGATACCGACGGGGAGTTTTCCTCCGCAAGCGTCACTCTCCTCGAAGGACTCATGAACGCAGCGATGCTTGAAAGAGGCAACTGTATTCTTGGTCTCTCCGGCGGCTCCACGCCCAGACCTGTCTACGAGGCACTGGGGAAGAGCCAGGAAATCGACTGGCAGCACGTATGGCTCTTCCTCGTGGATGAGCGCTATGTTTCTCTGGAGGAGGACGAGAGCAATACAAAACTCATACAGGAGACACTGCTGACAAATGCCGCACTTCCCTCTATGCAGTTCAAACACCCTGCAGATCTGCCGCTTGAAAAATGGCAACAGGAATACGAAAAAACACTTGCAGATCTCCTCAAGGGGAAATGGCCGGACATCGTGATACTGGGCATGGGAGAAGACGGGCACATTGCCTCTCTCTTTCCACCGGTGTCCGAGAGGGGGATGGGACCGGAGCTTACCGTACGCACGACTACTGATCGCTTTGCAGTACATGATCGCATCAGCGTCACACTGCCTGTGCTCACCAATGCCTGCTCAAAAATCTTCCTCCTGAGAGGAAAGGAAAAGAAGAAGATATGGGAGGAAATGCTTGCAGATGATGCCGACGAACGGAGATGGCCAGCGAAAGCTATCCTTGCTTCCGGAAACGTGACGGTCGTCACTCAGTGGTGAGTTCGATCTGCTTCATGTGCTCTGTCACTTCCCCTCCAGCAACACAGAGGGCATCTATTCTATAGCTGTCGGAAAAGTCCTGTGCAGAGACCCACATCTCCGCTGCCCGCTGCATCCTCCTCTTTTTCTCCGTGGTAAGACTCAGCTCCGGACGGAAGTCCGGATCATTCTTCGAACGTGTCTTCACCTCTGCAAAGACGATGACCTTCTCAGAAGGATCGTACGCGATGAGATCAATTTCATCCCGGCCTACGCGAATGTTGCGACCGTAGATGCGGTACCCGATCGAACGCAGGTACTCCTCTGCCATACGTTCTCCTGTTCTCGCCACTGCAATACGTGGTGTGTCTTTTTCCATACAAATCTGAGTATCCTGCAAAGGTGTACAATCGTCCAGTCGAAGTACTGGATTACAAGGTGTACGTGGGTACACTCGAAGACAGTTGTTCCCTCTGATCCTATGCTCACGCAGCTTACCTCCTTTGCGACTGTCGGTCTTTCCAGTGAAAAGGTGACGGTGGAAGTAGGTGCCATCCGCGGCGAACCCAAGATGTACATCGTGGGACTCGGCGATACCGCCGTACAGGAAAGTAAGCAACGCGTGAGAATGGCTGTACGCAGCAGCGGTTACACATTGCCGACGGGGAGAAACATTACGGTGAACCTGGCACCTGCGGACCTGCGCAAGGTCGGACCGCGCTACGACCTCGCGATTGCACTCGGACTCTTGATTGTTCATGGATCAGTGAGTATCCCCGAGGAAATTCTTCATGATGCAGCGTACATAGGCGAACTCGCCTTGGACGGCGCGCTGCGGCATGTCTCGGGGGTACTCTCAACGGCTATTGCCTGCCGCGAGCATGGCATCTCCACCATCGTCGTCCCGGCGGCAAACGGCCCGGAAGCCGCACTCGTGCCCGGACTCAGAGTGATTGCTGTAGAGAACCTCTGTGAACTTATCGCTATCCTCAATGGAAAGAAAAACCCGCCTTCTATCTCCACCCCAGCGGCAGGCACCAACATGGCCCCCCTCAGAGAGAGTATTGATTTCGCCGATGTACGCGGGCAGGATCACGCAAAAAGAGCACTGGAAATTGCTGCGGCAGGCGGGCACAACGTGCTTCTCAGTGGAGCACCGGGCGCGGGGAAAACTCTCCTCGCGAAGGCATTCCGGAGCATTCTCCCTCCGCTCACTGAGGAAGAATCCATTGAAGTCACACAAATATATTCCGTGGCCAACCTTCTTCCGCATGACTTGCCTCTCATACGGCAACGACCGTTCCGGCTCGTGCACCACACAGCCAGCGGCGTGAGCATTGTCGGCGGAGGCCAGATACCGGGACCGGGAGAAATCAGCCTCGCCCATAAGGGCGTCCTCTTCTTAGATGAACTTGCCGAGTTCCCGGCTCAGGTGCTGGAAGTGCTCCGGCAGCCACTGGAAGACCGCCAGATTACCATCAGCCGCGCACAGGGCTCGGTGACATTCCCCGCCGACTTCATCATGGTTGCAGCCATGAATCCACCTAAATTCAGCAGCGGAAGAGCAGACAGAATCCACAAGCGGATCAGCGCCCCACTGCTGGATAGAATTGATCTCACCATTGCCGTCGACCCTGTGAATGTTGAAGACCTGCAGAGAGAACCGCGGGAAAACGTGGAAACCAGCGTTGTCATTCTTGACCGCGTCATCGCTGCACGGGAGAGGCAGCGACGGCGCTTCGCGAAGCTCCCCATCAACACCAACAAGGAAATGGGTGTGAAGCAGATCGACGAACTCTGCCCCCTGAATGACGGCTGCCTCGCACTCCTCAAGCAGGCTGTTCAACATCTTGGGCTCTCTGCCCGCGCCTACCACCGCACCATCAAAGTCGCACGGACCATCGCGGACCTCACCGGGGATGACGGGATTGACCAGGTGCACGTTGCCGAAGCCCTGCAGTACAGGCAGAGCATTGAGGGGTAGGGAATAGGGTTAGGGAATAGGGTTAGGGCTAGTATTTTTCTTTTCAACAATCATGAGAATCCAATCGTTTACATATATGGAGGTATGGAAACGGGGTATGGAACTAGTAGTTGAAATATATTTGCTTACAGACAAGCTCCCGCGAGAGGAAGTCTACGGTCTTTCGTCACAGCTAAGGAGGGCTTCGGTTGGGATTCTTGCGAATCTTGCTGAGGGTTTCAGTAGATCAAGTAATCCCGACAAGGCATACAAATACACTATTTCTCGCGGAGAGTGTTCTGAGGTACATGCATTGCTTCTTGTATGCGTCAGACTGCAACTCCTTTCTGAAGAAGAAGCAAAGAAGGCACTGCTCCTTAATGCTCATACAGGAAAGTTGCTTACAGGACTCATCCAGAAATATTCTTCTAATCCTAGCCCTAGCCCTAGCCCTCTAGTAATGTAGCCCTGATGCACTTTGCCGACGCCCTCACCAGAGCAACCAAAGAAAAGTCTCCCGTGTGCGTGGGGCTGGACCCCAGTGTCTCCAAACTCCCGGAGGGAATTCCACATGATGCTGCTGGCGTGCTGGAATTTTCGAAGGGGATTGTGGACGCCGTAAAGGATGTCGCAGCCTGCGTGAAGCCACAGATGGCGTACTATGAGGTGCTTGGATGGGAGGGGATGAAAATCTTCTGGGAAACATGCGCATATGCCAAGGAACAAGGACTACTGGTAATTGCTGACGGCAAAAGAAACGACATCGGCTCCACCTGTGAGGCATATGCCGACGCATATCTGAACGCACAAAGCCCTATAGATGCTCTCACAGTTTCCCCGTATCTCGGCTCAGATGGAGTAAAACCCTTCGTCGAGAGGTGCAGCAAAAACAACAAGGGGATCTTCATCCTGGTCAAAACCAGCAATCCAAGTTCCGGTGAATTGCAGGATCTCCCGACAGGAGACGAAGTGGTTCACGAGCACATGGCGCAACTTGTAGAAAGCTGGGCTGCACAAGTGCTTGGCCCGGAATCCAACTTCTCCTGCATTGGTGCAGTCGTGGGCGCCACCTATCCGGAGGAACTCAAGTACCTGCGCACACTCATGCCCCATGTGCCTATTCTCATACCCGGCTTCGGCGCACAGGGCGGCACGGCGCAGGACGTAAAATACGGCTTTGTGCCGGATGGCACCGGAGCGATTGTGAATTCCTCCCGCGGGATTATCTTCGCAAGCAAAGGGAAAGACTGGCAGGAAACAGCGCGAAAAGCTGCCCAGGAAATGGCAGCACAACTGAAAAACCTCTTCTAGGCACGGCAGTGTTTTCCTGCGTGAGCATGAGGAAAGAGCAGAGCTACGAATTGTTCGGAGATGCCTGAAAAACACTGCCGTGCCTAGTACCGCCAGACCCTCCCCTCCGCGACGGGGGCAGGGGACTCTATCCACTGGTAATCAGCGGAACCGTCTGTCCAGCGCACATCTCCGCTCTCGCTGAGAGATCCTGGAACTTCCAAATTCACCTGCAGTGTATCCCCGTGTGAAGCCTGTGAAAGGTCCACATCGCCGTAGAGATCCAGTATTCCCAGCCTCCCCAGCTCCTCGGGAATGGCAAAACAGTCGACGAGACTCAGTTCTTGGGAATCTGACTCTTCCGTGTTACAGGCGTAGCGGCGTTCTGTTCCTTCCCCCCGCAATTCCCAATTTGTGACCCGGATACCCGGCGCATTATGCACATGAAAACGGAGATGACGTACCCGGAAATCAGCCACCGGATCTTTCTCCGTCTCAAAGAGGAAAGACGCAAAATGTTTCCCGGCACCCTGGTCGAGACTTCCCGTACTGCTCAGAAGATTTTCTACCCGCGTAATGCGTGCCTGCACGGTTTGGTGCGCAGGGTAGTGCGCGCTCGCCGGAACAATCTGGTACTGCACTGTTGGATCAACTACTTCTCCGACCATCACAAACATCTTTTTCACTTTAACCCATTCTTCAGAAAAACCCCTCTCGTGAAGCCTCCTCAGTTGTGCCTGTAACACAAACGTGCTTCCTGTGCGCTCGGAAAGTATGAGACCGCTCTGTCCCGGCTCAAACGAGACAATCCATGTTTCATCGTCCCGGTCGTACACATCCAGCTTGAGTTTGGCGATTTCTTTCCCACTTCCGGTAAAGAGATAGATACCCGAGAGTGTGCGGGCTTCCCTTTCCAGAGTGACTTTGACGATGCGCAGCTCAACCGGATTCTCGCGCGTAAAAAGCTGAAAATCCGCAATGGGCCCCCTTTGGCCCACCATAAGAAAGCTGCTTTTTACAGGAACAAGACTCTCCTTTCGCGGAGAAGGGGGAAGTGGCTCCTCTTCCTCCGGCTCAGGCTCTGCTTCTTCTGAGACAACAACATCCTCACCACGCTCCGCGCGCCTGTAGTAGTTTAATTCCCCTTCATACTCCGCACGGAACGCTGCAGCCAGTCGCGCCATCTGCCCCCGCGTGAGGTAGCGGTCATATGCCAGATTCACCGGGAGGGCTGTTCTGTGGTTTTGTGCCGCCTGTACATAGATCTCAAACCACTCTGCATCCGCATCTGCATACGCGGTGTAGGCGTACAGCTCCCCCAGCATCTTCAGGGCCTCAGCATAGTTCACCGGATTCTCCGGACGGAAGAATCCATCGGGATACCCGGAAACAACACCGCGCTTCTTCGCGAGACACACGTACCTCGAGAACCAATCCTCTTCACGGACATCCGGGAAACACCCCGACGCATCGGAGAGGGAAACAACAATCCGTGGGTAACTCGCGAGAGCAATTTTGAGAAATTCCGCCCTGTTGAGGGTGCGCCGCGGCTGAAAGGTGCCATCGGGGTTCCCCTCTACGGCGCCAATAGTCGTAAGTACACTGATACCCGCCGCCTCCGCAGGCAGGAATGGGGCATCTAAGTACATCAGACTCTGGTCCCGATAGTCGAGTGCCTGTGCTCCCAGAGGAATGAGGAACGCACCGAGAGTGATGAGCAGCCGTCGCATCGGCGACAGTATAATAGTCAATACAGAAGAGAAACAGGGTTCTTCGAATCACATGATTCGACATATTTTATGCTGGTTTTTGTTTTACGGAGGCCAAAACAGTAGAATGAAATTCTATAAAAAAGGAATGGATTCATTTTTGCACGTACTCTGGTGCATTCATCGAATTTATTGGAGTAATATTCTTGGCTATTGCTATGGCCGCGACGCCAGCAGGTGGTGTTTTGGACATGGATTGTAAAGCTAATGATCTTAATGGGGAATGTCTTAAATAGTTTGTTGTGATGAAGCATCCATATCTCAATAACATAGGTTTATTTTTTCTCGTTGCTGGATTCTTCGTTGAATTTATTCCTGCAATTCCTCAAATCCTGGAATGGTTTAGTGCAAAGATTCATAAATCCAAATCCTGATTATGTAAATGGCAACTGAAGTGTTTTTCGAAGCATATGCTTCAGAGCATTTTTTCCTTGTGTCGTTTTCAAGTACTTCTCACGACGGAGCGCATCATCTTGTGAAAGATAACTTTCAATAAATATGAGTTTCCAGGGTCTCTTTATCTTCGTTGAAGTGACGCTGCCTTTGTTATGCGCGGCAATGCGCTTTTTAATATCAGTTGTATAGCCAACATACAATGAACCATCCCGTGCACTGCGGAGAACATAGACTATGAACATAGCATATGATTCTATCAGAAAGTCCCGTAGTACGCACTTCACTGCGTTACATGCAACTACAGGACACTCAGTATGCTGACTGCGGGAATTAAGTGGCCTGCCATGAAGTTGCTCGAACGAAGTGAGAGCATACTTCGTGGTGACCCCGGCGGGAATCGAACCTGCATTTGCCCCTTAGGAGAGGGCTGTTCTATCCATTGAACTACGGGGCCGCAAGGAAATGTTAAATGGAAATGCGGAAAAAGGGAAAGCGATGGCATCTTTTTCATTGATGGTACACTTTCCCCTTCCTCAATGTATTACCCGCGTTTCAGCACCACAATCTCACGCCCTTCCACAGGGAGCACTTTCACTTTGTATTCCGGCACAGCCTCCTTCCCCCTGGCACCACAGACACCCAACACCTCTGCATACGCACTTTCATCCCCGTTGGAAACAGGAATAAGAACACGGGGATCAATCTCATCTACCAGCTTCTGCACACGCTTGGGGTCGTCTGTAGGAACGACCAGCACATCTATGTCACCCAGAAGTTCCAGTTCGTAGTCGCTCCATTCCTGGAGCGGTGACGAGAGGAATCCGCAACGGACAGAATCGAGCTCCACAACATAGGAAATTTGTGCCCCTTCGTTGTGCCCGATACCCCGGATAGTCACATCCTGAATGTCATACTCACCCGGCCAGGAAATTGTTCCTTTCTGTGGGGCTTCCTCCGGCGTCCGGAAGAGCGTCACAAGCGCATCTGCCTTCTCCTGTTTCTCCGGAAAGACAACAACAGATCTGTTCCCCCATTCACAGCGGATAGCGGCGCCTTTCGGTGACTTCAGTACGAGCATGCGCAGATGATACTGGAGGCCAGTCTCCACGCAAAAGAAATTCATGACTTCCCCCTCCAACTAAAAGCCCCCTACTCCTCCTGCCCGCTGGTCTCAATTTTTTGGATCTTTGCGCCAAGACTACGCAATTTTTCATCGAGACGATCGTACCCACGTTCAATGTACCGGATATCGGTAATGGCTGTTTCTCCCTCAGCGCAGAGAGCTGCTATGACCATAGCTGCACCTGCCCGGATATCATTACTGGCAACCGTTCTCCCCCGTAGAGGTGTCGGGCCAATAATGAGAGCCTCATGTGCGTTGAGCACTTCCACGTGTGCTCCCATTTTTTCCAGCTCATACAAATATGCCATACGCCCCTCGAAGAGACGCTCAAAAATTCTGCTCACACCATGGGCTTGCGAGAGTGCCACCCCCATAGGCGCCTGGAGATCCGTAGGAAATCCAGGGAACACATTGGTTTTTATGCTCAGGGCATGGAGAGAGGAAAGTTCCCCATCGACGAAAAGCACACTATCGTCAATGTATTTGCATATGCCCCCCAGCCGCCGTACTGCATCGAGGAAAGAGAGGAGGTGTCCTGCATCTGTGCCATGCAGCCGCACCTTGCCCTTGGTCACAATAGCCGCGAGAACGAGGCAACCTGCTTCAAGGTAGTCAAACGGAACGGTGGCAGAAACACATTGCAAATCTCGCCGGCCACGAACAATAACGGTATGAGTACCTATTCCCTCTACATCCACTCCCATAGCTTGTACCAGCCTTTCCACGGCTTGCACGTGTGGTTCGGCAGCTGCGATATCGATACGCGTTTCACCGGGGAGAAGCGCGGCGGCAAGCACGGCATTCTCTGTCGCAGTGACAGAAAACTCCGGGAGGATAACATGCGCGGGTGCCAGCTCTCCTTGCAGGTGAAGGATATCTTCCGTGCTCATGTTTTCCGCTCCCAGCTGCTCCAGAGCACCAATGTGCGCACCAACGGGGCGCTTACCGAGAACACACCCCCCTGGATATGCCATCTCCACAACTCCAAAGCGGGAGAGAAGTGGGCCAAGAAGCACAATAGACCCGCGCAATTTGGAAACGAACTCCGCAGGAATGGGTTTGCTCTGCACATTGTGAGTGCGGATGCGCACAGTCCCATTCTGGAATGATGTTTCTGCCCCCAGAAAATCAAGAATGGAGAGCATAGAACGCACATCCAACAGATCCGGCACGTTGTGTAGCACCGTCTCCCCGCTGCAGAGCAGGCTCCCTGCAATCATAGGTAGAGCCGCATTCTTGGAGCCGCTTACAGTCACGTCCCCGCGCAGTGGCATACCTCCCTGTACGCTGTATCGAATGTCCATCTATGCTGAGTGAAGGAATATGAGGTGACTCATTGTAACGTGCCGGGGAAAGGGGCAACAGCCATGAGGCAACAGAAGTATCATTTCTGCTCAAAGAAGCAAGTATTAGCAGCGTTTTCGGGCGCGGAATTTCTGAAAAATCAACTCCGCAAAGAGCAGCGAAACCCCAACTGTGATGCAACTGTCAGCAACATTGAAAATGGGGAATCTGCCGATCTGGAACAAATCGGTCACAGTCCCATTGTGAAGACGATCCACAATGTTTGCGAGGCCACCTCCCAGGAGGAGCCCAAACCCCACCTGGCTTTCTGCGCTACGGGCGGTTCTCAGAGCCATCACGGCAACCGCCACTGCTGCAACCGCAATCAAAATTGGCTCCGCAAGCCCCAGTTCAAGCCCAAAAGCCACTCCCGTATTCATAGATTTCTGCAACCCAACAAACGAACCGATGAGAGCGACGCGCTCATGGAGAAAACGCTCTGTAAGCACCGCAGAGCCAATACTCCCAAGAAAACTGAGGATGAATGACCCCCAAAACAGTTGCATATGCCCCAAGCATACGCCCCTGATGCTTGCTTCGTCTCCTGAAAGGGGTACAATATACTCAACACTGATGAAGTAGAGTTTTCACTGTTTCACTTGATGCTGAAACGGTGGTTTTTTTCCTTTCACAGTTCCACTTTCTACCACCCCTCGTCATGCGTGCATCATTCATAGCCGCAATCAACCAGATTTGTTCGGAGAAGAACGTAAGTCCCGAACAGGTGCTGGACGCTATCAGGCAGGCCATAGCAACTGCCTACCGTAAAGATTTTGGGAACCGTGAGCAGGAAATCCGCGTGGAGCTTGAAGAGGGCAAAGACATGCCTACCATCCTCCTTGTGAAGGAAATTGTGGAAGAGGTGGAAAACGATAATTTCGAAATCAGCATCAAAGATGCGAGGAAGATTAAAAAGGATGCGGATGTCGGCGATGAAATTGAGATTGATGTTACCCCTTCAGGATACGGCCGTATCGCTGCACAGGCAGCAAAACAAGTCATTCTGCAAAAACTGCAGGAGGCAGAGAAACAGAGCTTGTACGAAATGTTCAAGGACCGCGAGGAGGAACTGCTCACCGCCACAGTCACAAAGGTGGAACCAAACTGGGTGACACTTGAAATCGAAGGAATGACCGTAAGTCTCCCCTGGAAAGAGCAAATACCGGGCGAGCACTACTACACAGGAAAGCGCATCCGTGTGTACCTTGATAAGGTGGAGCTCACAGGGAAAGGGCCACAGCTGCGCATCTCCCGCACACACCACGGCCTCGTACGCAAACTCCTCGAGCTGGAGATCCCGGAAGTGCGCAACTGTGATGTCGAAATAAAAGCCATTGCCCGCGATCCTGGTTTCCGCAGCAAAGTCGCCGTTGCAAGTACCGACCCGCGGATTGATCCCATTGGAGCATGCGTGGGACAGAAGGGCGTACGCATCCAGGCAGTGATGGAGGAACTCAATGGGGAGCGTGTTGATATGATTGAGTGGTCCGATGACCCTATCCGCCTCATTTCCACCGCGTTACAACCGGCAGCTATTTCCGCTGTCATCATCGTGAATGACACAGAGAATCTCGATGAAGAAGGGAGGCGCATCAAAAGGCGCGCCGCCGTCTTTGTGGAAGAAGCCCAGCGTCCCATGGCTATAGGGAAAAAAGGGCAGAACATCCGCCTGGCTACTGAGCTTTCCGGCTACGAATTGGACATGTACAACTATGAGGAATTGCCTGCCTTTAAAGCAAAACTAGCAGAGCTCACGGGCTCCGATGCACTCAAAATGCAGGGAATGACCCCAGAACAGCCTGCAGAAGGAGCCGTCCCGGACAAGAAGGCCGCCGCAGGGAAAGAAGTTGCAGAGGAAAAACCTGAGAAAGAAAAAGAAGCGAGCGGAGAACCAGAGGCAACAAAGGAGAAAGAAGATACCGGTGAGACAAAGGAGGATGGAAAGAAAGAATAATTCGGCAAGAAATACCATGTCCCGATGGTAGCGAGAGCGCTACCATCGGTTCATGCAACTTCCGGGCATCCCCCTTGTTGTTCTCGACACGGAAACGACCGGCCTTCTCCCGCGCGTGAACAGGATCATTGAATTCGCATCCGTCTTGCTGAGGGACGGAGTGATGCAGGATGAATATGAACAGCTCATTTTTGTGGAAGAAGCGATTCCGCCGCATGTAGAAGTACTTACGCGCATCAAAACAGCAGACCTCCAGGGGAAGCCACGATTGGAGGATGTGCGCGGAGATATTTTGAAGCACATAGACAAAGATGCCATCATCGTCGGGCAGAACATCACCTATGACATGGAAATGCTCAAGGGAGAAGGAATCGACCTCAGCGGTCGCCCATGGATTGATACTTCCATGCTCGCTTCGCTCGTATTCCCGGAGTTCGAGAGTTACTCGCTCGGGTACATGAGTACCGTCCTCTCACTGAACCATGAACCAATGCACCGCGCACTCGGGGATGTGCACGCCACAGTGGAACTCTTGAGCAGATGCTGGGAACGCATGCTCATGCTTCCCAGAGAACTGCAGATGCAGGCACAGGATATTATGCGGAGAGCACCAGAAGGATACAGACGCTTCTTTGGGGCACTGCCCGCTCCTCACACAGACACCAAACCAGTGTGGTTGCACATGGGAACAGATACAACCACTGGGAACGGCAATGCTATCCGTGGCGTCACTCTCACTAAACCAAGCGGCAGCGTGGCACTTCTGGAAGAACCAGCATCTCCAGGAGTATTGGAAATAGTGATGCGCGCTGCAGTAGCAGACAGCAACACTGTCCACTGGCTCGCGGTGAAAAACCTCGAAATGACCACAAAGAAACTCACATTACCGGAGGGTGTACGCATTTTGTTCCCGCCGTACCTCCTCCTGGACCCCGAGGCCGGAACAAAGTTTATTCACCAGGAATCCTTCACGGCAAACGAGGCAACACTTGCCCTCAAGCTACTCTGGTACACACCAGAAACCCAGAGCGATCTCCCATTGCACGGCGATGAAGTGACTGTATGGAATGGCAAACTCGCCTGTACGGAAGAGTCTGCGGCGTACACCAGGCAGTTTTTAAATCCCCCAGGTGTTCTCCTGCTGGATCACCGCCAGCTTCTCTCTTTCATTGCAGACCCAAAACATACAGGACACAATGCGCTCACGACACAGGCACATATCGTCATTGATGATGCTTCTATGTTGGAAGACACCGCTACGAAAGCATACGAGTGGTACTGCCCGCTCCCGCATCTTCGTGCAGCCGCAGAGGGAAACGAAATACTCACAAAACTTGCGGATATAACCGAACTCTGGGCTGAACGGACAAGGGGCAACCAGGATCTCCATTACCTCACAGTGAGCGACCTTCAGAATCCTGACGCCCGGGGCATGCGTGACCTGCTTGATGAGGCGCTGCAGAACCCCGACCTCCCGCGGCTCGCCCTGCGCTACCTCTCCCACCTGCAGCAGATCCTCCGTCCAGAAAACCTCAAAGACCGCATTGTGTACATTG
The DNA here is from genome assembly GCA_001787755.1 of Candidatus Peribacteria bacterium RIFOXYB1_FULL_54_35. Taxonomy (GTDB): domain Bacteria; phylum Patescibacteriota; class Gracilibacteria; order Peribacterales; family Peribacteraceae; genus GWB1-54-5. The sequence continues at coordinate 163,782 of MFYJ01000011.1, forward strand.
AACTGCGCTACAGCGGAGATTTGCATATCCATTCCGCACCCGAACAAATCGGCATCTTCCTCCAGCGCCATCTCTACGATGTATTCCCCACCACGCTCCTCGTGCCGCCCGGCAGTGCCAACACCCTGAAAGAGGTGCTTCCTGCAGGGACTAAAACAGCCATACAACCAGCTATCCAGGCTGCGATTCCCTTCGAGATTTTGTACCCCGAACATCTGAATCTCAATGAACTCATCACCACCACCCCTGAAGGAAAAACTATTGTTCTCATGAGCAGCAAACGAAGTATTGATGATGTGTATATTAAACATGCTGAAGCGCTGGAAAAACGCGGTATCTCCCTCATCTGCCAGGGCCTGTGTGGGGGAGCTGGACGGATGCGAGCCAATTTCATTGCCGCCCAAAGCCCTGCACTCTGGTTCCTGACACCATGGGCGTTTGAAGGAATTACACTCCCAGCCAATACCGCAGATCGGTTGGTTCTGTTCAGTCTCCCCTTCGATCACCCTTCTCATGCCGTTCTCAGCAAACGTGCCGAACACTACCAGAATGCCTTCATGCAGTACTCGCTCGCGCGGCTGCAGCACAGGCTCTTCCGGCTGCTTCGGGCATTCAGCGGATACTGCAAAGAAGGGGCAGAGGTGCTCCTACTCGATGACAGATTGCACACCAAAAACTACGGAAAAGATATCCTTGCGTACCTTTCTCAATTCAGAAGTGATGCAGGAACCGATCCGTCTCGCTCTGCCCAGGTCACTCTTTTTTAAACAGTGAATTTTGCTCCGGAAGCCGCCTGAGGACGAACCGCCCGAATGGGCGGGACGGGCAAATCACCGGCTCTCCGGCGGGGTGCACATGATTCCATTGTCCTCGCCCCAGTCATTACACCCCGGGAGAGGCTCGCATTGAGTGGCCATTCCATTGGTGTAGAGAATGTACCGCGCCGTTTCCTGACTGCACTGCACAACACACTCATGCGGCCCCAGTAATTCGCCGTCATACTCATACTCCACAACGATCGGTTCACCTGTGCACGGATCCCCGTCGTGGGGATAGACGGGCGTCCTCACTCTTCCCTTTGGCATGGTTACCGCCTGGTAACCCACAAAGAGCAAAAGTGCCACAAGCACGAAACCAGACCAGGAGATTTTTCTCTTCCACTGCTGCATCATGTACATAATATACATACATTCATTTCTCGCAAGACCGCAAACTCACAACGAACGGTGTCCGCCAGAGAATCCAGAGATCCAGTAGAAGCGACCACTCCTCTATGTACTGGAGATCGTACTGCACTTCATCCTCAAACTTGAGGTAGCTGCGCCCAGAAACCTGTGCCAGACCAGTGATTCCGGGTTTCACGGCGAACACGCGGCGCTGATGGCTTGCATAGCGATCCACTTCCTCCGGAAGATGCGGCCGGGGCCCCACAAGGGACATATGCCCCATGAGCACATTGAGGAGCTGCGGCAGTTCATCCAGATCAAACCTACGGAGCAGCTGGCCAATGGGCGTGATACGCGGGTCTTGGCTCATTTTGAACAGGGGACCATCACACCGTTCATTCTGGGGAAGTAGTTCATTCTTTTTTGCCTCCGCATCCCGCACCATGGATCTGAACTTCAGTACCGGGATACGCCTCGCCGCGTGCTCGCCCACTCTCCAGGAGACGAAGAATACCGGCCATCCGCTGCCCACAATGATGAGAACGGCAAGAAGGAGAAAGAAGGGGGAGAGCAGAATGAGCAGGAAGAAACTCACCACAAAATCGAAGAGGCGCTTGATGACACGCCCCCAACCATCCAACGGAGTGGGCTGGAAACGCATCATGGGGAAAAGACCAAGACGCTCCACAACAAGCTGATGGGGGACATCGGCAAATACGGGGGGAAGAAACGCGTACCCAATGTGCTGGGATCGGCAGTAATCAATGAGTGCAGCCGTTTCCGGGCCTCGTGGATTTGGGTCAGTCTGTACCACAAGATCAACGGGATGTTCTTCTCTCAGCTTTTGGAGAGAGAGAAGATCCTGCAAATGCCCCAGATACCGATATCGTACGTCTCTCTCAAGTACCTCTCTCGCTCCCTGTGCAATGGGATGTACTCCGAGAGATGCCACAAGCCGTACACCGATACCAGCGCGAAGGAATGCCCGCTGCAGAAGCACCACTGCGCTCCGTGCCGCAAGGACGAAAAAAACAATGAAAAAAGTCGCATGCATCAGCAGCACACGCGAGTAGAACAGCTGTTTGCGGACGAGGAAATACCAGCCAATAACCGCAACAAGCCACAGTGCCCCTGCGATGATAATATCGCCTATTTCCACCCACGCACTGCGTGTAGAACGAAGCGTGTAAAGACGGAGGCAAGCTGCAATGATGAGGAAAAGACCCACCCCCGGGAGCACAAACGAATCGAAAAAGAACTCCACGGGCGGGAGAGTACTTGGCGGATCAAGAAGTTGTATGCGAGGAATGAGATCCATACTTGCCTCGCGCAGGCGGTAGCTTAAGAGGAGTGCGGCCATCACTGCGAGGGCATCCAAAGGAATGCGCAGTAACCCGAAAAGCACTTCTGATCTCTTCATGAGACAGCATTGTACACTAGCAATAAGGCCCAGAGCGCCCAATGCACAGCAGAAGAGGCTGGGAGTGCAATAATATCAATATTATGGTATAATAATACATGTTCGTATGCCCAAACCAGAGAGAAAAAATGGGGGGAAACTCGCTGAAATTTCGGGTGTGCTCCCTAAACATAAACTCGGGCCCTTTGTCCCACAGAAGCAATCGACACTCTTCCTGGCGCTCATTTGTGCCGTGGTTTCAGCCTTGTACATCTGGGGGTACGCCCACAGAGAGCTCACTTCTGCCACACAGACAGCCACCGTTGTTCTAGTGCTTTCTGTAGGGGTGATGGGAGGATCATTACTTGTGGGGATTCTCTACGCTCTCCTGCGGGGAGAGAGGATCAAGGACGAGACTGATTTTTATGAAGCACTCCTGAACGCCCAGAGTGATTTAGGAGAAGGTCTCATCATCATGGAAGAAGACCGGATTATTTATGCGAACGACGCATGCCACACCATTTCCGGTTACACCTCAGAGGAGTTTTCTGCCATGCCTTCTTTCCTTCTCATAGTCGTACCTGAACAGCGTGCAACGCTCGCTGAGCGCCTACGTAAACGCATACAGGGGGAAGTAGTGGAAGAACAGTACGAAACGGCAATACTCCACAAGGATGGCAGACGAGTGGATTTGGAAATATCGATTAAGAAATTCAATGTGAAAAATGCCGTGCGCCTCGTTGTTATTGCCCGCGACATTTCCGAGCGCAAGAAGATAGACAACGCAAAGAATGAGTTCGTCTCATGGGTTTCACACCAGCTGCGCACACCTCTGACAGCATCCAACTTCCTTGCCGAGATGCTCCTCGCCGGAGACGACGGCAAACTGACTATCGAACAAACACGCTCCATTGAGAAGATCTATGACGCAAACCAGCGCATGATCAGCCTCATCAATTCACTTCTGAATGTCGCCCGTATTGAATTGGGCACCCTGGTTGTTGAATGCTCTCCCACAAATCTTGCCGAGATCAGCAACAGCGTACTTGATGTGCTGCGACCGCAGATCGAAATAAAGAACCTCAATGTACAGAGGATATACGACAGAGAAATGCCACTTGTGAACACAGACCCAAACCTCGTGCTCATGATCTTCCAGAACCTGCTTTCCAATGCCGTGAAGTACACGAATAAGGGGGGCATTACCGTGAGTATAAAGCGCAGTGCACAGAACGTGCTCATCAGCATCACAGACACAGGCATGGGCATACCGAAGAGAGACCAGGAAAATATCTTTGGAAAACTCTTCAGGGCAACGAATGTTTTGACGAAGGAGATAGAGGGAACAGGTCTTGGCCTCTACATCATCAAAGCCATCGTGGAATTGTTTGAGGGAGGGATTTGGTTCGACTCTGAGGAGGAGAAAGGCACAACGTTTTACATCTCCCTCCCGCTCAAGCAGAATTGTTGTTCACTCCGGGAACCAAACTTCCTCTAGAACTCTAGGAACCCGGAACGGTCATGCGCTGCAGGCGGTAATAGCAGCGGGCACGCCGCGTTCCAATGGTAGTGAGGCACGGGTCATGTTCTGGCTCCAGCCGGACTTCCCCTGGCCTGCTGCGCTTGCTGCTCGGAAGATACTCAACGTTCTTCTCTTCCCTTGTGCCGGGCGCTTTTCTCACCGGCGCAATACGCTCGTATGTATCCATCATCTCCTCTCCCCTGCGTTCCATGAAGCGATTTTGGTCCTGCTGTTCCAGCAGTCTTTCACGCCGTTGTCCGGCACTCAGATTCTCCAATGTGCGCTGCTGCTGGATCGCACGGTACTCCATGCGATAGTCCAAGAAGGTGCTGGACTCCGATGCCTGGCGACCACGTGCCCTCTTGCGCAACTGTCTGCGTGTAGGACGAAAATCGGTATTGCCCACTCTCTCTACTTGGGTGGTGTCTTGGGCGGTATCTGGAGGAATACCCTGGGCTGACATGAGAAACGGCGTGGTGCCGAGAACCAGACCAAGAAGAACAGCAACGAACCGGCGCATGACTAGAAAGGGAAAGGCAATCCTCATTCTACTAAATATTCGTTCCGGTGACACCCCCCATATTCTGTGGAATGGTGCGTGATCCCATTTGTGGAAACTCTTGAAGTTCTTGCCACCCCAAAAATGACACTTGTCGCTCTCAAAGTGAAATTACATCTCCACAAGCACTATGCTCACCGCTGCGAGGAAAATCCCCACTTTATTCAGGAAAGAAAGATCTTCATGAAAGAACACTGCACCAACGAATACCGCGCCAAAAAGGCTGAGGAGCACAAATACAGTAATCGCCTGTGAGAGAGTTTCATGCTTGAGAGTGAAAGCCCAAAAAACTGAACCCACAAAATACATCAGCAGCCCGAACCCCAGGACGAACATGCCGTCGCCCAGTGCCCATTTTTTGAAGAAGAAATCGCCCACAAGCTCGCTTACGACCGCCAAACACATCAGGGCCAGAAATATGATTTTCGCAGAGTGCATAGAAAGAGAATACCTGAAAGTAGTATGGCGAACATCTCATTGAGCCCACATGTTCCTATGGAATGCGAGCTTGGGAACGGACGGCATCTCTGTATTGTCCTCCTTCGCCCGCCTTCCCACTTCGCCCTTTGGGCTACGAGGGACAAGTCAGCGGACTACGGAGGACAACGGCTCTTCGGTCTCGCGCTACGCCCTATACCGAAAAACGAACTTGGCGGCTGCCCGGCTTCGCTGCGCTATGCCGTGGCATCCGGCTTTGAGGCAACCATCGCGGCGTAGTCTCGGCGTCGCGAAGCGACAACGGACGGAGCCGGATGGAGCCACCTCCGGGAATCCCTTCGTCTCCTCGTCCGTCTTCGGCGAACTCGTCGCTCAGGGTAAACTTTTCTTCCCGGTTTCCATTCTTCCTAGCCCATGCATTTCGCTTCGTATTTACTGGAGCCACCTCCGGGAATCGAACCCGGGACCTACCGCTTACAAGGCGGTTGCTCTAGCCATCTGAGCTAAGGTGGCAGAAAACAGGGGGAATGAGCAACGGGAAATAGCTCCTTCAGAGCCGCTGCGCATTACATATGCTACTTTCCATTATTGCGGAAAAACCCCCACTCTGCCATAATAGAAAGCCCTGTTCTTTTGATGATCGCCCCGCACCGTACGGTGCGGGGAGGAACATCCGGGCACCAGTGGAACGCTATGCGGGTAACACCCGTCGCCGCAGTACATATCAAGCAAAACTGCGGTAGGACAAGTGCCACAGAGACGAGTCCCGCGCAAGCGGGGAGTGAAACGCCTCGGAGTACCGAGGACTGCGAGCTCTCTCTGCTCCGGGCTGACCATTCAGCCCTGCATCTTCGATGCCTTCATGGGTCCATACCCTCCAACGTATCGAAGCACGAGCTCATAGTCGGTAAACTCATAGTGGTGCAAGGAGGATTTGGGTGGCCAGATTCTGTGATGGTTCCGTCGCACCGGCTACCCCTCCGCGCAGTGCCCCGTACGAGTGCTATACACTCCGCGGGACCGAGGTCTGTGAGCAATCCAGATCCCAGATAGATGATCATCCCCCCGCATCCGCGGGGGAACAGAACCCGGAGTACAAAGGGCAGGGATACTCATCGCGAAGACTCCGAAGACTACCTCTTCGGTGTTTTTCGCATCTTCTTAGGGAGATAAACCGTAAACACCGTTCCCTTTTCCTCCGAACTCCTAAAACGAATATCCCCCCCTAAGCTATCCATAACCATGCGGGAGATATAGAGTCCCAATCCACTCCCGTCTGTGTCGAGCTGGCGGACATTATCTGCACGGAACAGACGTTCGAATATCCGTTTCTGGTCCCCCTTCGGGATACCAATCCCCGTGTCACTCACCGTGATTTCATATGCAGTCGGCTTTTCCTGAAGAGCAATTTCCACCTGCCCACCAGGCAACGTGTACTTCACTGCGTTGGAGAAAAGATTTTGGAGCACAATGTGGAGCAGAATGACATCAGTTGAAACAGGACATTTTCTGTCTGGAATCTGTACCTCGCACGCGATTTTCGATGTCTTCGCGAATGACCTCAATTCCTCAGCCACATCTTCCATGAACTCCCTCAGGTCGAAGTTCTGGCGATTGGGCTTGATGGCCTTCCCTTCCAGCCGCGCTGCGTGCAGCAGAGCATCGACGAGTCTCGCCATGCGTCTGGAGGCAATTTCCATCTCCCTCAGATACTCCCGCTGCTCCCCGGAGAGTTTCTTCTCTCCTGCACTTGTCAGAAGTTCTATGTACCACTGAAGCGTGGAGAGGGGGGTACGCAGCTGGTGCGACGCAAGAGAGATGAATTCGGATTTTAAGTAGTCCACACGGCGCTCTTCGGTAATATCGTAGAACACTGCAATGGCACCAAGCAGCTTCTTACCATCGAGAATTGGCGTAACCGAGAGGGTGATGGGGATGAGCACACCATTCTTTTCGTGGAGAATACTCCAGCGCACTTCAGGAACCGCCCGCACCGGAACCTTCTTACGAAGACATCCCAGCACAGGATGTTTACCGGGTTCGACTGGGCGCTTGTGCAGGTGCAGACGGAGCACCTCCTGCACGGACTTGCCGAGGCAGGACAATTTGTTGCATCCGATTAGCCCATCTGCCGCAGCATTCTGATCTAGTACCATTCCCTTCTTATCCACCACTACAATGCCGTGTTGAATTGATTCCAGAATGGTGCGGGCCTTCTCGTACTCTTCGCGCTGTGCTTCCGTTTGTACCCGTACTTCCTCTTCCAGATTTTCATACACCACCTTGAGACGACAGGCTAAATCTGCAGTCACCCGGTCGAGCATCTCCACCTCATCACCCGTGTGGACCGATTTATGGAAACCCCAGTGGCCAGGCCCAAGGAGCAGTACTTTCCTGCTTAATCTCCGCAATGGAGCGGTAACATTGTGTGCAATGACAACAGACAGCAGTGCCGTCAGGATAAGAAGCACCAGACTCACTACAGCAAGTGTGGCACCCATTGCGAATACTCCCGAAAGCGCCTGCCGCGTATCAACCTTCACAACAAGCCCCCATCCCAACACGGGAAGATAGCGGTACGCAGCGAATACCTGGTTACCCCGGTAGTCTTCTGCCTCCTGTACTCCTTCTACATGAGAGAGGGCAAGTGCGAGAACATCGCCGAAATTATACTGGTCCCTAAGAAGACCAAGATTGAGTGGCTGGTTGAATTGGCCGACAGGACGGTAGTGTAACAGCACAAGCTCCTCCTCTCTTACTTCACCGATAAGGATCTCAGCTGTATCCCCGAGAGTTTCTACCGAGAGCACATCCGTCAACAGCTCTTCCACCTCATAACGCACAACAAGAAAACCCTGCAGAACATCTGCATCATCTCTCACTTGTACAAATACGTTGTGGCCTGCCCATCCGCTCTCCTCAATGAGAGGAACAAGTTTTGTACGCGCTGCCATAGGAGGCACGCGAGAGGTGGAGATTCCAACACTGCCAATAGCATCACCATCCGCTGAAAAAAGAGTCATCCCTACCACCGGTATTTCTTCATGGAGGAGCTGGGCGAAGAGAGGCGCGAGCTCCTCACTCTTCCCTGTGTTCACCATCTGCAAAATCTCCCGCCGTGAAGCCAGAAGTACTGCATACTCACGATCCTGCCGCAGTCTCTCTTCTATGGAATCCTCCTTCGCCGCTACAAGAGAAGAAAGCTGAGCCAACGTAGCCCTTTCCACGTACGAACGGGCAATGAAGAATGAGGAAAATGAAAGGGTCCCAACTGTGAGAGCGGCCAGCAGAAGCATGTACAGAGCAACCCTCCATAGGAAGGATTTGTGCTGCAGAAGCTCTGTAGAGCGTCGCTGACGGCTTTTAAGCATGATTTTGGGTATAATTCGTTTAATTATAGCATAAAAACGTGTTTTCAGCCATAAGACCCCCGACCGGAGTCGGGGGCCTTTCTTTTTCAGAAAACCGATAGTTATCGTGTCACGCTGATAGTACTTGCTGCCTGCTCGGTAGCCGGAGCAGAGACTGTGATGCGCCCATTCGCATCCTGAATAATGAAGTACAGAGTCCCCGTGGAAGTTGCGTACTGCGGATCTGTGGGCAAGCTCACAAGGTATGTCCCTGTCAGCATGCGCAGGTTCACATCGCCAGCTGCAATACAGGTAGCAGGATCAAGAGTCTCGCGGCAAATCTCTGCTGCGGCCCCTGTCGGAATGTTGCCTGGTAGATTCCCGTTGTTATCGATCGCGTACTGGTAGACCGCATTCAGAACGGTGTTGACGTCGCTGCGGCGCTGGGCATCGCGGGCATCTCCGAGCTGCTTGGTCGGGTTGATGGCGACAATGACGATGGACGCCAGAATCGCAATAATACCGATCACAAGCAGGAGTTCTATGAGCGTGAACCCTGCGCGGGTGATGCGGGGGGAAAGGTGCATTTTCATAGGAAAGTAGGGGGAAGAAATAGTCAATGTCCTCCGGAGCACTTTCCGGAGAACGCCGAAGATGAGCTTACCATATTTTTTGCATAGTAAAACCCCCGCAGGCATTCCGGCGCGGGGGTTCTTAATTCCCAATGAGAAAATGTTACCTCGTCACACTGATGAGACTCGTTGCCTGCTCGTACTCAGGAGCAGAAACCGTGACACGGTTGCTTGCTGTGAGCTGGATGTTGTAGTTCGTGTCGTTGCCGGTAGCACCACTCGGATCAACCGGGATGCTCACAAGGTACGTACCAGTGAGAGCACTCAGATTGCATCCGCTTGTCACACCAGTGCAATCGTTCGTCAGACAGATGCCACGATCTGTCGTATCGATACAGGTCGGGAGCGTGCCGTTGTTATCGATCGCGTACTGGTAGACCGCATTGAGGATGGTGTTGACGTCGCTGCGGCGCTGGGCATCGCGGGCATCTCCGAGCTGCTTGGTCGGGTTAATGGCGACGATGACGATGGACGCCAGAATCGCAATAATACCGATCACAAGCAGGAGTTCTATGAGTGTGAACCCTGCGCGGGTGATGCGGGGAGAGAGATGTTTCATAGAGAGAAAAGGGGAAGGGTTGGGAAGAAATTAGGAGGATCGGCATACAAAAACTCCGATCCGTTGATTGGAGTTGATTGTACCAAACAATGGCCATGTGTAGCACGTTTACCTTGACTACATGCGCAATATCTTATGGCTCACACAACAGAGTAACCGATACCGCCGAACAGGAACCCGATTCACAGTAGCCCCAACTGTAGCTCCCACTACCACTGCACACTGGGGAGCTACACCCGCAATCTCCTTCTTCCTTATCATCTGGGAACAGCGTCACAAGTGCTTCAAATGTCCGGGAGAATTCTGGGAATGTGGGCAACGGAATGGTTCTTGAGAGCACGAAGGAAATAGTGACACTCTGTCGGCTGTCCTCCGGCGATGTATTCCGCACAAGAAAATTTGTTGCTACGATATTCCCCGAACCAGTCATGGGACGAACTGTATTTGCTTCCACCACCATAATCACCCCGCTCCCCTGCGCAATGATAGTGGGATTTTCCACATCCTGAGCCATTTGCAGGAAAAGGAGCGAACCTGTTTCCCCCTGCGGGGGGTCAATGATTCGTTCCGCACGGCGGACCCGCCGCGTTATCGACTGCAGCAGCTGGATACCTGTCTGATCAACAAGTGCAATAGTTTGCTGACGTACCCGTTGTTCATTGGATGAAAAAAGCAGCGCTACCACTACCCCTGAAACCAGCGAGAAGAACGCAAGAAAGAGCAGAAGTTCAACCAGCGAAGTCCCGGAACGGACACGGAATATTCGATGCATATTAGTAACTACAGGAAGTGAACAGCGACACCTCTTGCCAGGAAGTAATGGTCACACTGGGGAGCAATCGTGAGACAAGAATTTCCATGCGCCGCGCCGTATCCCCCCGTAACCCCTCCGTGCAGATTGTGCGGTTCTCGTTTCCTGTCCCCCCAACGGCAAGAATCTCGCATGTCCCATTCCCCTGATCCAGCAGTTCGTTCCCGCCGTAACTGCTGTCACTCCGCAGTTGAAGAAGAGCATGTTCCGCACATGCCTGTGCGAGCGCGAGCGCTTCGCTGGAGTGCTTAAGCGAGAGGCCTGTACGCGCAGCGGAAGTGGAGAGGAGGAGGACAGATGCGGTGACCGCAAGAGAGATGGTCCCAACTACCAGAACGCTGAGAAGAAAGATGTACCCCCGATGCTGTGAAGAGTACTTCATGGGCCGGGTTGGATGATTTCGAACGCATCGTTTGTAGCGAGAAATACGCGGTCTTTCAGCATATCGTAGAATATGCCGCTCGCTGCTCCGTTCGGACTATCGTAATAGGTGAGCTCTGCGGGGAGACCACCCGAAAGACGATGGGGATCGATAACCTGCAGCTCCTTGTCCGGATGGCTGGATGCCAGGAAGACGTACCGTCCCCCCGGTTCCACCGCGATATCGGATGCATTGCCACCCACTTCGTAGTACCAGGGCCCCGGTGGCGGTGATGGTACGACGCTCTCTGAGATATCAAAGAGAATGAGTTCTTCTATACTTGTCCCATCGAGCCGGCCAAGCAGGGCGGCAGTCCCAAATACAGCGATGGCACTGCCATCGTGAACATCGGTAAGGTTGTATCCTACCCCCGGAGCATCAGTCAGATTTGCCGGATCGAACGCATCGACCACTCTCAGCTCCGCGACATCCTGGGTGCTCCCGGCGTAGATGTAGGCCTGGTGGACTTCAATGTCCATGAAACCTCCGGCGTTATTCATAGAATCGAGGAGGGCGAGAACGCCTCCGGACGCGCTGAACGAATAGAGTTCATTTACCAAACCATCCTCGCTCGCCCCTACGAAGAGCGTCCCGTTGAAGTAACCCAGTGACCGTGCACGGTCATCTGCGGGAATACCCTCCTGATCGATGAGATCACCAGAAGAGAGGGTACTCGGCGAAGAAATATTATAGGAACGGAGTTCGGAGGAAGCATCCGATGTCAGCACATACAGCACGTCGCCAACGGCGAGAAGATCATATCCTGCCGCCCCCAGAGAGAAAGAGTTTGCTGTGCGAACAGGATTGCTAAGATTAGAAATATCAAAAACATAGAGCCCGGTCGTGTTGCCGCTTGTGACAAAAGCATAATTGCCTTTGACTATTACCTTGTTAAAAAGAACACCAATGTCTGTGTACGCACCCTGCGGTGAAACGTCCGACCAATCCCCAATGGGCTGCACTTTACGCCAATTGGTTATTTCCGTTGTGAGAACCACGCTTCCCGAGCGTCCCATCCCATGGTTCCACGCCGTCTGTGCGACCGCGAAAACGGTATCTGCCCCGGATGCAGCAATCGTGACATGAGAAGCATACCCATCGGATGTAGTAGCACCGGACTCTGTGAGTTCCCATGTGCCTCCAAGCCCTACTCGTACCCCATGATCTCCCTCCGTAAGAAGGGAGAAATCCTGATCACGCATGGTGCGGAGTGCCTCGAGAGACTGCTCTGCAAGAAATGCTCCACGCATATGATCGCCGCTTGCGAGAAAGCCGCGCTGGCTGAAGAGAAGACTGGACCCTACTGCAATGATGAAGAGACCAAACACCACGACCCCCAGGAGGGCATCGAGCATCATGAAGCCACCATGGACCCTGCAATGAGGTGAGCTTGTTCGCACTGTAGCTCTCATACTAGCAGTGATACGAACTAAACCGAAGACGCGGCTCACATAAAGCTGTTCCGGATCGCCAATTTGGGTTGGGCGGCTAGCGACTAGCTACACGCTAATCGCTAACCGCTAACCGCTCATTGTCTACCTAAAAGGCTTTCACCATATCCACGATGGCTTTCCCGCATCCAAAATCGCGCGCACCAGTGGTGTAGAACGGGAAGAGGCTGCGCATCTGACGGTGCAGACGCGGGAACTGTGGGAAGTGGTAGGTCTTCTTGTTCTCCGCGACGTCCACAAGCTGCTCACAGCTGCATCCCTTCGTGTCACTCAGCGTGTACTGGCCAATCTTCTTCCGTGGACCATGGCGGAAGATGGGGCTATCGGCTGTGAGGGCAAAGCGGTCAAAGAGCATATACTGGCCCGGAACGCTCTCCGGCATATACGTATTTGGGCAGAGATCCGCGCTGTTCGGGACAGTATCACCATCGGTGTCACTCTCACAGGCTCCCTCGCGGTCACCATGATTCTGGTGCGCTGACCAATCCGAGACTGGAATTTCCAGCGTCTGCGGATTACTCGTATTGCCCGGAGGGTAATGGCAGATTGTCATTATTTCCTCGTCCTCTCCCGTGCCACCACCGGTATCGCCCGAGGAACTGCTGCTTGAATCTGTACCCGTGCCTCCCGCACTGCTGGAAGAGCTGCCACTGCCTCCCCCTGTATTTGCAGCACCACAGATTCCCTGGCTCGCAGGCTTCTCCAGGATGATTTCCACTGCTGCATCCTGGTAGTCGGAACCCGCATTGAGCTCCTGAAGTTCGAAGAGAAGAAGAAGCGATGTCTTCCTGATCCGTATGCGGTTCCCGTCAATTACATTCCGCATGAAGCCCTTTAAGCCCGCAATGTTTGTGTATGGAGTGGTTCCCGGAACCGCCCCTCCTCTCCTCAGAATCTTCACACGACCCGTACCATCAGCCGTATCTGCCTTGCTGCGGAAGAGCCATGAATAACGTCCTTCTGTCCGCAACACAAGCCTGGCACCCGGGCCCACGCCACTGAATGTTTCCCATTCTCCGCCATCGATATCGCGGAACCCGAAGAGAGACTGCCAGGTCATGCCACCATCCAGGCTCGCGCTGATGTACGCACGCACTTCCGGCCCTCTCGCGCCGTAGGTGACATGAGAGCCAAGCGCATGGAATGTAATATCCGCAGGTTCATTGATCTCTATCTGACCATTCTCCGTGATGGTGTAGGCAACACCACAGGGATCTGGCGTACTGTCATCCAGGTCCCCTCCGCCGGAATCCGTGTCCCCCCCACTCTCACCGGTGTCACCAGTGTCGTCCCCTGTGTCTCCCGTATCCCCAGTATCCCCATCTTCTTCTGTGTCTCCCGTATCTCCTGTACCACCATCCCCATCTGTGTCGTCATCGATACCTGCCCCCTCGCTCTCCACCCAGTGAATGAGAATAGCATCATCCTGCAGTGTCACACGCGTCTGATAGAGGAGAGAGAGGTTGTCGGCCGCGACCACCACTTCATCGCCTCCTGCGCCATCATTCACAATGCCATCCAAAGGATTCTCAGTAATATTCTGCCCCGTGTCGTTCTCCACGGAAGAAATAACTGCATTCTGAAATGTGATGGTGGCATCGACGATCTCTTTGCTGCCATCGAAGTGCGACCCGTGCTGCAGTACGCGAACGTACCCGCTATGACGCCACGCAGCGGGACCCGGCACATCCTCTGTCAAAAAATTATCAAGGAGCATTGATCCGCTGTCCCTGAGAGGAACCCATTCATCCGGCCCGAAAATCATTCCCTGCTCGCCAACGAACAGCTTTGCCTGCGCGTCTCCGTTTCCCACGTTTTCCACACGCCCAAAACTCACTTTAAACCGCGGTTCGTCCGACGAGGCACAGCTCCCTGCCGGCTGACTGAACGTCACCTTCACAACAGCATCCTGAAAATCGGCGCTGCTGCCTCCCAGACTCCCCAATTCTGCAAGGAAGACTGCATCGTAGGTGCCAATGTCGATTGTACCGTCTTCCCCAATGATGATTCCGAGGAACGCCGCAAGATCTTCCTGGTTATCGAACGCTTCGTATTCCGGCGGGGTTTCTCCGTCTCTCAGCACTTCAATGTGCCCTTCGCTGTCATTGGATATGTAGGTGCGGTTGAAGAGCCAGGAGTAACGGCCGTTCACCTTCAGGAGAACCTGGCTGCCGTTGGGGATATTCAGAATTGTTTGTTCCTCCCCGCCATCAACATCTGCTTCGTTAAAGAGCGGAACCCACGTGGTTCCTCCATTGGTACTCGCATACACCCGCACCTGGATCTCCGGTCCTCCAGCACCGTAGGTAATCTGGGACCCGAGTACTTCAAACGTTGCGTTGACATTCCCCGTGGTGGAAATGACTCCATCTGTACCAATGGTAAAACGGTCTTCGCATGTCGGCTCACCCGAATCGCCTCCCCCGGAACTTCCGCCGCCATCATCTCCTCCGTCATCTCCCCCCCCATCACCACCACCGCTGGAAGAACCGGAGCTGCTCCCTCCATCATCCCCTCCGGCAGAACTGGAGCTCCCTTCACCCTCTTCCCCGCCCCCTGAGCTGGAACCGCTGCTCCCCATACCTTCTCCTACTCCTTCTCCGCCTTCGATACCCGAAGAAGAAAGCACCCCATCGATACCGACAATAATAATGCGCTGTTCTCCACTTAAGCCCTGAATAATGATTTCCCCCGTGCGGTCAGGAATGCCGTCGACACGGGAAAAGGAAACCTCGGGCAGACCGGAAGTGTTAATGGTGGAAGGCACCGGATATGTTTCGTCACTCTGCGGATCACGAACGGCATATGCCTCGCCCTGATACAGAACCCCATCCTGCACATAGAAGCCCCACGAGGAATCATTCTCGCCGGATTGCGCGAGTACCTGCGCGCGGCGAAGCCCCTGGATTGTCTGCTCTGTCACCAGATCCAGATCACTGCGAATTTGATAGTTGCGGTACATGGGAACTGTGAAGCCCGCTGTCACGGCTATGATGCCGACTGTGAGCATGGTCTCAACAGCTGTGAACGCTCTGTA
This sequence comes from Candidatus Peribacteria bacterium RIFOXYB1_FULL_54_35, assembly GCA_001787755.1. Lineage (GTDB taxonomy): Bacteria > Patescibacteriota > Gracilibacteria > Peribacterales > Peribacteraceae > GWB1-54-5. The sequence goes on from MFYJ01000011.1 coordinate 179,127, forward strand.
CTGTGCCATAGTGGAGAAGGGTAGGGGATGGGGGGAATTCAAACTGAATCGTTTCCAGCGGGATTATGATCTCCCGACATTGCCAACGACGCTGTAAATTGGAACGATAATAGCAAAAGCGATAGTCCCTACGAGGGCACCAATGAAAAGAAGGAGCATCGGCTCGAGAATAATAGGAAGTTTCTCCGCAGTCTCTTCGGCCTTCTTCTCATAGATGTCCGCTATTTTAAGCAAAGTGGCAGAAAGTGTTCCGGAGCGTTCTCCTGTCACCACTAATTGCTGGACAGAAACGGGAAGGAGTTTCCTTGTATGGGGCATCATCTCAAATGCTTTTGCAAACGAGTCCCCGACATTGATGCGCGCAAGAAGCTTTGTGTAGAACGATTTGTAGGAATAGACCTGCGTTACGTCCGCCAGTGATTCCAATGCCTCTACCAGAGGAACACCCGCACGGAGGAGCCCGCCCATGATCACGCCAAAACGTGCGATGGTCGCCTCTTTCGCAAGACTGCCGATCCCCGGGATGCGGAACATGAACCACTGTGTCACAGCCTTGAAGCGCGTGAATCTTGAAAGAAGCGAAAGAAAGATGAAGAAGAGAATCATGAGCGGTACGACTTTCATGCCGTATGCCTCGAAGAACTTCGACACTTCAATGACAATACGTGTCGCGAGAGGAAGATCCACATTCAGCGAGTAGAGAACCTGCACAAGATTCGGGAGCACAAACATACCAAGGCCCATCACGATGACAAACATCATGGTGAGAACAATGGTCGGATAGATCATGGCCATCTTCACCTTTTGTTTCAGTGCATGGTCTTTTTCCTGCTGATCTGACAGATATTCCAAATTGCGGGCCAGATTCCCCGCATCTTCGCCAATGTGCACCAGTGCTATTTCATACGGACTGAAAAAGCAGGTGTCCTCCATGGCCCGCCAGAACGAGCTTCCATTCTCAACGGAAACAATGACTTTGCCGACCATTTTCTTCACTGCCTTCGAACGCACTTCTGCTTCGAACGCACGGAGAGAGTCAAGGAGAGGAAGCCCCGCATTCAACATGGTCGCGAGGGTTTGGACGAAAAGGTGGCGGTACCTCCCCATACCAAGGTAATTCAGTGTCTGGAAAAAAACGGCGACTGGATTCTTCTTCTTCTTTTCGCGCACCTCAATGACAAATGGGCGCTCCTTGGATTCCCCTGCTGCTGCTTCCTCCTTCTCTTCCCCTTGCTCCTTGTTTTTCTTTCCATGTCCAAAAGAGAAGAACCTGTGTTTCTTCTCTGCTTTCTTCTCTTTCACCTCACCGGCACTTTTGGGAGTAGCTTTAGAGCGCTTCCCAAACGTATTTGCGCCGCTCTGTACTCTCTCTTTCTTCTTGTTTTCCTCCGACTGATCTGATGTCCGCTCTTTCTCTTCTGGTTGCTCTTTCATCATCTCTTCCTTCTGCACCTGTTTTCCCTTTGGGGACGTCTTTCCCTGTTTCTTCTTGGGTACCACATGCCTGAGCATCGCAGAGATCCCCTTTTTTCCAGCCGATGCAGACTTACTTTTTCTTGCCATGCTTGCCGTAGATTTCAAAGACAACTTCGGGTGGTGCCGCCACACGCATGAGCTCCTCGATCGTGGTGATCCCCGCCTCCATCTTTTCGAACCCGTCTTCGAACATAAGCTTCATACCCTGCTTGCGAGCAAGGAGACTGATGTCCGCACTCGTAGCCCGTGCGATAATGAGTTCTTCAATCTCCTGTGTGACAATAAGCAATTCGTGGATACCAATGCGCCCGCGGTATCCTGTGTTTCCACAGGCATCACACCCCTTTCCTTTGTAGAGAGTGACTTTTCCCTGCTTGAAAAATTTCCCTGCACCGGGAAAGAGGCTGCGTGCTTCCTGCCCCGGGATGCTGTAGCTATACCTGCAATGGGGGCAAATGCGCCGCAGGAGCCGCTGCCCAATGACTATCTCGAGTGTGGAAGCGAGTAGAAAAGGCTCCAGACCCATATCAATGAGACGCGGCACTGCTGTCGCCGCATCGTTGCTGTGGAGTGTTGAGAAGAGAAGGTGCCCTGTGAGAGCGGCATTTACGGCGATTTCCGCCGTTTCCCCGTCACGTATCTCTCCCACGAGAATCACATTGGGATCCTGGCGTACGAGCGCACGCAGGCCGGATGCAAACGTGAGGTTCGCTTCGGGGTTCGTCTGAATGTGATTGATGCCAGCAATCTTGTACTCCACTGGATCTTCTATCGTGGAAATATTCACATCGGGTGTATTGCGCAGAATAACGAGCGCATAGAGCGTGGTAGACTTGCCCGATCCTGTCGGCCCGGTAGCCAGAAGCATGCCGAATGGCTTGCGTGCCGCCTTTTCGAGTACCTCCTGGTTCTCTTTTGAGAAACCAAGTTCGGAGAGCGTGAGGCTGCTCACGTAGGATGCAAGCAGACGCATCACTGCCTTCTCGCCATCTACAACCGGCACAATGGAAACGCGGATATCGATGGTGGAACCGTCCGGAGACACATGGCGGATGGCGCCGTCCTGCGGGGCAAAGTGCTCGTCGATACGCATGTTGGCTTCAATCTTGATGAGGTTCACAACTCCCTCGTAGTAGATTTTTGGTATGCGCCCTGCCTCGTGCATCACACCGTCCACACGGAAGCGGACAATCGTAAACTTGTCTCCCTGCGGCTCGAAATGGATGTCGGAAGCGCGCAGCTGAATGGCATCGTTAATGATTTCTACCAAAATTTCCGGTGCCACCTCCTTTTCCGCATCAACAATCTGCTGGAAACGAGTGGCAAGCGGCTTGCGGTAGCGGAGGAACATCGCCTCTATGCCCTCTTTGGAAGCAAAGACATACGTGATCTTCCCCTTGAACCCCTCTGCCTCTGCCTTCTTCCTCCCCAGACCAAAGAAACCTCCCCCCGCTTTCTTTTTCTCTTTTACTTCTTTCTCCTTGCTCTTGGGCTTTTCTTCCTTGCCCTTTTCTTTCTTTGGTTCTTCTGATTTTTTTTCCTCTTCTTCTCCCTTCTTCTCTTTCTTCTTCTCCGTGCTTTCTTCCTCCGGAAACACTGCTTCCTCCTTTCCCAGATTTACCCGAATGACCTCTTCCAGATTTTCCTGCTGTGGATCCGTTGTCGCGATTTTCACAGAATTTTCTTTCTTCTCCACAACAATGACAAAGTATTTCCGTGCAATTGCTTCCGGCAGGGAGGCGAGTTCCTCCGTGCTCGGCGGATTCGTCTGCAAATCATAAAACTCCAGTTTGTAGTGCTCTGCGAGAGCACCCTGTATGAGACTGGGAGTAATGAGCCCCTGCCCACTGAGTACATTGATCAGCGATTGTTTATTCTCTTTTGCCTCCAGCAACGCATTCTGCAGTTCCTCTTCGGAGAGATAGCTCTGCTTCACGAGGATCTGGCCGACAGCGACATCTTCGAGTGGCATACGCTAGAGGGCAGTTTTTACACGTTTAATAATGTCTGTAATAGGTGTGTTGGATTTCACAAAGTAATCCACCGCACCAAGCTCTTTGGAACGCGTGCGGTCTTCATCCTGTCCCAGATTGGAGAGAATAATAATCTGGCAGTTTTTCTTCCTGCTCTTCAGTTCCTCCATGAAAGTAAAACCATCCATCTGCGGCATAATGAGGTCGAGAAGAATCATGTCATATTTGTTCTTCAGCGCTTCCTCCAGAGCATCTTTTCCATTCACACACACGGTGGTATCGAACCCTTCGTGTTGGAACTTCAGTTCCAGCGCATGCGCCAGAGGACGCTCATCTTCAACAATGAGAATTTTTTTACCCTCTCTCCCGGGCTTTGCCTCTGGTTTTTCTTTATCTGCAGACTGGGGCTTCGCAGGCATAGTACGAGTAATGAATCCTCTTATTTTAGCAAAAAAACTGCTTTTAGGCAATGCGGCCCCCCTGCTCGTTTTTCTCCGGGACAACACTGGCAATACCGCACATTGCCTGTACACTTTTATGCTGGTTCTTTCCTTTGTCTGACACACCTCTCATGGGTAAACGCGCTCTTCTTTCTGTCTCCGATAAGTCCGGCATTGCAGATTTCGCCCGGGCACTCGCGGAACTTGGGTTTGAAATTCTCTCCACAGGTGGAACACAAAAGGCCCTAGAGAAAGCCAAAATCCCTGTGACGCCAGTGGAAAAAATCACACAGTTCCCTGAGTGTTTCGGGGGACGGGTGAAAACAATGCATCCGGCAGTGACCGGCGGCATCCTCTTCCGGCGTGGCAACGCCGAAGACAGAAAAGAAGCAAAGGAGCACAACATCGCACCTATCGACATTGTTGCTGTGAACCTCTACCCCTTCGAAGAAGCATCCAGGGACAAAACAAAAGCGAGAGAGGCACTCATCGAACAGATTGATATTGGCGGTCCCACGCTCCTCCGCAGCGCGGCAAAAAATTATGCCGATGTCACCGTACTCTGCGATCCAGCCGACTACAGCCGGGTAATTGATGAGCTGCGAGCCCACGGTGAAACTTCCCCCGCCTGCAGGGCAGAGCTTGCTGCCAAGGTTTTTGCGCGTACCGCGGCATATGACGGGATCATCGCCGAGGTGCTCTCGGGAGGGCGGAGTAAAGGGCTGATGCTCACCAATGAATTGGCTCTCCGCTACGGAGAGAACCCGCATCAGTGGGGAAAATACTATGATGTCGCTGGACATGGCCGGCGATGGGAAGTGCTGCAGGAAGAGAAGAAAATGAGCTACCTCAATATTCTGGATGCGGATAGCGCCATCAATCTTGTCTGTGAATTTGAGGAGCCCACTGCCGCCTGCATCAAGCACGCCAACCCCAGCGGAGTAGCGAGCCACTTAGATATCACCGAAGCATTCCAGCGGAGTTTCGATGCTGACCGCCTCTCTGCGTTCGGCGTGATCGTCGCCCTCAACCGGGAATGCCCGAAGGGAGTAGTCCAAAAAATTATTGACCAGAAGATTTTCGCAGAAGTGCTCATTGCTCCAAGCTTCTCAGGTGAAGCATTGGAACTTCTCAAGCAGAAGCCACGGATCCGCGTTATACGCTGTGAATGTCCACGGGCTGAAGATCTGGTGACATACCGCTCCATGCTCGGCGGCATCCTGGTGCAGGACGCCGATACAAAGGAAGTGGCAAAAGATAATCTGACCTGTGTCACAGAGGTGAAACCAACGAAGCAACAAATAGAGGATCTGCTCTTTGCCTGGAAAGTAGTCAAGCACGCCAAAAGCAACGCCATCGTATTCGCGAAGGACAAGGTAAGCACGGGAATCGGTTGTGGGCAAACAAGCCGTGTGGACTCCACGATCATCGCAGCAAGGCGCGCAGGAGAGAAAGCGAAGGGATCCATGATGGCCAGCGATGCATTCTTCCCCTTCGCAGATTCTGTGGAAGAAGCAGCGAAGCATGGGATCGCCGCCATTATTCAGCCAGGGGGATCCATCCGGGACAAAGAGGTGATTGCGAAAGCAAACGAGCTCCTTATCCCGATGGTCGTGACAGGTATCAGAGGATTCAGACATTGAATCACAGCACCCTTCTTCCTGCGATTGCTTCTTTCAGAGTGATTTGGTCTGCGAACTCGATATCCGCCCCCATGGGGAGTCCATGTGCGAGGCGGGAAACCTTCGGGACAAACCCATCGAGTTTCTGTTTGATGTACGTTGCCGTTGCCTCACCTTCCACATCTGGATTGGTGGCCACGATCACTTCCTTCACACTCCCATCCGCACAACGCCTGATGAGCTCCGCAAGTTTGAGCTGCTCAGGACCCATGCCGTCGATAGGGGAGAGCACGCCGTGGAGAACGTGATACACACCCTTGTAGGATGTACGTTCAAAAGAAATGACATCGAGAGGATTCTCTACTACGAGAATTATTGCCCTGTCCCGCGCGGAATTGGTGCAGATGGAGCACTGCTCCTGCAGTGCGACCATCTGGCAGCTGCTGCAATACTTGAGTTCATTCTTGAGCTTCGTGAGTGCTTTCCCCAAGTTCTCAGGAGAAGCCTTTGAACTCCTGAGGAGATGGAATGTCAGGCGCTCTGCGGACTTGGGGCCAATGCCCGGAAGTTTGGAAAACTCCTCAATGGTCTGCTGAATCTGTGGGGGGAGAAGAGACATGACAGCTTTCAGCTTAAAGCTAATGGCTGAAAGCTGAAAGCTAATAGCTGTTAATAGTCTTCCCCCCTGTGCAGTTTCTTCTTTACTTCTTTCTCCCGAATCTTCTGCCGCTTGTCGAACCTGCTTTTCCCTTTCCCCAGACCAAGAAGCACTTTGATGTACTTTCCCGCCCGTACCTCCAGTGGAATAATGGTGATACCCTTTTCATCCGATGCTGACTGCAGCCTCTGAACATCAGCTTTCGAGAGGAGCAGGGGGCGATCTCTGCCGGGATCGTAACTCTCCAGCCCCGATGCAAATTGATACGCAGCGATTTTCATGCCCTTGAGAACCGGTTTTCCATGCAGGAAGGAAACGTACGAACCCGCGAGATTCGCGTTGCCGTTCCGGCAGGACTTCACTTCCTGGCCCGTGAGCATGAGGCCTGCTTCCACCGTATCGAGTATCTCGTAGTCGTACCGGGCACGCCGATTCTGGGCGACAATTTTCACCACCGTTGCAGTATGCGCGAAAGCGCTTGGAGAGCCAATAGAAAGCCCTGAACCAGGGATTCTAACTGTAAGGAATCCTTGACACTCTGGCAATATTTGGGTACCATGGGCCCGTCAGTTATGCATTCCCTGTATGCTCGCTTGGGTCTGCCACCTTCACTCCCTGTGAAAAGAGGCAGTTCGAAGTGAGCATACAGCGGCGGGGACTTCTGTCTTCCGACAAGTATGCTCTTATACTGACGAAAGAATCATGGGCCTACTTGTTCCAACAAGAAGGCCCATTTCTCATGAGAGAAACGGGATTCCAACGCAGGCGCGCGCGGACCACAGCAGGCAAGACATCATTCTCTCCCCCATAAGAAGAGCAGTGAGTGTGCCAAGCGCAAGGAAAGGACCGAACGCAATGTAATCCTTGCGGGTTATCCTCCCCGTAAGCAGAAGAACAGATGCAACGAGCGCGCCGAGAATGTAGGAAGAGAACAGCATGAAGAGCACGAGTTCCCTCTGCCCGAGAAGTGCACTGAGCCCTACTGCGAGGAGAACGTCCCCGCTCCCGATCCACTTCCCCCTGCTCAAGATCCACTGCGCCCCAAAAAAACCGACACCAATCACGAAGGCAAGAATATCGAATGCCCCGCTGAGCCCGGTATAGAGGAATGCCAGAATAATGAACAGAATGGTGAATGCATCCGGAATACCCTGGATACGCACATCAACAACAGCAATGAGGAGGAGCATCCAGAGTGCGAAAGCGAGAACAACCGCCGAAAGCAAAGAGGGCGCAATGAATGCCGCAGTCACTGCAAGCAAGCCGGACGCCAATTCCACACCGGGGTACTGCCAACTGATCTTTTTTTTACAGTGTCTGCACTTCCCCCGAAGGCAGAGGAAACTCACAACAGGAATGAGACAGAGAGGTCCAATACTCTTCTTGCATCGGGGACAATGTGACCTCCCCCAAATGCTCTGCCCGCGTGGCAGGCGATAGATGAGAACATTCCCGAAGCTCCCGAAGACAAGTCCGAGGAGAAAGAAACACACCCCAATGAGCACCGCAGGTACCCCTGCAAGGGAGAACATGACCACTAGGCTATCACATCTTGCCCCGCATGAAACATGCTATGCGCCTGCGGTGGAAACCAACCGTACCGCCAAGAGTAACGAGAGCGGCAAGCCACAGCTCCACTCCCGAGCTCGGAAGTTCCGGCGCGCTGTTCACCTGTGTGGCAGCTACCGGCACTTCCTCCGCCACTGGAAGAGGAGCAGGAACCGGCTGAACTTCTTCCTCCGCGGGTACTGCTTCGGCAACTGCACTCGCCGTGGGTGCTCCTTCCCCCCAGTATGATTTGTCCCACGTATCATCCCACGTCTGCGGTTCTGCCGGATCATTCTCGTAGGCAAGTGCCGAAAGAGCCTCAAAATCATCGTCCCATGTGTCATCCCACGCCGCATCCCACTCCTCTGTTTTTTCCTCTTGTGGTTCTACCGGTGGTTCCGGCCATTCGTCAGACCAATCTCCCCATCCTTCATCCGCAGCTTGTTCCATGTTTCCTATTGCTTCGAGATCCCAGTTCGCCGGGGTATCTTTCTTGGGTGCGGGAGGTTCTACCTCCTGTCCGAATGTATCTACTATGAAACGTGCGCGCTGCGCAATCCGCCTCTGTTCCGACTCTTTGAGACCCGTCTGAGCAGCAACACCACCCTCCACGCTCAACTGATCCTGTGGAACGGTCAGCCACGCAGTCACTATGGGAGTCACAACAGGGGCACTGTACTGATACCCGTAGTAGATACCGAGCGCCAGGCTGCCTCCTACGACCGCCCCTGTGAGCTGCCGCAGAAGAGATGCTTTCTGCTCTTTGCCTTTCTTCCCTTTAGTGCTCTTTTTTGTGGGCATTTTGTGTGAATATTTCCTGTAAGTATAGCAGATTTTGCTTTCCTGGCCAAGGTCTTCCTTCTCGCGCTTTTCTTCAAAAGGCTGCTTTTGTATTTTCCAGGGTGAAAAGCCTCTATGCGTTCTATGGGGCAGGGAAGATCTCTTTCACCGATCCCAGGCGGGAACGACTGGTCATATCCAAAGAGGATGAGATCCGGCTTCGCTCTCCTCACAGGAGCAAGATAATCCTTTGCGCTGCCATAGAGGATTGTTGCGGAAGGATATGCCTCTCTAATGGCCTGACCACGTGCATGCTGGCTCTGATCCGGGGAAAAACCTTTCACGAGTTTCACCGTCCTTTCGTGAGCAACCACCACAAAGAGTTCACCGTACTCCCGCGCCCTTCCGAGCAGGAATCGATGCCCGAGATGCAGGTGATCGAACGTGCCAAACACGAGTACTCGCATAGGGATGAAGATAGTACCCTATGCAGCTCCGCAGGGAATACAAAATCTCCAGTTGTCTCCTATGTATTCCCCATGTCCACCACGTAAATATTCCTCGAGTCCATCACGTACAGCCGCGACTCATCCGGATCCACGTAGATGTCTTTGAGAATGTCAATTTCTCCCTCAAATACATATTGTTTCGTATAGGTTGATTCGCCAGTGGAACCACCATCCGTGACAACAATAACGCGCTTATTCGCCGAATCGAGGAAGTACATATTCCCATCGAGCACTTTGAAAATCCTTGTGGCACCTTCAAGGATGTTCCCTGGCAGGTGGCGAATGACAAACGGGGTCTGCTCGCCGCGGAAGAGCTTGAGCACTTCTCCATGCTCCTTCAGCACATACACACTGCCATCGATTGCCATATCAATGGCATTGTGGAGATCGGCATTCACATTGTACTCGCTGGGAGCGGCATAGCGGTTGGAATAGCGCTCGTACTTGTAGATCTGATTGTTCTCCGGCGAGAGAATGTAGATGTATCTCAACCATGCCTCCGCGTCGCTGCCCGTAATCCACCCAGCTGGGTCTTCTGTCTTCATGGAAGTGGGCTGGTTGGCAATAATTTCAATAACGCTGTTATTATCCGTCTGGAATACGAGCGTTTTGTAACGCGGGAAGGACGCACCATAGAGAATCTGCTCACCCTCTGCTGCAATAGTACTTGGGTCTTCAACAGAATTGAGTAGCACTCTGTACAAATCTGTCTGATCGTAGACAACGAACTCTCCATCGGAGAGGCCGACGAAGCCGAGGGCAGAAACATCCGGATTCTTCGCCGTGAGACTCACCACCACCCGCGGGGAGAGCCGGATAATGTTGTTGATCTCCTCCCGCTTCGCCCGAACCCTGCTGAGCAGATCGTGCGCCTGAGACCGAAAGAGTTTGTTCTCATTATCCATCACCTGCTTTGCCCTCTCTTCCGCACGTTGCAATATGGCATTGGAAGAATCTATCTCGCCCGTAAGGAACCGGTTTTCCGCCGTACGAAGGTCTGTTTCAATTTCCTCAATGAGCTGTTCGAGTTCCGCCCGTGTCTTACTCCGCTGGCTGTAGGTTGAGAGGTTCACAATCGCCCACACAAGCAGGAAAACAATGAGAATACCCGCAAGCAATAGCATGTGCGCCTTGCGCTTGCGCGTGGGATCTTTGAGATCGGAAAGGAAATTCACTCCTCTCTGCTTCACTTTCCCCACAGTATTGAATGGGAGGCGAATGTTTCTCACTTTCTCTCCAAACCCACTGAAAATTCCCAGCAGAGCTGCTGGAGAAAATGTTCCACTCTTTCCCCTCCTTCTCCCGGGACGGCGGCTCTGCGTATCCCTGAGTGGAGCTGCCCGCTGGGGACGTGCACCTTCAACGTACATGACACCAAGGGCAGCCATTTCCTTCTCTGCTTCCAGAGCAACCCGCACTTCATCGAGGAGCTGATCGCCCCGCTGGGCATGCTGCGCCAGCTGTGCCGGCGTGAGAGTGCGGAGCAGGCGTTGCGTACTGAAGACAAGAACATCCTTTGCTTCCAGTGTGCCGCTTGCGATGTGCACGAATGCCGGAGTAGGTTTGCCGCGGGTGTACTCCGTAATCTGACTCGCTGCTCCTGCACGAACAACATACGCTTCCGCACGCCCCGCATGAGAAACATGGAGCACCCGCGCGGAATCAACAATGGCAATGATGGCATGAACATCCTCAATCTGCTGTGCAAGAAGCAGCCCCTTGAAAAGGCCATTGAGTTCCTTCAGCGTCCCATCCAACCGGGAGGAAGCCTCCCCCTCCGTTTCCAGCAGAGCATGTTTCACGATGGTCATGGCTTCTTTCTCAAGAGTCTTCGCCTCCTGAACTGTCGCATGGACCTGCAGGAGAACACACACCTGTTCACCCAGTGCTGAGTCCACAGAATTGGCTACAAGCTTTATTCCTCCTATCGTCTTCGTCTGCCCGGTCTGAACACTGATACCCATCAGCTACGAAGGCTACCTTATTTGCCTAAAACCGGGCAAGTCGGCTGGGTTGTTCTTGAGCACAAAAAATGTCACCTGCCTCGCGTGCACGGGGGATGTTTGTAGGGAATTGAAATAAAAAATCAAATTTTCTGGCTAAAAATTTGTTTATTTTAAGCCAAAAAACGGACATAACGACAAATATCCTATTGCATACCACCCGAAGGAAGAGTACTGTATGCTCAGGTGAAATATCACCTTCTATTATTTCTTACACAATATTACGAATGAAGACAGTAGGAGAGTGGCTGCAGAGCGCCGAAGGGAGCTTGCAGCCGGGGAAGGGCGAACGGTCTACACCACCGAAACGTCCTCAGGACCCAAACCAGGCACGCCAACACCATCGGAGGCGGCGGAACGGCCCGTTCCGCAAATTTCACGGGCAACAGCAGAGTGTCCCCCCCAAGCCGGGTGTACAACCACAGCAGATAGCTGCGCAGGGACCACGCCAGGGAGGACTGCGAATTTACCCCCTCGGCGGCTTTGAACAGGTCGGCCGCAACTGCACGTGCATTGAAGTCGACGGAGACATCTACATGATTGATCTCGGTCTGGAATTCCCGGACGAAGACATGCTGGGAATAGATTACCTCGTTCCGGACATCTCTGCCCTCAAGGGGAAAGAGCACCGCATCAAAGCAATTCTCTTCACCCACGGCCACCTGGATCATATAGGTGCTATTCAGCACCTTCTGCCGTCTCTCCATTTCCCCCAGTGCTATGGAACGAAACTCACCATGGCCATGGCACGGAAGCGCCTGGATGAAGAGGGCCTCACCAGTAAAGCGAAGCTCACCTCTGTGGCGTACGGCGAAAAAATCCGCATCGGGAAAGTGGAAGTGGAATTCCTGCGTGTCACACACAGTATTCCCGACTCGGCTGCAATTGCCCTGCACACCCCTTACGGGACTCTTGTCCACACCGGAGATTTTAAGTTTGACCTCACACCAATGAACGAACCGCCGGCAGATTTCCAGCGCTTCGCCGAACTTGGGAAACAGGGTGTGCTCGCAATTATCGCAGACTCAACAAATGCGGCAAAACCCGGCACGAGCTTGAGCGAAAGCCAGATTTCCGACACGATTTATGATTTGATCCGTGACGCTGAGGGGCGTGTGATCATCTCCACATTTAGTTCTCTGCTCAACCGTACCCAGCAGATCGTCGACCATGCAAAACACTTCAACAGGAAAGTGTTCATCTCAGGCAGAAGTATGCTGACCAACGTTGAGCTCGCTCAGAATCTGGGATACCTCAAGGCCCCACGCGGACTCATCCGCAAAGTGAGTCCCGGCATGAGCAAGCTCCCTGATAAGGAGGTACTCATCATCACTACCGGGAGCCAGGGTGAAGAGAATGCCGGCCTTGCGCGCATAGGGCTCGGAACTCACCGGCAAATTATCGTGAAAAAGGGTGACACCGTCATATTGAGTTCCAATCCCATTATTGGAAACGAGAGAGCGGTAATGAAGGTTGTGAACAACTTGCATTTGAAAGGTGCAACGGTGAAAACAAATGCAGAGCTCGCTCTGCACACCACGGGACACGGCCACCGGAATGACCTTCTTATGATGCATCGTCTTGTCCATGCCAAACACGTGATCCCGGAGCATGGGGAACCATTCATGCGTGAGGCTCATGCGGAAATCGCCCGCGATATCGGCTATCAGGAAAACCAGATACATATGCTCGTGAACGGCGAAATACTGGAGTTTGATCCCCAGGGCAACGCACGGAAGAGCAAGCAGAAGTTTACAGTGAACGACGTGATCATTGACGGCCGCGGAAGCGCAAGCGAAGGGCAACGGGTGCTCGATGACCGGAAGGTCATGAGCGAAGGAGGAGCCATCGCCGTTGTGTTCCGTGCTTACTCAGAGAGCAAGCGCCTTGTCGGGAATCCCGATGTGATTACGCGCGGGCTCATCTACGGCTCAGAGCAACAGGAAATTACCGGTGAAGTGATCGAGGCTGCCAAAAAAGCCTACGAAGATGCGCTCGGCAGAGGAGAAACCGACCGCAAAGCATTCAAACGGTCTGTCGCTGGTGCCCTCTACCGATACTTCGATCGCAAGCTCGACCGCGAGCCGATGATTATTCCTATCATTGTAGAAGTATAACAATGGCTGTTCCTGTGTTTCCTTCTCCCGCCCCCCGAAGCTCTGCGCATGCGGAGCGAAGGGGGGTGATTATTCCTATCATTGTAGAAGTATAACAATGGCTGTTCCTGTGTTTCCTTTTCTCGCCCCCCGAAGCTCTGCGCATGCGGAGCGAAGGGGGGTGATTATTCCAATCATTGTAGAAGTCTAACGATAATCCCTTTCGTGCTTTTTCCTTACGCCCCCCGTCATCCATTCAGAATGCAGGGGGCGATTTCCCGTATCATGAAGACGTATGAAATTCGACGCAGTTCTCTTTGATCTCGACGGCACACTCCTCGATACCATCGGCCTCTGGATACGGGCCTATTTGCACACGTTACAGAATGCGGGTGTGCATATGGATGTGGAAGAATTTCTTCTCACCACCTACACGCAAAACAGGCACTTTGAAGATGTACTTGCTTATTACGGTTTGGATCCCAGCCGCGGAAACGAGCTGCGGGTGAAGCGGGATGCTCTTTACACACAATTCCTCGCATCGGAACCCCTGTGGATGGAGGGAGCGGAGGAAGTCCTTCGCACCACCACGAAAGCATACCCGACCGGAATAGTGACAGGTTCCCACCTGCATTACATAGAAGCGATTGAGAAGCAGATTCCCCTGCGCACACTCGTGCCCGTGCTCGTCACCTGCGATGAGGTGAAGGGAAGAAACAAACCCCATCCCGACGGATTGCTCCTCGCAACCCGGAGGCTCCGGGTCCCGCCGAAACAGTGCCTCTACGTCGGAGACCAGTCATTCGACGTGGAAGCCGCGAAAGCGGCAGGCATGACAAGCTGTCTCTACTGGAACGAGTACACACCAGCTCTTGCGGGGCAGGAGGCAGACATGAATATAGAATCTCTTGGAGAAATTTCATCACTTCTGGGGCTCCATTGACATCAGGATGTCCGGGTTTTCCCCAAGATACTGCAGGAAGTTCACAAGCACCCATGTGATGAGGATGACATCACACATATCGACCCACTCTTCCCTCGTGTGGACTCTCCTTGCACCGTTGGCATAGTTGAGAGTAGCTATCCCTTTGTTCGTGAGATCACCTGCATCACTGCACGCGCGGGTGACTTGCATCTTCGTTCCGAGCCCGATGTTCTTCTGCACAGCGCAGAGCGCCTGGATGAGTGGCATACATGGGTCGTGGTGATACCCTTCGCGGCGTGACGTGTACTCCAGATGCGCTTCCGGGGCGAATTCACCCGAAGCACTAAACTTGTAGAGGATGCTGTCGATGATGCGCTGGTACTGCTTCATGAGTTCCTCGGCTTCGAGTGAGGTGAACGCGCGGACTTCCCCCTCAATCACCGCTTGTTCAGCAACCTGATTGACTGCAACACCCCCCTCTATCTTCCCGATATTCGCATAGAGCCCTCTGTGGATTTTCCCCTGCGGGAACTGTGCGATGGCCGCGGCTGCCATGTGAACAGCACTCACTCCTTTTTCTGCCTCAAATGCATGGGCGGCAGTGCCTTTGAAGAGCACACGGAAGTTTCGTTTGAACGGACCTGCTACTACCAAAACCCCCGGTTCGTCTGCACGGTCGAGGAGCATCCCCTGCTTTGCACGGAGATGCGTCTTCCTCAATTTGCGGACACCAAGACCACCGAGCTCTTCCCCAACGGTGAAGAGAAGATCTATTGGGGGACAGGGGATTGCCTTCTCTTTGATATACCTGAGTGCGGTGAGGATTTCAAAAATCCCGGCACCGTCATCTGCTGTGAGCACTGTGAGACCATCGCTCTTCACAACATTCCCCTTCCGGATGACCTTCACATCTTTGCACGGCATCACGCTGTCCATGTGGCCTCCCAGCATGAAGGCATGCTTCCCCTCCCCAATGTACCCCATGAGATTCCCTACGGCGTCTTTGCGTGTTTTGGCATCCAATTCCAACATGTCCCGTCTTAGAACTTCCGCCAATTTCTCCTCCTCTCCCGGAGGATTGTCCGTCTCCAGTATTTTGACGAAGAACGGGTACCTGCTCTCCACGAAATCCGCGAACGACTTGGGATACGCTTTCATGTATGGCGATTGTAACACACACTTCCCTCTCCCCTTAATCCCTGCCTGTCCGGCAGGCAGGCCCTCCCGCCCCACTTCGCCAGGGCTTCGAGGGGTAAACCGGGAGGGGGAAAGATTTGAAGTATATTCGGATGCAAAACAACATCAGGCCTCTCTCACGCGAATGGAAGAACGGACTTTCAAAAGAAGATCTTTCGCGCGCCGCACCACCTCCTCGTAGGAATCGGCTGTCACAAGAAACTTGAGAACAAAGGAATGGCCATCGGATGCGCGACCAACCATGTCTCCCACCTGCTTGTTCTGCGTCAGGGAGTACAGGTGCTCCTGCTCCTCCAGGAAAGAGGATTCCACTGCCTCCAGGATACCGTTTTCCGGCGAGAACACTTCTGCAACGGCTGCAAACCTTTGTGGAATGGAGGCGACATCCGGCTTCAGTCCGAGAGCAGCTCTCACGAGACCGAAATCGTAATCCCCTCCACAGGTGTGGTACACCATCTCGGCACGGAATCCTCCGCTCCGGGAAGCAACCTCTATAAGACGGCAGTCCTTCGTTGCCCGGTTGAAGAACACTTCTACATGAGTCACGCAGAAGTCCGCACCCAGCGCCTTGAGAGACTTTTTGACCGCAGAATCCACTATGCCCTGCTCTTCCTCACTCAGGTTGTAGGGCATGATGCGTATGGGAAGATGGTGGTCATGGAACCCCATTTCCTCCGGCATGATGTACTTGCATATGGGAGTAAGAAAAGGTTTCCCGTCCACCACAAATGCATCCACTGTCAGTTCTTCACCGGAGATGCACTCCTCCACAAGGAGGTGCGTGCGGTAGTCCGGGCCTGCGATTGTTTTGGGGAAGTGATGGAGCTGACCGTGGAGGGTGCCGGTCTCCCGCGAGAGGCAGTCGAGATAGTACTCAATGGTAGACCGGAGACCCTGCTCATCTTCAACTCGGGCAACATACTTGGAGTGGATGCCGGCAATTTGCTTCACCATGAGTGGAAAACCATGTTTCTCCACCATTGGTCTTGCATCGTCGGATGAGCGTACCAGCTGGAAATCAGCGGAAGGAACACCATGCTCTGCAAAAGCCTTGCGCATGAGGTACTTGTTACGGAATTTCGGCGCATCTGCAAGCGCGACGGAACGAAGACCGAGGAAATCTGCCACGGCGGAAACGAGGAAAGTGAAATCCTCAAAGCGGGTGAGTACTGCATCGTAGTTTGTGCCTTCTACCGCAGCGGCAATTTGTCTCCAGTCAAAAATGTCATCGAGTACATGCACCGTATCGAATGCTCCTCTGTACTCTTCCCGCATTTCGCCCGCATCGATGATGAGATCGAGGAGCATGCCCTCGCCACGGGCAGTTCTGAGGTGAGATTCTTTGCCACGGTAGCCAATGAAAAGAATGCGTTTACCTGTGAAATTCATAACGCGAAGTAGTGTGGAGGGTAACACAAAAACGCTTCCTGTGCTCACAGAAGGGGTGGAATGGGAAATACTTCCATCCCTGCCTCTACGAAAAAAGGGATTTCCTCCGGATGCACAGGCGCCGAGAGGAGGGAATCCAATCGCCCGCCACCGCTGATGTATGCACGCACGATTTCAAATCCCTGCGCATAGAGAGCGTCTCTCGTAAATGCCCCGTGAGAAGCTCCATCCGTGAGCCCTCTCTTCACACGCAGTGTGTGCACCCATGCGTCTTCCGGGCTGCAACCATATTCACAGAGCGCCTGCCAGGTTTCACGGAAGGAATGCCCCAAAGCCATTTGTACCGCAAAATGCCTTTCGTACAGGCGGGGATGCCCGTCGGGATGTTCCACAAAGCAGGCCACCCCTTCTTCCACCAGGCGGCCGCGCGACGTGCCCACATGCAGGAGAGGTTCTTTCTGCATACACCCGTGCGCATAGCGCACCACATGCACCCCTATCTCATGGCGGGTGAGAGCGGAAAGTTCCTTCGGGGTGATGCGTACATCTGCACGTACCGCGATTTTTTTCTCCCACTGGTTCACAAACATCCGGCTGGAGCAGTGCCGTTCAAGTTTCACCTCCCATCCTTCAATCCCACATGCTGCGAGGGCTTTCTGAAACGTGCGCATAATTTCTTCTGCCCCAATGGAAAGTTCTTCCTTCTCCTTTGGAAAAGGCAGTGGATTCCCAACCTCCGTGACCGGAAAAAGAACCTGACCTAACGCGGAAAATTCTGAATCGTGCCCCACGAGCCGGAGGAGCAGAGCGAGCCCCCTGGTCTGCCCTATGCGATCCCTGTAGAGAGCCTCCAGTTCCGTACCCACTGTAATTTCCGGAAAGTTCATCGCCGGAACCACACATGCCCCATACGCAAAAATGGGTTCTTCTATCGACCCCGACAAAAATTTTTCTCTCTGCTCCGCCGCATTCGCCGGATGCAGCATGACAGAAAACTCCATTTGTTTTTCCGCAACAATGACGGCCCGAGCAATGCTTCTCCGGTCTTCGAGAGCCACTGACATGCGCCCAGCCTACACTATCGGCTCTATAATCCCAGGATTCACCAGCCTTCGCCCCGCATGCGCGGGGCTACAGCCGGCGAGATCGGCCGTTATACAACTCCCCGGGATGCCCTATTTGTAAGCCCCTGAGTATCCACCGCATATCCTCCAACTTTCCGAAGGACATACTTCACCCTACCCCGTACTTTCGCCCCTTCAAACGGTGTCCATCCGCAGAGAGAGTGAAGCGATACCGCATGAATTTCCCATTCTTCCTTCGGATCAACAATGAGAATGTCCGCGTCCGCGCCATCGGCGATGTGCTCTTTGCCAAGGCTGTAAATGGTATTGGGATTATCAAAGCAGAGCCGGACGATGTCGCTGTAGCTCAGCTTGCCCGTGGCCGCCACGGTAAGGAGAAGCGGAAGCATGGTTTCCACTCCGGGTACCCCACTCGGCGCCGAGAGCGGAGATCCTGCCTCCTTCTCCTCTTTCAGATGGGGGGCGTGATCCGTCGCTATGCAGTCGATGACGCCGTCGGCAATACCCTGCCAGAGAGCGGCAGAATCTTCGCTGGAACGAAGAGGAGGATTCATCTTCGCGAATACTCCGAGATCTTCGTAGCGGCTTGTATCCAAAAGGAGATGATGCGGCGTCACCTCGCAGGTAACTGCAAGTCCTTCTTCCTTTGCCCGACGTACAACTTCAAGGCCAAGAGCAGCAGAGAGATGTGCGATGTGCAGACGGGTGCCGTACCGCCGTGCAAGGGTGGTAGCATGCTCTATAGATGCCGCTTCAGATTCCGGCGGTCTCCGCAGACTGTGCGTGGCAATGTCCTGATCGGAAATAGCGGCGTTCGCTGATGCGTTCAGGACCGGGTCCTCACAGTGAGCCACTATGGGACAGTCTATCTCTGCGCAGAGCCTAAAGGCCTCTTCAACGAGATCCTGGTCGGTTTTCAGATCCCCTGTGGAGTTCTCCAGAAAAAGCTTCAGCCCGCAGCAGCGTGCTTTCAGGCGCTGCATCTCCGGCAACAGACTTGCCCACACCGTTCGCAACTGCGCGAGGTGTTCCCGCGCCACCGCCCCCATGAAGAAACGGATATCGCAATCTGTTACCTCCTGTGCAAGGCGAACCTTATCTGCCAGCGCTCCCGCGGTAAACGTGGGGGGGCTGGTGTTCGGCATCTCGCAGACCGTTGTAACTCCTCCTGCCCTCGCCGCCCGTGCTTCCGACTTCATGGTGGCCTTATGGGTGAGCCCCGGTTCGCGGAAGTGCACATGGCAGTCGATGAGACCGGGAAAAATGAGCAGACCGGAAGCATCTATTGTCTGATCCGCAGACCCTTCAGAATCCACGAGGGAAATATCTCCGTTTTGGATGAGGATATCTGCCTTCTCTTCTCCATTTACCCGGATGATGGTGCCGCCGCTGATGAGGAGGGAACTCATGGGAACAGGAGCAGCTTAAACGCGCCAGCGGAAATTATAAACAGCAAGAGATATTCAAATACATGGACACTGACATACGGCATAAGCCTCTTGCCGATATTCACCCCGAGTACTATGACCGGAATGGAACACCCGAGGACAATGAGAAGCTCCCTGGTCCAGAGAATATTGGGGAGGTAAGCGGCAACTTTGCCCGTGTTCGTCGCGAGCGCAATGACGGAGGATGTGCCAAGGAACGGCTCTTTCACAAGACCCATGGAGAGCAGAAAAGGGGACCGCAGGAGCGTTCCCTCCCCAACCATTCCACTCTGCAAGCCATTGAGCGCCCCGCAGAAAAGAACATTCCTCTTCGTAGGACGTATGGAAAATCCGCGTGGAGAAAGCCGAAGCACAACAAAGAGCAGACAGAATATTGCAAGCAACAGTTCTATGCTGCGCATGGGAATTTCGAAGAAAATCAGCCCACCCACAAAACTGAGGGGAACGCCGAGAATCAAATACCAGCCGACAATGTCCCAGCGGGC
Source organism: Candidatus Peribacteria bacterium RIFOXYB1_FULL_54_35 (assembly GCA_001787755.1). Classification (GTDB taxonomy): domain Bacteria; phylum Patescibacteriota; class Gracilibacteria; order Peribacterales; family Peribacteraceae; genus GWB1-54-5. The sequence continues at coordinate 198,761 of MFYJ01000011.1, forward strand.
AAAGCGATAGAAGTGAAGGAACTTTGCCGGTTGGATCACGAACCCTATTAGAGACATCAGCACAACACTCGTCCGCACATCAAGAAAGAACGTGAGGAGAATGATCGCAATGATGCCCAGCCCCGCCCCTGAGATCGTACAAAAAACGCTCCCAATGAAGAGTGTTGGCAGAAGAACGGGCAGTGATTCAATCATACTTTACCCAAGAGCATACTGAGCAGAGCCATGCGTGTGATCATGCCGTTGCGCACCTCTCGGAAGTATGCGGCGCGCGGGTTACTGTCCACTGCCGGATCTATTTCCCCCACGCGGGGGAGCGGATGCATGATGGTACATTTCTTCCCGACGAGGTGCTTGGGTGTGAGAATATACTTGAGCTTCAGACGTTCGTACTCGGACTGGTCCGCGAAGCGCTCCTTCTGTACACGTGTCATATAGAGAACATCGGCGTTGAGCCCTTCTTCGATACTTTCAGCCTCCCGGTACTCTATACCCTTCTCTCTGTAGAACTCTGTCACCTTCTCCGGCATGGTAAGTTCCCTCGGTGAGACGAGTGTGAACTTCACATTCTTGTATAGCCCTAAGAGAAAACTGAGTGAGTGCACCGTACGCCCGTAGCGCAGGTCGCCCACCATGGTGATGTGGAGACCGTCGATATGACCAACTTCTTTCTGGATGGTATAGAGATCCAGCAGCGCCTGTGTGGGATGCTGCCGCGGGCCATCCCCGGCGTTGATGAAGGGGACCGGACTCACGCTCGCCGCACGGTCCGCGCTCCCGGCCTCCGGGTGCCTCATGGCAATAATGTCGACGTACTGACCAACAACGACGATGGTGTCTTCAACAGTTTCCCCTTTGTAGAGGGAACTGAATTGGAATCCGTCCGCAGTCACCACATCGCCGCCGAGACGATGCATGGCCGTCTCGAAGCTAAGCCTCGTACGCGTGCTTGGTTCGTAGAAGAGACTTGCGAGTACCTTCCCCTTTAGGCGGTCATCCCCGCTTTTCTTCTCCAGCAAGTTCTCCATGTCTGCTGCCACTTTCAAAATGGCGTCCGTATCTTCTCGTGAGAGTTGTTTTGTCGATGTGAGATGCTGGAATGAGAGGAGCATTCTACAGAGAGAGGGTAGAGAAAAGGCCGGGAATTGTCTACCGAATTGCGGATTTCCTCAGAGCTGCAACATACACCATTCAATGGAAGAAATATTGTTTTAGGATATTTTGACATTATGTCTAATCCGACTTACCATCACGGTAAGTCCCCCCTGGTCAGAGGCCATTGGGATTCACATGGGGTCGCTATATCCCCAGCGCATTGTATGTCCGATTCCTCTTGTAGGTGTCACGACAGAAACGCTGGTCCGCGACCCCCCGATCAACAAGACGCCTCACATGCACTAGGGGGGCTTCTTTTGATTCTTTCGTAATCCTCTACAATCCTCCCGATGTCCACCCGCGCCATTGCAACTTCCACCCTCTGGCAGCTCGCGAGCCAAGTGACCATGGCCGCACTCAGTATTCTCACGGTGAAGTTTGTGGCCATGGGGCTCTCCAAGGAACTCGCCGGGAATTACAACTCTGCGTACGGCTACCTGCAGCTCTTCGGAATTCTCGCGGACTTCGGCCTCTATGCAGTCGCTGTCCGGGAGGTGAGTAAGGCAACAAAGCGGGAGGAAGTGCTTGGGGCGCTCATTGTCATCCGCTTCTTCATCTTACTTGCTTCGCTCCTCCTCGCCCTGAGTGTCATTTGGCTCCTCCCCATGTGGCGAGGCACGCCGCTCCCTCTCGGCGTGACGATCGCCGCGCTCGTCCCGTTCTTCACATTGCTCGCCGGTATTGTGCGCACTGTTTTTCAGGTGCATTACAAAATGCAGTACGTCTTCATTGCCGAAGTAACTCAGCGCATCATCACTGTGTCACTCATTGGGTTGTTTATTGTTGTGGGGGTACGAGGCAGCACAGATCTCCACATCTACCACCTCTTTCTCTTCATTGGGGGGATAGGCGCATTCGTGCTCTTCTTTCTCTCTCTCCTCTGCGCAAACAGCATCATGCGGGTCCGGCTGCACTTCGACACAGCATTGCTCAGGCGCCTCCTCTGCGCAGCGGCACCGTACGGCATTGCCTTCTTCTGCATGGCACTCTACCGGCAGTTTGATGTGACGATGATCGCACTGCTCCGGCCGGACTTTGAACTTCAGAATGCCTACTACGGCTTTGTGGTGCGCATGACGGATATGGGATTCCTCATTCCTACATTTCTCCTGAATTCCGCTCTCCCTATTCTCAGCGAACGTGATACAAACGGGGAGGATACAAAATCGTTGCTCGGGAAAACGTTCCTCATGCTCCTCATCTTTGGCTCCATTTCTTTCCTCTTCGCTCTCCTCTGGTCTCGTCCACTCATACAACTCCTCACCACAGATGCATACCTCAGTACTCCACAGAGACCAGGGTCCGATACCGCACTGCGCCTCCTGAGCATCCCCTTACTGCTTAACGCCGTTGTGCTCTATGGATTTTACGTTCTTCTCACAAAACACAAGTGGAAGCAGCTCGTCCTCTCGCTCCTCGTCGCAGCAGCTCTCTCACTGACATTGAACATACTATTCATCCCCCAGTATGGTTTTGTCGGAGCTGCAGCAACTTCCATCATCATCCACACACTCCTTGCTCTCCTCCTGCTCCCGCAGGGCCTGCGCGCGATGCCAATGAGACTGCAGAGACTGCAGATTCTGCAGTGGCTGCTCTTCTGCGGGCTTCTGGGAGCTGGTTTGTGGCTCTTCACCCCTCTCCTTAGAAATGAGTTCTTCACGGTGGTAGGACTTGCTGCCATGACCGTATGGATGGGGGTCGCTGTTCTCCTCACAGGACTCCACCGGTCTCTGCTCTCGTAAGTGGCAAAAGAAGGCAAAATCTGCTACAATACTAGGAAAACACAATGCAAAACCGCATGTCCTGTGCTGTGCTGCTTCTGCCCGCACTCCTTGTGCCGGGGATTCTTTTTGCCCAGATTGCCCAAACCCCCGGGGTGGTGACAAATATCCGCGCAATCTCCATGGACGGCACTATTACCGTTACGTGGAATCCGCCGGCAGACCAGAATATCTCGTACTACCGTGTGTACTTCAGCAGCCAATCCATTCTGGGACATGGGGGAGTGTACGACGACTTCGAAGCAACCCCAGGACCTGAGACAAAGTACGTCCTCCAGTACAAACCTGCTAATCCCGCACTCTACATTTCTGTTCTTGCCGTCAATAACCAGGGAGTGGAGGGGGAAGTATTTGTAGAAGAGGCAGTAGTAGTAACGACACAGGGGAGAAATGCCGATACACCCATTACTCCTGTTCTCCAGCAACAATCAAACCCACTCCCACAGCAGCCAGCACAAACCACTCCTGACACAAAAACATTCAATGTGGCAACGGGGATCGAACAGCGAACGGCAGAAGAGGAAAACCAGCAGGGCAATGACGGGCAGACGCAAGCTCTCCCCGAGTGGGAAGAACCTGATCTTGGGGGGACGCTGCACCTTCTGCTCACAGATACTATTTCTCCTACCGAAGTAAAACTCCTCTTCTCCAGCCCACCGACTGTGGAGCCAGAGCGTGCACCAACGGCCTTTGCGATTACCGATGCGGATGGAAACCCCCTCCAAATCAGGAGTATTTATATCGATCAGGAGACCATTACAGTGAACACTGAGGTGCAGGTCCGGGATGCAGAGTACGAACTACAACTTTTGGAACCGCTTCGCGGGACCGATGGGTCTCCGCTCCACGAAGTGAACAGGCGCAGCTCCTTCCGGGGGCACCCCGATGGCAAATCGAAAGAAGAGACGCAGAACGTTTCTCCGGAACCACAAAAGCAGGCAGAGCCCATACCTGTCACGCCGCAGATTGCGGGCACCAGCGGCATCCAGAATATCCGTATGGCAGCGTCTTCACTCCTGAATGGGACCTATACGGTTAGTGCCCGGTGGGATGCCGCAAATCCGCTCGGAGATCTTGCATACTACTCCATTCGGCAGTCACTGGACGGAGGGATAACATTCAGTGACCCCCAGCTCCTTCCCTTCGCCATTAATGGAGTGGATGTGCCTGGCGTATCCCCAGGAAACTATGGCATAAGTGTCAGCGCTATCAGTATCTTCGGGTATGCCACACCAGAAGTGTTTGCTTCTATCCTCGTTGGCCCCCAACAGCTGGTCCCCATCTCTCAAGCACCGTCGTCTTCTCCTGCACCCGTCTCTGAACCAGCCCCTCCCGAGCAGGAACCCACCCCACAGGGAGAAGAGACAGTAGTTCCTGAGCCGGAAGAGGTGATCCGTACTGTTGAAACAAAGAGCCTCTCACGATCCGGTGCCGGCGTGGTTCTTGGATCACTTGGAACCATGGGAATGCTCATGGGCTGGCACAGAGCACGCCACGCGAAGAAATGAGTTTGCAGGGAACGGCTCAGGGGAGAGAGGCCAAAGATACAATGGCTGGCTACGTCTCGGTTCCATGCCAGCCCCCGCGCCCTTCTCCAGCTGTGCGCTGTTCTCGCAGCATTGGGGGTACTTGTTTCCCGGGAATATCATCTGCAGCCAGACGGGCAGCTCCACGTACATTTCCTGGATGTACAGCAGGGGGATGCTGTGCTTCTCATTACCCCTTCCGGAAAACAAATCCTGATTGATGGGGGACCCAATATGGAAACATTGGAATACCTGGGAAGGTTCCTCCCTTTTTTTGACCGGCAGATTGAGCTCCTCGTCCTCACACATCCTCATGAAGATCATCTCACGGCTCTCCCGGAAGTTCTGAGACGGTACCAGATCGCGCAGGTTCTTCTCAGTGGGTCGGATGCACCTTCAGGACGCTATGCGGCGATGCTCCATGAGCTCTCCGCCCGGAAGATTCCTGTGATCCTCGCTGGCCCGCAAAAAAGCATCGTGATGGAAGACGGCGTGAGTCTCGACTGCATCTGGCCCCGGGCAGAGGAGCTGCATCAGCTTGACCCAAACAATGCATCAGTGGTGGTTCGCGTTCTCTTTGGGAAGACTGCCATTCTCCTCCCGGGGGATATTGAGCAAGAAGCTGAACGGGCGATTCTCCTCTCGGGAAAGAATGTTCGGGCGACTGTCCTCAAGGTACCCCACCACGGCAGCTCGTCTTCCTCTTCCACGGGGTTCCTCCTCGCAGTACGGCCAGAGCTTGGCATTGTTTCTGCGGGGCCCGAAAACCGCTTCAGCTTCCCTCATAGTGCCATAGTGGAACGGTACGAAAAGATGGGTATTCCGCTGCGGACTACGGCAAAAGAAGGTACAATTTCCCTCACGTTCGCACGTTGACCTCTTCCCCGTGAAAACTCTCCTCCTGCTTGCCGGCCGCTCCACACGCTTCTGGCCGCTCACGGAGAAATCTCTCTTCCCTCTTTGCGGGAAGACCCTCCTGGAGCACCAGATAAGCCGCCTGCATGCAGCCGGCTGCCGCGATATTGTCCTTGTCGGAGGAGCTCATAATTTGGAAGAGGTGAGATCGTCCTTCCCTGGTCTCCCCGTCATTGAACAGGAAAACCTTGAGTTGGGTATGCGCGGGGCCCTCCTCAGTGCTCTCCCCACGATCAAGAATGAACCTGTGATGCTTGTGAGTGGTAACGATGTCATCCACCCCAGTGGATACGCAAGCCTCCAGAAAAGGGCAAAGGGGGTAGCCGGTGCCCTCCTCGCCCAGAAGGTCAACCAATACTTCCCGGGGGGGTACCTTGAACTCGATGGTGACAGAATCGTTTCCATTATCGAAAAGCCGGGCGAGGGAAACGAACCGGGCAATCTTGTGAACATCGTTGCCCATGTGCATAACAATGCCTCTACTCTTCTCAAGGCGCTCGGCAATGTGAATGAAGAACGGGACGACGGGTACGAGCAGGCGCTGCAGAAGCTCTTCGGAACAGGTGAGTACCGTGCAGCCCCCTACGAAGGGGTGTGGCAGGCGGTGAAGTATCCCTGGCATCTCCTCTCCCTGCTCCCAATCTTCTTCTCTGATTTCAAGAAGCCCATAATCCACAGATCAGTTTTCATCCACCCCACAGCAGTCATTGACGGACCAGTGGTCATTGAAGAAGGTGCGAGAGTCATGCCTCACTCCACCATACGCGGCCCTTGCTTTGTGGGCCGCCACAGCATTATCGCAAACAACGCACTCGTACGTGACTCTAGCGTCGGAGAGAATTGTGTTATCGGCTATAACACAGAAATCAAAGGGAGCATTTTGCACAGCCACGTGTGGACCCACATGAGCTACATCGGGGACAGTGTCATTGGACGGAACGTCTCCTTTGGCGGGGGAACAATTACAGCGAACTTCCGCCTGGACGAGCAAGGTATTTCTTCCGCCGTCCAGGGGAAGGAATTACAAACCGGGCTCACAAAATTCGGCGCGGTAATAGGGAGCAATTGCCGACTGGGTATTCAAGTGGGTATAAGCCCGGGAGTGAAGATAGGGAGCGGCACTTTCATAAGCAGCGGTACCCAAATCGCAGAGGATATCTCTGATGGAAAGTATGCCCGCATGAAAGAGGGCACACTGAAAGTCTCTGACAACCGCACGAACGCCCCGGATCCGGCTGAGCGGGAACGGTACCGCACAAAGGTGGAAGGATGAGCAGGAGTTCTCCACACATTCCCACAACGGAAGCCCCTGTGCCTACCCGTCCCCATCCAGAACCCCAAAGTAGTTATGCACACCTAATAACCATTTTCAGCTAGCAGAAGCCAAAACATGTCTCTTCCCTCCTTCTCATTACTCTCTCCCAGGTTTTCCACAGGTTCTCCACAGTTTTTGCACCACCTGCTTCTGTCTTTTTGCCCATTCCCCTGCACAATATTTATGTAGCTGAAATGCTTTACAGAAGTTTTCCACAAAATAGACTATATTTGTTCCTTTTTGGAAAGAGGTCGCTATGACTACTATTTATTGGTATATTACTATCTCCTATTTATTATTGAGATATGAAGTTCTCCTGTAAGAAAGAAGATCTGCTCCAAGCACTTAATCTTGTAAGTCGTGCAATCGGAGGGCAGCAAGCACTCCCAATTTTAGGAAACATCCTTCTTGAGGCAGAGGGAAAGCGCTGCACGGTAAGTGCTACTGATTTAGAGCTGAGTATTATCACAAGTTTTGGGGCGAACATTGAGAATGAGGGAGCTATTACTATTCCAGCGAAAGCTTTTCTCAATTTTGCACAGTACAACTCTGATGATGAAATTCTCTTAGAGACAAGTGAAGGAACACAGCTTAAATGTACATCAGAGCACGCAAAAACAGTCATTGCGGGGGAGTCTGCACAGGAATACCCAACAATTACTCCTATAGAGAAAGAAACCTCTCTCACACTAGAAGCTCCACCACTCCTTGGAGCACTCCATATGGTGACCTTCGCGTCCGCGCGCACAACCCTCCGCCCGGTGCTCTCTGGAGTGTATCTCCGTGCTGAGAAGGGCCAACTTATTTTTGTAGCGACAGACAGCTATAGACTCTCTGAATTTCGTATCACTGCAGAGGGGGGTGGGACAGATATTTCCTGCATCATCCCGGTGAAGGTTTTGGAGGAATTGCGGTCCATTCTGAGTTCACGCAAGACTGATGCGGAAAAAAAGGGAGAGGACAAGAAAGAAAAAGTCGGCAAGATTGAGGTGGCGCTCAGCAGCCAGCAAATTGAGCTCCGGGTGGGCAACACCATCCTTCTCTCTCGCCTCATTGACGGAAAGTTCCCGGATTATCAGCAAATTATTCCCAGCGAGACGAAAACGACAGTCGTGCTGCCAACAAAAGAACTCACAACCACCATCAAGCGTATGCACTATTTTGCGAAGGAAATTAATAACAATCTTACGTTCGAGTTTAAGAAGGGGCATGTGCGTATCACCACTCCCCAAACCCAGGCAGGCCAGGATGAAACCACACTTTCTGTGAGTATAAAAGGAGGGGACAATAAAATTGCGCTGAGCTCGTCTTACCTTCTAGACTTCCTGAGTCATGTGGGCGACGAAGAGGTGGAGTTCAAGCTGACGGACAGCATGCATCCTGCGCTGTTCCATCTTCCTTCCAATGATCTTTTCCTTCATCTCATCATGCCCTTGCGCATTCAGGAGGAATAGGACTAATCGATTTCTGCCCTTAGGGCAATTTATTATCAAATGATCGGCTGCTATGAAGCCCTCTGTTTTTCTTGGTGATAGTACGCACAAGGATCTTGCGCAACTGCTTCAATCGAAGCGGCGGCTTATTTTGTCTGGTGCTTCCAATGAGACAGCAAAAGCCCTTCTTGCAAGTACTATTCTCCATCATCATCCACAGCCCTCTCTCCTTGTGACGGAAAAAAGTACAGTGGCTGAGTCCCTGCGCCATTGGCTGGGTTTCTTTGATCTCAAGGCACATATCCTTCTTCCCATTGAGAATGATGCAGGGGAAATTGATTCCGCAGCACTCCAGGAGTTTCTCCTTTTCATGCGGGGGGAGAGCGACCGGATTTCCATCATGACTCGCAATCTTTGGGAGGTGGAGTTTCCCTCCTTTGAGGAGCTGCAAGAGAGGGTGATCACCTTTTCCGTGCACGAGAAAATCCACTTCACCTCCGTTATCGAGGAACTGATAGAACGGGGGTACAGTCACGGAGAGGATCTCTATCTCCAGCCAGGAGAGTACCGGAGGGCTGGTGACACATTCGACATCTTCCCCATCCAATCCGATCATCCCTATCGGATTTCCTTCAATCTTGATACTGTTGAAAAAATATTGGCGGTGGACAGAGATGATCTTTCCAGGGCAGAGGATGCGGGGGGCGAACTCTCCATGTTCCCTGTTGTCTACGAAGAGACAGCTCCGCTTTCGGTGCAGCTCCCCCCCGAGACTCTTTTGGTACTGGATGATCAGGATGATGTGGAGGATCCTCTCCAACTTGCTACGCTGCGGTTCACTGCTTTCCCAAAGACCGAGGAAAACCACGTACACCTGCGGTATCTCTCGGTTCTTAAGTTCTATACCCTCACGGACTTTCTGAATGATATCCGGGACAAAATACAGCAGAAGTGGAGCATTTTTGTGGCAACAAAACGCCTTGAGGAGCTACGAGCGATCTGTGACGAAGAGCGAATTCCCTACACGCAGGAGGCACACAAGCAGGAGGGTGCCCTGACCCTGCTTTCTGCCGGGCAGGATGATCTTCTCCCCCACTCCCTCCAGAACCCTGATTTTTCAATTGCACTTCTTACGGACCGCGAAATCTTCTCGCTTCGGAAATCCGTGAAACAAAGGAGCATCCAGAAGCTTGCTCTTGATTTCATCACGTCGCTTACGCCCGGTGACTACGTTGTGCATATGGAACACGGAATCGGGCACTTTGAGGGTATGACCCAGAAAGAAGTGGATGGCACGTTTCGGGAGTACCTGGAGCTTACGTATGCCGAGCGGGACAAACTCTTCATCCCCGTCGACCAGGCGGACAAGCTGAGCAAATTCGTCTATGAGGAGGGGAATGAACCTACGCTTACCCGCTTAGGCACTTCGGAGTGGAAGAAGATAACGGAGAAAATGAAGAAGGAAACGGAGAAGATCGCCAGGGAACTTCTGGATCTCTACGCAAAGCGGGCGAATGCGAAGGGGTATTCCTACGGGGAGGACAACCAGGCAATGAAAAAGTTTGAAGAGGCATTTGTATACCAAGAGACTCCCGGCCAGATGAAGGCCATTGAAGATATTAAGACGGACATGGAAGACGAGCATGCCATGGATCGCTTGATTTGCGGGGATGTGGGATTCGGGAAGACCGAAGTCGCCATGCGGGCTGCATTCAAAGCCGTGCAGTCCGGCAAGCAGGTTGCGATTGTTGCGCCCATTACCATTCTGGCAGACCAGCACTATCACAGTTTTCTCGAGCGGATGAAGGATTTTCCGGTGCGCATTGAAATGCTAAGCAGGTTTAGGACACCGAAAGAGCAACGCGAAATCCTCGGAAAGCTGCGGAAAGGCGATATTGACATCGTGATTGGCACCCATCGGCTCTTACAGAAAGACGTGCAATTCCTGAATTTAGGGCTTGTGGTTGTGGACGAGGAGCAGCGGTTTGGTGTGAAGCAGAAGGAACATCTTAAGGAAATGCGTGCGTCTGTCGATATTCTCACTCTCACAGCCACTCCTATTCCCCGTACGCTGAACCTCGGTCTCCACAAGCTGCGTGATATCACCACTATTACCACGCCTCCGCCGGGACGCCTGCCCATTATCACTGAGGTGCGGAAGTACTCTGATCATCTTGTCCGTCAGGCAGTGGTGTCTGAACTGGAGCGCGAGGGCCAGGTGTACGTTCTCCATAACCGGGTGGAAACGATCGACGCGTTTGCTGAAAAGCTTAGAAAGCTCATCCCGGAGGCAAAAATTGTCGTGGGGCATGGGCAACTGAGGTCCGATGAACTCGAGAAACGCATTATGCAATTTAAGCAGGGGGAGTACACCGTTCTGGTAAGTTCGACCATCATAGAAAACGGTATTGATCTGCCCAGGGCGAACACACTGGTTGTGAACGAGGCGGAACGATTTGGTCTCTCACAGCTCTACCAGCTGCGCGGCCGTGTCGGGCGCAGCAAAGTACAGGCGTACGCGTTCTTCCTCTACCACTCCCAGAAGCTCAAGGATGACGCCAGGAAGCGACTTCGTGCCATTGTGGAAGCCTGTGAGCTTGGGAGCGGTTTTCAGGTTGCCATGCGGGATTTGGAGATCCGGGGGGCGGGGGAAATTCTTGGAGCTCACCAGTCAGGGTCGATGCTGACGGTGGGAGTAAGTCACTACCTGCGCATGCTCAAGAATGCTGTGGAAGAATTAAAGACGGGTCAGCGCGGTGAGCTTGAGACAGAAACAAATGTGGAAATCCAGCTGCCCATAGAAGCGCTTCTCCCGTCGTACTACATTCCCGATGAGCAAGAAAAAATCTCCGTGTACCAGAAGCTTGCCGGGAGTGAAGATACGGCGATACTTGCTGAATTTGAGGAAGATCTCCGTGAGGAGTACGGCGACCCCCCCAAACAGGTTCTCAATCTCTTTGCTCTGTTGCGTCTTAAGCTTGCCTGCCGCCACAGTGGCGTTGTGCGCGTGAAAATGGAAGACGGCAGAGGAGATCGAGATGTAGTCCTCACGTTGAGTCCGCGGGTGACTGCAAACGAGATCATGCAAATGCTCAGTGTGAACTCCAAGTGGCGAATCAGCGGTTCCATGCTGCGCCTCCGGGAAGATCATCTTGTGAGCGGAAAAGGCAAAAATGATGTGGACTTCATAGGGAATCTCCAGCACGAGATTGTATCCCTTGAACCGCGGGGCAAATCAAAAAAGAAGAAGTAGAGGGCAAGAGGAGTTGGAATATTCACTCAAACACCGTTTTGGTGTATAATTCTATGATATGTCCGACTCTGATCAGCACCAGGCAAGCAATGCGTCTGCAGGCGGGGGGGGAACAGGATGGACAAAAGACCAGTGGAATGCATATGTTGCGAACAAGGAATTCATCCAGTACTACGCTGAGAAGGGGGTTGTAGACACGGCAAAACTTGTGCAGACCATAGGAATGCAGGGGTATCTCATGCTCATGGAGAACTGCTCGCACCTTGTGGTGTATAAAGACAAGGTGTACCACGCAGATACGCGCGAGGGGCAGAATCTTCTGGAGAGCGTTTTGAAGAGAGGGGAGCTCCCCCTCGCCACTCTTGCGGCGGCAGGAATTATCCCCGGGGATAAGGCCGATGATCTCATCCAGGATGCCATATCCATTGCGAGTGAGTGCCTCCAACCCGGGGCGATATGGGACGATGAAGCCTATAAAGCTGCTATGCTCTGGGCACCGGACCAATGGCGGGAAAGCATACGTTACAGCGACTTTGCCAGGCATTTTGTGCATGGAGGTATTGTGCAGCTCTCCAAACTGAAGAAGGACATGCCGCCGGAGCTGCTTAGGAGAATGATCGATCGTTCCCTCAACCTCGTCTGCGTGGAGGATCATGTGATAGATGCGGATACGGACGAAGGAATACATCTTCTTGAGAGAGCGCTTGTAGACGGCAAAGTAAGTCTGGCGCGTCTCATTGGGGCAGATGTCTTCACACGGGGAGAAGCTATCCATATGCATCAGGAGGCGGTTACATTTGCAGAAAAGCACCTCAAGAGAGGTGTGAAATGGACAGAGGAAAAGCGGAAATCGGTGGCCCCCTGGATACCCGAACAGTGGGATGCATTTGCCGACACTCCTCAGTTCGATGCTTTTATTGAGGATGGATTTGTGGATGTGCAGGGACTGAAGACTCTGATGGGGGCCGAAGATTTTAATATCATGCTCGGGAAAGTACACACCTTGGTGGACGTGGGTTTCCGTGTGATCACTGCTTCTACTGTGGCAGGGATACAACATCTCCGAGATGCAGCGGAACATGGGAAAATTTCTCTCAAAAGTCTGGTGTATGCAGGAGTTCTCACGGGAACGGATGTCCAGAAGAGGATTGAGGAAGCGCAAAAAATCTCACAATTCTGCTTCCGGGAGGGGGCGAAATGGGATTCTCTCAGTGAAAGAGATGCCATGAAATGGTCTACGGATGAGTGGAATGCTGCAATTACTGGCATTAAGTTTGCGGAGAGATTCGTGAAAGGTGGAATAGTACAGAAAGACAGGTTCATGGGAATCATGAGTACAAAGCTATTTAGCAGGATGGTGGATCGTTCTTCCTTTCTCATCCACTTTGAGAATCAGGTCCTTGATATACGAACTGCCAGGGGAAAGGAACTTGCGGAAACAGGGCTCTGGAATGGAGAAGTTCCTATTCATACTGGTGTGGAAATGGGATTTATTGACAGAGACCAGGCTGCCAAGCTGTATGAAGAAGCGAAAACAATTGCCTCAAGGAATTTCCGGGAGGGTGTGCAGTGGGATGAAAAAGACAGGGAAGCCGCAAAAAAGTGGAGCCAGGATCAGTGGGAGAAAGCACTCCAGGTTGTGAACTTCTCAGAGCTTTTTACCAAACATGGGGTGGTGGACAGAGATAAGGCTGTTGTGGCGATGGGACCGGAGCTCTTTGATGCCATGGTGAAACATGTGGGCGATTTCGTTTCCGTGGGGTCGACAGTGTATGACGCTTCCACAAAGGAGGGGTACAACCGGCTCAAGGAGATGAAAGTCCTGTGAGGAGCTGAAAAAAATCTACAATTCTGCTATAATTCTCTGATACACACATCCACTCCTATGTCTACAGATGACACTGCAGCCGGTGGCTCCGCACAAGCGCTCGATCCTGAACTTGAGGCGCTCATACCCTCGGGTTCGGAAATTTACGACTCGTTCATGGCATTCATTGAGCCGGAGCTTCTGAGTGTGAATCTTCCTTCGCTGGCGGAGAAGTACAAGGGAGAATCTGAAGAGGAAAGAAAGACGCGGATGGAACGGTATAGAAAAGCCTTTGCCGCATACGACAGAGCCTACGAGAAATGGATAACGGGACTCCGCGATGCTGTGAAACAGAAGCGCAGCGAGGCGTACCGCGCCGCGGAAGAAAAGGAAAACAAAGAGCAGACATCCGCCCTGCAAGACCTTGAAGCGCAATTCGAAACGGCCAAACCCTCCCCCAAATAATCATGCACAGATTTCATCAGCACCGTTCACAACGCTTTTCAGAGCATCGGCTCTGCTTCGGTATGCCAGAGGGGGGGAATGTTCCAGAGAACGCAGATTTGCGCGTGGAAACGGACGAGGAACTCTCCCCCCTTGTGAGTGATGGGGAAGTCCGACAAGAAGCCGGTAAGCGCGAGAAAACAGCGAGGCAGGAAACCCAGGCGGTTATGACAGGTCTCAGCAGCCGGGAAGTCCCCGTAGCTGTGGACACCAACAACCCAGATGACCCCGTTGGGCGCTCGCTCAGTGCAGTGCACAGGACAGAAGGGCCAAAAGGACAGGAGCACAGGTCAGAGACTCAAGTGATGCAGGAGGGGGAGCGCATGATTGGGGAAGGATTGGAAATGAGTCCGGAGGAGCAGCGGTACCTTCTCCAGATGGAGACAAAATACCGTCAGGAGTACCAGCGTGCATCGAAGCAGGGGGGCTTCAATCAAGTGGAGTTCAAGAAGAACTGGATCGACCAGCATGGGAGTGAAGTCGCTGCAAACACGAAGTTTAGGCTCAACCCCGGAGTGCTAGGCTCTCCCTGTATCGGCATTCACACAGAAAAAGCACCCTACAAAGAACCGACGCCGGATCAGGTTCGGGTACTGCGTAGCATAGAGCAGAAGTACAACCAGGAACTGCAGAGGATTCTCCAACGGAACGGCAATCGTCCTCTTCCTGTGCAGCAACTCCTGCGGTTCAAGCAGGAGCAGATTACAAAGTTCAACCAGGAGCTTGCGGAGAACAATGTGCAGCTCCGGTTCCACATGGGCATCCCGGAGAGCTACTCCTTCGGGGTGGACTGGGACGGTGCGAATGCTGCTGAACCTCCCAGGAATGCTCTTGTCGGCAGTGCCGAGGGGCCGCGAGATGCAGCCAGCAGGGCTGCAGACAGATTAAATTCAGCTCCCAGGATGGGTGAAGCACTGGAAGCATTTCTCGAAGTTCTCGGCGCCCTTCTCCAGAAAATTCTTGAGTTTATCGAGAGGGCGGAGAAAGGAGAGACGCGGGGAGAAAAGAATGCAGAGGATGTAAAGGAAGATGCGAATGTACAGAAGGAAATTGATGCGGAGCTCAAGAAGCCGGGAATGACCCGGGAGAAACTTCAGGAGCAGACAGAAGGTGAACTGAAGGGTGCACAAGAGGAAGCAAAAAAACTCGAAGAAGATATCCCCTCCGCCGAAAAACAGCTTACGGAGCTTGGGGAAAAGGAGAAAAGCCTTCAGCGCCAGATAGACAATCCTACAGAAGGAGTGGATGTCGGTGATTTGAAGACACAGCTGCGGGATGTACAGGAACAGAAGCGGTTGCTGGAGCAGAGCATTGGAGAGAAGAAAGGCCGGCTCGAAACACTAAAGAAGAACATCATTCCGCGTCTTGAGCGGAAGAAGAGGCTTCTGGGGGCAGAGAAGGGCGGCGAGAGAAAGGTGCAGCTTACAGAGGAACAGCGCGATCAATTGGATGCGGAAGCCCGGAATCTGAGAGAGCAACTTAATCCGCAGATACGGGAACGTCTTGGCAATTTCCGCCTTGGTCTTACAGAGGGGGGAGAACCGGCGCTCTTCCCGGAGAGTGCAGGAATATTGAAGGATATTGCCGGCGAGAAAGGATATATAGCTCTTTCTGATTTGCGGAGTCCTGATTTTGCCGGGCGCGTACGCAAAGCTTTCGAGAAGAGTATCAAAGGTGATGCTCGCAGGGGGCCAGGCGGGGAGCCAGGGGCAGAAGACAGAAAGCAGGAGGGGACGCCGGGGGGTGCTCCAGGAACAAGCGAAAGACCGGATGGTTCCAGCACAGATGTCGGGGTGTCCGTCGCCCGTACCAGTGAGGCACTTACAGATTACCTACGACGCACGGAAGACTTCATACGTCGCCGTGTGGATATGTACCGTGCCCGCGTGAAGGGCACACAGCAGGAGATCGACAGTGCGAGCAAGTGGAATGTTGTTGACTGGGGGAGACAGAATGTACTTGAAAACACGCTCCAGCAGGAACAGCGGGCTCTGGGCCAGGCACTGGACGCACTACGCGCAATAGATGCGGCTCGGGGGAAAGTGGAGGCAAAAATTGCCATAGCGAACGATACAACAAAGAAAGATGGCGAGAGAGTTCAGGTGCTCAAGGACGGGAGAAAAGTCTTGGATGGTTTACGGGGACTTATTCAGGACCCCAATTATGCGAAGATGAATGCAGAACTTGCTGCCATAGATAATCAGCTTGCAATCGCGGATAGGGCAGCGAGTGCCGTATCTGATGTAGTTGAAAATGCAGGTGAGGGTCTGATGAGTGCGGTAAATGCGATAGGTGACTATGCGTCCAAGATCCCGGGGGCAGCAGCGGATATATGGAGACAGGATATTGTTCCAGGTTGGAATGCGCACATTCAACCCCATCTCAGCTCACTTGCAGATTGGGGAGGAGAGCAATGGGATGCTGTAGGGAAAGCTCTGGGAGAGATCGGAGATGGTTTTGCAATTCTCTATAAAGGCACTGCTTCGGAGTTTGGTCAGGCATACAAGGAACAGTTCGACCAGATGTACGGTGGCGGTGTACAGAAACTTGAGGGACTCCTCGTTTCGGCTGGGGTACCTCAGGAGGATGTCGCTGCTTTCAAGCAGATGGTAGTGGACTCCTTTGATGCTGCGATCGATGTCACCCAGGATATTAACAATCGCGGATTCTCCGTTGTTGTCAGTGAAATGTGGGATGGGGTTTCCCATGAGGTGGCTTCTGCCTGGGGGGAGAGTATCCAACCCCACCTCGATACTGCAGGAAGCTGGACGCAGGAACAGTGGGCAAACCTTGGTACGCTTGTACGGGAAGTCACAGACGGCGCCCGTTCCATTGCACAGGGGGCACCAGGGCAATTCGGTCAGAACTATAAAGAGCAGTTCAACCAGGTGTGTGGCAATGCTATGCAACAGATAGAAGATTCATTGGTCCAAGCGGGGGTAGATAGAGCAGCCATAGCATCTTTCAGGCAAACAGTTGAGAATTCTTTGCCATCATGATCTGATTTTTTTCAGAAGTGTCTGCAGATTCGGTATTGTTATCTCATAGGTTTAGAATGGTTTCTTCCACGTATATCGTCTTTTTGAAGCTAATTTACTGCTCTTGCTATTTACGGGAATTTCCAGGAGTATACTTTTCCTATGAAATATCTTCTCCTCATCGCAGTACTTCTTATGGTTCCCGCCACGAGCAGCGCCTTCTTCATCGAGGATTTCTTTTTCCAGAGTCAGCCTCCTGAATTTGTACGCACTGTTCAGCCCTCAACATTGCCAACGGTGCAAGGCTGGCCGAGCTGGATTGGAAGACTGGATGATTTCTCTCTCATGCTCTTCGGCCGGGAGTATGAGAGTCTCACGCGGAAACAGCAGGTGCAGACTCAGGAGCTTTCCAAGGAGTGGCCCAGCTGGATTGGTGTGCCGCTCCTGGGAATCATGCGGTAGGCTCTGAGTGAAGTTCCTGTGGCGTTCAAATTCACCTGAGCCCGAACGATGTGCGTACCACTGCTGTGACTTTCTTCTCGATAACGGAGGTGTCGTACATGCCGTAATCGGCGATATCCACAGAATTCTTTGCTGTAACCTGGAGCACTCCCATGTTTGCAGACCGGAGGTCGCCCAGCTTGCCCCCCGCACTCTCGACCATTTGGGTTGCGCGCGTGCGGGCATCTGCCATGGCGTCTGCGAGGATCTCCGCCTTCAGCTGCTGGAGTCCACTGTAGAAGTACTCGAGTGACAGTGTCGAGACCACTGCTCCTTTCGCTATGAGCTCGCCTGCTGCCTCTGCAGTGGAACGGACAAGATTCACGTCTGTTCCCTCCACTATCACATTCTGACGAAGGGTATAACCGCTGGGAGCGCCCCCTCTGTTGTAATCGTACATTGTTTCGACACTCACTGGTTGTGTCGTTACCCACTCGGATGGGATGTTCTTCCGGTCCAGGAACACTTTTACCGCCTCAAGGTCGTTCTGCATAGCTTCATTGCTCAGCTGCAAGCCGCTTACGTCTGTTGCATGGGTAATCTGCATCGTCCACTTCGCCGTATCCGAGACGATCATGCGCTCGGCGGAACCTGTCACGGAAATCGTGTTTGTCAGTGCCCGCGTTTTGTAGAAACCGAGCGTCGCAATTGCTCCTGTGAGGACAATTGCCATCCCGAGGATGAGAGAGGGGAGAAGGAAATTATTGCGTGTCATGGCAGGAGGGAGAATGTGACTACGCTACGCCAAATCCTTCCACGTGTCATTGGGCACTATGCGGGGGAACAGGCTAGCTCACTGCTGGTTTCTCGCTTTCTCAGGGCAGTCCACCTTCGCTCCTGATGGCTTGCCAGCCGTAGCCGCAGCGACATAGTTGCTGTTCTGCAAACGAAGCTCAGGAGGCTACGGTGGACAGCCTTCGCTGCGCGAAGGCTGGTGCCGAGAGAGAGACTTGGATTCGTCTCGCCCCGTGTACGCGGGGCTCGCTCACCACAGGCTTCTCGTCTCTCCTATCGCAGATAGTTGCATTCTGGGTTCAGTGGGTCAATTTCCTATTTTGGTGTCGTGGGAGAGACTCGAACTCTCACGTCTTTTGGACACCAGCTCCTAAAGCTGGCGCGTCTACCAGTTCCGCCACCACGACTCGGCACTTCGGCGGGCAAGTCTACCAGTTCCGCCGTCTCGGCCTGTAAGGTTTATTCTACTTCTCTCTTTTTAAGTTTCACAGTGAGATATTTCTGTTTGGGGTCTTCCTCCTTTCCGACTTCCGACACCTTAATCACGGCAGCATTAATCATCCTTCTCTCCACTTTCTCTGCCTCCTCGTGTGCGAGATGTTCTTCCCGCAAGGAGCTATCCATTTTTGCTTTCAGTCCAAGATCCGCATTTGTCAGCGCTTTGTGCTCCTCCTTCACCGCGTCATCCTGCTTTTTCTTCATTTCATTCCTGAGGAGGGATTCCTGCTTGCGGTACTCCACTTCAAGCTGTGTTTTCTTCCTGTTCGCTTCAAAGCGTAGCTTCTGAATGTTCTGCTTGTGCTCAAGATCCAGAGAATACTCCCGTTGTCTGCGTGCTACTTCAGGGAGCTGTGCAAGCTGCATTTTTTCACGCGATAGATTCTGCTCAAGCTGCATTTCCTGCTGCTGCTCCCAGGTGCCCACCAGTGTTACCTGTTTCTTCTTTTCCTCCTGGGCTTCTGCTATGCGCTTCTGCATTTCATTTTCGGTGTCTCCTCTCCTCTTCCTGCAGTCTTTCTCTGCCTTTCTCCTTGCCGCATTTGCGTCGTATTCGGCTTGTTGCCTCATGAAATGTGCTTTTTTCTTCCCCTCATCAATTAATCTTTTCATTTCTTCTTCTGTCTCCTCCTTCATTCGCTCTTCAGCCATTTTTCTCTCGTTTTGGATGCGCAGGTTCTCCATGTATTTGAGGTGTTCTTCCTGCTCCTTCTTTTTTCTCTCCTTTTCTTCCTCCAGCTTTTTTCGTTCCGCTTCCTTACGCTTTTTCATTTCTTCCACTGCCTTCTGCCGTTCCCTTTCTCCTTTTTTGTATGCAATTTTCTCCTGCTTACTCGCTTTTTCTTTCTCCACCTCTTCCAGCGCAAATACCATCGCCTGCTCATGCTGTTGCTGCTCTGCTTCATGGCGCTCCTCGCGTCTGGCAAGGCGCTTCTCCCGGTCTTCTGCCCGGCGTTTCATACCTTCCTCCAGGAGCCGGTTGAGCTCCCTCTTCATTTCATCGTCTGATGGGGGTTTGAGGGTATATCCCACTAATAATATTATACCATATAATTTGATTTTAGTATATCTCGCTCCATGGCGGGAGTATAGGAGAACAGGAGGCTGTTGTTACTCTTCCTCTGATTTTTCCCAGGGGAGTGCCGACCGGGGCGGCGTCGTAATTTTTCCTTGATCTACAAGTTCCATCAGCTTGAGCCTTATCAATTGCTCCGCGACCGAGGGTGCATCGCTTCCATAGAGCTGCGTCCTGGCCAGCGAAGTCAGCATCGCGACGACAGCCTCGCCGGTTGAGATGGTAATCTGTGCCGTCGGGGTAATACTCTCGCTGCCCGTGCCACATTCCTCACTGGTGTTGCCATTGTGAGGAGGGCTAACGGTCACGATGGGGGTCGTTGTATCGCTCTGTTCATCTTCAGGAGGCATAACATATTTATGCCATATTCATATGCAATGAGTCAAGGAAAACTCTTTCCCTCTTACTCCTCCTCCACAATCCGGATTCCCAGTTCCTCAATCTGCTCCTGTGGCATGGCAGAAGGTGCTCCGAGCATCAGGTCCTTCGCTTTCTGATCCTTCGGGAAGGCGATGACTTCCCGGATATTCGGCTCTCCCGCGAGAATCATGACGACGCGGTCAATGCCATAGGCGAAACCTCCGTGAGGTGGTGCGCCGTATTCAAATGCTTTGAGAATGTGCCCGAACCGTCTCTGCTGGTCCTCTTTGGGAATCTTCAGCAGGTCGAAGACTTCCTCCTGCAGCTTCGGCTCGTGGATTCTGATGGAACCCGAGCCCAGCTCGTAGCCGTCCAGAATAAGATCGTAGCAAATAGCGTGCACATGGAACGGATCGGTGTGCCGCTTCTCCCACTCGTTCATGTGCGGGTGAGTGAAGGGGTGATGAGAGAATGTGATGCCGCCGTCCTCTGTCTCTTCGCAGAGAGGGAAATCCGTGACCCAGAACATGGAGTGGACGGAGGTATCGATGAGCGAGAAGCGGATTGCCGCTTCCTTGCGCACCGCCCCCAAGCTGTTGCAAACCACCCGGAATTTGTCGGCTCCGAAGAAGAGGGCGTCTCCGGTTTGCGCGCCGGTCGCCTGGATGAGTTTTTCCAGGTAGCCTTCTGTGAAGAATTTGAGGAGCGGTGACTGTGGCCCCTCTTTTTTCAGGAGGATATATGCCAGCCCCTTTGCTTTCTGTTCCCTTGCGAGCTCTGTCCAACGGTCGATCTCGCCCCGGCTGAGCACCGCTCCCCCCGGGATTCTGATGGCGCGGACGATTCCCCCAGCCTTCAGGGCATCTTCAAATACCTTAAAACCGCAGCCTTCTGAGAAACCTGAAACATCTGTAATCGGGAGGTCGTACCGGAGGTCCGGTTTGTCCGACCCGTACGTATCCATCACCTGCTGCCATGTGTAACGCTCCACTGTACCGCCCTTGAGTGGTTTTGTGCTGCATTCCTTCAGAACCGCCCTTAAAGATCCCTGGATAATTTCCATCACATCTTCCTGCTCACAGAAGCTCATCTCAAAATCCAGCTGCACAAACTCTGGCTGGCGGTCTCCACGCTGGTCCTCGTCGCGGAAGCACCGGGCAATCTGGAAGTAGCGGTCCAGACCCCCGACCATGCAGAGCTGCTTGAGCTGCTGCGGGCTCTGCGGGAGCACAAAAAAATTCCCAGGGTAGATACGCGAGGGCACCAGGTACTCACGGGCACCCTCAGGGGTTCCTTTAATGAGGCAGGGGGTATCGATTTCCAGGCATTCCTGTTCCACGAAGTACTTCCGTATCACCTGGAACACTTTCGACCGCAGGGCGATGTTCTTCTGCATGCGTTCCCTCCGCATGTCAAGGTAACGGTACTTGAGTCTCGTCTCTTCCCCCACGTCTTTTTCCTGATCTATTTCGAATGGGGGGGTTATTGCTTCGTTCAGCACCTTCAGCTCATCCACAAGCACCTCAATTTCTCCTGTAGGGTTCTCTTCCCGCTCTGCCCCTTCGAGGCGCTTACGGACTTTTCCAGTGGCTTGCAGCACCCATTCCGGACGCACTTTCTCGGCTACGGCAAAGGCTTTCTTATTCTCAGGGTCGATCACCACCTGCGTGAAGCCGTAGCGATCCCGAAGGTCGATGAAAATGAGCCCGCCATGATCGCGACGGCGGTGGACCCAGCCGCAGAGGGTTGTTTGCATTCCCTTGTTGCTTGCACGGAGTTCGCCGCAGGTGTGAGTACGGAGCATGGTGCCCGGGAAGGAGGGTGCAGGAAGTATGCGGTGTCCGTTTGCAGAATTCCAGCTTTCTTTCGCTCATTGCTTCAGTTTGCTGCAGACCTTGTGGCGGATGGTGTGTTTACAGGGGTAGAGTCATCTGAGATGGAATGTGGAGAACTGGCAAACGGGGCTTAGTCTGATGGATTGCAAAATAAAATAATTATGTTATAATAGTATCCATGAAACACAATTCCATAGTTCCGAAGCACATTTCCCTCGGCGTCCTTGGGCTCGCGCTCATGGCCATCCATGCCTTCATTGTGCTTCCGGTCCTGCAGGCTTCTGTTCTGTAGGAAAGATACGGTATTGATGGGAAACGGAACACGAGAGCCTTCCGCCTCTTTTCAGGCGTAGAGTTACAGGCTTCCATACCGGATATCAATCGAACAATTTGTTCATTTCCTCTTTAAATTCTTCCACGTCCTTGAATTCCCGGTGCACGGATGCAAAGCGGATGTAAGCAACTTTGTCGAGTTTCCTGAGAGCCCGCATGACATCTGTGCCGATGGTGGAGCTGGCTACTTCCTTCTTGTTGGCGCACCACTTCTCTTCCAGTTTGTTCAGGAGATCGTCGATCTGGTTCTGAGAAACAGGCCGCTTAGTACATGCGAGCCAGATGCCGCGTTCCAGTTTAGTGCGGCTGTACGGTTCCCGCGTGCCGTCACGTTTTACAATGATCAGTGAGCTGAGTTCCTGCCGTTCGAAGGTAGTGAACCTGTGGTTGCACTTCGGGCATTCCCGCCTTCTGCGCACCGCTCTGCCCTCTTCCGCGAGGCGGGAGTCGATGACCGATGTATCCTGACATTTGCAGTGTGGGCAGTGCATGTATGTAGTTTACAGCTTGTAGTTTGTAGTTTGTAGAAATATCCTCACCACAAACTATTTGCTTGAAGCAGGTTGCCTTCGTTTCGTTTACTTGGGGCGGATAGGGCCCTTCCGGAGGACTTCTATAGAGCCGCCAACAAGGTTCACCACACTGGAGCTTGCTACTTTCTTTAGAGCCCCGGAGTCCAGGAGAAGATCCGGTTTCCGCGTTTTGTGCAGGAATTGATTTTCAATTTCTTGCGAAGAATAGGTATTGGGTTGGCCGTGCACGTTTGCGGATGTCGTACTCAACGGTGCACCGAATGCCCGCACAAGAGCTATTGCAACGGGATGTGGGGAAATCCGTATGCCCAGGGTGTCGTTCCCTGCCGGGGTGGCAAAAATACGCCTGCCAGGCAGGAGAGGCAGCACGAGAGTAAGAGGGCCGGGCAGGTGCGCATGGGCGAGTTGCTCAGCCAGTTCATTCCATTCAACGTACATTTTTGCCTGTTCGATACTCTCAAAGAGGGCGCTCACGGGTATGTGTTCTGGGCGCTCCTTGAGTGTGAATACTGTCCGAACGGCCCTCTGATTTCCCAGGTCGCACGCGAGGCCGTAGCAGGTTTCTGTGGCGTGCGCGACGGTCCCGCCGGCCCGCAAAATGCTCACTGCCCTCTCGATGCTCTCTGGTGAAGGAGAAGCTATTTCCATTTACTGTACAGGGGTTTCGTAACGTTTCAGCACCTCTTCTATTTTCTGCTCCAGTACCGTTGAAGTGTTGATCGTCAGCGGGAGGGGCACGATCTGGTCTCCGATTTTCAGCTGGACTTTTTCTTTCCCGGGAAATTTCTCAAGCACCGCTTTGAGATCCAGAAGCATTTTTTTGGGTGCTCGTGCGGGGAGCGGGATCGTGTAGATACGGATCTCTGTTTTCGAGGGGTCTGTTTCTTCACTAGGATTCGCAGCAGGAACCGGTTTTGCTCCAGGATTCTCTATCGCACTCAGCACATCTTCCATGCGCATCCCTTCCAAAATCCAGCGCCCGAGGGGGCCGACGAAATCATCTGCTTCATCCTCTTGCTGCAGCGTCACAGTTTCTCCGGCAATGACATTACCCTCCTCATCCACCATCTCGATTTTCTCTTCTTCGCTGAATGGCCTGTTCATTGTCGGCATCCCGCGCTTTGCGGACGCTTCATCGTAAAATCCGGACTCTTTCGCATTGTCTATGATGCGGTTGAGAGTGGTGTGTTTGACAGTATCGGCACGCAATTGCAGTTGCCCCGCGCGGAGATCCAGTATGCCTTCCACCACCAGAAAGGCATCTGGTGCCTCCAAAACATGTGCTACCTCCGCATAGGTGCGCGGGAAGAGCGTCACTTCTATTTTCCCTGTCGGGTCTTCAAGGAAGAGGATCGCCATCGTATCTCCTTTCTTGGTCGTGATTTTTTTCACCCCTTCCTGGATGCCTGCGAGTTTTATTTTTTTCCCTACATCTGCTTTGGTGAGCTGATCGACGAGCATGGCTTTCTTCCCTATGTACTTTTTCAGACCTGCGAGGGGATGGCTTGAAACGTACATGCCCAGCGTTTCTTTCTCCCACTGCAGTTTTTCGAGCGGGCTGGCTGGTACCGTTTCGGGGAATTCGATCTCCGGGTCTTCCTGCGGTACTTCCATGCGGCCGAAGAGGTCAGTTTGCGCACTGTTCACATCTCCGCAGGATTTTGCGTAGTCAGCAATAATCTGGTAATGCTCCACCAGTGCTCTGCGTTCGCCGAGTGAATCAAGCGCCCCTGCCTTAGCCAGTGCCTCTATCGTTTTCTTGTTGAGAATTTTCGCAGGGACCCTTCGGGCGAAATCCGCGATGCTGGCAAATTTTTGGCCCTTCTCCCGCACATCTATTATCTGCTGCACAGAGCTATCGCCGATGCCTTTGATGGCTGTGAGTCCGAAACGGATGGCCCCATGGCTATTGTGGTGGGGAATAGCAGTGAAGTGCCGGAGAGATTCGTTGATGTCCGGTGGGAGAACATCTATGCCCATGGCACGGCACTCTTCGATCTCTATCATGACCCGGTCCGTCCGCTGTGCATCGCTGCTCAGGAGGGCTGCCATGAACTGTATGGGATAGTTTGCCTTGAGGTACGCCGTTTCGTAGGCGATTCGTGCGTATCCGGCAGCGTGAGATTTATTGAAGCCGTACCCCGCGAACGGAGTGATCACGTCGTCAAAAATCTTCTCGGCGAGCTTCTTTTCATACTCCTTTGCCGTGGCTCCCCTGATGAATTTCTCACGCTGGGCATCCAGTTCCGATTTAATCTTCTTCCCTATGGCACGCCGGAGGAGATCTGCCTCACCGAGTGAGTATCCTGCGAACACCTGTGCTATTTGCAGGATTTGTTCCTGGTAGATTCCAATGCCGTATGTGGGTTCGAGTATTGCCTTGAGGGCGTTGTGCAAATACTGCACCTGCTCTTTGCCGTTCTTGCGCTTGATGTAACTGGGGATCCATTCCATTGGTCCCGGACGGTAGAGCGAAACCATGGCGGTAATATCCTCGAACTGCGTGGGCTTGAGTTGCTTTAAGTACCGTCTCATGCCTCCGGATTCCAGCTGGAAGACGCCGGTGGTATCGCCGCGCTGCAGCAGGGCAAATGTCTCTTCGTCATTCAGGGGGATGGCGGAAATATCCAGCTTCTTCTCCTCCGTGCGTTCGATAATTTCCAGCGTGGTTTGAATGACCGTGAGGTTCGTGAGCCCGAGAAAATCCATTTTTAACAGCCCCAATGCCTCAAGCGGTTTTGCAGAACTCTGTGTAATGAGTATGTTGTCATCCTTCGGTGCCCGTTGGAGTGCCGTATACCGCATGGCCGGTTTTTCCGTGATGAGCACGCCGCAGGCATGCACCGAAACATGCCTGGCTTTCCCTTCCAGCTTCAGCGCCGTATCGATGATTTTCCGGTATGTCTCATTGCTCTCGTATGCGGCTTTGAGTTCCTGAGTTTGCAGCGCCTCTTCCAGCGTTGTCCCAGGCCGTTCCGGGATGAGTTTGGCAAGCATATTCATTTCAAGGAATGGCACACCATAAGCGCGTCCGACGTCCTTCACCGCTGCCCGGGCAGCGAGTGTCCCGAAGGTGCAGATCTGTACCACGTGGTCTTCTCCGTACTTCTTCCGTACGTATTCAAGCACTTCGTCCCGCCTTGTGTCTGCGAAGTCCACATCTATGTCCGGCATGCTGATGCGTTCCGGATTCAGGAAACGCCCAAAGAGCAGGCCATGTTCCAGGGGATCGAGCGTGGTGATATCCAGGCAGTATGAAACGAGAGAGCCTGCAGCGGAACCGCGCCCCGGCCCCACAGTGATGCCTCTCCTTTTTGCTTCCTGGATGAAGTCTGACACGATGAGGAAATAGCCGGAGAATCCCATCTGCTCTATAACCTTAAGCTCATATTCCAGTCTGTCTTGCTCCTCTTTCGTTGCCCGGGGGTAGCGCTTTTTAAACCCTTCTCCTACCAGTTCGCGGAGATGTGCTTTCTCGTCTTTCTTTCCGGGGACAGGAAAGCTGGGAATCTGGTATGTCCCAAATATTAATTCCACGTTGCAGCGGTCTGCGATAATTTTTGTGTTCTCCAGCGCCTCCGGGATGTGTTCAAATGCTTTCTCCACCTCGTGGAACGGACGCATGGAAAAATCTGAATCGCGCATGGAAAAGCGGCTTGGGTCGTCTATGTGCGCATTTTTCTGGATGCAGAGCAGCACGTCGTGTGCTTCTGCATCCTGCGTGCGGCAGTAATGGCTGTTGCAGGTGGCGACAACAGGGACGCCCAGTTCTTTCCCCCATTTGATGAGTTGCTGGTTTACTTCCGCCTGTCCGTTCACGTTCGGGAGATCCATCAATTCAAAGTACAAGTTCTCTTCTCCGAAGTACGAGCGATACTCCTTCACGAGCTGGGTGATTCTTGCGTCATCTTCTGCCAGTGCGGCTTGCGGGAGGGCTCCGCTGATGGGGCCGCTCAGAGCGATGAGGCCCCTGCCGAACTCGCTGAGGAGCTCCCTGTCCACGCGCGGTTTGTAGTACATGCCTTCCAATGCCGCCTTTGTTGCAAGCTGCAGGAGATTTTCATATCCCTCCTGCGTTTCAGCGAGGAGAACGAGCGGGTACCGCTTGGTATCTATGCCGCTCTCCTTATCGTGCCGGGTTCGCACGGCAACATATGTTTCCAGCCCCAGGATGGGGCGTATGTCATGTTTATGAGCGTACTGGTAGAACTCAATGAGTCCGTATGTGTACCCCTTATCTGCGAGGCCTACCGCTGATTGCCCGAGTTCCTTCGCGCGGAGTATCACTTCTTCCGGGCTGGGGAGCCCCTCGAGGAGAGAGTAGGTGCTGTGGCAGTGGAGGTGGACGAAATCGCTGCTTTTCATGCGAGGAAATGAGTGTACCAGAGGAGCTTATAGCTTGTTAGCTTCATTAGCTGCATTAGGGATTTGGATTTTGATCTGGTTCCTTGTTCCCTTTCCTAACAAGCTAATGCAGCTATAAACCTATAAGCCTAAAACTATCATCCTCATGAACCACAGGTGGCATCCAGGACAGGAGAGCATACTTTGATAAAGCTCCCCACACGGTATATCCGGTAGCCAGAGAGAGTCGAACCTGTTTCATTTGGATCAATAGGAATGTTCACGAGGTACGTACCATTCGTACTGAGGGCGGAAAGGTCGTAGCCTCCCGCAGTGACTGTGCAGTCATTGCCGGTCACCGTGTCCTGGCAAATGGGGAGGGCATTGCTTATGCCTGTGGGGATGCCCGGGAGAGAGTTGCCGTCAATAATGTACTGCACTGCAGCATTCTCTATTTCGCGTAACGAAACCCTTCTGTCTGCTCTCCGCGCATCACTCAATTGCTTTGTGGGATTGAGTGCTGCGATGACGATCGCTGCGAGAATTGCAATGATGCCAAGCACCAGCAGGATTTCCATAAGAGTGAAACCGGGGCGCAGACGGGTGTGTTGCATGGGAGAAGGGGGATGCGCTCAGGAGTGTACGCCGCTTTCCTTCCAGGAGGCAAAAGAATGTGCTGCCTAGAATGATTCGCCAACTCCTGCTGCCCCCCTGCA
This sequence comes from Candidatus Peribacteria bacterium RIFOXYB1_FULL_54_35, assembly GCA_001787755.1. Lineage (GTDB taxonomy): Bacteria > Patescibacteriota > Gracilibacteria > Peribacterales > Peribacteraceae > GWB1-54-5. The sequence continues at coordinate 226,358 of MFYJ01000011.1, forward strand.
GGTTTCATGGTGCGCCGGGTTACCCTTGTATGCTCCGGAGACATAGGGGAAGCAGGAATCTTCGAAATTTATTTTCAGCATGCGGTCGATCATTTTGTTGCAGGGGCGGAATACACAGGTCCTGCGCAGGAAGAAACCAAGTTTTGTCGTGAAACTTCGTATTCCCCTGCCCCTCTGGCTTGCGAGTGTGTAGAACTCGATCATGGTTCCCCGGAGAGGCTCTGTGAGCAGGAGTATCTGCTGTTGGGTATCTCCTGCCTGGATGACAGGCTTCGTTTCGTGCCCTGCCTGTTCGATGTTCCAGAGACCGAAGTAGGAACGCACAACGCTGCGGAATATTTTCTTTATCATTCCCATGTTCTGTTCCCGCGCCTCAGCGTCGGTGCGCTCGGTAGTTCCTGGGGGGTATTCAGTGGGAAGCTTTAGGTAGTCTGCCTGGTCGCGGGTCTCTCCCCACCAGAGCAGTTGGTCGTAGAGGCCGCGGACAAGAAAGATTTCATCGCTCGTGAGGAAGAATGGTCCCCGAAGTTCCCATTTCGCAGCCCCTTCCGGCCACTGTGGCGGAGGATCAAATTCCGTGGCAGGAGGATTGTAAATCTCATCTGTATAGCTGCATCCTTCCCGGGTTCTGTGTGTGCGGCTGAGCACAGCGAGGAAGGTGCTCAGGTTCGGCGGGGGACGACCGACAGCGGCGAAAATCTGCTGAGTAATACTTGCGATGTAGGAGATGCTGTTAAGGAAGGCATCTCGATCACTCTCAAAGGCAGCGAGCGCATCCCGCTCTGCCTGAATGGGAGGGTGACCACCCGAGGAAACGGCATCGAGTGCAGCGAGGTCACACCCGTACCCCATCACTGTCGGGGGCAGGTAGTCGGAATGGAACGGGCAGACCCGTTCCTTCGGTGGCAAGAAGGGTGGCTGCTCACAAACCGGGTGTGCACCGCAGTCCTCTGCTGTCTTGTAGGCAAGGCCATTGTTTGCGATACAGGTGGCTCTGTCTTGCTCGGTGCAAATGGCAGGATCTGTCTCGTAGGGGCAGCACCAGGTGAGGGTATCAAAGATGTAGTACCAGTTGAACCGGGGGTCCTCATAGTGAATGTCTCTTGCCCCGCGGATGAGGTGGCGGTAGCGGTCATTCAAAAAACGCGCCATGCTCTGGAGCCGGACAATGTCATAGATGCGTCTGTCTTTGAAAGCATTCCGCGTTTCGGTTCGTACATCTTCCAGTTTTTGCTCAAGGATGAGGAGATCAAGGTGCAGGCAGGGACTGATTTTATACACGTCTCTCTGGTGTTCCACGATGCGGAGGTCCGTATCGACAAGCTCAAGGAATGCTGTGCTGATGCGGAGGAGCCAGTCGAAGAAAATGAAGTTGTAATTTGAAGCCGAGCCCCCTGGCAGGTTGCCCATTCCGTTGTCAATGCGATCCAGAATTGGCTGCACATAGTGCTGGGAAATAGGTGTCATAGTCAGGGCATGAGCACTTGTGGTGGAGAGGAGGACAGAGAGGCCGACAAGTAGTGAACAGAGGCGCTTCATTTATGAACGGGTTGCATTGCGTTTACACATATCGGGAGGGAACTCGGTGTTTTCCATAGCCGTGAGCAGGTCAACAGCGTCTTGTATAAGCTCCTGAAAGGCGTGGAGAGCGGGACCGAGGTATTGGACGAGTACTTGTGTTCCTGCGCGGCTCCCAACGGCTGGTGCAGCGCCCTCTATAAGTGAGCGCATGGATTCCTGTTCATTCGACTGGTCGAGAAGGCTTTCCCAGAAGTGCAAGTATTCCTTTGTGGGAAGTCGCAGGCGTCTGCGTGGATCAAAGCTGCATTGGACTGGTGGAGTGCGGGTCGGGAGGCCATTGATCTGGCAGAGGAAATTGTCCATCTGCCGTGCGAGGAGGGCGGGGCGGTAGGGGGGGAGAGGCAGACTCAATTGCGGTGGAGTGAAGAGGAAAGCTCCCCAGTTTGGATCTTCTTCTGTATCTGAGTCCCAGGGGAATGCTTCATCTTCCACGGTGAGCGGCATCCGTCCGGGAATCATCCGGTGCCTTTCAAAAGATTCTTCCACGCACTGGCCGATCATGCAGGCGTTGTTTCCAATGGTGTTGACATATTTCGTTTCGCATTTTGGAGTGCATACCTGCGGCAGAGAGTTTTTTATTTTCTGCACCCGCGCGTCCGGGTTACTCACTGCGTCAGCGCAGGAGGTGGCCAGGCCCATTGTTGCTGCATTGGTTTGGACGTACTGTCCGATTTCAATAAAAACCTGCGCGGGGTCAAAATTCGGGGGGTATTGCACACAGACAGGATCGAAGGACCCGGGCGTGCCGCAGCTATAGTTTGTGAGGAGCGCGGCGCATGTAGGGGTATTAGTATTCACTGCTCCCAGCACGCCGTCTTCCGCCATCGCATCACAGGAGGCGAGATATGCTTGATACTCGAAGGCGCAGCAACCATCTGGTGAATTGTAGATTTCTGTCTGCATGTTATTCGTACCCATCGGGCTGTCGCACATTTGCTGCGCACGCACCAGTCCGTGGATGTAGAGATACGTGGAGAGTTCGGGTATAGATGAGTTGAGGCAGACCTGTATGCGTCCATCTATTTCCTTAGGTAGTGTGAAGCCTTCCGTTGGCCCACAGGGGCCGCAGAACGTATCAATGTAGCAATTGCTGCACCAATCTGGTTCCAGATCTGGATCTATGCCTGGGGTGTCTGTCCCCGTTTTCAGCCCCTGAGTCTCTCCCCGCCAACCTCCTTCATTGCAGATATTGGGGCCGGCTTCTGTCCATCTGTACGGTGCTTCCATGTCGGGGGTTTTACAGCCGATGAGATGGATGTCCTCTTCTGTGGCTGTGCTGCCCGGGTCTACAGGACACCGGATGGAATCGACGGGACGGCAGAGGTATCCGCGTTTCGCGAAGGGATGTGAACAGATGCCTTCGTCTTTCTCTGGGTCCTCTAACTCCGGAGGGTACGTGCCGCCGAGAATTGCCGTGGTAGCAGAGTCGCAAGGGGGTTCCGGCTGTGCGTAGCTGCGGCTCCCCGAGCAGTCGAGTGATGGCAGCACGGGATCGAGGTGCATATGCCACATGAGGCCGACGTCATCTTTCCGCACCCAGATGTACACACTGAGGTCGTCGAGTATTTTCGTGGGGAATAATACGATTTCATTTGGTTTGAGCGGAGGATCGTAGGTGAAAGTTTGGACGACATCGTAAATGTCTTCCAGCTTCTGCTCCAGCTGACAGAAACGGGCGCCAAGGAACTGCAGTTCTGTCCCGTCTCCAAGCTTATCGTTGCCGCATCCTCCTTCCTCGTTCTTCACATACTGGAACCCATGGCGATACCGCCAGACGGCTCCCACAAACTGTTCCCGGTCTTCTTTTGCCCCGGCTCCGGTCTTGAGACTGCTCAGTTCGGATTCCACCGCATTGAAGTAGGGTGTCATGTCTACCTCGTATGTCTTGCCACGGACTTTTATTTCTGCGATGGGGCTTTGTATGAGGTCGGTATCCCCCTGCCATATTTCCACAATACTGGGCAGCCTGGACATGATGGCTACGGGGCGCCCGGCGTAGTAATCCACTCCCGCTTCAAAGCTTAAGGCTGCGAGCTGCAGGTCGCGCACGGCTTGCTGCAGCCAGGCGTTCTTCTCCACGAGCGTGTGCACGAGTTGCTGGTACCCCAGGCATTCCTGCTCGTCTATAGGACTCTTCTCCGGATCGCTCGGGCGGCAGATTTCCATGTGCTGTTCCTGCAGTGCCAGATCTACGTCCGTGTTCGCAAAGAGCGGGAGATACTTTCTCGGATAGATATTCGTGACAAAGCGCTCTATGGTGATTTCGGACTCTTCTTTCTTGTACTCGTTGAGTGTGAACTGCCGCAGACGCTGGTAGACGGAGTCTTGAGCGTGCACTACAGGGGCAACGCTGACTGCGCAGAGGAGGCCGGCAATGGCGGCGTATTTTCTCATTCTATAGATCTCTGAGGGGGTCTTTCGCATCCCAGCCCTTTGGCATGCAGACACTTGCATCGGCAGCCAGTCCCAAGCCGTTGCGCAAATCCAGAGACGCGCGCTGCAGGCATTCCAGTTCCACATCTATGGGGCTCAATCGCGTGAGGCTGCTCACGACGACGAGTGCGCGCTCGAGTGCCGGCCTTGCGGTGGCTAACTCCTGCTCAATGATTCTTTTCCTATATATGATTTCCCTCTCTAAATCCTCAAAGACGAAGTCTTCAAGGACGAACGACATCGGGCCTCCTCCGGCCGCAGCTTCAAACTTCTCCCGGATGATGTCCATAACGAGGTATGGGTGGAAGTTCTGGTCGAAGAGGGCGCACTCGTAGATGCGCAGGAACTCAAGCAGCACAATTCCGTAATCATTTCTGTCCAGCATCGCAAGATCCCCCGGGTCCTGCCAGGGCGGGAGCGTACTGGCCAAAGCAGCTAATTTTGACGAGGCGTCGAGAGGGATCAGCACCTGGTTGAAACATGCAATGTTCGTCGGAGGCTGAAGGTATTCTTCAATAATCTCGTTCACGGCTGTGTGGTATTTCTCGGGCCAGTCTATGAAAGCATTCGTATTGAAAAACATGGTTGCGTACTGCGCATCATCCCGCGTGCAGGATTCGAGAATGGGATACGGCTCCCACGGATCGGGTGCAGCGAACGATGTGTCTTTTGATCCCCGTAGGAAGAATATCCCGACTGCCGCTGCGCACAGCAGGGTAGCCAGTATGCGGGAAGAGCCTTTATGGATGCAGAGGAAGCGCATGTTCTAGAGGCTGTCATTGGGAGGAGAACCGTCGCAGCTTGAGAGGAAGCAGGGAATGCGGTTGAACGATCCGACCATGTTCACCATCTGCCGCAGGCTGTTCACTATGGGGGAACGGAATTCCTGGAGGAAGAGATCAAAATTTCCTGCCAGTTGCAGCATAGATCTGTACGCAGAGTCGTACTCCACCGTGAGTTCCATGATGGCGGCTTCCTGCTCAAGCATCTGTTTGCCAATTTGCTCACAGAACAGTTCCGCATCGCCCCGCTCGGTAATTTCCTCGCGGTTTCCTCTCGCGAGATGGCAGGAAACGAGTGTCTGCATATTGAGATCGATACAACCATGTGCGTGCGCAGTAATATTCACCGGTGAGTCTCCTTTCTGCTCTATGGATTGCCTCACACCATCGCAGAGGAGATCGGTACGGCACTGCAGAGCACGCAGGCTCTGCCCGATGTAGGGGACAAGCTCTGAGGTGATCATGCGCTTTGTTTCCAGCAACCCTTTGCGCTGTGGAACTTGGGACTGGCCGTCCATCATAGAGTCGGACCATGTGGTGGCTTCAAAGCCGCTCTCTGCGCAGCGCCATTCATTCTCTGCAGCTTTGTACCAGGTGTTGTCGGCGTGGTCATAGCGCACCTCGCCCACTTTTGCGTCTTCAGCCTTTTTGAGACCGAAGATCACAGAGCGGAAGAAGCGGTGCTCGCGTGCCATTATGCTTTTGATTTGCTCCTGGCAGAGCTCCCCGTCACTTTGCTGGGCTCTGGCGGGAGAGGCAGTGGCGAGAAGAGCCCATGCAAAGGAGAAGATAATGATATTTCTCAGGGATTTCATGGGCTGGAAGAGGAAGAAGAAGAACCTGCTTTCGGAATAAGTTCTGTTGTTCCCATTGTTTCAAATGACGGAGTGATGTCATCCGGATCCACAAAGAATCTGAGCTTATCCTCTTCTGCCGCTCCTTCGCGGAGCAGTGTTTCCTTGAACATTTGCCCCCGGAAGCCGGAGATAAATTCTTCCTGTGTTTTTTCATCCGGGGTACGCAGGCCCCACCCCCGTTGCGTGTGGAATTTTTGCTGGTTCAGCGGCTGGCAAGCCCAGTTCCATTTCTGGGGCAGGCGGGGGTCCTCATCTCCGGGGCACTCGTCGAAGTCGATGATAAACTGGTCAATCGGTCTGCCCAGAGGATCATCCGTCGAACCTGGTTTATAGAAGTCTTCTTTCAGGAACACTGCGGGGCGGGAACACATGCGCACGAACCGCTCGATAAGGTCCATTTCCACATGCACACACGGCTGCTGGTCGGGGAAGAGGCAGTCTTCTTCTGTGCCGTCTACAACGGCAGCGGGATCAAGCTTGAGACTCTCCCAGTACTTCAGATAGGCATTGTTCATTCTCATAAGGATGTCGAACGCACGTCCGTAGACGGCAGGATCCACCGTTGGTGCTGTTGCAGGGAAGAAGGAGCTGATAGTTGGAGGAGGATCTTCTATCACGACGTCCGGGAGCTGGTCGATGACGTCCGCGTAAATAGTGGGTACGGGGGGGAGAGGAGGCAGTTCGGGGATGTGGGGGGAGGGATGCGTGGGGTTCGGGGGGTCCAGTTCAAAACGTGCCAGGCTGACCTGGACAGGTTTGAGGACGGGGAGCCGCATGGCACCGGTAGCCGTGCGGAGCAGCGAGAAATCCAGTACGGCGTCAGGGATCATCTCAGTCTCAAAACGCGGGAAGCAATTCCCGTCCCCTATGGTGGGAGGATCGTCCATACATCCGTCCAGTTCCGGTCGTCCCGGGAACCAGCCGAAGTCATCCAGCATGGAATAGATGGGAGTGGTGTATCTCTGGTGCATGCACCAGGGCAGGTTTGTGATGTCGTGGTATGTGCGATATACATTCTGCGCGTTCCGCCAGAGATCCTGGAGAGCACTGAGGAACACGAGACTGTTTGAGTAGCCCATGTACTGGTTCATGTTCGTGTTGAGCCAATTTCCGATGGCGGAGATGATGTCGTTTTGATCTTCCAGGAGCTTGGCTTGGTAGCGGTAGAGCTCTCCGCGGAGCTCCCGGAAAGAATCAAGCTGGTCTGCATATTCTTCCAGCCGCAGTATGAGATCGCCGACACTTCCTCCTGCGCTGTCGCAGTTGTCCATGTTGTTCCGCTGCATGTACCACACGCACCAGGCGTGCGCCTTCGCGCGGTATTCCGTCGGGCTTCCAAGGGGGATGAGGACGGGGACCGCTTCTTCCTGCAATCTGAGAATCAATGAGCGTTCCATGTACCCTGCAACGTCGCCGAGCAGGTCATCTCTCACTTTCAGTTGCACTTCGAGGGGTTCAAGGCGGGGGTCGGGAGAAGAACTCGGTCCTGGGAGTTCCGGGGAGAAGAAGGGGTCGAGCGGGTCCAATCCCACAGACCATGTGGGGGGGAGCAGGAGCCGGACAAGCGGGGGACTAAAGAGCTTGTGTGATTCAAACTCAATGTCCTGCCACCATTCAGCGACTGTTCTGCGCTCCCAGCGGTCATTACTCACGCTGTCATCGAAGGCGCGCATGAAAGCGCCGCTCGAGAACATCTGTTCCTCATTCAGCTGCGGATACGATTTAAATTCCGTGCTATCCGGTGCCATGAGCGCATACGTAATATCGTTGTCGAGAACCTCATCCAGCACTTTTCCGTTCACCAGTGAGAATCCACCGCTGATATTCGGGTACCAGAGGTCTGTGTTCACATCGAATGCCGGGTCGCGGACGATCTGATAGCTGGCATCCGGGGGGTCCGGCCAGTCTGTGCCTGCGAGCGTCTGCCCGTACTCGGCCTGGCTGAAGTCCGTCACCTGTGTCTGCGGCATTTCCAGGAAGTCGTGATCGCGTCCGGGGTAGGTATTTGCAATGACGCAGTGTCTGTCCATGGGGCCGGTTACTCTGGTCTTCGGATCGAATTCATCGTAGAGGCCATAGCAGGAGACAGGCACACCCAGGCGCTCGTGATCATCGTCCGGCACCACTGCCACAGGGTCTCTTGTACAGCTCCCCATGAATTGCCGGTAGTACGATTTGTAGGTACTGCCTGGCGAAGGAAGTTCCTGCCTGCACTCATCATCCGCGCACATTTTGCAGTTGGGGAATGCGCCTCCCACCGGGGATCTTGTGCAGCACTCCATGTACTGGAAGAATACGACATAGCAGTTTGAGGCACTGGGGGTGGGAGCGGGAGGCGGTGGTTGTGTGTCTGTGTCGTAACAAACGGTGTCCCGGTATCCTGCAAATACGTCTGAGCAGGCTCCGGTGGAGTCGCATATGGTGCAGTATTCTTTGTACTGGTCGTAGATCCAGCGGCGGTTCAAGTCTTCGCAGAGAGCATCGCACGTCCAGCTCACACCATCGAAAGGATCGACGGTGTTCCCTCCAAGGCTCGGAGGCTTGAAGATTTTTGGTCCCGCAAATCCCATGATCCCCCCTGCGGGCCGCTGGCATGGGTGGACTTCGTAGAACCCCGGCCATCCCGGTCGGCATGCCGACGTGAAACCCCATGTGGGTGCCCACTCAAAACCTTTATTGGCGATGGGGCCGTCTGAAACGCCGCCGGTTTCTTCGCGGAGGGCCATGCCGGACCGTATGTGACCAAGTGGATCTGCTGCCTGGTGTCCTGGTACCCCCCAGACGTTTGGGATGTGCGGCGAGACCGGCGTGAACCAGTCCCATCCTCCGCACTGTGCTCCACCAAGATCACTTTTGATCCTATTGATCTCGCTATCCACCTCGGAAAAACTCCCTGGCTCAGGATTCACTGAAAGCATGAGGGCCTTCCCCGGGAGCAGAGGGACAGCAACCCCCAGGATTGCTGCTATGAGAAGATGCCGCACTGCAAAGTACTTTTTGAGGATACCGGAGAAGGGAAAGGTGTAGCTCTATAGTAACTCTTTGCGCTTCTGCTACGCCGAAAACACCTGTTGACGATGTGCGGTTCCTCCTGACTGGTATCATCCCGTCCGGAGATAGTACCGTGCGATGAGTTCCATGTTCCTGCAAGAGGAGTTTCTTGCCGAACGGATTCTCAGGTGTACTCTCGTACACGTCATCACTTTCGTGCGTGGCATCCTTTACTCCCATACCCCTTCTGACGCATGTATTCCTACAATCGCGTACACATCATCGGCTACCAGACACAACCAGTGGACCTCCGGCAAACGCCCGGCGGTACGAGTGTGACAGACCTCAATCTGGTTACTCCCTACAGTTTCACCGGAGACAACGGTGAAAAGATCCAGGGCAAGGGCTTCCACACAGTCACACTGTGGGGCCCCATGGCGGACATTGCCAACCAGTTCGTGCGCGCCGGCTCACAGCTCTTCATTTCCGGCCGCCTCCAGACAGATACCTGGGAGGATCAGCAGACGAACGAGCGGCGCAGCAAAACAAAGATCGTCGCGCTCGACATGATTCTCCTTGATCCGCGGGACGGCCAGCTCCCCGCCCCGGAAGGTGCTTCCTTCATCGGGCACTGCGTTAACCGTGTCGACATCGTCGGCAACGTCACCCGTGATCCTGAACTGCGCACCACCGGGACCGGCCAGCAGGTTCTCACACTCGGTGTTGCCACCAATGACCGCTGGAAAGATAAATCTACCGGTGAAGACCGCGAAAGGAGCGAGTTCCACAACGTCGTGGTGTGGGGCAACCTCGCGGGCGAGGTAGAGCGTTACATTAAGAAAGGTAACCGCGTCTACGTGAGTGGGCGCGTGCAGACGCGCAGCTGGGAAGCGCAGGACGGTACCAAGCGGTACACCACGGAAGTGGTGGCGGATTCCGTGCTCCTCCTCGGCGTTATGAACCGCACCGCTTCAGAATCTGTTTCTGCCGATGCCGCGCCAGTGCGCGCATCTTCCTCTTCCCAGAAGGAAGAAAAAGAGCCGGTAGCAGCAGGTGTTTCCGTGCCGGAAGTGCGGTACACCTCCGAGGTGAAGGTGGAGGATCTGCCGTTCTAGTTTCCATTTTCAATTTCCTAAAATCCGCAGTGGGAGAACATGGTCTTCTGCTGCGGTTTTTTTGTGCGGGAATTATTTTCCCCTTCGATGCTCCTCCATCAGGCAGCGAAGAAGGTGCCTTCTCTGCAGCGTTTCAATTATGTGCTTCACCCTCACGTCTCCATTCAACAGCATTTTCTGCAGTTCCCAGTTGAGCCTGAGTTTCCGCTGCCCGTGGGATGGGGGATATTCAGGTATGGGAAGAAGGTAATTCCATTCTTACTCCCACACAGGGATTGGCGTGGTGTTGACGGGGATTCTCCCGCCTGCGAGCAGCGCCTGCACCCGCGGGCGGACATCCTCACGTCTCAGGACAATTTCCATTGGTGTAGATTGACGGGGCAGAAAAATGCCAAATCCGTTTCTCTCCTGGAGCTGCCGGCTCTCGGCGAGCGTCCTCCAGTTCCCGAATGTAGTGGTTCCCCACTTCTGGAGGTCTGCGTCCGGTTCACCGTAAAAACTAAGATCAAAAGCAGGTACCTGGGGAGCGGTAGGTTGTGCAGGAGGTGTCTTTTGTTCTTCCGCATTTTCGGTCCCGGGACACGCGGAAATTCCTATGGCGGCAACTGCACAGGTTCTGAGAAAGTCTCTTCTATGGAGTGACATAGACAACTTATAGACCGCAGTAGTGATGATGTCAACTACTCCTCTTTTCTCTCTCTACCGGCCTTCGCAGAGGGTTTTCGTTATGAGTATGGAGTATGTGCATACAAAACTTTTCTTTGCTCCTGGGCTCTGCTTCGGCCGGTTCCGCAGCTGATGCTTTCAATGCAGCGGAGGTGCCACAGGCGTCAGCTCTTGGTGCTCCACAGGGCAGTTCCATCTTCCCGGATAAGCCGCATTTCCACTTCCAGTGGTTCCTTTACCGATCTTTTTACTCTCTCTATGATCGCGACGGTGTCTGCAAATGTCGCGCCACCTTCATTAATGAGGAAGTTTGCATGTTTTTCCGAGATGAGCACCTTGCCGATTTTTTCCCCGCGCAATCCCGCTGCATCAATCAATTGCCATGCGGGGGTTTCTCCCACGGCCTTGAAGCAGGAACCTGCAGTCTTGGTGTGCGGTTGTGTTTCTATGCGTCTCTGCAGCAGTCGTTCGATATTCTGCTTGATTGCATCAGGATCACGGGAGGGAACGGTGAGCGTTACCTCCCAGAGGAGAGGAATAGAGCTCATGGTTTTGAACACGCTCTCGCGGTATGCAAACTTACACTTGTCTTTTGCAAGCGTTCTCCATCTGCCATCAATGAATGCCGTAACCAATACCACGTACTGATCCATCCATACCCCTTTTGGCCCCTGTCCTGCGTTGCCGATGATTGCTCCGCCCACCGTTCCGGGGATTCCCGTGAGGGGGGAGAGATCAAGACCATGCTCCGCAAGCTCATTCACGAGGACAGGCAGGAGTTTGCCTGCCTCTGCAGTCACTATATTTCCTTCTCTGGAAACCCGGTCTGCCTTGATGCGCATCACAACAGCCTCAATAGTCCCATCCGCGAAGATTGTGTTTGAACCGCCCCCAAGAAGAATGAGCGGGAGCCCCTTTTCCTGCGCGAACGCTACGGCTTCTTCAGCTTCCTCTTTCGTTTTTGGTTCGGCAAAGTACCGTGCTCTGCCGCCGATGCGCATGGTCGTTTTCGGCGCCAGTGGCACGTGCTCATCTATCTGCATTGGTGCTTACTTGGAGAAGAGCGAGGTGAGCCGCTCCATGGCTTCGGTGATCTTGTCCGCCTTCTTGCGCCTCTTGAGCCTCTCGAGAATGAGCACGAGGACTACCAGTCCTGCGAGGATGCCCGCGACCACCCCGTAATCTCTCACTCCCGATGCAATGCCGAAAGCTAGGAGGGCAATCTGTATGAGGGAGAAGAGGAAGACGCCGAGGAGCACGCCACTTCCCAGAGTGACTAATGTGAACTTGGTTTGGTTCTCGCGGGAATCCTGGGGGGCACTGGCGAGCGCCGTGAGCAATTCACTACCGAGGACGATGGGCTCCTCGCCGGAACTCTTGAGGACATTCCCGAGTTTCCTCTCCAGCACCAGCCTGACGAACGTGGAAAAGGGGACACTCGTCTTGCCGGCAATCACTGCCTTGGAGCCCTCCATTCTAAGTTCCACCTCCATGTCGCTGTTTTTGAGAACTGCCATATAGTGCAGTGTACTGAATTTTATGACTGTTTACCAGCTTTGGGGAGAAACACTCTTCTCCATATGGCACTTTTTCTAAAGGGTAAAGGAACACTTTGCCACCAGACGTATCTGTCTTTTTGGCTTACACATCCTG
>MFYJ01000012.1 GCA_001787755.1 Candidatus Peribacteria bacterium RIFOXYB1_FULL_54_35
TGGTGGCAGAGTGTTCCATTCCCTCACACTGCTCCGGCTTTCAGGATGTGTAAGCCAAAAAGACAGATACGTCTGGTGGCAAAGTGTTCCTTTACCCAATAAAAAAACCGTCAACCCCCAATCTCCGACCCCCAACCCCAACCCCAACCCAAACCCTATTCCCGCAGACTCTCCATGTGCTCCACGTACCACTCTTTTTCACCTTTCTTCAGAATCACGAGCTTCAGACCATCCTTCGTCTCTGCGAGGTAGTCCCGCTGCGTTCCCGTTTCGCGCAGGAGATCCACATCGTGGATTTTTTCCTCCGGGAGGAGGAGGTAAATGGCGATGTCCGGTTTCTCGATGAGGGCTGCGTTGATGTTGAGCGTGGCGCGCGCCAGTCCGGCTGCAACAGCCACGACGATGCCACTGGCTACAATGGCCCATGTGATAGTATTGAGGAACCGCAGTCTGGAGATTCTCTGAATTTCCATGAATCGAAACATTATAGCACTCTTTGGCCCTGGATGGTAGTATAGGCCTGTGCAGCGGGTTTGTCTCGTGATCATCGACGGCTTCGGCACAGCGCCGCCGGGTCCGGGCAACGCCCGGACTCTCGCGAAGATGCCGACGGTCACACGTCTTGAGAAAGAAGTACCGAATGTCATCATCCAGGCTTCGGGGAATGCTGCGGGTTTGCCAGAAGGACAGCAGGGTGCCAGTGAGCCGGGTCACCTCACGCTCGGTGCCGGGCGCATCGTCTGGCAGCCGCTCGAAGAAATCAACCGCGCCGTTCGTTCAAAAGAGTTTTTCAAGAACGAAGTATTTGTCCGTGCCTGCGAGCGTGCGGCGAAGAGAGGAGTGCTCCATCTCCTTGGCATCTATTCCTACGGGGGAGTACATGGTCATGCGGACCACATGCATGCGCTCATCGAACTTGCAGAGAAGAAAGGAGTGGAACACATTTACCTGCATCTCATCGGCGACGGGCGCGATGTCCCCGTGCAGCAGTTCTGCGAGGACTATTCCAAGCTCAAGGAAATACTGAAGAAGCATCCCAGAGCAAAAGCGGTTTCCCTCGTCGGGCGGTACTACGCTATGGATCGTGACAAGCAGTACAAGGACCGCACCAAGCTCGCCTATGACCTGTACACGCAGGGAATCGCGGAGGAAGTGAGTGACCTCTGCAGCGGCACGCAGGCCTGGTACAGGAAGGCACCGGAAGATCAGAAGACCGACTACTACATCACACCCATCAAAACTCCGGACTTCGTATCCATGCAGCCGGATGACACGGTCATTGATGTGAACTTCCGCACCGACAGGCAATTCCAGATCGTCTCTGCGCTCGAGAAGGAAGATTTTGCTGAGTTTACGCGGCCTGTGCGCATCAGAGACGTTGTCTGTACCGGCCCGTACACGGAGCATCTTCCCATTGCGTTCCCTCCTCCCGCCATCAAGAACTCGCTCGTGGAGGTGGTGACGGGAAAAGGGGAGAAGGTACTCAAAGTTGCGGAAACAGACAAGTGGGCGCACACCACCTTCTTCTTCAATGGCCAGCGGGAAGAACCGTTCCCCGGGGAAGACCGCATTCTCATCGAGTCACCCAAGGTTCCCAACTTCGCAAGCACGCCCGAGATGAGTGCAGATAAGCTCACTGATACCCTCATTGAGCAGGCGGAGAAGGAAAAATACGGGCTCATTGTGGTGAACTATGCGAATCCTGATCTTGTAGGACATGGTGCAGATATCCCTGCTGCGGTCATCGCCTGCGAGACAGTGGACCGCAACCTCGGCCGTCTTCTGCCTGTGCTTGAGAAGCACGGGTACGAGTGGATCGTGACGGCGGATCACGGGCATGTGGAAGAGATGCTCCTGCCCAATGGGGAAGTTTCTGCGAGCCATACTGTCAATCCCGTGCAGACTTTTGTGCGCTCCGGTCAGGTCCGGTCTGCGAAAGATTTGAAGAACTGCAAAGGTCTCAAAGACATTGCACCGCTTATACTGAAGATGATGGGGATAGCGGTACCTGCGGAGATGCGGTGAATCCCGGCTTGTTCTCACTGAGCATTGTGTGCAGTAGAGGTTCGTCCGGAATGTGCTGTACATGGAAACTGGCGATGGTTCCAAGCTCAGGGTGCTCGAGCATGAATGTATGAAATAACTGGAAACGGCCAAGTTCCATGGTCATACTTACTGATCCAACTTGGTCGTGCTGTTCCACGATGTCTATACTCGGCATGGCGGAGGTAATCTGTGCAATTTTACGGGGGAAGTCCTCTCTGCGGAGAGCTTGGTTTCTTGCGGCTGCCTCGTCATCAACTGGACTCCGTATTCCGGGGGCATCAGAGATGAGGATGTAGGCTTCAACGTTTCCCATAGAGAGGAGGTGAGGAGAGAATGTAGTTTGACTATATTCCAGAATGGGTTGAGTTCAACGATTTTCTTTTTTTCTTTTGCAGGAGCCACGAAGTGCTCTTCCCCGCTTTTCACTCGCGCACATTTCCCTTCCCCTGTACCCTTGGCGCGTGCAGGAGATCACCTTTCGGTCACCGTCATTCTTCGATGACATCGCGTCTAAAAAGGATGTGCATGTGCACCTCATTCTCATTGCGACCAAACCCGATATCATCAAGCAGGTCCCTCTCTACAGAGAGCTGCAGAAGCGGGGGCATCTCGTCGTGCTCGGCCACACGGGGCAGCACTACGACGAGAACCTGAGCGGGGGCATGCTGAAGGAGTTTTCTGTGACGCCGGATTTCAACCTCAACGTACGTGGCATCATGCACGAGGTGGTGAGCCAGATCATCGGGCGGCTCGGGGACATCATCGGGCAGCTCGCGGGGCGCGGAAAAATCGTCATTCCCTACGTGCACGGCGATACCACCACGGCCATGGCAGCGAGCAATGCGGGCTTCTGCCACCGCTTCGCTTCGGTGCATGTGGAAGCGGGAATACGGACGCTTACGCCAGATCTCGGAAAATGGAGTAAGGAAGCTATTATTGATTGGAAATCAGTTGATATAGCCGAATGGCGGGAATTTCTTATGAATCGTGAGAATTGGGTTCGTGGAGGTTTGGAGCCTTACCCGGAGCAGTTCAACACCCGCTGCTCGGAAGCGGCGACTGGTGTACACCTTGCACCTGTAGAGCTCGACCGGCAGTTCCTGATCGCCGAAGGGTTCCCGGAGGACCGCATCTTCGTCGTCGGGAACTCGGTAGCCGATGCCACGCGCGAGGCTATGGAGCGCATCGGAGATTCCACGGTGTTCGACCGCCATCCGCAGCTTGCAAAGGGCAACTTCGTGCGCTTCTGCATCCACCGCCGCGAGAACTGTCTCTCCGAGGAACGCTTCCTGGCCATTTACGGTGCCATGAAATCACTCATCGAAGAGGGGAGAACAGTGCTTCTCATTAACATGCTCCAGACCAAAGCGGCATTCGAGCGCTTCGGCCTCACTGCAGAAGTGCAGAAGCTTGCGAAAACACACAAGAACTTCGTCTTCTCCGATGTCTGGCCGGAGTACGTGGATGTGATTGCTGCCATGAGTAAGGCTGCCGTCTGCGCCACAGATTCTGGTTCCATGCAGGAGGAGATGAATGTGATGGGAGTACCCTGTGTCACACTCCGCTATGGCTCGGACCGTTCAGAATCAGCTATCAATGGTGGCAATCTTCTTGCTGGCCCTGAGGATAGTTTCTCCATCAAAAAGATCATTGAGTTCGCGTGGGATAACAAGGAGATGCGCAACGTGCCCAAACTCTACGGCGAAAATGTGAGTTCCAAATGCATCGATGCGGTGGAAAGGGTGCTCGAACTTGGTAAGCAAAAGGTGTTCAGGACCGATAAGGAATGGCTTTCCTCCCGCTAAGTCTATGCTCCAGAGGGTCCGCGAACAGGTGGCGCTCCTCCTCATCGGCCTGCTCCCTCTGCATGCCTTCCTCGTCACCGTGGGGACGAAGATGCTTGAGGGGCCCGGTCATGCTCCGCTGCCGGTTCTCGCACTCTGGAAGGAAATCCTATTGCTGGTGATCCTGCTTCTTGCAACAGCGGAGTTTTCTGTGCAGAAGCAGCGGAGAATCCGCTTCGACCGTCTCGACGCCTGCATCCTCGTCCTCCTCGCACTCTCCCTCCTCGTCACGGCGCTCACGCATGGCAACTGGAAGCTCTACCTTTTCGGATTTAAGTACGACTTCATACCGCTCATTGCTTTCCTTGTTCTCCGCCGCGTGTCCTGGTCCACATGGTTCCAGCGTGCAGCAGTTGCGGTCATTATGACAGTGGGGGGCATGGTGGCGCTCTACGGTCTTGCGACACTTGCGCTCCCAATGTCCTTCTTCCGCGCGCTCGGGTACAGCGATCTCCATTCTCTCTACCTCCCAGGCGGTCCGCTCGCCGCATTCCAGCAGGTGGGCGGAGCGGGAGTGCGCCGGATTCAGAGCACCCTGAGCGGTCCCAATCAGCTTGGCTTGTGGCTGCTCCTTCCCTGGAGTTTCTGCCTGGTTCGCTTGTCCCTGAAGAAACCTCTGAAACATATCCGCGTTCTTCTGCTTCTCTCCGCCGTCGGCCTGGCACTGCTCTTCACCTTCTCGCGCACGGCGTGGCTCGCAGCGCTTGTCATTGCCGTTGTATTTGCCATCAAAGTGATGCCGGGGCAGCGCGCAGGGAAGCATCTCATCCAACTCTTTGGTGCCGGTGTCATTCTGCTTGTCGTTGCCACCATCATCTCTCCCACGACAGTGGTGCGGTTCGCTTCCAGCCGTGATCACCTGCTCAAACCTCTCGCTGCGGCGCAGTCCGTCTTCGCCCATCCCTTCGGGCAGGGGCTTGGCATCGCAGGCCCGGCAAGCAACCGCGTGAGTGATGCATGCGTGTTCCTGGAGGCAGGGGCGGATACAGGTTGGGCGGCAGACCGTCCGGATCTCTGCGTGTTTGTCGGAGGAGAGCAAATGCAGCCTGCTGACCGCGCATGCAGCTGCCCGTTCGTCACCGAGAACTGGTATCTGCAGACAGGGGTGGAGATGGGGCTTCTTGGATTTGTTATTTTCCTCACACTCATCATCTTAGTTCTTCTTCAGCTCACAGCCGTTCCTGCAGTTTTCCTCCCATTCCTCGGCATCAGCGTTGCCGGTCTCTTCCTGCATGCGTGGGAGGAGAGCGCAGTTGCATACACGCTGTGGATGCTTGTGGCAGCACAGATTCAACAAAAGCGGTGAGTTTCCCCTTTCTCATGCGGCGCGCCGCTTCTTCCCCGGTTCACTGAGTATGGTGGGTTGCATGTCGAGTGTCTCACAGATTCCAGGGGCGCACTCCATGGTCTCGGGGTTATCCAGTACTTTGAGACGGGAGAGCGTGAGCAGATGGATTTTTACAATTTTGAATGCGATGGCATCTGGTTTCCGGCTAATGTCCTCATCCCATGTTGGTACTCTGTCGAGATACGCATTGATCTCTGCATCTGAGGCAGTAAGTTCAAGATCATGGATTGCCGTGACCCACTCTTCATCGTCTACACCGTACATTGTGAGCAGATGTTTCTCCATCGCAAGGATCTGCTCAACATGTGCACGGACCTGATCCATTTCATCCTGGAGAAAAAGTTGGATGATTACGTCCAGTTGCTCCGGCGCCGTGGCGTCGCGTAATTCCTGCAGCCAACCGCGGAGGTTGTGCATCTCTGGTTGATTGGATTCTGGCATCGGGGACATTGTCTTTTGCAGGTCCTCTTTGGTCAAGAAATTGACTTCCTATTGCATCTATTTCTTCTTTCCACCTTTCCCAAAGGGCCACCATCCTCTCCTCTTCGGCTTTGTCGCCGGAGCGCTTGCTGCAGGAGCTGGTGCTTGAGCTTTTTTCCTGGGAGGGGGATTCGCTGCTACAGGTTTATTTACTTCTATGCCTGTGGCGACGGTGAATTCCGGCACATCTTCTTTGCCGGCAGAGGAACCTGCCTCTCTCTCGGAGAGCTTTGCATCCCGCTCTGCTTCCGTTCTCTGCACGTCATCTATGGCCAGCATGGCATGGTGGCCCTTCTCCATCTCACGCTGGAGTTCTGCGAGCCTGTCGGCTGCGGCATCCAATTTTGCTCTCTCGGGGGCAGCATCTGCTCCTTCGGTTTCCTCTGCAGACAATCCTGCCCGCACTGCAGCGCGGATTTCTGCCTGGTATGTCTCCAGTGCGCGCAGTGCTTTCCCTGCTTCTGCACTGTGGCGTTTCAGGTCTGTTCCCGGGAGCTTCTTTGCCAATATCATGACGGTTTGTACCATAGCGACACGCGTTGCCATCACTACGGCTCTGAATTCCCTTCGCCATTCCGTGAGCCCCATTTTGCCGCGGTTCTTGGCTGTGCGTTCTGCGATTGTTTGGCATTCCTGCGCAGCGAGCTCAAAGAGCTCTGCGAGTGTGTGCGCGTCGGGTGGGGTATTCACCTCAACCACCACAGGAGTATCACCTTCGTCCGGCGGGAGTCCGGCCGAGGATTCTGCGGAGGTATCTGGTGGTGTGGGGGTTTCTGGCATAGGAGGGATATCGTACTCTCGCTCGTCTGTTTGTCTAGATTGTCTGGTATCCGTTACACTTGCTCCATGGAAGGCTCTGTACACCCAAAGAGCATTGTCATCCTCGACTGCGGCGGACAGTACGCCCACCTCATCGGGAGCCGTATCCGGCGGTTGGGTGTTTTTACGGAAGTCCGTGATGCGGAGACTCCGGCAGCAGCGCTCAAAGGTGCAGCCGGCATCATCCTCTCCGGCGGGCCGCAGAGCGTCTACGACAGGGGGAGTCCGCAGGCGGACCCAAAAATCTTCACACTCGGCATTCCCGTGCTCGGCATCTGCTACGGTCTGCACTGGATGACGCAGGCGCTTGGAGGGGAGGTGAAGCAGGGCAAAGTGAAGGAATACGGGCAAACGAAATTAAAGATTGAAAATAGAAAATTGAAAATTACGAAAGGCCTGCCTGAGGAAATTACAGTGTGGATGTCTCACGGAGATGAGGCAGTGAAGCTCCCTCAGGGATTTGAGCGGTTTGGCACATCTGATGCATGTGCGAATGCCGCTTTCTCAGATGAAAGACGCAATTTCTTCGCCATCCAGTTCCATCCCGAGGTCACGCACACGGAACATGGGGTGGAGATTCTCAAGCGGTTTACTGCGCTCTGCAATGCGGCGCCATGGTCCGTGGAGAGCGCTGGTGCGGAGATCTCGGAGCAGATAAAAAAGGAGGTGGGGGACCGCAAGGTGTTCATGCTCGTCTCCGGCGGGGTGGATTCCTCAGTGGCTTTCACACTCCTTAACAAGGTACTCGGGACAGAGCGCGTACAGGGGCTCCTCATCGATACCGGCCTCATGCGGAAGAACGAAGTGGTTCTCGTGAAGGAAGCATTCGATACGCTCGGCATAAAAAACTTGCGGGTGGAAGATGCATCTGAGGAGTTCTTTGCCAAGCTCAAGAATGTGTACGATCCCGAGAAGAAGCGGCAGACCATAGGCCAGACTTTTCTGGATGTGCAGAAGCGCGTGAGTGAGGAGATGGGTCTCTCTGTGAAGGACGGCTGCCCTTCGGCAGGCTCAGGACAAACGTCGCGAAGCGACGTTTGGATGCTCGGGCAGGGCACCATCTATCCCGATACCATCGAGACGGGAGCCACGAAGCACGCGGACAAAATCAAGACGCACCACAACCGTATAGAGGCGGTGCAGAAGATGATTGATGCCGGGCTCGTCATCGAACCGCTGAAAGATTTGTATAAGGATGAAGTCCGGAAGCTGGGCGAGGAGTTCGGGTTGCCCCATGAGTTCGTGTGGCGGCATCCCTTCCCGGGGCCGGGTCTCGGTGTGCGCATCCTCTGCGCATCTGCAGCCGATGATTTGCCGAGTCAGACAAAGATAGGATTGGAACGAAGGATTTCTAATTATTGTTCGTCTTTTAACCAGAACGGTCAGCCCATCATTACAAATCCGCAAGCGAAATTATTGCCAGTAAAGTCTGTTGGTGTGCAAGGTGATGGAAGGTCTTACAGGCATGCTTGTGCCCTTTTTGTGGAGGGTATTGTTGATTTTTATATTGGTCCCATCATCGCCGGAATCCCTAATATTCATAAAGAAGTGAATCGTGTGCTGCTCTGTACTTCACATTCCAGTGTTCCTTCGCTCATTTTCACGCCCGGATATCTTGACCGCACGCGTACAGATCTCCTCCGCGAAGCGGATGCCGTCGTGGATGCAGAAATAAAGGCAGCCAATTTCTACCAGACAATCTGGCAGTTCCCGGTTGTCCTCCTCCCCTTCGGGACGGAGGAGGGCGGGCAGTCCATCGTTCTCCGTCCTGTCCGTTCCGTTGATGCTATGTCCGCGAGTGCAGTAGTGCTTCCATTAACAGTGCGTCAACGCATAACGGAGCGCATCATGCAGTTGCACGGAATTGATCTCGTGTTTCTCGATCTCACCAATAAGCCGCCTGGCACGATCGAATGGGAGTAAAAAAGCGGGCGTTCTGAGCTTGCCACGGCGGTCGCGACCGCCGTGGCTGGTCGAAGGGCGCCCGGAACCATCGAGTGGGGATGAGAGGGCAGGGCATCCGTATGGCAGTCATGGCCGAGTCGTGCGTTTTCGTCTCCTCTTCCTGGGTGCATAGTCATAGGCGATATACGTATCTGACTTGCCAAGACTGCTCTGCATTTCCTCGCCGACGAATGCATTCTCCGCGACAGAATAGATAAATTTCGGCCCTCTGGAATGATCACATTGTACAATGAGCGCCTCATCTGTGAGCGCGTGTGTATGCACATCGAGGAGTTGCTCAATGTCTGCTCGCCAATCGCAACCCCCGCTCGCAATGAGGAGTATGTCGGCTCGTCCTTCTCCTTGGTATGATATCGCTCCGTCTGCGCAGATTCTCGGGAGTGCCATGCAGTGCTCGTGCAGTCTGTAACCGATATCGACGAGCTCATCAAAAGCATCGAAATCATCTCTGTCGTGAAGATCGGATAAGCTTATCTGAATCCGACGGTGCTCACCGTTCCTCAGTAGCCAGATTCGTCCATCCCTCTCCCCGACGATCGTCATCATTCTTCCTCTTGTGAGTTCAGTGAGCTGATGAACGTTCCAGTGTTTTCCCCCTAAAGATCCCTCACTGAAGAGCACTGCTCCTTCTCCAATGTCTGTGATCAGCTGTTTGGTTGGAGGGAACTCAAGGAAAGTATCTCCCCCAGCAACAATTCTCATAATCATATTATAATATGAAATATTGCTGAGTCAATACTGGCATTGACTTATTTTCATTCTTTGGCACTATCTCACTCAGTTCCAAAGACCGGCACATAGGAGTGATGACTTATGAAGATCTGTGCAGGTCTCTGTTGACGGAAACAGAACCCGAGACAGGAGAGGACGATCTTCCATAACAGTGTATGACTTTTCCCAAATAGAGATTTCCTGCCCAGGGGAGCAGTTTCCCGGAGCGGAATTTCAGTGACAAAACCCTGTTTTTTCCGTCTGAACAGGTATAATCCGACTCTCTCAAATTCCTATGTCCAGAAAGACGCTTGAGGAGGCAGATCTCCAGGACCTGGTACGACGATCCCAGGAGGGAGATACAGAGGCGTTCGCCGGGATCTACAACCACTACTTTGAGTCCGTGTACCGGTTCACGGCCTTTCGGGTGCCGGAGGAAATGGCAGAGGACATTGTGGCGGATGTCTTCGTAAAGGCATGGGAGAAGCTCCACACGTACAAGCTGCGGCGCAATGTGCCTTTCGGCGCGTGGCTCTTCCGCATTGCAAGGCACACCCTCGTAGACGCGTACCGCTCGTACCAGAAAATGGAGGAGGTACCGGAGGACATGGAGGACACTGACGAGTTTAATCGTGCGGAGACCCGGGTAAAGCGTAAGCATCTGCTCAAGATGGTCCGCGGAGCGATGGATGAACTCCCGAAGAGGTACCAGGAAGTGCTGCACTTATCGTATGTTGCGGAATTGCCGAATGATGAGGTGGCAAGAGTCCTCAAGATGCGCAGCGGAGCGGCCCGTACTCTCAAGTTCCGGGCCCTCAAGAAACTCGAGGAAAATCTCCCCCCTGAAATCTTCGAAACTATGTAACAAAAGCCGTTTTCTCCCGTTTGCACTACTGCATAGATGTCCTCACCTCTCTTCACCACCCTCCGAAAAGAGACAAAACCGTCCGCAGCGGTGAAAAATCGTATCTACGGGAAGATTCAGCGGCGCATCAGTCCCGCGGAGTTTTTCTGTGCGGAGGTGCAGGCAGGGCTGGCAACCGGAATCGAGGCCCGGAAGAGAGTATGGCTGCGTGTTGCACGCAGGATCCAGACGGAGCATGCCCTCAGTCTCCTCGAGCGCCTGCGGGAAATTGCAACGCCTCCTGCCGCTCTCCGTGCACGGCTCTTTGCGCGGATACTGCCATGCTTGCAGCCGGTGATTGCTTCCACCCGGATGTACCGTCCTCTCAAATGGGCTGCTTCTTTTGCGCTTTTTGCTCTCGCAGTCCGTGTTGCGCCGTTCCTCATTCTTGCGGAACCCACTGTGGCGGATTCTGCCGTCACACTCCTCCCCACACGGGGAGAGGTATCTGTTTCCGTAGGGGGGATGTGGCAGCCCGTGACGGATGAGTTTGTGCTTGAGCCGGGGACCATCCTGCGTACCGGGGATGGAGAGGCGAGTATTCTCTTCCATGACGATGGTGTTCTCCGCCTGGATGCCAACACTACAGTGATGCTCCATGACACAGCGAAGCGTTTCGGTTCCTCCTCTTCCGACGTTACGCCGACATTTGCACTGTATACAGGGCGGCTGTGGGTACAGGGGCTTGTGCCAACGCATGTGCAGGGGCTCGCCGTTGCCACTTCCTATGGAACAGTGCTCGTGAATGAAGGGAGCCTCTCCGTAGCGGAGGATGAAGCGGTGGACGTGGAGGTCTTTGATCGTCGTGCAACGGTTCTGCAGGGCGGGGATGAAATTGTGCTCGTTGCCGGTGAGCGCACGCGCATGTGGGAGGAGAACATTCCTCTCGTGAAGAGGATCGCCAATGAGCGGTACGACGAGAGTTGGACGGAGCAGAACCTCGCACGCGATGCCGTGCACCGCCGCGAGATTGCGCAGCTCCAGCAGGAACGGCGTGCTGCCATGGCGGGCATTCTTCCCACTTCCAGGCTGTACCCGGTCAAGCGTGCTGCAGAAGCAGTAGATGTACTCCTCACGTTTGGGGAAGACGCGCGCACACAGAAGCGCCTCACGTATGCGAACACCCGCCTCAACGAGGCTGCGGCGCTTCTCGCTGGGGATCAGGGTGCGCAGGCAGCGGAGCCGCTTGCGGAGTACCGTGCAGTGCTCCTTGCACTTGCCGATGGCTCAGAAGAAGGCACACTCACACAGTTCCTTCTGGAGCAGTCGCTCTCCGAAGCAAGTGCCGACATGGCGGCAGCGCTCCCGGATGATGCGTTCTATCTCCTTAAGCAGGCGGTGCTCGAAGCGAGCGTTGAAATCGATGGTGCTGTGACTGCGGATGATATCCAGGGACTGCTCATCATGGATGCACTTGCGGCCCTCATCCAGACGGTGGAAGCGGGCGAAGTGGAGGGTGTTCAGAAGGCATGGGTGGATCTCCAGCCGCATCTTGCACTGACCGAGCAGGAGGACAGCAAGATGCAGGAGGGTGTGCACAAAGAGATTCTCGCTCTACTCACGCGGTTTGCTCTTGCCGTGCAGGAACATGAGGAGCAGATTGCCGCCATCGATCCCGAGCTGGTGGATCAGCTTGCTGCGTACCTGCCCAGCGGATCGGAATCCGCAGTGCCGGTCATGTCCGAAGAAGAGCTCCAGATTCTGGTACAGAGTATTTATGACCGCATCTTCCTGTACCACATGACACGCTCGCGCGTGAACCAGTTCTTTGCGGAGGTGAAGGCACTCGCGGGGCATCCCGAGGAGGGACGCATTCTCCGCCGCCTGTTCGTCATCCTGCCGGATGGCCCCGAGCAGTTCCCGTCCCGCGTTCGTCGCGAGATCACCAATCTCCGCTGGGCACGTGAGGGGGGGATCATCTGACGTTTGCTCGTTTGCTCGTTCTCTCGTTGCTCGGCGTGTCTCGTTTTACGTGTCACGAGCAAACGAGAAACGAGAGAACGATCTTGCTTTTTAATAGGTTGAATGCTGCCGAAGTTCTTGACGTGCTCAGTGGACTCTTCCAGAATCTGCACGCTTTTTCTATGTACACACTCGCAGAGCTGAAACCCGGCCGTGCCGTCGTCTTCGAGGGGCAGCCGTACCTCATTACGTGGTCACAATTCAGTAAACAAGGGCGCCAGGGAGGGGTAGCCGCAACCAAGATGAAGAACCTGAAGACCGGTTCCGTGATACAGCAGACGTTCCAGGGGAGCGACAAACTGGAGGAGGCCGATGTCGGTTACCGCAAAGTGCAGTACCTCTACGGTGACGGGAACTCCTTCACATTCATGGATCTCAACTCGTACGATCAGTTTGCGCTCACGAGCGAGATGGTGGGGGATGCGGCAGAGTATTTAATGGAAGGTCTGGAGCTCGATGCCATGATTTTTGAGGAGAATCCCATTGGCATCCAGCTGCCGGCAACGGTGGAACTGAAAGTCGTGGAGACCATCCCCGGCGTGAAAGGCGATACGGCGAGCGGCGGGAACAAGCCTGCAACCCTTTCTTCCGGCCTCAAGGTGAACGTGCCGCTCTTCATCAACGAAGGGGACATTGTGAAGGTGAACACCGTCTCCGGGGAATATATGGGGAGGATGTAGAGCTTGTTAGCTTTATTAGCTTGTTAGGTTTATAGCTTCATTAGAAAAAAATACCAAGGCACCAGGTTCAAAAATCCAAACCCCTAAAGAAGCTAATGAAGCTAATCGGCTAAGAAGCTAGTTTTCAAGTTGCTTCCTCAGGATCTCATTCACCTTTGCAGGGTTTGCCTGCCCTTTGCTCTCCTTCATCACCCAACCGACAATGGCGCCGAGGGCGGCCTCCTTTCCCTTTTTGAACGATTCGATTGCCTGGGGGTTACTGTCCATCGCCTTCAGCACCAGCGTCTCTATGGCGCTGTCGTCGCTGATCTGCTGCATGCCTTCTTCCTCTATGATCTGCGAAGCGGTTTTGCCCGTCTGCACCATTTTCTCCAGCACGTCCTTCCCCGCATTCGCCGAGATGGTTCCGCTCCCAATCTTTCCTGCAAGCTCCACCATCGCTTCGACGCCGGGGGCATCGCTGATTTCCTTCTCCTCCGCCTTCAGGAAACCGAGCAGCTGGGTGAGAACCAATCCGGATGAGCGCTTCGCATCATTCGTCTTTTTGTAGACGGCATCGAAGATGCGCCGGAGCTCCGGCTGGTCTATGAGCTGCACAGCGAGCGCTTCATCCAGTCCCAGATCCATGTACTGCTTCTTGCGCTCCTGCGGGAGGGCGGGGAGTTCCTTCCGTATGTTCTCAATATCTTCCTTTGTGAACGTGAGCGGCGGAATATCCGGTTCCGGGAAGTAGCGGTAGTCGTCTGCCGTTTCCTTCTCCCGCAGCATTTTCGTCTTTTCCTCCTCATCCATCCAGCCGACGGTGATATCGCGTGGGAGGGGCCCCCCGTTCTTCTCCCATTCCTTCCGGAGTCGCTTCTCCTCGTACTTCAGGGCTTTCTCCAGCGCCTTGAAGGAGTTGAGGTTCTTGATCTCACTGCGCGGGTTCAGATCTTTCGCTCCCTTCTCTCTCAGGGAGATGGACGCATCGAACCGCATCATGCCCTTGAACATGTCTGCATCCGAAGCTCCCACTGCTATGAGTATCCGCCTGAGTTCCTGGGCGAATGCCACTGCTTCCTCCGGGCTGCGCAGATCCGGTTCTGTCACGATTTCCATCAGAGGAGTGCCGGCGCGGTTGTAGTCACACAGCGTCTTCGATCCTCTGTGCGTGAGTTTTCCCGCATCATTCTCCATGTGCAGTCTTGTGATGCCGCACCTCTCTTCATTCACTACCTGTCCGCTGTCATCTCTCACCACGAAGCTCACAGTGCCGCCGCTTGCAAGAGGGAAGTCGTACTGCGAGATCTGAAACCCGCAGGGGAGATCCGGGTAGAAGTAGTGCTTCCTGTCGAAGTGGTTCTGCGCGTTCACTGTTCCCTTGAGTGCCAGTGCGGCTATGACCGCTTTCTTCACTGCCTCTCCGTTCGGTGCGGGGAGCGTACCGGGATGCCCCATGCAGACGGGGCAGACGGTGGTGTTCGGCGCCTTGCCGAACGCGTCGTTATCGCAGCTGCAGAACATCTTCGTCTTTGTGTTCATCTGCGCGTGGACTTCCAGCCCGATGATTGTTTCTAGTTCAGCAGACATAAGTGGTGGTGGCTCTCAACATTGCTGAGGAGGTCCTGAGCCCTTCGGCTGCGCTCAGGACAGGCCCTGCCGAAGGGCCTATGATGGTCTCGAGCTCCGGCATCAAAGAAAGTGTATCTGTCGCTCGCCAAAAGGCAAAAGAGGAGTTAGCGTATTTTTGTGTCTTTTGAAGGATTCGCAGGATCGGATAAAGCCCCGGCCATAGAGCAGGCTCTGCAGGGTGTGGAGCTGGGCTCCAAGGACCAGCAGTTGCTTGTTCTCTACTTCGCCGGGGAACGCCGTGCCACCATCGCAGAAGCTCTGGGGCTCCGCAGCGCGGGGAGCCTTTCCGGCATGCTCGCCAAAGCGAAGCAGTTACTCCCCCCAGACCTTCTTGCCGGGCTTTCCGGCGGACTCATACGTTTCCGTGATCCTGTGAAGACGGGCAATCCCCTCCAGTCTTCCGAACTGGATGCGCTGGATTTTCATGAACTTGCCTGCCTTACGCTCCATGCGCATGGGAAAGATCTCATGTTCATAGCCGGGCAGTGCCATCTCTCCGAGCAGGATGCCGCCGCAGCGCTTGCGCGGGCTCTGGACTCTCTCTCACCGGAGCTTCGTGAGCGCTTCCTTGCCATGCGCGGAGATAGCACCGATAGTCCGGATGTTCTGCGGAGAGCAGCCTGATTAGTTGTGTTTGTTTTATAGCTTGTTAGCTTCATTAGCTTCGTTAGGAAGGTACGAAGGAATCAAACCAAACATCTCTATCTCTAATGAAGCTAACGCAGCTAATGAAGCTAAAAACTTGAGAAGCATGCAAGCTTCAAAGTACCGATTCAGCGGTGTGGACAGGGGTCTTTATCTGAACTTGCGGGTAATCCACGATCAGCACGCCGTCGAGGTGGTCGATTTCGTGCTGCACCACGTGCGACTCAAATCCCTGCACCTTCCGTTCCTGCTGTTTCCCTTTCTCATCGAGGTAGGTGAATGTGACGGATGCCGGGCGTGCGATCGGCAGCCAGACACCGGGGAGGCTGAGGCAGCCTTCTTCCATAGTATCCATCTCTTTGCTGCGCCAGGTGATCTCCGGGTTGATGAGCGGGGTGTGCTTCCCGTTGATCATGACGATGCAGAGCCGGAGTGATTTGCCAACCTGTGGCGCGGCGAGGCCCACTCCCTCAGCATCCTGCAAGGTTTGTTGCATGTCTTTAATAAGCTTTGTGGTCTCCCTTGATATTTTTGGAATTTTCGCTGCTTTCCTCCGCAGGACAGGGTTCTTTTCGCCGGTGACGATGGGCAGCACTGCCATCCCCTACATCGTGGCTTCCGGTGGGGATTTTTGCAAGGGATATGTCTTTTGCTGAAGATCCAAGAGGCAAATAACAAGATGCAAACAAGTTCCAAATCATGCTGCTCAACGTGAATATTTTTGTGATTTGCATCTTAAGACATTCTCCATGTGTATGTCGACATTAGGCAGCAACGCTCTGTAAACCCGCGCGTTTCCGCAACTCATCCACATTCTCTATCTGTGCCATCTTCGCCATTTTCAGGAGCGCTTGCGAGGTGAGGAGAACATCCGGGAGAGCGCGGTGGCGGGCTCGATCCATTGTGAGCCCGAGCCGTGCCGCGAGCACGTCTAAATTGTGCCGGAACTCGTGTGGGAACAGTGACTGGCTCAGGCGCATGGTACAGAGACACTCCGGGAGATCTATGTAGCCCCAACAGTGCTCCTTTTCCACTTCCAGGAACCCCATGTCGAACTGAGCGTTATGTGCGACGAGCAGGGAATCTTTCGCAAACTCCAGGAAGCGGGGGAGCACCTGGTCTATGGTCGGGGCACCCGCCACATCCACATCATCGATCTTATTGATCCGTTTGGCTTCCCACGGGATGGCGCGTTCAGGGTTTACGAGTTCCACAAATGCTCGTTCTTCCTGTATGACGCCGTTCTCTATGCGTACGCCGGCAATTTCGATGATCTTGTCTCCTCTGTACGGGTCGAGGCCGGTGGTCTCGACGTCGAAGACGGTGAAGACGGGGAGCGCTGGCATGGGGGTCCGACTATAGCGGATCTCCTCTTCCGTGCAAACGTCTCCTGCATACGGGATCATTCTCCGCGTGATTTTCTTCACGAACGCCGGGACAGTGCGCATACTGCCACCATGTCCGCAGAGAAACTCACTGTCGAGAAGGTGATCCGCGCACTCAGGAAGGAGTATCCCAGGGTGAACTGCACGCTCCATTGGCGGTCTTCTCTGGGACTCCTCGTTGCTACCATTCTCGCTGCGCAATGCACGGATGAGAGAGTGAATATGGTGACAAAAGATCTCTTCCGGAAGTACAGAAAACCCGGAGACTATCTGGCCGTCTCCCAGAGGCAACTCGAGAAGGATATCCATTCCTGCGGTACCTACCGCATGAAGGCGAAGGCGATCCGGCAGTCCTGCAGGACCATCATCCGCATGTACGGCGGCAAGGTGCCACGTACTATGGAAGAAATGCTCACGCTGCGGGGAGTCGGCCGCAAGACGGCAGCCATCGTCCTCGGCACGGCGTACGGTATCATCGAAGGCATCCCCATAGATACCCACAACATCCGTCTCCTGCGCAGGCTCGGGCTCACAAGGAAGAAAGAGCAGGGGAAGATAGAGCTGGACATGATGAAGAAGACGCCGAGGAAGGACTGGCTCACGCTCTCGCACCTCATGGTGGCCCACGGCCGCGCCATCTGCCATGCGCGCAATCCTCAGTGCAGTCAGTGTGTTTTCGCCCAAAGCTGCCCGAAGTCTTTGGTACGGAAGAAGACGGGAAGGTAGAATAGTGCAGTCCATTCATTCCTTCTTTCCCTATGAGAAAGTACGCCGTTTTCATTTTCATTCTCTCTGGTTTGCTTTTTGCTGCCTGTGCGCCAAAGGATCAGTCCGCTCAGGGAAATGAGGCGGGAGAGCAGGAAGGAGATACGATCGTGGTGGATCTGACAGGGGTGATAGGAGTGCCTAAGCAGAGCCAAAATTGACCTGTATGAGGTATAGCCAAAAGTATCAAATTATGTTATACTATTCATAGTGATTTTGGTACTCTGTGTGTGCGGGAGAGTTCAGTGAGTATCATCAATACAACTGTTGCATATCAAATAAGCCTCATCCTATAAAAGTACCAAATCACGAGGGGCGATCACACTTCATTGCGTGATCGCCCCTCATTTTTCTATCCTGAATTTATGCTTACATGTCGTAGTACCGGTAGAACTCCCAGGGAGTGGGGCATTTGTTTCCCTCTGCGATTTCCGCGCGTTTCGCTCCGACGTAGGCCTGAAGGAATGCGCGGGAAAAGACGTTGTCCACCGTGAGGAAGTCGCAGTCTCTCTCCAGCGCGGAGAGTGATTCTTCAAGGGATTTGGGTGCGTGGGGGATTTTTGCCAGTTGCTCCTCGGGGAGCGCATAGAGGTTTTGGTCCGTCGCCTCGCCAGGATCCATCCTGCGGCGGATGCCGTCTATTCCCGCAAGCATCATGGCAGCGAAGGACAAGTAGGGGTTGCATGTGGGGTCGGGGAAGCGCACTTCGATGCGCTTGGCTTTCGGGCTGCTGTGGTACATGGGGATGCGGATGGCCGCGGAGCGGTTCCGTGCGGAGTAGATGAAGTTTACCGGGGCTTCAAAACCGGGGATCAGGCGCTTGTAGCTGTTCGTCGTCGGGTTGCAGAGTGCGCAGAGCGCGGGGGCATGCGCAATAATGCCGCCGATATAGTGCAATGCCATCTTACTGAGGCCGCTGTATGCGTCACCTGCGAAAAGCGTTTTTCCTTCCTTCCAGAGGCTCTGGTGCATGTGCATGCCGGAACCGTTGTCGTTGTAGATGGGCTTTGGCATGAAAGTGACGGATTTCCCGTGGCGGTGGGCAACATTCCGGAGGATGTATTTGTACCGCATGAGAGAATCAGCCATAGTGAGGAGATCCCTGAATGCCATGTCTATTTCTGCCTGTCCTGCCGTAGCCACCTCATGGTGTGCGCTCTCAATGGCGATACCTGCGCGTTCCAGTTCGCGAACCATTGCAGACCGTACGCTCTGGTGCTTGTCCATGGGCGGACCGGGAAAGTAGCCTTCCTTATTGCGGATCTTGTAGCCCAGGTTGCCTCCTTCCTCCTCCTTTCCGGTATTCCATACTGCTTCTTCGGAATCCAGGCTGTAATGGGCTCCCGCGGCGGTCTGATCGTAGCGCACGGAGTCGAAAATGAAGAATTCCGCTTCCGGTCCGAAGTTGGCGGTATCGGCAATGCCACTCTTTCTTAGCGCTTCCACCGACCGCCGGGCGATGGTGCGCGGGCTGTTGCCGTACAGTTTCCCCGTCACGGGGTCCTTCACATCGCAGATGACAGAAATAGTCGGTTCAGCAGAGAAGACATCCAGAAATGCTGATGTAATGTCAGGAATGAGAAGCATGTCACTCTCCTGTATTTCCTGAAATCCGCGAATAGATGACCCATCGAATCCAAACCCGTGCCCGATATTCTCGTCGGTAAGCTCGTGGAGGGGGCAGGAAGTGTGCTGCAGTGTTCCGGGCACGTCCGTGAAGGTGAGATCGAGCATGGTGGCACCATGCTTCTCGGCGAAATCCAGCACATCTGCAACGCTCGAGAACTTTGGGAGGAAGTCTAAATCAGGGGAGGAGAAATCATGCTGCAGTTCCAGCTCCACGGCTTTTTTTCTGGTTTCTTCTACGAGCAGGCTTGTCATACTCTGTGAGCGGGGAAGAATGAAAACACACAGCTTCTACTCGCATGTTGTGGAGGGAAGCAAGAGCATGGTTTCCAAGTGTTCCATTGTGTTATTATTTATTACAACATCCTTATGTGTTCAATTGGCTCTCCTGCTGCAGTTTTCTGCTGTACATTTCATTCCAATGTCAAAAACAGTTTTTGTTTAGTTGAAAATTGTAACACATTGCTATACTTACATTTCTATGGCAAAACAGATTCAGCATGTGCTGGAGGCGGCGGGACTACATTCCAGAGAGGCTCGGTTGTACCTCGCGGGACTTCAGGTGGGCAGCGCACCTGCATCCGAGTATGCAAAATTAGCGAAACTCAATCGCGTGACTGCTTATAACACTCTGGAGGATCTCGTGAAGAGGGGGTATTTCACTGTTGAGAGGAAGGTGCGTGCCAAGTGGTACGCGCCGGTTGCACCGGAGTACCTGGCTGTTGAAGCAAGGAAGAATGCAGAAGCCTTGGACCAGTCATTGCCGGAACTGCGCTCGCTCCGGGGCGCGGAGCACCGCCGTCCGCATGTGCGCTTCTTTGAGGGGTGGGAGGGGGTCCGCCGTGTCTATGAGGATACGTTCACGGCGAAGGGGGAGCTCCTGAATTTTGCGAACTCTGCCGTGCTGCGCAAGTACTGGCCTGCGTACGATGCGGAGTACGTCGCTGAGCGTGTGAAGCGCGGCATCCACCTGCGGGGCATCGCACCCGATGATTCGACAGGGCGCAGAGTGCAGGGGATGGACAAAGACAGCCTGCGCGAAATCCGCCTGGTGTCTGCCAAGGACTTCGATTTCCGGAACGAGATCAACATCTACGGGAATAAAGTATCCATCGTCACTCTGGGCGAGGATGAGGAAAATCTCTTCGGTGTCATCATCGAGAGCAAAGAAGTCGCCGAGACCCAGCGCCAGATTTTCGAGATGGCGTGGAGGTATGCGGGTGGAAAAGTGTGATTGGTGACTGTCACAAACCCGGCATTCTATTGGGTTTCATTGCTCATGGTCTTTTTCCACCTTTTTCCGGCCCTTCGACAGAGCTCAGGGCAGGCACAGGTGGAGCCAAAACCCTTCGACAAGCTCAGGACAGGCGCCGGCGCACCAAAGCCCCTCCTCCCGGCTCTGTGCCTCCTCATCGGCTCCTACAAGGATTCGGAGCCGACTCGTCGGCACGCTGCTCCGCAGCAGGGCCTTCCCCTTCACCCCCTCCTTCGTCAGGCTCAGGACAAGCAGTGGCGCGCCATTCCTCCCATAAAGTTGAAGGTGGTTTGGAGTGGTTAGCAGATACTGTGATTGTTCTTGTAGGTTGCTTAGCTCTCTTGTTCTATGATAGGCATCCTCTTTCCTCTTTTCCCGCCCGATGAAACAATACCTCGATCTTCTCAGGGATGTGTACGAGAACGGCAAGAGCAAGGCAGACCGCACAGGCACTGGCACATTCAGCGTGTTTGGGCGGCAGTTGCGAGTGGATCTGAGCGAGGGCTTTCCGCTGCTTACCACGAAAAAGCTCCACACGCGTTCCATCATCCACGAACTCCTGTGGTTTCTGCGCGGCGAGACAAACATCCAGTACCTCAAGGAGAACGGCGTGCGCATCTGGGACGAGTGGGCGACGGAGGAAGGGGATTTGGGGCCGGTCTACGGCAGGCAGTGGAGGAGCTGGGCGTGCCCGGATGGTTCCACGGTCGACCAGATCAGCGATGTGATAGAGAAGATTAAAACCACGCCGCACTCAAGGAGGCTCATCGTTTCCGCGTGGAATCCCGCGTTCCTTCCCGACGAGAGCATTAGTCCGCAGGACAATGTGCGGAGAGGGCGCATGGCCCTGCCTCCGTGCCATACACTCTTCCAGTTCTATGTGCGTGACGGAAAACTCAGCTGCCAGCTGTACCAGCGCAGTGCAGATATTTTCCTTGGTGTGCCCTTTAACATTGCCTCCTACTCGCTTCTCACCCACATGATTGCGCAGGTGTGCGATCTCCAGGTCGGGGATTTTGTCCATACCTTCGGCGATGTGCACTTGTACTCCAACCACTTAGAACAAGCGAAAGAGCAGCTCAGCCGTGAGCCGCGTACTCTTCCGCAACTCAAGGTGAACCCGGAGGTGAAGAACATTTTTACATTCACCTTCGGTGATTTCGAGATGCTGAACTACGATCCGCATCCAAGCATTAAGGCGCCGATTGCCGTTTAGGGATGAGAATAAGAGAGTAAGAGGAAAAAGGTATGTCCTCACTTCCTCTTACTCTCTTATTCTCTTATTCTTAAGCTATGAGAGTATCTCTCATCGTTGCCGTCTCGGAGAACAATGTCATCGGACGTGACAATGCGTTGCCGTGGGATCTCCCCGACGATCTCAAATTCTTTCGCAGGAAGACGGAGGGGCACCCCGTCATCATGGGGCGGAAGAACTACGAGTCCATTGGCAGGGCGCTCCCGAAACGCCGGAACATCATTGTCTCGCGGCAGGCTGGTTTGCACATCGTTGGTTGTGAAGTTGTTTCTTCCGTTGAGGAGGCGATTGAACGTGCGAAGGAAATAGAGGAAAGAGAGGCCTTCGTCATTGGCGGTGGCGAGATCTATCGTCTCACACTTCCCTTTGCAGACCGTGTGTACCTCACCAGAGTGCATGCGAAAGTGAAGGGTGATGTGACATTCCCGGAGCTTCCGGAGGAGGAATGGGAAGAAGTCGAACGGGCGGAGCACGGTGCAGATGCGCTCCACGCGCATGCGTTCACATTCCTCACCTACGATCGTAAAAAATAGGGTGTACGGCAGGTTCGGTAGGTTTCATTTTTTGGCTTCTATATGCCAGAAAGTGTCCTCTCTCACATTTTCCTGACTTGTGAGATTCCCGGACGGGAGATGTATGAAATAATTGGTGCACATGGTCCCCGTAGAAGCCAGCACCGGCCCCGATCGGTCACTCGATTTCGAAGCTGCAGCCCTGAATATTCAGAGGGAAGCCGCAGGGCGCGCAGCGACAATCTCGCAGTTCCAGACCAACTTCCACACATTTGCGCAGGATGCACTGGAAGGCCGTGTGACTGTGAGTTTTATCCCGCAGTCTGATGAAGCGACAACGACTGTGACGGGTACAGAATATACTGCGGATGTCTCTGCTTCAGGGATGGAGGGTACGAAGGCAGCCGTGACGGTGACTGATCTTGCAGAGGAACAGCAAGCGGAGTTCCGGGCTGTGCTTGATGCGCACGAAGGTCGTGTGATTACTCCGGCGACGGATGCCATTGGCAATCTGGGAGTGGAGGAGATGCCGGAAGGGCAGCTGGGTGAGGCGGAGATCGGAGGACGCGGCAGAGTGAGCAAAGGGATGCTGGCGGGCATGAGTGGCTCTGTGGATGCCAAGCAGGCGAACCACGCGGGCAAGCATGAACAGGGGCATATGGACTCTGTGCATCTGAGCGGGAATCTGGTGGTGGATGGACAGGTAGAGGTCACCCGCACCCTCTACGAGTCCTACGCAGAGCTTACGGGGAACCGTGGCGTGGGAGAGGGGGTGCACTACAACCGGCCGGGACAGCCTGAAGATTATGCACATGCGCAGAAGGTCGGGGTCATCCTCGAAGAAGCGGTTGGCCGTGCGGTCTACGAGCAGACGCTCACGAAAGACGGAGATGTCGGCCGTCTGCAGGCGGCACTGGATGCAAGAGGCCGCGGAAGAACAGCGCAGCAGGTGAGGGAGGGGGTGGGAGAGGCTGCGCTTACAGCTTAAGAGGTTTTTTGTGTTGTTTTGAGACTGTGTTGGATGATGTTTCTATATTTCCTTTTGGCACTTTTTTAGAAAAAGTGCCCAAAAAGCGGCCAAAAATGAACTCGCTCACGGCATGCAGGGTGGGCGCATCGTTTCTACGGGAATGAGACACGTGCTAGCGCATCACAAGTTTCTACCGATGTGAGCCGCACGGTCTCATTCCCTCGTCACACTGCTGGCACCGTAATGCCGTCACGCTCAAACAGCATTTTTGGCCAGGAAGGAAAAAGGACATACAAAACAAATAGGCAACATCTCCTTAGAAGTTTAGTGCCCTATGAGCTGGAGGAATTCCTCCCGCGTGCGTGCATCTTTTTTAAAGATTCCCTTCATCTGGCTGGTGACCGCTTTGCTGTGCTGTTTCTCCACTCCGCGCATCATCATGCAGAGGTGGTCTGCTTCTATGACCACGCCGATACCTTTGGGCTTGAGGACCTCATCCAGTGCATCGCAGATTTGCTGTCCCAGGCACTCCTGTACCTGCAGCCTCCGGGCGAACATATCGACAATGCGCGGAATTTTGCTCAGCCCGATGATGTGCTTATCGGGGATGTATCCCACATGCACTTTCCCCACGAAGGGCAGCAGGTGGTGCTCGCAGAGGGAGTAGCACTCAATATCTTTCACGATAATCATCCCATCCGTACTTGCGGGGAAGAGCGCACCGTTCACCACCTTCTCCAGCGAGAGGTTGTACCCTGACGTGAGAAACTGAAATGCCTCCGCTGCCCGCTTGGGAGTCTTGCTGAGACCGGGGCGGTTGGGATCATCGCCACACTTCTCTATGAGAGTACGAAAGCTTTCATCCATAGCAGGGGGGCACTGTACCTGCCTTCCTGCGTTCCTTCCAGAATTTCATACAGTTTCGCGATATGAACGATGGTAATGTTTTTCTTTACCATTCGGAATAACGGCGCCCGTCGCGGCTTGGCCGCGCCGAGACGGATAGCGATCCGACTTCGTCCCGCGTAATGCGGGACTACGCCGGACACGTATCGCTCCACCGCTATCAATGCAAAATTTCGAAAGCGTATCCGGCGGTTTAATCGCAAAGCCGTATCAGCGTGTTTCCTGCACTCGCATGCATTCCTGATCTTTGGTGCTCTCCAGGAGCTTTGCCCACGATTGCCGCAGGGTGGGGTGTACTGCCTGTGGGTTCAATAATTCGCAGAGCGGCTCCAGAACAAATCGTCGTTCATGCATGCGGGGGTGGGGGACTATTAGCTTGTAGCTTGTAGCGGGTAGCGTGTAGCTTCGAAGCCATTCTCCTTTGCTTGGTATCACTTTGTTTCCATAGAGCAGGAGATCAAGATCGATTGTTCTGGGACCGAATTTGAAGGGGGGGCTCTTCTTGAGTTTGGTTTCAATTCCTCTGAGTATCTGCACCACTTCCTCGGGGGATTCTTCCGTCTCGAGTGCAGCGACAGCATTGCAGAACTGGCCCTGGTCCTCGTACTCACGTGGGGCGGAGCGATAGAGTGAGGAGAATCTGATTGCCGGCCAGTGCTTCAGGAGCAGCGTTTTGCATGCCGCGACGTTTGCTTCCGGTTGGATATTTGACCCTATACCGATGAACGCTGTTGCTATGGTCTTGTGATAGTAACGGAAACCCCCTTGGTTTCTGGGAGCACAAACTTCTGTGCGGTAACGGTGACTTTGTTTGGTTTGAATTCCTTCAGAATCGTCTGCGCGGTATCTTCTGCGAACCGTTCGAGCGTCCTGCGCTCCGTTGCTGCGATTCTGTGGATGCACTCGGCGACTTCGTTGTAGTCAATGGCGCCTATGAGGTCGTCTCTTTTCGCCGTGAGGGCGGTATCTGTGAAAAGTTCCACTGTGACTTGCAACTGTTGTTCTTCCACGCGCTCCGTTTCCGGAATGCCAATGCGTGTCCAAACGCTCAGTTCGTGGATGCGGAGAATGTCTCTCATGGAGGACAAGCATACTACTGCTTCAATCCAATCCCAAAGAGCTCACGGCGTTCTGCCAGCGGAGTTGTGCAGATCCTCCGCACAAACCAGCGTGTGACAGTGATTGCGGTGAACATGGAGAGCAGGACACCTATCCCCAGGGTAATGGCAAATCCACGGACGATGGAAGTGCCAATAGTGAAGAGGATGGCGCAGGTGATGATCGTAGAGACGTTGCTATCCCGTATGCTCGGCCATGCGCGCTTGAACCCTACTTCAGTGGCGGTACTGAGCATTTTCCCCTTCCTCAGTTCTTCTTTCATTCGTTCGAAAATGAGCACGTTCGCGTCCACTGCCATGCCTATGCTCAGGATAATACCGGCCATGCCGGCGAGTGTGAGCACAATGTATTGGCCGGAGAAAAGGAAGAGAGGCAATTTCAGCATTGCGAAGAAGATGCCTGCGTAGATGATGAGTGCCAGGTCTGCCATGAGGCCGAGCAGGCGGTAGATGAGAATCATATAGAGCATCAGAATGATGATGCCGACGAGCGCAGCCTGGAGGGAAGTCCGGAGCGCATCGGCACCCAGAGTCGCCTCGATCGTCCTCTGACCGGAGAGGTAAATAGGAGCGGGGATAGCACCAGTATTTAAATCCTGTGCAAGCATCTTGGCGTCTTCAAAGTTCTGCATGCCTGTGATAATGGCGTTTCCCCCGGTGATTTCCGTCTGCACTGTGGGGGCGGAAACCAGCTGTCCTCCCACAAAAATGGCGATGCGCTTATCAATGTTGCGTGCAGTGAGTTCCTGGAAGAGCCTCCCCCCTTCGTCATCGAAGGAGATCTGCACGACGGGGATGTTCGTGACAGGATCAAGAGTGACGGTGGCAGTCCGAAAATGCTTGCCGTCGAGCGGCGTGTCTTTCCATCCTGTCGGGCGGAGGGAGAAGAAGAGGCTGCGGATGAACACCATCTCTTCTGTGCTCCTCACATCTCCCTGCTGCAGGCGGGTCAGCAGCTCCTCTGTGCGTGCGGGGGCTTCTGCACCGCTTACAGCCAATTCTTCAAAAGAGGCGTGGTCAGGACTTTTGGTCGGTGCACTGTCTGCACGGATGATATGGAAGCCGAAAGCGGTTTCCACCGGTTCGCTCAATTCACCTTTCGCAAGCTTGAACGCCGCTTCTGAGAAGGCGGGTACCATTTTGTTGCGGTCAAATTTTCCGAGTGTTCCGCCCTGTGCCGCCGAAGGACCGTCGGAGAATTCGTGTGCGAGAGTTTCGAAGCTCTCCCCGTTCTCTATTCTCCTCCGGATATCCAGAGCAAGGGAGAGCGCCTCCTCACGGGAACGGGTGACAGAGGGATCAGCGGATGTCGCACCCTGGTATGCAACGAGGATATGGCTTGCTTCCATTTCTTCCAGGCCGGAGGTGATGTTCCCCAGGAAGAGAATGCGTGCGCTTCCGTCCTCCAGCGCAATGGTGCGGAGTTCACCCGTCTGCATGCTGCCGAGCACTGCGGCCACGGCAGCAGGTACTTTGTTCAGAGCCTGATCTTCATAGCTTGTGTGGCTGACGTTCTCTTCCTGTGCTTCGAGGAGTGCGAAGGCGGTGTCTGCTTCCTGCACCACGCGTCCGGTTTGTGTCCGTTCGCGTGTCACTTGTGAGAGGAAGATGCCCGGTACGTCATCCTCAGCAATATTGCCCTCAGGATCGCTCTGACGAACAGTGAGCATGCCGTCATTCTCGTAGATTCTCTCGTCGGCAGATTTTCCCCAGAGGTTTTCCATTCCCTTGGGAAGCGTGTCTTTGAAGTATGTCCCTTCCGGGATGTACGCCATACCCAGGTCATCGCTGAGGTCCTCAGACACAACATGGAGCGTTTCGCCACTCTCTGTCATTCTGCGGAGTGCGTAGCTCACTTTGTTCCGGACGGTTGCCTCGTACTCTGCAGTTGCTTCCGTGAATTCCTCTTTGAATTCGAGCTTGATGGTTTTTCCGACAATTTCGATGCATGCCTGCGTGTCGACGACTCCAGGGCATTCCACAAGAAGGTGCTTCTCGTTCCCGATGAAGGAGGGGGTGATCACTGCTTCGCTCACGCCGAGTGCGTTGATTCTCCTCTCAAGGACGGTGCGGATGGCTTCGACGACAGTGCGCTGCTGCTCTTCAATGTTCTGCTTCTGCACCTGGAGAATGGAGATGGCATCGAGGGATGCGTTGCGCTGTTCCATCTCCGCGATTTCTTTCTCAAGATCAGCCATTTGCTGGTTCATTTCCTGCTCGGAAATGCGGAAATCAAGCTGCGTGCCGCCTGCGAGGTCCAGCCCGAAGTGCAGGCTCGCGTCCCGCAGGAATCGCGGCGCCCACTGTTTCGCACTCTGCGGGAGTGCCACGATGATGATGAGCGCTGCAACAATGCAGGTAAGGACCGGCCACGTGTACGGCTTTTTTGTTGCCATGAGGAGTTACGGAACGGGTGTGAATGTCACATGGATGCCGACATTCACGTCATCCGCAAACACGTTTGCTAGCTGAACGCTCGGGATGTCGGTAATCACAATATCGTCTTTCAGCTCATCCGTATCGACAAGCAGCTTCGAAACGAGCTGGTTGCGCACGAAAATACCGATGGACTTTCCCTTATTCTCTCTGAAGAGCTGGGCCATTTTCTCCCTTCCTTCCTCGGAGAATGTGATTGTTACCCGGCCCCTGCCTCCCGGTTCTTCACTTGCTTTCAGCCATTGGATGTGTGTGTGGCTGATACCGGTTTTCTTAAAACCGCCGTGTCCCTCTACAACCTGGTCTGCCTCTTCCACGGGCGCCTCCTTCATGATCTGCAAGTCGAAGGGAGTGGTAATCAAATCTGTGAGTACATCCAAGGCGGGTTTCTCTGCTGCTTCCACATATATTCTGTTTTCTTCACCCGATGGCTGGATGTCGAGATCGATCACCTCTTCTCCCAGGTCGGCCATGCGCCTCTCTATCATGCGCATGCTCGCGGAAAGCAG
This sequence comes from Candidatus Peribacteria bacterium RIFOXYB1_FULL_54_35, assembly GCA_001787755.1. GTDB lineage: Bacteria > Patescibacteriota > Gracilibacteria > Peribacterales > Peribacteraceae > GWB1-54-5. The sequence goes on from MFYJ01000012.1 coordinate 27,753, forward strand.
GGCACTGCTTTGCTCTTCATCTTCGGTGTCCAGTTGTATGTCATACTTCATCGATGCATTACCGCAGGCGGTGAGCAGCGGCAGGAGCGCCAGGGAGAGGAAGAGGCATCGCACACGCATATGTCCGCAGGAAGAGGCAACAACAGGGGTTTCTGTGCCTTTACTTGGCTGAAGAGGTGAGATCATTCTGACCGAGTGTAGGGAAGCTGTGCCCCCTGTGCAATCAGGAGATGCTGTTAGTTTTGTGTCAATGATGTGCCTGCACGGAGCATCTTTCCAGTGAGGTCCACACCCTTCAGCGTACAGTGATTGTCGATAATGCAATCCTGCAGGACGCAGTCTTCTATGGTGCAGTTCTCAAAGAGAACAACATTGTGCAGGTCGCAGTCTTTCACATGCGTATTTTTCCCTATGACAACTGCACCGTGGCATTGTGTTCTCTCAAGACTCGCTGTCCCCTCTATGAGTACTCTCTCTCCTACGAGGGCTTTGGTGGCTTCCAGGTAGGCTTCGAACGAACCGATGTCGAACCAGGGTTCTTCAAACGTGAAGCAGTCCACTGGTTTTCCCTGTCTGAGGAATTCCTCAAATATGCTGCCAACATTATCCGGGTGGTGTCTGGCATGGTCCACGAGCAGAGGAATGGTGGAAGCAGGCAGGAGGGAGCAGCCGGTACTGACAAGTGATGTTCTGGGTTCGGGTGGCTTTTCCTCGAATGCCTGGATGGTTCTGCCGTCCTTGCCGAGGATGACTGTCCCGAACGCTTTTGCCGCCTCTCTGTTGCCGAGGTCATGGGCGGCCAGCATGGCAGTTCCAGGCCTTGCCGCCCTGAGGAATTCCTGCATATTGAAACCGCAGTAGTTGTCTCCTGTGAGGAGGAGAATGTCCTCATCGATGTTCCGCTGTGCAACCCACTGCGCCACTGCGCCGAGTGCCCCAAGCTTCTGGTCATCGTGTGCGGTGTCTTCTACCACTATGGCGATATCACTGCGTTGCTGTTCCTTTTTCCATTGAGTAAATCCTTCTGCGAGAGCGGCGTTCGTACTCACAGTTATCGGGGAATCTGCCGGTGTGTTGAGGACGAGGTGTGAGAGAATGGGTTTACCGGCAAGCGGGAGCAGAGGTTTTGCCCTCTTCTCCGTGAGTGGCCAGAGGCGGGTGGCAAATCCGCCGGCGAGGATGAAAGTTTGCATGCTTTGACCCTTGGGATTTGGAGATTGTGACGTTACTCTAGCAAAAGAAACAGAAGAATCGGAGGAAACAGAGGAGTTAGAGGGATTTCTTTCCTTTGAAGACTTTCCTCTGACTCTTCTGCTTCTTTTATTTCCTCTGCTTCCCTCAGCGGAAGAACCATGTCCACCAGTGCTCCTTCGGGCTCACAATGGTCACAGGCTGTCCCTCGAGGGTGTCTACCCGTTCATCCCGTTCCACGATTCCGAGAACAGAGGGGAGCAGGAGGTAGGTGCAGCCGCGCTTCCGGCATGCACTCAGGAGATTCAGTGACTGTTCAAGATCGCTGCACTGTATGAGGTGGGTAATGTGCTCCTGCTCGAGTACATCTTCCAGCTTGTTCAGTTTGCCGCGGACCGGAACACCATGGACTTCCCCGTCTTTCACGCCGCGCCCGTCGAGAATGGCGACGGGCTTTAAGGGGTGATTGCTTCTGTTGAGGCGCTCAATGAGTCTTCCGGATTCCCGTGTTACTCCCACAATGAGCGTCGGGAAAACAGCCGGATTCTTCCGCAGAATCCTGCGCATGATTGCGGAGTATCCGCAGTGCCATCCCCACACAACTGCAGCACTGAAGACAAATGCCATCATGAGGAGCATGCGACTGAAGAACTGTGCATACTGAAAGTAGTAGGTGAGTGTGAAGAGCGCGACTCCCACCAGAGCGGAGTACGTGATGTACGCTGCGTTCCGAGGCGTAGCCTGGGAACGCGTGAGCGCGAAGGTTCGTGTGGTCGCGAGAACCAGGAGCCACACGGGAGCCACTATCACTGTGATGTTGATGAATTTGTCGAACGGAAAATCAGAGGAAAAAATCCATCCGACACGCAGAAAGTATGCGAGTGCGTACGTTCCGACGAACAGGAGGAGATCACTCAGGAGCCAGAGAATCATCAGGATGCGGTAGCGCATATCTCTTATTATTCAGTATCTGCCCTTCATTTTCCATCCACTGCCGGCTCCTATCTCCGTGCAACGAGCTCTGTAGGCGGTTTCCAATCGTAGGAGAGTTTTGTGATGTCCCAGGGAATAGCGCCATCCCATCGCGTGTTGCTCTTCGCTACTTTCGGCAGATCGGGCAGATGCTCCTGAAACCACTGGTACTTTGCGGCAAGCGCATCGTTCTCCGCTGCCCGGCGGGCAAACACTTCGCGATGGAGTACATAGTACACAAAACTCTCGGCGAAATCCTCGAACATGTCCCAGGAGGCGTAGCCGGAAACAAAGTCCTCTTCTGTTGTTCCCCGGTTGTGTGCCTGTGAGTTCATCCATGAGATCTGGTAGAAACTTACACTTGGATCGTCTTTCCAAATCTGCTCATCTTTGTCCATGTATGGTGTGGAACCTGCAACGGCTGTTCCCTGGAAGCACCCAAGGTCTGTCAGGTGTCCAAGCTCATGAAAGAAGAGGGCGCGGAACTCCTCATCAGGTACCGATCCTGTGAGAATGATTGTTGATTTTCCTCCCAGTCCCCTGTGCTGGGGATTGTCGTAGCGCACGTAGAAATTTTTCAGGAATGCCTGGCAGTGGCCGGGAATAATGCGGAATGCCTGGTCAGCAATGACGCGATGCTCAGGTTCGATGTCCTGCTTATCGAAAATGGGGTTCAGCGTCGCTACACGGGGAGAGGGGGTGGCAGTCGGTGTGCTGCGCGCCTGCGCTTTCGTGCGCCGGTATGCTGCTATCTCGTACTGTCTCTTCATCTCCCGTGTCATGCTGCCATGCACGCGTTCTCCTTCGACTGTGGAGGTAGTTTGTGCCTTGGTTTCTGTGTGTGTGCTCTCCAGGGAGGCAATCCAGGCCTGCTCAGTACTTGCACTCTGCGGGGAGTATGGTACGCTCTGGTGCAGAAGCACATCGAGATTTGTGCTACTGCTGAGCAGTACGAAACCGGAGAGGAGAAGCAGGGTTTCTCGCATGTGGGTGCAAAAGGTGCAATTTATACTATAATTTCCTATTAATGTCAACAGCAGAAAGCCAGTCTGTCCATACAGGGCAGCAGCATACGGTGACTATTGAGAAGCTCACGCACGGAGGGGCTGGGTTAGCCCATATAGACGGTTTGGCGGTATTTGTGCCTGGAACCATCCCCGGTCAGAAGGTGGAGATTACGCTCACGAAGAGGAAGGAGCAGTACTGCGAAGCAAAGCTGCTCCGCGTGCTCAAGAAGTCCAAAGACGAGGTACAGCCCCGCTGCAGCCACTGCCATGACTGTGGGGGCTGCACCTGGCAGAACCTTCCGTATGACAAGCAGATCAATTACAAGGAGGAGATCGTCCGGGAGACTCTGGAGCATCTCACTCCTGTGGAAGAGAGTGTGCGCACCAAACTTCCGGGGCGCGTGCTCAAGATTATCCCGAGCCCGCAGGTGTTCCACTACAGAAACAAGCTGGAGCTGAGCTTTGGGTTTGAGCATATGCGTACAGAGCAGAAGGAAGGCAGACGCATCTACTTCGATGAGAATCCATCCATCGGTTTCCATCAGCCCGGGCAGTGGTCCACTGTGTTACCGATTACCGAGTGTCATCTGTACGATGAGCAGATTTCCTCTCTCCTCTCCGATGTCCGCCGCTTCATGGCGGATGTAAAGTTGCCAGTCTATAACCCCAAGACGCACAAGGGCATGCTCCGTACTCTGCTACTGCGCAGGGGAGTGCAGACCGGCGAGCAGATGATTGCTTTCGTTGTGAAAGCCCGGAAGAAAGAGCTGGAGCCGCTCTTCCAGCACTTCATGCGCTTCGGAGGCCGCTCGGGGCTCCAGTCGCTTCTCGTCATAGAGAACCTTGGCCAGAATGAGAAACCGGAGAATCCCAAGATGTACCCGCTCGTCGGTGGTACCAGTATTAAAGAGCGTCTCTTCGATCTTATCTTTGAAATCTCCCCATTCTCTTTTTTCCAGACGAATACCCTTGCCGCAGAGAAGCTCTACCAGGCCATTGCCGAGGGAGCAGATCTCTCCCGCAGGGACATAGTGCTCGATGTGTACTGCGGGATGGGTGCCATTGGCCAGTATCTCTCCCGTTTCTGCGAGAAGGTTGTCGGCGTGGAGAGCCATCCTGCTGCAGTGGAAGATGCCCTGCGCAGTGCTGGGAAGAACCGCATAGGCAATATCAGCTTCTACAAGGGGCGCGCGGAGCAGGTGCTCAACCAGCAACTGAAACCCGGAGGAAAGTATGCTTTTTCAACAATTATTCTCGATCCTCCGCGTGCGGGATTGCATCCTCAGGCGCGTGAAGCAGTGGTGGCGCATGCGCCGGAGAAAATTGTCTATGTTTCCTGCAATACTGCGACGTTCGTGCGCGACCTCGCGGAATTCCTCAAAGAAGGATATGAACTGCGTACCGTGCAGCCGGTGGACATGTTCCCGCACACGGCGCACATAGAAACGGTCTCCGTTCTGCAGAAGAAATAATGTTCAAGGTCACACTTCTCTGTGTTGGTCCCCTCAAATCCTCCTGGGCTGCAGGGGGGTGCAACCAGTACATGGATCGTGTACGCGGTGATCTTGCTTTGGAGGTGCTGGAACTCCCGGCGAGCAGGGAGAAAGATCCTGCACGTCAGTTACAGGAGGAGTCGTCGCGCATTCTGGAGGCGGTTGAAAAACGGTCAGGTGTGCTCTGGGTTCTTGATGAGCGGGGAAAGGGGATGACCTCAGAGGAATTTTCCTCCGTTCTCCAGAGGCATCGCGACGCAGGAGATGCAATCATCTTCATTCTTGGCGGAGCTTTCGGTTTGAGCGATGCAGTCCGGCGGCGGGCGGGGAAAATCCTCCGGCTGAGTGAGATGACACTGCCGCATGAGCTTTGCCGTGTGTTCTTCCTTGAGCAGCTCTACCGCGCGGTGCAGATACGGAAGAAGAGCAGGTATCATCACTAATACTCGCGAAAGAGGTTTTCGTACCTATATGCTTCCCGGGGGAGTGGGAATAATCCGCAGCGTGTCGTAGGCGAGTTCCACGGAAGGTTCGGCATCGATGGCATCCATAATTTTCGTTGCCAGATCCGAGATAACTGTCCTCTGCAGACCGATGGGCACACTGAATCGCAAGGTGAACTCAAAGCCGCTCCCGATGATATTTTTGTACACTTTCATTCCTATCGGCTGGAGAGAAAGGTAGTACATTCTCGTGCGTTTCGCCTGCTGCCGGACTTCTGCCTGGTAAAACTCTTCGGTCTCCTCCTTCAGAATATTGGTGATGATTTCCTCCGCCTTTTTCCTGTCACTTTCGAATGTGATGACGATGCGCATTTCTGCTTTCACGAAGTCGGAGGTTGAGTTGTGATTCACGACGGGAGAGGAGAGGACGAGCGCATTGGGGAGCGACACGCTCTTTCCCGTGTGTTCAAGGACAATGACATTCGGGTCGCCGGTCCCCACTTCAAGCAGCTTGAAGCGGAGCATGCCGATATCAATGACTTCTCCGGTGTGATTTTCAATAGTAATGCGATTCCCCACAATGAAAATGTTGCGCTGGACGATCATGATCCACCCCATGAAATCTTTCACAATGTCCTGGAGGGCGACAGCGATACCTGCACCGATGATAGCGAGCGAAGTAACTACGTTCGGGTGTTCTGTGAGAATGGAACTTAAGATGATCATTCCGGTGCAGATGTACACGAATGCCGTGAATGACTTCGTTACGACATATCTTTTGTTCGCATCGCTGATGCGGGAGAGCAGTTTCTTACGGGTGGTTCTCTCCGCAAGTACGACGAGGAAAATTGCCAGTCCGTAGGCGACGATCGAAAATATCCCCTGGAACTGGATCTGCCATTCTCTGGTACTGAGTTTTCTCAGCTTGTCTTTCTGGATAGGCAGAAGAGACTGCAGTACTGCGATGCGCTCCTCAATGACGGCGCGTTTCGCAAGGAGTTCACCGTGACTCTCTGTTGTCGCGAACGGGACTTTGGTGGCTCCGCTCTTGGTCTTTGGATCCAGGTATACCTTCTCTTCTTCTGTCTGCAGTAGATCCAGATCCACATCCCATTCGCTCAGTTGCTCTTCAATGGAGGAAACAATTTTCTGCTGTCGTTCCTGGGAGCGGAGTATGTCTTCTGTCTGGCTGATGGGTTCTGCTTCTGCAGTAATGCCCAGAGTCGTACGAATATCTGCTTCGAGGAGTTTCCGGATGTCAGCACGTTCATCTTCGATACGCTTGTTGATCCACTCGTTCGACTGGTCCTGCAGCCATGCTTCATACAGGTGTGTGAGGGTGTTAATATCTACTGTGCTGTTTGCAGTCTGTGCAGCAGCCGGAGCTGCGTTCCCCAGGAGGAGCGTGCAGAGGAGGCATCCGAGAACAGCGAATCTTCTGTGCAAAGTCCGCATAGTATACTCCAACTCTCTTTAGCGACGAATCTCTTCATGAAAAAATCCGTGGAAATTTTTCTCTTCCCCCGGTCAATGAGCTGTGTAGTGCGCTGTTGCGGCAGGGTATTCTTCTATGCGCGCAATGGTTTGCCGCCCAAATGCAGTCGGATCCATTCAACAGATCGTATCATCCACGCTGCTGCGGTAAGCCCAGTGAAGGACGGCCGCAGGCAGCCGTGCTTCTTCCCGAAGTGCAGGTTCCTCACCTGCAGTTGCATGTTGGAGGAACGGTACGGTGCATGGATTCCAAGGGCTGGGTATTTCTTCCAGAGTTGATACATGCCCCCGGCGGTCCGACGGTTCTTCCGGATGAACGCCCGCACGGACGACCGGGCGGGGTGGAGAACAATCACATCAGATGCGTAGTGTTGCGTGTGTCCGGCAGCAAACACCCTTCTTCCCCATTCCCTATCTCCTCCTGAGAGCAGATCGCCGTCAAAAGAGCCGACTGTTCGGATGATGCTGGCGCTTGTAAAGAGATTCGCTGTCACGGCGAAATGGCAGGAACGGACATAGAATTCCTGCAGCAGGCCGAATTCTCTGTCGTACCGTTCCAGGAGTGTTGGTTGCCCGGGGATGCGTGTGGTCATGACGATCCTGCCGCCGACCATGCCGCATTCCTGCATTGTTGCCAGGTGTGCAGCACCTCGTTCCAGCCAGTCGGATGCCGGTACACAGTCGGCGTCTGTAAAAGCAATCACATCCCCCTGCGCTTCCTGTATTCCTCTATTCCGTGCCCGGTATGATCCCGGTTCGGGTTCCTGCACTATGCGCGCGTGCGGGTGGCGTCGCATGTTTGGCAACGGCGGTACAGGTGAGCCGTTGTCTACCACGATCACCTCAAAGCGACTGGGAGAGTACGACTGATGTTCCAGTGCCGCCAGGCAGCAGCCGAGTTCTGTCGGGTTGCCGTAGAAGGGGATGATGACGGACACAAACGGCTGCATATGCAATGCGGGGACACATGTGCTGGTGGGCAGGATTCTGCTCCTGCAGGCTCTTTTCTGGGAGTATAGCAAAACATCATATGCTCAGTTTCTTGAAAGAAACTCACTGTCTCATGCGTATGAAAGTACATACCATTCCCATTATTTCCATGATGTTCCGTTTCCACCTCCGCTCGTATATTGTTGGTGTTATCACCGGTGTGGTACTTTTGCTGCTTTTCTCGGGGGTGCAATCACTGCGCCGCTCCCCAGATCAGCGCTCTTCCGGAGCACCCATGCAGGAGGGGGGGATGATGTTGCGTTCAGGAGAAGAGCGCAATGTGCCTGCCCCGGAGGGGATGGATCCTGCAGGCCGGATGGAGAGGATGGCGGAACGCCTTGGGATGTCGATGGAAGAGCTTCAGCAGGAGCTCGATACGGGGAAAACATTCAGTGAAATTGCCGAGGAGCGAGGTGTCGATCTCTCTGGTGGCATGGGTCCTGGCAGAGAAGGTGGCTTCCGCGGGCCTGACATGCTGTCTGGCAGTGGTGCTGTAGGGAGCGGCAGGTCCATGGGACCACGCGGAGCAGGTGTACCTCCCGATTCTGAAGAGAGCGATGATACGCAACCCCGCCCGTAACAATATGTATATATAATGGAAGCAATCCATCTCCCCTCACTCCTCATTGGCATTGCAACGGTGCTCTGCGTTGTTCTCGCAACAGGGTATTTTGGATGGCCGCGTTCCGGTGCGAGGCATGCAGCGCCCGGGAGACCGCCGGCGGAAGAAATGAGGCACAGCCAGACAATAGAGGAGCAGCTTGGCCTGTCACAGCAGGAACTCCGGCAGGAACTCTCCCGGGGGAAATCCATCATGGATATTGCCCGGGAACATGGCAGAGAACTCAGGCTTCCTCCCCGGTGGATGAACGACAAGGACCATCAATTGTTTCTTGAGCGGTCTGCAGAGCGAATCGGTATTTCTGTGGAGGAGCTCAAGGCAGAGCTCTCCTCCGGCAGGCGTCTTCTCGATATCGCAGAGGAACATGGGGTGACACTTTCCTTCCCTGGTCGTTCCCCGGGTGATACCCTTTTTCGCCCTCCCAGATAGTAATGCGTTTTGTCCCATCTATAGCCGGCAGGCTCCATTCGGCATTCCGGCAGTTTCGCTGGAAGAGCGCCCTTGTTGGTGTTGTAACGCCTCTTCTTCTTGCGGGAGGGTATGGTGTTGTCTTCGGGGGGGATGGCGTGCAGGGAATTGCGGGGGAAATAGTGACCATTGGACGCCGGGATATTGTCCTCTCTATCAAAGCGCTGGGGACGGTTACACTCGCCAATGAGCAGCAGCTTCGTTTCAATGTTCTTGGGAAGGTCGAGAAGGTGCATGTGGAAGAAGGCCAAGAAGTACAGCGTGACGATCTTATTGCGGAAATGGAGAAGACGGATCCGCTTGCGGACATACGGCAGGCGGAACTTTCTGTGAATGATGCATACCTTAGCCTGCAGAAGTTACTTGCGAGCCGGGATCAGGAGCTGCTCACCGCGCAGAATGCGGTCCGTGACCTCGAGAGACAGCTCACAGAGGCGTACGGAGAGGTTCCGTCCCAGCGGCAGCAGGTGAAAGACACCATAGAACAGGCAAAGCGTACAGTGCTGGAGAAAGAAGCTGCCTATGAGAAAGCGCAGCGCGATATGGCTGTGAGCATCCAAGATGCCATCACAGACATCGATGATTTGCTGGATGATATTGTGGCCGTGCTCAGTGGTGAGGAATATGTCCGCGGCGGCTCGCGTTTCGATACGTTCGACATTGATTTCCTCTTCAATGACTACAGCCTGAAGAATCAGGTGGAATTTTCATACTACGATGCTACCAATGCCTACGATGCTCTCCGGGAGAAATACGGGACAGTCATCAACGTGGAGGACACGCGGAAACTCCAGACCATTCTCACGGATGCCATTGCGCTGGCGGGGCAGATCGTGGATCTCACAGGCCTTTCCTATGAGTTTGTACAGACAGCGGTTCCTTCTGCTTCCTACACGGACTCAGACATCAATGACATGAAGAGTACGATGAATACTGCCCGTTCCACAGCCATCACACTCCTCGATACGCTGCGTGACCAGCAGGCGACTCTCACACTCCCGGGAAAAAATACAACACTGCAGGATCTTGAGGATGCAGAGGAGAGTCTGGCTCTCCTTGAATCCCAGCAGGAAAATAAAACAACGGCAGCGGACGACCAGGAACGGTCTGTTACTAATCTGAATGACAAACTGCGTGCAGAGCAGGCGCAACTGACACAGACGCAGACCAGTGTAGATGTGCAGATCAATCAGCAGCGAAACACAGTGGCGCAGAAGCAGGTTGCGCTGCAGAAAGCCAAGCGCGCCCTCGAGAAGTACGAATTGCGCGCGCCGTTCGACGGCATCGTCCGCAGGATCGATTTCCAGGTGGGCGATAACCTCCTCGCGGATGCCAACGAAACGAAGTACGTTGTTCTGGAGAATCCGGATTACTTCATTGTCACCGTACAGCTTGACCAGGTGGATGTGGTTCATGTGAAGGAAGGACAGAAGGCTTCCATTGTCTTCGATGCTCTTCCTGAAGAAACATTTGAAGGTGTAATCGACTTCATCGATACCACTCCCATTCAGAGTTCGGGAGTTGTTTCGTATGAGGTGGAGATTGCTCTGCAGCCGACAGGTCATACCATTCTTTCCGGCATGACAGCCAAGGTGGAGATAGAAATAGATGCAAGGGAGAATGTTGTTGCTGTCCCCAATCTGGCGCTCCGTGCCATCGGGAACAGTTCGTTCGTTGTCGGAGAGAATGGAGAGCGTTTTCCGGTGGAAACCGGGCTCTCAGACGGAACGTACACAGAGGTACTTTCAGGTTTGCAGGAGGGTGCAAAAATCCAGTCAGTGAATGTATCCATTTCTTCCAACCAAGATGGAGAGCGCAGCGAACGCTCATCGAACAATGCCCAGATGATCATGCGCATGGGTGGTCCTCCCCGCTAGCATCGTATGATTGAACTCCATAACATCACGAAAACGTACGTTCTGGGTGCAGAGACACTGGAGGTGCTCAGGGGCATTTCCCTCACAATCAAGAAGGGGGAATTTGTGGCGGTCATGGGGCCTTCGGGATCCGGGAAGTCCACACTCATGAATATCATCGGCCTTCTGGATACCCCAACGAATGGTTCTTATTCCCTGGAGGGTCACAGGGTGAGCAGCCTGACTGACAACGAGCAGGCGGATGTGCGCAGCAGGAGAATCGGGTTCGTGTTCCAGATGTTCAATCTGCTGCCCCGCATGGATGCTCTCCGGCAGGTCATGCAGCCGCTTCTCTACCAGGGGCTGCACCGGGATGAGGCCCATGAACGGGCGCTCAGGGCACTGGACACTGTGGGACTTTCAGACCGTTCTCACCACAAGCCGAACGAACTCTCCGGAGGACAGAAGCAGCGTGTGGCCATTGCCCGCGCTCTCGTGACCAATCCTGCCATCCTCCTCGCAGACGAGCCGACGGGGGCACTCGATTCCCACACAGGTGCCGAGCTGATGACTCTGCTCCAGAAGCTCAACAAGCAGGGTGTGACTATTGTGATGGTGACGCACGAGCATGATATCGCGGAGTATGCCGAACGCACGATCCATATTCTTGACGGCTTGGTTCATACGTTATAGCTCTCTCATGTTCTTCCTCGAAAATATCCGCAGCGCACTCGATGCCATCTGGAGCAACAAGCTCCGGTCCGGGCTCACGATGCTTGGCATCATGATTGGTGTTGCATCTGTTGTGCTGATGGTCGCTATCGGCAGGGGGGCGCAGAAGCAGGTTACGGAGCGCATAGAGAGCATGGGGACCAATCTGCTCATCATCCAGTCCGGCAGCCCCAATCAGACGGATGTTCGTTCGCTCTTCCGGCGGTCCGGGGGCTCCGACAGTACCATCACGTCGGATGATATTGATGCTATTTCCGCGCATGTGTCGGGCTTACTGGCTGTGTCGCCGGAGCTGCGCAGCAATATGCAGGTGATTGTTGGGAATCAGAACATGCAGACGAGTATTGTGGGTGTAACGCCTGCGTACCCGGAAGTGAATAACTTCCCCGTGCAATACGGCAGCTTCATTACGGAAGGGCATCTCGCTGGAAAGGAGAAAGTAGTCGTTCTCGGGCAGGAAATTGTCCGCACGCTGTATCCGAACCAGAATCCCATCGGGCAGGATATCCGCCTGCAGAATCACATTTTCACCATTGTGGGCATCATGAGCGAGAAGGGGCAGCAGGGGTTAACGAATTACGATGATATCGCGTTCGTTCCTCTCACAACCATGCAGGGCCGGGTGCAGGGGGTGGATACTGTGAGTTCCATCAATGTCTCCGTGGAGGATCAGGCGCAAATGGAACGGATAAAGGAGGTCATCACTGCCGTGCTCCTCAATGAGCATCGCGTTCAGGAAGAGGATCAGGATTTCAATATCCTGAATCAGGCGGAGGCGGTGGAGACTCTCAATGAAGTGACACAGATCTTCACACTGCTCCTTGGAGGAATCGCAGCTATTTCCCTCCTTGTCGGAGGCATAGGTGTCATGAACATCATGCTGGTATCTGTCACAGAACGGACAAGGGAGATCGGCGTGCGCAAGGCAATAGGCGCAAAGAGGAAGAGTATCCTGCAGCAGTTCCTTGTGGAGTCCACGGTCCTCTGTATTCTCGGCGGTTTGCTCGGGGTGCTCCTGAGCGCTGTCGGCGTCTTCATTGTCTCCACGTTCTTCGATCTTCAGGCTGTTATTTCCTCGGGCTCCATCATTCTGGCTTTCTCGTTCTCCATTGGGACAGGAGTCTTCTTCGGCATGCTCCCGGCGTACAAGGCGGCGAATCTCAAGCCGATTGATGCGCTGCGGTATGAGTGAGCAGGAACGGCAGGAACACGGTCGTGGGCTTCTGCATGGATGAGTCAGATGCAGCTGATCTGATAGTCAACGGTGGGTTCGCACGCATGGTTATTCGTTTGGCTTGAGCCCATACACCATGAGCATGCACGCCTTTTCCCCAGTCGGCAGATTTTCTTCCCAGACCAGCCTGCCACTGCCTGATGCCAGGTCTTTTATGCCTTGCTGAACTGTGCCCTCACGATTGTGGTGGATGTACGCATACACTGGTTCCAGATGGGCGCCTTTGTTAAAGCGGTACGATGCGAAGCGTGTATCGCGGAAAACCAGGCTGTTTTGCAGCCGGCTCAGCTGGATTTCCCCGATCGGTTCCGGCCAGGTGTCGAAGGAGGTGCCGGGGGGTACGCCGTCCGGCAGGTGCAGGACAGCTCTATTAATGCAAAGTCCCCAGTACTCGTGCATGAACTGGCCGGAGTCACGGTTCAGGATGAGCGGGGATTTATAAATGTAGGAATAAATGCCCCAGTTGGAGTAGGCAATCAGGCTGGTGACAGTGACGGCGCAGGCCAGCATCAGTTTCCATTGTTCCTTCAAGTAATCACAGCCCAGACTCAGACCGGCAAACAGTACGGTATAGGCGAAGAGCATGTGGCGTTCTTCATCGTAGAGCGTGCTGCCAGCTGTGATGACATACGCAAGCGCCAGTGCAGAGTGAGCCAACAGCCAGTAAGGAAGCTGAACCGGCAGGGTGAATCTGCCAAAACGGGCAACGAAGGCAGAAGGTGTTTTGGGGTAGTGCAGGGAAAGGTTGACCAGACCGATGAAACATACAGTCAGAGCAAGCGGCTGAATGATGACGGGAATGAAAGCGAGGCTGTACCACCAGGCAACGTCTTGCGCCCGCATCGTGATGCCGAAGATACGGGTGTACCAGCGGTATGGCTGATAATTACTGAAAACTTCGATCGGCTTCAGCCATTGTGTGATGTCCATTGTCCAGAGCTGCGGGAAGAGCAAGAACAGAAATAGCGAGGCGCTAAAAAGAGGAATGATGATCATTGCCAGCCTGGAGCGGAGTTTGAGCTTTTTGTCCGGTCTTATAGCCATCACAAGCAGTGCCGGCATGGTGAGCGCAAAAATTCCCAGCAGTGGTGTTCTGATAGCGTAGGGCAGAATGCTGACGATACCGATGGCAATCAGCTTTCTGACAGATACGGTTTCAGAGAGGCTCCGGAGAAGCAGCCAGCTCCCGAGAGCGCAGAGCAGGAAAGCAGTCGCTGCAGGTGCATCTTTGACGTTCACGAGATGATGTCCTCCCAGCCGGATGAAACCAATGAGGACGCTGGTGCTTAACAGAGCCGTTCCGAGGCTGTAACCGGCTCTGCGCAGCAAATGGGTCATCGCGTAGAGGCCGGCTGGGAAGAGTGCGAATGTGATGGCATGGCGCAGGTAAAAAGGGTCCCTAAGAAAAGGCAGGAGAATTTCCGTTACTACGGCCAAGATAAGCTCCCACAAAGTCCCGTAGGGAACGGAGGCCGCAGTTATGCCTGGCGACAGGCCATACTGTGCGAGCAGCCAAAGGCTGTACCGGTAGCGGTAAGGATCATCGTAAGACGCAGTGCCAGGGTAGGCAGCGATGAGGCCAAGCAATACGCTTCCTGCGACAACCAGGGCAAAATTACCGTATCTGAATTTAATGTCTTTCATCTGTTTCCCCCGGTGAGCTCATCGAAAAGCGCAGTTTCTTGCGTTCCGTTGGAAGGTGTGGCAAATAACACCATGATCAGATCAACAAAATATCGCAGGCGGTGTCCCAGGCGGAACTTGGTTTCACCGTGCAACCGGGGGCGATGGTTCACCGGTATTTCCACCACCGTATATCCCTGGCGGAACAGCAGGTGGGGAATGAACCGATACAGGCTGCCGGGTATGTACAGTTTCTTGAGAACTCCAGCCCGGTAGGCTTTGTAGCCACTATTCATGTCATGCAGGCGCTGGCCAAAAAGGAAACTGGTCAAGCGGTTAGCGGCCAGGGAACTCATCCGTTTTTGCCACGAGTCCATTCGTTTCACTCTCCAACCATTGACCACATCGGCACCGTTCTCAAGTGCGGCGATCAGATGTGGAATTTCCTTCGGATCATCCTGCAGGTCGGTGTCCATGGTGATGACGAAATCGCCCTTAGCTAGTCGGTATCCGCAGAGCAGGGCACCAGCTTTTTTGGTATTTTTGCGCAGGTGTATTCCTCTGACTTCCGGAAAACTCTTGGCAATAGCGATCACCACATTGGCGGTTTGGTCGGTACTGGCATCATCAACGATGAGTATTTCCCGGTGTACCACCTGCATACTTTTGAGCACTGCAACGATTTCGGTCACGAGCGGCTCTAGATTTTCTGCTTCGTTGTAGGCGGGCAGGACGATGGACAAGCTGTAATCCGGCACGGATAAAGCCTACTACAGCATGATTGTAAAAGAAAAAACACCGATGACGAGTCCCGTGTGCGGAGCCAACTCTCTTTTGCACTTTGGGCGAAATTTTGACAATGGTTAGTGTTGGCAGCCCGTAGGGGAATCTGAATCTCCGTTACGGGGACGAGAACTTCATGTCCTAATCACTCGGTGCTGGCGGCACACGCGTATGCGGTGGCTGGAACATATGTGAGAGTGCTCTTCTCTTCCTACTGTCGAATGTGTTTTCGTATGAGCATTTCCTTCTGTGCTTTTGTCCAGCGTTTGACCTGCGCTTCACGTCTCATTGCTTCGGAAAGCGTCGGGAATTCTTCCGAGTATACGATGCGTATTGGCCTGCGCGAGCGCGTGTACTTCGCGCCCTTTCCCGTGTTGTGTATGTTTTCTCTGGATTGCAGATCCTTGCACGATCCGCAGTAGAGTGAATTGTCTGCGCAGCGGGCGATGTAGAAGTGGAGCATGCGTCTCTCACTTATAGTTGGAGCTCTGGCAGGCAGTCAATCACATTCTCTTCGTGCGGTCTTTAGGCTACCTGGCTTGTTGCGCTTGAGCTTCTTGCCTGGCAATAGCATGCATGAGCCTGCGTGGGAATTCAGGCAGGCGAGGATCTTGCGGGTTTGTGTACCACTGTCTGAGCTGGGTTTCTATGAGCCGATATTCCTGCGGGCAATGAGCCCGGATGAACTGGACGGAGTCGAATAGGGTTTGATAGTCGATATTGTCACTGAAAGTTGAATCTAAAAGCAGCCGCATGTATGCCGCATCGGAAAGCCCCACCTGACAGCAGGCGGTTTCGGTGCTATCGGAGTAGCAACAGTAGGCGAGCAGCTTTATCACCAGGCCTTGGACCTGCGGAGAGACGCAGGTGATAGGAAGCAGGTTCTCCAGTCTTGCTGCGGGAAGGGACTCATTTGGTTGTGGTTCACCGGGGACCGTCTGGCCGGCCGACGGTGACGTTTCGGCTGCGGCAGGTGCGGCTGGTTCTGAGGGCTCCGGTTTCTTCGGCCGGCGGCCGCGTCGGCGGGGGGCGAGAGGCTCAGATGCTGGTTGCAGTGCAGGTTTTGCCCCCAATCCCTTTGGCCGGCCCCTTCTCTTTTTTGCGGGAGCGCCGGCCGGAGGCGGAGTTGCCAGTTCGGTCGCGGTTTGCGGCTCGTTGGTCGAAAAATCTGGATCAGGCGGAAGCGGAGCTGGTTCTGGCGGTTTCACTGCAGGTTGCTTGTCCGTTACGGATTCTGTGGATGGATCCGGCAATGGCACTTCAGCCTCAGGAGCGGGCGATGGAGAGGGTGTAGACGTCGGTGGAAGCGTATGCTTACTTGCGACTTGGGCCTCATCCGGCCGGGCCTGAACTGCCGGTGCCGGACGCTTCGCCGGCGTGTTCCCGAGCTCGATTGGCAGGGTGAAGTGGCTGCCTCTCCAGACGGGGTAGTTGGTTTTCACGGCAAGCTCAAGACGCTGGCGGAAATCCGTATGTGTCATGTGTGCATACTGTCCCTCGCTCATCCCGGCTTGTGTCAGGGCACGTTCGCGGCCCTCATCGCCGGCGGCATCGAGAGTAGAAAGCAGATGCGCGACGTCTTCCGCGGTCCTGTATCTTTGGGCCAATTCAATCGTCAGCGGCTCGGCTCGTGGCCGTTTCTTCTTAGCGGGCTGGGTAGGATTTTCGGTGACCATTGAACGAGGGGACGATAGTGCGATGCAAAAGGAAACGATTGTACGCCTGAGATTGGCCGAGTCCAGGTGTAAACTGTCCCGTGATTTGAGTCATACTTACAGAGTGGGAAAATGTTCTTCATATTCGTGACAGCGAAGCATAGTAGAAGCAAAAGAAAGGTCTCTTGTTCGTGTTTTTCTATGGGGGCAGAGTGGCAGCCCCACGGGGAACCCTTCGGCTCGTTCTCCGCCTGCGGCGGATTACTCGCTCAGGGCAAGAGGCAGACAGGATAGTGATATGTTTAAAAAGAGTCTGGTACCGCCAGGGGGAACCCTTCGACTCGTCACGTCGTTCGCGGACGACGTGACTCGCTCAGGACAAGGGGCATACAGGATAGTGATGCGTTAACATCTGTTATTTGGTACCGCCAGGGGGAATCGAACCCCCGTTACGAGGATGAGAACCTCGTGTCCTAACCACTAGACGATGGCGGCAGAGCGGTTGGCTGGAGTATATGCGAGAGCGCTTCTCCCGCAAAAGCAGATGTGTACATTTTAGATTTTGTGTAGACTGTTTCTTATGCGATTCCTTGCACTTGAGACAGATATTAACAAGATTAAGCAGGCGTACTGCCATGACGGCGAATGCGAGATACTTTTCACCCGTTACCACGGGCTCTCGTTCTTCTTCGCCATCCTCCGCGAAATTATTCTCACCATCGTTCTCTTCGGGCTCGGGATTGTGGGGTGGTTCTTTGAATGGCCGATGGGATGGCTTGCGTGGATGCTTTTTCTCTTCTGGCTTTTTTTCGTTGTTTTCAATGTTGTGAAGGCATACATCGACTGGATGTTTGATTTCATATTTGTGACCACAGACAAAATCATCCTGGTGGACCAGACGTCTTTTTTCCGCAGGCAAATTAATCCCATTCACATAGAG
This sequence comes from Candidatus Peribacteria bacterium RIFOXYB1_FULL_54_35, assembly GCA_001787755.1. GTDB lineage: Bacteria > Patescibacteriota > Gracilibacteria > Peribacterales > Peribacteraceae > GWB1-54-5. The sequence goes on from MFYJ01000012.1 coordinate 45,256, forward strand.
AATATAGGTGGCGTGAGCATCGAGACGCAGCTCTGGGGTCTTTTCCCTTTCGGGAAGCTCCACATCCGTCTCAAAGAAGGGTTGGGTGGAGAAACCATCATTCTCAAGTTCGTCCCGTATGCAGGAAAGGTAGCCAGTCAAATTTCCGACGTAGTCACCCGCTTCCAGCGGGAACATTAATTTCTGCCATGTAGCGTTTTCTGCCGCTCGTTGACCTGTTTGGATGAGAGAATGAGTTATCGAAAAACAGCGCTGACAGTATGTACTATTTCTGTAGATGTGTTCGTAGCGCTTTTAGTTGTGTATCACTGATGATGTTCCTCAATTCTTCATCTGAGGCTTCCTGAATGTTTCTCACTGCCCCGAACCTTGTGAGGAGAGCCTGTTTCATCTTCGCTCCTATTCCCGGCACGTCGTCCAACGCGGAACTTATTGTATGCTTTGCAATGCGCTTTTTACGGTGCTCGTTGGCGAATCTGTGCGCCTCGTTCCGGATGCGTTGCAATAAGAACTGTGCCTGAGAATCTTTGGGGAGGGGTATGGGGTGTGGGGTGTCCGGGAGGAATAGTTCCTCCTCTTGTTTTGCCAGACCTATCACGGGGATGTCGAGGTTGTACTCTTTGAGCACCTTCACAGCGCTCCCAAGTTGCCCTTTGCCGCCGTCGATGAGGAGGAGATCAGGTTTCTCTGAGAGAGAGATATCTTTTTTGTGATCAGCATAGATGTACACCATCACGATGCCCGGGGGCACACCCTTCTCTTTCTCTGCTATCCGGAGTTTCTTTTCCACAATGGGTGGGTGGGTGTTCGTATGCCGGAAGCCGAGGTTACTGTAGTACTCTTCAAGGGAGGTTCTGACTGTGACGTACACCTTCTTCGTATTTTTCTGCATGCTGAGCATTTTTCTCACAAGAAACTGGCCGAGGTGCTTCCCGCGCACGTCGTTGCGGACCCAGAGGCTCTTGAGTTCCCTGTGTCCTCCCTCATGCTCCACCATGCGGCAGAAACCGATAATTACATCCTCCTTCCGTGCGACGAGGTATTTCCTGTAGTCGATTTCTTTATTGTTAATCTCCTTGTAATTTTCCTCATGGATCCGGTCAACGGCTTTCTGTTCGGCCTTCCGCACTTTGCCGAACGTGATGTCCTCTCTCTTCCACTGCTCCTCCTCCAGCTTAAGATCTTGCGTGAGGTACTTGAGTCTCCGTCTCAGTACTTCTTCCAGTGCCCTGTAGTCATCGATGTCTCCTTCCTTCAGCGTCTGGATGGTGAAGGAACGGTAGTCCTTCGGGGCCGGTTTCCCGTTGATGGTTACTGCCATGCTTCCCACTGTTTCTGTGCCGCCAAGGTGGGAAATGTCATAGCCTTCTATTCTTCTGGGTTTCTCCGGGAGATGCAGAGCTTCTGTAAGTTCCACGAGAGCTTCTTCGATGTTCCGCACGGCAGATTCCCATTTCGCTTCCAGCTGCTTCACTTTCTCCGTGGCATTCCTCTCGGCAAGCTGCAGTACCTTTGATTTCTTCCCCCGCTCAGGCATGCGCACTTCCACAGTTCTTCCTTTTTGTTCAGTCAGCCATGCTGAGAGGAGACCGGCATCTTCGATCTCTTCTCCGATCACAACGAGATCGGGAAGGTCCGGCACCGAGGAGTAGTACTGCGGCAGAAACTGCTCCAGTGCTTCTGCGGGGGAGTCCGGTTCTCCCCTGAGCGGGAAACTCTGCTCCCCGATGAGCTTGCCGCCCCGTTCACGGAGCGCCACAATCAGCGCTTTGGATCCGCTCATTGCAACTGCGAATGTGTCGGTGTCTTCTCCCGAGGTGCCGGACACGATTTGTTCCTTCCGCATCTCTTCCATGAAGCGGACAGCGTCGCGCAGCTTCGCAGCTTTCTCGAATTTTCTGTTCCGTGCTGCTTCCTGCATCATCACTGTCGCCTGCTTGAACACGGTGCTGTGGTTTCCCTTAAAGAATGCGACAACTGCGTCTATGCGGTTCCTGTATTCCTCCTGCGAAATTTTCCCCATGGCGACGCCGCACGATTGGCCGATCTGGAAATCCAGCGATGCGTGAGCATGACCATGGTCTTCTCCTTTCTGCGCCGCACGGTTGAGTTTTTCCAGTGCTTTCCTGTCCTCACGGTAGTTGAGTATTTCCTGCAGGACATCGAGTGTCCTTTTCGTATCGTATGCGCTGAGGAACGGGCCGAAGTATTTCGCTCCGTCATGCTCCGTCCGCCGCACGACGCCCACATCCGGGTAGGGGTTCTGCAGGCCGATACGGACATACACGTAGTTCTTGTCGTCCTTCATCAGCACGTTGTACTTCGGCTTGAGTTCTTTGATGAGGTTCGTTTCCAGGATGAGCGCTTCCAGTTCGGAGTTTGTGACGGTTGTATCAAAGTCTGCGATGTGCCTGATGAGCGAGAGTTTCCAGGGGCCGATGTTGAGGTCCGGTTTCTCCTGTACGTAACTCTTCAGGCGATTTTTCAGATTCTTGGCTTTTCCCACGTACAGCACTTCTCCTTCTTTCCCGAGCCATTTATAGATGCCGGGGTCTGTCGATGCTTTGGCAGTGCGCCTCCGGAGCTCTGCGAGGTGGGAGTTTGGCGCTTCTGGTGGCTTCTTCGCGTTCACAGGGGGTATAGTACCACCCTCAGCGGCATGGAAAATCCCCTCGTCTCAGCAATCGTACTCAATTTTCGCAGCCCGCAGCCTACAGTGGAGTGCGTGCTCGCACTTCTGAAGCAATCCCTCGCGGATCGGATGGAGGTGATTGTCGTGGATAACCACTCGGAAGATGATTCCATCGGTGTGCTGCGGAATCGTCTGAAAGGATATGGGCGGGTGCGCATTATTGAATCTCCTCGTAATGGGGGTTTTGGTTCGGGGTACAACTACGGAGTGCGCTTCGCCCGCGGAAAGTTCCTCCTCATTAACAACCCCGACAAGCTGCTGCAGGAAGACGGTGTGGAGAAACTGGTCCAGAAGATGGAGAGGGAACCTGCTATCGGGATTCTTGGGCCGAAGCTTGTACATGGAGACGGCACCTACCGCTTCTCTGCCCGCGCATATCCCCGTGTGCCTGACATCGTAGTGAAGCGCACGTTCCTTCGTCATTTGTTCCCTCACGTCCTTGAACGCTACTTACAACTCCGCGAGGATCCTGAGCGGGAGAGGGATGCAGACTGGATTGCCGGCGGGTGCTTCCTGATCCGGCGGGAATTTTTTTCCGCGCTGGGAGGGTTCGACGACCGTTTCTTCCTTTTCTTTGAAGATGCCGATTTCTGCCGCCGGTGCCGTGAAGCGGGGAAACGCGTTGTCTATTTTCCGCAGATGGAAGCGCGCGATCGGAAGAAGCGTTTGAGCGAAGGGGGTGTTTTCACCCTCCTCTTCACGCGCGTGGGTCGTGCCCATATTGCGAGCGGATTCAAGTATTTCTGGAAGTGGGGCCTAAAAAACGATTAGCGATGAGCGGCTTGCTATCCACTGCTCATCGCTACACGCTAACCGCTAACCGCGAATCTCCCTTACATTGCGAAAATACCATACTTTCAGTTGACCCCTCTCCCTTCATCGCTTAGCCTTTCGGGGCTATGGATATGATTCCGCTGAAAGTATCGGCTCGCGACAACGCCTTCAAGGCAAAAGTACTGCGCAAGTCGAATCAGGTGCCGTGTGTGGTGTATGGCAACGAAGTGAAGAACATGTCATTACAGTGCGGATACAACGATCTTTTCCGTGTGTACCTGAAGGCGGGGGAGAGCACTCTTGTGGATCTCGATTTCGGGGGGAAGAACGTTCCTGTTCTGTTCCATGCGGTGCAGTTCGATCCCATTTCAGATCGTATTACACATGTGGATTTCTATGCGGTGGACATGAAGAAAGAAATCGAAGCGAGCGTACCGGTGCACTTCGAGGGAGAAGCTTTTGCGGTGAAGGACCTCGGGGCGATACTTGTCACGCCACAGGACCATGTCACTGTGAAATGTCTGCCTGCTCATTTGCCGCATTTCCTCTCTGTCTCCCTGGAACCACTGAAAGCGTTCCACGATTCTCTCACTGTTGCTGACATTATCGTTCCTGAGAACGTCGTGATCCTGCTGGACACGGGAGTAGTCATTGCCACCGTACAGGAACCTCGGAAAGAGGAAGTGGTCGAGGTGGCGCCGGTTGAAGGCGCAGTGGAGGCTGTGGAGGGTGAAGGTGGGGAAGCAAAGGAAGGCGAGGAAGGGGGAGAGGAGGGCGAGGAGAAGAAAAGCGCTTCGTAACTTTTTCGGTCATCCAAGGTTCCATGAAACATGTCAGCCGATTTCTCTCTGCGCTTGTCTTTGTTCTGGCGGTTTTCTGCGGGTTTGTTCTCATCTGGAGCGTGGAAAAATTGCCTCCTGCAGAGGTACGCTTCGCAAAGACTGCTATTACAGATCCGCTCGAATCCAATGTGCCAAAGACAGGGGAGTCCACTGTGCTTTCCAGACTGAGTATGTTTCCTCTGTGGGGGAAGAAGAAAGGGATTGTGTCTGTGATGGTAGAGAATCACCAGGCAGCCCGTCCGTTCCATCGAGGCCTCTCAGATGCGCTTCTCATAGAGGAGTTCTTTGTCGAGGGGTACATCACGCGCTTCAACGTGCTCTTTGATGTCAAAGATTTTCCTGAGCGCGTCGGGCCGGTGCGCTCTCTCCGTCCGTATTTCATTGATGGTGTTCTTCCCTGGGTTTCTGTGTTTTTCCACTTTGGCGGAAGCCCGGAGGCACTGGAACGAGTGGGACAGCTGAAGGGTGTCACCGCTTTCAACGGTATCTTCTATGATACGTATTTTACGCGTGCCAAAGACATTCCCGCGCCGCATGATGCATTCCTCACGCGGGAATCTATGCGGGAGCTCCTGCAGGAGGCCGAAGGCGGGGTCACTCCTGTTCCCTGGCCTCCATACAAAACAGGGCGTGCGCGGAGCGGCTCAGGTGCTACCACTATGACGATCAATTTCTTCAGTCCGTTGCACAATGTTGAGTATGTCTATGATTCCTGGAAGAGAGGATACATACGTACGAACGGAGAGGAGGTGAGTCTGGCGGTGCCTCATAACGTCCTCATTCTCGAAACGGATGTGGAGGACACGGGGGAGTTCGGGCGTCTGGCCATTAGGGTTCAGGGAAAGGGAGAAGCTCTCCTCTTCCGCTCCGGCCGGATGTACCGCGGCAGGTGGTCGAAGAAATCTCCAACAGATTCCTATGTTTTTACAGATACTGAGGGGGATCCTCTCGTCTTCGCCTCGGGGCAGACATGGGTGACCGTCATGGATTCGCTGAGTCGTGTGAAGTGGGAGGAATAGCTATAGTACGGAGTAAATCTGATCAGTATTCCTGCGTCTTTCTTCCAGCACAGATTTGTCATTGGTCACTAGTCATTTGTTGCTTGTCACTCGTCAATGACAAATACCAAGGAACAAATGAACGAAGGATTGGGGACAAGAGATCAGAGACAAGCGACGAGTGACCAGAGACAAAAATGTGGAACCGAAGGAATAAGAGTCAGAGGTATTTCGTATAAGCTATTCCTGCTTTGTTTCCGCCTCCCCTTCTACAGCTTTCTTTTTTCTGCGGTTCTTCTTTCTCTTCGGTTCGTTTCGTTCTCCTGCGCCTTTTCTGAGGAAGGCAGGGAGGAGCAGGGGGTCCTGTAATTCCTCGATCTGTTCAATAAGTCTCAGATCTTCCAGTGCTATCTTCCCAAGGTAGAGCCGGGTGAGATCGCCGCCATCCTCCACGAATCTCTCGATGGCACGCACACCGCGGAAGTAGACGACACCTTTTGTGAATCCGCCTGGTTCCGATGTATCGCAGAGCCCCCGCTTGATGGCGATGGTTTGGGTGAGCGCTCTTGCGGAGGAGAATCCCAGCTCTTCCCGAAGGTATTTCCGGGTTTCCGCGAAGGAATGATCGAGGCCGAAGGCAACGCCGAGGACGTTTCTTGGAGGGTTGTACCTCTTCTCATGAAAGGGACTGAGTACGCGGTTCTGGTTGAAGATGGAGAGGCCTTCCTGTGTGTCGAGGTAATTTGCGCAACCGTTTCTGAACAGTGCATATGGCTGGAGGGCTCCGTTCTCTGCGGTGAGGATGTGTGTTTCAATTTCATGTGCGATGAGGGCATCCACATGCATCCGCTCAAAAAGCGCGCTTTCTCTGATATAGACCTTGTTTCCGCCGACTGTGCAGTCGGAGACGAGCCTCGGTCGTACCACCACTTCCCAATCGTGGAGACTGTAGCGTTCCAGTGCTTTTGTGAGAATATTCCGCGTTTCTTCCGATGTGAGGAGATCTTTTTTCTGTGGTGGCAGATCACAGGCAATGCGGTTGTGGAGTTCCGCCTTTGCTGCTCTGAGCAGTGCGGACGTGGGTGCGCCGAAGAGTTTCATGGAATATTCCGTGAAGCGTGCGGCGTGACCGCGCGACCGCAGGAGGGCGATGCGCGTGAGCAATTCCTGGCGCTTCTTCTCCAGCAAAATTCCCAGAGGTGAAGAGTCCTGCACAGGGTTCTCGAGTTTGCGTTCGGCTTCATCCAGATCCATTGCCACTTCTCTGTAATGGAAGATCGGGTTGTACTTACTGTCCTGTTCCAATCTCCCGCGCTCTTCCTCGAGGTTGGCAGGTTTGATGTGTCTGAGGAGGAGCAGGTCGCGGTCCATTTGAGCGAACAGCTTGTCCACTACGCGGAGATCTGCTTTTACAGAAGCCTTCTGCGCCTGGATAGGTGTTTCTTTCGAGGGGTCGAGGAGGAATCCTGCGAGATCGCGGCGTCCGATCATTGCTCTCTCTTCTCCTGATACTTTACCTGTTCCCACGAGTGTCTGGATTTTCTTGCCGGCGAGTGTGAACTTCACGCGGAAGGTTCGCTCCTTCTCGTCTTCCACTTCCAATGCGCCCGTTCTTTGCAGGCTTTCGATAAGTTCCGGGGAAAACACTGTTCTCTCGTGCTCCGGGGTAATGAGGCAGGGCACTTCTATATTCACACCGTCACCACTAATCACAATATTCTCGTTTGTTCCGAGAATTGTTTTTTTGTTCTCAGGTTCTTTCTCTGTTCTCTTTGCTTTTCCTTCTCCAAAGAGATCCTGTCCCATACGTACGCCTTTCTCCGGGCTGTTCACCTTCACGCCTATGACTCGCTCGAGTCTCGCACGGAGCGGTGCGAGGTTGGCAACCTGCACCATCAGTCCGGCGCGCGCATTCACTTCCAACAATGCCGGGCCCATGTGCTGATCGATGGTGATATCCACAGCGAGGTAGCCGATATTCGTGATCTGCTGAATGCGTGAGCTCACTTCGAGGATTTCATTCCAGTGTGGAATCTGGATCCCGCTCGGAGAACCCCCGTGGGGCAGTTCCGTGATGATGCTGTGGTACTGGGCTGCATGCGTTGTCACCCCCTTTGCAAGGTCAATGCCAATGCCTATGCCCCCAAGGTGAATGTTTGCTTTCCCCTCGCTCTGAGCAGTGGGGATACGGAGCATGGCCATGACGGGGACCAGGTTGAAGACAATGACACGGATGTCCGGGAGGCCGGCTGGCCGGAAGCGCGCGAAGCACTCATGGGGGATGAGGATCTGCTCAAAAAATGCGGTATCTTTTCTCCCGTTTACAGAGAACATGCCGTCGAGAATGTCTTCGATGTGCTCAGTAATTTCCTGGTTGGTCATTGGTTCTTTTCCCCGGAGGAATACTCCCTTCCTCCGTCCGTTGAAAACGAGGATTCCCTCGCCGCCAAAGCCAAAGTTCGGCTTGAGTACGCATTCATCCGGGAGTTGGGAAAAATCAAAATCTCTCAGCTGTTCCCGCGTTTCTATGCGTGCGTAGATTTTCGCCGTCGGGACGCCGCGTGCGGCGAGGAATGCTTTCGTTTTGAGTTTGTCATCTGCGAAGGCAACTGCTTTTCGCGGGTTGAAAGGTTTCACGTAGAGGAGATTCCTTGCGTTGAGTCCCAGGATGCCGTGGTTAGAGAGGAAGGAGAACATGAAGGGTTAGGGTTTGGGTTAGGGTTAGGAATGTGCAAATTTCTGAATCAATCCGCTCAGGAGTCTCCCCGTTTCATCCGATAAATTTTTTGCACGGGATGTTTCCTTCTGCTGGAGCAGTCCAAGTTCTTCGCACACGAGGAGCAAGGCTTTTACTTCGGAGCATTCCCCCCTTGAGGTTGTATACTTGTGTGCTTTGTCCGCAGCTGTCGCCCGGCTGAACCCTTCTGCCAAGTTTGCGAGAATACTCACGACGGCACGCCGGATTTGTGCGGTGAGGCCGTACTGTTCTTCGGGAGGGAGTTTCCTTGTGAGGACATACGCCTCTTTCACGAGTTGCATTCCCTTCTGCCACACATCGAGGTCAGTGAACGATTCCATAGGTCATTTTGGGTACTTAATTCTCAATTCCTAACCCTAACCCTATCCCCAACCCTATTCCTCCTGAAGGTGCTTAAAGACTTCGCGGAAGCGAAAGTACTCTACGAGGCGCAAACCGGTCCATCTCCCGAGTATGGCATCGGCGGCGATGGTGAACAGGATAAGTTCAGGGTAGGCGAGGGCGAACGACTGGAGCCAGGGCCACTGCACAATGAACACGCAGAGGAGAGCCGCAAGGATAGTTTCGCCAGTTCCGAGGATGGCGCTGTAGAGGCCCTCTTCTGTTTTCACGTTCAGGAAGCTCTCGGAGAGCGTGGACATAATGAGGAGCACGAAGATCGTGTCTCTGGCGAGGATGATATGGAAGAGCGTTCCCAGCCCAAGGAGCAGAAGAAGGGTGATACTCACGACTGTGATGACAATGGCAACTTTTGGGATGTAGAGCAGCCGCCAGCGGCGCATGAATGCCCGCGTTGCATACCCGGTTATGATGATGAAGAGAAGGAAGGCAAGCCCAATGGGCCATCCCAGCGCGAGGAAGCTCAGGGCAACTACGGATGGAGTGTAGAGTCCGAATGTTGTAATGCCGATCACCTGTTTTAAGAACGCCAGGATCATGGCTATGACGGGGAGCATGAGAAGCAGGATCACCGTTTGGCTGGAAACGCCGTGCGTGAGCATGTAATTCACGAGAGACGAGAGCAGATTCCATGGGCGTATACCTGTCGTTGACTTGTCCACAATCAGGTAGTCGGTGTCCCGCTTATCGAGTTCCTCCACGAACTGCTCCACGGTAGCCGATGAGATGAGGGGGTTCATGGCCACTCGCCGTGTGATGAGAATCTGTCTTGGCCCGAGGACTGAGAATGGCCCGCGCGCAGTGCGTCCCAGTACTTTCAGGTTGCGGTCGGAGATGAGCACAATGCTCTGATTTTTCATACTCTGCATGCGCTCCGTGTCCTGCTCGATGGCACGCATGAATGCCTGCAGGCCTGTGATCCCCTCCGTCCAGAGCACGATGGCCGAAGCGCCGTTCAGAGCAGAGGACTGTTCTTGGATGAGTTTCACCAGCGCTTCTTCGGTGCCGAGCGGCGCGCCGGTAATTACCGGCTGAAGGACACGGAGAAATACGCCTTCCTCTGCAGCAGTTTGCTGGTGAATCTGCAGCTTCTCCGTTGGGATGCTGCTGTCTGCTATCAGTACGATCTTCCGTTCGTACACGGTGATTTGCTTCTCTACTTCAGCTTCCACTTCCTCGCCGTCGATTGTGGTGCTGACAACGAGACGGATGGAAGTGACGCCCGGTTCTTCCGGAGTGTACACCGCCTCTACCGTGCGGCTGATGGGTTGCGGGAGACTGTCTCTGTACCAGCGGTAACTTACGTCTTCTCCCACACCCACGGATGCCGAGGCATCGAGAACGAGGGTTCGCCCTACTGCTATGTCGTCGGGTCCTCTGATAATAGGAGTGAGTGGCACTCCCACTCCCAGCACTTCTCCTGTTGCAGCCACCGCAGGGAGTGCGATGCTACAGGTGACTGAGAGAAAGCCGAAGAGAGCGATGAGGCGTTTCATTCCTTCTATTGGGGACGGCGCTGCCGGGGCGCTCGTGCGGACCGCGAGGGCTTACGTGATGTGCGGAGTTCTTTGTACCTTTTGAGTTGCGGCTCGAGCTTTTCCACGCATCTGTCCACTGCTTCGCGCACGGTTGACTTCCGGGATTCCGCACGGAGAGTTTCCTCTGGCAAGTCCACCGTAATGGTTGTTTTCACCGTGTCCTTTTGCTTCTTCGTACGGCGCAGCTCCGTGTCTATGCGAATGCTTGAGCTCTCGTCCTTCACACGTTTGCAGTACGTTGCGATCTTGCCAAGCTTACGGGCCATCCAGAGCAAGTCACGGTTGGTGTACTCAAATCCTTTCTCGAAGTGCTGAATGTTCATAGAGGGGAAGGAAGGGGAAAGATCAAGAACGGAAAGTAGACTACCCTACTTCATGTGCAGCCTCCAGGTTGTGTTCTTTGGATTTCGTGATTTGTGTTCATTCTGAGGAAATAAATGCAATGAACGCAATAAAGGAAATAAAGGATGCCCATCGTTTATTGCGTTTATTTCTTCTATTTCTTTTGTTTCCTTACCGGTGCCTGTTTTCCTGCAGGGTGGAAAGGAATTTGTTCAAGGACGTCTTTTCTGCTATAATAAGGAGAATTATTACACACACCACACATGGATACCGCGAAACTTACGCAGCTGATTGCTGAAAGCAACATCCTCACGGATGCCGAACGCGAGTACTGGAGTCAGAGTCTCCCGAAAATGAACGAGGCACAGCTCGCAAAACTAGAGCAGATTCTTGTGAAAGCGAGACAGATTCCGTGGACAGAGCAGATTCAGAAGTACTTCTCGATGATTACCAAGTCCGCCAAGTCCGCCGTTTCGGGCGCTGCATAATTGCGATTCTTTCCACTTCTTTGCCATGCCAACTTCTCCACAGAGACCATCAGAGGGGCCACAGGAAAGCCCTAAACAAAAAGAGCGCATGGGTGCCCTCGAAAGTATCAAGGCGCAGCTCGCGAGTCTCCGTGCCGCAGTAGAACGGGGGCCTGCAGCACCGGAGAGCAGGGAGACAGGCGGTCAGCAATCCGCAGCAGAGGCGATGAATACGCTTGCCGAGGCGTTCCAGAAAGCTCGCGGTTTCCACGAGGGACTGGGGGCTACCGATCCGGCACGCCAGGCGTGGTTGAACGTGGAGCAGGCATTCCTTGGGAATACGGCAGGTGGTCCTGCAGGTGTCGAAGATCTCCAGCGCGGCATAGAAGATGCGGTGGAGCAGACGGATGCAGCACAGCAGGATCTTGCGAAGCTCGCAGGAGACGTTGCCGATGAGGAGGGTGCGGTACAGGAGTATTTGGACCGCTTCCGTCTCTCGCCGGTGCAGCGCGTGGATTCGGTCATTGACAATGTGCTCCAAAAGGCACGGCAGAACGAGAATCTGGCCCCCATAGTTTCGAAGGCGGAGAATCTGTTCCGTTCGCTCGGTATCAGTTTCGATGATGTGAAGAACTTCTTTAAACAGCTCATTTTCGAGAAGCTCGAGTCGCTCCCGATTCGTGTGGGTCTCGTGGAGGATGCCCGTCTCCGGGAACAGGTAGCAAGGCTCACTGATGCGCAGAAGCGGATGGTGACACCCGAGATCGAGCAGCAGTGGCGCCAGGCGTACTACCGCTGGTCTTCCAATCCAGACAAGGTTGTTGTGCAACGCCCCCTCCTCGAAATGCGCAACGGGAAACTCGTTGTTGTCGAACCTGCTCTCGAGCAGCAGACGGCTGCCGTAGCGCAGGAGAACATTGATGCGTTTGGTGTGAGTGGTATGCGTCTGAATCAACCTCTCCCCTTGGAAGGACGCCCGAAGTTCTACGTGCAGGTTTCCGGCGCAGGAGCTGGTCTCACTCTCGGTGAAGTGGAGCGCGGAGGGAAGAATTTCAAGTTTGCAGACAAGAACACTCCCGCTACGCGCATTACTATCAGTACAATCACTGCGAAGAATGCAGCTGATCCCGGGCAGATGGAGGTGAAATTCAACACCGGCGAAGCTCTCACACTTGTGCAGCTCATCGGGCATCTCGATAAAGCCATTGCGGACCAAAGGGGGGGGGAAGCCCAGGTAGAGATTCCTGTTGGTACGCGCACACTCCGTGCGAGCAGCGGGCAAACCACTGCGTAAACTTCCGCTCATGGCCACAAACCAACCGTCCAGCGGCCCCGACCGGGATGCACCCTCATCTGACCAGGCTCAGTGGCTGACAGATTCCCGCACAAAAATCGAGCAGAACCGTCCTCTCGCCCCTGCACAGCGTGTGGAGCAGTTTCGCGAAATAGTGAAAGGTCGCACCCTGAGTGATCTCGAGGAGCTTGCGAAGCTCATTGTTGCTGCACCGTTCAGTCTCTCACAGATCGAGGAGCGGGAACTTGCCGTGCGTGTGCGTGAACTTCTTTCCCCTAAAGAACTGAATGAGCTTGTGGAGAGTCGGGACCGTGACCGGCGTCTACAGATCCTCGAACAGCGCGCGGCGCTTCTGCTCCTTGTTTCCAATCACCTGCAGCCAGGTGCCTGGAACAAGATCGCCGGCGGGTTTGAGCAGGCATACCAGCGAGTCATCAATACGCCGAATGCCGTGGGAGATTTCTTCCGCCGCCAGGGTGATGAGCTCGCGAAGAGGGCACCAGACAGGCGTACCGGTTTCACCAATCAGGTGAAGAAGGGGATCTTCCTCGCACTGGAGTTTCCCTCTGCCGTAGGGAAAGTGATCCCTCTGCCGGAATGGCTCTCGAAATTCGCGCACAAGTTCCGTGAGCGGCGTACGCGCATAGAGACAGAAGAGCGTATCTACATCGTCATCAACCATCTCAAGACACAGGGGAATCCCAAACTCCCGTTCATTGAGTTTGCAGGGTTCGATCAGGGCGCGTTCGATGCCCTCAAAGAGAAGCATCTGCCGAAAGATGCACAGGGCAATGTCACTTCCGAAGAGTTCACGGAGAATGTCCGCACGGCGGTCCTCCGCGATGTCGCGAAAGGGGCAGAGGAAGTCATCAAGAACAAGCGTGACCCGGCAAAGAGGGGCGATGCCTCATCGGGTACTGCAGCTGATAAGGTGCTTACCCTCACCATGAAGGAGCTCCTCAATCCGAATGAGTCCATAGAGAAGCATAAGGAAGATAAAAAGAATCAGCTCGTGGATCGCATGAAGAAAGGGGTGTGGCGCGGTGCTGTATTGGATGTGGCGTTTGGAGACACCTACAGCTTCACCCGTGAGGGCGGTAAGCTCACCATTCCGCAGGATAAAGTGGACGAGAATGGTGCTCCTACAACGGACGAAGGGCGTTTGCTTCTGGCCGTCCTTACACTTCCGCCATCAGTGAAAAAGATCACAGTGGTTGCTGCAGGGCAGAAACTGATTCTGGGGGACGAAGTGCAGCTGCCGCTCAACCGACCGGAGACACCCGCACAACTCGCTTCGCTCATGAATTCCATCAGGGCAAATCCCCGGCTGAGCATGCTGCGAAGCGCGCAGGATCAGACCATGCGCGGTGCCTTCCGGTACGTCGGCGAGGGTGGGCGCGGGATTCTGGAGTGGAATGACAATCTGGCGCAAGTGGCAGACGTGCAGAGTTTTTTGGCAACGAACGGCATTCTGGACAATGCCCGCCCCACCGATGAGTGGCGGCCGAAAGCAGGCGGAGGGTGGGAGAAAGTGGCATAGCAGAGAGCTCCCATACTCAGAGCCATTGGCATTAGATGCCTTTTTGTGCTATAATTTTAGGATTTCTTTCCAAAAATCACTATGGCAATAGGTCCAGAAACTGCTCCTACCGCCCCTGCCTCTGCACCATCAGACCTCGAAGGGCGGATCCAGGAGGTGCTCGGCACCAATAATGTGACCGCTGAGCGGCTGCGCCAGCTGCGCGACATGCTCCTGCGTGTTGACCGGGGGAAACTCGACCGGCGGGATGAGCTCCTGAAGAGGATTCAAGAACGCATGGATGCGTTGAAGCAGTCTGTGGGTGCCGGTTCAGAAACCGCGGAGCAGCAGGGCCTACGCTTGGAGTTGCAGGGATTGCAAGACCGGCTCACCGCGTTGGAAGCTCCCGGTATTGCGGAGCGGGCGGGTGAGTTAGCAAAAGGACAAGCGAAGAAAGGAAAAGAGTTCCTCGGTGCGACAGTTGCCGGAGCTCCCAGTGTTATCACGAATTACTTCGAGCGCGGTGGAGAGGCATTTCAGAGGAATAAGTTTGAGGGTATCATGTCCTTCGCGGTTCCCCTCCTCAGTATTTTGGGCATTGGTGTGCTTGCGAGGAACGCGTTGAAGAAACCGAAGGGTAAGCTGGCGAAGGTTCTTGTGGCGCTTCTCGGAATGGGAGGTGTGGTTGCCCTTGCGAACTACGCGGGCCGCAAAGCACAGGCAGAGCAGATAGACCGCCAGGCCAGTCGCCCCGTTGAGGGCCGTGTGAAGGAACTGATTGATGCCATTACCGGCGGTGCCAATGTGAATGTGAATGATCCGCGCCTTGTCGATGTGGATCTTCTGCAGCTCAACGGAGCTGCGATTACTGTGGGTGGTCACCCTGTGCGTCTGGAGAGGAAAAATAATGGTGGTGTCCCTGCCCTGCGCGTTGCCGTCGGCGGCAATACTTTTGAGCTTAGTGTAATTGCGGCGACAACGGTGCAATCCATTACGCGCAAGCGTGGAATGGCAGACATTGCAGTGCTTCTTGGCGTACCCACAGGGCATGCGTATGTGACTGATGAAGAGTTCAGCAAAATCGTTTCCACGCTCGCAGGTTCCACAGTCAGTACGCCGGTGGAAGTGGAATACTTCACCGATTCTTCGAAGCCTGGAGATAAGAAGAAGCAGAAGGTGAATTTCACCTACGTGCCGCCTACTGCGCCGGTCCCAGCTGCGTAAGATAGAGATTCATTCCTCTCATACTTGTCTCCTATGGCTACTGCGGAAGTTTCCAAAGACGGCTCTCCGGAAGCTCTGAGCAGTGAGCAGGTTGTTGAAGATAAAATTCTGCGGAACCGTTCACGTCTCGATGCAGCTACCCAGTTCGTGGAGCAGGCGGGTGATGGTACCAGCCGGTTTGTGAGATTAGTTGGTGCAGTGGGGAGGTTCCCGCTGAATGTTGTCGGAACCGCAGCGGGGGAAGTTGCTCGTGCTGCCCGTGAAACTGTGGAATCCTATCGGAATTCCGCAAATGCGGGGAAGTCTCCTTCGGGGGCGAAACAAGATTCACTCGCAGCGTAAACATGCATGCCAGATCCTATAGAACTCACTCCTGATTCCTTAAAGACAGCGGCCCAGAAGGGTACGCAGGAACTCAGGAATCTTCTGGAGAATGTGCAGGGAGAGGACGTGCGGAAGGCGAAAGTGGATCGTGCACGTGCCGCACTCAAGTTTCTGCAACAGGAACAGCAGCAGAAGTTCTCCGATCCGGAACGCCGCGCCATCGTAGAGGTAAGCCGGCTGGTGATTCAGGATGCGCTCGAAAACGTAACGCAGGAGTTGCAGAAAGCTGCGGGGGCGAAAATCAAGGAACTGGAAAAGCAGCAGCAGGAGTTTCACGAGGCAAAAGTGGAGGCTCTGCAGTTAGAAGCAAACCTTGCCTCGCTCGCCGGGCGTGCAGGCATCGAATGGCGGGAACTCAAGCTCGATCTCAGGCACGCGAGTACAGAGGAGAAAGCATACCTCGCCGGGGTTGGTGCTATTTCTGCGGGTGTTGTGCTCTGGTTGTGGAACAAAATCTGGGGGAGCAAGGAGAAACCGGGGGCAGTGCGTCGTCTTGGCGGGCTCATTGCGGCGGCTGCCGCAGGCATTGCCGGCGTGCTGATGCTTCGCAACAGAGGACCGAAAGGGAAGGGCGGGGATTCCTGGTTTAAGAAAGCTGTCGAGAAGGCTCCTGCGCCTGTGCAGGTTGCTGTGGGTGTGCCGGTCGGAATCGGCGCGCAGGCCGCTGAACGCGGCGGTGCAGTGGCAGAAGCTGTGTCGCATATTCCTGCTGCACTCTATGAGCTCCTTGCGAAAGGGGATATCGAAGGTGCAGCGAATCAGGGGTGGATGTTTGTGAAGGAAGGAACGGGGTGGGTGGTGACTAACCTGAAAGAAACGTATGAAGTTCCTGCAAAGTTTGTGGGCTCCTTATCCGATGAGAAACTCTCAACATATGATTGTGCTGTAATTTATGGAGAAGCAGGAGTTGCCTATCTCCTTGGACGTGCGACACTCAAGTCGCTTCTGACAGGGAAGGTTTCTCTCCCGCTCTCTGCACGTTCGCTCGGCATGGCTGGCTTGCGTGCGGCTGCCTGGCCGCTTGCTGTGGCACGCGATGGGGCGAACCTGGGCATTATGACTTTCACGCACGACGGCAAAATTATTGCACACACAACATACGAGCGCTGGTGTTTACGCGGGGTGAGACAGGATTGGTACTACAGGGGTTTGGCAAAGTCTGGTACGGAGAAGGGACTCCGGGAAGCTATGCAGTACTTTCAAAAGCAGAACAGGGTTGTTGGAGCTTTCGAGCGCCAGCTGGAAGGGCCGCTTCGTGGTTCTGTGAGTACCGAAGGTCTTGCTTCTGTGCGGAACGCAAATCAGCGTCTTGCGCAAGAACTTGCCAGAGGCGGTGCCAAGCTGAAGGCAGAGTTGCAGGCTGCTGGTAGGCCTATCCCACCGTGGGTGGATGAATTGGGTGGAGCCGTTCATTTATCTGATGATAAAGTGATCGTAGAAACGGTCGATCGGGCAGGCGCGAAGCTCTTTGGTGCGGCAGATGATGCTGCAGATAGTGTTGCAAGAGATGTTGAACGTGTGCTCGCGCGGGAGGGTGCAAGCGTGGACGACGTTCTCCGTGCCGGTGGTTCCGTTGGTGATGCACTGGGTGCCGGTAGTCTCGATGACGTGTGCAGAGCGCTGAACGGGATGGACGACGCTGCGGCCACGAAGCACGTCGCGGATCTTCTGAGGGCAGACTACAACGCGCAGCGTCTGGTGGATGCCGGAGTCGATCTCCGGCGGGTGGTACGTGCACTCGGGGAATTTGGCGATGATCTGCGCGGTTTTCACATCAAGTCTCTCCTCGATGGCAAAAAGTGCACACTCAAGCAACTCGTGGAGGCTGGTGCTCAGGTTGCCGATATCATCAGAGTGCCGGGGGCGTCTCTCGATGAACTCATGGAGGCGGTGATGCACATCGATGATGTTGCAGTGAGGCAAGCCCGCATAGCCGAACTCCTCGCTTCCGGAGGGGATACTATTCCTTCGCGTTTGCTGAGTGCTGGGGTACAGGCAGATGATCTGCTCCGGGCAGGTGCACGTCCGGCACTGGTGGTGGATGCAGTGCTCGGTATGGAAGACGATGCAATGCGCATGGCTGCCATGCGTGAAGTACTTGCCACCGAGCATGCAGATGAGCTTGTAGGAGCTATCTCGCGTTCGGGGAAACCGCAGCTCGTTCGTGATGTACAGGCGGTTGTGGAAGGGGCTACAGATCTGAGTGACGATGTTGCGCGTTCTGTGCGCTCACTCTCTGTTGAAACAGGGGAGACTGCAGGGCGTGCTGCGGCGAGGACAGGCAGCGTGCTGCCGGAAGGTGCGCGTGTGGCTGCCGGCGCGGAGGGTCTTACGCATGCGGCTCCTGCGGTTGTGGCATCGGATGCTGCGGAATCTTCGGTGCGGCTCTACCGTCCGTCGGTTGCCGAGGAGGCGCAGAGAGCGCTCCGTGAATCTATGGGTGCGACGGATTTCGAGGCGCTCATGCGGCACAAACCGTGCCGGGTTCTCCTGGAAGGAGAGCACGCGGATGAAGCCGCACGTTTCATCGCAGTGGGAATGGAGGAGGGGAGAGGTCTGGCCGGAGCCAAGAATGTTGCGCGCTACCTCCTGGCAATCGGCGATGATGTTCCGGCTGCACTGCGTGCGCCGGAAGTTGTTCGCATGGTTTCTTCCGGGAGCCATGGAAATGCTGCGGCCATAGGCCGATTCCTCGCCAACGGTGCACGTGCGGGAGGCGAAGTAACCGGTGGAGGATGTGTGAAAGCCATTGAACAGATGACCCGCTGGCAGAAGGCGGGCACGGGCATGCGCTCACTCTACTTCGTTGGTGCGGCGGCAGAGGTAGGTTTTCTTGGCTACGAAATTTACAACGCAACACAGGAGTATGCGAGTGAGACGAAGCAACTCGATGCATTGAAGGGGGAGCTCACTCGCATTGGCCTGAAGCCTTCCTCCGGTAATCCAAATGTGTACGAAGGATTTGGGGTGGAGGTATCCCTCGAGACACTCGACCCGACGAATTTTGAGGCAAGTCTCACTCGTGCAGGCATTGCAGCAGGGTCGCTTGCAACCACTATTCTTGCACCCAGCTTTGTACTGGGACCTGGTGGTCTTCTGGTTGCAGGAGTCGTGATCACTGCTGTAATCGCAGTCGATACCATATGGAGTGCTGTAGAACAGCGTCGTCATCTGGAGTTTCTCTCCAGTGCGCCTGCCTGGTTACTTGCGATGCTTGGTACAGAGAGCACCATTGGCCAGACAGCCTACGATACCGTGCGCGAGTACAACGGAGTGATCATGTCTGATATTGTTCCAACCACATTCACGGAGGGTGCTCTCGCCATCAATCCTCTTACTGCAGGGTTGAGTCCTTTCCTACGCGAGAATCGGGAGGGGAGGAAAGAGCAGGCCCGCGAGAACGTCATGCTTGGCCACATGTACCGGCGATTTGCCCAGTACTACGATACATACCTTCCAGAGCTGCCGAATACACAGGATGGGCCGCGATCTCTCTTTGATCCTCAGAGTGAGTTCATGAAACCGGGCGGGGACTTTGAGCGCATAGTGCGGCCGTACCTCATTCTGAGATTGCATGCCGAAACCAAGGGAGAGGGTGTTGCGTTCGCCACGACGCAGCATTTGGATCTTTCTGAGCGGGAAGGGGGATTTGCTTCCTGGCTGGCGGGTGCAGGGTTTCCTGCGGTGTCGAAGTATGAATTTGATGATGCGTTGGAAGAGGCGATGATGCTCGAAGTCTGGCACAGGCGCGAGAAGCTGCACTGGGCGCGTATAGATCATATTGCAAAGAAAGTGGAAGAGGAGAAGCAGCGCCTTGTCGGTATCAAAGAGATGTCAGCGGAGAGTCGTGAGGCTCGTATCACGCTGTACAGGGAAGCACTGGAGGAAGCGTACGAAGATGAAATTCAGTACGACCCGGCCGGCCGCTACATCTTCAATGTCCATCCGAAGAATATTCCTCGGCGTTCAGATGGCCTCACGTGGGCGGAAGCTGTGGTGCAAGAACGCACCAAGTGGGCCAGCAGAGTGCAGTCAGGTCTCTCTGCCGGTGAGGCTGCTCATGGGTTCAGTCTTCCGTGGGTGAAGAATGGAGAAGCAATGGATGTTGCGGAATTTGCCCGGGAACATGTGCGTCCGAAGCAGCTGGAGAGCGTGCGGTTGCGTGTCGAGAAGAATTCTCCTCCGAAGGGGGAGCCATTCTCCTTCCAGGAGCTGGAAGCCATGGGACAGCCGGCAGATCTGAATGAAAAGTGGGATGCAGAGCAGTTCCGGCAGCGCTTCACTGCTGCGATCGCTCCCCTCGAGAGGGTGAGCAATGTGTTCACGAGGCAGATGAAAACGGATGCGCAACTCAAGGAGGCAGTGCAGACGAATGCAGATGCCATGGATTTCTACCTGCAGTTCACCGAGCATGAATCGTACTACCGGGATTACCTCAGCCACTGGCGTGGTGTTTCTGTTTCTCTCCCCCTCCGGGTGTCACGTGAGTTTGTATCACTCCTCAGGGATTGGCGGAGGAAGGGGTGTCCCAAGCTTGTTCCCACAGAGGAGGAGTTCAGGCAGATACAGAGCTACGCGCGCAACCGCAATCTTTCTGTTCCTGCCGAGGGCCAATTACCGTTAGTACGTAGGTCCGGTGGCATGTTCGGGACCGGAGCAGAGAGGCAGGGTAGCGGTCCTGTTCTCCGTCTGCCCGGTATGGATCTCCCGGGATACGATCCTGGTCGGGAGGGAGTGCTACTCTGCTCGTACGGAGGGTATGCGTACCTGAGGAAAAGGCCGCAGGAGGAGCAACTCTTTGGCGGAGATGCATTCCTTCTACTGGATCCAAGAGAGAGAATACTCCGTTCGCTGAGAATCGGTACTCCTGCTGGCTCGTCTCCTTACGGGGACAGGCTGAGAATGTTCTCTCCTCTGCCCTCGCGGACGAGAGATGAACATGACCGCTCTCTGCATCAGTTGTATTCCCAGATGAATGGGAAGTACCTCGATGCCACAGGGAATGCTGTTCCCATCCTTGCGTTGCAGGGTCGTGATGATCTTGTGGCGTTGACGCCGCAGGAAGCAGGGATGCTGTTTCAGCGGCTGAACCCTGGATTCAATCCGGATATGCCTTTTGTGCTGCCGCGCAGGGGGGAAGCTCCTGTGCCATCTGCTCTCATACCAAAGTATCTCCCGTTGCAGCAGTACCTTCTCCAGTCGCGCCTCTTTATCATCCACGATCCGCAGCCGCAGCAGCCGTCGCTTCCTCTGGATCTCTCCGGTACCTCCATTCGTCTCCCGCTGCCCTCCGCGAACTAGGTGTTCGCGCCCGTTTCCTGCTTTGGGGTAAACTGAGTGTGTGTCTCTCTCTTTTGCCCGTCTCTCCACGTACCGTACCTGCCCCCGCTCTTCGACGGGCTCAGGGCTCCGGCTAGTTTTGTGATATATGTCTCTCAGCTTCTCCCGGTTATCGGCATACCGTACCTGCCCCCGGCAGTTCGAGTATGAGTACATCAAAAAGCTCCCGCGCCAGATTCGTGCAGGAGAGAGCTTTGGTTCGAGCGTGCACAATACACTCAAGAAGTGGGGAGAGAGAGAAATAGCAGTAAGCGGAAAGCGGCAAGCGGGGATCGATCAGCTACGGCTCTTTACACAGGAGGATTCTGCCCATCACCTGCCTCTTGCCGTTGAAACACTGCTGGAGTTCTGGCACTCCTCTTTTATAGTGGAAGGATATGGAACACGGGTGGAAGCAGATATGGCAAGGCTCCGCGGCGAGGAGATCATGCAGTATTTCTTCGATTGGTGGCAGCAGCGGGAGCATGATGTTCTCTTCGTGGAGAAAGGGTTCTCGCTCGCAGTCGATGGCCAGAAAATCACCGGTCGTTTAGATCGTGTGGAGAAGGTGGAGGGGGGACTCAAAATCATCGATTACAAGACATCGGCGGTGCGCAGCCAGAATCAGGCAGATGCTGATCTGCAGCTCTCGGTGTATGCATTGGCTTGCGAGCAGTCGCTGAAGCAGCCGTGCAGCGAACTCTCGTTCCTCTTCCTCTCGGAGGAGGGAGTGACGGAGGTTGTGACTGCACGCACTGCTGGCCAGTTACAGGATGCCGCAAAGCAGATTCGCCTCCTTGAAGAGTGCATCACCTCCGGAGATTTCCGTCCCACGCCCGGTCGTGAGGTGTGCCGATGCTGTCCGTACAGCAACGTGTGTGATGTCGCTGCTGTGTAACGTTACTCGTTTGCTCGTTCTCTCGTTTCCTCGTTGTTTTCAGAACGAGCAACGAGAGAACGAGTGAACGAGCAACGAAAGCTGCTACCTCTGCAATGGGTATTACCGGTATGCTATGTACCATGCAGCTTCTCCGTGACTACCTCTTTCTCATTCCTCTGGCGGTTCTCGTTCTCAATGAAATGATGAAGGTCCTCATTGGGGGGGTGATGCGGGGGGACCACTGGCACCAGAATCTCTTCAGTCCCGGGGGAATGCCAAGTACCCACTCCGCGTTCGTGACGTCTCTCCTCATTATTGTCTGGAGGAAGATCGGCATCGAGTCTACGGAGTTTGCCATCGCGTTCTGCTTTGCATGTTTCGTGTGGTACGACGCCGTGGTCACGCGGCAGGTACTCGAGGAGCAGAGCAAGCTCCTCAACCGCATGCAGCACTTCAAGAGATTTGCCGAAGACATTGGCCACTCGGCGCTGGAGGTGGCTGCAGGCATCTTGTTTGGAGCTGTCGTCACTGCCGTGGGTATCTGGCTGAGTGGCCAGGGATTCGGCTGTGACTTCCTCCAGCCGATTTCATGGCTTGTTGGCAATTGTGAAACGCCGTTGTAGTGACAGAAATCAGAAGGCAGAAGGCAGTGGCCGGCGAAACAGCACTGCCTACTGACTTCTGTCTACTGCTTTCTCATACTATACTGCTCCTATGTTCCTCTCACAGATCTTCGCTAAGACTTCCAAGGAATCCTCTTCCGAAGTGAGCAGCGTGAATGCCGATCTGCTCGAGCGTGGAGGGTTCATCCACAAGACTATGGCGGGGGTGTACTCCTACCTGCCTTTGGGAGTGCGTGTGCTCCACAGGATCGAGAATATTCTGCGTGAAGAGATGGATAAGATTGGTACAGAGGTTTTCTTACCGGCACTCGCACCCGTGGAGAACTGGCGGAAGACCGGGCGCTTCGATACGGTGAACGTGCTTTTCCAGGCTATCCCCGCCAATCCGTTCTCTGCCAGGCACAACGATGCGCAGTATGTGCTTGGCTCTACGCACGAGGAGATCATTACACCACTGGTGCAGCATTTCTGCTCCAGTTACCAGGATTTCCCCTGCGCTGCATACCAGATTCAGACGAAATTCCGGAACGAACCCCGCCCGAAGTCCGGCGTTCTCCGCGGGAGGGAGTTCCGCATGAAAGATCTCTACAGCTTCCATACGTCCGAGGAAGACATGCTGGAGTACTTCTTCCACAAGGCCATTCCTGCGTACCAGGCGTTCTTCAGCCGTATTGGGTTGGGGGAGATCACCGACATCGTCCTCGCATCCGGTGGCGACTTTAGCAAGGAGTATTCGCGTGAGTTCCAGACGCGGTGCCCCACAGGGGAAGATCACATCTTCCAGATCCCGGGTACGGACACCCGCTACAACCGGGAAGTTGCTCCCAGTAAGGCGAAACGGTGGGAGAATGCATCGGAGAAAGAACTCCCGAGGCAGGATGTATCCGGGAAGGGGATTATTGGAGTCGACGAGCTCGCCAAGTACCTGAAGATCGAGGTGGAGAGGACAACCAAGACACTGCTTTTTGAAACGGAGAACGGCAAGGTTGTTGCTGCCGCCGTACGTGGAGATTACGATGTCAACGAGGCAAAACTCCGCGCGGTGCTCGGGTGCAAGGCGCTTGCCCTTGCTCCGGCAGCAGTGGTGAAGGAAGTGACTGGTGCGGAGGTCGGCTATGCGGGGCCCATCGGGCTTCCAGAGAATGTCCGGGTTGTTTGGGATGAGTCCACTGCCGGTCGCAGGAATTTTGAGTGTGGCGCAAACAAGACCGGCGAGCACTCCGTCAATGTGAACTTCGGGAGGGATATTCCGGAACCGAAGGAGTTTTTTGACATCAAGGTTGCGCGGGAAGGGGACGCCGATCCGAAGACAGAAAAAGAGTATACGGTCTACCGCGGCTCGGAGGTGGGCAATGTCTTCACGCTCTACACGAAGTTCAGTGACAGTTTCGGTTTCAAGTTCATGGATAAGGACGGGAAGGAGAAGCCGGTCTACATGGGGTGCTACGGCATTGGCACCACGCGCGTGCTGGGTGTGCTCGCCGAGGTGTTCCATGACGAGCATGGTGTCCTGTGGCCGGAGAATGTTGCGCCCGCGCGCGTGCACATCATTCCACTCGCGAAGAAAGAGAGTGATGCTCCCTATAAAGAAGCTCTTTCCCTGTACAAAAAACTGCAGAAGCAGGGAGTGGATTGCCTCTTTGAAGACCGAATCAACCGCTCTGTCGGTTCCCGCATGGCGGATGCCGATCTCATCGGAGTGCCAACGAGAGTTGTGGTGTCCGAGAAGACGCTTGCAGACAAGGGTCTTGAGGTGAAAGACCGGCGGACGGGAGAAATACAGATGCTCTCGGTGGCTGCGTTCCTGAAGAGGTTTGCGTAGTCCTTATCAGTTTGTAGTTTGTAGGTTGTAGCTTTTCGGTTTCTTGCTTCTCTCCTTGGGATTTCCTACAAGCTACAACCTAAGCTCTGGTGCACCAGTTGCCCGCAAAGTGTCTCCACTTGTTCAAAGTATCTTTCGCGCAGTGCGAACAGATCGCGCATTCTCCGTTCGGCAGTATCCCTCTCCTCCACTTTGGCGAGCCGGTGAAGATCCTGTCCTGTGTAGAAGGAAGTAAGCCGTGGGAATCCCCCCGGCTGGCAGAGTTCCTGCACGGAGTCTCCTGGATCACAGCAGAGGGCGAGCAACTGCGATACATCTCCTGCTGTTTCTATCTTGCGTTCCGCTGTGACTGCGCTTCTGGCTGCTGCAGTGTCTCTAAGGCAGAGACTCTCGACCGTTTCAACTCTGGATTCGTGTTCCGCTTCGTTCTTTGCGTCTTGTCTCAAGGCGGGCAGTATTTTGTTGGTTGCGAGTATTTCCCCATGCACGGCGTGTCCATCGGTGCAGGTGTTTGTGGTCCGAAGAAGTTTGATGCGCTCAAAGTACCGGTGCCTGAGATCCGTGAGCAACTGCGCGAGGCGCAAGGTTGCTGCGATTTCCTGTTCACTGAGGGTGGCCCTGAGATCCTCTGCGACGGCTTGTGTTCCTCTCACAGAGAGCCTGGATGGAATGCAAAGTTGTTCCTGCTGCGCTTCTGGAGAACAGGTGGCTGCCAGGAGCGCGAGCGTATCCCCGGCGACAATGCTCCGTGAATGCATCGCCGCAATCTGTTCTATTCGCAGGGGATGGCAGAGGTTCCAGCCGCAGCAGCAGATTTCCTGCCAGAGGTTTTCTCCGAGCAGGAGTTCCTGCACCCTTTGCTCATCAGCTTCGTCTGCACGGAGTGCATCGAAGAATTCTTCTCCTGCAGCTCTGTCTTTGTCGGGAGCCATACAAGTGGTAGTGGAGAGAAGGAAGGTACCTTGCTCCAAAGCGGAAAGATGAGCAAGTGTTCCTCCTCGCATTTTTGCAGGAAAGTTCGTACACTTCCTCTCACTTTCCTCTTGTTTCTATGAAGAAAATCTCTCTCCTCTTAAGTACGCTTGGCGGTGCCATGGGTGGGTATCTCCTCAGTAATAAGAAACTCCGGGAAGAACTCATGAAGGCGAAGGATGCAGAGACGGCAGCAAAGACCCTCGGGAAACACCTGCAGCGGGATGGCAAGAAAATTGCGGGACAGGTGCGTGAGTTTGTGGGAAGTGAGGATGTACAGCTCAATATTGCGAAAGCGAAGCAGTTTGCGAAGACGAAGGCGGATGAGGCGAGAAGGGAACTTTCCCAGCTCGTTGCTTGTGGGAAGAACAAGGCGAAAACTCAAGTAAAGAAGACAGCAGCGCAGGCAAAGAGGGCTGCAGCAAAGACTGCGCGGCGTGTGAAAGCCAAAACGCGCAAGCTGTCGTAGTTTTGTGTACAAAAGGTGTACTCAAACACAGTTTTCTGGTTGCTTCGTGGCAGAAGCTGTCTTACGATGCAGTTGTATTTAACATATTTTCCTCTCTTTGCAATGAAGCGTTTTCTTTTTTCCTCTCTCTCATTTGTTCTCGGTCTGAGTATCATTACTCCGGGATTTGCGTATTTCTCTGTGCCAGGGAATGCAGAGTCTAGCTATGTGGTCCGCCAGACCAGGCGGCACATTGTGAACCGGGCAGAAGCTACGAATAAGCTTCCGGAATTTATTCCACAGGAAGACCGCAACCGGGGTGAAGCTGTGCAGCAGGCCACTACTGGCTACATGCTCATGCGCGGTTCAGAAGGCCGCCGTCTGCGCCGCTACAACCGTACCCGCAAGCCGGGCTTCGACCGCTACCGCACGCTCAATCTCCGCACAAACAGGCGTAGCTTGCGTGGCATGGAGTACGAGTCCAGCCTGGATCTTCCCCGCACGCTCGTGCAGACAGGCGGTTACGACCGTCCCACACGGCGCGACATCCGCGATAATGCTCTCTTCAACGATGTCTACAGCCGTAATCGCAATATCTTGAACGAGATTTCGGAGAGTGCAAGGTAGAGTTGTTCCTCTGTAGTTTGTTTCTAGAAACACCGTCCTGCACACGCAGGCGGTGTTTTTTCATACCCCTTCACTTTCGGGCTTCCCACTTCGCTCTTCGAGCTTCGAGGGACAGGTCGGATGGGCAGACGAGAGAAGGAAGGAACTGGCTCTCTGGGATAGTCGCTGTGCCAATGCAACTTGGTATCATACCACTTCGTCCGCCTACGGCGGACTATGCGGCATGAAAGGAGGGAGTATCCGGTTTCCGAAACACTCACCTTTTCAATGCAACTTGGTATCATACCACTTCGTCCGCCTACGGCGGACTACACGGCATGAAAGGAGGGAGTATCTGGTTTCCGAAACACTCACCTTTTCAATGCAACTTGGTATCATAGGATTTCTTTGCATGCTCCAGTACAATTCCCCGTAATAGTTTTCCACGATTTCTATGTTCACTTTTCTCCCTTTCCAGAGCCCCGTGTCGCTCATGCTTTCCATTGTGCTTTCCTGCGGGGTTCTCGCTCTGCTGGTTGCGGCAATTTTCCGCATCCTCGTTGGGATGAAGAATGCAGGGACAAAGAAAATGCAAGATGTTGCCGCGCAGGTCCGTAGCGGTGTTATGGCATTTCTGTGGCGGGAGTACATCGTGATCGTGGTCTTCCTGTGCGTCATAGGTTCACTCCTCTTCCTCTTTCTCGACACCACATGGGCGGGGATGCAAACCGGTTCCTGGAAACCTCCCTACATCGCAGGGAGTTTTGTGCTGGGGGCTCTCTGTTCCATTTTTTCGGGTTTCATTGGCATACGAGCAGCAACTTCTGCCAACGTGCGCGCGACTCAGGCTGCCCGCACCAGTTTGGGGAAGTCGCTTCGCGTAGCATTCTTGGGCGGTGCTACCACAGGGCTCTCTGTGGTGGGGCTTGCGATCATCGGTCTCACCGGATCCATTCTCTATTTCACAGAGGTGGCTTCAGTGAGCTTCATTCAGGCTTTGAGCATTCTTGCCGGGTTTAGTTTCGGCGCGTCTTCTGTTGCACTCTTCACACGTGTAGGGGGTGGCATTTATGCCAAGGCTGCGGATGTTGGTGCGGGTTTTTTTGGAAAGGTGGAGGTTGGCACCCCGAAAGATGAGTCGTGCAATCCTGCAGTGGTTGCGGACTATGTCGGTAACAACGTCGGCGGTGTTGCGGGCATAGGTGCAGATCTCTTTGAGAGTTACGTTGGTTCTCTGGTCGCTGCCATGCTTATAGGAGGGACGGTTGATTGGGGTACTGCTCCCCAGGCAGCCGAGGCGGCAATCCTCTTTCCGCTCGTCATTTCTGCATTCGGCATTATTGCCAGCATTATCAGCACGTTTGTAGTGCGGACCAAGGAGGGGAGCGGCGATGTGCACGATGCGCTGAAGAACGGTCTCTTCCTCGCATCAGCGCTCGTGGTTGTCTTCGCCTTTTTCTTTGCCAAGAAGATGTTGCCTGCGCAGGTGTGGTGGGGTGTGTTCCTCGCGCTCACTGCTGGTCTTGTTGCCGGTGTGATCATCAGGATGCTCACTGAGTACTACACATCCTCGAAGTACACTCCGGTGAAAGAACTTGCTTCTGCAGCGAAGGCAGGTTCCGCCACCACGATCACTGACGGTCTTGCTCTTGGGTACATTTCCACGTTTTTGCCTCTCCTTTTCCTCTGTGCTGCCATTGGCATCGCATACAGTCAGGCGGGTCTCTATGGCATTGCCGTGAGTGCGGTGGGCATGCTTTCTACGCTCGGCATCAGTCTCGCTATAGATGCATACTGTCCCATTGTGAGCAATGCAGGAGGATTTGCCGACATGGCCCAGCTCACAAAGCAGGTCCGCGAACGGATCGACATGCTGGAGAGCGCAGGCGGTACTTCTGCTGCCATCGGGAACGGATTTGCCATTGGTTCTGCAGCTCTCACTGCGCTTGCATTATTTACAGCATTTTCAGAGGGAGCGGCACTCTCCGTCATCAATCTCATGAATCCTCTGGCACTCATTGGTCTCCTCATTGGAGGTGCTCTTCCCTATGTGTTTGCTGCCCTGACTATGCGTGCAGTCGGGCATGCAGCGTCTGTCATGGTCGGAGAAGTCCGGAGACAGTGTAAGGAGACTAAGGGGTCTGTAAGTGGTCGGATGCAGGGAGAAGGTACTCGTTGTGTGGGTGTTGCTGCCGGGGCTGCTATGTATGCGACGATGTTCCCGGGTTTCATTGCCATTGCCATTCCGGTTGCCGCTGGTTTCCTGTTTGGTTCTGAGGCTCTTGGTGGTCTCCTTGTGGGGTCGCTGGTGAGCGGTGCCCTTCTTGCTCTCTCCATGATGCACAGCGGAGGAGCCTGGAACAATGCCAGAAAGTACATCGAAGCGGGGAACTTGGGTGGCAAGGGGAGTGAGTCGCACAAGGCCACACTCGTAGGGAATACCGTCGGTAGTTTCTTCAAGGATGCATCTGGTCCTTCCGTCAGTGCTTTCCTCAAGCTCATGACTATTGTGTCGTTGCTGACGGTGGGGTTCTACTCTGTGAATGGTCTCCTGGGGTAGGAGGGAATGAATCGCCATATGCTCGCCGCCCGGAAGGGCGGCTTTTTGTATTAAAAACCAGAGTTTTTCCTTCTCGGCGGTGCGGGGACGCTGGAGGAAATCGCACTCTCACTCTGTTCCCAGAAGCTCTACAAGAACATTCTCACGCCGCTCATTTTCGTCGACCCCAAAGGCGTCAGTAATGAAGGCAGGGAACTTCTGGGCGAAGCTGGAGGCTTTCATCGATGATATGTCCACAACGAAGCAGATTACGATTGAAGAAGATGACGAAAGCCATTGGACGGTGGTTCTGGATGATGTGGATGCTGCTCAGACAAGAGTGAACATTCAGCTGCTGCAGGGGCACATGAAGAACTTCATCCATGTGGTGGATAATTACGATGCAGCTGCGGATATCATCGAGGTTTTTGTCCGGGATCCTGTTGGGTACTACATACATGCGGGCGTAACGAGGCGTGAGTTCATTACCGCATGCGAAGGTGCCCTCGAAGTGCGGCGCGACACGCATTTCCCCATGCCGCACTGGATTGATGCGCATGCGTACAGTGAGATGCTCGAAGACAGCCGTTGGCCTAAAGAAGCGCAAGAAACGCCTTGAAATTATCTGTTTTTTCGGTAAGATACTCAGCGGGCTCCTGGTGGTGAGTGAGTCGAAGCCACTCTCCCCCCGCACTAGAAGGATTGCCCATGTTCTCTATGAGTCCTGAAAAGCAGGAAACCACAAACAAGAAAAAGAACCCAACCGGGAAGAGCAAAGAAGACCCCCGCTTTATTTTTGTCACAGGGGGGGTTTGCAGCAGCCTTGGGAAAGGGATAGCGACGGCGAGCATCGGTGCCATCATGAAAGCCGCTGGTTTAAAAGTGTTTGTGCAGAAGCTCGATCCGTATCTCAATGTGGATCCCGGGACCATGAGTCCTTTTCAGCATGGCGAAGTGTTTGTGACAGATGACGGAGC
Organism: Candidatus Peribacteria bacterium RIFOXYB1_FULL_54_35; assembly: GCA_001787755.1. Classification (GTDB taxonomy): domain Bacteria; phylum Patescibacteriota; class Gracilibacteria; order Peribacterales; family Peribacteraceae; genus GWB1-54-5. The sequence goes on from MFYJ01000012.1 coordinate 74,673, forward strand.
GGAGACGGACCTGGATCTCGGGCACTACGAGCGGTTCATAGATGAGCCGATGAGCCGGCTCTCCACTGTCACGACGGGGCGTATATACTCGGATGTGATTGCAAAGGAGCGCAGAGGTGATTTCCTCGGGGGGACCATCCAGGTGGTGCCGCACATTACCAATGCCATCAAGCACTCCATCATCAGCGCAGCCGAGCAGAGTGGCACAGAAATTATGATGGTCGAAATAGGTGGAACGGTGGGGGACATTGAGGGAGAGCCGTTTCTGGAAGCTGTGCGGCAGATGAGGGGGGAGCTCGGTCCGCAGCGCATCTTCCATGTCCATCTCACACTTCTTCCCTATCTCAAGGGGTCCAAAGAGCTCAAGACGAAGCCTACGCAGCTCTCGGTGCGCGAACTCCGCCGCATTGGCCTGCAGCCGGATATGATCCTCGCACGTGCGGACTACAGAGTCCCCAAGGATCTGCTGGAGAAGATCAGCCGTTTCTGCGGTGTTCCTTCTGAAGCAGTGATCCCGGCCCTGACGGTGAATTCCATTTACGATGTCCCGCTCAATTTCCAGAAATACGACGTTGCTCGCATTATCGGGGAGAAGCTGGGTTTCGGCCCACTCAAGCCGGATATGCGGGAGTGGGTGGCAGGCAGCGGACGCCACGAGAAAGCAGAAGCGGAGGGGCATCCGGTTCCCATTGCACTCGTGGGCAAGTACACCCATCTGGAAGATGCGTACTTGAGCGTGCTTGAAGCTCTCAAATCTGCGGCAGTACATCAGGGCAGGAAGGCGGAGATCGTCTGGATAGACAGTGAGAAATTGGAACTAAAGGATAAAGAGGTGTGGGCTGAGCTTGAGAGGTGCAAAGGCATAGTGGTACCGGGAGGATTCGGCATCCGCGGTATAGAAGGCAAGATCGCTGCGGCACGCTACGCGCGCACGAAGAAGATCCCGTACCTTGGGCTCTGCCTCGGCTCGCAGATTCTCGCCATCGAGTTTGCCAGAGCCAAGCTTAAAGATCCTCAAATTACGAGTGAGGAGTTTGATGAGGAAGGGAAGATCCCGAAGAGCAAGTACCTGGTGCACTTCCTTCCCGGTCAGCACAAAGGCCGCGCGAAGGGAGGCACTCTGCGGCTCGGTGCCTACACGTGTCAGCTCAGGGAAGGCACCAAAGCGTCTGCGGCGTATGGGCAGGAGGAGATTTCAGAGAGACACCGCCACCGCTACGAATTCAACAACGCCTTCCGCAGGAAACTGGAGGAGAAAGGCCTCGTTTTTTCCGGGGAATGGACGGAAACAGGACTCATGGAAATTGTCGAACTGAAAGGGCATCCCTTCATGCTTGGTTCGCAGTTCCATCCGGAGTTCAAGAGCCGTCCTCACCGGCCACACCCACTCTTTCGCGCTTTTCTGGCTGCGGTTCTTGAGGGGAAGAATTCCTAGAAGGAGGAATGCCAAATTGGTGGCGTACTTCGCGCAGGAGCATGCTTCTTGCGTTGCGCCATCCACCTTGGCTGAGCAGAGCGATGGTGTTTCGTATTGCCTTGAGCAGAGGAACGCGTTCAAGGTGCTGCTTGTCCCAAGCGGGATGTTGCCGGTGGATGGCGGAGAAGATCTGCTCGCTCCGGAATTGGTCCCGGCCGAGAGGGGGGAGTGTCACCTCTGTGTAGCTGCCGTGTCTCCGGTTGTGGTTATCGGATGATGCAATGATGGGTAAGCGGTTCCTCCGCGAGAGGGCGTAGGTAATTGCCTTGAGATTTGCGAAGCGTGAGACGTACGGATTGCGTTCCACACACACATGGTTACGGTAACTCCGGAGTTCGTGGTTAAGTCTTCTGCGCACGTCGTGTGGGAGGCTCCCGATACCGTAATGCCGTGCCCCGTAGTGCGGGACAACGATTTCCATTTCCCACCGGCGGCACTGCCTCACAAGATCGATGATGCTCATATCCACCGGTTCGTAGATCGGTTCCTCCTCATCAAGCAGGTTTGGTTCCTCTATTTCTCTCCTATAGAACTCGTCGAGGTGTGCCGGTGTGCTGCCATACACCAGAAGTTCCGCTCCTTCCCGCGCCTGGATTTCCACACCGGGAATGAGGTGGTGCCGCATGAGCTCTGTGACACTTGAATCATGTTGTGCCTGTCCCATGAGGGCGCGAATCGCTTCAATGATGTTGTGATCGGATATTCCCACAATGATTTCTTCCTGCTCAGCTTCCTGCAGCACTTCCAGGGGGGAGAGGACACCGTCTGTGTACTCAGTATGTCCATGAGGGTCTATGCGGTATTGCTTGTCAGCTTCCCTGATCATACGGCCCTATCATATCCCGCTGCAGGATCGTGATGCCACTCCGCTCCGCATGTGCGGAGCTCCGAGGCACGAGAGAATGGGGCAAATGGAGGAATGGCCGCTTTCCGTTTCAGGGCAAAATGGTATGACAAGCATCCAGTACAGCGCTACAGTGAGCCCAATGCCAATTCTCTCGCTCAACGGCATTTCCCTCACCATTCAGAATCACAGGATTCTGCAGGATGTGTCATTCGATGTGAAAGAGGGGGAGATCATCGGCCTTATCGGCCCGAACGGTTCAGGGAAGACCACGCTTTTCAATGTGCTCTCCGGCTTTCTCCAGCCCTCAAAGGGGACCATTGCCTTCAGGGGGCAGGACATTACCACTCTCATCCCCTCCAGGCGTGCCCGCCTCGGCATTGGCCGTGTGTTCCAGCACTTCGGTATCTTCCGCGAGATGACGCTGGAGGAGAATGTGCGTGTTGCTTTGGAGGCTCTGCCGCGGGAACAGCGCAGAGCTCTTGGAGATCTGGAGGAATTGATCGGAGCCACGCTTGAGATGGCAACACTGAAATCTCATGCAAAGCAGAAAGCAGGTTCCCTCTCCGGGGGGCAGATGCGCCTCCTCGAGATTGCTCGTACATTGAAGAGCGGCAAAGAACTTTTCCTCCTCGACGAGCCCACTGCGGGTGTTTCGCCCAAGATGACCCATCAGGTCGCCGACATCATTCAGGAGCTCAAGAAGAAAGGCAAAACGGTGCTCATCATTGAGCACGACCTCCCCTTCATTGGCCGCATCTGTGATCGGGTGGTGGTGTTGGATCTGGGGAAAGTGGTACTGATCGATGAGCCGGAGAAAGTGCGTCAGTCGAGGGCACTGAAGGAGATTTACTTCGGTGCGGATCCGACGACGTGATGAACAGGGTTAGGGTTAGGGCTAGGGTTAGGGCTAGGGATAGGGTTAGGAAAGATAGTTGGAACCCGTTCCTTACTTCTTGGAGAACTTGAATTTATTGGAAGTTCTTGGCAACAGGTGATCAATTCTTCGTCCAAGTCCTAACCCTAACCCTAGCCCTATTTCCGTTATCTAATTTCATTCTCATCCGCCCTTGCCAAGTGCCCTTTTTTCCAGCAGAATATGCGCACATATTCTCCATACACTCATGCGTACTTCAACATTTGTAGTTTTTTCTGCATGTCTTGCAGTGTTTCTTGCAGCATGTCAGATGCTCGAGAAAGAACCTATGAAGATCGGGTACATCGGGCCGCTCACCGGTGATGCATCGGCGTACGGAGTAGATACGCTCAATGCCGTGAAGATGAAGGTGGAGGAAGTGAATGCAGCCGGAGGCATCGGTGGCCGCCAGGTGCAGCTCGTTGCAGAAGATGGTCGTTGCACAGGGGGTGATGCCGCGAATGCCGCGCGGAAACTCATCGATATCGACAAGGTCGTTGCCATCATTGGCGGACAGTGCAGCAGCGAGACGCTCGGTGCAGCTCCCATTGCCGAGGCCGCGGGCATCGTGCAGGTTTCCCCTGTGAGCAGCAGCCCCGATGTTGCCGATGCCGGTGATTTCATCTTCCGTACGTATCCCAGCGATGCTCTGAAGGGCATTGATATTGCGGAGTACTTCGGAGAGAAGGGGTACACCAAAGTGGCAATCATGACAGAGAACACGGATTACTGCGTGGGTATCCGCGATTCCATTAAGGCAGCTCTTCCGGAGGGGGCTGAAGTGGTGTTCGATGAGCTCACGGAGCCGGGAGTGAAAGATTTCCGCAGTCTCATTACACGTCTGGAAGATATGGAGTTTGATGTGTTCGTTCCCAACGCACAATCCGATGCTGTTCTTGGTGCCATGGCACAGCAGATGCGCGAGCAGGGCTTTGAGCAGCCGATGGTGAGCCAGGATATTGCAGACAGTAACAACCTGCCCTCCATTGCCGGTGAAGCAGTCGAGGGAATGCGCATGTTCAATGTTTCCTCGCTCCTCGGAGAGGAGGCCCGAACGGAGGGTGCGAGACCGTTCGCAGAGAAGTTCCGGGAGCTCCACGGGGATCCGCAGCAGAACATGGGTTTTGCCGTCCTCGCGTACGATGCAGCGGGAGTGCTTCTGGAGGCGATTGCTGCTGTTGGTACCGAAGGGACCGCCATTCGTGATTACCTCTATGGTCTCCAGGCCTACGAAGGTGCAGCTGGCACATTCCGCTTCGATGCGAAGGGGGAAGTCGTTGGTATCGGGAATGTTCAGAAGCGGTTCGAGAATGGCAAAATAGTTGAGGGGGTCGTTACTGAGGAAACAGTGGAAGAAACCGGTACTGGTGCAGATACTGACGTCACCGAGTAGTTTCTCTTTTTGTTTTTTTCTTCTCATTCCCATGAAGTACGTTCAATTATTCTCCGGTGTTCTCGTTCTTGCTCTCCTCACGGCATGTAAACCGACGGGTTCCATCAAAGTCGGATTCATCGGGCCGCTCACCGGTGATGCTGCGACGTTCGGGACAGATACGCTCCACGGCGTTCAGCTGAAGATAGAGGAGGTCAATGCCGCAGGCGGCATCGGTGGCCGGATGATCGAGCTTGTTGCCGAAGACGGGCGTTGTGCCGGCGGCGATGCGGCGAATGCCGCACAGAAACTTGTGGCTGTGGATAAAGTGGTGGTCATCGTCGGTGGAGACTGCAGCGGCGAGACGCTCGCAGCGGCACCCATTGCGGAAGCCGGCGGTGTTGTCATGATTTCCCCTCTGAGCAGCAGCCCCGATGTGGCGCAGGCGGGAGATTTCATTTTCCGCGACTACCCGAACGATCTCCTCAAGGCGAAAGCCGTCGCACAGTTCTTTGCTGAGGAAGGGATCTCCAAGGTTGCGATCATTACGGAGAATGTCGACTTCACTGTCGCGTTCCGGGATGCCCTGAAGAAAGACGTACCGGAGGGGGCTTTGGTGTTTGATGAAGTGGTGGACCCTGGAACGAAGGATTACCGCAGCCTCATGACACGTCTGCAGGACATGGAGTTCGATGCCTTCTTCGCGAACGGGACGAGTACTGCCACCATCGGTGCCATGATGCAGCAGTTGCGCGAGCAGGGGTTTACGCAGACCGCGATGACGCATGATGCGGGCCAGGACAAGTCCGTCATCGACATCGGTGGGGAAGCAGTGGCAGGTCTGTATGCCATCAATGTCCCTTCCGTGAACGAGGACAGTCCGTTCGGGCAGAAAGTTGCAGAGAGGTTTGGCGGCACCCAGGCGGGTATGGCGTTCGTCTCGCATTCCTACGATGCCATGGGGGTGCTTGCGGAGGCTATGCAGGCGGTGGGAACCGAGGGGACTGCCATCCGCGACTATCTCTACAATCTGTCCTCCTATAGTGGTATTGTTGGCAACTTCTCCTTCGACGAGAACGGCGACGTCATCGGCATTCCCCTCGTGCTGTGGCAGGTGCAGAGCGGGGCGTATGTGAAAGTGAAAGATATTGCGGTGAATTAATGGAGAAGTAGAGGAAACAGAAGAATAAGAAGAAACAGAGGAGAAATCCAAAGCTTCCAATCCTCTGTTTCTTCTGTTTCCTCTTAATTTCCTCTGTTTCCTCGCTCAGGACTTCCCTAGTATTTCATTGTGCAGCTCCTAATCAATGGGCTCATTGCCGGTTCACTTGCCGCTCTCATAGCGGCAGGTTTGGCTTTGGTTTACGGCGTGCTCGGGGTCTTCAATCTTGCACTCGGTCAGATAGTCCTTGTCGGTGGCTATGCAACGTGGTGGTTCTGCCAGGTGGCAGGCCTCCCGCTCTTCCTGGGCATTCCGGCCGGGCTTGTGACTGGCGGGCTCGTTGCCTGGCTGACATTCATTCTCTTCGTGAAGCCGTTCTATAAGCACCATCGTTTCCTCCCGCTTGTCACAACCATCGCGCTCAGCATGATTCTCGACGGGCTCATTTTGCTCCTGTTCCAGGAACGTCCCCGGAGCATCCTCCCCGGCATGAAGGAGACCATGCTGCTTTTTGGCGGGAGAGTCAGCAGTGAACAGTTAGTACTCATTGCTTTCACTCTTGTGATTCTTTTCGGGTTCGCATACCTCTTCCACTCCACTGCTGTTGGCCGGCGCATCCGTGCTGTTGTGCAGCATGACCATGCGGCGATGAGCCTGGGAATCAATGCGCCTTCCCTGCACACACTCATTTTTGTGCTCAGCGGTGTGTTCGCTGCAGCAGGAGGCATCTTCATCGGCATCGACCAGAATCTCACGCCCACGCTGGCGTTCCCCATCACTATTAAGGCGTACGCAGCCATCATCGCAGGCGGGAAGGGAAACTTCTGGGGAGCTATTGTTTGTGCGTATCTCATTGCACTTCTCGAGCAGGTGGTTGTCGGCATCCATTGGTTCGGTGTCTTCTACATCCCCGCAGGGTACCAGCAGACAGTGGCACTTCTCTTTATCATTGTCTTCCTCCTCCTGAAGCCGACAGGCATTTTCGGGTCTGTCAGCCGTTCCGCGTAAGCTATGGATTTTATTCTTCACATCATCATCAGAGCCAGTTTTGTCCTCTTCGTGGTTGCAGGGTACAACGTCGTGTTCGGGAAGGGGAAAATCCTCCACTTCGGGCAGGAGGCGCAGGACATCGTCGTTGCCTACATGATCTGGGTGCTTGTCATGCGTTTCGGGTTCCCCCTGGGGGTAGCGCTTCTTGCAGGTGTTCTCGCTGCAGTGCTCTCTGCCGCCCTCTTCACGTGGCTCTCGCTGCGGCTCGAGCCTGATGGATTTGGTGTTATGTCCATTGCAGTGCACCTTGCGTGCCTTTCCGTTGTTCTGAACTGGCAGTCGGTGACGCGCGGGGCACTGGGCATTCCGCGCATTCCCCGCGCCCCCTTCCCTTCAAGTCTGGGAGAATTTGCTCTCTTCACTTCCATTCTTCTTGTTGCCTGGCTCCTTGTGCTCTGGAAATTGGACAGAGGGAGGTTCGGGCGGCAGCTCACGGCGCTCGCGGGGCATGAATGGCATGCTGCGTCTCTGGGTATTGATCGCAGGAAGGTGCATTTTCTTGCATTCCTCCTTTCAGGTATCGGTGTTGTGTTTGCTGCAACGCTGTTCCCTGCCTACCTTTTTCTCCTCACCCCCTCCGATTACCACTTTTCGGCCATGATTTTCTATGTGATGTGCACAGTTGCGGGCGGGCCCGGTCATGTTTGGGGAGTAGCCATCGCGACATTCGCGATTGTGTTCCTGCGGGAGGGGTTGCGTTTCGTTTCTCTGCCCCCCGATGTCCTCGGGCCAATGCAACTCATTCTCTTCGGGTTGATTTTGCTCATTGCCGTGTGGCTGCGGAGAGATACGATTTTCCCGAAGCAGAGGATGGTGTGAGAATAATAGGGATTAGAGTAATAGGTATTAGGATTGAGAACGACAGGATGAGATGAGTCCCGAGAGGATGCGACCGACTTCTCCATTGAGATTTAGTGCTGTTTCTGTGTCGTTTCTTGAGATGAATCCTAATTCCAGTGCAATGAGGAGAAATGCATAAACCTCACTGCATTCTCCTCGTGCGATTGTGTATTTGTAAGCTTTATCTGCATAGGTATAGCGTCCAAATCCCTCTGCGATATTTGCAAGAATGCTTGTAGATGCACGTCTTATCTGAGACGTAAGAGCAAATAACTCTGATCGGGGGAATTTTCCAGATAATTTGTAAATCTCTTTTGTCATCTGAAGTCCCTTTTGCCATGCTTGCAGGTCAGTAAAGGAGTCCATGAATAGAGTGTAAATGGTTCTAGTTTTCAAGTGGGGATGCTAGTCAGATATTTCCACACTCTTTCTTATTATTGGCTTCCATAAGGCATGTTTGTTGTTCTTGCATCTCTTGGAACAGATGAGAATTTTCCTATTAATCTATTATTCTCTTCCCTATTATTCTCCTAGGTGAATCTCTCCCAAACTATCCTCGGCGTCACCTTCGAGAACCCCACGGTACTCGCTTCGGGGATTTGGGGTATTACAGCGGCGAGTTGGCGAAGGGTGGCTGAGAATGGGGCGGGAGGAGTGACCACCAAATCTCTCTGGATTCGTGAACACAGAGGGCACCAAAACCCGACAGTCATTTCTACAGAACACTGGACACTCAATGCCGTCGGTCTCCCAGACGCTGGCCCGGAGAAGGCGCGGGAAGAGATAGGGGAGTATATGAAGGACAAGCCGGTTCCTCTCATTGCCAATATCGTTGCGGGAGCGGTGGATGATTTTGTTGCGATTGCAGAGGAGATTGTGAAACTCTCCCCGGATTTCCTTGAAGTGAATATTTCCTGTCCGAACGTCGACGATGAATTTGGGAAACCCTTTGCGTGCAGTGCTCCGGATGCCGCACGGGTGACCAAGGAGGTAAAAGCGGTCAGCAAATCCATTCCTGTCTTCATTAAGCTGTCGCCCAATGCTCTCAGTATCGCCGATGTGGCAGTTGCATGTGCAGAGGCCGGTGCGGACGGGTTTACCGCTATCAACACCGTCGGGCCGGGCATGGCAATCGACCTGCGCTCGCGCATGCCCATTCTCGCGAATAAAGTCGGCGGCCTCTCCGGTCCCGCCATCAAACCAATTTCTGTCCGGTGCATCGCGGATGTCTACAAGGCAACGGAGGGGAAGCTCCCCATCATAGGAACGGGGGGAGTGTACACCGGAGAAGATGCTCTCGAACTCATGCTCGCCGGTGCATCACTCATTGGCATCGGTACGGCCATAGGCGACCGTGGCCAGGATGTCTTTAGAAAAGTTTGTGAGGAAATGAATGCCTGGTGTGAGAAGGAGGGAATCAAGAATATTGCGGAGATGGTAGGGGGCATGCACAAAGAACTCGCTTCTCGCTCGTAACTCTCTATGTCCTCCATTCCGCTCCAGACACGTCTCCCCAGGACCTGCCGCATCAGCGCTATTAAGCAGGAGACGGAGCACGTGCGCACACTCACATTCGAAATATCCCTCGGAGCAAGGCCAGGGCAGTTTGCCATGCTCTGGATTCCCGGAGTGGACGAGAAGCCTTTCTCCATTGCCTACGATGATGGGAAGCACTGCAAGGTGACTTTCTTCACCATCGGTGCTCTCTCCCAGGCCCTTGCAGAGAAGAAGGTGGGGGATCTCGTAGGGGTCCGCGGTCCGTTTGGGACATTCTACGAGTGGGAGAAGGGGCAAAAACTGGCTCTCCTTGCGGGTGGGTACGGGGCCGCCCCTATGTACTTTGTGGCTAAAGAGGCGGAGAAGGACAGAGCAACGCTCGATGTGATCGTCGGTGCCCGCAGCAAGGAGCATCTCCTGTATCTCAAGGAGCTTCAGTCACTTTCCAACACCACGCTGCACATAGCCACGGACGATGGGTCGCAGGGATTCAAAGGGTACAACGTGCAGGTGCTCCAGAGCCTCATAGAAGAGGGAAAATCCTTCGATCAGGTGTTTGCCTGCGGTCCGGAGATGATGCTCAAGGCGGTTTCCGATCTCACGGCAAGGCATAAGATACCGAGCCAGCTCTCTCTCGAGCGGTACATGAAGTGCGGGTACGGTCTCTGCGGGAACTGCGTGGTGGATCCCCTTGGCATTCGTCTCTGCGTCGAAGGTCCGGTGGTGAAGAACGAGACGTGCAGAAAAATTACGGAGTTTGGGAAGTACCATCGTGATAGTGTAGGGAGGAAGCATGAGTTCTAATCCTTCCATGGCGGCGGGGTGTCTGAGGGTCGACTACCACTTCCACCCAAATTTCCCTCTGGGGGTGCCCCTTCTTGGGCATTTCCTGAGCCGCCGGAAGGCACGGCGTATCTGGCGTGCGTTCTCCCGCCACGGATTGCATCTCATTTTTGTTTCGGAACACGTGTATAAGCGTCCAAGGCGTGCGTACGAGTTCCTCCAGGCACAAAGGCCGGGCGAGGCAGGTACGCATCTTGTCCCTGCAGTTGAGTATCTTACGAGTGAGGGGGTGGATATCATTGTCTTTGCAGAGAAACCGGAACGCATCTACCGCCACAGAGACCTCCTCATCCCCTGGAAGCTCTCCGCTGCAGCAGTGGTCCAAACGGTTCTGGACGATGCGCATTTGCAGGGGATTGTCGTCCATCCCTGTACGCCGGGTACAACCAGCATTCTTCGCAAGTGCGGCAAGGAATTTACATTGCGGGCCATAGGAGATCTCGGTTTTCTGGAAATACATAACTGCTCCAATGCGGTACTTCAGGAAGTATTCACCGTATTGAAGCTCGAGAAGCTTCTCCATACGAAATACCAGCAGATCGTGGAGACAAAGCATGCTCCTTCCTATCTGCGAGTGGATGGTGCAGTGTGTACCGGGGGCAGTGATGCCCATTTTGTGTGGGAGATAGGGGACTGCATGGAGATCTCTGTCGAACATTCCGGTGATTTTTCCTCTCTCTTCGCGCTTGCGGTCTCAAGGAGTGGCTCTTTCCGCGAGCGTGAACGGCGGTACAAGAGGGCGCTCCCCCTCAGCGGGCTGACAGTGCTCTATGAGTGGCTCCTCAAGAAGACGCATCTCTATACTGTGGATGAGCCATTATGAGTGAACATCTCAACTACTTCACCGGCAGCGAGCGGGAAAAGCAGCAGCGCTTCTGCGCTGTGCGGGCCCGCATGTTCCGTCCGCTTCTTGTTCTTTTAGACCGCACCGGCATCACGCCAAACTTTCTCAGTTTTCTCTCCCTGCTCAGCATGGCGGGTTTCGTCTATTTCGTTCCAACAAACATGCTCTTTGCTTTGGGGTTTGTCCTTCTGCACATTTTTTTCGACGGCATCGATGGCAGTTTGGCGCGCTACCAGGACACGGCGTCCAATGCAGGTGCTCTTGCGGATATCTGTGTAGACCAGGGAGGGTTGGTTATTGCCGTACTAACGTTGATCTTCTATAAGATGATCGATGCGTTCTTCGGTGCGTGGTACCTCGTCATGTACATTGTCATGATTACATTCCTGGTTTTGCTCAATCGCCTCGGATCTCCTGTGCGATTCGCCATCCGGAGCAAATACTTCTTCTACATCCTGCTTGTCCTGGACCTTTACACCGCGCGGAGCATTGTGCATCCGTTTCTGGTGTTGTTTGCATGCTATATGACGGTACTCAATGTGCATCTATTTCTGAGGCTGAGAAAGCTCGTGTAGAAAATTGGCACTCTTCTTAGGAGAGTGCTAGACATCCTCCCCCCCGATCCGTTACGATGGGGATGTTCTGATTTCTTTCCCATTTCCCGTTATGTGGTTCGACGATGGAGACGGATGCGGCTGCGGCGGATGCAAGTAACATCTCGCTGCGAACCGTATTCGAGGCCCGCCACGGCAATCGCGATTGCCGTGGCCCGCCCTTTTGGTGGGCTTTTTCGTTACTCGTTTGCTCGTTGCTCGTTATTTTTTGCATGATGGAACAAGCGAACAAGCTCACGAGCAAACGAGCCAACGGCACTGATCTCGGGCGGTTTTAGTGAGCCACGAAGGATCGTTCTCTTATTTCTCTCTTCCTACCCAGAAGATTTCCAGGTACTGGAGGATGGGGTGCAGGTCTTTCCCATCGATTTTCCGTTTCAATCCTACGGTTTCAGGTTTCTGGTTCCTGAGTACGACGAGTGCATGGAGAGTGAGGCCAAGCAGGATCAGCAGCATGCCAAGGGCAAGCATTGGTCCCATGTTTGGTACGACCGCCGCTGCGGGATGCAGCGAAATTCCCTGCACAAAGAACTGGTCACCACTTGGCACCGGTTGACCGGCGATGGCACCCTGTCCTGTCTGGAAGAGGAGAGTGGCTTGCAGTGCTTCCTCAGTGCCGACGATGAGCGAGAGGATTCCTGCAAGTACCAGTAGGGCATTGAGGACACTCAAGATCGGATTTTGCTGTTTATTTGGCATATTCTACGTATATTATACAATAATAATGCATTTTCCTCAAGTGCCGGTGTACTCCCTTGCGGTTTTTAAGTACTCTAGGCCTGCCTTTGGCCCCGTCGCCCATTCGACAGAGCTCCAGCCTTCGCCCGCCCATGGTGGACTCCGGCCGGCTGGCAGGACGACTCGGTCTCTGTGCTACTGTTCTTTTCGTTCGCTTTCTTGGAAACGTCCCTTTGGCCCCGTCGTCTAACGGTTAGGACCTCAGATTTTCAATCTGGTAACGCGGGTTCGATTCCCGCCGGGGCTGCCAACCTTCGCACGCCTTCGCACTGTGCGCTTTGGCGTGTCTTCGGTTGGCAAGCCATTCTTTCGTGAGACAAGGGTTCGACTTGTCCTCCGAAGACCCGAACGGAGTGAGGGCGAAGGAGAATTCCCGCCGGGGCTACCAACACTGGCTATAATCTATCGATCCGCTTGCCTCAGCCAAAAAGTCGAAGTCTGAGGAGGCGAACTTTTCGGTTCTGCACCCGGCTGATCCAAAGCTCAATAGTTTGTGATCAAGAGTTCAGTAATATTTCTGCTTTGTGAATTAAGGTTAATCTCTCTTCTATTCTCAATAGTGTGAATATTAAATGTGCCATATAAATCCCGAATAAGAGCAGTGTCACTATTGCTCAATGCCCAGCGGATGCCTTTAGCGTCGAGTTTTTGGCAAATACTTGCAAGTCGGCTCTGATCTTTTTCATAGAATTTCAGCTCGGTGTATCGGTTAAAGTCAGAATATCCACCCAACTTGTGATAAGGGGGATCAAGATACACGAAATCCTCTTTGGTGATGCCACTGATTCCTTGCTCAAAGTCACCAGTACGGACTTCAACATTCTGCAATGTCGCTGAAACTGCTTCAAGATTTTCAGGATCGTAATAACGACGGTCATACTCTCCGTACGGCACATTAAAGCCGCCGCTTTTGTTTACCCTGAAGAGACCTCTAAAACCTGTTTTATTGAGATAGATAAAATGAGCAGCCTTCCGGAACAGATCAAGTTGAACGTGTGGAATACACCGGATTTTTAGGTATTCCTCTTTCGTATTCTTGAGTGAGTCCAGAATAGATGCCACACGCTCCCAATCGTCTCGGATGGCTAGATAGGTATCTATGAGCCATATATTTTGGTCGCAAATAACTGCTTCATTTGGCAATAAAGTAAGAAAGACACTCCCTCCTCCAATAAATGGTTCGTAATATGTCTGGGAATCTAAAGGAAAGTACCGAACAAGCGTGGTTGCGATTGCCTGCTTTCCTCCAACCCATTTTATGAAAGGTTTTGCCCGCAAAGCCAACAAGCTTGCACTCCGATGATTCACTCTGTGCATTTCTGCATATTTTCCACTAATCTGTTGAGGATGAGTGATCGTAGCCGCTGGCAGAATCTTGGTTGGCATCATCCGGTGTGGAATCTGGTACGTTATTATTGCTCTCTGCGAACTGGGAGAGAAAAAGAGAGGTGGTTAGATCAACTCAGAGACGAGAACTGCATGAATGTAAGTAATGGAGAGAGTTTTCATATGGACAAGGAACATGTGAATCTCCTCTTGCAATATCTTGATTTTCGTCAGAAGGAACTTGAGAGAGTTTATGCTCTTCTGCGTAATGAGAGGCAGGCACTGAAATTCTGCAAACAATTGGGCGTAACGGTAAGCAAAACCAAAACGCGCAATCAAGATCACCATCAATCTTCCAAAGCATTGATTGCCGCTGTCACTGCAATAACAAGAACTGTATGTGAAAGGAAAGGGGTGGACTTTAACCCGAATCCTCAAACCCGATGCGTGTGGTGTTCTAAAAGGGGGCTTCATGTGACAGCGAGGAATTTGGATGGGGCAATACCAGCCTTAGCAAACCCAACTATAATATGGGAGATCAAAGAGTACTGGGGATTGACTAGTGGAGGCAGCAAAATGAGTGATGCTGTATACGAGACAAACTTGGTAGGAAGCGAATTGCGCGAATTCGAGGAACACACGGGAGTAAAAGTGGTACATGTTTTTTTCTTAGACGGGCAACAGCAATGGTCTGTCCGAAAGGCGGATTTACTGCGCTTCGTAGATTTGATGCACCAAGGTCTCATAGACTATTTGTTAGTGGGGAGAGAAGTGGAGACTCAGTGGGAGAACATACTTGCGTCACTTCTGGAGCCAAGAAGTTGATTCCATAGATTTCATTTTGCCTTGAGATGATTCAAATAAGAATTATTTTATGATGCGGAGCATGCACATATATGTTGGTGTACAAATGTACACCAATCAAATGACTTTAAAACCTCTGACCGCGTTGCCTCTAAACGGTCAAACCATTCCACCGCAAATTTGCAGGCAAGGATTCGATATTTCAAGTTTCTTTTCCCTTTTGCTCTACCAATCTTTTTCTCACCCCTTCCGCATATCCATGCTCTGACTTCCCATTGTTTTGCCGGAGGCAGAGATCTGTTCGGCGGTCCACGAAACATTGATTTTCACCGCAGGGCGGGAGTCGGAGCGCAGGCCAAGCCGGAGTGTTTCGCCCTTTGCAAGGCGGAGAGGCTGCTCGACCGGGAGAAAAATCTGCTGCCAGTGCGTGGGAGGTTCTTTGGGACTGGTGCTCAGCACTATGCCGGGGAGCAGCGTGCATACCCACCAAAGTGCAAAACCGTAGATTGTTACGGGTGATCCGATATGCCACTGGAGTTCGCCTGTGCGGATGCTTCGCAGCTTTCCCCCGGTAAGGTCTGCATCATCCCAGCGCTTTGCCGCACCGGTTCCCGGCAGGAGATCTCGTGGGCGGACTATCTTCACATACATGTTATTCATGGATTTCCTGCGTGCTTCTGACCAGTCGAGATCATGGTTGGCATGATCCCAGCTTGCGATCTCGCGCCAGAGACCTTGGGTGACGAGCGGGGCTGCGTACTGCTCGATGCGCTGCGGGATCATCACTCCTCCTTTCTTCAGGAAGCGTCTGGCATCCGTGAGGGTTTCGAGAATGTTCTCCTCGTAGGCGAAGTTGCCGAGGGTTTCGCTCACCACAAGGTCTGCTTTTGGCAGGCCGCGGATTTCCGCCGAGTGGGCATGCAGAAACTCGCATCCCCGGATGCTGTTCCTGCGGGCGATGGCACGGGAGAGTTCCAGGAATTCCTCCTCGCGCTCGATGAGGATGCAGCGCTTTGCACCGAGTTTCCGTGCGAGGAACGCAAGAAATCCCGTTCCTGATCCCACATCGATCACCGTGCAGCCGGGGGTCACGGTCTGCCGCAGAGCTTTGGCGAATGCGTCCATGCGGACGCGGTCGTTCATGATGAGGCGCTGGTACTCAATGGCAGACATGGGAAGATTATACATGCTTCGTGTCCTCCACTCCCGCTCGTCCCGGATACGCAGGACTCGCTTCCCCCTCCTCCAATGGAGGAGGGGGATTGAGGGGGTGGAGGACACGAAGTTCCATCAGGACTGTTTACTCCGTCGGCCATTCGCTCCTGCACGCGGCCGTTCAATCGGGGTGCTGCGCACCGCCGGTCCCTGGAAACTGCACTGTAGCTTGGGGTGGAGAGCGCGGAGACGTGCGGCGAGGGTGTTTCTCAGATGCGCGACTTCCTCCATGGTAATACCTGTAAATCCTTCGATGACCAGCTGCGCTTTGTACTGAGCTGCCATTCTTGCAGCGAGCAGGAATGGGTCTTCGCTGCCATCCTCGCCCTGCAGGTACTGTTGCGCCTCCTTCCCGCCCACCTTCACGGATGTCACTCCCGCGTCCGGCAGGTAGTCATACACCTGTTGGATCTGCTGCCCCACCCCCATTGCAGATCCGCTGAAGTCATCAAACGCGATAGTTGCCGTTCCTTCTTCGAGGAGGTCACGGAGAAGATGAAGCACTCGGGTGCAATCTCCCGGATTTCCCCACTCCACAAGCTCAAGTTCCTGGAGTCTCTTCCCCTGCAGACCGGCATCGCACACTGCCTGATGGAATGTTTCCAGAACTTCCGGGTGCTCTCTTATGAGTCTCGCAGGGATGTTCATGGAAACAACAGGGATATGGTTGCCGCTCGAGAATGTCTTGCACCGTTCCTGGAAAGCGAGTGACTGCATGTACGTTGCGCGGAAGAGTGAGCGCAGTGCATCCGGATCCTCCATCACAGCTTTCGAGAGGAGGTGCCTTGCGAGCAGTACATGCACATGATCGTTGGCATCGGTCACGAGGAGCCGCACGAGCGCTTCGCACTTCTGGACGTCCTGGAAGTCCGGCGGGAACCGCCAGCCCTCCTGGTCATCAGGAGAGAACTGTGTGAAGCGCCGGATGAACTGCATGGCCATCGCCGCGGTCCTGTCCCCACCGCGCCCGTCGAGGATGTGCTGGGCTTCCATCTTCGTGAGAGCGGAAGGGAGAACTTCCGCAGCATTGGGGCTGTCTGTCCCGTAGGGGTTCACCAGCGGTTCAAATTGTGTTGCTCCTTCCTCATCGCATCCTGCAACGAGAGCTGTCCACTGTTCTCTGGAAATAGGGAGAGGCTGCTTTCTCCTCGCCGAACGTCCGGGAGACCTTTCCCCGGTATCACTGGCATGTTCCTGCCTCATGGTTTCCGGGAGGAAGGAGGAGACTGTGTTTGAGAGTAGACAGGCTCGGAGGTTGATGGAAGTTCAGGGCGCAAGCAATCCCAAAATACCAAAGTTATAGTATTTGTCTAGTTGTGCACTCCTTTCGGTGTTTTACAGGCTACAGGAGCCTCCGTAAGGGAAACGACGGCATTGCAGCGCGGAAAGAATGCAGACTTATTTCGACTTCAGCGCATCCCGGATTTCCGTGAGAAGCTTCACTTCAGCCGGTGGTTCAGCTGGTACGGCTGCCGGTACGGGCTTCTTGAAGCAGTTCATCTGTTTTACGATGATGAAGATGCAGAATGCAACGATGACGAAGTCCACAACGGACTGGATGAACATGCCGTAGGCTATTTTGGTGCTGCCGATCTCGAAGGCGAGCGTTTTAAAATCCACTTTTCCCACGAGGAGCCCGATGGCGGGCATCAGCATGTCGTTCACGAGCGAGCTCACGATCTTGCCGAAGGCTGCGCCGATGATGATGCCGACTGCCATATCGACGACATTGCCCTTCATGGCGAAGTCGCGGAATTCCTTGAGCATGGACATAGATGATGGGGGAAAGGGATTTCCAGTATACGGGAATGGGTTTTGGCGATGGAAGGTGCCCAAAACATAGAGCTTGCTTTTGCCGAGCATCGTCTTTGCATATTTGTGCTATGCAGGTGTCAATTCCATCCTGTAGTGGTAGTCATATAGTATATGAGTAAGTATTCATTTTTCTATCCTATGCGAGTGAAGAACTTTTTTCCCGTAACAATTGCGTTTGCCTCTGTTGTAGGTGCGCTTATATTTTTACCCCACGCGTACGCACAGGAAAACATTCCTGTTGATCTTGTGCTTTTTTACGGGCAGGGGTGTCCCCACTGTGCGCGGGCGATCAATTGGCTCGACGAGGTTGGGGAGAAATATTCACAGTTGAATACGCATCAGTTTGAAATCTATTTCGCGAAAGAGAACATTCCTCTGTTCCAGAGGATTGCACAGGAGTACGGGCAGGATATTGGTGCTGTTCCGACGATATTTATCGGTGAGGAGGCTTTTGTGGGGTTCGGGGGGAATCTTCAGGCGGAAGTGGAGAGCGAGATTGTTCGTTGCTTGAACGAAGGTTGTCCTTCGCCGTTGCGTTTTGTAGATCCGGAGAGGGTAGCTAATGTGCAGGCAGAAGATCTGCAGCAAAGCAGTGCCTCAGCTGTCTCAGTGATCGCCGAGAGCAGTGTGGAGCGGGGTGCCCCGATGGGAGAATCGGTTTCTTCTGCTTTTATTGAGCAAGAGAACAGCAATGCAAATGAAGGCAGCACTGGACAGAACATGGAGGTGGAGGAGGGGAGGAATGAGATAGTGGAGGAAGATGCAGCTGTAAATTTGGCAAATGCCATTACTATTCCTGCAGTGGTGGGGGGAGCATTGGTCGATGCTATCAATCCCTGTGAATTTGCAGTACTCATCATCCTCATAACAACGATTCTTGTTTCAGGGAAGAAGCGCCGCGCACTTTTTGCCGGTCTTGCATTTTCTCTCTCCATCTTCATCTCGTATTTTCTCATGGGGGTTGGCCTCTACTCAGCCATTCAGGCTTCCGGCTTCACTCATACCTTCTATCTGGTCATTGCCATACTGGCCATCTTCATCGGACTCTTTAACCTCAAGGATTATCTCTGGTATGGCAAATGGTTCGTGATGGAAGTGCCCATGAGCTGGCGGCCGCGGCTCAAGGCACTCATTCGCAGTGTCACTTCTGTGCCGGGAGCATTTTTCATTGGATTTGTGGTGAGCCTTTTTCTTCTCCCATGCACTTCCGGGCCTTACATTGTCGTCCTCGGACTACTGGCGCATACAACGACAAGAGGATATGCGCTGGCTCTTCTCACGCTTTACAACCTGATCTTTGTGTCGCCGATGATTCTGATTACCTTTGCCGTATATTTTGGTTTCACAACGACTGACAAGGCGGAGGAATGTCGTATGAAATGCCTCAAGACACTCCACCTCATTGCTGGTCTTATTATTCTGTGCTTGGGTTTTGTTATGCTTGGCTCAGTGTTGCTGGGCTATGTTTGATTGCACGCGCATCTCTTGTCGTGTATCCGTATCGCACATCCCTCCACGATTGCCGTGCCTATTTTCTTCTGCGCGCTTGCAAGGATGCGCTGGAACGTACTTTGGGAAGTACACATTTCCTTTGCGGCTTCAGTCTGGCTCAGGTCTTTTACGTTTTTTAAGCGCAACGCTTCGAGTTCTTCCGGTGTTATTTCCACAACTTTCAGCGCACACAGGGGCACCCCCTGCGGCTTGTAATAGGTCACAGAGGGGGAGAAACGAATGCGGCGGAGTCCCCTGGGGCGAGGCATAACGGGAGAAGTATACTACTTCTTCTCGTTCTTGCGCGCCTTGCGTACTTCCTCCAATTCTGCCTCAAGAGCTTTCTCCTCTTCCTCGAGGCTTACCTGTGTGGCAAAGCCAGAGAACCAAGGACAACCTTGCCCGCATCTTCCTCTTCCCATACCCCTCCCATTTCTCCTCCCAAAGCCAAACATGCGTGGCATAGCTGCTCCCTGACTGCACGGCCCCATACCGCGTCCGGTTCGCGGACCCTGTCCTGCCGGTCCTGTTCCGTCGAATCCTGGCATAATACAAGTGTGGAAAGAAATAGAACATAATGAATATATACCCATAACTTTTTCAAGTCAACACAATCCTCTATTTTTCACGGACGGAGAATGGGCACAGGGGTACTATGAGCACTGTGTTATCACGTTTTCTTCTTTTCTCTGTCTTTGTCTTTTTTGGGGCCATTACTTTTTTCGTTCCTTTTGGCATGCTGGCGCAGGAGCCACGCATGGATTTTGTTCGTGCTGAGGTTCAGGAGGTCGTAGAAAAAGATGCCGGAACAGAGTTTCCTCTTCAGGAGGCTCGTCTCCGAGTGCTCACTGGTCCCGACGCTGGTGATGAAGTGATCGTCTCCAATGAGATACTGGGCCATCGTGAGGATCTGCGCCTGGCTCCGGGCCGAACTGTCATTCTTCAGCGTGTAGAACGGTCAGACGGATACAGCATGTATTATTTCCAGGAGTACTACAGACTGCCAGCACTCATTATTTCATTTGTCCTTTTTGTTCTTCTGGGTGGGGTTATAGGGAGGAGACGGGGGATTATGTCCCTCTTCGGTCTTGTGCTTTCCATTGTCATCATTGCCTTCGTGATGTTCCCGCTCATGGTTTCCGGTTGGAATGCATTCTCAGTGAGTGTCATTGGTTCGTTCCTCATTGCAGGTTCTACCATTCTCATCGCACACGGCTATTGCAGACGGACTTTGCTTGCGCTCCTCGCCACCTGCATCACTCTTGTCTGTGCCATTGTTATGGCAGTCGTCGCTGTTACACTCACCAGGCTCTTTGGGCTCGGAAGCGAGGAGAGCGTTTTTCTCCAGCTTGATCCAACCATCCATGTAGATCCCAGGGGTCTTTTGCTTGCCGGTATCATCATTGGGGCATTGGGTGTGCTGGATGATGTCACAACAACACAGGTCGCGGCAGTGGAGGAGGTGCGTAAGGCAAATCCGTCCTCTACATTCAGGCAGCTCTACTCCGCAGGTGTTTCCGTTGGACGTGAACATGTTGCATCCATGATCAATACGCTGGTTCTTGCCTATGTTGGTGCGTCTCTTCCTCTATTGCTTCTCTTTTCTCTCGGTGGAGATGTTCCTGCCTGGGTGACATTGAACAGTGCGTTTTTTGCAGAAGAAATTGTGCGGACATTGGTTGGGAGCGCCGCTCTTCTGCTTGCCGTTCCTATAGCAACATTCCTTGCTGCCTACGGTTTTTCCAAGAGAAGTTTTGTTGCTGCCTAAGTGGAGCATACACAGGTAATCCCGAGTCTCGTGCGTTACATGCTTCATTCCATACAGGGTGCATCCTACGGAAGCAGCGCATTCAGCGCGTACCCAATGAAGATGATTGCTGCCGTGACGGTGCCAAAGAATATTCCCAGCAGCTTCCAGCTCATCACACGCCTGAGAATGAGCGCCTCGGGGAGGGAGAGGCCCACGATTGCCATCATGAATGCAATGGCAGTGCCGAGGGCAACTCCTTTCTCTACGAGAGCGGACATAATCGGAATGGCGGCGGCTGCGTTTGCGTAGAGCGGGACTGCAAGGATGACCGCAAGCGGCACACCCCGAATGTTGTCTCCTGAAAGGATGCTTGCGAAGTACCCCTCCGGGATGTACCCGTGCACTGCCGCTCCCACCCCTACACCTATGAGGACATAGGGCATCACCTTTCCTGTAATTGCCCAGGCGTCGCGGGAAGCAAAGAGCAGTGGACTCACTCTTCTGCCATCATTTCCTTTGCATTGGCAGGTTCCCATCTTCATATCTTTTGCGATTTCATTCTCCATCTTCATTTTCCCTATGAGGAATCCTCCAAGCATCCCCAACAGCATCCCGAGCGTTACGTAGAGGGCAGTGATCTTCCATCCGAATGCCGAGATGAAGAGCACGATGGCGACTTCATTGATCAGCGGAGAAGTAATGAGAAAAGCGAATGTTAATCCCAGCGGGATTCCTGCATCAATGAAGCTGATGAAGAGGGGGATGGAAGAACATGTGCAGAATGGTGTGATGGCTCCGAAGAGAGACGAAAAGAAATAATCCATTCCGAACAAGCGTCTTTTTTCGAGGAATGTGCGCATCTTCTGCACGGGCAGGTAGTACCGTACCAGGCCCGCAAAGTGCGTCAAAAGCACCAGGAGCAGGAAGATTTTGATGTTTTCGTAGATGAAGAAATATGCACTTTCCCCGAGGTGTGTTTCCGGCACATGATGGAGCAGGTCGAACGTGATCCAGCTGGAGAAGCGTTGAAGCATGTCTCAATGATATGCCCTCTAGAACTCTTTCGGAAAGAGAAGAGAGAGGAGAAGTGAGCCTAAGAGACAGGCCATGACGGCCGCGAAGGAAATGGCGGAAGAGATGTGAATGCCGAACATGACGAGGAGCATCTTTGCCCCGATGACAAAAAGCACCAGGGAGAGGCCTTTCTGGAGGTGGTGGAATTTGTGGATGACGGCTTCGAGGAGGAAGAACATCGCCCGCAGGCCAAGAATGGCGAAGATGTTCGATGTGTAGATGACGAAGGGGTCCTGAGAGATGGCGAAAGCTGCGGGAATGGAATCCACTGCAAACACGAGGTCCGTCCATTCAATGATGACCATGACGAGGAAGAGCGTGGTGAAGAAAAGTTTTCCCTGTTCACCCGACTCCGCAGGAGGCCACGGGCGTAAGCCCGTGGAGGAATGCGGGTGAAGCCGCGAAGCCCGAAGGGCGAAGTGGCCTCCCGCTACGCCGGGTTCCGCCGCCGCCTTGCGGCGGCGCATCAAAGAGATGCCACGGCCGTAAGGCCGTGGAGCTTCACGGACGATAAAATGTCCGCCGTGGTGATTGCTGCTGAAGTGAAACAACCGATGTGCGAGGCGGTACATCTTGTTATTGTGGAAATCGATGTGTTCCTCCTTCTTCTCAAAGAACAGTTTGAAGCCGGCATAGACGAGCATGGCCCCGAAGATGTAGAGGATCCAGTGGAACATGGAGACCACCACCGATCCCAGTCCTATGAAGACTGCACGCATGATGATGGCGCCGAGGATCCCGTAGAAGAGCACCCTGTGTTGATACTTCTCCTCTATGGAGAAGAAATTGAAAATGAGCAGTATGACGAACAGGTTGTCGACCGAGAGCATCTTCTCCGTCGCGTACGCGCTTAGGAATTCCATGGATTTCGTTGCATCGTAGAAGAGGAATATGCACCATGCGAAGATGACGGAGATGGTGATCCAGAAGATGCTTTGCCATGCGGCGGCGCGGACCGAGATCGCGTGTGCCTTGCGGTTGAGAATCCCCAAGTCCACGATGAGGAAACCTACGATGATGACAGCAAATGCTATTTCAAGAATGAGGCGGGGTGACATGTACTCCTGGATGAAAAAATAAAAGGTTTCAGAGATGTATATGTTTCAGTCTCAGGGAATTGAGGACTACCGAGAGCGAGGAGAAGCTCATGGCTGCAGATGCGATGACCGGCGACAGGAGGAGACTGGTGAGAGGGTAGAGCACTCCTGCTGCGATGGGGATTCCCAGGGTGTTGTAGGCGAATGCCCAGAAGAGATTCTGCTTGATTACGCGCATGGTGGAGCGGGAGAGCCTGAGTGCCTGGAGGATCTTGCTGATGTCTCCTTTCAGGAGAGTCATGCCTGCGGATTCCATGGCCACGTCCGTTCCGGATCCCATGGCAATGCCGATGTCTGCCTGCACGAGAGCCGGAGCATCGTTGATTCCGTCCCCCGCCATGGCGACGATTTTCCCTTCCGCTTGCAGCGCTTTCACTCTCTCCGCTTTCTCCTCAGGCAGCACGCGGGCAAAGACCCGTTCAATGCCGACCTGCTTCGCAATCGCTTTTGCGGTGTCCTCGTTATCTCCGGTGATCATGATCGGCTCGATGCCGAGTTTCCTGAGCTCTCTGACCGTTTCGACCGCATTTTCTTTGAGAGTATCTGCGATGGCAACTATGGCACTCGTCTTGCCTTCCGTTGCCACAAACACCACCGTCCTCCCGCTTTGTTCCAGCTCTTTTGCTTTTCCATCGAGTGTTGCAGATTGAACTATTCCCTGTTCCGAGAGGAAACGCCGCGTTCCCACGAGAACAGGTTTGCCATGCACCGTTGCAGACACCCCTTTTCCCCGATGCGCCTGGAAATCTTTTGACCCATATTCCTGCAGTCCCTTTTCTTTGAAGTCGACAACAATCGCCTGTGCAAGCGGATGCTCGGATTGCTTCTCGATTGCTAGAACAAGCGGCAATACGTCTTCCTGCGTGAACCCTTCCGCCATGGCGATGTCCGTGACCCGCGGTTTGCCCTCTGTCAGCGTTCCTGTCTTGTCAAACACCACGGCAGTTACTTTGTGCGCATTCTCCAGTGCCGTGGCGTCTTTGATGAGGATGCCGTGTTCCGCCCCCTTTCCCGTTCCCACCATCACGGCAGTCGGCGTTGCGATGCCGAGGGCGCAGGGGCAGGCGATGATGAGGACGGAGACGGCTGCCACGAGTGCCGATGTGAAAGCATTCACGCCGCCGCCGAAGAAGAGCCATGCTCCGAAGGAGAGCAGGGCGATCACGATCACGACAGGCACGAAGAAGGCGGAAACCTGATCAGCCAGCCGCTGGATGGGTGCTTTGCTGGCCTGTGCTTTCTTCACGATGTCGATAATGTGTGCGAGGACGGTCTCTGCCCCCACTTTGGTTGCTTTCATCGTGAAGCTCCCGGTTTCATTGATCGTCGCGCCGATGACGCTGTCTCCCGGATGCTTGGAAACGGGGATACTCTCCCCTGTGACCATGGATTCATTCACAGCAGAAGATCCATCCATCACTGTACCATCGACGGGGATTTTCTCCCCCGGACGGACGAGGAGTACGTCTCCGGCCTGCACCTCCGCAATGGGAATGTCCGTTTCCTTTCCCCCTCGGATGATGCGGGCAGTCTTTGGCTGGAGGCCGAGGAGCTTTCGGATGGCTTCCGACGTTCCCTTCTTCGCCCGCTCCTCCAGGTACTTCCCGAGGAGGATGAGCGTGATAATGACGGCGGCGGTGTCGTAGTAGACGTCGGGGACGATGCCGCTCCTAGAGAGGATGTCCGGTGTGAATGTTGCAACCAGCGAATAAAGGAATGCCGCCCCCGTTCCCAGAGCGATGAGGGTATCCATGTCGACGATCTTCCGCATCGCTTTCGCGTACGCTCCCGAGAAAATCTTCCCTCCCGTCCAGAAGAGGATGGGGAGCGTGAAGATCAGCTGGAGCACATTCGAGACGTTCGCCGGTATTTCCATGCCGGAGAACGGCGCGTAGACGATGCCGAGGATGATGACGGAAAGGATGCCGCCCACCGTCACCTTGTTCCTGAGGAGTGCGAGGGAGCGCTGGTCATCAGCATCTTGATCGGTAGTCTCTACCCCGGAGATCACCGAGGGCTCATATCCGGCATTTCGAATGGCTTTCAGAATCTCGCCGAGTTCAGCGTCATTGTTTTTGAAGGTGATCGTTGCTTCCCTGTTCGCGAAGCTTGTCTGCGCTTCCTGTACGCTCCTGAACGATTCAATGACTTTCTTCACGACTCCTGCGCAGTGGTCGGAGCCCATGCCGTTCACGGTGAGTGTAATGCGGTTGCTCATGCTTGGAATGGGGGAATGTTGGGGATAAAGCGTCTGGGGACTTTCTTGAGATATTCTTCTAAGCTGCTGAACCAGGGGGAGAGAAGAAATTCCATGTCACTTCTGTGCAAAGATATTCAAACTGGAGGCAATGGCGGCTCCGACAATGAGGCCAGAGACAATGCTCTCGATGAGGCCGATAATGATACTCATTGCGTCCATCCCGGAGAATCCCGGCAGGGAAATGCGCAGCAGGTCCATGTGAAGTCTCTGGAGGGCTGGGTCAGTAATGAGAGCGCTCCACAAGATGCAGATGACGAAGAAGATTCCGGCGAGGAGCGCGAATGCTTTTGACCATTGCGGTAGGGAGTAGTGAGACACTTGTGGTGATTCTGGTTGAACCATGATGGGTGAGGGGAAGGAATTAATGACAGTTGCCTCCGTCTTTCTTTTGCGTGCTGGAGGCATGATGCTGTTCCTCGTGACTGCCTCCGCTATGGTCATGTCCCATGAAGAGATGCATGAGCGGACAGAGGAGGAACAAGAGAAACGGCCAGCCTTGTGTGACGGCAGGCCACTGGAACGTGAATCCGAGGCCCAGGATGCCGATGATGATTGCCAGGGTGATCAGGAGTGGTTTGGACATAGTGTGAAGGGGGTAGTTAGTGGCAGTTGATGCCGGTTGTGAGAGCGTCAAAAACCCGCGAGAGTTTCTTTTCGGCAGTGCAGGATGATTCCTGCACTTTGAGTCCCTTGAAAGGCTTGAGGGCGACGGAGGGGAGCAAGGCAGACACCATCGTCTTCCCATTCTGTTCCCGCAGGACGACGTTACAGGGAAGTGCAAGTGCGACGTCCGGATTCTCTGCGAGTGCCTGGTACGCGAGCTTTGGATTACATGCGCCGAGGATGACATGCGGAGGCTGCTCGATTCCAAGCTTCTCTCTGAGCTTGGCTGCGATGTCGATCTCAGAAATGAGGCCGAATTGCTCTTCTTTGAGTGCGGAAAGCACTTTTTCCCGCGCTTCGGGCAACGGGAGTTCGAGAATGGTTTCGAAGCTGTAGGGTGTAGAAGATTTCATGGTAGAAAGAGGGGAAGGGGCAGGAGGGTTACAGGTTCATCTGGCGTGAGTCATCCATTTCCATGGCGCTGCTTGTACTTTCGCTGCCTTCCTCAGGGTGGTGCTCAGCCTGCGATGAGCTTCCTGAGTCCATCATCATATTCATCATGTCTTCCATCATGGGCATGTTCATCATCGGGCATTCGTACTGCCCGCCGCGCCACGTGTTCACCATAGTCCGGAATGCTGCCATTGCAGGAATGGCGGTGAGGAAGGATCCTGCAATGCCGAGAGCAAGCAGCCAGATGGCAAGCGATTTCAGGGTACTGCCGGAGAGATTTTTTATCGCCCAGGTAACAAAGAGGATGAAGCCGGCAATAGCAAAAACACCGAGAAAACAGTGAAGTTCAAGCCAGAGGATACCACTAGTATTTACCGCTGCTGCGGCTGGCATGCCGGTGGTGTTCATCATGTCCATCATAGAGAGAGAGGAGGGAGAGAATAAAAGTTACTACTGGTGGTTTTCCGGTTCATCACTGGTATGTGCATGTTCATCTTTGAGCTCGAAAGCTTCCGGACCGAGATCGAGGTCTATCTCTGCCCAGATTTTCACTTCCGGTTGTGATGGAAGGGGAGGCTTGGTCAGCATTGTAACGGACTTGTAAAAACGTCCTTCCGGTTCTTCGTGGAGATTGGGATTGAATGTGACAGTGAGCACTCCGCTGTCTCCGGACTCAAGCTCCCTCCGGTCCACCTCCGCGCTTGCACAAGCGCAGCTCGTGGGGATGGCAGTGATGACGATTGGTGCATCCCCGGCATAGGTGAATGCGAAGTCATGCGATACCTTCCCGCCAGACTGCTTGATGGTGCCGAAGTCGAATGCTGTCTCCGTGAACAGGATTCCTGCCTCTCTGATTGGTGGTGTCTGTTGCGTCGTTTCTTCCTTTGGCTCCTGTAGGGTGCATCCTGTGAGGAGGAATGCTGTCAATGTACCAATGATCATCGTTGAGGTTCGCATAGTGTTATCGGAACATGAGCCATGTAAGGAGTAAAACGCCGATGATGATCATTGCGGCGCAGCTGACGTAGCGAGCTTTAGTACCAAAAGCACCGACGATGTGTGAGATTGTGCGGGCAGCAGTCAGGTTGTAGGCAAAGATGAAAAGGAGAATGAGCGGGAGCACGAACATGAGGTTGTACCACAGGAGGTAGAGCAGCCCTGACCAGAATGTTTCTTCAATGCCGAGGAGACCCACTGTTGCGAGGTAGATGCCTCCCGAGCAGGGGAATTCGCAGATCCCGACGAGGAAGCCGAACACGATTCCTGCGGCGATGGTCGCCTCTTTCGGCGTCTTTTTTGGGATGATGCAGGCAGACCCTCTCAGATGCCAAAATCCCATGAAGATGAGCGCGATGGCCGATGCCCACCCGAAGAAGTTATGGATGTTGAAGAGGTGGACGGCTTTGAGGATTCCCAGACCGATGAGGAGGTACGTGACGTAGGTTGCAAGGATATAGAAGGAGCCGAACCGGAGGATGTGTGCCCGGTAATTACCCAGTGAGAAGAGGATAGCGACGCTCGCCGCGAGCACGCCAATGGCGCACGGATTGATCGCGTCGATCAATCCGTTCATGGTTATGAGCGAGAATGTGATCTTATCGGACATAGGCGTGCAGGTTGATGACAAGGAAAGGCTGGTCAGGATCATTTGTTTCTATACGTACTGCGCGCTCAGTGTCTCCGCGCGCATCGTGGGCATCCGGGTCGAATTCGATGTGAATGACCCCCTGGCGGTTGGGAGGGAGAATCGCGGGGAGTTCCGCGGCATTTCCGTCCAGACGGAGCTGTGCCGTTGTGCAGCCGCACGATGTGGCGATTGTTGAGATAGTGAGATCCGCATTGCCCCGGTTGCTGATGAGAAAATCCTGCTGTGCGATCTGTGTACGGCTTATCTCCCCCCAGTCGAATTCCGTCACGTTCAGCACGGCAGCTGGCGCTCTGCCGCTAGTGCGCAGAATTTCGCGCTCTTCGCGCTCTATTTCTGTTTTCATGTAAGCAGAGGCAATACTACCAATCGCAATGATAGCGAGAATCAATGCGGCAATGGATGCGCTGTGGTGTCTTATGAACCGGATCATGTGAGCATTATGGAACGACGGTACCGCTGAAGCGGAAAGTCACTTTCGGTGTGCGCGTTGCATTAGTAGTGAGGGTCACATCTCGCATGATGGGGCCAGTCCCCTGTGGGCCGTGGGCGTTCGGGTCGAATGTGGCGATGAGCTCCGCTTCTTCGCCCGGCTCCAGCACTTGGTTTACACGGGCAGTTGGACCGTGCCCGCGCATGGTAATGCGCTGAGATGTCCCTGCGTTACCTTTCACCGCTGCGGTAGTGCACATGCAGCTTGTCATCCCTTCGAGGAGGGCAACAGGTTCATTGCCGTCATTGCGGAATGTGAAAGGGACATCCATCTTTCCCTTCCTCATTTCTATTGTTCCTACCTCAACGTTGTTTTGCAGGATAGTCACGTATCCGTTACTGCCTGTGTTCCGCATGGAGGCTGCCTGCGATGCTTCACTTTTGCTGCATCCGGCAAGGATCGCGAGTGCAGCGATACAGATGAACGCGAATGTCACACTTCTCCAGTGGGTTTCCGATGTGAGCGAGGATGTATGCATGGGGAAAGGGGGATAGAAGACGATTAACGGGTTGAAAGGCCAAAGACCTTGAGCAACTCTTCCACAAACGCATCTTTGTCTTTCTCCGCTAGGAGCCTCTTTGGTGCGCATGTCTTCATGTGGCTTTCGAGGATGCGTGCCTGCACATGATCAAGGTGCCCCTTCATAGCAAGGACGTTCCGCAGTATTTCCGCGCAGTATTCGTCCCCCTCGATCATCTGACGGACTTTCATACTCAGGCCATCGAGGCGTTTCAACGCTGCGAGTGCCTTTGTTTTCTGGTCTGGTAGCATGGCAGTAAAGGGGGATATAGTAGTACTGGGTACTGGTACCTTACTCTTCATTGCTGTGCTCCGTCAAGCAATCACAGCTTTTTCGCGTTTTCCTGCGGCAGTACCTATTGTCCTAGAGCGGGACCGGGGGGTTCGTCAGCTGGTTGATGGCTGAGCCGAGGGAATTGAGGTCGTGAGGCACTTTCTCCCCATTCACGAAGAATGACGGCGTGCCTTTCACTCCGGCTTTTCTCCCTTCTTTGTAATCGTTCAGTACGATTTGTCTTTTCGTTCTCGATTGTACACATTGCCGGAAGAGATCCATATCTATGTCCAGTGATGCAGCCCAGTCAGAGAGTGCACTTTCATCCAGCTCGTCCTGGCGTTCGTACGCCTTCTCTATGAATTCCCAGAATCTGCCCTGGTCCGCGGCGCATTCGGCCGCCTCCGCAGCCGGAAACGCATATTGGTGTATAGAACTGAGTGGAAAGTGTCTGTATTCATAGCGTATGCGGTCTCCGTACTGAGACAGCAGCGGTTTCACCACCCGCTCATTGGTTGCCCTGCACGCAGGACACTGCAAATCTGCGTACTCAACGACTGTCACAGATGCGTTTGGGTTGCTCCCGGGGTGTGCGGAGCGGCTCGATGTTTCCGGCAGTTCCGTGCCCTTCACACAACCTGCCAGTATCAGTGTACAGAATACAAGCGTAAGGCAGTGGTTTCGCATAGATGAAAAGGTGGGATGAAATACAGCCAAATTCAGCTCTTGCGCGGCAGCAGAACCGAAAGATTCATTACGAGCATGAGAAGAACAATAGTACGCAGTAGCGGGAGATATGGGGTTAAGAAACTTAAACTTAAGGAAAATCCTGCTACTCCGGCAGGGAGAATAATGCAGATGGGGCAGAAGAGAGCAGTAGTCCCAAGTGTGCCTGCTATTCCGGTTGCTCTCTTGGAACCCATGGGACAGGAGCCGTACTTTCTTTGCCAGACAATCAATCCGATGCAGACAGAAAAAAGTGCAGCAGTCAGAACTGAGGAGAGCAATTCAATGTTGGTCGGCTGTGGGCGGGGAGGACCTGTAAATCCGAAGGGACTGAGGAGCCCAAGCAGCCAGCTGAAGAGCAGGCCGGTGGCAGCAGACGATAGGGTTGTCGCTATCCAGAACCGGCCTGCCCTGAGGAAGGAGGTGTCCATAATTACTTTTTTGGGCGATTTGCATCGGTATTCTGGCAGCCACATCCGCATCCGGTCTTACGACAGGCTTCTTTGCTTGTGCAGTTACCGCCATTGCATGAGGCGGAATTCGGGCATACCTGCTTTGAAGCGCTGCTGGCAGCCGCTTCCGGCGACAGGCCAATCCAGTAACCGGCGGTTGCTCCTATGATCGCAAGGGTGAGAACGACCCCGCGTTTTCCGATGAGAGAAAGAAGATTCTCCATAGTGTAGAGAGGGGAAAATTAGAGAATAGTGAGCGTTCCTTTCATATCTTTGTGGCCATCGCCACAAGGAACATTGCAGAAGAATTCGTACGTTCCGGGCGTATCGGTTGGTATGGCAACGACGGTGCTTTCTCCCTGCGGTATGGAGGCGCTGATCCCAAGCGCGGGAATGGCAAAACCGTGATTTCCTTCAATTCCCATGAAATGTAATGAGAGTTTCTCCCCCTCTTTCGCTGTTATTGTCTCCGGCGTGAACGACCAATTGGAAACATGTACCATCTGCGTCCGGTCTGCATTGGAAGGAATATTTGCCTCTTTTGCCTTCGCTTTTTCAACGAGCATTTCATCGATGACAGTTTTGAAGTTTTCGAACGGTTGTGCTCCGGAAAGGAGACGGGCCTCTTTCGTTTGAAGGTTGTAGATGATGTTGCCGGGAGTTCCGCTGATACCTGCGGCTGAGCCTCCTGCCGTATCTTCATTTACATGGCGGGTATATTTCCCGCTATTGAGGCATGATTCGAATGCATTGGTATCAAGACCAAGTTCTTCTGCATAGGAGATCAAATTATTCTTATCCGCGCCTCTTTCAAAGAGCAGATCCGTGTATTGCCAGAATGCATTGTTCCCGCCCTGGTCATTGGCGCATTCCGCTGCTTCAGCGGATGGTTGTGCGTTGGGGTGGAAGCTCAGCGGGAAGTGGCGGTACACCCAGCTGACTTTTCCGTCGTACTCTTCCACAATCTGGCTCATTGTTGGATGGTGGCGCTTACAGAATGGGCACTCGAAGTCCGAGTACTCGATGACGGCGATTGTCGCATCCGGATTACCGCGAATATGGTCTTTTTCCGGGTCGACTGGTGGCACGTTCTGCGCTGCAGGAGCCGAGGGAGATGGGGCTGGTGTCGGCTGAGCCTGCTGTTTCTGTGCGACCTGTGGTGGCTGATTTGTCTCGGTCTTCGTTCCTCCATTGGTACCAACGGCGATGCCATATCCAATAATGACACCCATGAGTGCAAGAGATACACCGAACCACAATTGACGGGGAGTATGTACTGTCATAGTAAAACAGGAAAGAATAAAGGTATTCTGTTATCTTCCCTGTTTCACTCCAGTTTCACTATCGAGTGTGAATTTTCACGAGCAAGTGCATACAGTGGGTTTCCGGTTGCAGATAAAAAATTGTTTCCAGCATTCTCCTTCTCCGGAAAAGGCTCATTCTCTTGTGCTCTTGCGGATGCACCTTCGATAGGTTCCAGCATTTTGCTGTTGGGCACATACTCCGTATCCTTCTCACATGTTATACATCCATCGCAACAATCATGATTTCTGTGGTGCATTGATTGATAGCCGGCATCGTATTCAGTTCCGTGGTGATGTTCAATGGAGGGGGAAGCAGCGGTTGCCTTTGTTACTAGGAATTCTCCGGCGCCACAGTGGGGGAGGCCGAAGCCGAAGAGGATTGCTGATGCTATGACGATGCGGAGTCGTTGCATTGGTGACAGTGTATCAGAGGGGGGTAGAGGAGTATCAAGCTGCACAGTGTGTTGAGAACCTCGACGCTGAGTTCACGCTATGTGAACTCTGGCTCCTGATCTCTTGTGAAATCCTCAGGAATGCAGGTCTATGTGTACGAGCAGCCACTGTGCTCGTTTTTAGTATCTTCTCAGTGTTTGTTTTTTCCCTTAGAATACTTCTTGCCAACCCTGCGAAGAACCTGTACCATAGGTCATGGTTATCCACCCCCTCTAATGATCGACCCCTACAAAAGCAAGGCTGTCACCAACCTCAGGAAGGTCAGCGGGCAGATCGAGCGTGTCCTCAAAATGATCGAGCAGGGCAAATACTGCATGGATATAGCCCAGCAGGTGAATGCTGCACTGGGGTTGCTTAAGAAGACGAACCACTATGTGCTGGAGAGCCATCTTGTTACCTGCAGCGAGAAGAAACTGAGGAGGGGGGACAGAAAGTCCAAAGAACTTTTTGCAGAGGAAATCATGCGTGCCTGTAACGTTACAAGCCGTTAGCACTATGTATCCAGCTTCCCTTACACTTGTCGGCTTCAGTCTCGCCACCGTCTGTGTGAGCATTTGTCCCATGAACATGAGTCCCATGTTCATGGAGGATGACGGAATGCAGATGATGGCGCAGGCCATGCATCATGGTGAGGAGAGTAAAGATATGGACTGTGAGATGTGTGAGCAGAGGGGAGAAGAGCTGGCGTTTGCGTCTGCCACGGCTGTTTCTGTCTCCTCAGGAACGTTGCAGGCGGCAGTTATCTCCTCTGACATCAGTCCACTCTCCTCCCAGTCATTCTATCAGAGGGGAGATTTCCTTTCCAATGCGGGGCCACCGTTACCGGGCAATCTGCTCGTTGGCACGGTGGTGCTGAGAACGTAAGTTTTTCATCGTAAGTAAGTTACGAGGTGCTTTTTGCACTTCGTTCTCACTTTTTTTTCTTTTTCCCATTTTTATTATGAGAAAACTTGTTTCTACCGTTCTCGTTCTATCCGTTGTTGCCCTCGCGGGATGTGCGTCCGAGAAGCCCCTTTCAGAGGCCGAGCAGGCTGCCCAGTACGGCATGACTGTCCAGCGCTACCGTGAAGAGAAGGCCGCTGCCGCCCGCATGAATATGAAGTTCGAAGACCACATGAAGACAATGGTGGGGGATGGCATGCAGATGGACCACGGGAACATGCAGTAATTTTCTTCTTTTTATCATGAAAAAAGTATTCATCATCATCGGCAGGTTATCCCACAGGACGAAGGTCATTGGTGGGGTTCTGGCTGTTCTCGCTGTCTCCGGGAGCGGCTATCTCGCATTTGCGAGTTCCGGGGGCCTTGAGACTCCTCCCATGCTTGTGGAGGCAGGCGCGGATACATTGGAAGTATCTGCAATACATACAGTGCAGCCAGTGCTCCTGAGCAATTCCTCCTCCACCATCCTCATCGGAACAGTCCTCTCGCACGAGACAGCCAACATCTATTCCCGGAGGGATGGCATTGTGGAAGATGTTCTCGTGGACATCGGCGACAAAGTACGCAAGGACCAGGTGGTTGCTCTGCTCCTTCCGCAGGGTGTGGAAGGACAGAGCGCGGCGATGATCGGCGAAAAGAATGCTATGAAATCGCAGGCGGAAGCGGAATTTCGCAAGTCGCAGGTTGTGGCGGACGAAACACTCATCAGCGCCAGGCAGGAGATCCAGGAGATGGAGACGGAACTGCTCGTCACGCAGCGAGAGCAACAGGCACTGCTCAATGAGTTTGCTGACAAAGAAGCGGATATCCGCCAGATGACAGAGCAGGCGTTCACGACAGTCCGCATGGCAAAGCAGGTTACCGAGCAGATCCTGACAGGGACGAACTCGCGGCCGGGAGTGGACATTCAGGAGCGCCACATGATGGATCAGCTGGGTCTGCTCAACCGTCAGGAGCGGTATGACATGGAACCTCTGTTTATCCAGCTCTCCCGGGCGGAGAAAGAATTTCTCTCCGTGAAGGATACAAAGAAGCGCGAGGCGCTCGAGGAGCTTCTTCTGCTGACTGACAGGGTACTTTCCCGCGCTGTGAGTCTCCTCAGTGCAACACCGTCCGTTCCAACTGAGCAGACGGGGTTCTATACGCAGGAGGAACTGGCAGACCTCATTACCATGGTTCTTTCCGCGCAGGAGGACATTCTGGAAATGAAAGAGAAACTCCAGGATGCGGTGATTGCATTCGACATGCTCATTGCTTCCGAGCCGGATGTGTACCGTGCGTACCGGACCGGCAAGACAGATGGCATAAAGAGCAATGAGGTGAGAATGAAGGAGTCAGAACTTCTGACCATGCGGAACAAGTACTTCGTGGAGGAGGCAGACCAGTCGATGACTGTGGAACAGTACAAGCAGATGGTTGGTGTTGCAGATGCCCAATTGCGCCTTCAGTATGCGGAGAGCGGCCACAGGCAGATCCGGTCGCCTTTCTCCGGCACCGTTTCAAAGCGTTTTGTCACTGTCGGGCAGATTGTGATGCCTTCCATGCCTGCGTTTGAGCTGACGGATGTCCCCACGACTCTTGCCAAGAAGGCCAAGCGCGAAATCCAGTTCGGGCTCCCGGAGATTCTTCGTTCAGCCGTCTCCCTCGGTGACATGGTGGTG
Organism: Candidatus Peribacteria bacterium RIFOXYB1_FULL_54_35; assembly: GCA_001787755.1. GTDB lineage: Bacteria > Patescibacteriota > Gracilibacteria > Peribacterales > Peribacteraceae > GWB1-54-5. The sequence continues at coordinate 109,227 of MFYJ01000012.1, forward strand.
TTCTTCCTTCCTGAAGAGGAGGAAGAGGCATACCAGGCGGAGGTCACACGCATCAGTCCGCAGGTGGACACTGAAACGCACACTGTCACCGTGCAGGCGAAGCTGGATGACTCACTCAAGCTTCCCCATAACACAAGTGTCCGTATCCGCATCGTGGATCGTTCCACGCCGCTCTTCCGTGTACCCTCCTATGCTGTAAAAAGGGAGGGCGACATGAATTTCGTGTGGCTGATGCATCCGGAGACTCTGTTGCCTGAGAAAGTGCGTGTGACTGTCCGTTCGGAGGAGGGGGAGTTTGCGGAGGTGACGGGGAACATTTCGGAGGAATCCAAGATCATTCTCGATCCGCCGGATTTTCTTGCACTGCCTCCGGTTGCAGAACCTACAGATGATTCCCAGCAAGAACTATGATCAACGCACTTATCGCCAAGGTCCTCAGGAACAGGTACCTGACACTCCTTGTCTTCGGGGGCATTGCCATCATCGGCATCATTGCGATGGTACGGACTCCCGTAGATGCCATCCCCGATCTCTCGGAGAATCAGGTGATTGTCATGACGGAATGGATGGGCCAGAACCCGAAGAATATCGAGGACCAGATCACGTATCCGATCGTGGTGAGCATGCAGGGTCTGGCCGGTGTGAAGAACATCCGCGCAATCTCCATGCTCGGCGTTTCAATGGTCACGGTGATCTTTGAAGATGACGTGGGCATCTACTTCGCGCGTGACCGTGTGTCCGAGCGCTTAAACCTTGTCCGATCACAGCTGCCGGCCGGTGTCATGACTGTGCTCGGACCCGATGCCACCGGCGTCGGGCACGTGTTCCTCTACACGCTCGAGAGCGACCGTCACAGCCTCACGGAACTGCGGTCTCTGCAGGATTTCGTCGTGCGGTACGCCCTACAGGGCATCCCGGGTGTCGCGGAAGTCGCCTCCGTCGGAGGCTACAAGAAAGCCTATCAGGTCACGCTTGATCCTCAGAAACTCCAGCAGTTCGGCGTGAGTATTGCACAGGTGATGGAGGAGGTACGCATGGCGAACAACAACGTATCCGGGAAAGTCGTGGATACCGGCGGCCGCGAAGTGGCCATCCAGGGTGTTGGTTTCTTCCAGAGCCCGGAGGACATAGCGAACACCGTCATTGGTATGAAGATGAACGGCATGCCGCTTACCATCACGGATGTCGGCGAAGTGGAGGTCTCCGGACTCTTTCGCCGTGCGATTCTTGCCGATCACGAGGAGGAGAAGGTGGGGGGTGTCGTCGTCATGCGGTACGGAGGGAATCCTCTCGAAGTCATTGGGCAGGTGAAGCAGAAGATAGAAGAACTGCAGTCCAGCCTTCCCGAAGGGGTGACCATCCGGCCTTTCTATGACCGGACAGGACTCATACGGGGGGCGATAGCGACTGTCAGTGAAGCGCTCTTGGAGGAGATTATCATCACTGCCATCGTCCTCGGGCTCTTCCTGTGGCATGTCCGCAGCACGCTCATCATCACCATCGGTCTCACCGTCGGTGTTCTCATCACCTTCATCTTCATGGCGCTCGCCGGCGTTCCCAGCAACATCATGAGCCTCGGCGGCATCATCATCGCCATCGGGGCGATGGTGGACGCCGATATCGTCATTTGCGAGAACGCCTTCGCCAGGCTCATGCGGCGTCCGCCGCGCTCGGAGAGCGAACGGATGACCACGGTCATCGAAGCGACCCTCGAAGTCGCCAAGCCCATTATCCCGGCCATGATCATCATTATTCTGTCCTTCGCGCCGATCTTCGCGCTCACGGGCATAGAAGGGAAACTCTTCTCCCCGCTGGCGTTCACGAATGTCTTCGGCATGGCGGGTGCGCTCCTTGCCGCCGTGTTCCTCGTGCCGATTCTCTGCATGTTCTTTCTCAAGGGGTCGCTGCGGCCGGACGAACAGATCCCCCTCGTCCGTTTCCTCCAGCGGTACTACCGGCCGCTTCTCACCTGGTCGCTCGACCATCGCCGGACTGTCCTCACCGTCGCAGGAACGCTCGGACTCATCGGGATCCTCGCTGCTCTGCGCATCGGGTCGGAATTCATGCCTCCGCTGGATGAAGGTTCGGTCTGGTACATGCCCATTGCAGTGCCCGATGTCTCTGAAGAGAGGGCACAGGAGCTTCTGCTTGCTACCAACAGGATCATCGCGCAATTTCCTGAGGTGGCGCAGGTCACAGGGAAGGCAGGGCGCTCCGATACCGCCACCGATCCCTCTCCGCTCGCGATGTTCGAGACGTTCATCACGCTCAAACCCCGGAGCGAGTGGCGGAAAGGAATGACGAAGGAGAAACTCGTCGCGGAAATGAACAGAGCGATCAAGTTTGACAATCTCTGGAATAGTTTCACGCAGCCCATCATCGGGCGCATCGACATGCTTTCCACCGGCATACGGACCGCACTCGGCGTGAAGATTTTCGGAGACGATCCCGTGAAACTGGAAGAACTGGCCATAGAAGTCGAAGCCCTGCTCAACGGAGTTCCGGGTGCCGCGGATACCGTGGCGATCCGCTCGACGGGGCTCAGGTATCTCGATATCGACCTCGATGACGCCCTGCTTGCCCAGCACGGCGTTTCCAAAGGTGAAGCACTGGAGACGATCGCTGCCGGAGTGGGGGGTGAGGTCGTCACCCGGACGATCGAGGGGCGCGAGAAGTACGACGTCCAGATCCGGCTCAAGCAGGCCTACCGGCAGGACATCGAAGATATCAAATCACTGCCCATTCAGGGCATGAACGGCACACAGGTGCTCCTTGGCAGCATCGCCCGCATCGCGCTCATCAACGGGCCTGCGATGATCAACAGCGAGAACGGCGTGCTGCAAGCGATCGTGCAGTCGAATGTCCGCGGGAGAGACATCGGGTCCTTCGTGAAGGAGGCGGATCAGGTGTTGCAGAAGGAGCTTAAGCTCCCTGTGGGGTACCGGTACTCCTGGTCGGGGCAGTACGAGAACCAGCAGCGGGCGAAGCAGCGTCTGCTCATCGTGATCCCGCTTGCGATTCTCCTCATGTTTGTCCTGCTGTATCTCACCTACAAGGATTTCCTGCTCTCCGGCATGGTCATGCTCACCATTCCTCTCGGGCTTGTGGGCGGTGTACTTACACTCTTCCTCGCCCGCTACAACTTTTCCGTAGCGGTCTGGGTCGGCTTCATCTCGCTCTTCGGCAATGCCGTCGAGACAGGTGCAGTTATCATTGCCTACCTGGAGAACGCGTTCCGGGAACAGTTCGGGCTTCCGCTCATCGAAGGGGAGTACGCAGAACATGTTGAACAGCGGCCTATCACGCGGGAAGGCATCCGTGAGGCGGTGCTCGGCGGTGCCACAAGGCGGCTCCGGCCGATCCTCATGACAGCCATGGCTTCCGTCTTCGGTCTGGTGCCTCTGCTCGTTTCTACGGGGCCCGGTGCCGATGTGCAGCGTCCTCTGGCACTCGTGGTTGCCGTCGGTCTCACGACATCCGTGTTCCTGGCGCTTGTGGTGCTCCCTGTGCTCTTTGCCATGCTGAGAGAGAGGCAGATTCCTGCTGCCTCTGCACGGTTCTCACGCGTGTCCTCTTGAGTAGGGCGAGCGTGGAGAGCTGCGCGGCAATATCTGAGGGAAGCAGATTGCAGCGCGGCTCTTGGGCATGGTTCCTGTCGTTTCCCCGGGCGGAGGTTGTTCCAGATCAACAGGGGATGTCTTGTGTTCCTTCGGAGTCCACAGGAGCGAGATTTTCAGGTCTCCCACTCCGTCTCTCACCCAGTACGAGATGGTGATGATGGTGACTGTTGCGTTTTCTTTCGCGTGGTCACTGATGACTCCGGTGATTTCCAGGTGATCATCGTTTGCAGCCTGCATCTGGAGTGGTGTTGCGAGAGCAGTGCCAGGAATACTGTCAATGATACCCACGATCCGGCGGCCAACTTCTCTTGGGTTGATTGATAAATTTCTCACAGTGATACGATCATATTGTTTGGCACTTCCGGATTCCGTTTCTCCCTGGGCGAATGCAGCTTTCACCTTCGCTTCGAGTGCTGCTGCAACTGATTCTCTCAGCTGTGTCATAAATAGACTCTAGAGCGGTCTCTGCCGGGAAGCTATCCGCAGTGGTATCGGAAGAGGTTCCTATCGTTGAAAAAGGCTTCTTTAAGCCAAAAATCCGAAGTATCCGAGCACGAGGCCGAGGACGAATATCGCAGCTCCGGCGAGCTGCATGCGCGTGAGCCAGAACCGGGCGCGGTTGAGCACGAGGTTCGGTGCAACGATAATGACGACTCCTTTGGCAAGCGCGATCCATCCGATGACGGTGATGAGAACCGTCCAATTATTTACCCATATGTTGTGGAAGGAGACAATGAGGTAGCCGAGGAGCAGCGAACACGTGCCCATCAGGTACATGATGGGAGCGCTCCTCATCATCTCGTCGTAGAGAGCGCGGAATCGTTCTTTGTCTGCGAGCATGCCGATTCCTGTCACCAGGCAGATGAGCGCGAGCAGCTGTGCGAAGAAGACAGAGACTTCCATGGGTGGAGTGGGGGAGGGTAAAATTCATCATACGCTTTCTGGCGGGGAATAGAGTTTCTTTTTTTTGAATGTATGCAATCTCTCTCTTTATATGCAAGTGGTGTTGTGGGTGCCCATCGCAATCTATCTGCTAAACTGCACTCCTGATTTTTCTCCAATGTATATGTTCACTTTGTTTCACCTGAGGACCGGCAGTGTGGTGTTCCTTGTGGTTGCGGGGTTCTTTCTCTTCACGGCGAGTGCGCATGCGGCCGACCGGTACTGGGGGGGGACAGGTGACCGCTGGGAGGATACGACTAACTGGTCCGCCCTCCCGAAAGGGGCGACTGGTGCAAGTGTTCCTGGGGCATCGGATACCGCGATCTTCAGTACAAGCGGCACCACGGTGCAAATTCGCAGTGCAGTGTCTGTCGGAGGTCTCCGATTCAGCACAGCGTGGGCAGGTTCCCTTCTGCTTGGAACGGGGAGTTTGTACGCGGGTTCGACGGGCATCAGCATCGGAGGAGGTACGTTCGTTGCGGGGACGGCTGCCGTTTCCACGTCCGGGAACTTCACGCAGACGGGCGGGACCGTGCGGGGATTGCAGGGGACATTCACTCTCTCGGGGAGCATCTCCATTACCGGTGCTTCTACTGTGTTCAGTTCCACGGGGACTGTCGTCTTTGATGGTGGCACGCAGACTTCCACGATTGGTTCCACCGCTTCAGGAGCCTTCAAGAATGTCACTATCGCCTCGACTACCAGTACCACCATCGGTTCCAATCAGGCCGTGAGAGGCATTCTTCAGGTGAATACAGGTTCCACCTTCGCGATCGGGATCTACACGCTCTCTGCGACAGGCGCTTCCATCGTGAACTATGGGACCATCAACGAGGGAACGGGGAAGATATCGCACACTGCGACGAACATGATCATCAGCGATGGCACGTATGTTTCCCAGCAGGCCGGCTTCCCCGTTGGGGCAACTGTGTACTTCAGCCTCACGGAACAGGATGAAAACATCAATGGTACGGCGCAAGACACCGTATCCATTACGGTGGAACTTGGCAACGGCGACTCTGAGGCAGTCACGCTGCAGGAAACGAATGACACATCCGCCATCTTTGTGGGTTCCATTGCAACGTCACAAATCTCTCCGACTGCCAGCAATGGCACGCTGGAAGCGGATACCAGCGAGATCATTACTGCCACCTTCACCGATGCACAGGATGCCCTGACCAACAGTGACACGGCTGACCTGACAGTGGGATCTTCTCCGGCCACAGGGACGGGGAGCCATGGTGCCGGAGGAAAGGCTGCACGTCTCGCGCTTATGCGCGCGCGCCAGGCTGCAGCACTGAAGTCCTCTGCACCGGAGAGTGATGAGCCGGTGGTAAAGGTGGATTACGGTGTCACGAAGGTGCAGCCACGTTCAGTGCAGCGTAAAACCTCCACGCCGTCGGAGCGGGAGGTGCGCCTGCAGAACCGCCTGCAGCAGTATGGGGTTCCGCAGTCTACCAGCTCTCTCAAGCCTGCTGCCGTGCGTGAGCAGGTCACGGAGAACTTTAAGGTTCGTACCTGCGGGCGTGTCATGCGCTGGTTCCAGGGGAACGGGAAAATGCTCGGGCGCGTTAACACCCGTCTGGAGGGGCGCTTTGGATTCACCTGTCGTGAGTAATTTTTCTGTGTGATTACCGCACCGTGCAGGATGTGTGCTCTCCTGTGAGTATCTCTTGTCTCGTCTCGGCATGACAGAATTGCAGCAGCATTCCTGCGAGTTCGTCCGTTGCTTTCCTTAGGTCTTCTTGGGAGAAGGGTGCAAACCCCTCAATCACCACCACTGCCTGCTTCGTACTGTCGGTAATCTTCGTCCTGTCTCCCTCGCGCCAGTTGAGTTTGCGGCAGATCACGCCTTTATCATCCTTGTACACGAGTTCTCCTTTTGTTGGCGGATCTTCTATATTTTCGCCGAGCGGCAGGAAAGACTCCGTCCCCTCCGCGAATGCCAGACGGATGTCTCCCTCACACGCATCAATGTCCTCTGCGCCAGCGCAGACAATGTACCTGAGAGAGATGATGTTATAGATATCGACGAGCGGGTTGATGCTGGGGAGTGCTCCTCCTTTGAGCACCCGTTTCACCAGTGCCTGCGCGGAAGGGGGAAATTTGTTTGGGTTACTGCCAAACGACCTGTGCACTGCCTGCAGCGCTGCGATGTGCGGATGCTCTCTGGAATTTTCAGCATCAAGAGTGGTACGCACCTGTTCCTCCGCCCGGCGCAGACACTCTGCGATTTCCGGATTTGCTGCCGTGTTCTCTATCCCTGTGGCAATGATGACGCCGATCGCAAGATCGGGATACTGCTCGAAGACATCCAGAGCTACGGAGAATTCCATGGTGTATACCATAGCGAACTCCGAGTTTAAATGCTTGAAAGACTTTGGGATGGAGACGACAATTCTCTCCCATGCAGAAGCAGCTCTACTACAGAGGAGAGAAAGACGCCGGGAAGGTGCGTTCCTGGAAGAAGAAGCTGCAGGAGGTTTGTAAGCGCAGAAACGCTTTTCACCTACATCAAGCAGCACTCCTCGTGGTGGATATGCAGCACTACTTCCTCGACGAAGATTCTCATGCGTTCGTGCCGAGCAGTCCGGCTATTCTCCCGAACGTTTCCAGGCTTGTACAGCTGTTTCGCAGCGCAGGACGCCCCGTCATCTTCACGTATTTTGCTGTGAAAGAAGGTGAAGAGGATCCGATTGGGAGATGGTGGGGACGCACGGTGTATGAGGGGACTCCGGAGAGCGGCATCGTGCAGGAACTGCAGCCTCTGGCAGGCGAGCTTGTTCTCCGTAAGCCCTCCTACAGCTCTTTCCATGGGACTGTTCTGGAGGAATTTTTGAAGAGCAGAGATACCCGGAATCTTGTGGTCACGGGGGTGCTCACTAATCTCTGCTGCGAGACAGCTGCCCGCGAGGCGTTTTCCTGCGGGTTTGATGTCTTTGTCCCCCCGGATGCGACTGCTGCTTTCAATGAGGAAATGCATCTTGGGAGCCTCCTCAATCTTTCGTACGGGTTTGCAACACCTCTCACCACCGATGAGTTACTGCACAGCGCATGATATATGACAGCATCATCATTGGCGCAGGACCCGCGGGAATCGTTGCTGCTCTGCAGATGAAGAGATCTGGTTTGCATGTTGTTCTCTTTGAGAAGGGAGAAATCGGTGGCTTGCTGCGCAATGCGAACTGCGTGGAGAACTACCTGGGATTTCCGGATGGTATCTCCGGCAGAGAGCTCATCTGCTCCTTCCAAGACCACCTCTGCAGGCATAAGGTGCCCACGATACGGGAAGAGGTGGTGGAAATCGGGAAGGATGGTGCGGTGTTCTCTGTCCGCACGTCCGGACATACATACTTCAGTTCTACTGTCGTGATTGCAACGGGGACTGCACCGAAAAAAGCGGGGATTAAAGGGGAAGAAGAGTGCTGCGGATCGCGCTTGTTCTACGAGGCGGCAGATTTGCCTGCGGATGGACAGCAGCATGCTGTTTTGGTCATAGGGGGCGGGGATGCCGCATTCGATTACGCGCTCAATCTTTCGGAACGAGGGTATGTGCCAACCATCGTCATGCGGGATTCTGTGTCCTGTCTGCCTCTGCTGAAGATGCGTGTAGAGAAAAAGGGGGTCCACATCGTTGAACACATGCCTGTTGCACGTATTTCTCTGGGGGTGGGTCAGCTTGAGGTGCACTGTCTTTCTGAGTGTTTTCAGGCGGACTATGTTTTGATTGCAGCCGGCCGGGAACCCCGTTACCCTCGCATCACTGCCAAAGACCGCAAAGGACTCTATTTCGTTGGGGATGTCCGGAGCGGTTCGTACCGGCAAGTGCACATAGCCACGGGAGATGCTTTGCACGCAGCGATGGAAATATCTCATTTCCTCTCCTCTCACTCTCAGTATGAGACCAAGTTGCAATAGAAAGGCGACTACTCCAGAACACACGATGCTTCCTCCTCTTGCCTGCCCGTCCGGAGTCTGCAGGCGAAGGAGGGTACCCCGTAGCCCCGTGTGCGCGGGGCGAAGGGGTATGAAAGTCATTCGGGAATTCGGTAGTGACGATCTCGCCAAAGTGTATGTAGCAGACATTGGGGGCCACACCATCGAATTTGTGGAATCCATACAGCCTCCGCATACGCGGGAGGAAAAATGGGTGCTTGTCCTTTCCTGCCTCATTGGTTGTCCTGTGCAGTGCCTGATGTGCGACGCAGGCCGCGAGTGCCACGGCGTTCTCACGAAGGAGCAACTATTCGCGCAGATCGATCACATGGTGCTCCGGAGATATCCGAATGCAGTCATCCCTGCAAAAAAATTCAAAGTGCAGTTCACGCGTATGGGGGAACCGGTGTTCTGTCCCGCAGTGCTGGATGTACTCGAGGAACTCCCCACCCGGTACAGTGCTCCGGGACTCATTCCTTCCGTCTCCACCGTCGGGCCGAAGCATGACCATGGTTTTCTCGATCGTCTTACAGATATTAAAGAGCGATTGTACGGCAACGGCATGTTCCAGATGCAGTTCTCCGTGCACACGACGGACGAGGAGAAGCGTGATGAGCTCATCCCTATCCGCAAGATGGGCTTTGCAGACATTGCAGCGTTCGGAGAGCGGTTCTTTGCACCAGGAGACAGGAAGATCACCCTCAATTTCATCGTCATGGAGGAGTATCCCATCGACCCTGCGGTCCTCCGGAGCCATTTCGATCCCTCCAAGTTCATTATCAAGCTCACGCCGCTCAATCCCACGCAGACTGCAGAGGGAAACAACCTCCGCACACGGCTTGATCCTCACGATGGTCATTCTGTCTCTCCACTGGTGGATGCTCTCGCGTCCTGCGGATTTGAAAGCCTGGTGAGCATCGGGGCACTGGAGGAAAATCAAATTGGCAGTAACTGCGGGCAGTATGTGACAGCGAAAAGCAGCAGGGAGCTATCCACAGTTGTGTCTGGGAGGATTGTATTGGCTTAAGAGTAATAGGGATGAGGGATTAGAGTATTAGGAAGGTACCAAGGCCCAAGGAACTGTGTCCTAATATTCTCATCCCTATTACTCTTTCTTTTACTGTTACTCCAGCAGGTAGGTGTGGTGCTTGCTGTCGAAGATGAGTCTGGATTTTGTTCTGGACTCCAGCAGTTGGATGGTGCGTTTGGCAATTTCTTCCGGGCTGCACATGATTTTCTTCTTCTTCGCGAGGTCTTCCTCTGATACTCCCTCGCGGGCCAGGGGAGTGTCTACGGGTCCCGGACACAGGATTTTGACGGTGTAGTGCGGATATGTTTTGGCAATGAGATCTGCAAGATCCATGGTTGCCCGCTTGCAGAGGCTGTAGAGTGCGGGGTCTTCCGGCAGGTTGAGTGCGTGCCGTGAGGACATCTGTACGATGGTGGCGTTCTGCCTGAGGAGCGGCTGGGCATGTTTGAGCACGAGCCAGGATCCTTTGAGGTTCACATCAAAGAGGACATCGAAGTCCTCCTCGCTGCTCTCAAGCAGCTTGCCGCGCCGCATGACTCCGGCGTTGTTGATGAGAATGTCGATGGGTTCCCGTATGCGGGAGAGAGCGTCCTGTATTTGCTTACCCTTGGTGATGTCGACGTCGTAGGAGGTCCAGTGTGGGATCTTCTCCACCATATGTCTTCTGTCCATTGCAGAGATGACCGCGCCTTTCGCAATGAGTGCATGGGCGATTGCGCAGCCAATCCCGCTGCTCGCGCCGGTGATGAGCACATGTTTTCCTTTGAGTTCCATAGTGTGCTTTTGAAAGTGTACCACTTCTTTTGCCTTCTGCAGATTGAACTTGCCCTTGCTTTGGGATAGCGTTTGTTTGTGACGCTTCCCAATAAGATTACATCCCTGCGGTTTCTGCTTGCTGCCGTTGTGGTAGCGCTTTTGCTTGTTGAGAGTGTTCCCAGCCGGTTCATCTGGGCGGTTGTTCTCTTTGTGCTGGCAGCTTCCACCGATTTTGTCGATGGCGTTGTCGCCCGCCGGACACAGAGCACTTCCGGCTTGGGGGCCTTCCTCGATCCGTTGGCAGATAAACTGCTGATTCTCCCCACCTTTGTTACTCTCGTTGTGCTGGACCTCTTTCCTCTGTGGTTGTTTGTGCTCATGCTGGTGCGGGATCTTCTCAACGATGCGTACCGGAATTATGCTGCAAGCCAGCGCATCATTCTCAAAGCGAATCTTGCGAGCAAAATAAAGACTTTCTTCCAAATGCTCTCTCTCACACTTGCGTTGGCTGTGCTGGTATTTCGCCACGAGCAGGCAGGCCTTGTTTCCGGTGCCTTTCTGGATTTCCTGTTCCAGCTGGCTAACTTCCTCATGCTGATGGCCTTCATTATTGGTATCGTGGGCACAGTACAGTTCATGGTGAGGCACACGCAGATTGTTACGGGGAACGAATGAGAGAGTTCATCACACTGCTGTATGTATTCCTTCCGGCGTTCATTGCGAATTCCACGCCGGTGCTTGCGCAACATGCGCCGATACTCAAGCAGTGGGATACGCCAGTGTGTGCGAAGTGGTTCGGCTCCCATAAAACGTATCGTGGATTCCTCTTCGGAGTGCTCTTTGGCGTTCTCGTGAGTGTGCTCCAGTACTCCTTGCGCGATGTGAGGTTCCTCTCATCGATCACGATGCTGCACGATACTCTGCAGCAGAGCATTCTCGTGGGTTTCCTCATTGGGTGCGGGGCACTGGTCGGTGATGCCGTGGAGAGCCTCATCAAGCGGCGCATGCACATTGCGCCCGGCAAAGCGCTGCCGTATTGGGACGGAGCGGACTACATGATCGGATCCATTCTCTTCCTCATTCCTGTGTATACGGTTCCTGTCCCTGGGATACTCTTTCTCCTCGTCATAGGCCCCCTGCTCAGCCTGTGTGCAAACAGCATCTCGTATTTTCTGGGGATTAAAGAAGTGTGGTACTGAAAGTAGCTTTCAGCTTATAGCTTCGTTAGCTTCATTAGAAAAGTAATAAGGTATCAGATCCAATATCCAATCCCCTAGTGCAGCTAATGAAGCTAACAAGCTAAAAGCTACAAAGGAGAGGTGTACACTTTTGCTGTGATCGATCTTCTCCTCGGTTTCGTCATCCTCCTCACAGCTATTGTTGTGGTGACGGCGGTGGCGCACATCTGGGCTGATGTCCCCTTCATCCCAACGCCAAAATGTGTGAGAGAAGAGATGCTGCGGCTGGCTGCACTGCATGGAGGAGAGAAAATCTACGACCTTGGTGCCGGGGATGCGCGTCTGCTCATTGCGGCAAAGCATGCACATCCTTCCATTACCGCCGTCGGGGTGGAAATAGTGCCCACTATCTGGGCATTGGGAAAATTCCGCATCTGGTGCTCGCGGCAGAAGGTGGAACTTTTTCTCCGGAATGCCCTCTCGCAGAACGTTTCTGATGCGGATTGTATTTTCCTCTACCTCATTCCGGGTCTCATGAAGAAGCTCGAGAAGAAATTCGATACAGAACTTCCTCCAGGGGCCAAGGTGATCTCCTATGCATTTTCATTCCCCTCAAAGAAGCCGCTCATGGAGCAGTCAGTGAGGGGACTTGCCGGGGGAAAAACGAAGCTGCGTCTGTATCAATGGTAGGCAGCTTCGTTGATTCGTAAGCTTGTTGGATGAGCACTTGTTCGTTGGTTTTCTGATGTTGTGCATGTTCTGCCCCTACCCCCGCTCATCTATCCGCTGCGGCGGACGGATTCGCTTCCCCCTCCCCCGTACGGGGGAGGGGGATAGGGGGTGAGGGCGGTAGTCCTGTCGACGAGAGAACGAGCTAACGAGTAACGAGTGTATAAGTGTTTCTATTCAATTTGAGCACCAACATTCCCAGCACCATGTAATACACGAAAATGCTGATTCCGCTGATCTTCCCCGGCTCGAGAGATGCGAAAGGAAGCCCCGCCAGCTTCTCTGCCACAAGGATAATCCACTCCAGGCAGCCCCATCCGATGTATCCGATGAGTTGCCCGAGAGGGAACCAGAAGAAACTTGCGACTGTTCCGCAGAAACCAAAGAGCATCGCGAACGGTATGAACGGGGCGACGAGGAGATTGGCAATGGGTGCGATGAGTGAGAGTCTCCCAAACAGGAAGAGGATGAGCGGCACGGCGCTTAGTTGTGCAGCGACGGTCATCTGCAGCGCCTCGCGCATACCCAGTGTCTTTGGGATGTGTTTAAAGATGGGGTCGAGGTGCGGTGCGATTTCCGTGAGTCCGAGAACTGCGAGGAATGAGAGCTGGAATCCTGCGTCGTACCAGAGCTCCTTGGGGTTCCAGAGGAGCATGAGGAAGAGTGTCCAGAGAACAGCCAGCCGCACTTCCGATTGTCTTCCTGTCTGGAGTGCGAGCAGGCCGAGGATTCCCATGATGCTTGCCCGTACTACTGCCGCACTGGCACCAACGAAGAGGGTGAAGGCAGCAATTGCCGCAACCGCCGGGAAGAAGCGGATTTTGAGCGGGAGCCAGAAGAGCATGCCGGCAATCACGGCGATTACAATGGTGATGTTGTAGCCGGAGATGGCAATGATGTGCGTGAGGCCGGTTGTATTGAAGACATCCATCAGGTGCTCGGGAATGCCGCGGCGTGAGCCGGTGAGCAGGCCCGCCATGAACGAAGCGTGTGGTTCCGCGTAGAGCCGGTTTATTTGGGATTCAAACACTCGCTTCACGGCGAAGAGAGTGCTGTTGATTCTTACAGGCAGGGAAGGGTCCAGAATGTTGGACACAGGAGTCTTTTCCAAAGATGCTCTGTAGATGACTGCGTACACGCCGAAGCGGGAGAGATATCTGTCGTAGGAGAACAGTTCGATCTCTCCCGGTTTTTCCAGCGTTCCACGAACCACTACAGCATCGCCGTAGGAGTACTCCGGCCAGCCGCTCGCATCCGTTGCCAGTATTTTCCCATGAACAGGGAAGATGATCGTGCCAGAGGGCAGTCGGATCTCCTCTGTTTCTACGGTGTATTTCGTCTGCATGGGGCGCCGGTCCGGTTCCGCAACAATCCTCCCTCTCACTTCGACTATTTGTTCTGTCGCATATGTATCTATGCTCAGCGCAGTCGGCCCATGCGTTGTCCGTGCGACGGCCCCGCATGCGGATGCTATGCCGAGGGCGAGGGCGATGCAGACGCATCCGGTTTCCCGTGTTTTTCGGAGGATGCATGCAAGGAGTCCCACGAGTCCCAGGAGCAGAATGTTCTGCCAGAGTTCCGCCGGGTACAAGGCACGCTGATTCCACTGGAGCAGGAAGACAAAGACGATGAAACTGAGCAGGAATGCGTACGAACAATGCCGTGGATGCATGCGTACAGTGTCGCTGTTCTTCCCCACATCCGGATTTCTCTGGAGAAGATTGTGTAATCAATGTGTAGTTATTGTCTACAGGGAGCGGTTTCTCCGGTTCTATTCCTTCAGAGAACGTGCGAGGGCCACCCATTCCTTCACCGTGAGCGTTTCCGGCCTCCTCCAGGCATCTATTCCCACTTTCTGCAGCGCCTCAGCGCCTCCCGGCTGCCTGCCGAGAGTGCCGCGAAGCATTTTTCGCTTCTGCGAGAAGGCAATTTTCGTGAGCGAGAATACTTTTTTCAGCGTTGCATCATCCGCCAGAGGTTTGCGGAAGCATTCAATGTGCAGCACCGCCGAGTGCACCTTTGGCGGAGGCAGGAAAGCTTCTGGTGGAACAGTGATGAGCATTTCAGGAGTACCGAAAAGGCCGACGAGGATTGTGAGGAGTCCTGCATGTTCCGTGTCGCAGATTTTCTCTGCGACTTCCTTCTGTATGAGGAGCGTAAGCGAGTCCGGATGTACTGCAGATTCCAGGAAGACATGCCTCAGGAGCGGAGAAGTGATGTGGTAGGGGATATTCGCCACGATTTTGTACGGTTCTTCCGGCATCGGGACCCGGAGGGCGTTGCCCTGGATCACAGTGAGCTTCGGATCGTCTTTCACATATGTCTCGAGCAGGGGGATGAGGCGGTCATCCAGCTCAATCGCAGTGACTTTCGCGGCTCTGGCGAGGAGTTCCTTCGTGAGCACGCCGATGCCGGGTCCGATCTCCACGATACTGTCCTCCGGCCGGATCTCCGGAGCCTCCACGATGGTCTGGAGCACTTCTGCATCCACGAGAAAATGCTGCCCGAGGTCCGTATTGAGCCGGAGGGCATAGGTGCTGCAGAACTGCCGTATTTCCTCTTCCAGACTTGGCACGGCCATAGCTTGACATTCCGTTTCAGGGAAGTAAAGTGTACGCAATCGTGATCGCCCAGACATTGAGCTTCGGTTTCTTCTTTACCCCCTTTGCATAGGGGAAGGAACCTGAGCGTCTGAATTTTCTCTCTCAAGTCCGTACCTTCCCCCAGCGAGCAAGGTGCGTTTTTTGTTACCCGTATGCCTCCATCACTTCCAGAGCAGGAACGTATAGTCCCCGAAGGGGTGACACTCTGCGCTATGCAGCGTCTCTCGTTCTCCGATGAAGCCGCCCGGATGGTGCAGGCAACGGAGCCCAGTACGCAGATCGTATATGCAGACGACATTGAGGGAGTGTGGCGTGCAATTCAGGAGGGGCAGTACGGCATGATTCCTTTCGAGAATTCTGCGAAGGGGGTGGTGTGGAAGCACTTCGACCGCCTGCGCCAGAGCGGGGTGAGGATTCTCGGTGAAGTGCATCTGCATGTGCGCATGTGCATGGGTGGTCTCCTGGATGCGCAACCCCGGGAAGCGACGCATGTCCACTCGCACCCCGTGGGACTTGCGCAGTGCAGCAGGCGTCTGGATGAATTAGGCATACCACCCGAGAAACGCATCCAGACTAGGGCCACGCCCGACGGGCCGAGGGACGTTGCCGAACTTCGGGATCCACGCCGCATCTGCCTTGCGTCACGGCTGGCGATAGAAGATGCGGGTCTTGCGGTTCTGGAAGACGAAGACAGCGTTGCGAATCACGGCCGCGCGAACATCACGCAGTTCTTTGTGGTGCACCGCAACGGGCAAGTGGAACTTCCTGAGAAGGAGAAGGAGTACCACGGTCTCATCGTCGTTCCCGAGTACGAGAGGATCGGCGTGCTCCACGATACGCTCGGGGTCCTGCGGGACGGGCGTGTCGATCTCCACTCGCTCCATTCCCAGCGTCTCAGGGGCGGGGATGACGGGTACCGCTTCTTCATGGAGATGGAGTCGGGAGGGGATAGCGCACTCTTCGACATCATGCGGCGGAAGCTGGCGAACTGTTCCGCGGTGCGGGAAGCCCAGTGGCTCGGGAGCTGGAACGGCCGTCTGTACTCCGATTCCATCCGCACGGAAGATCCGCCGCGCAGGGATCCCCTCGCAAGGCCGCAGGTGGAAGGAGCGCCGCTGGATCCTTCCCGGAGGTACCATGGTTTGCAGTTCAGGCCGGATAACTACCCCGGTGTGCTCTTCGACACCACCGGTTACATCCGGACATCCGATGTGAACCTCAGGTTCGTGCACTCAAGGCCGGAGGGCCACAAGCAGTACGGCTTCCTCGTGGGAATGGATTCCAGCCAGACCACACCTGAACGCTTTCAGCTCATGCTTGACCACATGCAGTGCGACTCCCATCTCCAGTATGTTCACTGGCTCCGCTCCACGGATTCCTTAAGCGAACTCCACGAATTGGAGCCAAAAGAAGATTGATTCCTCCCCTCCTTTCAGTATACTTCTGCCACATGATTGCTCAGAACTTCTTCTACGGTGCCTTCTGGTATTTCCCAACCGGGAAGTTGCCGTCTGTTCTGAGCTAATGTAACTCACTGTACGCGCACCTTCCCGAGAACCGGGAGGGCGTTTTTTCTTATTCTTTTCTCCCCATCCATCATGATCATCACATTCGAACGAGATCATGCCCAAGGCGATGTCAGCGCGGTCTGCGATCGTATTCAAGCAACAGGTGAGCTCAAGTCTGTTGTTGAAAACGGTGCGCCCTATACCGTTGTCGCAGTCATCGGGGATATCAACGGGCGGTGCGAGACACTCATTGAGCAGCTTGGTGCGATGCGCGGGGTAGCCGGTGTGCAACGGATAGGGAAGAAGTACCAGCTTGCTGCACGTAAACATCCGGACCAGCAGACGATTGTCGATGTTGGACATGGCGTGCAGATTGGTGGTGACAGACTGGCGATCGTTGCGGGGCCCTGCTCCATAGAGAGTGAGGGGCAGCTGCGCACCATCGCGCAGGCAGTGAAAAATGCAGGTGCACACATCCTCCGCGGCGGGGCATTCAAGCCCCGCACGAGCCCGCGTGATTTCCAGGGACTGGGGGAAGATGGCCTGAGGATGCTCCGCGACATCGGCGGTGAATTCGGCATGCCCACGCAGACCGAAGTCATGGCACCGCATCAGGTGGATATGGTGGCGGACCATGCGGATATTCTGCAGATCGGCACGCGCAACATGCAGAATTACGATCTTCTCAAAGCCGTCGGCCAAACGAGGAAGCCTGTGGTACTCAAGCGCGGCATGTCCGCGACTTTCCCCGAGTGGCTCTCAGCTGCCGAGTACATTTTGGATGGCGGGAATCCGCATGTGGTTCTCTGTGAACGCGGGATACGCACATTCGACAGCACCATGACACGCAACACGGCGGACGTTGTGGCTATTCCTGTTCTTCACGGGGAGAGCCATCTTCCGGTGATGTTCGATCCCAGCCATGCGGTGGGGAAGAGGAGACATATTGCAGATACAGCGCTTGCAGGTGTGGCGGCTGGGGCTGACGCGCTGCATCTTGAAGTGCACCATCAGCCGGAACGAGCGCTTTCGGATGGAGACCAGTCTCTGTTGCCGGAACAGTTTGCTCTGCTGGTGCAGCAGATGAACATCATGCGGGAGGCGCGCACGCGCTGCAGGACGCTGCGGATGGGGAGATAGATATGTGTGAGAAAGCTCCTGAGGGAAGGGGCTTTTTCTCCATGTTTTCCTTTCTCGATGCGAATTTTCCGCTTAGAATAGGCATTCCCATGACTCTCCCATGCCGGTACCGGCTCTGGATTATTGCCATCCTTGCAGCGGCAGTCGGTCTCTCAGCCATCCCTGTGTATGCCGAGAGCATGTTCGGTCCTGTCCCCTCTTTCTCAGACATCATTCCCAGCGGTGAGGAGATGAAGGTGCCAACCTCCGGAACTTCTGGCACAGACGGGGGGTCGTCTCTGTTCGGTCCGACGTTCTCTACGAGCTATCCGGGTGTGTTCGGTCCCGTTCCCGATATCACCCCGCGTGCAAGCAGGGGTGACAGTGCGTCTTCCAACGGTTCGAGCGGGATTCTGGGTGATGCCCCCTCAGTGACGGATGGCGGTTTTGGTCCCACATTCTCCACGACGTCACCGGGGATATTTGGCCCTGTTCCCGATGTTGTACCACGCGCGTCACAGGCACAGTAATACGGGCGTATTTCCCTTGACCAACCGTTGTTTCCCGCTATCCTCAGCTACGAAATGATTCAGCTTTCCCCAGTACCGACCCGGATTCCCACTCCGCCGCAGGCGAGGGTCGGTGTGCAGGTCGTAAGCTGATGATAGAATAGAAAGCTTCTGACACCTTCCCTCAAGCAGCGGAGGCGTTTTTGTAATTTACCGAATTCTGCATATGACCATCGAAACACCATCAAGAGAACTGCTTGTTGTGAAGATAGGCACGGATACCGTGACCAATGGCAATGGGCTCGACCAGGCTGTTCTGAGGCATGTTACGGGCGACATTGCCGATCTCATCCGGGAGGGCATCCGGGTTGTGCTGGTTTCTTCCGGTGCGGTGGGTGCGGGTATTCCCGGTCATGCCACAGCGGAGCAGCGAGCGATTCTTCGCACAATGAAGCCAACTGTTTCCACTCTTGGCCAGCACAAACTCATGGCTGCGTTCGGATACCATTTTGATAATCACGGGATAGAAGTGGCACAGTGGCTCACTGAACCGCACAATTTCGCTTCCGCAGAAAGCCAGGAAACCATGTTGGGGAACTTCGGCAATTTAGGTGCCCTCGAGGAAGTGTACGGGAGACCTATTGTTCCCATACTCAATACGAATGACTTCGTGACACGTGCAGGATTCGAGACAGATAACGACCGCCTGGCGGGTTTTGCGGTGCGTGTTTTTCCCGGAGTCCGCAAGCGCCTGCTTCTCCTCACGAATAAGCCGGGATTGCTGAGGGATGTTCATGACGACACTTCGGTAGTCCGGGAGGTGCGTGCAGGTGATAACTGGCGACAGTACATTCATGAGAAGAAGTCGGAGAATGGTACGGGGAACATGCTCTCCAAGTGCGAAGTTGCAGAAGAGGTGGCTCTCGAAGACATTCTTGCTGCCATCGGTAATGGGAAGACCAGAGGGGCAATCCGCAAGTTGCTTTCTGGAGAAGGGGGGACAAGATTCCTGCCTCCGGGGTATACTGAGCACCTATGAAGCGCACGCTATTCTCTCTCCTCCTGTGGTTTGTTCCGGTACTTGTTCTCGCAGCCGTCTACGACACGGGCGCGCTCCGCTACACAGATGTGGCGGAGGGATCGCCGGGCGCAGTGGCCATCAGCACTCTCACGGGTATGGGTGTGCTGGAGGGCAACCCTGACGGGAGTTTCCGCCCCCTCTCTTCCCTGAATCGTGCAGAGTTCACCAAGATCGTGATGGGTCTTCTCGAAGATGATGGCACTCCTTACAGCACCAGCTGCTTCGCAGATGTTCCGGGTACCGCGTGGTACGCAGGCCCGGTCTGCAGGGCAAAAGCCCTGGGGATCGTGAGCGGCAATGCACTTGCGGGAGTTCCCGCAGAGGAGTGGCCGTTTGCCGCTTCCCGGGATGTGAACTTCGCAGAGGCGGTGAAAATAGAGGTAGAGATGTACGGTTTTGCCGTACGCCCCCAGCGCCAGGGTGAGAATTGGTTCGTCCGGTACTTCGAATCTGCGCTTCCCGTGCTGGGTGCCGATAGCCATTTTGCTCTCCAAAGTGCAGATCTCTCTTCCACGGCTGTTGCCGGGAGAACGCTCAAGCGGTGGGAGATGGCACGGCTTGCGGTACTCTTCGTCGCGCACGAAGCCGGTGAGCTCGCCGAGTACCGGCTTGCAGAAGATGGAGAGCAGGTCTCTTCCTCCTCAGTTTCAAGCAGCAGCCAGCCGCGGTCATCCTCCTCATTATTGTCTGTTTCTTCCGTTATTTCAGAAGAATCTTCCTCCATCGCTTCTTCTGTACAGTACGATCCGGATTCCGACGTATCGCAGTACACGAATTTTCTCCAGTTGGGCGACCGGGCGACGCAGGTGCTTGCTGCGGTAAATGTGTTCAGTGACACGGAGCCTCTCGTGCTCAATACCATTACCATTACCCTGGATACGAGCGTCTCTTCCATCGAGGGCCTGTTGCTCTACGACAGCTTCGGACGTTACCTTGGGCGCGCTTTTCGCGAGAGCAGCACGACGTATGTCTTGAATGTGAAGAACAGCAATATCATTGTTCCTAAGCGGGAGGACTACTCCTTCTACATCCGCGCGCAGCTCAAGACCTTCACCTCCGGCGGGGTGAGCGGGGAAACGTTCCGCGTTTCTTCCGTGACGGTGGAGGGTGACGGTGAATGGAGTTCACGGTCCTACACCAAGGGATCCTCAGACACGTTCCCGCAGTTCCAGACGGCACGGTCCGTCATCACGTCTATCGACAGTCCCGGTCCGGGCAATGAGCCGCTCGCCGGCGGGGAGGATGTTCTCATAGGAACCTATCGCTTTGAGGGGGATCAGGGAGATGGTGCCGCCGATCTCGAAGTGACGGCGATCGTGTTCCATCTCACACTTGTCGGCGGTGTCACCGTTGCCAATCCTGCACTTTCTTCGCAGGGTTTGGGCATCAGGCACAGCTGCAGCACTACCTCTACTACTGTTATTACCTGTTCCTCCATTCCCGATTACATCGGTTCGTTTGAGGATGGTCCCATCGTTCTTGAGCTGTATGGGGATGTTACTGTGCCGGAGGATGCTCTGAAGGCTGCTCTCGGTGTGAATATCAACCAGCCAGGGAGCCCGGGTTCCGCGGGAGCCATTACCTGGTCAGACGGATCGACGAGCTTCACATGGGTGCCCTTCGGCAGTCCGGTGGTGAGGGGGACGTATTTCGAACAATAGCGGTGAGCTGCGACTGGCTGCTCATCGCTAATCGCTAATCGCTAACCGCTTCATCGCGGTTTAGTGGCCAACGATATTGACATAAATTTTGAATATAGTACAGTACTCATCACTATGAGTGACCGCATCCCACAGCCAGGTGATTCCATTGTGGAAGGGCAGCAAGCGGCAGCTTCGAAATCCGCAGCTTCCCTGAGGCGTCTTCTTGCGGAAGCGCGCAGAACGCTCCGTCAATTATCAAGAGATGAGACGGTGGATTCCGATGATCGTGCAGTGGTCGATGCGGTGATCGCACAGCTCCAAGTGGCTACGTCGGAAAAGTTACCGGTCGCACTGCGTGATGCATCCAATGCCGGGGCAGCGTCTGTCTATCAGTTGAAAGGCATTGAGATGCGTGCCACAAATCAGGAGCGGTGAGCGATTAGTAGCGACTAGCCGCTCATCACTAACCGCTAACCGCTACACGCTCAAAGCGGCTTCAGTGGTGCAATACTCAATGCGAAGTTCTTCTTCTGCCCGGAGTCAAACTCTACTTCTGCGATGTCTCCTCTGCGCGCAACAATCGTTCCTTTACCGAATGCGGGGTGCAGGACGCGGCATCCTTCAGTGAAGTCACTCTCCTGGTTCACATCTTCTTCCTTCTCAAAGCTCAGATCCTGGTTGAATTCCATGTCGAGCTTCTCCCCACTCTGCTGGCGGAATGGCTCGAGTCCCTTGGATATCTGCTTCATACCGCTTTTGCTTGCCCATGCGAAGGCGCTCAGGACATTATCACTCCTCCGCTCGAGCACTTCATCCGGGAGATCATCTAAAAATCTGCTCGGGGCGTTGCTCTGGGGCTGCCCCCAGAGCATCCGTGAGCGGGCACACAGCAGGTGGAGGTTCGTTTTTGCCCGTGTCATGCCCACATACATGAGGCGCCGCTCTTCCTCCAGCTGCTCACGGTCGAACATGCTGGCGCTGTGCGGGAAGATTCCTTCCTCGCAGCCGGCAATGAACACGGCATCGAACTCCAGCCCCTTGCAGAGGTGCACGGTCATCAATGTCAGGGCATCATCTGTTGCCTCCTGCAGTGAATCGACCTCGGAGATGAGTGCCACTTCTTCCAGAAAACTCGTGAGAGAAAGCCGTGGTTCCAGCTGGTCGTACTTGTGCATGACTGAGAGCAGTTCCTGTACGTTCTGCCAGCGGGTTTCGCCTTCGTTCGTGTCATCCCGCAGCCATTTTTCCATTCCAATGGATGCGAGGAGATGCTCGGTGAGGTGCGAGACGACCTCCTCCAGGGACTTCTCGCTGTAGTTCTGTATCTTTTCCACGAACTGTGCAATGCGGTCCTGTGTTGGTTTGTTCAGTGCATCGATGTTCCCGGCTTCTTTGAGCGCTTCCCAGAGGGTCAGGTTGTGTTCGGAGGCATGGGCTTGCAGATGGCCGATGGTTGTCTCGCCAAGTTTGCGGGAGGGAACATTGAGGATCCGGAGCAGCGAGAGTGTGTCGTTTGGATTTAAGATGACATACAGGTAGGCGAGCACGTCCTTCACTTCGCGGCGTGCGTAGAACTTCACACCGCCGATAATGCGGTAGGGGATTCCTGTGCGCATGCAAGTTTCCTCGAAGATACGGGACTGGGCGTTGGTTCTGTACAGCACTACCTGCTTATTGAATGCCGTCCCCTCCGCATGGAGCCGCTGCGCTGCCTGGATGGTTTCCTCAGCTTCCTTCCTTTCATTCTCCACCTCACTGAGGACAATCTGTGGCCCCTCTTTTCGTTCGGTCCACATCTGCTTCTCCGGCCGGTTCGGATTTGCAGCAATCACTGCGTCTGCCGCCGTGAGAATGAGCTGCGTGGACCGGTAGTTCTGTTCCAGTTTTATCCGCACGGCGTCCGGGTATTCCTTCTCGAACTCCAGGATGTTCCGTATGTCCGCTCCGCGGAACGAGTAGATGGACTGGTCCGGGTCGCCGATCACGTAGAGATTGCGGTACTTCTTCGCCAGCAGTGAAATGAAGAGGTACTGCGCGTGGTTCGTATCCTGGTACTCGTCCACATGCACATGCTGCCAGGTTTCCTGGTAGCGCTCCAGCACGTCAGGGCACTCATGGAAGAGGCGGACTGTTTCGAGGATGAGATCATCGAAATCGAGCGCGTTCGCCTTGCGCAGTGCTGCCTGGTACCGCTTGTACGTATCGATGACATGGTGCATGTGAGCGGTGGTGGCCTGCCCTTCCGCCTCCTTCGGACTCATGGCTTCCGCTTTGAAGCGGCCGATGTACGAAAGTGCCGCGCGGGGCTTGAGCTCATTCTCATCCAGCGCTATTTCCTTGAGTACCTGCTTCATCAGGCGTTCCTGGTCATCTGCATCGTAAATCACGAACCGCCGGTCGCCGCCCATATGTTCTATGTCTCTGCGCAGGATACGCACGCAGACCGAGTGGAAGGTCCCCATCACCGGCAACCTGCCCTGATGGAAGGTCAGGTCGCCTCTCAGATCTTCTGCTTTCGTAATGTGGAGGAGGTTCACGATGCGCTCCTTCATTTCCTTTGCCGCCTTGTTCGTGAATGTGACTGCCAGTATCTGCCACGGTGGCACACCGCGATCCATCAAATAGGCAATGCGGTGGGTGAGCGCGCGTGTTTTCCCGCTTCCGGCTCCTGCCAGTATGAGTGCAGGGCCCTTCTCATGGAGCACTGCCTTCTTCTGGGGTTCATTCAGGCCTTTGAGAGCTGGATGAGTGGTTGTGGGCACGGGGCTACAGCTTAGCGGTGTTGTAGAAGTTTCCCCTGAAATTATTCCGGTTTTTCTCTCCGCAGGCATTCTCTCTTGGCACATGGGGCGGATTACGCCAGGCGTTAGGATTGTGTCTTGAAAGGCAGATCCCGCTTTTCGATTTGTGCGACGGGGCTTGTGAGTTCTTCTATTTTTTCTTTCCTTGCGAGAACGCTGGAGAGAAGCCGTTTCATTTCAGAAGGACGGATGGTCGGCGCGCGCATTTTCTCTTTTCGCTGGTCGATTTCTTTCGAGAGCTCCGGGTTTTGAGTTTGGCTGTCTGAAAGAAGTTCTGCCCCCATTTCTGCAAGCATGATATCGAATGTATTGCGGGTGCTGATATGAAAATCTAGTTTGGCAATCCAGTTAATAATGCTCTCACGTTCTTCGGGATCGAACTGGTCAGCAAGTTCGTAGGTCGTGATTTTTTTAAGGCTGGCCAGTATGGGGGGCAGGCTTTCGGGTGAGATAACGTACACGGTGTACCCACCTTCATAATAGTCCGTCTTCTTGAGCAGGCTGATTGCTTCCGTCGGTACGACCAGGAAGATTGTTGAGGCTATTTTGTGATTGTTCTTTACTTTTTTTACAGTCGATTGCACCTGTGTCTTGATGTAGTTCTGGAAGTTGTCCGACCGTGATATTTTTGCATCAAAGATGATGTACTGTCCCAAGAAATCGATGAGGAAGTCTGGTTTAATGCTTCCATCGAAGTCATCCGGCAGGTTTGTATTGTCATAGGTGGTGAATTTCAGTTGCGGCTTCGCGCAGAGGTCTGTGAGCTGTGACACAACGACATGTTCATGCTCGTTCCACATTCTATCTCTCTCTTCAAGTTCCTGTTTTTTCCTTTCTTCGTCTTCCCGGATCACACGTTTCCGTTCCTCCTCAAGACTTTTTTTTGCTTCATCGAGCTTCTGTAGTGCCTGGGAGTGTTCCTTTTCTTTTTGCTCTCGGCCAGCTTCGGTTTTTGTGACTTGTGTCTGCAGTTTCTCATTCTCTTTTATGAGGGAGTTTTTTTCGGCTTTTAAATTGGTTACCTGTGCATAAAGTTCTTTGTTCTGCCCTGAAAGGGTGCTCTTTCCCTCTTTTTCCTTTTCAAGTTCTTTCTTCACTTCGGTGAGTTCTTTAGATTTTTCTGCAAGCTCTTTCTGCAGGATGCTTACGTCTGTGCCACGTATGTTCTGGCGCTGTTTCCACTGGAAGAACAGTAAGATTCCAATGCCTAGTATTGAAAACCAGGGAAGGAGGTTGGTGAATGTCATATCCCAATCCTAGCACTTGGTGAACGCTTGTCCACTCCATTTCTGCGGCTCCTTCAAGCGTTGTTTCCTGAAACTAGGCCAAATACTTGATTTCTTAAGCGTTATTCATAGAATGAACCTCCGGCCACACGCTTGAGGCTTTACGGCTTGAGGCGGTGTGGTTGGAGTAGCATTTCCCCCATTTCGCTATGGCCATGAAGAGAACCTCGAAGAAGCGACTCATTACGAAACATCGCACACACGACAAGGATACCGGTTCTCCCCATGTTCAAGTGGCGATTCTCACCAAAGAAATATCTCTCCTCACGAAGCATTTACAGGAACACGAGAAGGATCATTCTGCCAGGAAGGGGCTGCTCGGGAAGGTTGCCCGCCGCAGAACGCTCCTCAATTATTTGAAGATGAACAGGCCGGAGCAGTACCAGTCTGTGCTGGAAGCCAACAAGTTGAAAAAGTAACGTTGTACTGTTACAGTGGAGTGGTGCCTGTACCTTCCAATCATGTGCGGGATCTCTATGAACTTTTCGCAGCTGTTGATAGTGTGGAAGAGGCGAGGACGCTCTTAACTGATATCCTCACGCCGCAGGAACTGGAGAGTCTGGCGGAGCGGTGGCAGCTCATTCAGGCGCTGCACGCCGGGAAACCCCAGAGGGAGATTGCCAGGGATCTTGGCATAAGCATCAGCAAAATTACGCGTGGTTCCCGCATGCTCCAGTACGGGAGCGGGGGATTCACGCATTTCCTCAAAAAGCTCAAAAAATAGATTTTTCTCTTGTGTCATCCTCCTGTGTGGTGTACCGTTGTAACGGTGCAAACGAACGTTCTCCCGCACAGGCCCTGGTTCCATAGTGGCATTCCTCTCCCCCTGTAGCGGTAGGACATGGTACGTAAAGTTGTCCGTCTCCCGTGCAGGGAGGCTTCTCTGTTTTATTCGGCTCTCTCTGTGGCACAACTCTCTCCAGAAACAACGCCGGCAACCGAAGCAGCGCCTGCCATTGGCAAGGTGCTCATCCTCGATAACTACGACTCGTTCACCTATAACATCCGCGGGGCTCTCGCAAAACTCGGAATCGATGCCGTGGTGGTGCGTAACAACAAGATGTCTATCGATGAAGTGCGTGCGCTGAATCCCAGTCACATCATCATCGGTCCCGGTCCGGGAACTCCGGATAATCCTGAGGATATCGGCATCACCAATGAAGTGATTGAGTATGCCATCCAGCACAACAAAGCTCTGCTTGGCATCTGTCTCGGCCATCAGGCCATTGTGAAGTACTTCGGCGGAGCCATTGTGCAGGCGCAAGAAATTCTGCATGGGAAAATGAGCCAGATTACTTCTGAGGAAGAAAGCGATGCTCTCTTTGAGGGGGTCGATATGGAGGCTCCGGTCATGCGGTACCACTCTCTTGCGGCGGAGGAAGCATCCTTTCCTCAGGAGGCTCTCCGCATCACCTCACGCACCCGGGACAGCGCACAAACCATCATGTCCGTGCAGCATAAGGAGCTCCCCATTGTGGGCATGCAGTTCCATCCCGAGTCCTTTGCAACGCCGGAGGGGCAGAAAATAATGGACAACTTCCTTCGTATGGATGAGGCATCGTACAGGGAACTCCAGAGAAGGGGCGTGGAGATTCCGGAACATCATGAACGGGAGCTCCCTCTCCCAGGACCGCTCCAGGAGCGCATTGTAAGTTCTGAGCAGCGTGCGTTTGAGCAGGTTCCATTCCCGTGCGCACTTCGTCCCGAACAGGTGTACGAACGCCTCCATGCCGCATCGGATCACTGCTACTGCTTTGAATCGCTTGATGCGAACGGCGGGGAGCGCGTGGGACGGTTCTCCTACTTTGGTATGGAACCGGATTTTGTGCTCAGCGCTGAAAACGAAAAGTTCTTCCTCGATGATGAGGAAGTGGACATTGGCGGCCTCTCCGCCTTCGATGCGCTCAATGCGACTGTGGAGCAGATGAGGGCGCAGTCGGTAACCAATGGTGATGTACCGGAGGATCAGCGGCTCACCGGCGGGTTTGTGGGTGGCATGAGTTACGAGGCGATCCAGTACCGCGAGCCTTCCATCGGTGTGTCCACTCCTCCCGGCGAGAAGACATTCTCCTACGGGTACTTCTCCGACGGGCTGGTGTACGACAACCGCGAGAAACGGTACTACTACTACACCCGGGGGAAGAACCGCATGGCGATGTTCCAGCAGGTGCTGGGTAAGGAACCGAGGAAGGTACAAACGAGAGTAAGAAAAATCTCTGACGGCATGCCGGCAGAGGAGTATAAGCGGAAAGTGCGTGATATTCGTGATAGACGGATTCGTAAAGGTGAAACATTCCAAACGGTCTTTTCCAGGAAGCAAACGTACGAGATAGAAGAGGGTGGCTCTATGGCTCCTCTCTACCTTCGTCTGCGGGAGCGATGTCCCTCCGGGAACATGCACGCAATCAAGATGGGAGAGTTTGAGAGCATCGGTTCCTTCCCCGAGCTTACTTTAAAGATCCGCGGAGGCGAGGCAACGACGTATCAGGTTGCAGGCACCAGGAGGCGTACGGGGAACGAGGAAGTCGATCAGGCAACTTTTGAAGAGCTTCTTACAGACGTCAAAGAATGTGCAGAGCACATGATGCTCATAGACCTTGCACGGAACGATCTTGAAATGTCTTCGATCCCGGGTTCTGTAACAATTACTCCGGAAATGAGAATGCATCGTCTCGATGCAGGAGCAGTCATGCACATTGCCTCGGAGATCCGCAGTCGCGTGAATGGTATCCCGCCGCTCTCAGCCCTTCTTGCCATTGCTCCCATGGGCACTGTCTCCGGTGCCCCGAAAGTACGTTCCATGCAGATCATCCATGAGAACGAAGATGGAGAGCCACGCGGTCTCTACGCGGGATCTTTCGGATTTGTGGATATGCGCGGGGATCTGGAAGCAGTGGTTGGTCTCCGTTCGCTCATGCGTTATGGGAGGAAGCTTGTTGTGCAGGCGGGGGCTGGTATTGTCTACGATTCAGATGAAGAGAAAGAGTACCAGGAGACTGTCCAGAAGATGCAGTCTGCCCTGCAGGCCCTCGAGCACTTCCTCGCTTCCTAGACACGGCGCCGTTTTCAATCAAACTTTCACCCGACTCCGCAGGAGGCCACGGGCGTAAGCCCGTGGAGGAATGCGGGTGAAGCCGCGAAGCCCGAAGGGCGAAGTGGCCTCCCGCTGCGCCGGGTTCCGCCGCCGCTTTGCGGCGGCGCATCAAAGAGATGCCACGGCCGTAAGGCCGTGGAGCTTCACTGGCTTTGCGCAGCCGTTAGCGCAGCAATGATGCTCACCGACAAACGACGCCGTGTCTAGCCAAATGCCTGAAAAATGGCGTAAGAATGCTTTTTTTTACTTTCCGGAGCGGATAAACTGTCTGCAGTTCCTTTCCTCTGCCGGTTCGCCTTACTTTCTGGGTTTACGTTTGAGGCCCGTACGCGGATCTCACATGTGAATCCATCAATGTGAGGTACATGATCGCCGGAGGAAGGGGCAATGTATCTACTTTCCCCTTTCTTGCTATGCCTGAAGCATTTCAGCCACAGAAAGAATATTCACTTGATCTTGGTGATCAGAAAATCACCATGCGGACGGGTTTGTTCGCCAACCAGGCGAACGCAACAACGCTCTGCCAGATGGGTGACACCGTCTGCATGAGCAACTGCACCATCACGATGGAACCGCGCGAAGGCGTGGATTTTCTTCCCCTGCAGGTTGTGTATCAGGAGAAGTACTACGCCGGTGGCGCCATTGCCGGTAGCCGCTTCCGCAAGCGCGAGGGAAGGCCCGCCGATGAGTTCGTCCTCATGGCGCGTGTCATTGACCGCGGACTTCGTCCGATGTTCCCCAAGCATATACGGAACGACATTCAGGTGTTCTGCACGGTGCTCTCCTACGATTTTGAGCATGAGCACGACATTGTTTCCGCCAATGCAGCCAATCTGGCGGTGGCACTTTCTGACTGTCCTGCAGACGGGCCTCTGGGGTCCGTGCGCGTCGGCATGGTCGGAGGCGAACTTGTGCTCAATCCTTCGCGCGAAGTGCGCAAGAAGGCCGATCTCGATATGTTCCTGACAGCCTCTCCCGACCGCGTCGTGATGATTGAGGCAGGTGCGAACCAGGTTGCAGAGCAGGATTTGCTGCGTGTCATTGAATTTGGGAAGAAGTGGGCGCAGAAAATCGCCCGGTTCTTCGCTGACATTCAGAAGGAGATTGGCAGGCAGAAGTTTGCCCTTGAGGAACCGTACGAGCATAAAGATGCTTACAATTTTCTCAAGGAGTGGGCGTTGCCCACCGCCACCAAAGCGATCAAGGATGACATGAGCAAGCTTTCACGCCGTGCCATCTTCAATGAACTCATGCAGACGGCTGCGGAAAAACTTGAAGAGAAGTATGGTTCGACAGGGCTCACCACAGGCGGTTCGGTCGAGCAGGCGGCAGGCAAATCCCCGGAAAAAGGAGAAGAGATGGCGGAGCTCCTCGCACATGCCTCTGAGCTTGTCGATAAGATCATTAAGAATGAAGTGCGCCGCTTAGTACTGGAAGAAGGCATACGCATGAGCAGCAGAAAGATAGATGAGATCCGGACAATCAGTGCCATGGTGGATATCCTCCCGAACCGCGTGCATGGCTCTGCGCTCTTCCAGCGCGGGGAGACGCAAGGTCTCACTACCTGCACGCTCGGCGGGCCCGGAGACAAGCTGCTGGTGGAGGGTATGGAAGGGGAAGAGGAGTATCGCTACTTCCATCACTACAACTTCCCGCCGTTCTCCGTCGGCGAAACCAGCAACAGGCTCTTCGTCGGTAACCGCGAGATCGGCCATGGCAACCTGGCGCAGCGCGGCATAGAGCCGGTTCTCCCTGATGCAGAGAAATTCCCGTACACCATTCGGACGGTCACAGAGATTCTGGAGAGCAACGGTTCCTCCTCCATGGCAGCGACGTGTGGTTCCACTCTTGCACTCATGGCAGCGGGTGTTCCTATCACCGCTCCGGTTGCGGGCATAGCACTCGGTCTTATCTCCGATGAAGCAAAGGGCAAGTATGTCGTTCTCTCCGATCTCCAGGACGAGGAAGACTTCGGTGGTGATATGGACTTTAAAGTCACAGGCACGGAGAAGGGCGTCACAGCCATCCAGATGGACATCAAAATTAAAGGATTGCCCGATGCAGTGTTTGCGGAAGCATTTGAGCGTTCCAGGCAAGGACGCTTGCATATTCTGAAAGTAATGCTCGCAGCCATTGCCGAACCGCGTAAGGAAATGAGTCCGTATGCTCCGCGCATCGAGACCATGCAGATTAATCCGGACGATATCCGTCTTGTCATCGGCAAGGGCGGAGAGACCATCCAGAAGATTACGAAGGAGCTTGGGGTGGAAATCGATATCGAAGACAGCGGTCTTATCTTCATCACCTCCGTCAATGGAGAGGCAATGCAGAAGGCCAAAGAGTGGATCGGAGGCATTGTGGAGAAGCCGGAAGTGGGCAAGATCTACGACGGCAAGGTTGTCCGAATCATCGACGGAGTGGGAGCAATTGTGGAGTTCCTCCGTGGCAAGGACGGGATGCTCCACATTTCCGAACTCCAGTGGAAGCGCACGGAGAACGTGCAGGATGTTGTGAACATCGGAGACGAACTGAAGGTGAAGGTTGTAGAGTTTGATCCTGTGGAAGATCGCACACGGCTTTCCATCAAGCAGCTCACAGAGCGCCCTGCCGGCATGGAGTTCAATGACCGCCCAAGCAGCAGTGGTCCCCGCAGGAGTGGCCCGCCGCACCGTGGTGGTGGCGGAGGCTTTCGGGGAGGAAGCCGGGGAGGGCCCAGGCGCTAGGGATGCTCAGGTTCACTGACTGTTGAGCAATCGCTTGTCTCTGGTCGCTCGTCTCTTGTCTCCTTACGTGCTTTTATATCTCTGACTAGTGACAAGTGACTAGTGATCCTTCGACATCAGGAGCTTGCTCTGGAGTAATCCACATCAGTTTTTTGTTGGCAGCGATTTTTCTATGCGCTTCGTCACGCTGTCTTTGAGGTGCAGGATGTCTTCAAATGCTTCCTTTCTGTCGTACGGAGATTTATCGCGCCAGATGGGGGTGATCTTTGCGACCACGGTCATCAGTTCACGCAGCTCTTTCACAGTTTGATTGTGGGAAACCCAGTCGATGCGGTGCTTACTCAGCACGTCGAGTGTGTGGTTCACACGGTGGAGAGTCCGGTGCACTGCCTCATGCAGGAGCTGCTCGCGCCGCCTGTCGATGGTGTAGAGGTGGTTGTCGTCATCATAGAAGTCGGGGATTTCCATGAGCAGGCTCTGCCCCTGTTTGTAGGCGATTTCGAGCGTGTCCCAGTCTTCCGTATCCAACCTTCGGTGTGTTTCCGCTTTTTCAATGATGCCGTCGAGGTCCTTGCGGAGGATGAAGAGGCCCTCGCGGATGTTATGGAATACATCTTCAAACGTCAGCCGGTGCACTTCCTGCAGTGCGATTTCCTGCCTGTGCGAGACGAGCTTGGCAACGAATACAGCGGAAATGAAGACCCCGGCGATGCCCTGGACGCTCGCGAGTACTTTGGAGAATCCGCGCGGAACGATGTCTCCGTAGCCGATTGTCGTGGCAGTGGTAATGCTGTAGTAGAGGCTGTTGAAAAACCTGGTCCAGATCCCTTTTGTGTTTACCAGCTCCATCGGCCCGTGGTGCTGCACGTCGCCGAGGGTGCTGAAGAGGAAATACCCGAAGGCAAAGAGCAGCGCAAGTTCTCCCCAGATGAGGAAGAGCTGGGAGTAGGAGAGCGTGTTCAGCGTCTCGAAGAAGCGGGCATGCAGGGGCCTCCGGTGGTTGGTTTTTTTCTGTGGCATAGGGGAAGTTCTCTCTACATTATACCCTATTTTTCGTCTTTTTTTGAGTCCTTTTGCCCTTTCGGAGGTTGTTCCTTCACTTCTTTTTTCTCCTCTTTCTTCTTTTCCCCCCTCTGTACAGGTTTTTGGCTGTCTGTCTTGTAGAAACCCTTCCCTTTGAAATGGATTGCAGGGGGAGCAATGAGCTTCCGGACAGCCGCACTCCCGCACCTGGGGCAGGGGGGAATTTTCCGGCTCCCGAAGGGGCGGTTGAATTCAAATGTATGGCTGCAGCCGGCACACTGAAAGTCGTACGTTGGCATACCTGGCAGGGTATCTTATACGGTTTCGCGATGAAGACGATAGTAATGTTCTTCTTCTCTATCCAAAATATCGGCGTAGCGATATCGCTTCACCGCTATTCATGGGAATGAATGTAAAACATACCTAACGATTCAATCGCAAAACCGTATTACGTGCATCAGTGGGTTTTGGCGAAATTCGAGACGAGTTTGTACCCGATGTAGCCAATGAGAAGCCAAATGCCGGCGGTGACAGCGGCTTGTGTATTTATGCCTGCTCCAAGCTCTGGAGTCGCACCAATGAGTGGTTCTTCCTCCATTATTTCGATTGTTGGATAGCTCTGAGAGCATCGCTCCCGAGCTTAAAGACAGCTGCATGGATGGTATCAACAGCGGCGCCGATCGCATGTTGGGGTTTTTCAATTTTTCCCCACGATCCGAGTGCACGGGAGATGTTGTAGTTGTACGGGGATTGCCCCCTGGGCTGATCCGGTCCTGTGATCATCCGCACACCATCGGCAGCTGCACTGGGAACGATATCAAGGATGTCCAGGACACCCTGTCCTACCTGCGCCGCACCCTTTATAAATTGTCCTTTAAACACAAATCTGCCGGTGCCTCCAAGAATATTGCCGACACCGTCCACAGTACTCTCTTTTATGCGTGTCAGTCCTCCCAGATGGCTCAGTTGCCCTCCTCCCAAAGCTTCTGCACGAAGATGCTCCGGCACGCTCTCACGGCCGTGCTGCGCCGTCCACTCCGTTGTCCAGTCAGATGTCGCGGCGGTCGGCTTGGATACCGCTTGGTACCGGAGGAATCTCTGCTCGCCCA
This sequence comes from Candidatus Peribacteria bacterium RIFOXYB1_FULL_54_35, assembly GCA_001787755.1. Lineage (GTDB taxonomy): Bacteria > Patescibacteriota > Gracilibacteria > Peribacterales > Peribacteraceae > GWB1-54-5. The sequence continues at coordinate 141,917 of MFYJ01000012.1, forward strand.
TGCCGATTCCTGGAGTTGCATTGCATCGCATTTGGATGCGAAATATAGTACTTTCTGCGCTTTTTGGCAAGGTTTTTCTATTGAAACCCTTGCATTGTGTTTCCCATTCCTGTAAAAAATGTCGGCTTCAATACTTAGAAGTATTGCTCTTTCTCTCATCTTTAGATGACCGCCTTCTACCGGCGGTCGTTTTTTAAATTGCGTGAAAGAAAAACCTGCGGTTTTCCTCTCACGGGCTCTCCTTTCCCTCAATGGAGTCGCTCCAGCGAAAGCAAGCTTCCGCTTCGCGACGTTGTTTATTGCATGAGAGTTTCTGGACGCTCCAACGTTCTCTTGTACACTTTCAGCAATGCTACCCAAGGCCTACCCTTCGACAGGCTCAGGGCAGGCTTCCTAAGAATTATGTTACCGAAAGCGTACGATCCATCGCATACCGAAGACCGCATCTATAAGATGTGGGAGGAGAGCGGTGCGTTTAAAGCAGACAACAAGAGCGAGAAAGAAGCATTTGCCATCAGCATGCCTCCGCCCAATGCCACGGGGCAGCTGCACCTGGGGCATGCAGTGATGCTCGCGCTCGAGGACATCTTCATCCGCTTCGAGCGTATGCGGGGGAAGGAGGCTCTCTGGGTGCCCGGGACGGACCATGCTGCCATTGCAACGGAGAGCGTGGTGATTAAGAAGATTCAGAAGGAGGAGAAGATCGCTGATCCGCGGGCATCACTCGGGCGTACGGCACTCGTCGCGCGCATCGCGCAGTCCGTAGAGAAGAGCCAGGGAACCATCCGCTCGCAGATCCGGAAAATGGGGTCCAGCTGCGACTGGTCGCGCGAGCGGTACACCATGGATCCATCGCTCAACCGCTGTGTGAACGAGGTCTTCAAGAAAATGTACAGCGACGGGCTCATCTACCGCGGGCACCGCGTGGTGAACTGGGATATCGCCCTCCAGACGACCATTTCAGACGACGAAATAGAGTACAAAGACACCGAGGCGGTGATGTACACCATCGAGTATCTCACTGCGCGGCAGACCGGAGGGGATCCTGTGTATGTTGCGACGAGCCGTCCGGAGACCAAACTCGGCGATACGGCTCTTGCCGTGCATCCGGATGACAAGCGGTACGCGCATCTCGTCGGCCGCGATTTCACGGTGGAGTGGCCCGGGGGACAAGTCATCACTGTCACGGTGATAGGAGATCACAGCGTGGATCCCGCAGTGGGGACCGGCGTTGTGGGTGTCACGCCGTTCCACAGCAAGATCGACTACGAGATCTGGCAGCGCCACAAAGAAGAGATAGAGGCGAATCCCATTCAGGTCATAGGGGAGGATGGAAAGATCATGCGTTCTGTGGAGGGATACGGAGGTTTGAGTATTCAGGAGTGCCGTGAGCGCTTCGTTACGGCGCTTCGCTCCGCCAAGCGCATCCGTTCCGAGGAGGCCTATATGCAACCTCTCTCTGTTTCCTACAGATCCAAAACGGCGGTGGAGCCTCTCCCGAAGTTGCAGTGGTTCATCGACGTGAATGGGAAAGTGGTGCAGTGGCATGGGAAGAAAATGAGCCTCAAAGAGGTGATGCAGGATGTGATCCGCAAAGAAGACATCACGATCATTCCGGACCGCTTCGAGAAGACATATTTCCACTGGATCGATAACCTGCAGGACTGGTGCATCTCCCGGCAGATCTGGTGGGGGCACAGGGTGCCTGTGTTCTACTGCCCGAAGTGCCATGCAAAGCAAGGCAGATCGGGGGGTGGCCAGCACGTATCGGTGCAACCGCTGAGTGTGTGTCCGAAATGCGGCAGTCCCGTGAAGCAGGATCCCGATACGCTCGACACGTGGTTCTCCTCCGCTCTCTGGACATGGAGCACGCTGGTGGATGAGAAACTCACGGAAGATTTTTCACTTTCCCTGGAGGATATTCTCAAGAAGAGCCCGGATTTCCGGAAGTTCCATCCCACACAGGTGATGGAGACGGGGTACGACATCCTCTTCTTCTGGGTGGCCCGTATGATTCTCATGACCACGTACGCCACGGGGCAGATTCCGTTCAAGACGGTGTACCTGCACGGCCTCATCCGCACGCGCGAAGGCAAGAAGATGAGCAAATCCGATCCGGAAACCTGCATCGATCCGCTCGAGATCATCCCCAAGTACGGGGCAGATGCCCTGCGCCTCTCCATGATCGTCGGGCAGAGCCCGGGGAACGACTCGCGCCTGTTCGAAGAGAAAATAGCTGGGTACCGGAACTTCGTGAACAAGCTCTGGAATGCAGCGCGGTTCGTGCTCATGAAGTGCGAAGAGGCAGGTATCGATCCACACAGCATAGAGTTTTCGGAGGATGCAATTCAGACGGACGCAGACAGGGCGCTGCTTTCTGATCTCCAAGATCTCATAAAGAAGACAACAAAAGGGCTTGAAGTCTATGCTCTCAGTATTGTTGGTGAAGATTTGTATTCTTTTACTTGGTCTTTTTTCTGCGACTGGTATTTGGAATATTCCAAGGGTAAAACAAATCCGGTTCTCCTTGTGTATACAATTAGAGTATTACTTCATTTGTTGCATCCATATTGCCCCTTTGTTACGGAAGAACTCTGGGCTCATTTTAAGCCAAAAACTGCTGACTTGCTCATTAACCAAACTTGGCCTGAGGCGAATGAGTCGCTCATCAATTCTGATTCGTCGTGTAACTTTGGAACTGTTGTTGGTGTTATTTCCTCCATCCGCAGGATGCGCGCAGAACAGGACGTCGAGCCCGGGACGAAGGTCACTGTTGCCATCCACACGAAGCATGTGAAGCTTCTGGAAAAGGAGCGGGAACACATTCTCCGCATGGGACGCGTGGAGAAGCTCACAATCGACGATCAGCCGAAGCAGCATACGCACGCTGCGAGTACATTCCTGCACGGCACGGAGGTACACATGCCACTGGAGGGCCTTATAGATCTGGAGAAGGTGCGTGCCAAGCTCACCAAAGAGAAGAAAAACCTCGAGGATTTCCTCAAGGGTGTTCGAGCCAAACTTGGGAACAAGAAGTTTGTAGAAAACGCGCCGGAAGAAGTGGTACAGACTGAGCGGGAGAAGCTTGAGAATGCGCAGGAGAAGCTCGAGAAGGTAGAGGAGCGGCTCAAGGCCTTAGCCTAAGATATGTAGGTGCGGTTTCCCGCCGCTTTTTGCGGGGAGCGCCGATCCACGTGTCACTGACGAACGTCCAAAACGCTCATGAAGTTCATCTAATTTCTCCTGCATTTGCTCGCTGGAGCCCGCGTGCTTCACATCTTCGAAGAGCGAGAACTGGAGCGCTTCTTTTCAGTCTTCCTCCGCATGGGATCGCACATGAGGAGCGTCCATGAGCGGCTCGGCCAGCGCCTGTCCCCCGGCGAGAAGCTGGAGGTCTTCCTCCTCGTCGCGTTCTCCCCCCTCCTCCTCGTCCTCCTGCCGTTTGTCTTACACGTCTCTGCGGATCAATTTTTCCTCGTCCTTTCGAGGGAACTGATCCCGTGGAGGATGTGATGCGGCTCTCGGACGATAACGTATACTGTGTCTATGAAGAGACTATGGAGAATCTGGTTGAAGAAGGGACTCTTCCTCCCATTCCTCCTCTTCGCAGGAACTCTCCTCTTGGACCACCTCATCACGCAGCGAGGCCTCGCCGCGGGACTGACGGAAGGGAATGTGGTGGTCATCTGGCTCTGGAAGGTGCTCCCCATCGGACCGCATCTCATCGCCCTTCTCTGGGGTGTGCTCGTGACGATGAGCGCTCTCCTCCTCGTGCGATGCAGCGTGCACGTTGGCCGCTGGTTCCTCTACACGGCATTCGTTGGCCACCTCAGTGGTTTCCTGAGCTGGACACCAGTACTCCATGAGTCCGTACAACGCGTCTGGGAGATCTTCGGCCACCGCTGGGGCCTGGTCTTCCTCCTCGCGTGTGCTGGCGTAGGGGGAATCATCCTCGCTTTCCTGCATCACCGATGGATGCGGCGCACGTGGAGGTGAGAGGAAGTCATGTGATGACAGCCAGAAGTTGCATCACCGGGCACTGCTCTTCCAGCATGGAGGAGATCTGTCTGGAGGCCACAGCGGTTTCCTCAAAATCCGAAGGCATTTCTACCGCTCCTCTGCAGAGCTTGCGTGCATCCACCAGGCGCATACCTGTCTTCACCCCCTTGGCTTTTGCCTCGTAGCTGGCTGCTATCACGCAGCCGCCTCCCATGCCGAGCGCGAGCAGAGGCTTTCCCCGCAGTTTGGGGTGTTTCCTCTGGAGGACAGAGGCGAAGAAAGCGTCGGCGTCGATATGGCAGAGCATAAACGTATGTGGAATGTGGTATGTCGTATGTCGGATCAGACTGATACCGTTTTAGCCTTTTTGATAAGACCATTCAGGAGCTTAGCAACCCGTACAGATCGATAGGCAATGTCCTGGAAGGAAGCCTGATCGATGTATTTTACGTCTTTTGCAATTAAGAGTTGGTTTTGCACTTCTGTTAGAGAGCCAAGTGCCGTTCTGTAGAATTGAGCTTTTTCTTTTGGTCCTTGTCTTCGGAATCCTTCTGCAATGTTTGATGTTATTGAAACAGCCGCACGTCGTAATTGATTTGTAAGGCCGAATTGCTCTTCGTGTGGGAATTGTTTTGTTATCTGGTAAATGTCCAGAACGAGATTATGACCATGTTGCCATGCATGTAAGTCTGTGAAGGAACAAATCTTGTTCTGTGCCTTCTGCTGGACCCCTACATACGACATACCATATTCGATATTCAATACTTCCGTATCACGCCTCTCACCACTCCCGCCACTTCCAGCTCTTCCAGGGCATACATATCCGGGTAATCGGTATTCTCCGCCTGGAGGTAGTATTTGCCCTTCTCCTTCTTCAGGCGCTTGAGCGTAAATTCTCCGTCGAGCACGCCCACGACAATATCGCCGACTTTCGGATTTCTGCCGCGCTCCACAATCACCAGATCTCCCTCAAAGATTCCCGCCTCAATCATGCTGTCGCCCTTCACGCGCAGGAGGAATGTGGCAGCCTGGTCCCGTACCAGATAGTCATCCAGCTTCACCAGCTCTTCTGCCTGCTCTTCCACCGGAGCGGCAAATCCTGCGGAGATGGGACCGAAGAGGGGGAGAGTCATGGGCTGGGGGAAATCCTCCGGCTCTGTCATCTCAATGATTTTGATGCGCCCTTTCGGATCCTTGTCCAAATGTCCTTCCCGCACAAGGACATTCACCACTTTGGCGATGGCGTTCTTACTGCGCACGCCGAATGCGAGTGCGAGATCCGAGAGCGACGGCGAGTACCCGCGCTTGTGCTGAAACTCACCGATGTATGTCAGCACCGTGCGCTGGTGAGGGGTGAGGGGGGACATGGTCTTCAGGGGAACGAACGTCCACCATACTAGGTGGACGATTGTTCACGGTCAAGAGTGTTTCATACCATTTTGCTCTTTAGGCATCTTATGATTTGTATGTCATTATTTCTGGAGCGAGTCCACCTTGACGTATTTCTCTTCTTCTCCTTCAACGATTTTGATGTATTTCTCGTCTTCTGCCTCAATGATGTCGAGGTCTTTCAGGGCGCTCAATTCTATGTAGGTGATGGTCCACACTGTCTGCCGGAAGATTTCCAGGTACGCGAAGAAATAGCTGGCGAATCCAATGATGATGAGTCCTAAGACAGTTGTGATGCTGTAGCTCACAGCCGGCGGGAGGAAGGTGGCGAGGAGGAAACCAAGACCGAGCACGAGTCCGGGGATCAGGATCACCATGAAGAGGTTGGCGACGATGCGCAGGATGATGACGAAGAGCAGCAACATGAGGAACACCACATGGCCGAGGTAGCTGATGACGAGTTTGAAACTCTGGTGGATCCCCCCGCGTATGCCTGTCTTCTTTATGACCACGGCTTCTTCTGAGAAGATCCAGAAGAATTCAAAGACATTGGAGATGAGCCATGCAGTCACCAGCAGTATGGCGCCAATGGGGCCAGCACCGGCTCCGTAGCGCAGCATGAGGGAGCAGAGCGTGATGACAGTGGTAACGCTGCTGAGGAAGAGGATCTCGTGGAGCGCGAAGAGGGGGAAGAAGTTGTAAATGCCCAGTACCAGTCCGCCTTTCACTTCCTCCTTGCGGTATGACTTGGCGGCAAGGCCGATGATTGCGCCCTTGGCCAGGTTCGGGAAGAGCCACTCAATGAAGAGGAGAGCGAAGAAGAAGGTGATGATGCTGATGGCAAGCCAGAGAGGGAGGTTCTCGAGGAGTGTGCGCTCAATGGTGAAGAATCCGATCGGGTTTTCCAGAATGAAGTACGAGTAGATAAGCCATGCCTGGAAGAGGAAGAGCTTGGCGTTCAGGAGCGTATGGAGCAGAGCATCGGCAAACCCCCACTTGCGCAGGATTCTCTCCTTCTTTGTGATGGCCCATGCCTTCGCAATGATGTCTCGTGGTTTCATGCTTTGTTAGGAAGTGGGGACGAGATTCTGAATGGGGGTGTATTTGTATTCTTTCCCGAGAATAATGGTGATGTCAGCAACCTTTCCTTCGGGGAGTGCGGCCGGTTTCTCCGTTTTTGCAAATTTGAGCAGTGAAGCGAAGAAAAGGGCGAGGTTCTCATGCCCCGGCGATCCCGCGAACACCAGCGACTGTGTCTGTTCTTCGGGGAGGGTGGCGTTCGCAATGAGATCCACGTTGAATCCGTACCGGAAGAGCTCGGTTGCAAGAACGCGTGCTGCACCGCTCGGCGCTCCGTTATTCAGGATATTGATGCGGGGATTGGCGAGGTATGCCGAGCGCGTATGGAGCAGGAGCTTTACGAAGGCCTGCGGCTGTCGCCATGTCACGGGGAATTCCGGGATGGAGACGGGGAGGAGGACTGCGGCGCCGTCGAAGAGGGAACGGGGAGGGGCATAGAGGAAACCACCGGGTTCCACGAACCCATCGTAGAGAGCATTGCGGTCATTGAGCTGCATGGTGATCACCCGGTCCCTTTCAAGCTTCTGCGCCAAGTCAGCCAGTCCGATCATTTCACGGAGGGACATGGTTGTTTCGACGTTCTGGGAGAGCGTACGGATCATCTGCGTGATGAAGTCTGGGTCCTTGAGGTATCCGCCCTCCTTTGCTTTCTGGCCAAGAGCTTTAATGAGTTGCTGTTGCCGTGCAGAGCGCGAAAAATCGCTGGTAGAGTGTCGTGATCGCGCGTACTTGAGAGCCGTGGCACCGTCCAGATGCTGCATTCCTCTGCTGAGGGTGAATGCTTCGTATCCGTAGTTCTCGTCGGGGTATTCGCTGTCAGTGATATCCTCCGGCACGTCAATATCTATGCCATCCAGAGCATCGACTGCTTCCACGAAGGCGGTGAAGTTCACTTTCACAGTATGGTGGATCTCCATCCCCAGGTTTTGTCCCACTTCTGTGCCGAGTTCCCGGAGGGCTTCTACTGCCGCGTCTTCCGGTTCCATGCCCTGGCGGTACTGGAGGTAATTCTTGTAATCCCTGTAGAAGCTGTTGATTTTCCCTTTCCCCATTTTAGCAGTCTTAAGGAAGAACACGTCGCGGGGGAGCGACAGGAGCACCACACTTTTGGAATCAGTAGGATCGATGCTTGCGACAATGATGGTATCAGTCAGATCTCTTCCCTCGTGGTCTCTATTCCCCTGGCCGATGAGCAGGAGATTGATGTATCCGTTGGCATCCGTGGGGAGTTCTGAGCCGGCAAACGAAGTGATAGTCCCGAAACTCAGGAAGTGTACGGACATCAGCGCTTTCACCGTTCCTGCGAGCAGGAGGAATGCGAAGAAGATTGCGACAAGAACGAGGAGTAAACGCTTGAGCGCCATGACCCGCTGCTTCTTCACATGTTCCTTTTCCTTCCGTTCCTTCCAGAGGCCATACCAGCCCATGAGCGGTTTCCCTATTTCGAGGGCACCGACGATGAAGCTCCGCCAGCGAAGACGACGTCGGGGTTCTTCCTCTATCCGACGGACGTGGAAAGACATTGCGTACAGCGTACGTGAAACGTGTTCTTCCGTCACGGTATTCTTTTGTGGATTTCCCCGTATGGTGTACGAGCGGTTACCATGACCCTTTTCGCTCAAGCAAGCGTTGCACTCAGTATTCCAATCAGCAGCGGTTGGTGCAGCATGTAGAGGAGGAGCGCATGTCTTCCCGGGAGGGCGGCGAGGTACACGGTTCTCCGGTGTTCTTGTGCATAGGTGTGCATGGCAGGGAGGAGCAGGTGGACGATCAGCGTTCCCATGAGCACGATTCCAAACCACGGGAAGAGAGGAAAGTAATCGAGCGTTGAGAATTCTTTCGGTGTGATCCCGAGGGGGAGGAAGAATTCGTGGGTCACATGGAGGAAAGGGGTGGCCTGTCCTATGCCGAGGATGGTGACTGCAGTGAGCATGCGGAATATTCTGCCCCGCGGGAGAACAGCGAGGAGCATCAGGCTGATTGCGATGCAGTGGAGGATTCCGAATCGTATGTAGGTGGTTGGATTCCAGTAGTATGTCACGCCGGTGATGAGGAGCGCGCAGAGTACGATCGTTCCGATGCGTTTCCACCGCTTGTTTCTCCCCTGTGCTGCAGAGAGTTCGAAGCTGCACCCTACAAGGAGCAGGAAGAGGATTGCGGTCATACGTGCGAAAAGCCACCAGCCTGTGCTGAGCGGATCGATAGGATAGTGCAAGAAGTGGTGCAGATCGTACACAGTGTGGTAGAGCACCATCATGCAGATGGCCAGTGAGCGCAGCAGATCAATTTCTACGAAGCGGGAAGAAGGGTGCACTTCCGTAGCCTCATGGTTCTTCCTGTAAACGTCAATGATTCTTGGGGTGGCTGCTCACTATCCCAAACCATTTCTTCAGTGTGTTCCTGCATGTCTTTCTGTTCTCTCTTTCCACCTTTTTCCGGCGAAAAAGGTGGAGCCAAAACGCCGGCGCGCCAAAACCTCTCTTCCCGGCCCTGTGCCTCCTCATCGGCTCCTGCAAGCATTCGGAGCCGATTCGTCGGCGCCGCCTTACGGCAGGGCCTTCCCCTTCACCCTCCGTGGCGCGCCAACCATCCCACCCTGCTTCACTTCTTTTCAGTAAGCTTTTTCTAGAGGCTTTTCCCAAGCCACCGGCTCTGCCGGTAGTCGCTGACCCCCAACGAATACTATTGTTCTACTAACTATAACTAGCATATATTTGGCCAATGACAGAAGCAGCGCGCAGAACTACGTCCTCCCGAGAAGAAAGGCAATTGAAAATGTTGATAGGCACCATGGGTTATGGAATCATTATTAATTTCGTTATTTTGGCTATTATGGATGGCAATCAGTGCATTGAAGGGCCATGTGATCCCTATATCTTTCTCCTGTTTCTATCACTTGTTCTAGGATTTCTTCTGTCACTGTTGATTGAGCGGTTCAGCAGCAAAGCCGTGTAAGCGGTCTATAGGCTGATTGCCCAGTCTATTAGGATTCGCTTCGGAGGTATTCTTTGTAGAGTGGTTACTTCCTTGGCATCAGCAGCGCAGTGCTTCCTATGAGCAGCGCAAGTGCAATGGTGCGCAGGAGAGGCAGGAAGGGTGCGAACATGACAAGGCTCAGGCTCGTCCCGAAGAGTGAGATAGGGAGGAGGAGGCATGCCGGGCAGAGGAGAGTGAAGGCACCCATTGCACCTCCCAGACTTGTTGCTCTCCGCGTTCCCACGGGGCATGTTCCTTTCTTTCTCCTCCAGTTAAAGAGTCCTGCATTCAGTGCGAGCAGGAAGGTGAGTGCAGCAGTGAAGAGTATCTCTCCTCTCCCCGCAGCCGGGCGCGGCGGTGAGGGGAGCGAGGGAAATGCCCCAAGTTCCCATGCGAAGAACGCGCTGCAGAGCAGGGCAACAGCCATTGCCCAGCTCCAGAAAGCACTGCTGCGGAAAAAGCTGAGATTCACAGGGATATTATGATTCCTTCGAGTGGCAGTTGCCAGGACAGTTTCTGGAGCATGCTCCAGAAGAGCAATCGTGGATGTTCTTGCAGTTCCCCCCTTCGCAGAGTTCTTTTGCCGGGCATTCCCAGGCAGCGAATGTCTCTCCACGCCGTACCATCACAACGCTGTAGCCGGTGACGAGGCCCACAACGAGCAGTGCGATGAGGAACCAGTGAGAATGCAGGATGTTTTTCATTCCGGCAGCTATTGTAGCGGTATTGACAGTTAGTATCAATTAGGATAATTAGCTTATTAGCTTCGTTAGCTTCATTAGAAAAGTAATAAGGTATCTGATCCAAAATCCAAATCCCTAATGAAGCTAATGCAGTTAACAAGCTAATCCTCTTCTCTGTCGTACTGCTCGCCCTGTGCGCGTTCCGAATATTCCTGCTGACGCTGTTCCTCCACTGCACGCATGCGCAGACGCTTGGGACTTATTTGGTCATTCACGCGCACGCCGCGCTCGCGGTCGGCGAGAGGGCAGATGCCTTTCCGGCTCAGGAAGAGGTACTCGAGCGAATCCGGAGAGCCTGTGCAGGGGACATCTTCTCTCGGTTCCTGCTGGCGGCTTGTTCTGCGAGGTTCCCAGACTTCCTCTCCCGTTTCCTCGTCCACTTCCTCTTCCCACCAGTCGCTCCCGCTCTCCCAAGTATCCCATGTGTCTTCCCCGGGCAGAACTTCTTCCTCCGGCCACTCCAGGAATTCCTCTCCCGGGAATCCGCTCTCGAGCAGCTCGAGTTCCTCGAATTGGGACAGGATGTTCTCCCCATCAAGGTATTCGAGGAATTCTTCCAGTGTCATGGTGTGTGCTTCCGAAGGCACTTCCACGTACACGGGTGTCATCTTCCGTTGCACTTCCCCCTGTGTGATGAAGGAGAACCCGGGGAGTGCGGGAGACTGCGCTGCGAGGTAGAATTTGGCGAACAGGAAATCCTGATCTTCATTCGTGTTGATTTTGATGTGGAGATTCACTGCATCGCGGATCATCGCTTCTGTTTCCTGTGCGCTCGGATCGTTCACGAGGTCTCCGAGTTCCAGATCCTTGCCATCTATCGCCGTGAAGAATTCATTGAGCACGAGAAGTGTTTCAGAGAGGAATCTTTCCTTCAGCCGGAGAGAATATGCATGTCCTCCCGAAAACTGCGTGTACTCCAGGGAGAGGAGGGCGTCCACAAGGCCGTCCAGGAGCTTCTCTACCTGCTCTTTCTCTACGTAGATGCCTTCGAGAGCCAGCCCGTCAATAAATCCTGTAATAAACGCATCCCTGCCCTCCATCTGTGCCTGTTCCATTTCCAGCGGTATGGAGATCCATTTCTTCTGGAGTACGGCAAGAGAAGCCTGGAGCACAGCATCTTCCATATTGGCATTGAACTCATTGATCCGGACGTACGCCACCTGTTGGTGGAGTATCAGATCCACCTTCACGCGCATCCGCATGTCTGCTTCTGCCACATCAACTGTAGCGTGCCATTTGCCTTTCATAGTGTCTACGGTACGACCTTCTCCCTCGCCGAACATCCAGAGTGAAGCGTAGGTGTCTTCCATGCGCGCGTGCGCTTCCATGGTGAAGTTTCGCGGTCTTCCGTCGAATTCTACTGCTTTCAGAAGGGCGCTTGGCTGTGAGAAGTATGCCAAAGCTGCAAAGGGGGTCACCAAGGAAAGGGTCAGACCCAGTAGAAAAGGGCGGCGCATGAAAAGAAAAGGGAAGGTTGATGCCTATCGTATAAGTTTCTGCCGTCTCTATGCAACTGCTGCATACCAAAACCCCCTGCGTCTAGATGATCGCGGGGGGCTCTTGAGGTACTCCGGACGCTCGTGGAGTCTTACTTAAGGGTCACTTTGGCGCCGGCTGCCTCCAGCTTCTTCTTCATCTCCTCTGCCTCTGCTTTCGGCACACCTTCCTTGATCATCTTCGGCGCGCCGTCGACGGTTGCCTTTGCTTCGCCGAGGGCGAGACCGGTGATCTCACGCACTACTTTGATCACGGCGATTTTCTGGGCGCCGGAATCAGAGAGTTCGACGTTGTACATGCTCTTCTCCTCTGCTTCGCCTCCTGCGCCGCCGGCAGCAGGAGCGCCTGCTGCTGCGACAGCTACGGGAGCAGCTGCGGAGATGCCGTATTCAGATTCCATGAACTTTACGACATTGTTGAGTTGCACGACGTTCAGCTTCTCGAGTGCATCGATCACGGCTTTCTCCTCTTTCGAGAGTTTCACCGTCTTCGCCTCTGCGGTTGCTGTATCATCGGACATGGGAATAAATGGGTAAGGAATAAATAAAAGGAATTTACGATGCTGGTTGCTCAGGAGTGGGAGCACCTGCTCCTCCGGGGTGTACCCCGCCCTTCTCCGCAAGTTGCTTCAGTCCGCGTGCAAAGCCCGAGAGCGGGGAATTGCACATACTGGCGAAATTGATGAGTGGTGAGCGGATCATGCCGACAAACAGAGCGAGCAGCGCCTCACGGCTCGGCATCTCTGCGAGTTCCAGGGCTTCTTCTCTCGAGAGAATTTTGCCGTCGTAGAGTCCGCCAAGAATGTGCACTTTGTCGTGATCTTTACTGAATTTGAAGGCGACCTGTGCTCCTGAGAGGGGATCGCCAAAGCTGAAGATCATCGATACTGGCCCTTCCATGGCATCTTTCCCGAATTCCGGAAGACCTGCTTCCTTGGATGCAATCTTCATCAGTGTCTTCTTTGCGACTTTCATTTCTGCGTTGCTCTTTCGGAGCTTGGTTCTGAGTTCACTCACCTCGGCCACACTCAGACCGATGTAGTGAGCGAGTATGATGGACTGCGCGGAGCCTATTTTCTCCGTGAGTTCTTTCACTTGTGCCTGTTTTCTGTCCCTTGAGAGTGCCATGAGATGAGAAAGTGAGGAGTAACCCTTCGGTCCCGCCGCTGTATGCAGCGAGCGGGAAGCTCAGGGTTCTTTCTGCGTTTTAGCACAGAAAGAAAAAAGGTCTCCATCCGGGAGACCAGCGAGGCACACGACACGACGCACCAAGCGTAAGCCGAGCGAGCGATGCTGTATGCCTCGGAGGGGCTTACTTTCGGCCATCAGCCTAATGCCCTCGGTCTTCGGACGGTAAGAGGAAGTTTACTTATGTGTGAAAAAGTGTCAAGAAATCATGACTGTATTTATCTGTTAAAACGGTATTGGATGATGACTTTTTTAATAAATGTTATCTAATTCTATAATTAGAGATTCTTTTAAGAGAAAAGCAATAAAAGAGAGGAGTCAGAGGGGAGAGAGAAAAGAGAAGGAAGGTTCTTCCCCGGTCGTCTGTTTCTTCTCTTTCCTCAGAAACGCTACTATCTGCGCATGCGCATTGTCTTGCAGCGAGTGTCGGAGGCATCGGTGAGCACAGGAGGCACTCTGTGCAGCTCCATAGGACGTGGCTATATGCTGCTTTTGGGCGTCATGACCGGTGATACAGAAGAACAGGCGGCATGGCTTGCCGAGAAGATACTCAAGCTCCGTCTCTTCGATGGTGCCGATGGGAAGATCAACGACCGGAGCATCACAGACATCGGCGGGGGCATCCTCGTTGTCTCCCAGTTCACACTTGCCGGGAATCTCGAGAAGGGGAACCGTCCTGATTTTCTTCGGGCAGCGCCTCCCGATGAAGCCAGGAAACTCTATGCGTTCTTTGTGGAGCGTCTTCGCGGAAGCGGGCTCACTGTCGAGATCGGAGCGTTCGGAGAAATGATGCAGGTTTCTCTTGTGAATGAAGGGCCCTGTACCATCCTGCTGGAACACTGAGTGCTTCTCTCTCTATTCAGGGTTCCGGTGTTGTGGTAGAATTTTGAGTCCACATTCTTTTCTATTCTAATGGGTGTTCTGAAAGTCCAAACGTACGATTCTCTTGTGGAGCGGATGCAGTCTGCGGAGGTTACGTACGATGCCAAACGCCTCTTTCAGGTGTGGAAGACGGCACAGGAAGCATACAAGGACGAGCAGCACTGGACAGGTCTTCCACTCATGGAACACACGATGGGGGTGTTCGAAGTGCTCCTCCCATACAAGCCCGATGAAGATACGGTGGTTGCGTGCATTCTCCACCATCTCCTGCAATGCAAAGGTTGGACACTCACAGATATAGAAGAGTGTTTCGGCGAGAATATCCGCGAGCTTGTGAGCGGCCTGCATCTCCTCTCCCATGTGACGCTCCGTGACCGGCGGCGGTCTGTAGAGGATCTGCGCCTCATGCTGCTTACCGTCTCGGATGACATACGAACAGTGCTGCTTGTACTCTGTGACCGCTCGTTTCTCCTTGAATGCCTCCCCCGGTTTTCCGAGGAAGACAGGAAACAGGTGGCGCAGGATGTATTGCAGCTTTTTGCTCCGGTCGCTGCGAGGCTCGGTATGTACAAACTGAGGTACGAGCTTGAATTGCGGGCATTTCCCGTGGTGTATCCCCATGATGCTGAACGCATTTCTGAGCAGCTTGCACAGGTAGAGAAGCAGTATGGCCGCTCCCTCGCGGATGCGACGAAGAAACTTGAGAAATATCTGGAGAATGAAGGGGTGCATGTTTCTCTTGAGATGAGGCAGAAGAAGCCCTACAGCATTTTCCGCAAGATGCAGCAGAAGAGCCTCACCCAGGTGAAGCAGCTGTATGATCTCTTCGCCGTGCGTGTAGTCGTGCAGACGGACGCGGAGTGCTACCAGGTGCTGGGGTTGCTGCACAAAGTTGGACGGCCGGTGGCCAACCGATTCAAGGACTACATTGCGTTCCCGAAGCCAAATGGATACCAGAGCCTCCACACCACGCTTGCTCTGTTGCCGGGGATGGAAGACGAATCTCTCTTCGTAGAGGTGCAGGTGCGCACTGTGCAGATGCACCACGATGCGCAGTATGGTGTCGCTGCCCACTGGATGTATAAGGAGCACGGTTCAGCAGTCCGCGCATTGCAGAAGGTGCAGCTCCAGAGTGTGCTCTCTTCCCAGCAGTCGCTCGAAGGAGAGGAGGAAACGAACGCTCTCGCTGACCATATTTTTGTGCTCACCCCTAGTGGGGAAGTTGTGGAACTTCCCGAGGGCGCAACACCGCTGGATTTTGCTTTCCAGTTGCACACGGATCTCGGTCTCTCTTTCCGAAGTGCGACTGTGAACGGCAGCATTGTTCCGCTCGATTACCGCCTGGAGAATGGCGATATTGTTGAGGTGCTCAAGCGCAAAACACCCCAACCCTCTTCGCAGTGGATGCAGCTCCTCAAAATGGCTTCATCCCGCTCCAAGCTCAAGCGCTTCCTCTACGCGCAGGATCGCCCCCGCCTGGTTGCCGAGGGACGCGAGCTCGTGAACATAGAACTTCGAAAGTACAAGTTGCCACTGCTCGATGCCGATCTCTCCATTCTGCGCATCTGCGATGGCATGGTACTCACCATGAGCCAGCGGGAAGATCTCCTCATGAAAATCGGCCAGGGGTCTGAGCGTGCGCTCCCGCTTCTGTACCGTCTCAAGGCTCTCGAGGGCATGCTGCCGGTGAAAGCATCGTCCAAGCGTTCGCAGGATGGACAGAGAATACAGGGGAAGAAAAACGGTGCTCAGTTTGAGATAGAGGGTGATGTGCCCTTGCCTACGCGCTGCGCGAAGTGCTGCAAGCCGGCAGAGTGGCCCCATGGCCTGCTGATGGGTGTGATAGGACGCAATGGAGTAGTTGTTGTGCACCGCAGAGAGTGCGGGATGCTCAGACATGCCAATACTGAACGGACCGTGCGGGTGTGGTGGCCGAACAATGGCTAGCAAATGAGCTTGTAGATTGTAGCTTGTAGCAGTCTAACCTTTGGTTCTTTGGATTTCCTACAAGCTACTTACTACAAGCTACAAGCCGATAGCTGGTTATTCCTGAATAATCTCTTCCAGAAGCTTGTCCACCTTCATTTGCCACTTGAGTTGTTCGTACGCTTTTTCCCCCTTGGCGTAAGCGGGCGCGATGTTGAGGCGTTCTTCCACTGAGAGAGGGGAGAGCAGAGTATCCATGCCTTTCTTCATCTCCTCATCCGATATATCGATTGTTTTCTCTTCGATGAGTGTCGAGATCCCCAGACGGAGTGTGAGGCGCTTCTCTGCCTGCCTGCTGAGTTCCTCTTCCATCTGTTCCAATGTTTTTCCTGTGCGTTTCATCCACTCCTCCAAGTCCATATTCTGCCTCTTCAGCTGTTCTGCAAGATCGTCGAGGAGCGTCTCTTTCTCGTCAGCCACTAATTCGGGCACCAGTTCCACCATTGTTGCCTCACGGATTCTTTCGAATGCCTTTTCTTCTGCCTTCCTCCTCTGCAGTTGCTCTTCCTGTTGCTCCATCGGTTCCCTCACCCGCTTCTTCAGTTCTGCCACAGATTCGACATGCAGGTGCTCTTTCGCAAATGCATCTGTGAGTTCTGGCATGGAGATTGCTTCCACTTTCTGCACAGTCACATGGAAAGTGACTGGCTTGCCCCGGAGTGCTTCTGCCTGATGTTTCTCCGGGAACGTCAGTGTGAAGTTCTTCGTGTTTCCTTTCTGCATCCCGATCAGTGCATCCTCGAATCCTGGCAGGAGCACCTTACTCCCGATGACAACCTGGTGGCCGGTGGTGCGGATATTCGCCACCTCCTTCCCGTCCTGCGTCTCTCCCCAGAAGTCCATTGTCACGCGGTCCCCCCCCTTTGCAGCACGGAGCACCTCTTCGGTTTTCTGGTGTTGTCTCAAGATGTAATCGATCATCTTCTGAACGTCTTCTTCCCCCACTACGGCTTTCTGAACCTGTACGGAGAGCTTTGCAGCTTTCTTTACCTTTACGGGCGGCCGTTCCACAAATGTCACCTTCACGGTCACGGGCGTGTTGTTCGTCATCTCCACTTTCGGAGGAATGATGGGGTGAATGCTGTGTTCCTGCACCAGAGCAGTGAATGTGTCCGGCAGGAGTTCCCGTACCGTTTCCTCAAACAATTTGCTTGTATCGATTTTCTCTCTGAGAAGAGCGATGGGGGCAGTTCCGTCACGGAATCCATCGATGCGTATGGAAGAGCCTATTCTCCGGAGGGCTTTCTCTTCGGAGACGGCGGTTTCTTCTGCTGTAAAAGCAACGGTGCAAATGACTCTCCCGTTCTTCTGTCGTTCGATGGTTGGGGGGATGCTCATGGAGAGAATATGGATGCTAGCGCCGTGTTCTGTTCCTCCAGTAGACGAGAATCGGAGTGGCGACGAAGAAGGAGGAGTAGGTTCCGATCACCGTGCCGATAATCAGGGCGAGGATGAACCAGCGGATACTCTCTGCCGCAAAGAAGAAGAGCACGAAGAGCATGATGAGCGCGCCAGTACCGGTGTTCAGTGTGCGCGACACTGTTTCCTTGAGGCTGCGGTCCGCGAGCACCGCGAAGTTCTCCCCCCGGTTTCCTCCCTCGTACAGGTTGCTGCGGATGCGGTCGAAGATGACGATCGTATCGTTTACGGAGTATCCCATAATACTGAGGAGTGCTGTGACGAAGAGCGTATCCAGCTGAAAACTTGTTGTGTGGCTGAGGATCGTGAAAATTCCCAGAGTGAGGAGTGTGTCGTGGAGGAGCGCCAGAATGGCGGTGATTCCGAAGCTCCAGGGGCTGAGTCTTCCCGGTACCCTCCGGAAGACCATTGCCAGATAGAGGATGATTGCAATGGTGGCTATGAGCAGCGCCCAGATCGAACGCTGTTTCAGGCTTGCGCCCACAGTGGGTCCGATTGTCGTGAACTGGCGTTCCGTTATGTTCCCGAGTTCGCGTTCGAGGTGCCCGAAGAGAGCGAGGTGCTCTTCGTTGCTGAGGTCGCGCATACGCATGAGGTAACTTCCGTCTTTTGTGCGGGAAACAGCGACGTTACCGAGTGGTGTCTCTCCGGGGAATGTCCCAAGGACAGCGGAGAGTGCGTCTTTGGTGATTTCTTCGGGGGTCGAGACTTCCACGAGCGTTCCTCCAGTGAAATCAATGCTCAGCACCGGGCCCGGGACAAACAGGAGCACCACACTCACGAGGACGAGAGTGGTGGAGATCGTCAGGAAGTATTTTGCAGGTCGTAAGAGAGACATCGGTGCAAGAGGGTAACGGGTTTTCTGAGGGGAAGCCAGTAGAGAGTGGCTTTTTTAGCTTGTAGGTTGTAGGGAGTAGCTTGTAGGAAATCCAAAGAATCAAGGATCGTATTGCTACAATCTACAAGCTACAAACTACAAGCTACAAGTTCACGGCCGGTTGCAGCATGATTGTCGTAAGGGGACCTCTGCGGTCTGTGGACCACAGGATGACAGGGGGAAGGTCTGGGAGGAGGGGGGGGTTGATCTTGCCAACAAACAGTGGGAGATGTGTTTCCATGAGGGAGAGCACTGTGGCCTTGGACAGCCATCCGCTGCCCTGTCTTGTGCTGAGAAGCAGGTTTCTGTTGAGGGGGACGGCGCCCTCTTCCTGCACTTCCGGGGAATCGAGAGAGGAGAGCAGCTCCTCTGCGTTCGTGATGGTAAATTCACCTTTCCGAGTGGCTGTGAAGAGACCTATAGGGCTTCCGATGGCCTGTGTGCTCCGAATCTGCCAGTCGCCCCGCATCGAGAGTTCCTCCTTCAGTTCGGAGGAATCTCTCCGGATGTTCCGCGTGAAGAACTTATTATCAAAGGAGTAGTTCTTCACTGTTGCCATTGGAAGGTGCAGGCGCATTCCTCTGTGCAGACGTTCTATGATGAGAGCGAGATGATCCCTGTTGTCCATTTCCCCCTTAGCCATAAAAAGAAGTGTTCCCGACTCGCTGCGGGTGAGGGAGAGCAAGCAGTACTTTTCAGTGAGGGGGAGCACATCGTACTGCAGGCTCACGGCTTCCCCGAATCCGCGTTGTACCAAATGTTCCACAGTTCCTCTGACAATAATTTGGTGTTCCTCGCTCATGCTCTCCATCGTCTGTTGCCAGATTTCCTGCCCCTGCCGGATGGTCATTGCCAGAATATCGCCTGTGTGGTTTTTGGGGAGAGGGGGTATGCCTGTCTCGGGTGCATACTCTTTTCCCAATTCCAAGAGAGTGATGATGAGTGTAGTTCCTTCTCTTGCGGTTGCGAGTGCGGTGGATCTTTGGAAGAGCAAAGCTTCAAGAAGTTGTTGGGGCAGATTCTGTGCGCCTGGCAGTACCTGCCGCCTCAGAAATGTCCACGATGAAGACCGTTCCCGTCCATCACTCAGTTGTCTGTAGGCTGCGTCTTCGGAGAGAGGAGTAGTCGCACCCGCTGCGAGGAGTTTCAGTGCTTCCTCTGAGGGGGAAGTTACGATGTACGCGCCGAGATCGAGGGAATATTCGGCCTGAGGGTCCGCTGCCCGCCGGAAGAATACTGGCACTTGCTCTGTATCAGAGAGCGCAAGCAGCGCTGCCGCTTCCACGCGCATCATGTCACGCAGCTCCGGGATGAGGTCATTTTCTTCTCTCGGAGGATTGTGCAGCAGCGCAAGCGTGGTCTCTGCAGGGAGGAACGACGCTGCTGATTTGTCGAACATCGTGAGCATGTTTGTGACGGTGGAAAGCAGAAGCACAAACACGGTGCTGCCTCCTATTGCTAGGAGAACGATACAGAAGCCGTGGAGGAGCTTTCTCACCTTCATTTTGTGCGTATTGTAGCGTGTTCCTTGCAGTTGGCACCCATGGATTTCATCTTGTTCAGAAAGCGAAAAACGAGTACAATATTCTGATTTGTCCAGAGTACTTCTTCAACAGACACACTCTGAGCAAATCGCCTTTCCGCTCTCACACACAAACGAAGAACTGCCGCAACAATGTAGCGAGGAGGATGCGCATCCTTTCTCAAGTGCTCATGCTTCTCTCTGCTCTGTGATGTCGTGTTGTACATGGGAGGTTGCTGTACAACATGCCCATCCCTCTTCCCCAGTGTTCACTGACCGCGCTCATGGCGAAGTTTAAACGAACCGGTACGGGGACCTCGCCGGGTTGCGAGGAAAAACAAGAAACCTCAACAAGGCAGAGAGCCGAGGACACCTCTCCTCAGTCATTCTCCGTTACACGGCTCAGCAGCGTCACTTTGTATCGTTGTTGATAGCCGAGGAGGATAGACAATACACATACAAAGAAGACCAGAGGTTATTTCTGGTCTTCTTTGTTATAGGAAAGAGAGTAAGAGGGAAGAGAATAAGAGGAATACAAAAAGCAGGAAAATCCTCAGGATTCCAAAGGTTCAAACCCTCTTATTCTCATACCTCTTATTCTCTTATCTCTTCTCTATAACTGCTTCATCCTCTCCTTCGCACTCGTGAGGTACGGGTTTATGTCCAGGGCCTTCGTGAGTGCCTGCGCCGCTTCGTCCTTCCTGCCCGATTCCAGTGCTGCCCAGCCGAGCAGATCATGGGAGATGGCGTCCTCCGGCCAGCGCTTCACTGCTTCCTGCGCCATGAAGTACGCTTCTTCTGCACGTCCGAGCGCGATGCTTGCGGTCACGTACCCTTCGTAAGGTTCTATCGTGGATTCGGGATCTTTGGTCAGTGCGTCGTACTGCTGCAGTGCCAGATCTGCGTTCCCACTCTGCAGTGCCGAGTTTGCAAGCTGCCGTCGCACTTCGGACTGTGGTTGGAAGCCATTTTGCAGTGCGTACTCAAAGAATGTCATGGCGTTCTTATGATCGTTCAGTGCGGCGTAACTCCGTGCGAGGAAGTACTGGATCTCCGGTTTCTGCGGGTCGAGATTGTAGGCCTGTTCCAGAGAGGAGAGCGCTTGTTCGGGCCGCTCCGTTGTCAGTTCGCAGAATCCCTGCACTATCCACGCATCACGGTAGTCATCTTTTGCCTGTGTGACCTGCACGAGGAGCGGGAGGGCGAGCTCGCATTCCTGCACCTGTGCCAGCGCCCGCGCGAGCAGTGTGATGAGGTGGATGTTCAGGCTCTCTTCAAAGAGGGCGAATTCCTGGTAGGCGGCCATGATGGTGCGGGCATTCGAGCGCAGCACCGGTTCCCACCCATTGATCACTTCCTGCAATTCTATCTGCGCTTGTTCATGATTACCCTCGATAATGGAGAGCAGGGCGAGGCCATAGTGTTTCTGCGGCGAATCTTCAGCGTTCTGCAGGAGCCTGCGTGTTTCGAGGAGTTCGCCTGTACGCAGGGCTACGATGCTCTCAAGCAGCAGGAGGTCTTCTGTTTTTGCTCCCGCTTTCTTCAGCTGTCTCAGGGTGGAGTGCACACCGTTCATATCCCGGCGCTGCAGTTGTGCCTGTGCAAGTTTGCGGAGAGCCGGGAGTCCTCCGTTCGCATCTACAGCTTTCTCGTATTCCTCCTGTGCTTCTGCCCATTGCCCGCGCAGTGCAAGCAGATCTCCCTGTCGCAGGTGGAAGAGTGCCTGGTCTCGCGGATCCACTGCGGCACTCACTGCAGTTGTTGTCTGCGGAATGACGGGGGTTTCCACTGTTTCCGTTGTCGCCCTCCGGAGGATTTCGGTTGACTGTGCCAATTGCCACCACAGGAAGGCCACCAGTGCTGCGGCGCAGAGGAGGGCACACACAATGGGGGCGGTGATGCGCGCGGGGATGCTCATGCGTAAGGAGGGATGCTTACTCTTCGTGAACGGCGGGGCTCAGTTCTCCATCTGCTCCTTCTACCGCTGCGTTCCCGACAGATCTGCGTGCTGCTGCTTCGGCAAGTTGTTTCGGAATGACGGCTTCTATCGCTCCCCATTTTGCGTCTTCTCCTTCCGGGAGAAGAATGGTGATCTGGTCGCCAACTTCTGCACGGTAGAATGTGACTGAAGCGAGGAGCACACGGTAGACCTTGCCTCCAACCAGCACTTTGTACTGGCCGTCCTCCTGAATGAGGACGCCTACTATAGTGTGTCTCTTCACAGGTGCGATCTGCTTGTAGATGAACTTTCCCTCATCGGTAATCGTGAGTTTCATACCGTCTCCTTCCACGAGCTTGCTCTTGCTGGCGTAGTTGGCGGGAACCGGATACGTCTGCCCGTTCGCGTCCACCATGTTCTGCCCGTCGAAGATGCCTTCCACCACTTTCCCGCTCACCGAGGAAGAGACATGCATTGCCCCTGCTCTTTCCGAGTGTCTTTCCAGACTTGTGTCTGTTACTCCTGTGATCGAACGCAGGAGGGCTTGTGCGGTTCTGAGTGACGATTCCGCTGATTCTATCAGTTCCTGAATGTGGAGGAGTGTGTCTTCGGACATGGTGTTTGAAAGGAAAGGGGCGAGAGCTACAGAGGTTGAACGTCCACGTCGAGTTTTGTCTCTTTGAGCCTGCGTTGCATCTCGGTATCTGTGAGGAGTCCCGCCTGGGCGCCAATGGTCCCTACGACACTCGCAGCATTTATGGTACCCGCGCGCAGCGCTTCTGACAAGGGAAGGCCGCTCAGGAGAGCCCATGTCATGCCTGTACCGAATGCGTCCCCGGCACCCGTGGTATCGAGTACTTTATTGTCTTCTACCACAGGGCAGTGGTAGAGGTTCTTTCCGTCGGATGCGTCAGTCCCATTCTTTCCGTCGGTGACGACGACGTTTTTCACTCCTTTCTTCAGGAGTGCTTTGATGGCTTCTTTCACCGTTTCTCTCTTTGAGAACTTCAGGGCTTCTCCTTTGTTCAGTTGCAGCAGAGTTGTCCGTGCCAGCAGCGCGGAATTATTCGCTGCTTCCATGCCTGCTTCTATCTGGCATCCTCCAGGGTTCCATGTGAGGCGTGGGCCGTCCTTCTGCGCGAGCATGCCGATGATGTCATCCTCGATGACACAACTCTGTTCCTGGATGTGGTTGAGATACAGCCAGTCTGTTTTCCCCGCGCGTTCCCGGTCGAATGTTGCATCGTGGAGATGTTCATTTGTGCCCGGGTCGTAGAGAATGACACGTTCTCCCGAGCTTGCTGAGAGGATGATAGAAAAACTGGAAACCTCTCCTTCCACGACGGTGAGGCAGCCTGTGTCTACCCCCTCACGTTCGAGATTGAGCCGCAGCTTCTCCCCCCACTGGTCGTCTCCAATGATTCCGCAGAATCCCGCACTGCAACCAAGACGGGCGAGTCCGACTGCCGTATTAGAGGCGCCCCCGCCGCAGGTTTCTATGACTTCCTGCACGCGGATTTTGTCGCCGAGTGGCAGCTTGAGAGCATGTTCGCCGCTATAGGCTTCTACGGTGCTGCGGTCGAGCCGCACAAAGACATCGTAGGTGGCTCCACCGATGGAGATGGTTCGCAGAGACATGGTTTCTTATGTTCGTTTATAGTGGGATTCCATCGCCTGCAGGAAGGCTGCAGTTGCGTGCAGCTTGCGGCGGCGATTCCAGTAGAACATCAGGCCTGCGGCTGCGCTTCCTGCGAGTGCCCACCACGCGACTGTGGGTAGGCCTGTTGCTGCGGTGTGCGGAGCGCTCCGGTGCACATCCGGCGGGGCAACGGTTGCTGTCGTTGTGCGTGTGATTGTTCGTATGGTCGTGTCGAACGGCACTTCGTCTCCTGGAGTGATGCTGAATCCTTGTCCGTTGGGAGTGCCTTCAGCGGTTGCTGAGAGATCTTCTATGATCTGTCCTGTCACATCCACTGGCGTGAGCTTCAGGTAGTACTTCACATCATTGATGAGGTTTCTGAGGGTGTAGTTCCTCAGTTCGCTGTTGAGGAATCTCTTCTCGGTGAACTTCTCCGGCTCCGCCCCGTATTCAAGGATGAAGGAAGAGAGGGGAGCCTCCGTTGCCAGTGTGGACCAGTCGATGAGCAGGCTGGCATCCTGCGGGGTCACGGCGAGACGAATCCCTTTCACCATGGCGGAGACGATATCGAACTCAGCGCTCTCCCGGTTGGTTTCCAGCGCAGTGACAGAGAAGAAGTACTCTGTTCCAGGCCGCAGGCCGGCTACCTGTGCTGCGGTAGTGAGCATCTCTGTATCGAGGCTGAAGTCGAATTGCATTGGTGATTCTCCCACATAGATGCGGTAGGCATCGATCTTCTCGCTCACGATGGGATCCCACTGGAGTGTTACAGCATTGATCTCCGAGAGTGCTTGTAGGTTTTGCACTTTGGGCAGCCCTTTTTGGTCTACTTCCAGAGACATCGTATGCTGGGCGGAGTTCCCCGCGCTGTCCGCCACAGATACCAGCACTTGGTGGATGCCTGCGGCGGGAGCAGTGAAGAGGTGTTGGTAGGTGCCTGGCTGATCGGGGACTGATTCCAGGGGAGTGGGGGCCCCTGCGAATTGTGCTGCGATCTCGGCAATGTTCTCTTCCGTATGCACGACGAGGAGCACATTCGTATTCTCTACAGGTTTTTCGGGCGAGAATGTTGCGTCGATGATTGCCGGTGGCTGGTTGTCGAGATAGATGGTGAATTCTCCCGAATCCAGTCTGCCGAGTCCATCCTTGTCTTTCACCCGGAGAACGTGCTCCGTCTGATCTGTACGGAGCGGCACCGGGATGGAGAAAGCGCCATTGATGTCCGTATCGCCTTCTGCATCTCCTCTTCCTCCTGTGACAATGAGGTTCACGAATGGCTCGGATGTCCCGGCCACTGTTACCTGTGGGATGTTGACCGTACTTCCTGCTGTTGGTGAGCTGATCAGAATTTTCTTCGCACCACTTGTATTGCTGTCTCCTCCTGTGACCGTGACGTACGCTTGTCCGTTGATGTCTGAATTCTGGCTGTCTTCTGCATAGAGGATATGTTCGTCCGCGGTGCGGAAGCGCAGGCCCAGCGTGAGAACTTTCTCCCCGAGGTTCCTTGGTTCGAACGGCACCTCCCCGCTCACGGGCAGGAATGCAAGAGGGTCTGTGGAGGAGAGGTTGACGGTGCCGGTGTAGTCCTCGACGCGGTTGCCATTTCTGTCCACTGCGGTGATGCGGATCGTGGCATCTTCGTTCACCTCCAGCTCTGCCGGAGCGACGATTTCAAAATGGTCCACGAGGCCAAATTGCGTAGTGACCTGACCGTAGAGGTTCCGGCCAAGCACATTCGCGGCAACGTTGCTGCCATTCTGTGCTCCGTAGAGCTGCCGGTTTCCTGCGGTTGCAGACTGTGGACCGCCAACAGCTCTTCCCAACGTACCGGCGTACACCACTGCTTCAGCGTCGATGAGTGTGCCGCTGAGCAAATCTATCGCTCTCAGGAAGATAGTTCCTTCCTCTTTGGTGGAGAGGGAAAAATTCTGCATCCCCCCCTCGTCCGTTTCACTCTGCGGTGAAGAAATCCGGTCACCTGCACGACTGGAAATGAGCTTCAGTGGCCTGCTGGGCAGGGGATTTCCAAACTGATCGCGGAGGATGACGACAATATCCACTGTGTCTGTTCCTGTTGGCATCAGCACGTCGCTGCTGAGCTGGATACTGCTCGTGAGAGGGCTGATGCTGTCAGGCAGCACTTCGAATGTGGTGGATGTTCCCAGGTCGGTGCCTTTCTGCTCCAGGCTCGCCCGGTACAGGCCGGCAATCTCGGTGTCTCTTCCCTTCAGTTGAAGAGCGGCGTTCCCCTCATCGTCTGTCTGTACCGGGAAGGTCATCTCCGCGCCGAGTGGGGGAGTGACTACTATGGTGAGTTCTGTCCGCTGTTCTGCCCCGACAATGGCGATGTCTGTTCCGAGTCCCGCAACGGAGTCATCCGCACGAATGCTTGCCGCTGCGTACGCGATGTGTGGCAGCAACATCGTCAGCACAACGATGGCAGAGAGCTGTCTTTGCATAAAAATCATATTATTGTACCAGTTTGAGCCATTTTCCTCAATCCACGAATAGAATTTCTACAACCTTTTCAATATCTGTCTATCACGTTTGTACCGTGTCTGAGAGTGCCAGACCTTCTCATCTGTTCCTGAGACGCGTAGGATACTGTCCATATGAAAAATCGCGTGTTTGCTCTCACAATGACGGTTGTCGTTCTCACTGCCTGCAGCGGCAGAGACAGCGACGGCACTGCCTGCAAGGAAGATTACTGGAATGGTGTGTTCGGGACGTGCCTCCCAAGTGACTGGGTTGTGATAGACGCAGAGACGCTCCGGCAGCGTGGTGTGCCGCAGGACACCATTGTGGCGTTCCAGAGCACGATTCCTCTCTCCGGTCAGTTCCCGACGGTCACGGTGACACGGGAGGTCCTTGCAAATGTCGTGTCTCCTCAGGTGTACAGCGAGGCGAGTGTGCGTGCTGTCACAGTGCTCCCCGGCTATGAGGAACTCGACACGCGGGATCTCCGTGTGGCGGAGGAGAAAGTAAAATTGCATGTGTTCAAAGCGCAGCCCACCGCAGATGAACCGCTTCGCCGGTTCTACCAGGTGAGTACGGTGTCGGATGGAATGGGGTACAGCATCACCGCGACCACGCCTGTCTCTGTGGAAGCCGATCTCGAGAACCAGGTGCTGCTCATTCTGCGGGAGTCTGTGTTTGCAGAGAAAGCTGCAGCGCAGAAAGAGTAAGAGGGATAAGAGTAATAGAATACTAGGGATGAGGGCTCCTGTTCGTCCCACTTCGCTTTCCTAGTATTCTCGTTCCTAATACTCTCGTCTCTCTTTCCTCATTTTCTCTCTTGTTCTATTCTCACCACACTCGTGGTGCCGTAGCCAAGTAGTAAGGCAGGGGTCTGCAAAACCCCCATACGTGGGTGCAATTCCCACCGGCACCTCCACAGTTGAATTGCAGACGAACAAGGATCCTGAGCTTGTCGAAGGAGACGCAGAGAGTCGCAAGATACTGTGTGCTGAGCGAATCCGCGAAGCGGATGAGCGCAGTACTGCACAGAGCAGGATGTTATGGATGAAAAAGCAAAGATACTTTGTGCCCCGAAGCCCCGGCTATTGAATTTTTGCGTCATTTGTGCTTAAATATGTCTGTAAACAAAACTAAACATCCTTCCCATTTTTCCCATGGCACACCACCGCGAAGTGAGTATTGCTGTCTGCGGCATTGTCGTTGGCACCATGCTCGGTGCAGGCTCTCTCATACTCGGGCGTGATGTCACGGCGAGTGTGGGCGATGAGGACGCACAGTTTACCACCTACCGTCAGGGTATCATTTTCGACAACCAGTACCGCAAGCGCGCTATTTCGGAGGAAGACCGTCGCACACGGCCACGCGCGGAGGTGCAGCAGTTCAATGAGAGTGAAGCAGCTCCTGATGTTGGGCAGGGCACAGTAGTGGACACCGAGGAGTGCAGACAGAGGGTGCGGTATGCAGAGGAAATCCGGGCTTTCGTCATTCCACTCATCCCCGGCCGTGCCATCGATCAGCTCGTGCGTTCTTCCATGCAGGATGCATTCGACAACTACATTGCAGATTGTCTGCCGTATGTTGAGGAGGAGGCACAGGAATCCGAAGCGGACGCAGATATCGAAGTGCAGCCGAATGTTCTGTTCGACAGTGATGATGAGTACTGTTACCAGTACACCGGTTCACGCCGCAGCCGCTGCATCGTTGAACAGCGCGAGAATGCAACCCGCTATCAGGATCACCGGTAGGACAAGTTTGTAGGTTGTAGTTTGTAGATAGTAGGAAATCCAAATTCTGGACCTACAAGCTACAACCTACAAACTACAAGCTCCAAAGTTATTGGAAGGTCAACACTTCCGGTGCGAAGACCAGCAGCAACCCCAATCCGTACATCAGACATCCTCCGAAGATCAGCGTGAACCTCCGGTATTTTGCTGTGAGTCCTGTGGCCTGCAGTGTGTACACCGCAATAGCGAAGATGATGATGTCATCGACCATGTAAAGCAAAATGTAGAGTGCCATGTAGCCGTAACGGGCAATGTGCGATACTTCGTTGAATGCGAGAATCTGCGTGAAGATTGCAGGGAGCCCTGCCGTGCAGACGAGTTCAATGCTGTTCACTGACACTGCGAGAATGGCAACACCCAGAATCATCGCCGGCCAGGCGGAGACCTCCAGGATATGCTTCATCTTTACAACGGTTCTCTGCCGCTGCTTCATGTTCGTCACTTTGCATTCGTTGGGATTTTTTCCGAAAGCTTCGTACAGGTAGAAGGCGCCGCCGCAGACAGCTACGAGTCCTATGATTTTCTGCACGATGAGGTTGAGGCCGATGAGGAGGAACACGTTGAGCCATGCTGCAATGAAGAGGTAGTAGATTGCACCGCTCACAAAGAGAAATGTCCCGCCAATCACCCATACCTTCCGCATATCGCTTGTGCTGATGAGCAGGGTGAGCAGCGTGATGAGCACCCACATGGCGCACGGATTAAATCCATCCAGGAATCCGAGGAGAATGGAGAGAACAGGGAGGGAGAGCAGCGTAAGATCCACTTCCCCGATGAACCAGAGATCAAACACGTATTTCTCCAGCGGTGAGTCACATCCTTCCGTGCAGGTTCCCTCTGCGGCACTCTCCAGTTCGGCGACAGCGTCACTCGCGATGAAATCCTCGTACGGGAGGCAACCTGCCGCATCCTCCCGGCATGCGTCCACTATCTCCTTTAACTTCTGCCCGGTGGTCGCATCTGCCTTGTATCCCTGGAGGACGTGGCCGTTCACGACGAATGTAGGCACACCCTGGTTCAGGGCAGGTACATGCTTCTGCACATCTTTGAACATGTACTGGCTCTTCACTTGTGTGATCTCGCGGTAGTCGACTTTCCATCCCTGCTCCTGTGCGAAGGCGTGGAATTCCGCGCAGTGTGGGCAGTCCTCCTGCACGAATGCGACAATGTCTGCTCCCGGATTTGGCTGGTACTTGCCTCCGATGTTTCCTCTCCCGTCCAGAAACCGGTTAGGGTAGAGGAACGCAAGAACGACAACAGGTATCAGGGCGATGCCGAAGGCGAGGGAGAGACGTTTCATCGGGAAAAATGGTGCAGGAAAGTATAGCATTTCCTCTGGTGTTGCCAGGAAGAAAAAGGAGAAAAGGTGCAAACATCCGTTCCCGGAGATTGCAGATTTTTGGCTTATTGGAGCGGAAAATAAATCATATGAGATGTGGTCAATTCTCTTGAAAGCGGAAAATAATCAGCGTAGCATCGCGCACTATGGGCATGCGTCATCTCGACGGGACGGAAGTTCATTCTGATGAGTTGGGGGGACGGATACTGGCAGGTGAACTCGTCTGGATGGAAAGACTACTGCATTACTCCGGTGCTGAGCCGGAAGCCGGACGCGTCCTCACTGTGACGGAAGATGCGTTGCGGCCTGGCCCTATGCGGAGACCGTACTGGCAGGCGGTAGCGGATTTTGAGGCGAGACATTGTGCAGAACTCGAAGCTATTCTGAGTCTGGATGTTGCAAGGCCTCTCATCTTAAGTTTCCGTGCGCGTTTTGCGTATTTGTTCGCCCTTGCCAAAGAGTTGGATACGTCAGAGCCGATCGAGGAATTCGATGAAGAGTTCCAGAGGTACCTGGATGAAATTGCAGCAATGATTCATGAGCTCAAATATCTTGTCTCAGAGAGAAAGCCGGAAGGCATGACTCTGCAGCGGGCTCAGGAACTGGCAGAGAGCCATGTTATTGCCCGTGTGTGGGACTCTCGCCGCCAGCTTGCTCTGGTGAAGCAGGGGACTACTCTTCCGATTGTGGAAACCGATGGCACCCTTGGGGAGGGAAGATCCCGTCCCGCGATATTGGAGGTGGGGAAGGTGGGGGATATAGAGGCATCCACAGGGGGGCGAGCCCGTGGGTTCTGGTTCCTGCCGGGGTATCTGCGACCTGCGGCGTGAGATTTCGCTCCTCGGATTCTGCCGTGTTTGCACGGTTCTTTTGCAAATCCTGTGTGGCGATCTGCCTTGAGGCACAGAAAAGAATAACTTGCCTGATAGTGGAAAAAGGTGTACATTTGCTTAAATCCCATGAGCAGGACCAAGCCCATTCTGCCGGCTTCCACTAACCCCCGTGACTTTGTCATCGCGACCCTCGGCAGCCACAGCGCGCTCCAGATCCTCAAAGGTGCGCAGGATGAGGGTATGAGGAGTCTTGTCATCTGCAAGAAGGGATCGGAGAAACCCTATGAGAGTTTCGGCGTTGCCGATGAAATTCTCTCTGTGGATGACTGGACGGAATGGGACGAGAAGATCGAGGAAGAGCTCATCCGCCGCAATGCCATCATCATTCCTCATGGTTCTTTCATCGCGTACATCGGGCATGATCGTGTGAAGGAGATGCAGGTGATGTACTACGGGACGAAAGAAATACTCCAGTGGGAATCCGACAGGAGAATGGAGAGGCAATGGCTGGAGAAGGCGGGGCTCAAGCTCCCCCGCGTCTTTGAGAGGCCGGAAGACATAGAGAAGCCGGTGATCGTGAAGTTCCACGGAGCAGGCGGAGGGTTTGGGTACTTCATTGCCAAAACGCCCGAACAGTTCTACGAGGTGAAGAACCGCAAGTACCCCAAAGAGAACGATTACGCCATCCAGGAGTACATCGTCGGCGTGCCGCTCTACGCGCACTACTTCTACTCGCCCCTCACGAAGGAGCTCGAACTTATGAGTTTCGACAAGCGGTACGAGAGCAATGCAGACTCCATCGGCCGTATCAAAGCAGAGGACCAGCTCGCGGCGAATATCCACACGAGTTACACCATTGTCGGGAACATCCCGCTGGTTGTGCGCGAGTCGCTCCTCCCGCAGTTCTTTGAGATGGGTGAACGTGTGGTGCAGGTGAGCAAGGATCTCTGTGGCAAAGGTTTGTTTGGTCCGTTCTGCCTCGAATGCATTGTCACCAGGAAGCTGGAGATCTTTGTGTTTGAAATCAGCGCACGCATCGTCGCAGGCACCAATCCCTTCATAGAGGGATCGCCCTACACTGCACTGAAGTACAAGGAACCCATGAGCACCGGCCGTCGCATTGCCAGGGATATTAAGCAAGCCATTACCCAGGGAAAACTTGAGCAGGTGTTGGGTTAGCAATGGCTATGGCCGGCAAGACGGCTGCGTCGCATTGCACGGGACATCAAGCAGGCGATAGAGCAAGGGAGGCTGGAGGAGGTGTTGGGTTAATCCGCAATCCGATCTACACTACCCACCATGGATACTTCCACACTCCTCGACGGCTATGATTTCCAGAACATCACCGTCGGGATGCTCGGGGGACACAGCGCACTCGATGTAGCCCATGGCGCGAAGAAATATGGGTTCAAAACTGTCTGCGTCGCGCGGGAGGGGCGCGAGAAAACATTCACCAAGTACTATAAGACGCGTGACGGGCGCGGGTGCATAGATGAAGTCATCGTCCGTCCGCGGTTTTCGGATGTGCTGAATCCGGACGTCCAGAAGCAACTGCGCGCGATGAATACCGTGTTCGTCCATAACCGGTACTTCTGGGTGTACTTCGATGATTACTCCAAAATAGAGAATGATTTCAATGTTCCCATCTTCGGCTCACGCCATCTCGTGAAGGTGGAAGAGCGCGATCAGCCCTTCAACCAGTACCATCTCCTCCAGTTCGCGGGCATCCGCACGCCGCGCATCTTCGCATCTCCGGATGATATGGATGGCCGGCTCTGCATCATCAAGGCCAGCGAAGCCCGCCGCGGGTATGAGCGCGCGTTCTTCCTTGCAGATAGCAAGTCCTCCTGGGAGAAGGAGGGGCGCCGTCTGGAGAAAGAGGGGCTTGTTGGCCCCGGCTGGCGGACTGCAACCATCGAAGAATTTGTGGTCGGTGCCCCGGTGAATTTCAACTTCTTCTACTCCCCGCTCACGGAAGAACTGGAACTGCTCGGCACAGATACCCGCAGGCAGACGAACCTGGATGGCTTCCTTAGGCTCGCAGCGTGGGAGCAGGAGAAAGTGCGCAAACACATCGATCTGAAGATGATTGAAACGGGGCATCTTGCCTGTACGGTCAAAGAGTCCATCCTTGAGAAGGCGTACGATCTCGGGGAGAGGTTCGTAGCAGAAACGAAGAAAATTTCTCCGGAGGTCGATCCTGCCGGGAAAGGCATCATCGGACCGTTCGCACTCCAGGGCGCAGTGACAGCGGAAGAGGGGAAAGAGGACATTGTCATCTTTGACGTCTCGCTGCGCATCCCCGGCTCACCCGGCATCCGTGCCACGCCGTACTCGGGGTACCTCCACGGCGAATCGATGAGTGTTGGTGAGCGCATCGGGCTGGAGCTGAAGAACGCGGTTGCTGCGAATGCTCTGCATAAGGTTGTGACGTAATGATGGAGGAACATGTGCACTGCAGAAAGGCGGTTCCCGGAGATGAGCACGCCGTTTCTGCTCTTGCAAAGCGGCTCGAAATTCACGAAGGGGACGATCCTTCCCTCGCGATGCACCGGGGATTCCTGTTCTACGCCAAACCAGAGGAGGTCTACCGTCAGCGTTTCTCCATTTCACAATACTGCTTCATAGCCGAGCAGGAGGGGGAGATTGTGGGGGCTCTCGTCGCGCATGATCGGGGAGAACTCGAGGAACTCGGTGCATCTCTCAAATATCCCAGAGCTCTCGTGGAATACCTCTTCAGTCTCCAGTATCCGCACTGGATTTACATCGATGAACTCGCCGTGCATCCCGGCCACCAGCACCACGGCATCGGGCAGCACCTGTACGATTTTGCGTTCGGCAATGTGCCGGGGAGCGTGCTCCTCGCGGGGATTTCGCACGATCCTATCCCCAACGAAGCATCGCTCCACTTCTTCACGAAGAACGGACATACGTTGCTCACCGAGCTGCAGGAAGGGGAGTGGCTGTGCGGGATATATGGGAGAACGATTACATAGAACCAGTGGAGGGATTGGACTGTCATACCCCTTCGCGTTTAATGAGTTATCAATGGATTGCAGATACGTGGCAGGAGTTCTTGGCTCTGGTAAACGCTACGGGGTACGAGAGGAGGAAGTATCTGGTTCTCTGAATAGTTGCCTTTTAATTGCAGCTTGGTATCAGAGGTCTTCACTTGCCTGCGCTGCGATGTTGCATTGTTCTACTGGCTGCCTGGAAGGACGGTCACCGGGAACAGCAGGAGGCTCCAGGTAAAACTGCTTCAGCGGGTGGTTGCTCTGTTTCCGTGATCCACCCAATACTTTCCCGATGCGCGTCCTCGTGTGGAGCGCATCCCACATTGCCCTGCCATCCGGGAAGACATCTGTTGCCACTCCCGTCCGCAGGAGGTCTTGTTCTCCAAGGACGAATTCTATTCTGTGATTCGTGGGATCCATTTCTGCCGCTCGGATGATGCTCCCGATGTGTGCCTGCTGCCCGTTGCCGTTCGTGATCTTCCTGAACTGGGGCTGGTAGATCTGTTCAATGTCATGCACAGCCCTCCCGCGAAGCTGCCTCTCATTGTCACCGTTCATGCTTCTCCCGTGGATGAGCACGCTGGAACCTTTCTCCATCCAGCGTTCGTTCCCAAAGAGGTACATCCCTCCCGCCGCACTGCATGCCTGGCCCCGCACGGCGGCTATTACATCCCCCCCGAACGTATCGATGTCATCCATGGCTTCGATGACAGTTTCCATGGTCGTGATGCTCCCTCCTCTCGAGGAGAGCTGATTCACGAAGTTGGCATCTCCGGCTTCTATAGCCTCCATAGCCCGGCGGGTTGCCCTCTTCCTTCTGCTCGTATCTTTGAGCTTTTGCATGGTGTCATACTGCTTGGCTGCTTCTGCCAATCTATTCTGCTGCTGGGCGATCACGGACCGGTGCAATGCAGCTGCGAACTCCACCGCAAGCCAGCTGATTCTGTCTATGCAGTGCTTCTGTGGCTCGGCGAAAAAGACCATCTGGTCGGCAGGTTTGCTCCCCACAGATCCTGAGAATACTGTAAAAATAGTGGTATCCCGTTGCTTGTTCCGCCGTTCCATTGGCTGCGCAATGTAGCACGTGAATGTTCTCTGTCAACGCGGGGGAGAAGGTTGTTGCATTCCCACGGTTTGATCAGCTAAAAGTTGACATGGTGGAGTTCTGGTACTAAAAATATCTTTCCTATGGCTACACCAGATGGTGAACCCCGGCTTGGAGAAAAAGAACTTCCGCTCGATGATCCCGCTGCGCTCGCACTGTTCCAGGAAAAGCTCGGAGGACGTCTTGCTGCACATGCCAGTCTCTCTGCGAGAGATCAGGCGACGCTTGCGAACATCGTATTCGAGGTTGGTCGCTCCGGTCTTTCGCAGGGAACAGAAGAAGATGCGTTTGCACAGATGGCGATGATCGCAGATCTTGCTGTGGCGGCGCTCGTGGCAGGATCTACGGCGGATATCCAGGGTGTTTTGAGGCAGAAACAGGGTGGGGCCGGTACAGATAGATCTGTTATACAGGCTGCCGTTGCGCAGGCCACTCAGCAGTTTGGGGCTCAGATGCTTGCTGTAGATAAACAGCATGGAGGACGGCTGGGGCTTCATATGCAGAAAGTGTTTGCTCAGGGAGGTGCTGCATCACCGGCGGAAACGGAACAAAAATTCCTCCCCGATATAGATCCGGAGGCGACGGAGCGGGTTGTGCACGCCATGCGGGGGTTGTTGATGACGGCGCTTGTGCAGC
Source organism: Candidatus Peribacteria bacterium RIFOXYB1_FULL_54_35 (assembly GCA_001787755.1). GTDB lineage: Bacteria > Patescibacteriota > Gracilibacteria > Peribacterales > Peribacteraceae > GWB1-54-5. The sequence goes on from MFYJ01000012.1 coordinate 176,241, forward strand.
CCACGCTGAGTGAGGGCTCCGCCGCCATGCGCGATCTTGCCGGGGCATTCTCGAGGAGCGATCTCCAGCAGAGGAAGATTCTCATTCTGGGTGCCTGCAGCCCGTCGGATGAGCATTGAGGTGCTGCACGATCATCGTGCCCTCTTTCATGACGGAGAGCATCACATGCTTCACAGCCCATGTTTGCGGCAGGGTGCAAGCGGAGGTAATAGCGCGGAGGTCGTTGCGGATCGTGTTGTGGAGGAAGGTGGACCGGGCTATGGCAGCGGAGGAAAAACAGCTAAAAATCCGCCGAGATGGTGTGTCGCACGTATTTTTGTCAATGGTTTCTCGTCAATTTTGAATTGCCACTTTACGGCTTCATGGAGCGATGCTCTTAGGATTCAACCATGAAAAACTGGGTGTTTTTAGGATCTGTGGCATTGACAGAGCTGAAAAGTTTTCTTAGCGTGCACTCCCTATGATGGCAGAACGCGCGCCCCAGGATGTCAGTGCTACTGACGTAGAGATCGAATGCCTCCAGGAACATCTGCGAGCAGTCTATGGTGATAGCGAGCGGGGAGGACCTGTGCTTGCCAGGCTCGGTGATGCGCTGTGCCAAGCTGGCCGCTTGCAGGAAGCGCTCGGAAGGTACGAAGCCGCTGCAGGGCATCTGAGAACAACCAACCAAATGCATGAGCATGACGACGTGTTACGAAGGATCAGTGAAGTACGGGAATTGCTACGGAAACGGCAATCGACACCTGGGCAGACCATAGAAGAGGGTGCTGAGTAGATGGTGTTCACATATTCGTTTTTTTCTCATATACAAGCGATGTCACCCTGAGCCCTGACGAAGGGTGACATCGCTTGCCATGGTTCGTGGTTCGGCAGAGCTCACCATGACATCTTTGGGCTCACCATGACACACATTTTGTTTTACTATGGGATGTCGATGAGAGTGAATATGTGAACACTACCTAGTGTTTTCCGCTGGAATCGCCGGATTTTTTCGTTTTGTGTTCGCGCATCTTTCGGTAGTATTTCTCTGTTCCGGGGCTTGTGCCTGTTCTCTGCGTCTTTCATACTGTATCTGCTCGTACAGTCCACCTTCGCCCTTCGGGCTTCGGTGGACAAAGTATGGTTCACCAGAGTTCACCACAAGTCTTACGGTTCGTTACGTCGCTTCGCTCCTTACTCACCTGCAATTCAACTTTGGGGCTGTAGCTCAGCTGGCTAGAGCGCCTGCTTTGCAAGCAGGAGGTCAGGAGTTCAATTCTCCTCAGCTCCACCAATCGTCTCTTCGTTTCTCATGGCAAGCCCCGTCGCACATGTGCGACTGATGATTTGCATTGTCGTAATCAAACAAGGCGCGAAGGCGGGCGAGTTTATCCTAAGCCTGTCGAAGGGCCCGCCTGGAGCGCTCCCTCTGAGGGAAAGGATGGTTCATGGAAGGAAAACCGGCTTGTCGGCCATAGCCTTTGGCGACGGCCGAAGGTTTGCCTTCCATGCCTCCTAAAATGTAGGCGCCGGAGCCTCGATCGTCTTCGGGAACACGCTGTAGATCGGCGCCATGAGGATTTTTGTCGTGCCTGTCATCCTCGCAAGGCCGAAGAAGAACATGAGCACGCCTATGATGACGACGAACATATAGATGCCGCCGACGTAGCGCATCCAGTACGCTTCCCCGAACATATCGGCTATCCGCTCGCGGAATTTTATGAGCAGGAATCCTCCGATGACGAGGAGCATGTTGATGATGAATCTTCCCATAGCGCGGGGAGGAAAATACTTACGCGGCGGTATCGAGAACTTTTTTTACATCCTCTTTCGATTTTGCTCCGACGAAGCTGTTCACAGGTTCGCCTCCTTTAAAGAGAATGAACGTGGGAATGCTCATGACGTTGAACTTCCCCGGAGCCTCGGTGTTTTCGTCTACGTTCACCTTCACGATCTTCACTTTGCCTTTGTACTCCTCAGAGAGCTCCTCGATAATCGGGAGCATCATTTTGCAGGGGCCGCACCATGGGGCCCAGAAGTCGACGAGAACGGGAATCTCTGCTTTGAGCACTTCTGCATCGAAATCTGCGTCAGCAATCGCTTGTGCCATGCGGAGGAGAGGGGAAGGGGTACGGGGGAAGTATAGGGGATGATGGGAGGAAGAGGGAAGAGAATAAGAGAGTAAGAGGAATGAGGGAGGCAGAAAAATCTCAAGGATCAAAGGTGGCAGATCCTCTTATTCTCTTACTCTCTTATTCTTATTCTTCACCCCCCAGGAGCTTCTTCGTAATCTTCTTTCCCACTTCCACAGCAGGTTGCCCGTACGGATCTATGCGGTAGAGCTTCCCGAGCAGCACGACTTCTATGAGGAAGAACTCAAAGAGCTGGCCGAGATGGTATGCATCCAGTGTCGGCATACTGATGGTGGCGTGCGGGCGCTTGGCGGAGGTGAGTGCCTGGCTCGTCCCCTGGTAGCAGGCATCCTGTAATTGCCCGAACGACTTGCCGATGAGGTACTCGAACACGGGTTCCACTTCGTCTGGCACCGTGACCAGAGTGGTTTCTTCCTCCCGGATGAAGAGGTGCCACATCTGGCGGGGACCGGCCATCCATTGCTGGAGCAGCGAGTGCTGATCCTGTGTTCCGATGGCAGAGAGGGGGATGGGGTTATGGAGCTCTGTCTTCCCCAGGCTCTCGGCGAGGAGCTGCTGCTCCCACCGGGCAATGGATTCCAGGCGCTGCGAGTAGGGCATGATCACCCGGATGGGGTAGCCGCGCTTCGTATCCAGCAGGAACTGGATGCAGGCGAGGAGAGCGGCGGGGTTATCATCCACGCTGGTGTTCTGGCAGACGGTATCTATCTCCTTGGCGCCGCGGACAAACTGCTCGACGTCTGCGTCCAGCAGAGCGAGAGGGAGCAACCCCACGGGGGTGAAGATGGAGAACCGGCCGCCGACATCCGTCGGGATGGGCAGCATGGAGATTCCCCGTTGCAGACAGAAGCTGCGCAGGTGTCCGCTGTCGGGATCTGTAAGCGCAACGACGCGGTCTGCCGCTTTGTCCCCCTTCGCTTTTTTGAGCTGTGACCAGCAGAGGAAGAACACGCTCATCGGCTCCAGGGTGCCGCCGGATTTGCTGGCGACCACCACCAGTGTCTGCTTCCAGTCAATGATGTGGAGGTACAGGTCCAGGATTGCGGGATCGATGGTATCCAGCAGGATAAACTCCATCGTGTCCGGCCCTTCGAATACTTCCTGTATCACCTTCGGCCCCAGGCCGGAACCTCCGATGCCAATCCACACCACTGTGCGGATTTTCTCTGCTTTGGCGCGCGCGGCAACTTCCTGTACTTGCTGCAGGACATTCTTGTCGTAGGGATTCATGGACCACGAGTGCTCTCCTTTCTCCCGCTCCTTCAAAAAATCTTCAATGTAACGTCTCATCATCGTATTGAGACCGGTGAGCTCCTGATCGGGAATGCCTTTGGATGCTGTGATGGCCTTCGCGAGGGTGCCGGAGATATCGAGATGGATCATGGCAGGAGAGGGAAAATCAGTGAAAATCACGAGAGGGCCTGCAGGGCGGCTTTCACGCGCTGCTCGGTGGATACGAGATCTTTTGGCACGTTCTTGAGCACGCTGATGCTGGTTGCCTGGTCGTAGCCGAGCGACGTGAGGGCGGCGATGGCATCCTGATCGAACGCAGCAGCGACTCCCTCCATTGCCGCGGCAGCGGCAAAGAGCGCGGGATGGTTCTCCAGCAGGGACTTAAGGTCCACGAGCATCTTCTCGGCGCGCTTCTTCCCGATGCCCTTGATACTCGTGAGAATGCCCGGGTCTTCCCCATGGATGGCCTGCAGCAGTATGTTGCGCGGGACGCTGCAGATCTCCATTGCGAGGCTCGGTCCCACTCCGGACATTTTCATACTCTCCAGGAAGAGCGCCCTGTCGCCGGCATCCGCAAATCCGAAGAGATCCAGCCGGTCCTCCCGGACGTACGTTGCTATGTGCAGCCGTGCCGCTTCGTTCTCCTTCAGGTCGTCCCACACAAAGAGGGGAACGGTGACCAGGTACCCCACGCCGTGGACATCCAGGGTGAGGGAGCCGGGTATGAGCCTGTGCACGGTTCCGGTGAGGTGAGCGATCATTGGAGGCGAGTATACCAGAGGGGGTAGTTTGTAGCTTGTAGGTTGTAGAAAGTACCAAATGAACCCAAACCCCAAGGCCTCCTACTCACTACAAGCTACCAGCTGTGTTTTCTTCGTACTCTCCAATACTTCCCAATTATAGAAAAATATGGTATAATGATATGAAATGCGCATCCTGAACCGTCTCGTCGTCGTGCTGGTGCTTGCCATCGCAGCTCTCCCGCTCGTGGCTGCGCAGGCGCTCGTGGCTGTGAACGAACGGTACCAGAAGGAGGAGGAACTGCATCAGGCTCTGGAGAGCGCTGTATCGCACTACCAGTCTGGTTTGCACTACTCCTCCGCCCTCCGCCGCAGTGAGAGGGAGATCGAGGAAACAGAGGAGCGGCTTCCTGTGCTGGCACGGAGGAAGCGCGAAACGCGTCTGCAGCTTTCAGCCGTGCGCGAGACGCTTCAGGCGATCAAGGCAGAGCACGGGATCGATCCGGCCGACGAAGAGTACATGCGGGAACTCCTTGCGGACGGGGAGAAACAACTGCAAACCTTTATCCGGTTCCTGCATATCCGCAACGTCACGGATGGCGGCGAGGGGGGCAGCGCACTCCTGCGCCAGTATCTGCTGCTCTCGCTCGGGGAGCGGACAGAGCAGGATATGCGCAACAGAGCAATGCTGCGTGCGCGTGCGCGGTTTCTCAACATCATCGCCACGGCACAGCAGTTCCAGGAACTCGAGCACACCCTGCGGGGGGAGTACGAGGAACTCGCGGGGGAGTACCTTGCGCTCCTCGAGCGCAACGAGCTTGCGTACCAGCGCCTGCACGCGAGCGCGAGCAACCAGGCAGAGATCCAGCGCATCGTCGCGGAGGTGCAGGGGGAGATCATGAAGATGCAGTCGGAACTTGCGCGCATCGATGCGCGCATCCGGCGCCAGTCCGAGAGGGACCTCATAGAGAAAGGCATCATCGAAACGAAGGAAGGCGCATACAACGATGGCGCCATCGTCGGTGATCCCGCGGGCCTCAGCTGGCCGGCAGTCGGCCGCATTTCCGCAGGATTCCTGGATGCAGCGTATCGCAGCTTCTTCGGCGTACCGCACAAGGGGATCGACATCGCCGTCCCCCAGGGCACGCCCATCCGGTGCGCGGCCGACGGCGTGGTCTTCCTCGCACGGGACGGCGGGCAAACGGGCTACTCCTACATCCTCGTCGGACACCGCGGCGGCACGGCGACGCTCTACGGGCACGTCTCGCAGATCGGCGTGACCACGGGGCAGGATGTCTCCCGCGGGCAGGTCTTGGGCTTAAGCGGCGGCACCCCCGGTACCTACGGAGCCGGTCCCATGACCACCGGTGCACACGTGCACCTCGAAGTCATCCAGAACGGCGGACACATCGATCCGCTGCTGGTGCTGCCGGCACGGTAGTGCATTGAATGTTGTATATCGTATGTGGAATGTGGGGAGTATTCCTTAGTGTCTTTTCATCTTTGTATATTTTGTTTCCCGACATACGACATACCACATACGACATTCCAAATTATTGTTTTGGTCCAATCACCACGACAAACTCCCCCTTCTTCGTCACGTTCTTCGCGGCTTCCGGCAAATCTTTCACGGTGGTGGAGATCACTTCCTCATGCAGCTTCGTGAGCTCCCGGGCAATCACCACTCTGCGTTCCGGCTGGCTCTCTAACTGTGCGGCGAGCTCCTGCAGTGTCCGCTCTATTCTGTGCACCGATTCGTAGAAGACGATTGTCCGTTCCTCATTTTTGAGCGACTGAAGCAGTGTCTGTCTCCCTTTTTTCAAGGGGAGGAATCCGAGATACAGGAACTGGTTGATGGGGAGGCCGCTTATGCTCAGCGCGGCGAGGAAGGCGGAGGGGCCGGGGACCACTTCTATCTTTATTCCTGCTGCGCGTGCGCGGGAGACAAGGGCATACCCGGGGTCCGAAATCCCCGGAGTTCCCGCGTCCGAAGCCAGCGCAAGATGCTCCCCGTTCCTCAGGCGCGTCACGAGGAAGTCCGCCTTCTCCGGTTTGCTGTACCCGTGCAGGGAGATAAGTTCCTTCTTGGGGATAGCGAGTTGCTTGAGGAGATTCCCGGTCACTCTGGTGTCTTCGCAGACGATGGCATCCGCGCGCGTGAGAACCTCGATTGCGCGGCGGGTGATGTCTCCGAGGTTTCCGATGGGGGTTGCGACTATCGAGAGCATTTCCTCTTTATTCTGATCTATTCTCCTGTGTTTGCGTAGCATCTTATCAGGGATTTTTTCTATCCCGGTACACGCAAAAATACAGACGTGTCATGGTTGGCTTCATTACGTCATGGTGAGCGGAGCCGAACCATGACGTCACCCTTCGACCGTGCTCAGGGTGACGTATGTGTCAGCCATGACATGATCCGTGGCGGCGGATCCGAACCATGACAGTGCACGTCGTCCCTCGGCTCCGCTCGGGATGACGTGCTTTTCTCCGCTCGGGATGATGTGGTGGTGCTCATTATAATATAGGGGGTTCACCCTCTCCCAAGGGGAGAGGGAACACTGTTTTGTAGGGTTTTTCATACATTGAGATACCTCATTTTTCGATCATTTCCCCCTTTCCACACTCGCGATTTTCGGTAAGATCTGTGGGTACCACTCATGGCCGATACCGAAGAGAAAAACCCCGGCACGGATCAGCCGCCGCTTGGATCTGGCGGAGAAACCCTGTCTTCCATAGGCAGGATTGAGCCGCGTCCGATTATCGCGGAGATGGAGGAGAGCTACTTAAGCTACGCCATGAGCGTGATTATGGCGCGCGCACTGCCCGATGCGCGCGACGGCATGAAGCCGGTGAACCGCCGCATCCTCGTAACGCTGAATGATCTGGGGCTGCGCCCCGGAGGGCGGTTCCGCAAGTGCGCGAAAATCTGCGGAGACGTCAGCGGTAACTATCACCCCCACGGGGAAGCGAACGTCTACCCGGCACTCGCGCGTTTGGCACAGGATTTCTCCATGCGCTACCCGCTTGTGCAGGGGCAGGGGAACTTCGGGTCTGTGGATGGCGACGAGCCCGCTGCCATGCGCTACACCGAGGCGAAGATGAGCAAACTTACGGAGGAGATCCTGAAGGATATGGAGAAAGATACGGTGGATTACATTCCGAACTACGAAGCGACGCGCAAGGAGCCTATCGTCCTCCCTGCCAAGGTGCCGAACCTCCTGGTGAACGGCACAGTGGGTATTGCCGTGGGCATGGCGACGAACATCCCGCCGCACAACCTCGGCGAGGTGGTGGATGCCACCGTGCACCAGATAGAGAATCCCGAATCTACGGTGGAGGATCTCCTCCAGTACGTGAAAGGACCGGACTTCCCCACGGGGGGCATCGTATACGATGCCGGAGCCATCGCGCAGGCATACCTGACCGGGCGGGGATCGGTGATCGTGCGCGGGAAGGCGGAGATCGAAGAGAACAAGAGCGGGCGGTACCAGATCCGCATCTCCGAGATCCCGTACCAGGTGAATAAGTCCACGATGATCGAGAAGATGGCACAGCTCGTGAACGACAAGATCATCCAGGGCATTTCGGATATCCGCGACGAGTCCGACCGCGAGGGCATCCGTATCATCATCGAACTCAAGAAAGACTCCTATCCACAGAAGGTGCTCAACCAGCTCTTCAAGCACACCGATCTCCAGAGCAGCTTCGGGTACAACACCATCGCGCTCGCAGACGGCCTCCAGCCGAGGCTCCTGAATCTGAAGGAACTCATCGTGATCTTCATCGATCACCGCCGCGTCGTCATCACCCGCCGCGTCACGTTCGATCGCGACCGGGCCAAGGAGAGGGCGCACATTCTCGAGGGTCTGAAGAAAGCACTCGATAACATCGACAAAGTCATCGAGACCATCAAGAAGAGCGAGACGAAGGAAATAGCGAAAGAGAGTCTGGTGAAGAAGTTCAGTTTCACGGAGATTCAGGCGGATGCCATCCTCCAGATGCGCCTGCAGACGCTCGCGGGGCTCGAGCGCAAGAAGATCGACGAAGAGCTCAAGGAGAAGCTCAGGTTCATCGCAGAGTGCGAGGCGATCCTCAAAGACAAGAAGAAGATTGATGCCATTCTCAAAGAAGAACTCCTCTCCCTCAAGGCCACGTACGGCGATCCGCGCCGCACCACCGTGGTCAAGCATCCCGTCGGCCAGTTCAGTGCCAAGGACACCATCCCGAATGCGCCGATGATCGTGGCACTCACGACCGGAGGCTACGTAAAGCGCCTGAGCCCCATGCAGTTCCGCTCACAGAACCGCGGAGGGAAGGGGGTGAAAGGCATGACAACCAAAGAGGACGATGAAATCCTCTCACTGCTGCATGTGATGAACCACGATGACCTGCTCTTCTTCACGAACACGGGCCGCGTGTTCCGCCTGCCGGCGTATGAACTCCCGCAGGGGACGCGCATTGCCAAGGGGCAGGCGATCGTCAACCTCCTCCAGCTCCAGCCGGAGGAACGCATTTCATCCATTCTGAAAGCGGATCTCGAAGACAAAACACACCTCTTCATGGTCACGCGCCAGGGGACGGTGAAGCGCACGGAGCTCTCGCAGTTCGAAAACATCCGGCGCAGCGGCCTCATAGCCCAGAGAATGCCGCCGGGAGACGAGCTCCGCTGGGTGGTGGCCACGAGCAGCAAGGACGAGATCATTCTCCTCTCGCACAAGGGCAAGGCCATTCACTTCCCGGAGGAAGACGTGCGCGCCATGGGGCGAAGTGCAGCCGGCGTCCGCGGCATTAAGCTCGGTGCAGGCGACTATGTGGTGGAAGCAGACGCAGTGAACGACGTTGCCAAGAGCAAGGTGCTCGTTGTCATGGAGAACGGCCTCGGAAAAATGACTCCTCTGGATCAGTACCGCCTGCAGGGGCGCGGCGGGACCGGCGTGAAAGCCGCCCAGCTTACTGCAAAGACCGGCGACGTGATTGGAGGTTGTGTGCTGAAGCAGGGAGAGGATGGCGATCTCCTCTGCATCAGCAGGCAGGGCCAGACCATCCGCATGCGCTTGAGCGACATCCCGTCCCTTGGCAGGGCAACACAGGGCGTCATCATCATGCGCCTGAGAGCAGCCGATAAAGTCGCAACCATGAGCGTGGTGATGGAAGACAAAGAGGGGGAGGAGGCAGTGCAGGAGGCGGCGGTGGAAGTGCGTGGCGAGGAGGTGGAGGTCATTCTCAAAGAGGAACGCCGCGTGAAGCGCGCGGAGAGCATGAGCAGGAAAGTCCCGGTGGCTGTGGGCACCTCCAAAGGCACGGTTGCCGTTGCCGCGAAGCCTGCCCGCAAGGCGGCCCTGGCACCTGCGGCAAAGCCCGCACCTGCGCAGCCCACTCTCGCGCTTTCAGTAGAGAAGCCGGCTCCGAAAAAACCGGCTCCCAAACCGGCTCCTAAACCAGCACCAAAGAAAGTTGCACCCAAGAAACCGGCTCCAAAGAAGGCTCCGGCCAAGAAAGCAGCGCCGAAGAAGCCAGCCTCCGCTAAAGCTACGGCTGGTAAAAAAGCTCCTGCCAAGAAGCCTGCACCTAAGAAGAAGCCGGCAGCCAAGAAGCCTGCCAAGAAAGCAGCTCCGAAGAAGAAGCCGGCAGCGAAGAAGCCTGTCAAGAAGGCAGCGGCCAAGAAGAAACCAGCGGGAAAGAAGAAGAGATAGGGGGTTGGGGTTAGGGATAGGATTTGAAGCGTATGGTTTTGCTTTCTGGAACTCAGACATAACAAGGTTTTCGTTATTCTCCTAACCCTAGCCCTAGCCCTAACCCTATCCCTACCCTGTAAATCCAAAGGAACGAAAACCACAAAATTTCTTGCATTGCCTTTATCCCTATGTACACTTTCGACGCTATGAAAGCAGGGATTCACCCCGAAATGCACCCAAAGGCTAAGACCAACTGCTCCACCTGCGGTGCTGTCTTTGAAATCCCCAGCGTTGTTACAGCACAGACTGTAGAAAGCTGCCGCCTGTGCCACCCTATCTACACTGGCAAGCAACAGAAAGAAGCAAAGGGAGGGCGCATTGAGCGCTTCCGGAAGAGGATGGCAGCAGGAAAGAAAGCGGAGAAGAAGTAAGTGTTTGAGGTACTCAATGGGTCGTAAATGTATTGAATCTGCAAGTACCGAATTGCATCGCGCAAAACACTTCAAACAGGTAAAGCTCTACGGGATCATTGATTTCAATGACTGCTACGTCCATTGATTGGATTTCCATTTTTGCCCGGTTGAATTCTTTTTGAAATTGCATGTCCTGCATTGCAAATGTGCGCCGCAATGTATGCGGTCTCTGTTCGCATGCCATACGATAGGCAAGAGAGGCAGCAAAATGCGTCTTCCCTTTTACATGTTGAGTCAGACGCTTTATGACAGATCTGGAGATACCAACATAGAAGGGTTTACGATTTTTCAGAAGTACATAACAACCCGAGAAGTCCCTTTCCCTCTTCAGCTGCTTCAATGTCATCTTCTTCCCGGCCATAAGGACTTTCATGTTTATCGGCTTTGCCATCGCTTTTTTCATCTTTGCCATATGGGTAGGCAAAATTGAATATGTAAGTTCCTGAAAGGTATGAGTGCATTTGTCGATAGTCATGGCAGTAGTATAACGTTCTCATTCCTTCGTTGCTCTTTCTGCAGAGAGTATCTACAAGGTGGCTGTGGCCAAAGATGCGAAGAAAGCGAAGAAGTATGCGGAGTATCTTCGATCGTTGGAGTGCTATGTGCGATAGAGTGTACATTCGTACACCACAATACTTTGCAGGATGTGCATTATCAAAACCTAGCGTAGGTATATAGATTCGTTTATTCTTTCAAAAAGAAAGATGTTTAGATTTATTGATCTCTTCGCAGGCATTGGTGGCATTCGCCTTGGGTTTGAACGGGATGGTGGTAAGTGCGTTTTTTCTTCGGAATGGGATAAGTATGCGTGTCAGACATATCAGATGAATTTCGGAGAAATGCCGAGAGGTGACATCAGAAAAATTGAAGCCAGCGATATCCCAGAGTTCGATGTGCTTTGTGCAGGTTTCCCGTGTCAGCCCTTTTCAATTGCGGGAGTTTCAAAGAAAAAGAGTCTCGGCAGGAAACATGGTTTTGATGATGAAGAGCAGGGAAATCTCTTTTTTGAGATTGTGCGTATTCTGAAATATCACAAGCCCCCGCTTGTTTTTCTTGAGAACGTTAAGAATCTTATGTCCCATGATGGTGGTAATACATTCAGGGTTATTAGGAAATCACTTGAAGATTTAGGTTACTACGTCGATGCAGGTATTTTTGATGCTGCCCATTTTGTTCCTCAGCACAGAGAAAGAACTATTATTGTTGGGTGTCTGACTCACAGGGTCAATCTCCCGGGTACTTTGCCAAATCGTGGCATGAAAATGAAAGATATACTTGAAAAGAAGATTGATACAAAATATACGCTTTCAGATAAGCTCTGGAATTATCTTCAGAATTACGCAAAAAAACACCGTGAAAAAGGCAATGGTTTCGGCTTTGGTCTGATCAGCACCAATGGAATAGCAAGAACTTTATCAGCTCGCTATTACAAGGACGGGAGCGAAATTTTGATACCTCAGAAAGGGAAAAACCCACGACGTCTGACGCCTAGGGAATGCGCAAGGCTGCAGGGCTACCCTGACAGTTTTTTTATTCCTGTTTCAGATACACAGGCTTACAAACAATTCGGGAATTCGGTTTGCGTTCCTCTTATGAAGTTTATGGCAGAGCATGTTCTTAGGAAATCTTGGATTCTTCAGAGTACTTCTTCTGAGAAGGTTTATAGGCCTGCATTTCAAGTAAGTGATGTGCCGGATTTTGTTCCTGCATAATTTTTTCATTTCTTACCATGAAACAGGGTTATCTCTCTCAGCATTTTGAAGGAGTGGCTGCTAAACGGCTGAGTGCTGTTGAGTCCGATCCGGGAACATCGAATCAGCACGAACTGAATGGTGTCAGTGGACTGAAGAAAATATTTGGTGAGAGGAAAACCTCATTCTCGACACGTTTTCTGTATTTTGAAGATGAGCAGGAGATAGTTGTGGCAGATGAAGGTACTGTTACATGGTATGACTCGCGTGAGAGCCATCCGACGAGATCGGAATTCAGACTCTATTTCTCATCGTCAGATGTATCTGCCAAATTTGCTGAAGGAGATCTTATTGTAATTGGCAAGAAGACTGACGGCAGTGTTCTTGTCGCGACTGCAAAAAGAAACAGTACCGCTGAAAAGCAGCTGATATGGCTCTTTGGCTTGTCTGATCAGGCACTGTTGAGGGGGGTTGAAATGCGCGATTATGAAAAGAAAGATTCTGAACTCGATTATGCTGCGAAGTACATTCTTGAGGAACTGGGTATTGAGGCTGTGCAGCCAGCTGATAATTTACTTGGTGAAATTCTGGCAAAATTTGGAGGTGTATTTCCTCCCACAAAAGATTTTTCAGCGTATGCCAGATCTATAGCTGAGGCTGTTCCGATTCGTGACGAGCCAGACAAGGCATTGATCACTTGGATCCAGAGGGAGGAGGAGCTTTTCAGGGCACTCGAAAGGCACATAGTGCGTGACAGAATATCTAAGGGTTTTGGTGCTGATGTTGATTCATTTATCAGTTTTTCCCTGAGTGTCCAGAATAGGAGGAAGGCGAGAATGGGCCAATCACTTGAAAATCATTTAGCTCACTTATTCACCGAGAGCGGTATTCGCTATTCCAAAAATAAGAACACAGAAGGGAAGAAGAAACCAGATTTCCTTTTTCCGGGAGTAGAACAATATCATGATCCGAAGTTTCCTGCAGAAAGTCTGACGATGCTCGGTGCAAAATCATCATGCAAGGAGCGGTGGAGGCAGGTTCTGTCTGAGGCTGGGAGGATCACAGAGAAACACCTCATAACACTTGAGCCAGGTATCAGTGTTGATCAGACAAAAGAAATGCAGGAAAGCAGTCTGCAGCTTGTGGTACCTGATTCTATCCACAAAACGTATTCTGACAGACAGAGAGACTGGCTTATGAGTGTAAAGGAATTCATCTCTTTCGTGCGCAAAAGGCAGTCATAGCTGATTCAGTCTCTTTATTAATTCGCGGGAGCATGATTGCACATTTCTTCGTATTTCATGCTCCCATATTCGCAAAACTATAATCCCATTTTTTCTTAGTATGGTGTCGACTTTTCTATCGTGCTCAACATTGTTTCCGATTTTCTTTCTCCAAAACTGACTGTTGCTTGCTGGCTTTACAAAGCATTTAGAGCATTTATGCCAGAAGCATCCATCAATGAAAACTGCTAGTTTCTTTGCTGGAAAGAACAAGTCTGGTTTACCAGGCATTTTTGCATGCTTGCGGTATCCGCGAATACCCTGTGACCAGAGGTATTTTCTGAATGTGCATTCACATGTCGTGTCTCTGCTTTTAATCTGAGACATATTGAAGCTCCGTTGCTTTTTCGTGTGTACATCCATGAGAATACAGAAATATCATACACAAACACCTGTACGGGAGGACTTCGAAAACAAAAACAAACGGCTAATACTGGCACTCTAGGCCTCAGAATGCTAAAATAGATGTATGAATGAGCGACAGAGCAAGCTCCTCGCGGCAATCATTGACCAATTCATAGATACAGCAGCACCGGTGGGCTCCCGTAAGCTCCTGGAGGCGGGCTACTTCAACTGCAGCTCCGCAACCATCCGCAGCGAAATGCTGCTCCTCGAGGATGAAGGCTTTTTGCAGCAGCCGCATGTCTCTGCCGGGCGCATCCCCACGGCCAAAGGCTACCGTTCGTACGTGCAGAAGCACATGCAGCCCTCTAAACATGAGAAGGTGGTGCGCAAGCGGTTTGATTCGCTCCGGGAGATGTACCTGCAGCACAAAGACCAGGAGCGTGCCTACGAGGCAGTCGCCCTCCTTGCACACATGATTCCCAATGTGGCGTTCGTTGCCGTTCCTCATAAGAAGCAGGTGTACTACCTGGGGCTGGCAAACGCGCTCAGGCAGCCGGAGTTTCTGGCAGACCCGCGGCTGGCAAGCGGTGTGGCCGAAGTGCTGGAGGAGCATCTGTACGCTGTGCTGGATACGGTGGAGGTGGACGGCCAGATCCGCTACTACATAGGAGACAACCACATTCTTCCGCAAATTCAGAGCTGCAGCCTGATGGTGACGGAGTACAGAGTGCGTGACCAGCGCGGTGCCATCGGCATCCTTGGCCCCATGCGCATGGACTACGCCTACAACACCGTTGCACTCGATATGGCGGCAGATCTGCTGCGCTCCAACACCTAAGTCCTCCATGGCATCTACTCTTCTTCGCATTCGGGCCGGCCAGGAGAACGAGCGTGGCCCGCTCTACATGGAGCCGGCGATCTCCGCTCTGCATTCCTTAAGAGGCAAGGATCAGCAGGTGAATCTGGAGATCGGGAACGCGGAGGGGAAGATCGCCCTCTTCGTCCGTGCGAGCGAGAGTGCGGCACAGTTGGCGGAGAGCCAGCTCTACGCGCAGTACCCGGATGTGGATATAGAGCGTGCGCGGGTGGATCCCCTCACTGTCGGGGAGGGAGACGAGGTGGTATCCCTCGATCTGGTCCTCTCCGATCCGGAGGTGTTTCCCATCAAGCGGCATCCCCAGTTCGATGACATGCTCTCCCGCGTGAACGTGGACCCCATTGCGGGCATTTCGTCTACTCTCGCGCGGTTTAATGTACCCGGCATGCGCGGGCATGTGCAGGTGGTCATGAAGCCCGTGGTGGGCTCGTGGTTCCGGCGCCGCGCCATCCGGTCCCTGCCGCTTCTTTCGCAGGGCATTTCTTCCCTCTCCGAGACCTACCAGAACTTCTTCGCCCGCATGCAGCTTGCGCGGGGATGGAAGAAGTTCCTGTACATGCCGCTTGCGACCGCCATGGGCGGGTTCCGCGCGTGGCCGGGATTCAATAAGTTCTTCAAGGTTGTTGCCTCTGCCTCCTCCGGCGGTTATGAGAGTTCCTCCGATCCGGACGAGGAGGAAGCCCGGAGCATGCGCTCGCACGACAGGGAGGATTCCGTCGCTGCAGCGCTGGATAAGGTGAACCGCCTGCTCTTTCTGTGCAATGTGCGTGTAACGGTCATCTACCCCAAAGGGCAGAAGGTGGAGGGGCTCAGGAAGCTTTCTGAGATGGCGGGAAGTTTCCAGCAGTTCTCCCTCCCGCAGTGCAATGCCTTCGAGACCGGGAAAATAGTTGAGCAGCAGGAGACGCACTCGGGGTTCCGTATCACCCCTTACATCCTCTCCACGGAGGAAATCGCCACGCTCTGGCACCTGCCGACCATTCTGGTGCAGACGCCGAACATCGACTGGGTGCTCTCCCGCAAGCTGGAGCCGCCCATCAATCTCCCCGTCCCGGGGTATTCGGATGCGGAGAAGGATCTCACGATCCTCGGAGAGGCCGTGTTCCGCGGTGCACGCGTGCGGTTCGGCGTCCGGGATGACGACCGCAGGCGCCACATCTACAGCATTGGGAAAACGGGCATGGGAAAATCCACTCTCCTGGAGAATATGGTTTTTTCCGACATCCACGCGGGGCGCGGTGTGGGGGTCATTGACCCGCACGGGGACCTGATCGACGCCATTGTACAATCCATCCCCAAGAGCCGCAGCAACGATGTGGTGCTCTTCGATCCTGCGGACCGTGACTACCCCATCTCCTTCAATATTCTGGAGTGTGCGAACAGGGACCAGCGGGTGCTCGTGGCTTCCGGCATCATGAGCGTGTTCACCAAGCTGTGGCCGGACGTGTGGAGCGGACGCATGGAGCACATCCTGCGAAATACTTTATTGGCGCTTTTGGAGAACGAAGCGACTTCCATGCTCGGCATCATGCGGATGTATTCGGATAACGCGTACCGCAAGAAGGTCGTGTCCCGGGTGGGCGATCCGCTCGTGAAGAGCTTCTGGCTGGACGAGTACGAGTCCTGGAGCGAGAAGTACCGCACAGAGGCGCTCGCTGCCATCCAGAACAAAGTGGGCCAGCTGCTCTCCACGCCACTCATAAGAAACATTGTGGGACAGGTGAAGAGCACCATCGATCTGCGCCATGCCATGGATACCGGCAAGATCGTTCTCGTGAACCTGAGCAAGGGGAAACTGGGAGAAGATGCTTCCGCCTTCATCGGTTCCATGCTCGTGACCAAATTCCAGATCGATGCCATGAGCCGGGCGGATATTCCGGAGAAAGACCGCAAAGATTTCTACCTCTACGTGGATGAGTTCCAGAACTTCGCCACCGAGTCCTTTGCCACCATCCTCTCCGAGGCGCGCAAGTACCGCCTGAGTCTGACCATGGCGAACCAGTACGTGGGACAGTTGCTCATTAACGAGCGCAATACGATGCTGCGTGATGCCGTGTTCGGCAACGTCGGGACAACCATCTGCTTCCAGGTCGGCTCCGATGATGCGGAGATCTTCAGCCTGCAGTTCGAGGAGACGGTGCTTCCCAAAGACATCCTGAGCCTTCCGAAGTACCACGCGTACGGGCGGCTGATGATCGACGGCATGCCGAGCAAGCCGTTCTCCATCCAGACACTTCCTCCCCCTGTGTATGAGCAGGACGCTACCCGTGTCGATGTCATCCGGCGGCTCTCACGGGAGCGCTACAGCGAGAAGCGCGAAGTGGTGGAGGAGAAGATTGCCAAGTGGGCTGCTTCTGCCGCAGAGGCACGCCACCATGCGGTTTCAGAGGTAAAAGCGAAGGAGAAGGAGGAAGAGGAGGTCCAGAAGGCGCGCAAGAAGGGCATGAAGCTCGAGGAGTACCGTGCCTGGAGGGACAGGGAGATGTGGACCAATGATTTCAACGCGCTGCGCAAGAAAGAACTGACAGGAGAAGCGCTGACGGATGATGAAAAGAAGAAGATGAAAGATCTTGAGCAGAAGCTCGAGAAGAGCGGGGGAGTGCCGCCCCTGAGCAAAGCCATGCAGGAGCTTGCGGAGAAAGCGAAGAAGAAAGAGCAATAGATGTCATGGTGAGCCTGCCTGCCGGGCGTAGCCCGAAGGGCGAAGACTGGACGAACCATGACAACTCAGAGTACACCTCATATCAGCTTTCTTCTCTTCCATGTTTTCCACCTTTTTTTCTGCGAAAAAAGAATAGATATTCTCCTTCTTTCTTTTGCCGGCCGCACAAAAGAAGAGAACGGTAAAAACTCGAAGTCATGTCATGGTGAGCATGTAAAAAAGCACGTCATCCCGAGCACGGTCGAGGGACGACGTGCGTTGACTGGGAAACTACGTCATGGTTCGACCGTGCTCACCATGACGTCATTGGATGGCATCTTGTTTTCTAGACCAACTGGTAACTCCTGTTCGTCACTCTGCACCCCAGAGCCTGGAGCGAATTTTGGAGTTTTCTTCCTGTGGAATGGTGCCGGCCGGAGCCGAGGTACACGTGGACGCCTCGCTTATTCGGGTACGTGGAGATCCACTCGATCAGCCGGTCGATGTTGGTGGAAGTGCCAGAAGAGAGCGCCTGAGACCAGTCCACGACAATCTCCGTTTCCTCATCTGTAAGCCGTTTTCTGGCATCGGTTAGCGTCATGGAGGGCAGTGTACACTTGTACACCTGAGGATGCAAGAGGTCATCTGCTCTTTCCTCTTTACATTCCGTCTGCATCGCAGTGGTGTTCTATCTTTTTCCTTTCTTCATCGTAGGGAGCTGTCATGGTGAGCTCTGACGAACCATGACAGCAGTGTCATCCTTCGTCAGAGCTCAGGATGACACTTGCGTTTACTATTCACCGGGGAATCATCATCATCTTTTACAAAAAGACCGGACGAGTCCGGCCTGTTTGTCTTGGTGTCTTCGAGGCTACCAAAGTGCGTAGTGGCACAGAGAGCCTGCGGAGAGGATGAGGGGAGGAGCCCTCGTTCCTTCTGCCCTGCTTCGGTCGCTTGTTTCTCCTCGTGACCGGGCGAGGTTTCCTTGGCGGCCCTTTGAAACTGCGCAGTGCGCAGAGGGCCAGGAAAGAAAGATGGTGCATTCCACCGAGCATCCTCGGCATCGGTGGGACGGCGTTGCAGAGCTCAGAACCAGTCGCTTGCTCCGGTTCGGAGCAAGCAGAGAGGATGATGACCACGTAGAGCAATCACGTTGCCTGTGCTCAGAGTATGTACATAAATGTAGATATGTGTGGCTGAGAGGAACGAGTGCATCCGCCTTTGCCCGCGTTTCGCGGGGCTACGGCAGATAAACATGATCATCACTCTCTCTGCTTAAGTTTCGGTGGTGGAAGGAACGGGAGAGGGGGGGGGTGTCTCCGGGGCCACAGGGCCCCGGAAACTGTTTGTTTTTGTGTAACCCTCCGAAAGCATTGAGGCTGACCTGTCGGCCGAAGCCGTGGTAGTCCGTCGTCAGAGCGAGGGAAGAGAAGGATCGGGGGTGTCCTCTCTGATAGAGGGCGAAGGCTGACTCGTCGGCCGTAGTCGTCATTGTTCGGAGTCAGCACAGGAAGGTTCGGGGGTGTCCTCTCTGATAGAGGGCGAAGGCTGACTCGTCGGCCGTAGTCGTCATTGTTCGGAGTCAGCACAGGAAGGTTCGAGGGCGCCCTCTCTATAGAGGGCGAAGGCTGATGGCGTCGATTTGTTTTTCACAAATCGGAGAATCATATAGTGCTACAATTTTTAAGCAACTTTCTCGTCTGGCGCTTCTGTAAAATCATTTTGTGGATACATTTTTTGTTCGAGGTCTGCCTCTCCGTACAGTGGTTCCAACTCTTCAATTCATGCAAAATACGTGGTATAATACCATATGTATACAAAGCCTTTATGCCTGTCATTTTTTACTTGACCGGAGACGAACAGAAGCTTTTCTCAAGGATCGGTTCGTCGCTTCGTGAAGAATGCAATGTTGTTCCTGAGACCGGGAAATTTAAGGACACGCCTGAGGCGCGCGCGATGCGTTTCCGGCTTACCCGGGTGCACGATCCTGAGCTCAAGAATGCTGTCTCCAAATTTTCAGATATCAGGACCGAGGATGAATTCAATCAGGCATTGCAGGGTGTGGATTTGGGCAAGATCAATGAACGTGATTTTATTCAGCTCGCATTTGCCATTGGTCCTGATGGAATCGGTTTGATACTCACGGAGGTGCTGAACAATGCAAAGAACGAGGATCATATGATTCTTGCCGCGTCGCTCTCCGAGCTGCGGCATGAGCTGCTTGAATCTTTGTCTGCTTCCCCATCAAGCGCATGACACCGATGCCCGAGAATGAAAGCGAGGGGAAGAACCAGACACAGCTCACGCTGAAAGATCTTAGGGAAGCGCTCTCAAGCAGCGAGGCCACTCAGTATGATGATATCGATGTGCTGCGCGAGATGGCTTTGAATAAGGATGAATTACTGAGGAAAATAGAGAAGAACCCGGAACTTTCAAAGAAAGCTGGAGGCGAAGAAGCATTGAGACAGCAATTTGAAGATCTTCATGCGCAGTACAGCCAGGAAGTCCGGACTTTGAGCGAAGCCAGGGATTTCCAGGAACGGGTGGAGAAAAAGGGCATCGTGCGGCGCATTCTCGGCAAGATCGGCTCCTTTGCCAGAGAGCACTACATTGTCACCACTTTGCTTGTGCTTGCGGCGATAGCCGCGGGAGTGGGGGCGGGTTTCTATCTCACCGGCAACTGGGAGCTATTGATGGCTGGCATCAGTTCGGCTAAAAAACAAGTGTTGGCAACGGTATCGAAATATCTGCCGGTATTGGATCCTAAGACACCGCCGCTTTCCGGAGGCGGAGCTGGCGGAGTGCCTGGAGGAACGGACTATTTTAAAATGTAATTTCGCTCTCGCAGGGCACTTTCAAACAAACATCTATGGCTGAACAACTTCCCACATCGATGGAGAAAGCACCCGTAAACCGGGAGTGGGCGCAGGAGCTGAATGCGCTGCACTCGATTCTCGGTGGGCCGGCAGAACAGCTGCCCGGTGATATTCGCCGCAACGATCAGGGGAATTTTGAGTTCGTGGGTGGAGAAATGAACGAACAATTGCTTGTCCAACGTATGGCTGCGGCCATGAAGGATCGCCAGATCTCCACTTACAGTGAATTGTCGGAGTCCCTGCACGCGAGATCTCTGATGCGTTCGCTTCAGATTACCAATGAGTTGAAGGATGAAAGAGATGAGTCGAAGAGGGCGATACTTGCGTGGGAACTTGTACTTGCAAACCAGGCGGCAACATATCATGAGTATTTGCCGGAAGTGGTCAGGCAAGTAGAAGATCTCTATGCGAATTACCAGGCACTGCGCGAACTCGGACAGAAGTTGCATCTTCCCCTTCCTCCGGATTTCGACGAGAGCGAGCGGCAGGCAGGGCAATTCCTGAAGTTGCTCAGGCAGGCGCTGGAGCAGCGCGTACGCTTCGCGAACGCGGTGAGCCTCCGTGACCAGCTCAAGATTCAGCAGGGAATCCCGGAATTCAAGCGGACGATTGAGTCGCTTCGTGCTCTGCCGCAGCGCACACCCGATCAGGACCGCGACCTGAAACGCGCGCAGTTCAACTTGGCGCTTGCACAGGAGCTTGAACTGGGAACCGTTCCCCCCGCCACCCTGCAGGCGGAATACGAGAAAGCGCTTCAGGCTCTGGAGCAAACCGATCGGCAGGTGATCCAGGGTGGCAACGAACAGGCGGTGGCCGTGCGCACCAATGGCCTCAATCAGCGGATTATCGACATCCTTTCCGGCAGCAAGGAAGCGCTGGGATTCAAAGAAGATTTTGTCCCGCAGATCGCGTACATCGAATTATGGCAGCAGTACGATCAGGATCTGCTCAATCTGCAGCGGGAACTTGAACGATCTGTAAACCGCGAAGAGCCGGGGAAATTTGCGGAGCGCCAGCAGTATCTCCAGAATATCCGCAGTGCCATGAGCGGGGACATGGTGGCGTTCACAAACGATCTCGGACAGTACCAGATGCAGCTCGATGAACTTGCGCGGGTGCAGAACCAGGTAGGTCATGCCATGGGTTTTTCAGGAACGACCCCTGCACTTCCGAATATTTCACCAAAAGAAGCGGAAGAACTGGGCGGATGGCTCGAGCAGCGCGCGCAGTACCGCCAGCAGGCGCTCAAGACCGCGCTCGAAGAGGCCGAGAAGATGCTTCAACCCGGCCCACTCGATCGGATCGAAGATGCCTGGACGAAGCAGGGAGAGCTCATGGTTATGGACACTGCCATGCGCCTTTCAAAGATTGCAGCAGGCTGGTTGCCGAGCGAGGCGAACGGGTCCGGAGTGTTGGAGAAAACCTACCGGTGGGCGGCAAAATTGTCAGGTTTGCCCGAAAGCCGAGAGCAGACCATGGAGGGCCTTGCTGGTCCTATGCGTGAGGTGATGGGATGGCCGAAGGACAAAACATGGTCACAGATGTCGGCTATGGAAAAGCAGGAGGTAATCAAACGCGCAAAATCTGTTGCCGATGCCCTGAAATCGTTCGATAAAACCAAGATCACGAACCTGCAGCGGACGATGGCGGCGATTGAAGAAATCCATGCCAAGTATCCTCCATCCTCGTTTGCCAACGAGCCTGTGGACCAGGAAGTGCTGGCGGCGTACGAAAACCAGCGGGTGGAGAGCGATCTCACAGGCCGGCAAGCTGGCGGGAAAACCATCAACCGCGCCACTGCGTACATCCTTCTGCTCCGCCAGCGCCGGAAGGACTGGGGAGATCCGGAGGCCAAAACCGGTTTCATCGGCGAGTATGCGAAGTTGTTGGATGCGTTGGACGAGAACGTGAAACGTCACTTGGACATCGCTGGTGCACTCTTCAAAATGCAGCGTGCCTGGTTCGACTATGCCACAGATCTTGTGAAACTGGCCGGAGCCGGATTGCTTGCCCCATGGGTGTTCTGGGCGATCTTCGGTGTGGCAACCGCCGTGCTTCCCACAGCGTGGAAGGTAACGCGTTACACCGGGGGGAAGATGTATCAGGGTGGGCGATACATGCTGGGCAAAGGAGCATCGCTGCTTCGCGGACTGCCGGAATTTTCCGAAACTACTGGTGCCACCGGCGAAGCGCTGAAGAAAATGCGTTACCTGGCACGGGAAAGGCAGATTGTTCAGTGGCTTGAGGGAACACGGGCGGGAAAATGGCTGTCGAGGCTTAAGCCGGTTGCAGATAACAAGGTTGTGCGAGGCGGAGGGCGGGTGCTCAAGTACGGCGCCGCCGCGCTTATTCCGGCTATCGCGGCCTACGAAAGCTGGAACAACCGCCAGCGCATCAAGGGGGCTGAGGGCAACGAGGCTTTGCAGGCGGAATACCGCGACAACTATTCCACCATCGGGCTGGAAGCCGGCGGTCTCGCCGTCACCATGCCGCTTTCGATTGGTCCTCAAATAGTGCTGGCTGCGCCGGTGATATGGGCTGCCGAGTATGACAAAGCCCGTACGGAAGTGCGTGCTGGATGGGCGAGGCAGCCGGTGAACTGGGCGATGGAGTTCGACAGCTCAAGTCTTCTGACTCAGCTCAGGCAGACCACGCTTACCAATGCGGTTGAGGCGGGCGGGGGTGGGGCGCTCAAACCGCGCATTATGTTTCCGAGCAGACAGGACCAGCTGGATGCAGCTGATTCCATTGGCCGGTCGCAGACCGTTGCGCGCAAAAACATCATGGAGGGTTATTTCATGCGTAACTTACTTATTCCCAAGGACGCCGGTCAGGAAGGCGTGGAGAACATGCTCCGTTGGAAGATGGAATACATGCGCGCTGTTACCGGAGGCAGCTACGGGGAGACGTTTTCCTATTTCTTTGCTGAGGCTGATCTTTACGCGGAACTTCGCTTGCGGATGGAGCAAATGGAAAAGTCCGGCGAGCCGCTTCTGATGTCGTATTTTGGCGAAGACGGCGAGCGTTGCTGGCTCGATCTGTCCAAGCTCAAGCCGGGACCGGGTACAACCGATAGTGAAATGGCAAGAATTGTCCAACAATATCGTATTTTCATCCGTCCTGCCGAGGAAACGAACCTTTATGCTGCTTTGGGTAGAATCGCACGTGAAGAAAGGGGGACAAAGTGGGCCGAAACCGAAGTCGCAACCCGGCGCATGATCGGCCAGAAACTCAGCCACATGATGTACAAAGTCGACAGCAGGATTGCGGAAGTGGACTGGCCGGGAGTGAACTTTTTGGGAATGACCTCCGGCAATACGTATGCGCAGAACGTTGTGCGGTCATACCTTGGTGCGAAGGTTAAGGAGAAAATCGACTGGCTTGTGCCGAATCTTCTCGAAGGCAATCTGAAACCAGAGCAATACAGCGAAGCCATCCGCGAATGCGAGAGTATCTTGAGCTCGCTCATCACCGCAGTCGAAGATGGGAAAGCGGATCAATTTTATGCCAAAGCGGCAGAGTTTTTCGGCGGAGACCTATCTTCTGCGCGCAGCCCTGCTACAAATCCGCTTGTTGACCTGATCGGGCTTCCGCCGGTGCAGGAATAGGCCGGTAACGCCTGGGGATTGGAGTTCCTTGCCCAAAAAGCAGCAATCACGGTGATGGATTCTTTTTGAGCTCTCTCTGGGGTATACTGCTCCTCCTATGCGCAGATTCCTCCTGTCCCTCATTCTCCTCTTGCCATTCCTGCTTGCCGGTACTCCTGTCTCTGCGCAGCAGTATCAGATGGGGCTCATTCTTCCCGCCCCCTCCTACGTGCCGGGGTACGGGAGACTTGTGCATGATGATTCCTTCGTCACTGTCTACGACAACACGGGCCAGTACAGCACCTCCACGGCGAAGTACCGCGCGAGGAGGAGGACTCCGTCTCTCTCCTCTGCCACAAGTTGTGCCCGGAGACAGTACGAGGACAGGGAGCGCTGCGGCCTCTGGACGGAGACGACAGACACGCCCAAGTGCTACGTGTACGACAACTGCACGTACGAGGAGCTCTACGGCGAAGGCTACGTTCCGCAGTGCGATTTCTCCGACCGCAAGGATGTCCGGTACAACCGGCGGGCAAGCGACCGCCGCCTGCCTCTCACCGTGGGGCCCCTGAACCGCAGCCGGAACTATCCGCTCGGGACGAGGGATAACTATCAGTATCAGAACTCCTACAATCATTACGACTCCTACTGGGAAGATGAGGAGTACGGGGAAGACAACACGTATGAGTGGTATGACTACTGATACCAGCTTGTAGGTAGTAGTTTGTAGCTTGTAGGAAGGTTGTAATTCTTAAGTATGTAGGATTGAAATTTTCTAAGTATTCAAGCCTTAAGCATCTTAAGAACTTTAGAACCTCAGTATTTGGATTTCCTACAAGCTACAACCTACAACCTACCTACTACAAAAAACCGCCGACCCAGGTGAATAGGTGACGATTTTTTGTTTGATGCCACTGGATGAAAGGAAGCAAGCTTCGAGTCAACCGGTGACAGCATCAGTATAGCAAAGTTTACATCTTCTGGCTATCCCTTTCCTCGTTACCAAGGAGTCCATTCCTTGCTATAAGCCTGAATTTTGCACCCTTGGCGCAATCTGTTGCGATAGAGAGAGTAGTTGACAGAAATATCATACTTCTGACTTCTCATTTATCGATCCCCGGGACCGGGTACCTGAGGCAGAACTCCTTCACTTCTTCGTGGAGTTTTCTGAGTGCGGTTTCATCTGCCCGTATTTCAATGGCCTTGAGCATGAAGCCGGCGAGCTTCTCCATTTCCGGTTCCTTCATCCCACGCGTAGTGATGGCGGGGGTTCCCAGGCGGACGCCTGAGGGATCCATAGGTTTGCGGGGATCATCGGCGATCATGTTCTTATTCAGGGTGATGCCGATGCTGTCGAAGAGGTGTTCCACTTCTTTACCGCTCATGTTCCACGACGTGATGCAGTCGATGAGCATCATGTGGTTATCCGTCCCGTTGGTGATGAGCTTGACTCCGTGATCCATGAAGTACTGGGCCATGTGCTTGGCATTTTTGATGATCTGGTGCGCGTACACCTTGAACTCAGGTTTCATCGCTTCACCGAATGCCACCGCCTTGGCAGCGACCATCTGCATGATGGGACCGCCCTGGAAACCGGGGAACACCTGCTTATCGATTTTCTTCCCCAGCTCCTCCTCCCGTGTGAGGATCATCCCTCCCCGCGGGCCGCGGAGCGTCTTGTGGGTGGTGGTGAGGCAGAGGTCAAATCCGTCATCAAAGGGGTTCCTCAGCGCGCCGCCCGCAATAAGCCCGGCGATGTGCGCCATGTCCATGATGCTCACCGCTCCCACTTCTTTCGCGATGGCCTGCATCTTCGCGTAGTTGAGTTCCCGCGGGTACGCGGAGAAGCCGCCCATGAGTACCTTGGGCTTCTCCCTCCGGGCGATTTCGCGCATTTCGTCGTAGTCGATTTCTCCCGTTTCCACATCCTTCATCTTGTACCGCACGAACTTGAAGATCTTCGTGATGTAGGTGACGGGGTGCCCGTGCGTGAGGTGTCCGCCGTGCGAGAGATCCATTCCCATGATCGTGTCCCCCGGTTCCATGAGGGCAAAGTACGTGGCGATGTTCGCCGGTGCGCCGGCATGCGGCTGCACGTTTGCATGGCCTGCTTTAAAGAGCTTCTTCGCCCTTTCAATGGCAAGACTCTCCACGATGTCCGTGAACTGCTGCCCGCCGTAGTAGCGCTTGGAGGGGTACCCTTCTGAGTACTTGTTGTTGAACACCGTTCCCATTGTCTCCAGCACGGCACAGGAGATGTAGTTCTCCGATGCGATGAGTTCCACTCCTTCTCTCTGTCTCTGCATTTCACCCATGAGTGCGTTGTACACATCCGGATCGGCGGCCTGGAGTGCGGTGTAGATCGGCATGGCGGGAGGGGGGAGAGAGGTAGAACGGGGAAGAGGCTTCCGCGTGGAGCCTCGTGCAGCAGTCACTGTGGGCGTGCTCGTCATATTTGCACTTCCAGAGTAGCACAGAGAATGAGCCTGCATAGACCCGCTGAACACAATGATTGCACTTACGATCAATCGACGTGGCAAGTTTTGAACAACCTGGCGGTGGGATTCCTCTTATTTTGTTGCCTCCACAAGTCCGCGGGCAGTCACGACGGCATCCACCGGTTCGTCATATGCATCCATAGGCACGATATCGACCAGCTGGCATTCCAGGGAGACTCCGATGAAGCGTATGCCCGGGTGCTCCTTTCTCTGCTTCCGTATCCACCGGTCGTACCCTCCATTTCCACGTCCCATGCGGTTCCCCTTCCTGTCAAAGGCCCGGCCCGGGACAAGAACAATGTCAGGCTTCTCTACGAGTTCCGGTGCGTGCTTCTGCGGTTCCATAACGCCGAGCATTCCTTTGCGGACGTGCTCGTGGTTTTCAAATTTTCTGAAGACGAGTGTGCCGTTCTCGAAGCATGGGAGGTACACGCGGTCCCTGCGGTGCAGGAGTTCTTCCAACAGTGGCCGGATATCCGCTTCTGAATTCATGGGGTAGTAGGCACACACCAGCGATCCTGCGGGGATGTGGGGGAGGAGCTGGTGGCAGAGCGAGCGGCTCTCTGCGTCTTTCTCCCGTACGGAGAGGTGCGTTAAACGCTCCTCAATAGAGTGGCGTAGAAATGATTTTTCGTCTGATGCGTGCATAGTGCTAAAAGATTTCTGCTGCGGCTTCTGCGAGGTTCACCGTGTGCTCTTCCGTGCCGTTCTCTTCGTCATTCTGCCCCTGATCCAGAACACATTCCACGCGAAGGTGCCGCTTGAACAGGCGCTCCATCACTTCTTCCACTGTATGGCTCGCTTCAGCTTTTGCGACTGTATCCCGGTGGAATGACGAGGAGAACGCAATCGTCACCTTCGTACCCATGACGGCTGCCAGGCGCCCGTTCTTCAATGACATTTTCACCGATGGAGGATGCGTATCGTCCACGATGTCTCCCCATACTTCCTGCATATTTTCGAGCGAGACTTCCCGTGCTTCCACAATGGCATCGGGCTTGACGGTTTCCTCTGGTTCTGCGGCAGAGGGGGTCTCTTCTTTCTTCTCTTCTTCTGCGCTCTCTCCTTTCTTCTTCTCCGCTTTCTTCTTCTCTTTCTCCGTGGGTTTCTTCGCGCTCGTCTCTTCTTTCTTCTTCTTCTCCTCTACGGCAAAGAGCTCTTCATCCTGTTCCGCCTTCTCGTCGCGGTTGCAGATGGAAAGCAGAGCTGATTCAAGCACGAGGGCCGGCACGGGGGAAATGCGCAAATCGCGCAATGCGTCGAGCAGGATATCCAGCACCTTCACAATCTCTTTTATCGGTTTCTTATTCTCCACCGCCTCATGCAGGCGTTTGCGGATAACGGCGAGCAGCAGCCTGAGAAAATTCTCCGTTGGGACACCGTTCTCCTCCAATTTGCTCACAGTTTGCAGCAGTGCTTCCGTGTCTTTTTTCAGGAGAGCCGCAAAAACTTCATCGATGTATTCGTGCCCCACGCCGCCAATGCGCTCCTGCACTTCGGCGAGGGAGATTTTCTTCAGCGAACGCATCTGGTCCAGCAGAGAGATGGCATCGCGCAGACCGCCTTCCACGTGGTGTGCGATGGACCGCAGCGCATCACGATCGATGGCGATGCCTTCCTGATCCGCAATGAACTGGAGCCGCTGGATGATGTCCTCCTCCCGGATGGCACGGAAGGGGAAGCACTGACAGCGCGATTGGATGGTGCTGGGGATTTTATTGAGCTCGGTTGTTGCCAGGATGAAGTACGCGTAGGGGGGAGGTTCCTCCAGCGTTTTCAGCAGCGCGTTGAATGCTTCCTTTGTGAGCATGTGCACCTCGTCGATGATGTACACCTTCGCATTCGTCACAACCGGAGAGAATTGGATTTTCTCCACCAGGCTGCGGATATCATCTATCCCGCGGTTGCTCGCGGCATCTATTTCAAGCAGATCCACGATGTTGCCTTCCTCCACTCCCCGGACGATCTGCTTCTGCAGCGTTTCATCCTCTATCCCTCTGATCATCAGGATTTTTGCCAGAATGCGGGCAACGGAAGTTTTGCCTGTTCCCCGGCTTCCTGCGAAGAGATACGCATGTGCGAGCTTGTCCTGCTCAGCCGCCTGCTGCAGAGTCGTGACGATGTGATCCTGTCCGACGACATCATTGAAGCTCTGAGGCCGGTACTTTCTGTAGAGTGCCATGGAGGGAGCATAGCATACCCTGCCTCAATTTCTCGCGCATGTGGTATTTCCCCTTTTGTTCCTTTCCAGAGGGAATAGAGGAAACAGAAGAAACAGAGGAAGCAGAGGATTGATAACTTTTGATTTCTCCTCTGATTCTTCTGACTCCTCTGTTTCTTCTGCTTCTCCATCGTGGGCGATTGGATGTTTTATATTGTTGCTTCCCAAGAGACGAACTGCCATCATAGCTCCATGAAACGCGCGCTCCTCCTCACGGGTTTCCTTGTTTTAGCAGCTTGTTCGAACGGTGCATCTGGTACGTCCAGCCGCACCCCGCTCGGCGGGCCGAATGCCGCGGTGACGGTGACCGGATTCTCTGACTTTGAGTGCCCGGCTTGCCGGGGGGCGCATTTGGGCATTCTCAAGCCCCTCATGGAGAAGTACGGCAACCAGATCCGTTACGATCACATGCACTTCCCCCTCCGCCAGATCCATCGGTATTCGCTCGATGCGGCTGAGGCGAGTGAGTGTGCGGCGGACCAGGGGAAGTTCTGGGAGTATGTTGACATCTTGTTCGAGCGTCAGGAGGACCTGAGCGAGGAGGCGTTCCCCGCGTGGGCCGAGCAACTCGGTCTGGACACAGATCAGTTCAACAAGTGCATGAAATCGCACCTGAAGCGCTCTGCGGTGCTTGCTGATTACAAGGTCGGGCGGGAACTCGGTGTGGGGGGGACCCCCACATTCTTCGTGAACGGCACACAGGTGCAGTCCGGGGTCGATACCATGAGCGCGGCGATAGACGCAGAGCTTGAGAAGCTGACGCAACGGCTTTAAGAGTTTGTAGGTTGTAGCTTGTAGGTTGTAGGAGATTGGGGATTTGCAGTTCTCCTGCGGGTAAGAACCGTTTTTTCCTGCACAGTTAGCGCTGAGAGCATTTACGGGTATTCTCATTTTGAAGAGCGTTCTCAGAGTTGTTTCTGATTCAATTAGGATAGAAACATGAGCAACATTCGTTCCCACGAAGATCTTATTGTTTGGCAGAAAGCGATGGAATTGGTGAAGGGCATCTATGAGCTCACATCTCATTTCCCCGATGTAGAGCAGTATTGTCTCACACAGCAAATTCGTAGGTCTGCGATCTCTATCCCTTCAAATATTGCTGAGGGAAAAAGACGAGAGTCGAAGAAAGTTCTCCGTAATTTTCTGTTTATGGCATTCGGTTCAGGTGCGGAATTGGAAACACAACTCGCAATCGCACGAGCAATGCCATTTTCAAAAAATCTGGATTTCCAGCCAGCGCTCTCACTATTGGATGAAGTGATGCGCATGCTGAATGTTATGATCAGGAAACTAGCCACCTAGTTCCTCTCTACACTACAAGCCACAATCTACCAGCTACAAGCTACTTGCTGATCTGTGCGAAGCCGTAGAGCCGTTCCAGTGCGTTATCCCACAGGACGACGGTGCGGTAGAGCTGCGGATCCTCCACGGGGGGGACGCTGTACTTCTGTGCACCGTAGGAAGAGCGTAACTGGCCAAGGTCCATGGCGGTCTCGTCCGGGAATTCGGTGTCGCGGGGGTCCACCACGGTCGTCATGTAGAAGTGGAGATCCGGTCCGGGAGCAACGTCGAATGTGGTGTCTGTGTAGAGGATGTTCTCTCTGTAGAGGAGTTCCCCTTTCGCAGGTTCATTGATGCTGATGAGGAAGCCGGTGAATCCCTCGCGCTGCTTTGTGCGTGCATCACGTCCAACTTCCAGCCATTTCTTCCTTGTTTCTTCTATGAGTGCAGCTTTCTGCTTGTCCTCGAGGAGGGGATCATTCTGGATCTTGTACTCGACCATACGGTCGACGATCTCCTCCGCGTACCTCTCTGCGTAGAGAGGATTCTCGAGGCGCTGCTCGAGGCTCATTTCATTCGGTTCAGCGGAACAACCGGCCAGAAGAAGAGTACTGAGAGTGAGAGTGGAGAGAGACTTTTTCATAGGGAGGTCATTGTAAGGGAAGAGAGGCGAGGGACAAGGAAATACGCAGCTTAATAGTTTGTTAGGTATATAGCTTCGTTAACTGCATTAGCTTCATGAGAAAAGGTACCAAGGTTTCAAATCCAAAATCCAAATCCCTAATGAAGCTAATGCAGCTATACGACTAGTATCCTAGTTCAGGAAGACTGGGGGTCCGAGGAGTGTGAAGGCAACGCCCGCCTTCTGGAGTTTTCTCATGCCGCTTTTGATCTTGTGATTGACGTTCTTCACCAGGTAGTACTGCTTCTCGTAGGAGATATTCCGGATTTTGAGTGTGGACCAGTAGTCTCTGGCGGCGTTTTTACTCTGCAATTCATTGAGGTAGCAGGCGCGCGAGCTCCCGTTGGAGGCATCCATATGGTAGAGCGTGGGAGCCCAGGTCCTGCGGTACGGGCGCATGGCGTCTGCCTTCTTCTCGTCATCCACTGCGTCGAGGTTGATGTTCTCCAGCCCGTACTGGCGGTGCCCGTGTTCCACAATATCCTCTGTTTCGTCAAAGGAGGCCTGGTAGAGCATCTCTTCCCTGTGGCCATTCAGGTACCCGTGATCGTGGCACCACACGAGGTTGTACATTTGTGTCGTGAGTGCGGCAAGGGTGTTGTATCCGCGCTGCGCAGCTTCGTAGTAGAGCTGCTGCACCGAACTTGGAGCTTCGGCAATGGTTTCCCGCATGCTCTCCAGTGTCTGGGAAATAGCTTCTGAGGGGGCATTTCTCTCGTTCTCTGCTCCGCGGAACTGCTTGAGATAGTTCTCCATGGACCGAAGCTCGTGGACATCTTCTCCTTCTGCAATGGTCCATGCTTCGGCCAGGAGCTCCTCAGCGCCTTCCCAGTCCTTCACCTGCAGCTCGTGCCGGATACGCATTTTGAGATGATCAATTGGTTTGTCGCTCGGCCCCTTGAGGCCGATGTTCATACTGCGTTCTGCCTCTTCCACGTAGCTCTCACGCTGGAAGTAGTCGAGATCCAGGAACTTCTGCTCAGCGAGCCGGTTGAAACCTTGCGGCACACCCTTCTGATCCATCTCACGCTCGATGCGGTCATAGCGGTACCGGAGCTTTGTCCATGTGCCGATGTAGTCCTTCAGTTTTCCTTCGAGGAGGTTCTCGATCTCCTTCGGCGTCCGATCCTGACTGAAGAGGGTTTCCATCCACTTCCCGACTTTGTTCTTGCTCATCGCACCGCTCGCAACCGCCGCTCCCAAGACGCTTTTCGCTTTGCTGTAGAGTACGGGCAATCGCTCTGCGGCTGCGAGAGCGGCTGTAACATTGGCTGTCAGGTTCTCGCGTTCCAGGTAGTGCATGGAGAGGAATTTCTGCTCATCGAAGAAGCTCGCAATATCCTCCACGAGGGCCGGAGTGACGTTTTTGATGTGCTTGTCTTTGAGGAGAGTTTTGCGCTTCTCAGCGGTTTTCTCTGCATGGCTCAGGAGGACGGGGAGCTGGAAGTGCACGAATTCTATCTTTGCGCTTGCGCCGACTTCCGCATCTTTGAAGCGCTGGAGCCAGCGCTTCTTCGACTCATCGCTGATGACGCGGGCGGCAGGCCTGGAAGCTTCTTCCAGCATTTCATTGAGCTTTTTCCAGGCATCTTCAATCTTCTGGCGCTGACTGCTTATGCCTCCTTCCATTTTCAGCCACTGGTACTGGTTCTCTATCTCCTGTTTCTCCTGTGCCAGTTCCTCTTCTGTGAGTGCATGTAAGTTGAGGTTGCGGAAATGCTCCACAGTTCCCAGTGCTGAGGCGGCTTCTTCTGACGAGTGCGCACCGAGCTGGTGGAACGTGTAGCGGATGTAGTCTGTGAGTCCTTCGATGACTGCTTCCTTCTTTGATTCGAGTGCCCCGAGAGAGACATTGGTGCCTGCTCCGACCGTGAAGTCCTTTTCGAGCTGACCCGCTGCCGATGCCAATGCAGTATCTGGCATTGCGTGGATAGTGTAGTGGAAGACACTCTTTTTGCCGCACATTCTTACTGCCTTTTTTTCGTTGTGTGCTACGCTTTCTTTCTGATAGAAGGCAGCAGGCAGAAGTCAGAGGTCAGTACTGTCTGCTGTCTTCTGACTTCTCCTTTCTTCATGATTCTTTCTGATCGAGATATTCGCAGGGCCATAGAGGAAGGACGCGTACAAATAGAGTCCGCTCACTCCTCAGATCTACTGGCACACATCCACTCAAGCAGTATGGATCTGCGGCTTGGCAGCACCTTCAAGCTCTACGAACACAGCAAATTTGCAGTGCTGGACCCGAAGCAGCCTGAGACGTTTGCAACCAACATGCGCATCATCACCGTACAGGATGGTGAGCCATTCATCGTGCAGCCGGGGGAGTTTGTTCTGGGTGTCACGCAGGAGAAGATCAAAGTCCCGGACGATCTCGTTGTGCGTGTGGAGGGGAGGAGCAGTCTCGGGAGGCTCGGCATCATCATCCATTCCACCGCGGGGTTCGTAGATCCCGGTTTCGAAGGCACCATCACACTCGAGATCAGCAACCTCAATCGTCTGCCCGTTGCGCTGTACCCGGGCATGCGTGTGTGCCAGATTGCTTTCGAGCAGATGACAAGCCCCGCCGAGAGGCCCTACAACAAGAAGCCCTTCAGCAAGTACCAGGGGCAGATGTTGCCGGAGGAGAGCAGGCTGACATTGGATCCGGAGTTTGCGGGGTCCAAGTCTGCACCCCTTGAGCGTGTGTCAGGTTTTTGAAACACTCCTCCGTCTCGGGGGGGGCTGCTGCTGAGCAGGCTTTTCTTTCCATACGGCTTTGGATGATGGGTTCATCCCTTCTGGAAGTTCAGGAGGGACAGATGTCACCGGAAGAGTGCAAATTGACATTGGACTAGGAATTTGCAGGAGTGTAGGCGTTTCTCTCTTGGGAGAACCCGCCCCTAGAGGCTTGAAATTGTTCTCAATATATGGTATAGCGTTTGTTCCTTCTCTCTGCTCCGCGGGGAGAGGGTGTTCTTTGACATGTTCGGCAGATCTGGAGGTTCCTGTGCAGTGCGTTCTTGTTGCGTGCTGCTGGGGCAACCTCTTCATTGTACGAAGCGTGGATCATGTCTCACAAAACCCCGAAGAAGGAGGTAACAACAATGAGACATCTCGTGCCGGTTTTGCTCCTGCTTACAGGCGCGCCCGTGCCGGCAGGAGGACACGGGGCTCATGCGGGAGGCGGTGTGGGGGGTGTCATGGAAGTTATTGGGCAGCACCAGTGGCTGCTCTGCATTGCGACGGCGGCGTTTGCCGTTGCCGTGCTGCACACCTTCTGCGTGGGGAAGTTCCGGAGCATTGGAGACAGCGCTCCGGAGGGTTCTATAAAGGAGAACGTCTTCCATCTCCTTGGGGAGGTGGAAGCAGTGTTCCTCCTCTGGAGTGCGGTGGCATTGGCGGCGCTGGCGTGCTGGCTGGGGTGGGGAAACGCCGTGGCATACGTGGAGTCCAGGAATTACACGGAACCAATGTTCGTGTTTGTCATCATGACGGTTGCGGCAACGCGGCCTGTCATCGATGCCGTCCAATTCCTCATCCGCGGGTTTTCCCGGGCACTCTTCTTTCTGCCCCGGGAAACGGCGTTCTTCTTCTCGGCACTGTTTGTCGGCCCGCTGCTCGGCTCATTTGTGACCGAGCCGGCGGCCATGACGGTGACGGCACTTGTCCTGAAGCGGCAGTACTACGACCGTGGCTTAAGCCGCCCGTTCATGTACGCCGTTCTGGGGGTGCTCTTTGTGAACGTGTCCATCGGCGGGGTGCTCACACACTTCGCTGCGCCGCCGGTACTCATGGTGGCGGGGACGTGGGGATGGGACAGCGATCCCACCTTCATGTTCCGCACCTTCGGGTACAAGGCCATGCTCGCAGTTGCCCTGAATACAGCGGCACTCTGCGTGCTCTTCCGGTTACAGCTTCGCAGCCTTGGCCGGAGGACGGATAGCGATGTCCACAACGGTGACGCAGCCGCAATGGCTGCGCCGCTGTGGGTCATTGCGGCGCACATCGGTTTCCTGGTGTTCACCGTGGTGCATGTCCACCACAGCAAGATGTTCATGGGCAGCTTTCTGTTCTTCCTCGCGTTCGTTTTTGTGACGCAGGAATTCCAGGAACGCCTGAAGCTGCGGGAATCACTCCTCGTGGCGGGTTTCCTCGCGGGACTTGTCACGCTGGGTGGTCTGCAGCAGTGGTGGCTGGAGCCAGTGCTCGGTTCGCTGAACGCGTTCCCGCTCTTCCTCGGTGCCACGGGACTCACGGCGGTTACGGATAACGCGGCTCTCACATACTTAGGGTCGCTCGTTCCCGGTCTCTCGGCGAGGATGAAGTACGCATTGGTTGCAGGTTCGGTGACCGGCGGCGGCCTCACGGTCATCGCAAACGCGCCGAACCCTGCGGGCTACTCCATCCTCAATCCTTCTTTCTGTGGTGAGGAGAGGGGAATGAC
Source organism: Candidatus Peribacteria bacterium RIFOXYB1_FULL_54_35 (assembly GCA_001787755.1). Lineage (GTDB taxonomy): Bacteria > Patescibacteriota > Gracilibacteria > Peribacterales > Peribacteraceae > GWB1-54-5. Next base: position 210,899 of record MFYJ01000012.1, read on the forward strand.
GGGCATAAGTCCGCTTGGGCTTGTCGCTGCCGCGGTTGTACCAACGCTGATTGCGGGGTGCTGCTTCTGGCTCCTCCCGGCTTTGTGGTGATCTGCCAGTTGTTGTCAGGGAACTTGACCCCAGTCCGGCTTGCCGGGCTGGGGTTTTCTCTGTATCTGATTGCAAAAGAGAGTCTGCTTTGCTTTCATGGCTTTGTTTTTCCGGACGATTAGCTTCCCCCTTCGTCCCGCACCGAAAGCTCGTGCTCTGGTGCGGGACTACGGCGGACAAGCAGCTTCCAGCTTCGCTTCATAAGTCATTGGGAGTCTCAGGTACTCTGTCATTCACATCACGGACGATTAGCTCAGCTGGTTAGAGCGTACGGTTCACATCCGTAAGGTCACTGGTTCGAATCCAGTATCGTCCACCATTCGACTCGTCCGCCTCCGGCGGATTCGCTCACCGTTCGACCCCGAGCTCACGGTCGAGGGGTGGTAAACCACAACCGGATTCCGTGCTTTCAGAGAGGCTGCTTCTTCTGCTGTATGTTCGTAGATTCCTCGTACATGAGCAGGAGAGCCAGGCCGAACACCGTGATGACGACACCGAGGTAGTTATCATACAGGAAGCGTGAGAGGAAGAGGACCGGCCACAGGAAAGCTCCGTAGTAGAGGACCATGCGGCCCATGCCGGGCCTGCGCTTCAGGTCCACGATCAGCACGGCAAGGAGGGGTAGCAGCAGGAGCTGAAGCAGTGCCGAGGGGAAGGGGTTGTGGATGTCGCTGATGATCTTCAGGTTCACGAGTGCCATGCTGAGTCCGAGACCGGCAATAGGATAGCTCGTAGGCAGCGTGCCCGCCGGGAAGCCGTAGATATCATCCACAAATGCGTGCCAGTCCCAGAGGACGAACGGCAGGACGATCGCGCACGCGAGGAGTGCCGAAGGTGCCAGTTTTTTGATCGGGTGTATCTTCAGGTATCCGGTCGCGTAGAGGTACGTGAGGAAGAATGGCACTATGAACCACGCCATGTGTTTTGAAGTTGCCGAAAGTACCAGGAAAAGGAGTGCTGCTTGGGCGTGGCCATGGCGCAGCATGGCGAGAGATGCGAAGAGCATGGAGAGGAAGACTACATCGCTCCTGCCAACTTCGAAGAACCTGCTAAAGAGCGGGTTGAAGACGAAGAGCGTGATCGCCGCGAGCTTGCGGTCGGGATCCCGAAAGAGAAAGTAGAGCGCCCCAATGCCGATCCAGAATAGCGGGAGCTGGGAAATACGATCGTCGTACCAGCCGAAGAGACCCTGCCAGAGCAGGAAGAAGGGCACCGATTTCAGGAAGGTAAACGGGAGGGCAATGACGTGATCCAGTGCCGGGTTCCCGCGCCAAAACGGTTCCATGGGTGTTCCTCTATAGTCCATGGCGTAGGGGTTTTGGCCATGGACAAGGAAGGAAACTGCCTCTTCCATTTGGAGCGAGTGATCATGGACGAAGAACCCTGGTTTTCTTGCGTGGCGTTGCGAGATGGACTCGACGTTCTGGTGGTAGACGGTGAGCAGGATGATGATGAACAGCAGCGCGCATTTCACCTGGTGCACGCGGGGACGGGCCGGACGCGCGGCGATGGAGATGCCCATGTAGACGAAGAGGAGCAGACTCGCGATCAGCTGCTCTGTGCCGTTTCCTGTGCGAACGAGGTACTGGAAGACGCCGGTGAGCAGCAACACCGCGTCGATCATGGTTCCTGGGGGAAGAGAGTTTTCAGAGTGGCGAGCCCGTAGTGGATCGATTTGCAGAATGAGATGGAGGACGAATCCGAGGCGTACCGCACGGGGATGGCCACCTCGGCGATCCGCATGCGGCGGCGGGCGACCGCTGCAATCATCTGCGAGTCGAAACTGAAGTCGTCGGAGAACCGCCGGTAGGGCACTGTCTCCAGCAGCGCGCGGGTATACGCGCGGTAGCCGGAGTGGCACTCCGAAAGGCTGGTTCCGAGGACAGCGTTCTGGAGGCCCGTGAGGAGCCGGTTGCCGCAGTAGCGCCACCAGTCCATGCCCTCCTGGCGGGGGTCGCCGTCGAGGAACCGTGAACCTATGACCATGTCGGCTGTTCCCCCCCGCAGGGGTGCGATCATCTGCGGCACCCTGCTTGGGTCGTACTGGAAATCCGGGTGGATCATCACCACGATGTCTGCGCTCCGACGAAGCGCTTCGTCGTAGCAGGTCTTCTGGTTGCCGCCGTACCCGTGGTTCTTGGGATGCACGATCACATGCAGCCCGGGGATCGCTGTGGCGAAGGCGACCGTCTCGTCGCTGCTCGCGTCATCCACGAGGATCATTTCGTGCACCGCATCTTTCGGGATCGCGTCGCACGTTCGGCGAACCGTCGCGGCCGCGTTGAATGCCGGCAGGACGGCAATGACTTTCGGCGCTGGTTGGCTCATCATATTTCATGCATGCTAACACCGTCGTGTCCACTCTGTACAGTGCCCGCGCTGCTCTACGCAGCGGGGACTGCCGATGGTGGATCGTTTGTGGATTCCCCGTACACCATCGCGGGTGGGTGTGACGGATGCATGCCGCCCATGTACCGCTGCGGACGGTGCGGGCACGGTTTCGCACCTTCCGCGGGCCCGGACACCTTCGCGTGGTACGCAGCCGCGCCGCCGGACGGGGAGTACCTCGCCGAAGAACGGGGACGCCGTGTTGCGGCGCGCAGAGTTCTCCGCCGGCTCGCGAAGCACATCCGCCCCCCGGGCAGGCTGCTCGACCTCGGCGCGGGAGCGGGTTTCTTCGTGGAGGAGGCGGCCGCTGCGGGGTGGTTCTCTGAGGGTCTGGAGGCCGCACGGTGGGCGGTGGAGCGGAGCAGGTCCCGTGGCGGACCCCCCGTATGGCTCGGTGACGCGCGGGATCTCCGCGCGCTCGAGTGCGGAACATTCGACGTCGTTACCGCGTTCGATGTCATCGAGCACCTCGAAGATCCACTCGTGTTTCTGCGGGGATGCGCTGCCGCGCTTCGGCCCGGTGGAGTGCTTGTGCTCACGACGCCACGTTTCGACAGCCTTGCGGCGCGCATCTGTGGCGCGCGGTGGCACGCACTTCTGCCGGCGCACCTCCACTACTTCTCACGGCGGTCGCTGCGTGCGGCGCTGGAACAGGCGGGATTCCACATTCTCGCCGAACGGAGTCACCGCCGGTACTTCAGCGCAGCCTACATCGCCTTTCGCCTCTGTGCCACGCCGGTACGCGGGGCATGGATGAGGCGGATTGTCCTGCCGGTGAACATCGGCGACGAGTTCGAGCTGTATGCGGCACGCATCGGCGCCGACGGGACGGTGTGAGCCTGCCTGCCCGGGTCCTGGCAGACAGAGTGCAGGTCAACCTGTTGCTTAGGAGATGGCTGCCATTCGGAGGATCGTATTTCTCTTCAATTTCGCCATAAGACGCAACATTTTGCATCAAAACGGTTTATGAATCTGTACAATATATCTTGAATATAATCAAGCACTCAGTGCTCACTACTACATGAACCCTTGAGTTGCAGAGGCACATAGAAACCCCTCTGCGATTTTTTTGTGTATTTGGGCGCGATGTATTGACCGCAGCGCTTCTGCGACTGTAGCGTGCACGCGAACGGTTGGGTCTCCCCCTTGCGGCCCGGGCTGTACTCGCGGCCCTAAGGAATTCTGGGTCTCCTGATGCGGCCGCAAGGTCCCAACCGGTTCGGGGCCAGACGCAAAGATCGTATCGATGCGTTTGGCCCTTTTTCTACGCGTGCTAGAGGGTGTTTATCCTTGACGGGTTCATGGATTTTGCATACCTTTTGCCGTCCACTATGAGTTCGCATCTGGCTTCCGCAGAGGCATCCTGCTCTTCACTTGAGGTAATTTCTCCTCCTGATCCTCTTGTAGTTTTTCTTGGGCAGATGGCTGATCTCACGGCGGAGCAGGCAGAACGGCTGTTCCGCTCTGTTTTTCGGTGCGAAGATGCGCTGTGGTGCGCTCTGAGACGCATTCAGGATGCTGCGATCCGTGAGCTTCTTGCTACACGGATATTCGGGGAGAAACTCTCCAGAGACCTGGGGTTTGTTTCCACACAGGGGAATCCCAAAATGGATTTCGGTGAACCCAGGTTCTGTGGCTCCTGGGATCTCGACGAGAAGTGACGATTCAGGACTCACCAGCTTTCGCTGGTGGTTGTGGCCTCATGCAGAGCGAGGCAGAGACGCTATACTGCTGCTATGCCCATCTCCCGCGACCGCATCCTCTATCAAGACGATCATCTTCTTGCCGTGAATAAGCTGAGCGGGGAACTGGTTGTAAAGGGGAAGGGCGAGGTTGGGAAGTTGCCGCTCCTGGATTTCTTAAAGAAGGACTATCCCGGGCTCCGCACGCTCCATCGTCTGGACTTTGAGACATCGGGGGTCGTCGTCTTCGCACGGACAAAGCAAGTATATGGCAAGGTGATGGAGTCCGGTTTCTCCGGCTGGAAGAAAGTGTATTGCACGCTTGTGGTGGGGCGGATGGAACGGGAGAGAGGGGAGGTCCGTGCGCCGCTCCCGGCCCGCAGCGGGAAGGGAACGGTAGAGGCGGTGACGCGGTACACCGTGCTGGACAGGTTCGCGAACTCCAGTTTCGTGGAAGCCGAGATAGAGACGGGCCGCCATCACCAGATCCGGCGGCATTTCGCTTCCATTGGGCATCCTCTCGCTCTCGATCATGTGTATGGGAACGAGAAGTTCAATCGCGTGTTCACGCAGGAATTCAGGTACAGGAAATTCTTCCTCCACGCGGCGAGGGTCGAACTTCTCCATCCCATCACCGGGGAGCGCATCGTGATCGAAGCACCGCTGCCAAAGACGTTTGAGAAGATGATCAAAACACTCAAATCTCTTTGAGTGTGGAGCACCCTTGTTCGAAGGTTTTCTATTTTTTCTCTGTTCTTTTTGTAACCAAAAAGAACCAAAAAGTTCCGCTCCGTGATTGCTCGCGGATCAGCCCACTCCAAGTGCTCCGTTGCAAAAATGACCTCCTCCGTACGCCCACCACATTTTTGCGGGCGCTGCGCACTTGGGGGCTGAAACCACTCACAATCAAAGTCGCGGTTCTTTCCTTTATCCTTCCTGGCCAAAAATGCTGTCTGAGTCCTTCGACAGGCTCAGGACAGGCTCACAGCGATTTCATTTTTTGCCGATTTTTGGGCACTTTTTCTAAAGGGTAAAGGAACACTTTGCCACCAGACGTATCTGTCTTTTTGGCTTACACATCCTGAAAGCCGGAGCAGTGTGAGGGAATG
>MFYJ01000013.1 GCA_001787755.1 Candidatus Peribacteria bacterium RIFOXYB1_FULL_54_35
AGCCGTCGCAGCGGCTATGGCCGGCAGGCGGCGGCTGCGCGCGCCTGGGAATCAGCCGCCGCCGGCCGTGCAGCCCAAATCCGTTCGAATTTCGTTCAGCAATCGCAGCCAATCAGAACAAACCCCGCGCCGCGCAATGCGGCGCCAGCCTTTTTGTGCTTCCCACTGCAGCGTTTTCCCTGTGTGTGCGTCGCGCACACCCTGCGCACCCGTTTTCTCGTTCCCTCCCTATGACGCCATGAAATACATACTCTACGCACGCAAATCCACCGAGTCGGAGGAAAGACAAGCGCTCTCGATCGAAGCGCAGCTCCGGGAGCTGCGGGAATTTGCGGAGAGAGAACAATTGGAAATCGTCGCCTCGCTTTGCGAAGCAAAAACTGCCAAAGAACCTGGCCGAACCCGGTTCGGCGAAATGCTTTCCATGATCGAGGGAGGTGATGCCGCTGGCATTCTTTCTTGGCATCCCGATCGACTGGCACGAAACAGTGTCGACGGCGGGAGGATCATCTATCTGCTGGACACGGGAGCACTGAAAAACCTTCGCTTCCCTACGTTCTGGTTTGAATCCACACCACAGGGCAAGTTCATGCTCAATATCGCTTTCGGGCAGAGCAAATACTACGTGGATAACCTGAGCGAGAACGTGAAGCGCGGTATCCGCCAGAAGCTGCACAGAGGCGAGTGGCCCGCACTTGCTCCGGTTGGCTACAACAACAATCTCAAGACGAAGCAAATCGAGGTGGATCCGATGCGTGCGCCACTCGTGAAGAAAGCGTTTGAGCTCTATGCGACAGGCAGCTATGCGCTTCGCGCTCTCTCAAATGTGCTCAAAGAACTTGGTCTGCGCAGCCACAAAGGAAACGTGCTCTCCGTGTCCAGCATCCAGAGACTTCTGCAGAATCCAGCGTACTACGGGATGATCCACCGCCTCGGCGAACTGTACGACGGTGCTCACGAGCCGATCATCACGAAGGCTCTCTTCGACGAGGTGCAGCAGGTACTTGCGGGAAAATCGCGCAGGAAGAAGCGCAAACGCAAACACGAGTTTCTTTTTTCCGGCCTTTTGCATTGCGGATCGTGCGGCTGCGCGATAACCGCAGAGAGTCAAAAGGGGCATGCGTACTATCGCTGCACCAAGAAGAAAGAATTGTGTGGCGAAAAGTACCTGCGTGAGGAGGACTTGCTCACGCAAGTCCGTACCATCGTCGAAAATCTGTCATTGCCGGATGCGTGGGCGGAGAAGATGCTGCGGCATCTTGAGCAGGAAGATGAGAATACACAGAGCATCCGGCAGGAGAAAACGCGCTGCCTTGCTGCACGGAAAGAGGAACTTGAAAAGAAACTTGATACGCTCCTCGATCTCAAGCTGAACGGAGCACTGGAAACGGATGAGTATGTGCGAAAGAAGAATGTGCTCCTCAATGAGAAAGCGGACATCGGGCAGAAAATGAAGCAAGTGCAGCGCGGGGATGATGATCGGCTCGAACCGGTACGGAAACTCATTCGTGCCAGTCGGGATGCCAAAAACCTGCTCACGGCAGAAAAGATGCCGGAACTTCCGGCATTTCTATCAAGCGTCGGCTCGAACCTTCTTTTGACAGGGAAAACGCTGCAGTGGGAAGCACAAAAAGGCTGGCGCCGCATTGCGCGGCGCGGGGTTTGTTCTGATTGGCTGGGGAGGAGGGATTCGAACCCCCGAATGCTGGGTCCAGAACCCAGTGCCTTACCACTTGGCGACTCCCCAATAGTGTGAAAGACGACCTGAGCACTGGAGATACTCATTCTTGCCCTTCCGTAGCTCCGCAGAGGCGGAGCGAAGGAGGGTGGCGACTCCCCAATACGCTCTGCAACAAAGTGTACTGTTGCCGAATAGATATGCAAATACCTCGAAAGGATTTCCCCTCCCCCTTCCTACTTACCCCTTACCCCTTCCCAATGCTACCCTATGCCCGACACTCCTCTCCTCTCCCATGCAGTACGAAATTCTCATGCGTCCCAGCTACTCGGCACTCCGTTGCGTACTCGATACGGGCGAGGAACTACGCACCGAAACAGGGGCTATGCTCGCAATGGATAACACTGCGAAGATAGAAGGCAGAATGGAGGGCGGAGCCTGGAAGGCGATAAAGAGGACCATTCTCACCAGCGAGAGCTTCTTCCTGACCACCGTTCGTGCCACCCGACCACAGACTGAGGTCTACCTCGCTCCCAGAGCGGTGGGAGATATTGAAATCCTGGAGCTCCGGGGAGAGGAGTACATCATGCAGGGAGGCTCATTCCTCGCATCGGAGAAGACCGTGGATTCCGACGCGCATTTCACAGGGTGGAAAGGGTTTGTAAGCGGCGAGGGTATCTTCATGATCAAAGTAAAGGGAACGGGAAAAGTCTTTGCATCCAGCTTCGGGGGAATCATTAAAAAGGAAATAGCTCCCCGCGAAACATTTGTCGTCGATAACGGCCACATCGTCGCGTTCCCCGCATCAATCAAATACAACATTCAGAAGGTTGGAGACAGCATCTTCAGCATGGTTTCGACGGGAGAGGGCCTCGCTTGTGTGTTTGAAGGTCCCGGAACAATCTACATGCAGAGCCGCAACCTCCGCACATTCGCAGAGACGCTCAATCCGTTCCTGCGTGCTCCGGAGCGCTCACAGGGGAAAGGAATTCTCGGGCAGATCTTCGGAGGGTAAGCCCTCACCCCTAACCCCTCTCCCAATGGGAGAGGGGTGCCCCGCGTACGCGGGGCAGGGAGAGGGCCTACTGCGTTCTATACAGCGTCGACTTCACACTCGAGGTAGTCAGATCCACCCACTGGAACGTAGTTTCTTCGTCATTCCAGGTGATGGGACCGCCGCTCCTGCTCCCCAGTCCGTTTAACTGCGCTTGCAGCGTGCTCGAGCCGGCGGTGATTTGGGTATTGGTGATATCCGCACGGAGCGCAAGATCAAGCGCACCACCCTGCGTAACAACTGAACTGATGGCGCTGGAAGAAAGACCGCTGCACGTGACTGTGATGACACCGGTACTGCCTCCGCTGCAGGAAACCGCAACGCCCGGATTCGAGGGGTTGTAGAGTTCAAAGGAAGAGCTGTCGAACTGCACATTTGTTGCCGTCACTGAGAACACAATGGATGCGATGACGATATCATTGTAGCCATTGAAGCTGTTCGCATGGGATTTTGCCGTGAACCGGAACTCTGCAATGGTGGAAAGCCCCGCAGGAATAGGCGAATTGTCCGCATCGGAGTTCTCGTCGCTGATGGAGGAAAACTTGGCAAACGTCACATCGTGCGTCTCCCCCTGCACAGTACTGTTTGGTCCGGCAGTATCCCTCCCAATGATGATCTCTCCCTCTGCAGTCGCATTGCCATTGTTCTGATTGAGCTCTATGAGCGACGCCTCTCCCCATGCCTCTATGGCGGTGTTGCCTGTAGTATTCGCTGCAAGCGCGAGAGCAACACTGTCACCGCTCATGCCCCCTGCAGTATCGGCATTCACACGCGCACGTACTTCCAAGCGCTTCTCCGTATCCCGCATGACCAGAAAATCCGTGTCCGCACAGAAGTACCCAGCGGAAACAGTATCGCAGGATGACTTGCGGGCCGTGGCGAAAGGTGCAGAAGCCCCCTGTTCAAAGAGTTCCAGGGAATCGATACTGTCACTCCCGCCGCTCACGCTGATTTTCGTCACAGCCACATCTTCTTCTGCCGCTCTAAGCTTAAAGCGCAGAAGCACATCGCTCAGCTCCCCTGCGAGGAGCTGCCTGCTGCGCACCGGAGAGGAATCTTTTGTGACAAACAGACTCCCCTGTGTACCGACAGAGATGAGGCGCGGTGTGTCCGTGTACACGGTAATCCAACAGATGGAAACAAGTTGGCAGGTCACATCGTCCGTTTCTATGCCAATGACATCTTCACCATCTACCGCATCCACTCCTTCAATGTAATCCGGTTCGCTGATATCGAACTGCAGACTAAAGTCATCCACCGTCCCGCTCGAGGCTATGTCCCCATGAACTTCCACCCGTGTGTAGAACCCATCACTCACAGGAATACTCAAATTGGCAAACGTGAGATTTCCATTCTGTGGTACTGCATTGCCAATGTCCGTTTTCGCGTTTCCATCGCCATCCCTGTCATAGAACAACCGGTAGTTGCGTCCACTATCGAGCGACCCCGCTCCAACGGTGAACTTGAGCTGTGTGAGGAAGATATCCTGCCGGCCCGCAATGGCATCGAAGGCAAGGAGCAGCACATCCTCCGCACCCCGTGCAATATTCAGCGTCCCGAGCGGCCTCTGCTCGATGCGGAGAGCACCATGACGTACCGGCTGCGGCACAATGATGCAGATCTCACTGCATCCATCGTCATTCTCCGTATTGCCATCGTCGCATGCCTCTCCTCTCTCAAGCAGCCCATTGCCGCAGACGGGATCCGGCGTGAAAAGCCCCTGAATCGCATCCTCGAGATCCTGGCGGGAGAGAATCCGCAATTGCTCCTCTGCAAAATCAGGATCGAGCGCCTGCAGCGGTTGCCCCAAGCGGATGAGCAGCTCCGCAGCCTCCCCCCGGGTGAGCGGGAAGTCCGGAACCAGTGGGATGGTGGCAAACACCCCCCGAGACGCGGCAACATCAATGTAGGGATCATACCAATGGCCCGGGGCACGAACATACTGCTGGAGCGGCATCTCCCACGCCTCCACACTCATCTTCAGCGCTTCGACGAGATTCACCGTACTCTCCCCCCGGAATGTCCCGTCGGGGTACCCCTCGACGATACCAAGGTCTTTTGCGGTGCACGCATGCGGGTAGTACCACTGCACCTGGGTGCTAAAATCAAAGAAGCATGCTGTGCTCGTGACATCAAAAACCTCCTCGCCAAAAACCGCCAGCATGAGAATTTTCAGGAACTCCGCCCGGTTAATGGGCATGTCTGGTTTAAATGTGCCATCGGCGTACCCCTGCACAATGCCGCGGCTCACGAGCTCCTGGATGGACTCGCGATAGGGGTGATTTGCAATGTCCTGCAGTGTCACTGCCTCGGCACTGCCACCCAGAACAATAAGGAGCACACCACTCCATAGCATGCGGCGCATAGACCTATGATAGCAGATCATGCATCGTCACTCGCATATTCCTGCTCTGACTGCTTTTTCTGTGCCTCTGCTTTCTGTTCCTCCCTCTGCATCTCTTCCGAGGAGAATTTCTCCTGGGCATCCAAAGTATTTTCCTCTTCCATCTGCATGTGCGTCTTTGTCCCAAAGGTTTCCGTTTTTTTCTCTTCCTGACGTGACTGCTGCAGGCGCTTCGCTTCCGCATCCGCTTCCGCAGAAGCTGGACTCTGATTCTTCCCCACTTGCCTCATGAGCAGAAACTTTTTCAAGTTGAGAAGTTTCCCTTTGCTTTTCGCCTTCCGTTCACGCGCCTCACGTTTTGCCTGCTCGGGATTTTGGAACGCGCCCTCACCCGAGCGTGAGATAAACAGATCTTCGTCGTCATCGCGTATACCCATGCCTGTATTCTACCAGAGTTTCTACCACGGCAGTCGCGACTGCCGTGGTCTACCGCCTGTTCCTCCTGAGTGATAGGCTGGAAGCATGCCTGTGTAGCTTCCGCCTCCGCAAGCTTCGGCGGGCAGGCAATTGGACCCTCCTTCGCTCCTACGGAGCTTCGGATGGGCAAGTAGAGCACTGTTCTTTCCCTCCTCTGTACTCAGTAATGCCCGTGTAGCTCAATTGGATAGAGCACCAGTCTTCGGAACTGGTGGTTGCAGGTTCGAGTCCCGCCGCGGGCACCATTCGACTCGTCGCCATTGCTCACGCAACGGCTCCTTGCTCATGGTAAACCATTTTCTCTGAACGAGTCGAATGACTCTGAGTGAGATTTTGCGCAGCAAAATCGAATCGAAGAGCCTTCGCTTATGCCAAGCACCGCCAAGCATGTGCGACTGAGGCAAGCCATCTAAAAATGCCTGCCCGTGGAATGATCCTCCCTCCCCCGGGAACGTGACAGAAGCAGCCGGCTGGCCTCTGCATACACCTCCGCAGAACGGATCTTATTGATTCTCTCCAGCCACTCCCGCGCACGGGAAGCGGCAATCCCCGATTCCCCCTCGAGGGTTTCGATGATTTGTCCATCCATGAGAGAACCAATGTCTGCTTGGGATTTCGCCATAGGGAAAGAAAGATGCTGCAGTGTTCCACCTTTTCCGCCCCTCTTCATCTAAAAGGGAACACAAACAGCAGACATACATTGCTTTTGGCTTCCTGAAGCCATGTATCAGCCCCCTTGATGCCCGATCCGCAACAGGCAGACCAAACCTGTCTCTGCGCCATGGAGGAAAACCAACCATTTGTCATTTCTATGCCTTTCCTGTGATTATTTTGGCATTTTCCGATTATTGACAAAAATACATAAATATTTTAATATATATCACCTCTTGGCCTCTATTTCCAGTTTCTCTATAAAGAGTCCGCACTCTGATGTCGGCATGAGCGAACGGCTGCAGCACCTCTGCAGTACCGGTGTCATGGCTCCTGGTGACCGTACTGCACTGCTCAAGCGCTTCGGGCGCATTGCAGCTGCCCCAAGTGTCGGTACCATCCAACGGGAACTCGGCAAACTCCGTGACACGCTTGTTCGCTGTATAGATGCACATCTGTCTTCCCGCTTCACGACCTGCCATGAGCCAGCAGAAAACGTACGCGAACTCCTCCTCAGTGATGATCTCGGCGCGGAACCTGGTGAGGTGTTGGATATGGTGCAACCCGATACACCCGCAGAATTTACAGCCTCCGTCCACGATCTACTCGCTATAGTACAGGCTGTTGAAGAGTTTGAGCGCACATGCCGTAACGGCGGAGTCAAACACATCCGCAGAACCGCAACGAATGCGAGCATCGCAATTGCCAACTATGATCGGGAGAGTGCTGATGAACCCGGCAACGACCGGGGAGAGCCTCCTGAGGACAGCGACGCACCCGCTCAAGACAATGGTGGGCGTGCGGAGCCTGATCATTTTTACAGACTCTCAGGATTCAGAGGAGCAAACGATGCCACCCCCCTCCTCCAGCTCCTCAGCCACACGCAGCCGAGTATCGAAGGAAGCCCTCTTCTCATTTCCAGAGCCCTCTACATTCTCTCCACAACGCAAGTGAATGGAGCAACAGAGCAGGAACATGCGGCGCGCGTTGAGCGCCTCTGCATAGCCGGCCAGAGAATGGCTGGCGCATTCAGACCCGCAGCAACAAGCAGCAGCCTTCTTGGCCTCGCCAAAATGCCGTACCCCGTGAACGGACAATCAAAACCATTCGTGCTCTCACTCCTGCAGAACACTGTGGAACAATCCAGAACACTCGACGCGGCCACCATACGAACAAGTCTCTGGTCACTCGCGCGCATGGGGTACCCCTTCGGGGAAGTTCGTACGTTCGTGGAGTACGCCTGCCGCCAGGGTATCGAGTGCATCCAGGAATTCCACACTCCCCAGACATCCAGCAACTGCATCGCTTCACTCGGAGATATGGGTGCCCAAGGCAGTGCCGTGGATGTGTTCGTCGAAGCACTCTGTACACGCGGAGTACAGATACTCGGGCAGAGGGAACAAAGCTTGAAAATGACCTTCAGTACACAGGAAATAAGCAGCAGCCTGCGCGGGCTTGCCAAAATCGGCACAGGAGGTGAGGCAGTGGATACCTTCCTACGCCTGGCAACGCAGGAAATGCACAACCAGATGGAAGCTGCAGAGCCACGGCACCTCGCCGGCACCATGCATGCACTCGCAAAGAGGGTAGTGCTCTGCGGCGACAGACACATCCGACAGTGGGGGGAAACACAGGCATTCTTCGCCGCACTATGTGAACGAGCCTCCGTTACAAGCATGAATGCCCGCGACATGACAGAAATCCTCTGGGCACTGGCAACCATGGGGCACTCGTTCACAGATGCATTTGCGGAAGACATGCATCTGTTTGTACGCGCGCTCTGCGGAGAAGCAGCAACAAGAATCGCCCAGAATGGTGACTCTGTGAAAATATTCCAACCTCAGGAGATTAGTGTGTGTCTCTGGGCACTCGCTCATCTCGGAACGGAAGGAGAGGAAGTACAGCAATTCATTGATGCCGCATACGCATACGGTGAGAGGAACATCAGCAATTTCAGCGAACAGAATGCAAACAACAGCTGCTGGGGGCTTGCAGTGCTCTCCCATAGATACACTGTTCCCAGGCAGGGAAAAGTGTTCCTCGACCGCGCGACCGAACTCCTCGATGCAGATCGTCCCGAGAGCGTGAGGCAGCTCAACCATGCAAATCTTGCTCTCACGCATACAATCAACATCCCTCTCTACTACAGGGTTTGCGAACAGGATTTCAGGGAACTCTTCGGAAACCGTATGCTCACAGGAAGCAAAGAAGATGCACTCGTGCGATGGCTGAGGACGGGAGAGGATGCTCCACACTTTCTGAGCAATATGCCACTGCACGGATTCCAGTGCGATATCTTAAGTAACGACACAGAAGTAAATGTGGAAATCGATGGCCCACACCACGAAGACCGCCGGGAGATAGACGCATTCAGAGACAGGCTCCTTGCTGCACTCGGCATGCAAGTCATACGTATCCCGGAAGAGATGGTAGATGATGTCCGGGATGACATCCGCTCAACACTCCTCCTGCACCAGTAATCCGTCCTGTAGCAAAGAGATACTATGTTTTAAAAAAGGTGACTATCCCTTGAAAGCCAGGTGATGGTTCGAGGCTCGCGGTGTGTCATGGTGAGGTGCTTTTTGTCTCAGCAAAAAGCCTCGAACCATGCACACCGCTCGCACCTCACCATGACACCTGGCTTCCTAGTCATGAGGGGATAGTTGCGTTAAAAAAACACCCGCGCCTGAGCACTTCAGGAAATGCGGGTGCTTCATACGAAGAGAGAAAACTAGCGCCTCCTTGTGGCAGTCCTGCGCTTTGCACGGGCTCTCTTTGTTGTCTTCTTCTTGGCTGGCTTCCTCTTAGCCGCCTTCCTTTTTTTCTTTGCGGGCATAAAGTATGGGGGAAGGAAAAAATTAGAAAGTAAGGATTGTTTGAATTGTACTTCGTTTCATTGAATGCAAAAGTTTTTTTTTGAAGCGCACAAATCAAAATGTGCTCTATTCGACAAAGGCAAAAATCTGTAGCAGTAAGTTTTCCTCAAGTGCTAGCAAAAAAAACAATGTGCCGTTCCGGAAGCATTCCAAAAAAAACTGCACAGAATTTTTTTTAAAACGTTCACACATGCCGCAACCAATGTCCCATCTTCTCTTTTTTTGTTCGAAGATACTTCCGCTGACGCAGAGAGAGTGAGGCACATTCGAGCGGAATTTGTTCCACAATATGGAGCCCGTACCCATGGAGACCGGCAATTTTTTTCGGATTGTTCGTCAGTAACCTGATGTATCCGAGACCGATGTCTTTGAGTATCTGTGCACCTATCCCGTACCGGCGGAGATCTCCGGAAAATCCCAGTTTCTCGTTCGCTTCCACCGTATCAAAACCCTCGTGCTGCAACGCATAGGCACGCACTTTGTTCGCAAGACCAATACCTCGCCCTTCCTGGCGGAGATACAGGAGCACTCCACTTCCTTCCTGTTCTATCTTCTCAAGAGAAAGACCAAGCTGCTCTCCGCAGTCACAATGTCTGGATCCGAATACGTCTCCCGTGAGGCACTCAGAATGCACACGCACAAGTATTGGTTCCGTACTGGAGATAGCTCCTTTCACAAGAGCAACATGCTCCTGTTTCTGGAGTACGTCGCTATACACGATCATCCGCCACATTCCTGTTTCCGTCTCGAGCTCCGTTTCCGCCTCTTTACGGATGAACGTTTCGGCACGGCTCCGAAACGCGATGAGATCTGCAATGGAAATGAGTGGAATATCATGTTCCCGCGCGAATTCCCTGAGGGCGGGCAAACGCATCATCGTACCATCGTCGTGCATCAGTTCGCTCACCACCGCACCATTCCGCAAACCCGCGAGGCGACAGAGATCCACCGATGCCTCTGTGTGTCCGGCACGAACGAGTACCCCTCCGTCTTGTGCACGGAGTGGAAAGACATGCCCCGGTCTGCGCAAATCCTGCGGTTTCGCGACAGTACTCATTGCTGCGAGTACTGTGTGCACTCTGTCTCGTGCGGAAATGCCGGTCGTTACTCCTTCCGCAGCCTCAATACTCACAGTGAACGGCGTTCCAAAGACAGAGGTGTTCTCCTCCACCATGGGAGGAAGATCGAGTTGATCGGCAATGGTATTGCTGAGTGCAAGGCAGACAACCCCGCCAGTATGACGGATCATGAATGCCATTTTTTCCTCCACCATGTGCTGAGCAGCAAGGACAAGATCTCCTTCGTTCTCCCGCTCTGCGTCATCCACAACGATGGCGAAGCGGCCTGCCTGCAACGCGCTTACGGCCTCTGGGATGGGAGCAAATGTCGCCATGCAGGGGAAAGTATAGGCGGGAACGCTGGATGATAAAGAAAGAAGTGCGGTTTGTGGGCTTGGGGCTTCGAGTTTGTAGATTGTAGCTTGTAGTAAGGTGTGTAATTTTCAGGGTGCAAATCTTTATAATGCTTAGAGGTTTAATGCTTAAAAGCCTTCTACTAACTACAAGCTACAACCTACAAGCTATCGCAGCTGAATAGTGTACGTCTTACGGCTCAGCTTGGAAGCGACGGCACGGCTCACTGCGACATAGTACGTGCCTGGCGGGTAACTGTAACTCTGGCCGCACTCCGGACCAGAGAAGCCGAAGAGATCCACATCAGCCATGGCATACACAAGGCAACTGATTTCCAGAGGATTCGTCACCTCCACTGTCATACTCGCCTCTGAGGGCACAACGAAAGAATACCAGTCATGAAGATCATCCAGCCCAAGGACTGCAGTTTGAGGAATTCGTTCATAGAGACGGCTTGCCTCGCGGAACCCGTCGTTCCCATCGCCCTGCTTCACCGCGGAAGAGACCGTGAACGTTGCGTCTGCAACAGTCGGCTGGAGTTGCAGCTGGTAGGAACCGGCATTCAGTGCCGTCTGCAGATAGCAACTGCCACCTTCCTGATGGCCGAGAAAGTATTCGTCTGCAAAACCACTCTCTTCAAGGAGGTAGAGCCTGCAGCTTATCTTGCCCGTACCGGCAGTGACCTCCGTGAATGCCGTTGTGGGAGTATCGATGTCAAAGACATATGCAAATGGCTTCTTTCCATCAAATTTCCCGCCCGTCTCAAAAGGAAAACTGACAGAGAGTATATTTGCCGCAGAGGAACTCTGCTCGCTGCCCTCCGATTGTGCCCCCTCGCTCTCAGAAAGGGCTCGCTCGGAAGACGTCTGCGACGATGAGGACCGCGACTCGAAAAACTCGACATTCAGCGCGTTGTAAATGTACGCAGCCGCCTCCCCGCGAAGAAGTGCGCTCTCCGGATAGAAGCGGGCCCCCTCCTGCCCAGGAATGGGGAGGATCTCTTTCACATACGCCGCGTAGAGGTATTTGGTGTACCACGCGGAAGTGGAGACATCGACGAACTTCACCACATCTTTTGCCTCAGCACTGATCTCCTGCACATCGATGCCAAACACCGTCATAATCATCTTCAGGGCCTCCACACGGTTCACTTCCTGTGCAGGACGAAAATTGCCGTCAGGATATCCGTTCACATAGCCGTTCGCTGCCGCATCGCAGACGAAAGACTCGTACCAGCTCTCCGGAATGACATCCCGGAAGCAGCGCACGCTCGAAGGATCCGGCACTTTCCCCTTGGCTTTGTAGAGCATTTTGAGGAATGCAGCGCGATTCACCAATTGCTCCGGCTGGAATGTACCATCCGGATTTCCGTCGATGACACCGGCATTCACGAGGGCTTCTATTGCCTGATAGTGCACAGAACTCACCGGTACATCCGGAAAGAAAATTGAAGCAGCAGCCGTTCCCACGGTGAGCGGGAAGGCAACGAGTACGGCCAGAACCGACCGGAAGCGTCGCATAAAAGGGAAGGTTGACGCTTATGCTACCGTTTCCCTCCCACCATTGACAAGGTGTCATGAACGAATGCTATGGAGCTTTGCAAGCGAATGTAGTACAGCATGCGCAGCTTCTTTCCCCTTGTTGCGCTCTCCCGATATCCGGGCACGAGCAAATTTCAGGTCCTGAACATAGAGAACCTCGAACGCAAACGGAATACCTGCACGCAGTTGCACATCCATGATTCCCCGCGCAGTCTGCTCCGCAAGCAGACGTGCGTGCTCTGTTTCCCCTTCTACGATGATGCCAAGGCCAATGAGAGCATCGACTTTCTTCTCCGTAATCAGGACATGACCGACCAGTGGTATCTCGAATGATCCCGGAACGTAGTGCACCAGAATATTCTCTCCGCGTATCCCCGCATCAACCAAGAGAGACCTTGCGGCCTCCACCATGGAATCAACCTCCTCTTTATAGAAGGAAGACGCAACTATGCCCACCCTCCACTGGGTATCGATATATTCCGGCAGTCTCGGAGATTGAGCACGCTGCATCATGCGATTCGGGAAGTGAGGGAACGAACATAGCGACCAATGACATCTGTTTCAACATTCACAGTGTCGCCCGTTTTTCGCAAGCCAAGGGTTGTGTGCTCCAGCGTGTGTGGGATGAGTGCGACGGAGCACTGAGCTCCCTGCAGAGAGACAACGGTGAGAGACACTCCATCGAGTGCTATAGATCCTTTGTGCGTCACGGCAGGAACAAGCTCCTCCGGCAACTGAACAACCAGCAGGGCCCACTCTCCATGGCGCTCTCGGGAGACCACCTTTCCCACCCCCTCCGCATGCCCCTGGACCATGTGCCCCTCAAAACGATCGCCGGCACACAGAGCCCTCTCGAGGTTCACGCACTCCCCTTCCCGGATGGTCCCAAGCGTGCTCTTGTTCCGGGTTTCCCCCATCACATCGAATGCCAAAGACTCCGCATCCAGTTTGATCACTGTGAGACACACACCTGCTACTGCAATGCTGGAACCCACGGCAATATCCACGAAGGACGCAGGGCGCGAGAGCGTAAGCCTGCCACCACCGACAGAGAGCACTATTGCCGTTTCCTCAATAATCCCCGTAAACATGGGAAGGAAGTATATACCTCCCTCCTGAGAGAAGAGAGAAAGAGAGAAGAGATTCAAAAGCAAAAAGGGAAGCAAATGTGTGGAAAGAATCTCTTTTTTCCTCTTCCCTCCCCTCTCTCCCGTGCCCTAGACCCTAGACAAGGGGCTCTTTTTCTGATAAGCTCGAGCTCTCGCTCGTGCTTCGCGCAGGGCGTTTTTTTTGACCTCTCGCAGATGGACAAGATCGTGATCAAAGGCGCAAAGATGCACAATCTGAAAAATGTGAACGTGGAGATTCCGCGCAATAAGATGACTGTGATCACCGGGCTTTCTGGTTCCGGTAAGTCCTCTCTCGCATTCGATACCATCTTCGCTGAGGGGCAGAGGCGCTATGTGGAAAGTTTGTCTGCATACGCCCGCCAGTTCATCGCTCAAATGGAAAAACCGGATGTAGAGAGCATCGAGGGCTTAAGTCCCGCCATTTCCATTGACCAGAAAACCGCGCCACGGAATCCCCGGTCTACCGTGGGAACTGTGACGGAGATATACGACTACATGCGCCTCCTCTGGGCAAAGGTCGGGAGAGTACATTGTCCTATCTGTGGAACTCCTCTGGAGAAACAACCGTCTTCCAAAATTGTCGAAACCATCGCCGCCATGGAAAAAGGTACAAAAATTTTCCTCCTTGCCCCCCTGGTGGAAGACCGGAAAGGTGAACATATAAAGGTGCTGGAGATGATCCGCCGCGAGGGATTCGTACGCATGAGAATCGACGGGCAGATCGTCACGGTGGACGAGGATATTTCCCTCGACCCCAAGAAGAAACACACGATTGAAATCGTCGTGGACCGCATGATAGTGCAGGATCTCGAAGTGAAAGAGGGGCAGGTGAATCCTAACCGCACACGGCTGGCCGACTCGGTGGAGCTGAGCTTGAAGAAGGGAGACGGCTCCATGATTGTCCTCGAAGCGGACACGGGCGCCATACACCGTTTCTGCGAAGATTTTGCCTGCCCGGACCACCCGGATGTTGAGATTCCGCGCATTGAACCACGCAGTTTCTCCTTCAATTCCCCCCAAGGTGCCTGCAGCACCTGCCATGGACTCGGAACAATTCTGCAGGTTGACGAGAGAACACTCGTGCCCAATCCCAAACTTTCCCTCGCAGAAGGAGCAATCCACCCATGGACCACCTCTGCAAGCAGGATGGGATACATGATGAAAATTCTGGATGCAGTTGCGAAGGACGCGGGATTCAGTATGCATAAACCTTGGGACACCCTTCCTAAAGAGGTGCAGAACATTGTGTTGTACGGATATGAAAAGAAACTGGGCGTTGAGTATGAATCCGCGTCATTCGATGGCACGTACGAAACAATGTACGAAGGAGTCATCCCTAACCTCGAACGTCGCCACCGGGAAACAGACAGCAGCTACGTTCGGCAGCAGATTGAAGACTACATGCTGGAACTCCCCTGCCACGAGTGCGAAGGGAAACGGCTGAAGAAGGAAATACTTGGTGTCACAGTCGGAAACAGAGACATCGTCTCCGTAACAGACATGAGCACTGACGATGCAAAGGCATTCTTCCAGTCACTCCTCCCGGAGAGAGAACGCAGAGAGGACATGAGAATATTCAAAGAGATTCCTCCCCTCACTCACTACGAGTACGCCATTGTGAAGAAAGTGCTCCGTGAGATCATTGCACGGCTCACTTTCCTTGAGAACGTCGGTCTGACATACCTCACACTAGCACGCTCTGCCACCACCCTTTCCGGCGGTGAGGCGCAGCGCATCAGGCTTGCCACACAAATTGGTTCCGCGCTCCAGGGAGTGCTTTATGTGCTCGACGAACCAAGCATCGGCCTGCACCAGCGGGACAATGCACGGCTCATTGCCACCATGACCAAGTTACGCGACCTGGGGAATACGGTGATTGTGGTGGAACACGACGAAGAGACAATTCTGCATGCAGATTACCTCCTGGAGATAGGACCGGGAGCCGGAAAGTACGGCGGTGAGATCGTGGCACAAGGTGAGCCGAAGGATCTGATTGCGAATGAAAATTCGGTCACCGGCCAGTATCTGAGCGGCAAGAAAGCTATTTCCATCCCCAAGAAGCGCCGAAAAGGCAGTGGGAAACGGATACTTGTCGCAGACGCACACCACCACAATCTGCAACATATCGACGTGGAATTCCCTCTGGGATGTTTCATAGGGGTTACCGGCGTCTCCGGATCGGGGAAATCGAGCCTCGTACACGGCATCCTCGCACCGGAATTGCTGCGTGTGCTCAATAATGCAAAGAGCAAACCGCAGGATGTCGGCAAGATTGA
Organism: Candidatus Peribacteria bacterium RIFOXYB1_FULL_54_35; assembly: GCA_001787755.1. Classification (GTDB taxonomy): domain Bacteria; phylum Patescibacteriota; class Gracilibacteria; order Peribacterales; family Peribacteraceae; genus GWB1-54-5. Next base: position 15,440 of record MFYJ01000013.1, read on the forward strand.
AGGACTCAACCACTTGGATAAAGCCATCGTGATAGATCAGTCACCCATTGGCCGTACTCCGAGGAGCAACCCTGCGACCTACACTGGCATCTTCACCGACGTGCGTGATCTCTTTGCAGGCACGCCTGAAGCGAAGCTCCGGGGCTACAAGCCCGGCCGCTTCAGCTTCAATGTGAAAGGCGGACGATGCGAAGAATGCGAGGGCGACGGATTGAAACGCATTGAAATGCACTTCCTCCCCGATGTGTACGTCACATGCGAATCCTGCAAAGGGGAACGGTACAACCGCGAAACACTGGAAGTCACACAGAAGGGGAAAAACATCGCCAACGTGCTCGATATGACCGTACGCGAGTCACTCGAGTTCTTCTCCGCCATCCCCGCTATCAAGAAGAAACTGCAAACCCTCGAAGACGTGGGGCTCGGGTACATTCACCTTGGACAGAGCGCCACAACTCTCTCCGGCGGCGAAGCGCAGCGCATCAAACTCGCAACAGAGCTCATGCGGCGTGCAACCGGAAACACGTTCTACATTCTCGATGAGCCGACAACCGGCCTCCATTTCGACGACATCGAAAAACTCCTCACTGTGCTTCAGCGCCTGGTCGACAAAGGAAATACTGTTCTGGTCATCGAACATAACCTCGATGTCATTAAATCTGTCGACTACATCATCGATATGGGACCCGACGGAGGGAACGGCGGCGGCCTCATCGTAGCTACCGGCATCCCTGAAGAAGTAGCAAAGAATACGAAGAGCTACACAGGAGAGTATCTCAAGCGCATGTTCGAGAGGCAGAAACGGTAGGGCCCCCCCAAATGGAAAATTAAAAATGAAAAATAAAAAATGAAACGCACAATGCTCAGATCATCCGTTGCCTTAATCTCTCATGCATTTTTCATTTTTCTTCTTACCATTTTCCATTTTCAATTTTCTATTCGCAATTAGAATAGCACCGATGTTCCTCCTCTCTCCCCAGATCTTCTTCTGGGACCTCGCCATAGTGCTCCTCATCGCATTCTTCGGATGCACTTCTCTCGGCTGCACCGTATGGATACGGAGGAAATCGCAGTGCCCCTGCCGGAAGTTCCTGATCTCCGCTGTAGCAACCGTCAGCGCTCTTGCCGGTGCGATCATCGTGTATGGCGCCTTCATCGAACCACGGATCATTACCGTGACAGAGCACACCATCGACTTGGAGATCGCAGAGCCGCTGACTATCGCCGTTGTTTCAGACTTTCACGTTGGCCCATACAAGGATAAACGCTTCGTTGAAAAGGTCGTCCGGACAATTAACAATAGATTGCCGGATCTTGTGCTCCTCGCTGGAGACTACCTGTACACCGAAGACGCACGTCTTTCCGATCTCGAACCTCTCGGCAATCTCCGCGCATCTGCCGGAGTGTTCGGCGTGCTTGGGAACCATGACCAGGGCCAGCTCGCAAGCATCTTTGGTAACCGGTTTTTCACATTCAACCGCGGGGAAGACATTGCGGACTTTCTTGAGTCCTTAGGAATTCAGATGCTCCGGAATGAAAACAGGGTGCTGCCCCTGGGTGACAGCTCTCTCGTTATCGCCGGCATAGATGACCTGTGGACTTCCGATGCGGACATAGAGGCTGCACTCAGAGATATTCCTGATTCTGTGCCGGTGATCCTCCTTTCCCACAATCCGAACGTCGTGCAGGACCCCAGGAGCAGAGCCGCAGACCTCATCGTGAGCGGCCACACGCACGGCGGGCAAGTCCGGCTCCCGTCCCTGGGATCACTCATCCTGCCTGTCGGGATTCCCCGCAGATTCGAACAGGGCATCATTCCCACCGACAGTGATGCCACACTTCTCGTCACAAGAGGCGTAGGAGAAACCTGGGGACGTGCGAGGTTTTTTGCCTGGCCTGAGGTTGTTCTTCTTACGGTACAATAAGTCCATGCGTTACCCTCTCATCATCATTGGCTCCATCCTGGCCGCAGGCTGTACCTCCTCTTCGACAGAGCTCCCACTGGACATCGAAGGTGTTCCTCTGCGCAGGGAAGTTTCCTCCGAGGGAATCACCTGCATCCTCGAAGGAGAATACCCCCGTGTCCGCGAAGAAGAATCACGCAAAAATGTGGACTCTCTCAACGAAATACTTCACGAAGCACTAAACGATGCATACGTTACAGGTTTTCAGGATTGTCCCGCACTCTACCGCGATATGACTGAGCCGGGATCTTCCCTTACGGAAACAACACAATTCGGCTTCCGCGTAGAACTCAATGAGCAGAACCTCCTGAGCATCACGCATTTCGCTACCCACTACCTGGAAGGAGCAGCACATCCAACCAATGTGCTCCATGCTATAACGCTCGACACCCCCTCGGGGGAAGAGTACGACCTCGCATCACTCTTCCGCTCAGAATCACCGTACCAGGAACGCATCACTGCAATAGTGGAGAGACAAATGGCGATGGATGATATGGAGGCATCCCCCGAAGCATGGACGAATTTTGATGAGTGGGTGTTCTACTTCAGGCCAGGCTATCTTGTCATGGGGAATTTCTTCAACGTCCATGCATTGCAGGCAATGCAAGTTGCCATTTCCCTCGAGGAATTCACAGACATTGCACGGGAGGGCGGCCCCATTCTGCGTCTTTTGGAGGCTACTCCTTCCACTTGATGGAACACCCCAGCGCGTTCGCCTCGCGCACGGGTGGTTCCTTCCCCGCTACCAATGCACGGAGCGCATCGTAGAGATTGCGCTGAGAAACAGCGGAAGGCTCTTCCCAGTTGTCATCCACCCGCCCTTTGTACCGGAGTGTACGTTCCCGGTCGAACACGAAACAATGGGGTGTACACAGTGCGCCAAAGGCCTTGGCAACTTCCTGCGACTCGTCATAGCAGTACGGGAAGGGATAGCTTTTCTGATCGTGCTTGAGCTTCATCCTCCCAAAGGAATCCTCGGGGTAGCTTCCTGCATCATTGCTGTTGATCAGCACAAACTGCGCCCCTTCCTGGTCAAAATCTTTCGCGAGATCGATGAGCCGGTCTTCGTACGCCTGGGCATACGGACAGTGATTGCATGTGAACACTACAACGAGAACCGGATCACGAATGAGGGAGGAATCTACCGTGGTCCCATCTGTGGCAGGAAGGGAGAAGGCCGGCAGCACATCCCCGATCTTCAGTACTGCGGAGTTGTCGTTGATGAGAACCATTGTAGCTTGTAGGTAGTGGCTGGTAGATGATAGAGAAACGAGACATAGAGTTTACCAATAGAGAGGTTTTCTCTACAAGCTACAACCTACAAGCTCTAAGCTGTACGTTGTGAAAAAGCACTTCACCGCCACCGCCTTCATCGTAGATTCGCAGAACCGCACACTGCTTCTGTGGCACAAGCGGCTGGGGCGCTGGATGCCCCCTGGCGGGCACGTGGATGAGGATGAAACGCCGGAAGAGACAGCGAGACGGGAGTGTAAGGAAGAGACGGGACTCGATGTGGAGATCGTGGGAGACCCCACTACGCCCATAGGGCTACGAGGGGCAAGTGCGCAGGAAGATCTCTTCGCCGGCAATACACGGGAAGGAAACATGCTGAAGAAGCCGATCGCGCTCCTGCTGGAGAACATTCCCGCAAGTGAGGAGCGGGGGGAGCCTGCCCACCAGCACATGGATTTCCTCTACCTCGCACGCCCTCTGAATGAAGAGCAGGAACTCTCACTCCTCGAGGAAGAGGGAGAAGACATGCGCTGGTTCACGCGGGAGGACATAGAAGCACTCGATGAACGCAAAGAAATGTTCTCCAATGTTAAAACGTACATTCTCTCCGTTCTTCCTAAAGGGAAATGATCTCTAATTTCTGAACGGATGCTTCTCAATCATCTGGCTCACAAAGCCAGCCTGCTCCCGGGTTTCATCGAGGTGAAGATCACGGAAGAGCGATACCCAGTGAGAAAGAAGCATACGGGCTTCTGTGCTCGTGAATGCACCGCCATCACTAATGTACGAATAGGGACTCTCCGCTTCCGGCTCGTGGAGATGTTTCCCATTCCCCCCTGACTGCTGGAGCTGAGAACCCACGAGAATACCCGGTATTGCCATCGCATTGAGCATCCCCAGCACCTGCTCGTTCTCCTTGAAACGACTCTGCCGGTCCCGTCCCCGGGAAGTCCGCAGGACCATGCCACGGAGCCCCCCGGTTCTCGCCGCTTCCACAGACGAAACAACCTGTCCCGCGGCATCTTCCAGATTAAACGTCTGCACAGAAGGATCTAAGTGGTATTCCCCCTCCTCTCCTATAGGAAGCTGTTCAGGTTTCCGCTCGTGGAAATACCACTTCTCTCCTTGCTTTCGGGCTATAGATGAGAAGCGAGATTCGAACGTTGTCGGTTCTCCCCTCCGATAGAGACCCGGGAGGGCAAAGAGCCTCCCCTGGTAAACAACACCTGCCCTGTTTGCCATCTCGGGCTTACTGGAAAGGCACACAGCATCCCTGAACGTACTGAAAGCATCAGTGCGATTATCCTCAGCGGTTCCGCTCGCACAGGCAAGAATGAGTGATTTGTGCGTACGGCTACCTTCCGGAGGATCCAACTGCAGATTCTCGGAGGGGACAGCTTCGGAGACTGCGGTGGCATAGGCCGGTGCGTGGAACGTGCTCACAAGAGCAATGATATGTTGTCTTGTCTCGAGCAGCCTCCGTAGAACCCGCACGAAATCTTCAATGCGCTCCGGCGTGACTTCGCTACTCTGAACGAGCTCTCTCTCATACGTTGTCACCCCCACTCGATGAAAGCGCCTGCGCAGGTCACGAGACAGGGTGCTGACCATGCCTTTCACCACCCCCTTTGAGGCTTCGTGAGAAGCGTTAGAGCATATGGAGCCACCCTCACAGAGAACTGCGAGACGCGGTTTTTCGCACAACTCTTCCGGGGGATCAGCGTCTGGAATGTTCATAGGATGGCAGAAGTGAGAACATGACAGGAGAGGAACCAGGAACACACCGGTAGTCCCAAGCACCAATTTGGCAAGGAGTTACAAATTTTACGAATATTTCACCATTTGGCAATCTTTTTCAGGTGAAAATATCCTTCCGTTTTTGTCTCTTCCATGGCTGAAAAGGAAACCGGAAATCCGCTACCTCCTCCTGCCAGCGAGGTACGACTCGTAATCAGCAAACGCAAGCTGAACATACTCGAGAAGTTTTTTGCCATGATGCCCGTGTACCTGCACTCCCCGGCGCACAGCCTGGGAAACGAGGAGTTTTGCTTCCGGCCGTGCCAGTTTTCCACCGCTGAGCACCGGGCTCTTCTCTGTGCCTCCGGCCGCCTTATCCAGGTGCTCGCGCATGAGAGCGAAATCACCGCCATAAATAAAACCTCCTCTCCCACCCTCATCCTCTCCTGAACTGTGCGGCTGCAGAGGATCGCTGATGAGCACGACCGGCACATCCGCTTCCAGCCCGATCTCTGCTGCTTCATTCACGCAAGCAAGCTCCTCTTCGCTCTGCCGCAGATTGCTGGAACCCGGAGCCTGCACCACCATAGCATTGAAATCAGTCTTCCTCGGAGACTTTTCTAGTAGCCCACCTCCCTGCTTGCGGCAGATCATTCCTTCCATGGCCGCCGGGAGATTCCCGTAGTGGGACAGAGGATCAAATCCCCAGCTCTCTATGCCATCCGCAAGCTCGTACTTATGCTTCATACCACGTGGCAAATGGGCGGGTTCGCTCTCCACGATATGCCAATCACGCTGCGGAGGTCTTTCAGATATACCCATTTGGTCAAACCGACAGTGGAACGGTTGTGGATCCTTCGTGTCTATTTTTACGAGGCCACGTGGAGGGAACAAAACCCCTCCGCAGTACAAACCTATGCGCCCGCGCATCTCATCCCTGGTGGAGAGGTAGATGGCATTGGTCAGATTGTCCACCGGTTCACATGCAGGCGGCGGGGATTCATCATACCTCGTTACTGGGAGATCAGCAGGTGCATGTGTTTGGGACACAACAACGATAATGTTCCGATCCCCAAGCATTTCCCGCGGCACCCCTTCGGCAAGAGCATGCATGAGATACGGAACATTATCCGTGCCACTGGCAATGAGGAGATTGGCACCCCTCCTGGTCCTCTTGCGGATGTCCTCCACAGATTGCATGAGCAGACCTACATTCAACTCCGCGCTGTCAACAATGGGATCTGCTTCCGAATATGCTACAAGATCAACCATGCTCATCACTCTGTCGGGTACCTGGTTCTCGATCAGACTACGAATTTTGCCGGGCTGCGGAAGCAGCACTCTCTTCCTCCTGCCTCTCCTCGAATCATCTGCCTCATGCTCTTCACAGGAGATTGTCCCTCCGAATACCCGAACCTCGAGAGGATGCCGGTGACTGAATCCATTGCTAGACACTAATATAACCAAGAACTAGACTAATTGTAAATTATAGTACAGAATATACAATCTGTATGACAAGAGCATTCTCTGTATAATTTCACTGTGAGCAAGATGAAGTCTCCCCCACCCGGCACACTCCGAGAAGCTGTAGAACTGGCTGAAAAAGCCCACAGAGGCCAAAAAAGGGCATCAGGGGAACCCTATGTGGAACATCCCAAAACAGTGGCAGAACTCCTGAAATACCTCCACGCAGGAAATGAAACACTCATTGCAGCCATGCTGCACGATACGGTGGAAGACACTGATGTCACCCTCAAACAGCTGCAGGAGGAATTTGGACCTGTCGTCTCCAAGCTGGTGGAAGGGGTGACAAAAGTCCAGAAGGTCGAGAAAGACATCGATCCGCATGAGCGGAGCATGCAATCCATCCACAAAATGTTCGGAGCCATGGGGCGGGATATCCGCGTCATTTTCATCAAGCTTGCAGACCGGCTGCACAACATGCAGACCATCGGGCACCTCCCGCAGGAAAAACAGCAGCGTATAGCCCGCGAAACCCTCGATATTTTCTGCCCGCTCGCCAATCTCCTCGGCATCCGGCTCTGGTATCAGGAACTCTCGGACAGGGCACTCCGAGTACTCGATCCCGCCCAGTACGACCTCCTCGAGCGCAAGAGAAAATCTGCAACAGATAAAAATCTCAAGCACCTCCAGAACTGGGTACAGCGCATGCGAACGTACCTCCGCGACAACGGATTTAAAAACTTGAAAATCGTACTGCTCCCCAGGCATCTCTACAGCATCTGCGAATCGACGCATACGCAAACTGCGCTTCTCCAGCACATTGAAACGTTCTTCCACATTTCTGTCATCACCAGAAACCAGGATGATTGTTACTGTGCGCTCAATTACCTGCATCAGTTTGCGTCATCACTCCCCCATCACATCCAGGACTACGTCGCCCATCCCAAAACAAACGGGTACAGGGCGCTCCACACCACCGTGATGTCGTCTCTCGGTAATCCCATCAAAATTATCATTCAGACCGATGAAATGCATCAGGAAGGACTTTTTGGCGCGGCACTTCCCTACCAGCAGCACATGGAGAAAAAGTGGCAGCGTCTGCCGACGTGGATCGACCAACTCCTGTCCCTTGAGCACGACACCCAGGATCTGCCCCAGTTCTTCCAGGCAGTCCAGTCGGAGATTTTCGGCGATCGGTTCCGCGTGCATATCGTAGGCGAGAAACAGAAATTCATTGATCTGCCCAGCCACTCCAGCATGCTGGATGTTGCATTCCATATTGGAGACAGAAAAGCCATGTACGTGAAGAATGTCATTGCCAACAGTGAGCCTTCGAGCCTGAAACGCATCATCCAGGACGGAGATGTGATCGAATATGCGTATGCGAAACACAGGAACCAGCGGAGTGCGGAAGATCTCGTATTCGTCCATACGTCAGCTGCCCAGAAACTCCTCGTGGGGAACCTCTGTGCTCTTCCCAGGAGAGAACTCCTGCAACATGGGAGAAAAATCGTCTCCCATACACTCGATGTCACCATGGATCCTTTCCTCTCTACTGCCTGGAAAAAGGGTATTGCGAACCGCCTCTGCAGCAATAAACGGACCATCGAACACGTCGGATGCGGTCTGCTCAATACGTTCGATCTTCTCGGGGGCCAATGCATAGCCTCCGATTTCTTCCTCGTCGATCCGCACCTCTTTCAGTTCACTTCCCGGCTCACGCCGAAGCAGCGAATGCGCTTCATCCTCCGGACAACACTGGAGAACTTGCGAGATAAACTAGTGATCGGCCAGCAGATTCGCCCAGACGTCATAGACATCCTCTCTATTGATGATGAGGAAATACGACAGCATGCGCACATCAGAGAACTGGTTCCGCTCACCATTGGAAAGATCGACTTGCTTCAGCACCCATTTCACTTCGCACTGATGTGGTTCTTCGCGCAGGGAAGCAACCCTCTGAAAACAATTGCGAATCTCCAGAATCTTCTGGATACTCCACTCGAACTCCGGGAGTTCAACCGCTCGTCCCTCACGCTTGGTTTCCATACGGATCGCATAGGAACCTTGCAAATAGCGTATGAGTACCTCTCCAGCCAGCCAGATATCGAAAGGATTGTCCGTATCTCCCCTTAAGTGAAGACTGTATGAGTGCATCCAAGCCATCACTGCTCATCCTGTACTGCGGAGGGACCATCGGCATGCGGCAGGATGTCCGCACCTCCGCACTGCAGCCGAAACTCTCCGCAGAGGAACTCATTGAGTACGCCCCGTACCTCACGAAAGAATTCAACATCCGGATGCAGACCATTACCAACTTAGACAGCACGAATTTCCAGCCGCACCACTGGGAAGAGATAGCCGATGCCATCTACAGAGAGTACGACAACTACGACGGCTTTGTAGTGATCCACGGGACAGATACCATGGCATACACCGCTTCTGCTCTCTCGTACGCCCTCGGGAACCTCGGCAAGCCGGTAATCCTGACAGGCTCGCAGGTGCCGCCGGACATTCTCGGCACGGATGCCGTCTCCAACCTCGTGAATGCCTGCCTCGCCGCCACCATGGACTTTGCGGAAGTCGCCATCGTCTTTGGAACAGATATTCTCCGGGGAAACCGCAGCATGAAGATTAGCGAGAGCAAGCGCAATGCATTCATCTCCCCTGTGTTCCCGGAGCTCGGCTCCATCCGCCTGCAGCCCGAGATCACATACCAGTCCATCCCGCGACGGCATGGAGGCCCGCTGGATTTTAAGAATGCGTTCAAAGGAAACGTTGTTGTCCTCAAGATCACGCCGGGCATACATCCGGAAACTATTTCCGCCATCGTGGATTCCAAGATCGACGGACTCATCTTGGAATCCTTCGGCCCCGGCAACATCCCCAACCGCGAGACAAATCTCCTCCCACCTATCAAAAAGGCACGGAAGAAGGACATTCCCGTCCTCATCTCCACGCAGTGCATCTACGGCACCACCCGCATGTACCTCTATGAAGTAGGACAGAGCGCCATGGACCTGGGTGTGATTCCCACGGGAGATATGACGCCGGAAGCCGCGTACGTCAAGCTGAAGTGGGCACTCGGGCAGACAAAGGACGGCAAGGAGATTGAGAAGATATTCGCGAAGAACATTGCAGGAGAGGTGACGATCCCTGACTGAGTACCACTGAAGTAGAGAAAAGGGCGGTAAATGATTCCGGTCTAAAGATTTGACTTATTGTTATTTATAGTTACAATAGCATTATGACACTTGAGGCTGAATTAGCAGATGGCGATTCTACAGAGGTGGATATTCCCATGACCGCGGAAGAACGTGCGGAATTGGAGAGGTATGGATTAGGGAGAACGTGTGCCACCACAAGCCAGGGACCCCTGAAGGAGAGTAGATTCCAAGCTCGGCGATTTTTTGCACCAGCAACACAGAATGGAGATCCAATTCAGGCACGTTTCAATGACGATGAGCTGCGCATGCTTGGCCCGGTGCTTCAGAGAGAATATAGCAAAACAGAACCGCCCATTAGCATCCTTGATCAGTTGCCTACAAGAGTATTCGACCTGCAACGTATTCTCCGAACAGTGGTGGAATACTGCATGTACAGAGGATGGCTGACACTTGGTGTAGAAGCTTCCCGCAGAATGCAGTCTCCCGACACGCTACAGCTCTGGGCAAAGTATTTGGATGAAGAGACACGCCCCGAAGAAGCTGCAGAAGTCCGCAGGCTCATCCGTGAAACACTAGGCGGCGATTCGTAGACGAAAACCATGTAAGAACGGGAGTTTTTCTGTAGACTCTCCGCGATGTTTGACCCTGTCGACCCCAAGCAGAGCCTCCCGAGTCTCGAAGAAGGAATTCTCCGCTACTGGCGCGAGGAAGACATCTTCAAGCGCAGCCTGAAGCAGCGCAGCCGCGGGACGACGAACAAACCCTGGGACAGCCCACAGGGCGGAGACGCTGAGCAGTACTCTTTCTACGACGGCCCCCCCTTCGCCACGGGGCTCCCCCACTACGGACACCTGCTTGCCGGAACCATCAAGGACGTAATCCCGCGGTACCAGGCGATGCGGGGGAAGTATGTAGAACGCCGCTTCGGGTGGGACTGTCACGGCCTGCCGATAGAGAACATGATTGAGCAGGAGAACAACATTAAGAACAAGCAGGAGATAGAGGAACGCGGCGTCGGCTGGTTCAACGATCTCTGCCGCGCGTCCGTGCAGAGGTACACGAAGGAGTGGCGGGAAATAGTAGAGAGGATGGGGCGGTGGGTGGACATGGACTGGGACTACCGCACCATGGACCCGGAGTACATGGAAAGCATGTGGTGGGCATTCTCCGAGCTCCACAGAAAAGACCTCTTGTACGAGGGGCATAAACCCATGCACATCTGCCCGCGCTGCGTGACCCCCCTGAGTAACTTTGAGGTGACGCAGGGGTACGCGGATATCACGGATCAGTCGGTGACGGTGAAATTTGAATTGACCGATGAGCCGGGAACATTCATTCTCGCGTGGACCACAACGCCGTGGACACTGCCAGGGAACTTGCTCCTGGCCATTAATCCAAGTGTTGAATATATCAAATTCAAGTATAAAAACGAGATACTTATCGTTGCCAAAGAAATTTGGGATCATCGGAAAGAAAGTACAAGCATCCTCCGCCCAGTGACCTACTCCGGAACGGAGGATTTTGAGGAAATAGCTCATGTGATCGCAAATCCATTTAGCGGGAAGGAACTTGTTGGACTGAAATATAAACCACTCTTCCCTTACTTCGAGAAAGAGTATGGAGATGCTGCTTTCCGTATCGTAGAAGGAGATTTTGTTTCCACAGATGAAGGCACGGGCGTCGTGCACATAGCTCCCGGCTTCGGTGAGGATGACTTCAATGTTGGCAAACGGGAAAATCTGAAACTCCTGCAGCACGTCACTATGGACGGCAAGTTCACGGAAGCGGTGAAGGACTTTGCGGGCATGGATGTGAAGCCGAAGAACGACCCGATGAAGACGGACAAGATGGTGGCGGACTGGCTGGAGAAAAAAGGAAAACTCTTCAGCAGGGAAACCTACAGGCACAGCTACCCGCACTGCTGGCGCTGTGACTCCCCTCTCCTCAACTATGCCACGAGCTCCTGGTTCGTGAAGGTGGAACAGATAAAGGAAAAGATGCTCCGCAACAACGCCAAGACCGAGTGGATGCCCGCATCGATCCGGGACGGCCGCTACGGGAAGTGGCTGGAGGGAGCGCGTGACTGGGCCATCTCCCGCAACCGGTACTGGGGCACGCCGCTGCCCATCTGGCGGAATGAACACGGTGATATGGATGTCATCGGCAGCCGCGACGAACTGATGGATGAGAAGCGCATCCGCTTCACGAAGATCACTGCACTGCGCCACGGGGAGAGTGAGGGGAACCTCATTCCCATCTATCAGGGAAAGGTTCCGGGTACAAACTTAACGCAGAGCGGGAGGAAGCAGGCAAAAGAAATCGCCAAGCACTTTAAGAACGAGAAGATCCGGACCGTCTACTGTTCCCCCCTCTCCCGCACCAAGCAGACGGCGGAGATGCTCGCGAAGCAGCTCGGCGCAGAGGTGAGAGTGGATGAGCGCCTGCGGGAAGTTTCCTTCGGCGAGTACGAGGGGAAGACCGTGGACTTCTCGGATCTCTCCTTCCTTAAGGCGCGGCGTGCGCACAAGCTTGATTCCGGGAAACCGGAGAGTATCTACCACTTCGAGGGAATGGAAACATGGAATTCCGTGGCGAAGCGCATAGAAAGCTTTATGAACGACGTGCTCCCCAGACACAGGAGCGAACACATCCTCGTGGTAACGCATGCAGACCCTGTGCAGAACATCCGTTCGTTCTTCACGGGACAGGATCCTATGAAACTCTCGCACCAGCCGTACCCGCGCTACCTGCAACCCTACACATTCTTCTGGGACCATGACCGCTGCGAGCAGATGGACCTGCACAAGGACAAGGTGGATGAGATCCGGTGGCAGGGATCTGCATGCGAGAAGAGCATGTACGTGACGATGGTACGTCACGGGGAGACGGCATCGAACAAAGACCGCGCAATCCAGGGATCACAAATCGATCTGCCTCTGAATGAAAATGGCAGGGAGCAGGCGCGTGATCTTGCGAGGAAACTGAAGAAACAGAAGTTTGATATCGTCATCTCTTCCGACCTCAAACGTACATCGGAAACCGCCGCCATCCTCTCGAAGGAACTTGGCATTCCTCTCGCACCCCCACTCCCTCTCCTTCGTGAGAGAGATTTTGGGAAATGGAGCGGGAAGCCGTTCAAAGAGTTCTTGGAAGCACATCCGCCAAAGAATGATGCAGTACAACCTGCCTTCCATCACTCACCGACAGATGATTGTGAAAGTCTCTCCGCATTCCTCCATCGCGCTGAGCAGGCAACCGATCAGCTTCTCCGGGATTATGCAGGAAAAAAAGTGCTTCTGGTCGGGCACGGGGGGATGATGCAGTGCCTCTCCGTGCTCGCAGACAATTTAAGCTACGATGAAGGTGTTGCTGCACGAGTCGGGAATGCAGAGAAGGTCGAAATTCGCATTGATCCCTACGTGAAGCGCATCCCGGAGGTAGTGGACTGCTGGTTCGAGAGCGGCTCCATGCCCTACGCCCAGCGGCACTATCCCTTCGAAGTGGGAGACAGAGACCGCAAGACTCCTCCCGCTTTCCCGGCCGACTTCATTGCGGAAGGGCTGGACCAGACCCGTGCATGGTTCTACACGCTGATGGTGCTCTCCACCGCCCTCTTCAATGAAACGCCGTTCAGGCATGTGGTGGTGAACGGCATCGTACTGGCTGAAGACGGGAAGAAGATGAGTAAAAGACTGCGCAACTACCCGGACCCGATGGAGGTGGTGTCGCGCCACGGGGCGGATGCCGTGCGTTTTACGCTGATGAGCAGCCCGGCTGTGCGCGCGGAAGACCTGCGGTTCTCCGAGAAACTCGTGGAAGAGACCGTGCGGAACGTGCTTCTGCCCTTGTGGAATATCTACAGCTTCTTCATCACCTACGCAAACGCGGCAAAGTTTGAGCCTGTCGTGAGCAGGACGCACTCCAGCCATCCGCTCGATACGTGGATCCGGGCCGAGATGCAGGATCTGGTGAACAGGATGACGAAGGAACTCAACAACTACGACCTCTCCGCCACCTGCAACGAACTCCACGAAACTATCGATGCCATCACGAACTGGTACATCCGCCTCTCCCGCCGCCGCTTTGCCGGCAAGGGGGCGAGAGACGTAGTGGATTCCACCGGAGACATAGAGGAAGAAGAGCAGCATGATGCGATCGCAACGCTCTACGACGTGCTGCTGACCGTCTCCCAGCTCCTCGCACCGTTCTGCCCGTACATCACGGAAGCCATCTACTTGAATCTGGTCCCGGAGGAGCACCATTCCATCCATATGACAGACTGGCCGGAACCGCGTGAGCTCTCGAAGCAGGAAAAACAACTCTTAGCCAAGAACCGCCTGATGAGACTGCTCGTCTCACTGGGCCTCTCCATCCGCGCAGAACAGAAGATTAAGAACCGCCAACCGCTTGCGAAAGCAACCGCAGCCCTTCCTCCTTCCCTCCGCAGCACGGTGCGGCTTTTGGAGGAAGACCTCGCACTGCTGCGGCAGGAACTCAACGTGAAGGAAATTGCCTTCGTCGATGACCCCGGAGCAATCGCAGAGAGCTACGTACAGGTAGATGCAAGGAAGGTTGGTCCACGGCTGGGTGCGCGCGTGCAGGAAATCATTCAGGCCGGGAAACAGGGGGAATTCGAAGCGGAGGAAGACGGGAGCATCTTTGTGCTCGATGAGCAGCTGGCACCAGACGAGGCAAGAGTGGTGTACCGGGGCCGGGAAGGCGAGAACATCGCTGCGGACCAGGGTGTGGTGGTGAGTTTAGATACAACGGTGACAGATGCACTCAGGCTCGAAGGCGATGCGCGCGACCTCATTCGCACCGTACAGCGCCTGCGCAAAGAAACAGGACTCTCCTTCACGGACCGCATCACACTGCAGGTACAGGGTGCAGACGAGCTTCTGAAACAGTATGGGGAACTCATTGAGCAGGAAACACACTCCTCGCTCGGAAGTGCAGGAGGTGATGATCACACGATGGCACTCGGAGACCGCAAGGTGACGGTACGCTTCGTGAAGCAGTGAAACGGTTTGGAATATGGTATGTCGTATGTGGTATGTGGGATGCTCATCTCACTTCTCGATTGTCTTACCTCAGGAATTCCCGACATACGACATTCCACATTCCATAAGGCTGAACCGGACCTAGAGGCGCACCTAAAAAGAATGTAAGCTGAACGCATGGCTTCTGAAGGCGGCCTTTCCCTCCCGGCCCGCGTGCTGCTGCGCGCAGTGCTGAACATTGTCCTCGTGTGGGTGCTTGCAGAGTACTTCTACGCCTACTTTGAACTCACCGGAGGCCTTGCAGCATACGTCATAGTGGGTTCGCTCCTCACGCTCATGAATCTCTTCATCCGTCCGCTTCTGGAAGTCATCACGATTCCCATCAAGCTTTTCTTCGCCACCCTGCTTGCCATCATCATCGTGAACGGCATCTTCGTGGAACTGACGATCTACATCGTGGAACAAATGCAGGACGGCCTCGTGACGCTGGAAGTGCACAACAGGCTCTGGGGGTGGGTGGTGGTGGCCACGATCCTGGGCACAGGAAACTGGCTGATGAAGATTGTTCTGAATGCGGGTAGATAGGAGATAGCTGCATTAGCTTCATTAGGGCACTTGTTTCTCGGTTCTTTCTGACTGGTTCTTAACGACGAAAGAACCGGCTTGTGCTCAATTAGATGGGAAAAACTCGATTCATGAGCACACAATTACTGGTAACCAATATCAAACATAACCATCATTTGTAGAATGACAACATGGCAAACTACTCGTATTCTCAGCTCATCGTCTGGCAGAGAGCAATGGAATTGGTTGTTGCGTGCTATGAGCTTACAAGCGATTTCCCTCTCAGCGAGCAATTCGGTCTCACGTCTCAGATGAGACGTTCCGCAGTTTCCATTCCATCCAATATTGCCGAGGGCCGCTCCAGACGCACTCGGAATGAATTCCTCCATTTTCTGAGAATTGCATTCGGCTCTGGGGCTGAACTCGAAACCCAGATAGAAATTGCCAAGCGAATCGGCATGGGCAAACTCATTAATCTTTCACAAGTAGAAAACCTACTGGAGGAAGTTATGAAAATGCTGAATACAATGATCCGTAGAATTCAACCCCCTCGTGAGATCCGTGATCCTAATGCAGCTAATGAAGCTAGCAAAGCTATACACTAAAGAATCACATGGATTTATTCACGATGTCATTGAGCGCCCATGACATGCCTTTGATCACTGCCTGCACGGGCATCCTGTGGTAGGAAGATACCATGCCGTACTGCTGATTGCCCTTCTCCCAGCCGAAGACAATGAAGCAGGAAATACCGAGTCCCTTCACAAATGCTTCGCACTTCTTGCGCACTTCTTGTTCATCCATAACTCAACAAAGGGAAAGATGGCACCATCATACCACCAGTAGTTATCCATGGACTTACGTCTCTGGCAACTCAGGAGATCCAAGAACGACAAACCTCGCCGGCCGTAGCTCCTTAGGAGCGAAGGCTGGTGAGACTTGCCTCTCCGCATGACAGAGAGAGGAGAGCAACCCCCTCAACGAGTTCTGCAATACCACTTGCCCACAAGTCTTGGTATGATGCATTCCTCAGCAATGAGGACCCTTTCCACCACACTTGCCCTCCTTGGGGGGCTGCTGCTCTCCGTATCTCCTGCGCACGCCCGTTTCTGGGATGTGCCGGATGATCACATGTACGGAGAAGCGATCGACTACCTCATGAGCGAGGGAATCGTGCGCGGCTACCCGGACCGCAGCTTCCGCGCGGATCTCCCTGTTTCTCGCGCAGAATTCACGAAGATTGTCGTAGGATCGCTCTTCTCGCCCCTGGTGATAGAGAGTTGTGTGGAGAATCTCTCGGGGAACAAAGAAGCTCTCGACGTTATCCGCTTCGAAGATGTGAGCTACTTAGACTGGTATGGGCCGTACCTCTGCACTGCAATCCTGGCAGAAATACTCAGCGGATACCCCGACGGCACCTTTAAACCGGAGGACGGGGTGAATTTTGCTGAAGCAGCCAAAATCCTCGCAAATGCCTATGGAATTTTAAATCCCGAACGCCATAACATCCGGACACAGCAGGAAATCTGGTACAAGCCGTATGTGGAAGATCTGCAGGATTTCAATGCCATTCCTCCGACAATCCGGGGGTTTGAGTACCCCATCACCCGCGGGGAGATGGCAGAGATGATCTTCCGCCTCGCGAATGCGCACATAGGCCAAACCCTGAATTCAAGACGCACGCTCACATACCCGGACCTGGCAGAAACCATCCCACGCACGCCGTATATCAGCAAAGACTATGGATTTGCCCTCTCATACCCCAAGAATTGGCACGCCCCGTACTTCCAGAAACGGGGCATTGCGCAAGACGGCGTCCCCGTTGTCCGGTCGGACTGGCGCATCTACTTCGGCTACACGGATGAGCAGTGCCTCGGGCACGGAGACTGCCAGGAACGAAATTTCTACCTCGATGGATACAGCAGAATGAATCTTGACCAGCTCATTACCGACTTCTACAACGAGAGCGGCATCACTGTGCTCGAGGACATTCTGGAAGACACATTCTGGACACTCGTGTACGAAGACGCCAGCCAGGGATGCTCTTCGAAGCGTGCACTCGTCATCGCATCAAAATACGTGTATCGCCTCACGGGACTCTGCGTAACCAACAATGCAACAGAGTCTATCCAATTTGACCAACTGCTGCGCTCCTTCTCTCTCATCGAGAAGACACGCTGACACCCAGAACAGATATCCGCCGCTCCGCAACCTGTTATAGGAAAGAACACAAGTAGCAGCGGTACCTGTGCTTGTGCTGCTCCGCTGAACTGCGAAGGATATTCGCTGCCGTTCAAATGATGAACAGGTTCTGGAGTGCACTTTTGCATGCCGTTGACGTCATGTAAAGAATGCCAATGATGTTCCCCAATGAGTTTAAGCACTCTTCACGCTGCAGCACGTACGGAAACAGGCGACGGCACTCCTGGAGCATCGCAAGGTGGTGATCACCCCGCCACCGATGGGCCCGCTCTGGATGATCTCGGCACCTACATCGTTGAAAGAACGAGACGCGATCCTGATTTCCTGCGGCGAGTCCCCGCGCACCTCCGCCTGTACGGCGATTGGTACCGTGCAGTTGTCGCACAGGTGCAACAGGCAAACCCTCAGGCAACCATTCCTGAATCAGGCAATGAGGCAATACCGAAGAACGGCTCACCATTGGAACACAGCACCGTATTTGTCTTTGAATATTTGCTGTGCCAAGGAGGAGTGGCACTCTGCGATCAATGCGGCAAGAGAAACTCCATCCGCGGGACAGTCGATCTGAAAGTGGATGATATTCTCACCATCCGTGCCCGCGTGTGCGAGGACATCCAGTGTGCCGGGGGGAAAGTGTTTGAAGAATTGGATCCTGAGGCGCAACACAGAGCACTCTACAACGGAACACTCGCCTGACAGAGGAACAAATCTCACCGAATGCGTTGCATCGCTTTCCACTGCGATACCTGTAGAATCTGAGACAATATTTTCTTTTCCACTTCAGATAGTTGCGGACGACTACAGCCCTTTCTATCTACATTCTCTGCGGCAATGCCACATACAACAGAGGTGACCGCGCAAACCTCACCGCACAGCTTGATCTCCTGAGAAGTGTGTATCCGGATGCGCAGATCACCGTTGGCTCCTTCCGGCCGGAGGTGGACGCACGTTGGTACGATGCAACATTCGTGCAAAGAGGTTGTATACTCAGCGCAAGCCAATGGAAGGCGATGCGCTCCGCGGACATCATCATCTGGGGTGGCGGTTCCCTTCTCACGGACCACACGGGCATCCTCTCCATCCCCTACTGGTTCTGCCTCCTGCTGCTCATAAAAATCTTCCTCCACAAACCAGTGATGGCCTGGGCACAGGGCCTCGTCATTCACACAATACTCGGTGCGTTCTTCGCAAAAAGAGTGTTTTCTCTTGTGGACATTGCCACCGTGCGCGACCACGACAGCTACCTCATAGCCAAAAGGTTATCAGCCAAAAAAGTACAGATCACGGAAACAGCAGATCCTGCTATTTTGCTGGAAGGAACATCTCTCCAAAAAGGAGAGAGCATTCTCCGGGAACAGGGCATTCCAACCGACAAACCACTTATCGGCGTCACACCAACATTCTGGCCCCTGTACCACCGAACGTATGATCTCCTCCCCTATGCAATCGCCAGACGATGGGGACTGAGGAAGCACCGGGGGCAGAAGAAGATCATGGAACTCCTCTCCGCATATCAAGCTTCCATGGACCTGCTCATCGAGCACCTTAACTGCAACATTCTTCTCCTCCCCCGCTACGCAAATGATCCCTGGCCGGACATCACCTACCTGCGGCAACTCAAACGTTCCTCAAAACATCCGGAGAGAGTGTATTTGATAGAAGCAGATACCTATGCACCAAAGGAGTACTTCTCGCTGTGGCATCACTTCTCGTGCCTGCTCTCAGGGACGATGCATGATTGCATCGTTGCATGCGCTGTTGGCACACCATGCGTACACATCGTCTACGAAAAGAAGGGAGAGGAATTTTCCCGGGCAGCAGGAATGCAAGACTATGTCCTTCCGCTCGAGGAGTTCCTCACCCCCCAAGGGCAAGAGAAAGCTGCAGAGCTCGTCCGACGCTGTGTGGCACTCCGCAAGGAGAAGATGCAAATGAGAGAAGAATGCCGCATGCGTCTGCGCAAGCTTGCGGAAAAAAACCTGGAAATCTTCGATACACTCGTGGAGAGAGCTCTCACCCCTTCTCATGAACACTAGCTTTCCAAAGCAGAGGCAAAGAGCGCTCTTCCTGTGGGTAGCAGGAATACTACTGTTCCTTTTGTCGCTATGGCTCGGCTTCTTCCTGTGCAGAAAAGGCATTTGGATGATCGACGATACACATCTCCATAGCCATAGCCTCTGGATCCTGAAACAGTACGGTCTCATTGGGGAATCCCCCACTCCATCCCTCAACGGACAGTGGACTGCCGCGCTTTGGCCACTCATACTCGGCCTCGCGAGCGAGTATGTGTTCGCATCTTTCCCTGACCCTTACATCGTGCGGCACGCGGTAACCTTCGCACTCCTGCCTGTCACGGTCTTTGGAGTATTCATCATGCTCAGAAAGGCAGGTTTCTCCCGCTCCACATCACTGCTCGGGATTGCCAGCCTCCTTGGCATCATCCGCTTTGGGGGGCACGCATTTGTGAATCTCCGCGATTTCCCGCACGCAGCAAGTTTTGTGCTTGTAAGCCTGGGACTCTGGCTGCTGCTGCATCGGCACCGCAGCGTCCAGGAAGGATACAGCCCCCTCACACTCTTTGTACTCGGGAGCATCTCCACCATCCCCTTCCTCACCCGTTCACCGGAATTGCTCCACTTCTGCCTCATACTCGCAGTGGTGACATTCTACGCGGTTGGAAACACAAAGCTCTCCCCGCCCAAAAGGATCTTGCATGTTCTCATTCCACTCTTCGCTGGCATATTCACCATTGGCCTCTTCTCACCCATGTTCTGGCACACTCCGGTGTCCGGATGGCTCCAGCCGTTCCGCATTTTCTCCCGGTTCCCAGCATGGTACTGGAAATTCTATATGTTTGGCATTCCGATGGAACATACAAACCTTCCATGGTGGTACCTGTTTGCATGGATACCAGTCATCGTACAACCAGTAACTCTCCTCGCAGCATTCTCAGGATGGTACCTGCTCATTTTCCGCAAGAGTATCCCTTCCTGCAATACCACACAGTGGAATCTGCGCTGGGGGAACATACGCTTCTCCCTCATGACCTGGCTTACCATAATCATCGTCTCGAGTTGGATTGCCTTCTTCATCATCCGGCCGTATGACTACGGAGAAGATCGCCACATCCATTTTCTCTATCCACTCTTCTTCCTTGTGGGAACTCTGGCACTGGATACGCTCACTGTAAAAACAAAATACGCAATCCTTGCGATCATGATGGTATGGAGCACCGGTGCCTACATATACTGGGGAAAATATTCGTACGTGTACAAAAGCCCGGTCATTCTCAACACAAAACCGGATCAGTTTAACGGGGATTACAGAGGTGCCTGCATCACAAACGCGATTGACGCACTGCAGGATCATGTCCCTCACGGCGCAACTGTCACCATCTATAACAATCCCATGGAAGTCTTACACCAACAAAGGAGACCATTGCATGGGACACCACGCAAACGCCAATACCATTTCAGAACTTCAAGGCCGGAAGCCCCTCCCTATGCCTTTATTCAGAAGCACCCCACTCTGCTGAAAGAAACCAACCTTCTCCAAGACGTCGAAGAAGGCCGTGCACAATTACTCTGGGCGGAATTCATGCCACCTGGCTCCCCCGCATGCGTCATCGCGTGGTATCCGTAATTCCCGGAGTATCCTTACGACTCATTTCGGATGTTCTGTAATTGAACGCACAATTGTCAATGACACCGTTCTCATCTCCATGACAAAGAAATGCTATAATGATACGAAATTTTGAGAAGTCTATGACACGATACTTTCCGCGAGAGGCAATCATCCTTGGGGCCGGCATCGTGCTCCTGTTCCTGAACTGGTTCTCTCCTCTCTTTGAAGAGCCGATGCTCTTCGTACTTTCCACGCTCTTCTACCTCTTCGTCATCCCCATCGCGATTATCTCTCTCTACGGAGGGAACCTCAGAGATTTTGGTTTCCGCAAAGAATGGCACTGGCCGTTCTCCTGGAGAATCACCGTACTCACAGGGCTCTTCGTCCTGTCTCTCCTTGTTCTCGCGTCACTCCTGCCACAGTTTAACAGCTACTACATTGCCAGGCTCCCGGCGAGCAGCGGGTGGAGGGCGTTCTTCATCACTGTCGTCTTCGGGCTGTACCTTTTCGCATGGGAATTCTTCTTCCGGGGATTTCTGCTCTTCGGACTTGTGCCGCGTTTCGGCGTCTACGCGATCGTCATCCATCTCGTCCTCTTCACAGGCATGCACATCACCAAGCCCCCGCTGGAGCTCGTTGCATCTCTGCCGGGAGGGCTCCTTCTTGAATGTGTTGCCTACCGCTGCAGATCGTTCCTCCCCGCATTCCTCATCCACTGGATGATGAATGTGGTACTGAAAGTGCTGATCGTCATCTAATCTGCACAGAGGCTGATTTCTTAGTTTCCGCAGCAGTTACACCTTTTTTCTGTATTTGAAATATTTAATAAATATGTTATAATACTATCTGTATATACATACCCAATCATACGTATGAAGAAACAACATTCCTTTGTTATGGGTGCCTTCGTGGCAGCCGCGAGCATGGCCGTAGGCGCCGGCACCATGATCCTCGTAAATTCCAGTGATGCGTTCAGCGGCAGCAACCCCAACAGTGCTGCAGACACAGAGAATGCTCACATCATCCGCGACTACAACCGCAATGATGTACGCCGCCGCGATGCCGGGGTTTTTGAAACCACCTCGTACGTGAACGACGAACAGCCTTCACATGCTGCAGCCACAAGTAACCACAACTACACGGTAGGAGAACTCATAGAGCGTTGCTTGGACCTGGGTATCAGCCGCATTCGCCTCTCTCATTGTATTTCCAATGCACGCGAGGGGCTCATGTATCAATTCAATCAGGAAAATCGGTAGCCACTGCTACACGGTCAGGACAGCTCAGGCTGTCCGCCTCTCCGATTGTTCGCACCGTTCGAATATTTCCCGCAACAGGATTTGTGCCTGTCTCTGCACGTAGCCGGAGCTCCCCGTTGCACCCCGTCCCGTTACAATCAAATCCGCTGCTTGCTCAGGAGCAACCCCGGGTGCACGCTGCGCATGGAGGAGGAAACTGTATGCCCTTCCCCCGCTCCCTTGAATGAGGATCTCAGGATAGGATCCAGCAAGATATCCTCTGCGTACGAGATGGGACGGCATGGGTTTCTCTGCCTTCACAGGCGGCAGTGCGTTCTGCCCGTTCCCCTTTTCAGCTGACATCGACATTAAGCGGCAAGCTTCTCCCCAACATCCAAACCCACATTCCTGCGCATCTTTTCCTCCGTCTCAACACGGATCCCTGCACCCTCAAGTTCGCGGATGGCAGTGACTTGCTCAGCAGCGACACCGCGCACAACAAGTTCCGCACCCTCTGCACGAACCTTTCGGTTCTGCAGAAGCAGCTCCCTGACACGCTCTGTTGAGAGTCCTCCCTCAAGGTTGCCCATTTCAACCGCAACCACGTCGTTCGCCGCAGCTGCAGCATCGACTTTTCTGTTGAAGCGTGCATCGCCAATACTTCCTGTCATCACAGACACACCACCTTCTCTCTTCAGTGCTCCCGTCGAATCGGTGAGCTGTTCTCCGCTCCCTGCATCCTTTACCTGAATAGTCTGGACAGACTGTGGTGCTTCATCCTCGGATTCAAGCCTTTCAATCCTTTCTGCCATGGGAAGAGGGGGAAATGCGCAAACATACTACTGAATAAGGAAAAATTGTCAAGTTTCTATCCATACCAAAGGACCGGTGGGAAATGCCGGTCCTTGGTCTTCTGGGCTCACACAGGAGGAGGTTGTCCAAAGTAGCAGTAGGCGAAGAAACCGAAGGCAATGATTGCGACGGCCGAAGCGAAGAGCCACGTGAACATGGCTCCGCACAGGTCGTCCGACTTCGTCGTATCGCCTCCACCGCACTTGCAGAGCCTCTTAAGCCTGCAAGCGCAGATAGTTCCCATCGCTGCTGCCACCAGTAGCCCCCCCATGCTTAGCAGCATCCCGAGTAACGCAATGGCTGTAAAACTCATCTTTCTCTCTCCTCTTCTTGGTTACTTGTGGTTAGCCCACTGTGCACTCCCTCTGTATGCACACTGAGCTAACCACACGTCCTCGCTAACGAGCATGTGCCCAAAAGACCGTATGCAATCACTTGATTGCATAGTAACACTATACAATTATTTTTAATTAGTGCAAGTGCCTAAGCAGGCAGTACCACTGTCCCCTCCTTCACTGGTTCGCCAACCTTCAGGCCCACAACCTGCCCCTTCTTGGCCTTTTTGATCCCCTCATGGTCCACCTGGAGAGAATCCACTGTCTGTGTGAATTCCTGCTCTCCATGCTGGAAGAGCACTGCATCACCGACTTTGAGCGGTGAAGCGAGTTCCAAGATGGCCACACCGATCTTGTCGTAGTAATGGACTACTTTGCCGATGCTTTTCTTGCGAGCTTTTTTGAGCATATGCGGTGGGGGGAGAAAGCAATTTTTCACTCTACCCCTCCTCCCAAAAAACCGCCAGCAGTTGGCGCCTTTTTGTTCACCCTGAGCTCCCCTCCGTAACAAAGCTTCCTGACGCACAGCCGCAGCTTTTCGAAGGCCACAGTCACCTCTCAGGCCCAAATGGAAGCAGCCATGCTTTGTCGAACGGGTCAAACTGCAACGCATTGTGCCGGAAGAACGCCCTGCGTATGCTTGGACCTAATGTCGCAAGGTACAGGGAAAAAACCAAAGAAGACTTCGGCGCCGCTCGAGCGCCTCTCCTTTGCAGTCCTCATGCTCAATCTCTCCATTTTTGCTATCGCTATTCTTATTTCCATCATCTACCTGCAACAGAGATCGGGGGAAGAGGCGCTCTTCATCACCACCAACATTCTCATTGTAATTCTTGGCAGCATTGGGGTATGGCTGCTCCATTACACCCTCAGTTCCCAGCAGCAACTCAAACGGGCTCTCGAGAAAAGCGAGGAGGAGTACCGGACGCTCGTCTCCAACATCAATCTTGGCATCTACAGAAACACGGGCGGACCAAAGGGGAAATTCCTCCAGGCAAACCCCGCCATCGCGAAGATGTGCGGGTACGACTCCGTGGAGGAGTTTATGAAGCTCGCAGTTTCCGATATTTACCAGGACCCGGCTCAAAGGGCAAAATACATTGAGAAGATTGCGAAGCAGGGACTGGTGAAAGACGAAATTCTCAAGCTCAAAAGGAAGGACGGAACGACATTTCTTGGGTCAGTCACTGCAAAGGTGAAGTACGACAACAACGGTGACATTGTGTGGATAGACAGTGCAATGGAGGATGTCACAAAGCAGAAGGGATCGGAGGAGAAACTGCGGGAGGCGAAACGCCACCTGGAAGTAGAAGCCATGAACACGAAGAAGTTTTTACAGGCGGTAGAGAATTCCAGCGTCGCCACTATCATCACGACTCCGGAACCGTCCATCGTCTACGCAAACCCAGCATGGGAACAGCTCACGGGGCACACAGAAGCAGAAGTGCTCGGTAAAAATCCCAATATTTCAAAGAGCGGCGATACGCCACGGAGGGTGTATGAAGAGATGTGGGGGAAAATCCTCAGCGGAGAGGAATTCCACACGGACGAAATTGTGAACAGACGGAAAGATGGCACTGAATATGCAGCGGATCTGCGTGTATACCCCATCACAGAGCATGGGAAGGTGCAGTTCCTCGTCGGGCTGCAGACTGATATCACCGCACAGAAGCGCGCGGAGAGGGCGAAATCAGAATTCGTGTCGCTCGCTTCGCACCAGCTCAGAACACCGCTCACCAACCTGCGTTGGGCGTTTGAAGTGCTGGAGCACGGCAAGATTGGGAAATTACCGGATGAGATGCAGAAGATTGTTGAGCGGGCGCAGAGTTTCATCACGCAGATGAACCAAACCGTGAGTACGCTCCTCAATATTTCCCGCATAGAAGCAGGGAAAATTCAGGTAAGGGATGAGAAGGTGCCCATAGGGCGGCTGCTGGAAGACATTCAGGAGGAATACCAATCAGCCCTGGCAGTGAAGAAACAGTCTTTCACGATCAACTGCCCCAAGGAACTCTCCCTGATGACAGACGAGAGCCTCCTGTATGAGATACTCACAAACCTTGTGAGCAACGCGAGCAAGTACACACCCGAGAGAGGCTCTGTCACCCTCGAGGTGAAACAGGAGGGGGATGCTGTGAGCATTCGCGTGAGCGATACGGGGTATGGCATTCCTGCAGACCAGCAGAAGCAGATCTTCTCGAAGTTCTTCCGCGGGGGGAATGTCATCAAACACGAAACGAGTGGTACTGGCCTGGGTTTGTACCTCGTGTATAATTTAGTTCGCATCCTCTCCGGTTCCATTTCGTTCTCTTCGGAAGAGAACAAAGGCACGACCTTCACGGTCTCTCTACCCTCTACTCCACCCCCCCATAGCTAAAACCGTCTTGATAGCAGAGGACGAAAAATTCCTGACGCAGATGTATGAAATACAGCTGCAGGATGAGAAATTCAAAGTCGTTACCGCACATAACGGCACTGATACGATAGAAATTATCGACAAAAAGAAGCCAGATCTCCTCATTCTCGATCTTCTTATGCCGGAAAAAGACGGATTTGAAGTCCTGGAATACATTCATGAGAAAGGATACACATTCCCTGTCATTGTGCTTACGAACCTCAGTCTGGATATAGACATGGAGAAGTGCAAAGAACTCGGTGCAGTGGACTTTCTCCTCAAGAGTGAGATGACCACAGAGGGACTCGTGAAAAAGATATACGAGTACCTATGAGAGCTGCATGTCGCACGACAGGAAGTCAGTAGGCAGAAGGCAGTGTAATACTGCCCACTGACTTCTGACTTCTCATCCAAGGCTCCTCCGGATTACGGCTGCCTCGACAATGTCGTGCTCCACCGCTTCCGCATCCACCGGATCCTCCTGCATGCGATGGAAAATGGTGGATGTGAGATTCCTGTGCACCATGTGGCGCGGCTGCCGCGGACCGAGCGGCGTTCCGAGGTACGCATCGATGGCTTCGATATCTTTCTTGATTTCCTGAAAGACGTTCTCCTTCCGTGCCGCGAGCTCCACATTCTCGCGGTTCAGGTACTTCCCTGCATGTTCCAGATCTGCCCTGAGTGCGGGATAGTAGCGGTCCAGGACGGGGAGGAGCCCCTCCTCCCGCACACGTGTAAGCCCGCGCCCCGTGGCGATGAGTTCCGGAGGAACGCCAATGGAATACAGCGCTGCTGTGAATTTGATCGCACGCGGGAGTTTGACTGTTCCCACTCCCCTGCAGTACCCGAAGAGTCCAATGTGCTGCAACCGCTCCCTCCGTGAGGGCGTGTACTGCGCGAGGGTATTGATGTGTGATTCCAGCGCTTCAATGCTGGACCCCCAGCAGCTGGTGAAGATTTTGGCCATCTCCTGGAGCTTCACCCGGTCTTCCTCCGGCACATGCTGCACTGGCCGTTTCGGTGCTTCCCGCTTTATGAGCTCTAGTGCGCGCTCCACCTCTCCTTTCGGATAATCGTACCGGAACGCAGACTGGATGGAGTACGTGCGCACCCCCGAGTACTGCTCAAGGAATACCTCCGTATACTTGGGATTCACGCTCCCCCGGAATGGAAGGGAGCCTGTGCCGATAATGGGGAAGACTTCAAAACCCAGTTCCCTGCTGAGCTCATCACTCTTGCTCAGCGCCGCTTTAATGGCGAGCACTGCCGCCACCATCCCCGAGTTAAGCGCGGGATCCGAGCGGGCAAGGAACACCCGCAACCCTGTTTCCTGCACATTCACTCCATCTTCCAGAAGCACCTTCCAGTACGGCTGTAGAATTCGCTCAATGCTGAACATGGAATCTATGTCCTCCACGAGCGGCGTCACCCGCACCGCCGAGAGCAGCGCATCGTGCTTCCGGGCGCCGTCGTGAAAAATGTTCCGATGGTACTCCGCAACCTGCATGAACGCCTGCCGGACTTTGATGAGCTGATCAGCAGACACAGTCAACGGAAGGAACATCTCCCGCACCGGAGGCACTGGCGCCCCGATATCCTGCGCAAGATCGCTCAGACTGAGCATGTTCATGAATGCACGGGCCATGCGGTGCATCTTGCCGCCATTGAAGGCCGGAATGCGGAACGTGAGATGGATTTCTTTCCCCAGAGGCCTCTTCTGCAGCAGCTCCGCGGCCTGTGCATACAGCTTCTCCCCCACCGCTTCATCCACATACTTCCCCTCCCAGTCCCACATGTACTCGTCTATGGGGAGCTCAGAGAAGAGCGTAATGAGTTCTCCGATTTCATCCTGCGTGGAAATGAATGCAGACCCGTCTGCCTTCCACCAGGGCGCAGTCGCATTATCCGGATGCTGCGTTGCCATGGTGGTCGGTGGCCAGTTCATTGGCATTCAGCCTAGCATAAAGCTCTCAGATGAATGAAAAATCGTGGGAATTCGCGCGTTTGACCGCTGTTGGAATGAACGAATGGACCTCTCTGTTTATCTTGTTGCATCTTCATCCTCAGGGTGTACCCTCCGAGAGGGGCATAGGAGAACTGTAACTCATGAAAAAACGCATTGGCCTCTATCTACCGGCAAAAGATGTATCTGCACCGAACTTGCACTCCACTGGAGCAGTGCCTCAGCAGGTGCTCAGTGAATTCTACGCACTTCTGGATAAGGAGGGTTTGGCGTACACAACCAATTTACACCCGATGAATGCAACCGTACGAAATGGAAAGGTCTACTGTGGCGATGTATGCCTCTCTGACATAGATGTCTTCTTCTGGTACTACCCGATGATCCCGGACAGAGAAGGATATGAGATGAGCATCCTGCGCACACTCGCCACCACGACAACCGTCATCCCCAATCCTGAGGGGCTCTACAGGGGCCTCGACAAGCTTACATCACACACGCTGCTCAGGGCTGCCGGCATTCCTACCGCAGACTTTGCCCTCTTTCGGTCTGACCAGCTCTCGGAAGCAAAACATCTCCTCCATGCATGGGGCTCCCTTCTCCTCAAGCCTTCGCTTGGGAATCTCGGGAGGGGCATTGTCCGCGTAGAATCCGAACAACAGTTGCTCGATATCATTCAGTATGCTTCTCCCGCACTGGAGAAACCAACACCAATCTTCATGGAGCGGTTCGAGCCAAATGACATAGAACAGTGGATCAGCACCACTATCATCGGTGATACGCTCGTGTACGGATACCGGAAAAAGGCGGAAAAAATCGTGGGGGGTTGGAAAGTCTACGACGAGCAGGGAACGGGCGGCGCCACCGACTACATCGATCCTGCACCAGTCGCAGAGATGGCCATGAGAGCAAAGAATGCACTCGGCGCAGATATCATCGGGTTCGACTGCATCTACTCCACAGAGAAACAATCGTATCTCATTGTGGATGAGAACACCTTCCCCGGCATGTACGAACACTGCTTTGCACAGGCAGGGAAAGGAAGCTGGGCAGAACTGTTCTTCTCTTTCCTCATGATACATGTCCGCTAAAAAGCCACTCACTGAAGACGACCTTGTGGCGTATTTCCTCTCCGGATGCCGCCCCCGGCGGCAGCTCCGCATCGGGATAGAAGTGGAGAAACCCGGCGTGCTGCGCGAAAACGGCCGTACTGTGAAGTACAGCAACGGACCGCGCAGCTACAGCGCAGTGGTCGACATGCTTGTCTCAAAATGCGGCTGGGAAATCACAAGAGAGGAAGACGGATACCCCGCAGTCATACGGAGAGGAAGAACTGTTCTCTCACTCGAAACGAGCGGCGTTATAGAATTCGCTGGCTCTACACACCAGTCCTTGCACGATCTTGCCCTCGAGTACAACCTGCATGTACACGAACTGCGGGAAATATCCGGCGCACTCGGCATCAAATGGTTGGGATATGGCATTCAGCCTGTGAGTTCCCGCCAGGAACACGAGCTCGTGAAGAAACCACGGTACCGGATGGTCATAGAACACTTCGGCCGTGACACACTCTTCGGAAGCTGGACATTCAAATGCAATTCCGTGCAGGTGAATCTTGATTTCACATCACGCGTGAACCTGCAGAGGAAATTTTCCCTCCTCACCCGCATTGCACCTGTGCTGACCGCTATGTTCGCGAACTCACCTATTAACCGCGGGAGACTCGGACATTCCATGTCCATGCGCTCTTCTATCGCACAACGCGCAGTCCCAAAGCGGTATAACCCCCCACGCGAATTCTTCCAGCAGGACTTCACTGTTGAGAAATTTGTGCAGTATGCTCTCGATCTTCCTGTCGTCTACATCCAGCGGGAACAGACGTATATCCCCGTGGAGAGAATGACATTCAGAGAATTCATGGAGAGGGGATACGGGAGATACTCCGCCACACTCGAGGATTTCCTCATACAAATCTCCTTCGTCTACACCGATGTCCGTCTGAAGCGCTACATAGAATTCCGTTCCGTGGATAATGTTCCCACTCCCCTCGTCCCGGCAGTCGCTGCAACCGTGAAAGGGCTCATGTACAACAGGAAAGGCTGGCAGTTCATCGAAGAACTCACCAAACACTGGACATACGAGGAGTACTGTCAGTTCCGCAACGATGTCGCAAAGTATGCGCTCCGTGCAACAATCCATCGTACGTCAGCACTCGATCTCGCTAAGCAGACTCTGAATGTTGCAACCGAAAATCTCCGTTCACTGGGGCACAGAAACATTGATGAACAGGATGAATCGATCTTTCTGGAACCGATCAAGGAGTACATCTTCGTTCATGAGCAGTCTCCCGCAGAATACGTTGCGTCCAAATGGGAAACGGAATGGCACAAGAACATCGGGAAACTCATTGAATGGGCGGAGTACTAGATTGTTGCTTGTAGTACTGCAGCCTTTGATCTTTAGGATTTACTACAAACTACTCATTGCCAGCTATAACCTGGTATTGAAAGTTACTTTCTACCCGGTCTGCTTCCGGAACACCAGCCGGTACGGCACCGGTTGCTGGAACTCCCCCGCACAGGATGGAGGAGTGAAGGTGAAATTATCATTGATATACGTTTTCGCTGAATCAGTGAGATTGGTCTCCTGCCCTTCACAGAGTACAAGGAGAGGTGTTTCAAACAGCGCTTCGCGAAACCGCTCTTCATACATCTTGCTTCCTTCAATGAACCTGTTGAACTGCACGAAGATAGGCCCGTACGGCGAGTGTTTCGTGTACCCGAACGCCCCTGCTCCCTTGTTCACAACATGGAGATACCTCTCCCATCCGCAGCGATCCATGACCTCGTCGATGGTCTCCGCAGCACGGACCAACACAGCCCGGCGCTCGCTCCACCATTCCCGCTTCTCCCGGTAATCGATGTGCTGGTGGAGGAAAACAGCCACAAGAAAGCAGAAGATAGTTAGCCACCCGATGGCGCGTTGCTTGTTGATGAGAAGCACAAAAAGCACAACGAACCCCGGCACAGCAAAGACAAAATGATGTGCATAGAAATCTCCACCCGTACCTACGGCGAGGAGGAGGAGATACAAGGCAGCGACGAAGAGAATGAGAGATCTGATGGATTGCTTCACAGAAACACACACGTTGCCCGCAACAATGAGAGTAACAGCAATGGCAAGCGCCTGGGAGTAGTAGAACATGTTCAGAAACGTCCTCTGCACAAGGAGCCCCCGTACAAAGAACGATCCGTTTGCATCCGAGAGCTGGCCCAAGTGATACCCGAACATATGCACCAGATACACAGAAAAGTATGGCCCGAGATACCCGAGGAGCAGGAGAGCAACCAGTCCCACGACACTCGCAATGCCAAGGGGAAGGAGAAAAAACATAATGAAATGGCGCCTCGAGCGCATGAGCAAGAGTGCAATGGCGAAGAGCACGAGTACGAACGGCTCCTTGAGCCCGACCGCACAGAGGAACAGGAAACTGAGCAGGCCAATGCGCCAACGCTCGCGGTGTTCCGGCGCACGGTCAAAGAGGACTGTTGCAACGAGACAGAGAGCAGCACCCAGCGGTTCAATGAGTCCCTCCCCGCTGATCGCGAAGGCGTAGACGGTGAACACTGACCCCGCAATGATGGATGCAAACTGCCAGAGCGTGCGATGTGGTTGCTCCAGATCCCGCATGCGCGGCTCTGCGAGGAGATACGCACAAACCGGAATAGTGAGTACGGATGCTGCCTGGAGCAACTTGAGCAGAAAAGGACCTTTGAAGAGAACGAGAGAGAATGCCGCAAGGAGGAAGACACCCAGCGGTTTGCTCTCAAAGAGATCCGTGTAGGGAGTGAGCCCGTTCAGAATGCCCCTGCCCACTGCAAGGTACGTGTAGACATCGTCATGGAGGGTACCCTGCAGCTCGAAAAGGAACCGCTGCAGAACAAGGAACACCCCCCAGAGGGCAGCAACAGCAGGAATGAGAAGCCAAGGATGCCGACGGAGCGTGCCTGAAAGACTCATCTGTACATTCACAATACCACTCCTTGCTTTTGGGGTGCGAGCGGATCTCTCTATGCAGGAGATCACCGCATCTTTACACTCATTTTATGCCGCTTCTCCTCACCTTTCTCACCGCCAGTCTCCCTTTCGTGGCGAAAATCGCCGTGCTCGCGCTCGGACTGCAGGGATACATAGCGCAATCACTGTACAAAGTCTTCCAGGTATTGGTGCCAGTGTTCTGGAGGAAAAAAGAAGGACGCAGGGGCCTGGCTCTGTTCTGGCCCATCGCAGAACCAATTCCGCATTTGCGCACATGGTTGCTTGCGACGGTTGCCGCACTGCTGCTCTCTGGGAACGCCATCGTCGCAGCTCCTTTGATGCTCCCACTGTGGAACATCCGCCCTGAAACCATACGTGCAGGGTTTGATGCCCGCTTCTCTGTGAGCTCAGGAGGCGCTGTGGCAGTCGTGCTCTTCCTCTCGTGTGTCAATTCCGCCATTGAGGAGCTGCACTTCCGCGCATGGCTGGATCCGGCACTCTCCCGCTCTCTGGGCAACGTTCTTGGCATACTGATCTCTGCGCTGGCATTCGGCTGCATGCACGGCCTTATCTTCTACGGCATCCCCGGAATCGCTCTCACTCCCCTCTTCCTGATTATCGGAGCACTCACGCTCGCCGGTGTCTGCTGGAGCATGCTTACGCGGATGCGGGGAGGAATCCACGCCGCATGGTGGAGCCACGCATGCGCCGATACAATCCTGATGCTGTGGGGGCTAAAGTGGCTTGAGTACCTGTAGATTTGTTTCCCCTGAAGAAAGATTGGTTGACAACCCACAGGATCCGTTATTAGGATTCTCTCCTTTTATGCCAGAAGTATCTCCTGCCCCGGCTGAAGCCAATGATCGACAAACTGCCAGAGAATGGAGCATAGATGACGCACAGAGGGAAACGACAGCTGCTCTGCAAGCAGAAGCAACCATCAGGAATATCGTTATTGACTTCGGAACAACAGCGCTCGATGTTGCAAGGAAAGGAAGTGAGTTCGAATCAGATCCGTACATGGGAGGACTCGCCTTGGTTGGCCGTGACAATATTGTCATCGGCAGCGGAGAGACATTCATTCAGCCACTCAACCTGCCAGACGGACATGCAGGAGGATTAGGTAACGCAGCGAACGCTGCTGGAGAAATCGTGGCAAATGAGAAGCAGGCTGCCGCCGCACAAGCAGTGGAACAGCTGCAAGAGGAAACACAAACACGCGTCTGGGCCATCATGGCTTACGTTGGGGATGATGATGTGGGTGCGGTATGGAAGGGCAAAATTCACCCCGAAGTTGATCAAAACGCCATGCCGCCTGCTACAAGTGCTGAAACGAGCGGCCTTTCAGACATCAGAGTAAGACCGAGCGATGGTGACCGCGCAATTTATTTCCGTGCAGGTTTGAGCGGGGCAACTGTTCCCCGGGAAGAAGATCTCATTGAAATTGCCAAGCGGCGCCCTATCAACTTCAACATCTCTTACCCTGGCCTCTTTGCCGAAGGTATGGACAAAGACAAAGGACAAACACTGAGCCGTTTCATAAGACAAGTGCAAAAGGTCTGCCCAATGGTAAGTTTCGATGTCCACGGCTTCACAGAACTTGAGCACATTGAACCAGCTCTCTCACACGTTGATATGTGGAATGCGAATCTCGGTGAAGCGGCAAAAATATTCCTCGGCGAAAAAATCGAAAAACCAGACGATTTGCCCCCTGAAGACAAGCTCGAACTTCTGCGCAGGATCCAAGAAGTTGTGCAGGAAAAATATGTATCGGAAACAACACAACGACCAAGGATGTTTACGATTACAGACAAGCGAGGTTGCTTCGTAATGTTCCAATCCACAGATGGCAAGCTGCAGAGCAGCTACTGTGATTCCCCCTGTGCCAAGATTCCTGCGATCAATAAAACTGGTGCCGGGGATGTCCGATTTGGATTGCAGAGGCTCTACCTCGCCCGAGAAATGGGAGAAGCATGGCAAAACGGTACTGTTACTTTTGCAGATGCTGTTGAAGCGGTAAGAATGGGACAGATTGGAGCCACTCTTCAGGTCCAAGGGAAAGAGGCAAAAGCATTCTCTGGGGTGACACTCGCTTCAATACACAAAGCCGCAATAAGCGGCAAGAATTACGAAACCATCGCAGATCTCAGAGCTGAATTGCATGCAGTGTAAGTGGTGAAGACACCAGGATTTGTGGCGCTAGGACTTCCTCTTCCCCTCATACACAAACGCACTCCCAGAAAGATTGGAGGCGCCGTGGCAGTCGTGCTCTTCCTCTCGTGCTTCAATTCCGCCATCGAGGAACTGCACTTCCGCGCATGGCTGGATCCGGCACTCTCCCGCTCTCTGGGCAACGTTCTTGGCATACTGATCTCCGCGCTGGCATTCGGCTGCATGCACGGCCTTATCTTCTACGGCATCCCCGGCATACCTCCCACCCCCCTCTTCCTCATTATCGGAGCACTCACCATCGCCGGTGTATGCTGGAGTTTGCTCACGCGGATGCGGGGAGGAATCCACGCAGCATGGTGGAGCCACGCATGCGCCGACGCGCTGCTTATGCTGTGGGGGCTCCACTGGCTGGGGTACATATAACCCCAGAAATACTCCTTTCTCTGGGCAAGTGAAGCTCCACGACCTTGAAAGTCATGGCTTCCCAAATGTTCGTAACGAGCACAACGCGGAACCCGGCGAAGCAGGATCGCCAACATCGGATCCCGCATTCCTCCACGCCTGCGTGCCGAAACGCACTCCGGCATGCAGGCATGATCTGAAGATCGTGGCTTCCTGCGAAGTCGGGTGAGAAATGCGAAAGAAGCGAAAATGTTAGGAGAAAGGCCCCCTACGGGATAGGATTTTGCGAATCCTCATAACAATGGAAATACGCAATCTCGCCATCATCGCGCACGTCGACCACGGCAAAACCACGCTGGTGGATGCGCTCTTAAAGCAGGGCGGCGCGTATGCGGCACACGAGGAGATCCAGGAGCTCGCCATGGACAGCAACGACCAGGAACGAGAGCGCGGCATCACCATCTACGCGAAGAATACATCGATACGGCACAAAGGCGGGAAAATCAATATCGTGGATACACCCGGCCACGCGGATTTCGGGAGCGAAGTAGAGCGCATCCTGCGTACCGTTGACTGCGTGCTCCTCCTCGTCGATGCACAGGAAGGCCCCATGCCCCAGACGAAATTCGTCCTGAAGAAATCGCTGGAACTGGGCCTGAAACCGATCGTGGTGATCAACAAAATCGATAAACCCGCAGCCCGTCCGACGGAAGTGATCGATGAAGTCTTCGATCTCTTCGTCGCCCTCGGCGCGAAGAACGACCAACTGGATTTTCCCATTATCTACGCGAACGCACGCGAAGGGGTGGCAAAGCACGCACTCAAAGATGAAAGCAGCGATCTCACTCCCCTCTTCGAGACGATCGAAAAGCACGTCCCTCCCGCTCCGCAGCGGCTGGATGTGCCATTCCGCATGCAGCCATGCACACTGGACTATGACAACTACATCGGACGCATGGGCATAGGGCGCGTGTATGAGGGAAAAGCAGCTACAGGCTCGCCTGTCACGATCAAATCCCCCGACGGCACAGCACGCACCGGCCGCATCACCAAAATTCTTGTGGCAGAGGGGCTCCGGCGGGTCGAGATCCCCGAAGCGATTGCCGGCGACATGGTCATTCTCTCCGGCATACCGGATATCGATGTCGGCGAGACCATCACCACCGATCCCGATGCGGATCCGCTGCCTGCCATCGCCATCGACCCCCCGACGGTTTCCATGACCTTCGGCGTGAACACGTCGCCGTTCGCCGGACGGGAAGGATCGCTCCTCACCACCCGCCACATCCGCGAGCGGCTGGAACGCGAGGTGGAAACAAACGTTGGGTTGCACGTGAAACAGGTCAGAGGAAAAGATGCCTATGAAGTCTCCGGCCGCGGGGAGCTGCACCTCGCAGTCCTCATCGAAGCCATGCGGCGGGAAGGATTTGAGCTCGAGGTGTCGCGCCCGCAGGTACTCATGCAGACCGTCGGCGGGGAACGCCGCGAACCAATAGAACAGGTCATCATCGACGTGCCGGAAGACTGCTCCGGACGCATCATTTCCCTCCTCTCACAGCGAAAAGGAGAGATGGTGCAGATGCAAAGCAAAAAAGGACACGTGCGGATGGAATTTGATGTCCCGACGAGGGGGCTCCTGGGATTTCGCGGAGAGTTCATCATCGAAACGCGCGGCGAGGGAATCCTCACGCATGCATTCATGGGCTATGCGAAGCACAAAGGCCACATGCCAGGCCGCACGAGAGGTTCTATCATCTCCATGGAAAACGGTGAGGCGATGGCCTACTCGCTCTGGAAGCTGCAGGAGCGTGGTATCCTCTTCATCACTCCGCAGACCCCTGTTTACGAGGGAATGATCATCGGTGAGAGCAGCAAACCGGATGATATGAATGTGAACCCGATAAAGAACAAAAAGCTCACCAATGTCCGCGCATCGGGAACGGACGAGGCGATGAAACTCATCTCCGTGCAGAAGATGACACTCGAGCAGGCGATAGAATACGTTTCAGATGATGAACTTGTGGAGGTGACACCGGAAAGCATCCGCTTGCGCAAAAAGATCCTCAAGGGATACGAGAGGAAGAGATCGGAGAAGTAAAACATTGGTGGAGATGCCGGGAATTGAACCCGGGTCCAACGTGTAGAGAACGTGCCCGTACTGTCATGTCTCTTTCGGTACTCCCTGCCATAAGAAAGAGACGAAGAACGGCAGAGAGGGGTGATGCTGTATGTCTACTGCGTGCACATCAGGGCGCAGTACACCTCGCTGATGACGCCTCATCCCCGTAGCGAGGGTAAGAGGAGAGACGTGTCCGCGCTGGGCGGACTAAGCGGCCATCGCGTACAGAGGAACCGGACTCAGACGAGCCAGGACACCCTCAGCAATGCGGTTGGCCTTGCTAACAAGATTGTCGGCAATTATTGGGTGCAACATGTGGGTAACGGGAACCGTTGCCATCCCGAACAGAAGCGATCGAACGCTAGAAATCACGCTGTCGAAGCCTTTCATCCCCATCGGTGAATTCGAGATGAGCTTGTGCCCATGGGCACAAGCGAGTCCGAAGATCCGATGTCCCGTCGCTCCGAAGGAGCGAGTCGGGACAACTGTAAAGCAACCGGATGTTCACGGAACCCCAAGATCCGATGTCCCGCACGATGCGAAGCATCGTTAGCGGGACAATGGTGAACTACATGCCATTCACTGGACCCGCAGCTCCGAGGAACGAAGTGACGAGGAGCGCAGCGGGACAAGATGAGGTAAACCCCTAAAGCAGCCCGTGGTTCCAAAGAACTTCCATATTCTACCTCAAAAAAGCACTTTGGCTCTAGAAGAACCCCTACTTTCACTTTTTCCTTGAGAGTGGGAGCGAGAATGACACCGTCGTCCCCTCCCCTTCCTTGCTCTCCACCCAAATCCTTCCCCCCGCCCCTTCAATGATGTTCTTCGCAACGAAGAGACCAATACCGTTCCCCATAGGCTTGTATTTGTAGGCATCATCCCCGCGCATAAACTCCTTGAAGAGATACTGCATATCCTTCTCGGAAATTCCGCATCCATGATCCTGCACGGAAACCACCGCATCATGCTTCCTGCGCTGGGCAGAGATGGTGATGGTGGTCTCCGGAGGAGAGAACGCACTGGCATTTTCCAGAAGCTCGTTGACCACCGCGCCGATCAGCTTGCTGTCGAGCTGCATGATGACATCCTTCGGTATTTCCAACTCCACCACCTGCTTTTTCTGCTCCAGCTTCTTTGAGAACACCTCTATTTCCCTTGTGATGATGCTCCCGAGAGATGCTCTCTCCATGCTATAAGACAGCCTCCTGCTGTGGACCGTATGCGCCTGCTGGAGATCGTTGTACACGTGTTGCAGGAGAGCGATCCCCTCCTCCAGCTGTTTGCATGCATCCGTTTCTTTGCAAATGAGATCCCCGTACTTCTCTTTCACGATCTCCATCCACCAGCGGAAAATGGCGAGAGGGGTGCCGAGCTGATGCAGTGCAAGACCCACGAGCGCGCTGCGCTCCCTGTCTACTTCACGAAGAGTATTCATGCGGTGTATCCACGTCAGAACGAGCACAAAGACACCGAAGAGAATAGTCATCACTGCAAAGAGGATGATGAGGATGTTGGAGAATGCGCTCTTAGAAATCCTCATGTAGTCCTCTGCGGCCATATCGAGTCCAAGGATGGCAACAGCTTCTCCTGCGCCATTGCGGATAGGTGCGTACCCGGAAATGAAAGCACCCCACTGGTCGTTTGTTATTTCTTCATCCACTGTTGCCCGCTCAAATGCCTCATGTTGCATGGCTTCTATGCCACTTACATCGTACGGATCCCCGGGGTACGAGGGTTCCTCCTCCGGATCGATGATACCGTTTCCGTTCTCATCCCATTCTTCCTCCGAAAGGAACGAATCGGCATCCACCACAAACTCAAGCGTGTATGGACCTTCTGCCCGTCTCATGATGTAGGCGAATTTGACATCCGGGATCCCGCTGCGGATACGGTCCAACCTGTCCACCAGCTCGTGATAGAGCGGCTTTTCCATATCTTCCGGAGAGTGAATGCCCTCCAGCTCCTCACCTTGGAACTGCATGGCTGCCACTGCAGCTGCCGACCGCAGGCGCTCCCTGACCTCCCTCTCCATCGTCCTTAGCACACGAACGTACTGGACCGAGGCAGCCAGGAAGATGCCAACGACCACAAGCACCGCAAGAATGAAGGGAAGCCGTATTTTTTGCTCTGCAGAGGAGGTACTCATGGTAAATTGTGTCTTTCGTTCTATTCTAGCAAAAATTTGGCATCTGTGGTAGTCTGAATGCATGGCAAAGAGATCCGGAAACTTCTGGGCAGAGAGCTTAGGGCACTCTCTTGCATGCCTGCAGGACGGCATAGACGACGTGTGCAGGTGGGGATTTAAGAAGATGCGCTCCGCCAGTGAGAAGAAACTGCCAAAACAGCACAAAGAAGCGAACAAGTACGTGTACGGCCTCAAGAAGCTTGGCAAAGGAGCACTCGGCTTCCTTGGGAATGCCGGCGATGCGTTCTACGACAAGTACGCGGAACTCAAGAAGGAGGAGGAGAAGGGGGCAGGGAATTACCGG
The DNA here is from genome assembly GCA_001787755.1 of Candidatus Peribacteria bacterium RIFOXYB1_FULL_54_35. Taxonomy (GTDB): domain Bacteria; phylum Patescibacteriota; class Gracilibacteria; order Peribacterales; family Peribacteraceae; genus GWB1-54-5. The sequence continues at coordinate 54,395 of MFYJ01000013.1, forward strand.
CAAAGCCGGTAGCGTTGAGGAGAGCCCCTGGAAGGGGCTTGCTCGATGTTGTTCCACCTGTCTGATTTCTGTGTTTCCTGTTCCACCTCCACCCCTACCCCCTCCTCCAGAGGAGGAGGGGAATATTTGTGTGATGTTTTTTGTCCCCCTTCTTCCTACTTGTCCTACCGTAGCTCCGAAGGAGCGAAGGAGGATGGAGGAAGGGGCTTAGGGGATAGAGGCAGGAGAAAAACAAACACAAACCTACCGTGGAGGAGAACATACACGCCGGAACGGTAGAACACCGGGATGTCTCACCGGCAGAGCCGGTGGGCGTACTATTTGTTGTTAGGACATCTTCTTCCAGTCTCTTATGTCTTTGTCGCGGATCGCATCCCGCGCTTTCGCAAAACCTTCTTTGGGCCTCCCCATGCCTGCTGCGACTTGCTCGAGGTTCGCCGGATCGTCGAGTAGCACGACGAGCGCATCGCGCAGCCGGGTAAGCTCCCCCTCGATCGCAGGATCTTTCTCGGAATCCGGGTTCATTGCATACTCCGTTTTCTTACGGGCAAGCTCAAGCGCAAGTGCCTTGTATTGCGCGGCGGGATCTCCTTCGGGTGCCATAAATGGGGAAGAAAGTACTGAAGTCCTTCTCTTAATGCAATCGTCTTCCTCTACATCTGCCCCACGGTATCCCAGATGTGAATCGTATTGCCGGGAGGATCGTGCCGCATGCCGCGGCTCATATCCCTACAAAGCAATAATCCCCTCCCTGTTACCATCTCAAGATGATCCTCATCCGTTGGGTCCGGTACGCTTGCAAGATCGAACCCGTCGCCCTCATCGACGACCGTCACGCATGCAATCACATCCGCTTCCGTCCTCCCAAGAGCTACCTGCAGACGTGTCTCAATGATTCTCTCCGGATCACGGAGATTCCCATGCATCGCAGCATTCTTGTGAGCCTCCTCCAACACTATCCCCATGCGAACGCGCTGAGCTTCAGTGAGCTTCTCCAGCCCCAGCTCAATCAGTACCTCATCTACCGCACCAAAAAGATCCTCCTGCACGCTCAGGAGATCGGAACCGAGAGGACCCAGGTACTCGTGCCTGTTACTACGAATGAACAGGAACACTCTTTCAGTGATTTCTCCCGGAGTTGCATCCTGATCCAGAGAACGAAAGAACCACTCCGCTTCGTCCTTCCAAATCTGGCGCTCACGCTCCTCTGTCCTTGCTGCAATATCTGCCCGTGCCGCCTCGAGTGCGTCTCCGGTGAGTCCGCCGCTCTTCCAGGAGCGTCTGCGGCTGAACGCCGGATGTACATCCAACTCTTCTAACATTGGATGTAATGTATTCCTTACATTCTGGAATTGTCAATGCCTGGAACACCGCTGAGGGAAGCGGAAAACGACACATCCCGACTCCATGCTGAAGAGAAAGCCAAAAACTCACTGCCCCTGAACCCGTGCGAAGGATTCCTGGGATACGCCTTTCCTCAGATTGCCTTCGGCTTTGGCACTTTTTTAGATTAGAGGTGACTATCCCCTGAAGGATAGTAAACGAGAATGTCATGGTGAGCCTGCCTGCCGGGCGTAGCCCGAAGGGCGAAGACTGGACGAACCATGACATCGGTGCCATCCTTCGTCAGAGCTCAGGATGACACCTATATGTGGCGGGATGGTCACCCAAAAGAAAAAGAGAGGGATTACAAAAAGAACAGAGAAAGGAAGAAAGTTTTTTTAGCGGTTCTGCTATTGTAGCTGCCACAATGCCCCCTCGTTCGACCGATGATCTCCGGCCCTTCGACTCACTCAGGGTCTCAATGATGATTTTTCCCCGGCATCAGTAATGCCTCCTACTTCCACAGACGATCTCCGGCAGGCGTACCTGGACTTCTTTCAGGAGAAGGGCCACGCCGTCATACCCGGTGCCCCGCTCATTCCGGAGAACGATCCGACCGTCCTCTTCACCACCGCCGGCATGCACCCGCTGGTGCCGTACCTCCTCGGGGAGCCGCACCCGGCAGGCAAGAGGCTCGTGGATGTGCAGCGCTGCATACGCACACAGGACATCGACGAAGTGGGAGACATCTCCCACCTCACGTGCTTTGAGATGCTCGGCAACTGGAGCCTGGGTGACTACTTCAAGGAGGGGGCAATAGAGATGAGCTTCCAGTTCCTCACGGAAGTGCTGGAAATCCCAAAGAACATGCTCGCCGTGAGCTGCTTTGAGGGGGATGACGATGCACCGAAGGATGAGGGGGCCGCTGCTTGCTGGAAGGAGGTTGGCATTCCCGAGGAACGGATCGCCTTCCTGCCCAAAGTCGCAAACTGGTGGGGACCCGCAGGCCGGACCGGCCCCTGCGGACCGGACACGGAGATGTTCTACTGGATCGGGAAAGGCAAACCACATGGGAACCCCAGGGAGAATGAGAAGGACTGGCTGGAGATCTGGAATGACGTCTTCATGCAGTACAACAAGAAGAAGGATGGGACATTCGAGCCGCTCGAGCAGCAGAACGTGGATACGGGGATGGGACTGGAACGCACTGCGGCCGTGATGCAAGGCGTGAGCAACGTGTATGAAATTGACACGGTGAAACCGATTCTGGATCACGTCCTCCGTCTCCATGAAAACGTGGAGGAAGAAGTGGGAGGCCGGCTGAAAGAAGAAACAATCCGCCACGCGCGTATCATTACCGACCATCTCAAAGCAGCGGTTTTCATCATTGGAGATGGCATCAAGCCCAGCAACGTGGACCGGGGGTACATCCTGCGCCGCCTCATCCGGCGAGCCATCCGCTCGGCACGGTCCCTCGGTATTGAACACAGCGGTGCGTTCACTCCCGCAATCGCGGAGACGATAGTGCAGCAGTACGGACACTTCTATGGGAATCTGCACGAGAAGGAGCGGGAAATCCGCGATGCGCTCAGCCACGAAGAAATGCAGTTTAGCAAAACGCTCACGGAAGGACTGAAGCAGTTCCAGAAGGCTGTGGAGAAAGCAGGAGACACCATCGACGGCGAGACGGCATTCCACCTCTACGACACATACGGTTTCCCGATAGAGATGACGCAGGAACTCGCGGCAGAAAACCACATGAAAGTGGAGAAAAAAGGATTTGAGGAAGCATTCAGGAAACACCAGGAGCTCTCGCGCAAGGGAGCCGAGCAGAAATTCTCCGGCGGACTTGCCGACCATTCTGCCGAAACCACCAAGCTGCACACCGCCACCCACCTGCTCAATGCCGCACTGCGCAAAGTGCTGGGAGGGCACGTGTTCCAGAAGGGTTCGAATATCACAGCCGAGCGGTTGCGGTTCGACTTCTCGCACGATGCGAAGATGACCCCCGAGCAACTGAAACAGGTGGAGGACCTGGTGAATAAAGCGATTGAGGAAGATCTGCCAATTCGCTACCACATCACCTCAGTGGAAGAGGCGAAGAAGGAGAATGCCATCGGTGTGTTCGACGAGCGCTATGAGAGCGAAGTGAAGGTGTACGTCGTCGGCAACGAGAAGATCACCTTCAGCCGGGAAATCTGCGGAGGCCCGCACGTGGCGCGCACGGGAATGATCGGGAAGTTCACCATCAAGAAAGAAGAGAGCTCCTCTGCGGGGGTGCGGCGCATCAAGGCGGTAGTGGAGGGCGGACCGGAGGAGATTGAATTTGCGACGGAAGGATGAGCGAGTAGCGTGTAGCGTTTAGCATTCAGGCTCATTGCTAACCGCTCACCGCTCATCGCCCCCCCCGCGAAGAGCAAATATTCCAAACACTCAAAAGAATGTACTATGGAAGAGTGTCCCCACGGCATCTGCTCTCCATTAGCCTCCTTGCGCTGCTGCTCCTACCATGCAGTGCTCTGAGCGCAACAATTACGGAATGGGAGTTTTCCGATGGCGTCTTCCACGAGGGCTGGGAAGCAGGAGGGAACCCCTCGTTCGAGAGGCGCCCGGATGGACTACTCATCACCACTCTTGCCCAGACACTCTTTGGCCGCTCGATTCAGCTCACCCACCCTATAGAAGTCATCGCCATCGACTACATGGGGTACGACCCCATCGAGGGGTGGGTGTACTGGCACAAGCCTGGCGACCACCCGGATGATCTCCTGCGTGCACCGTTTCTGTTCTCCCCCACGGAAGGAATCGGCACAGTGAACGTGGATATGACGAAGTATGACAAATGGAAGCGCAATGCGGATTTCGTTGGCATAGGACTCCCGGAAGGATCTCAGCTCCTCATCCAGAGAATCAGGCTTATGAGCTGGAGCCCCAGGGAGAAACTGATCGAAGGTCTCAAATCCTTCTGGACGTTCGATGTCCGCAGACCCTCGTCTGTGAATTTTCTCTGGGGACCGCACATCGTCTGGAATCCCCTCGCCCGGGAGATGATGTTCAGGGTCTCTGCCCCCGCCGCCGAATCCGTGAACCGGTACTTCTACTACGTCATGGCCGCAGGAATAGCCTGGGCAGGGCTGAAAATCCGGAAGCACCCTGTATCAAAGAAAAAGACGCTTACTGCACTGCTCACACTGATGGCAGTTCTGTGGATCTTCTACGATGTCCGGATGGGGAGCGAATTCTTCGGGTATCTGCAGCGCGATTACCGGAAGTACTGGAGCAGGCCTGTGGGGGAACGCACATTCCGCGAGCGCTCGTACTTTAACGACTTTGCCGCGGCCATCGCTCCGATGGTGCAGGACCGCGAGGAATACATTTTCGTCGCCACGCACCGCTGGCCGTTCCTCGGCCTCATGCGGTACTACACGTATCCCAGTGTCCCCACCCACCCGTTCCAGGAGGACCGGAACATCGACACATGGGTCGTGTACGACCGCCCCGACATCATTGTGAACAAGCAAGGGGAACTCGAGAGCGAAGGAGCAGTTCTCTCCTCTCCCGGAACGGTTCTCCATGAATTTTCTGAAGGAACATTCATCTTCCGCGAACAACCATGAAACTCCTGCTGCTCCCCGTCGGCCTGCTCCTCCCCACCGTGTGCGGGTGGCTCGCCCTCACGCTCCTCGAACGGGATCACCCCGTGCTGCAGTCTCTGGAGCGCTGGACACTCAGCACCGTGTTCGGGCTGACTCTGACCATGTACCTGTCGTTCATCACCCACATACTGGGGATCATACGCTTCACATTCACAGGGTTACTTGCAGTACAAATCGTGACAGTGCTGGTACTGGGGCTCGTGTGGATGCGCATGAGAACCCTGTGGACCCCCTCTCCCCTCCCCACTCTCCCTGCCTCTCCCCGACTCCCGCGAGCAGTGAAAATGGTGCTCATCCTCCTCATGGTATGGACAGTACTCAAACTCCTCGGCGGATTCGCCGTGCTCACCGGCACTCCCCCCTACGAGGATGACGTCTTCAACAACTGGAACATGCGGGGAAAGCTCTTCTTCCTCACGCAGAAGCTTTCTCTGGAATACGAAGCAGGCAACGAGGCGCTGAGTACCGGCGGGGTGCACTCGTACCCCGTGACAGTACCCCTCACAAAAACCTGGCTTGCGTCGCTGGCAGGAGAATGGGACGAGGGACTGGTGAACAGCGTGCATTTCGTGTGGTTCCTCGCCTCGCTCTCCCTCGTGTACTGCACGCTGCGACGGAGGCTCTCCCGTGCATGGGCGCTGATAGGAGCCTATGGGCTCTGCAGTCTCCCGCTGTACTTCCTCCACGGAACGGTGGCCTATGCGGATGTCTTTCTTTCAGTGCACATTCTCGCTGCCATCTCACTGCTCTACGGAGCAGTGCAGAGCACAGACCGGCTGCGCAGGCTCTCCTTCCTGCGACTGAGCGCACTCGCCATGGGCCTCCTCGTCTTCACGAAGAATGAAGGGCTCCTGATGTACCTGCCCGTGCTGGTTCTCCTCGTGCTTGTGAGCCTCTGGTTCCTCCGTAAATCCGGCAAGCTCGAAGCCCGCGACATCCGCTCCGCGCTGCTCCACTACATAGTCCTCATCGGCATCGTGCTCATTCCGTGGATCCTCTTTAAATGGTTCCACCACCTCAACTTTGGCAATGCCAAACCCGTCTCAAACCTCACGATTGCCTGGCAACAGGGTGTTGCTAACGCCATCACCATCAACACCTTCTTCGAGGGAAACTGGATCTTCCTCTTCCCCTTCCTCCTCTGCATGCTCTGCGTGCGCTGGAAAGATGCATTCCGCTCGGAGGCAGTGATCATGAGCGCCCTTCTGCTCATCATTCTGCTCGGCCAGCTCCCCCTGTACTTCTTCACCGGACTCTCAACAGAGGCAGTGAATCAGACTGGATACGCGAGGGGGCTTGTACAGCTGGCTCCGGTCGCTATCACCTTACTCGTTCTCCTCACGAACTCGTGGTTCTCCCAGATACAACTCCAAGGGAAGGATCTGCAAAAAAACTGAGTGAATAGCTTGTAGGTTGTAGCTTGTAGCTTTGAGTTAAGCCCTAAGCACTAAGGTTCAAGAAATCAATCCTTAAGAAAAAACCAAGCAAGCACCTGAAAGCTGAAAGCCAATGAGCTCCGGACGCCTGTCCACTTCCATTTCTTTGTTTTTGAGGGGCTTCTGCATAGACTGTGGCTCACTATGCCAAGCTACGTCGCATTCCTGGGGCATCAGCCCCATATCAGTATCGCAGAACTCGCAGCAGTGGTGCCCGGGTTTACACTGCAGAAACGAGTAGAGAAGAAAGTTGCCATTTTTGAGTCACCTGAACCCCTGAAACCAGAAATTCTCTCCACGCTCGGCGGGACGGTTGTCCTCGCAGAGAAATTAAGCGACAGTGTGCTTGATATCAGCAACCTCCCCAAAGTGCTCGTGCAGGCACTCGAGAAAACCCGCGGGAGAAAAGTAACATTCGGTCTGCGCACCGTCGGACTGCCTCCGAAAACTATCCGTAATCTCTATCGCAAATGCAAAGACACATTACGCCATGAGGGGAGAGCGAACCGGTACGTGGGCACCGACCGGAAGCCGGCGGCAACGGTGCTCCTGCACGATGCGGGCCTGCTGGATGGCAGCCATGGATGCGAACTCACGATCATCGCAGGAGAGGAACTCTTCTGGGTCGGGCGCACCATTGCAGCACAGGATGTGGACTCCTACACCAAACGGGATATGGAGAAACCCGTGCGCGACACGACGGTGGGTCTGCTGCCGCCTAAGCTCGCACAGATCATGCTCAATTTCGGCCTGTGGCTCGCAAGGGAGAATGGATGTAAAGGCGCATTCAAGAAGACTCCGCAACTCCTCGTGCTCGATCCCTTCTGCGGCACCGGTGTGATCCCCATGGAAGCTCTCCTGCGTGGATGGCCCGTACTGGCATCGGATAAGGTCATGAAGGGGGTGAACGGCTGCAGCAAGAATCTCGACTGGCTCCGCAAAGAGGAGAAGATAGCCAAGAAGGACGTGCCGAGCGCCGTCTGGAAGCAGGATGCCCTGAAACCCTTCGAACTCAAAAACCCGCCCGACGCCATTGTGACGGAGACGAGTCTGGGTACGCCCCTGAAAGAGCGACCCACCCAGAAGGATGCCATGAAGGAGAAGACGGAGAATGAAGCGCTGCAGGAAGGATTCCTGCGCAACATCGCAGCGACACTCCCCGGCATCCCCATTGTCTGCACATGGCCTGTATGGCGCACGAAGGCGAAGCCCATCTTCCTGGAGAGAATCTGGAAGGTCCTCGGGGAACTCCCGTACGAAGTGGTACTGCCGGTGGAACCGGAAGATCCGGCGAGGCCAACGCTCTTTTACCGCAGAGAAGACCAGTTTGTCGGCCGCGAGATCGTCCTCCTCAAACCGAAAAAAGCAGAGGAGAAGAAGTGAGAGAATCGTTTTCAAACAAGCGTCGTTTGCCTATAATGCCGCAGCGTTGATCTGTTCCTCGGCCCCGCACTATTCGCATGCGCTCAAGTGCGGGACGAGTAACTCAGCTGCTATCCTATTCTCGTTCGGTCTTTCTCCACTTATACGTTCCTCGGTAGCTCAATGGTAGAGCATTCGGCTGTTAACCGAATGGTTGCTGGTTCGAATCCAGCCCGAGGAGCCAATTTTCACGAAGTGAAAAATAGAGACAAGGTTGGAAGAATTAATTAGCGTTAGCTTTTCTATACTTTCTACCGCTATCATGCATGCAAGAGCCATTATCCTTTAACGCTCACTAATATGCTTGCAGAAATAGGTATCATGGTCGGCTTCTACATAATGACAAGGATGCTGTCATTGGAAAGGACCAAGGAAGGTAAAGTATCATCCTTTGCTCGTGTTTTTTCCGCTGTAACATTCATTGTTACCGCACTGGTAGTTATAGACCTAGTTATAAGAGGCTTTTCTGCTTCCGCTGAAATTCCCACCTTCTAATTCATTCGTTCATTCCTGATAATCATGAAAAACCGTAATATTCCAATTCTTCTACTTTTGGCACTGTTGCCAACAAACGTACAATCTTTGACCAGTGATTTCCCAACTACTTGGAAACATGATGAAAAAGTACAAATAACTGGCAAGAATCTTGAGGGTGATGAACCGTTATACAAAGAGTTTTGTATCGCCCCGGCTGCGTTGAAAGATGAAAAGAAATGTTACGAAGAAGATGAATACAATGGGGAAATTGAGTTTGAAACATGGAGCAGTAGCAAGATTGAATTTTACCCACCCGAAGAAATACCTGCGAATGGTGTGGTGACATTGCACAGAGCCATTAAAGTAGAAAAGTGTTTTGGTTCCGCTGGCTGTATTGAATCCACTGAGGAAGAAGATATAGAACTGGGTACTTACATGGCAGAACCTTTCATAAAAACCGTAATTGACCTAAATAAAACAGCAAAAGCAGAAATATTTCGAAAAGGTGGAAGGTACGAAATACAGGGCACATATTTTGGCGAACGTGGCGATATTTTTCTGGTCACCCCTTATTCTGCACGCAAAGTTGAAAAAGACGACATAGATGAATGGAGCAGTAACACTATCGTTGTAACATTGAATAAATCAGATGTTGGTGATGCACTGGAAGGCATAAGGATAAACAACACGGCGCTAGGCTCAGAAACTTGGGAAATATCTGGCCAGAAGTCACAAGCCACAAAGAGCAGTAGCAGCCAACAGAGCAGTGAAGCCACAACAACCAATGTGTCTGTATTTACGGATATTAGTGCTTCACATAATTACTACCCTGCAATCAGCTGGGCAAAAAATAGCAGTGTTCTACAGGGATACCCCGATGGAACGTTTAAGCCTGATAGAAAGGTAAACCGTGCCGAATTCCTGAAAATTGTACTTGAAGCTAAGGGCGTTAGCGTGGCTACCAGTAGTACTAGCAGCGGTTTTAGTGATGTAGACGAAAATGCGTGGTACGCCCCATATGTCCGCTATGCAAAGGAGCAAGGTATTGTTCAGGGATACCCAAATGGAATGTTTAAACCAGAACAGGCAGTGAACTTCGCTGAAGCTCTCAAGATGGCCTACAACGCCCTAGGTATCACCACAAATGAAATAGGCAGCGACTGGTACGAGCGCTTCCTACAGCATGCAAAACTCAACAGCGTATTATTCACATCCGATGCAAGGGTGAGCGAGGATATGAATCGCAAGGATGTTGTATGGATTGTGTGGAAACTGATGACGCACGACGGTGACTGGCAGCAACCATCAAAGGTCACTAACACAACGCCGCCGCCCACGAACACATCGGCTGTGCAGTTCAAGGATGGAACCTTTGTTGTTGGCAAAGACATTCAGGCTGGAACGTATAGAACCCGAAAAGCAGCGAGCGGCTGCTACTACTCGCGCTTGAATGGTTTTAGCGGTGAATTGGAAGACATCAATTCCAATGAACTGACAAACGCACCATCCATTGTCACGATTGATGCCAGTGATAAAGGCTTCAAATCGTCAGGCTGTGGAACATGGACGCAAGACTTGTCTGCAATCACGACGAGTAGAACATCCTTTGGCGATGGCATGTTCATCGTTGGAACTGACATTGATGCTGGAACCTACAAGAATAGCGGTGGTTCAAGTTGCTACTACTCGCGTTTGAGCGGTTTTAGCGGCGAATTAGATGACATCGTTTCCAATGAACTGACTAGCGCATCGGCAATCGTGACCATTTCTGACAGCGATAAAGGGTTCAAGTCGGCAGGTTGTGGTACTTGGACGAAAATGTAATGACTCTTTCGCCTCTATCTTCCCCTTCCCTTTATGCTCGCTGAAATTGGTATCATGATCGGTTTCTACATCCTAACGAGGATGCTCACGATTGAGCGGAACAAGGACGGCAAAGTGTCTTCCTTCGGGAAGGTCTTTGCGGCGGTTACGTTCATCATCACAGTCATCATAGTCATTGATTTGGCGATGCGTGGCTTTTCAGCCACTAACTCAATGCCGACATTCTAAACAGCGGTAGCAGCGCGTAGCACTTCATCTGGCTGCATCGGCAGGACAATACTGACGAGCTTGATTTCCCTGCCAAGCTCTATGATTTCCTGCGCCCAATCCGTTCGCATACGTTCAAGGATGGGGAGCCAATTTTCACGAAGTGAAAATGGCGACGAGGGGTGGATGAGAAGTATCCGAGGACTGTCATGCTGAGCCCGAGGAGCCATAAATTGACAATATTAATAGATAGTTGTTATATACAATATATGAGTGGACCTCATCCCACAGAATTTGATCAGGTTTGCAGCTCTGCACTCGATGCTTTTCAGTCAGGGAAGACACTCACTTCTGATGAAATTGTTGCGGCAACTACTCGGTTTCCTTTTCTGCTTCAATGTGTCTCTGGTAGAGGGGATCCTGATCTTCCATCAGATGAAGCGGATCTCCGACAGAAAGCTGCCATTGCAGATACAGTCATTGGAAATATTGAAAGCGGCATCGAAGCTCTTCGTAGCAAGTTATTGCAGAGTACACAAAACCATCCTCCACATATTTTGTCACCATTCAATAGAGTTCAGCGAAATGCTCAGAATCCTCTCCGGAATAAATATCGACTGTATCTTGCGGCACTTGAGAAAAACCTCCCACAGTATCCAATACCCATGAACGCATTTTTCTACATGCTTGCGGGAAAAAACAGACAGAGGGTTGCAGCCTCTTTTCGTGATGGGGATCGCACGATGTTTGCCGCTGAAAATTTCTCCTCCCAGTGTCCTATCGATGGCATCGTCGCATGCCATGAGACCGTTCATGTGGCGCAGAACGATGCGGTGCAGTCAGGTATTACCACTATCGCGCGGGCGCGACAGTACCTCGAACGACTGAAGTTTCTTGGGAAAAGACCAAGCGTAGTACTCAATGGAGAATTACCCGCGTACACTCGCGAGTTGCAGATTGCCGATGGAGTTCTCCAGGGGGCACTACGGAACCCCGGCGCAGTAACAGAAGACGAAGTCATTGCCTCACTCGGTGCAAAGCGCCCGGAACAGCAAATTGTTACTCGTACACTCCTGCGATTAGCCAGAGTCTTCCCGGGTTTTTTCCGCCATACACCGGACCAAAGATATCCAGAGTCTTTCGCCTCTGAAGTAATCAACATCTGCCGATCCGAACGCTATGCAGTTTACGCACTTTCTTCCTCCGACTTTTTGGGGGATTTGGAGGAGATATGAACAGCTACACACACGAAAGTGTAAATGCGGTACTATGGTGTTCATGAAAAACCCTCGTTGGTACCTTGGATTTCTTGGATTCCTTGGATTGAACGGAATTCCTGAGGTGCTCACACAAGACCTGTTTGGCTCACTGTGGCTGCTCTGGTTCTTATGGTTTCTCCATTTCATACCGCAGAGAAAACCCTGAGGTTCTTCTGAGAAGGAGGACAAACGGTTTGGCATTCTGGAAATATCCAGCCTGGAAAGCCATGATTGACAATAACCACCAAAATGCTTTATAATATCACTAGTGGCAGAAACCCCTCAAAAGCAGGAGCCAGATCCTAAAGTCCTAGAAGCTAAACAATGCCTCGAAGGGGCAGGTATTCCCTGCCAGATCGCGTACGGCGGTCATGCAATTCTCTTGGGCATGACTGCAACGTACGGAGAGGCAAAGAAAGTCCTCGGAGACCAGAAACTCGATGTACCCGTGCGCCTGCCGGAACGACACGGGCAGCGGGGCATACGAGGCGTCACGGCGAATCCCTACCACAGAGCTGCACTCCAGCCTGTGGAGGGCAACACCCCTCAGGAAACATCTGCAGAGGCAAATGAGGTAGAAAAACCAGTCGTTGCCACGCCGGAGGCAGCTAAGCTCATGCAACTTTTGGAGGGGAAAAGAATTTGGCATCGTCTCAGTGAGAAAAATGGAAATGTAGTGTACGTAAAAAGCGGGACCGATTACCGCGAAGCGAAGAAACTTCGGGATCAAAAACCGCAGCTCACCACCGTCTCCCTCTTCATCGAAGAGTAGGAACATACTGTACTTTCCTATTCCAGAGACTATGGAACGGTACGGAAATCCTCAGAGCATGCGGGGGGTTGTTCTCAGTTCCTACTCCCCCCATGGCTCATCGTGGTGTGATTTCGTCATCATCATGATGGCGTGCAGCGATGTCGCCGCCTTCGCGTGCGCGGCAAACGTCTCCCCAAATCCATCAAATGGTTGGTGCGGCCCTATGGTGTGCTCATAGCAGTAGATGAGTTCTCCGAGTTGGTGGCAGTCCAGTGGAATACCTGCTCTTGTGAGCGCCCTCCGGATATCCGGTATGTGCTCCGGATCTGGTGTGTACTCTGCAAGAAACTGATCGATGGGCTCTGTAAGCCGGACAGCCGCCGGAGTGTACGCACTTGCTTCCATGTGTTATGAATGGGGAAAGGAATACTGCGTCTATGATCAGGAAGGAGAGGCATCTTGTCCCGCGGGACCGTCTTTGAACTGACAGGACAAGAGGAAAAGCGGCTCTAGAAGCTCCAAAGAAAACTCCGGGTGAACTCGCGGGTATTTTTTCCGGTTTTGATACAGAATAGTTTTAATGCCTTCAGAAAAAACAGATACTGAAGAACACCACACCGTGAAGAGGGCAATGCTACACTTCGCCTATGCAGACGTTCCTCCGGAGGATCTACGCCTTCGCGTGCCTCAACCATTGCATCCTCATCTACCCCGTGTACGCGATTCTCTTTCAGGAGAGCGGACTCAGCAGTATCCAGGTCACATCACTCTTCATGCTGTGGTCCGCAGTGACGGTCGTATTCGAGGTGCCAACCGGCGTGCTGGCGGATAAGTATAAGCGCAGGAACATCCTCGTCTTTGCACAGCTGCTCAAGGGCGGGTGCTTCCTCTGCTGGCTCGCGAGCAAGACCTACTTCGCGTTCGGTGTGGGATTTTTCCTGTGGGGGATCTCGTCCACGCTCATGAGCGGAACATTTGAATCGTTCGTGTACGACGAGCTCAAGCACTGCGGGAAAGAAGAAAGCTTTAAGAATGTGGTCAGCCGCATACGTGCATCAAGTTTCATTGGAATCACCATTGCTGTGCTCCTCGGAGGAATCATTGCCGAGTACGGCTATGACTCAGCACTGATCCCCAGCAGCATCGTGCCGTTCCTGAACATACTGGTCCTGTTCAGCATTCCCTCGGTGGCACCCATGTGCTCCACGGGAGAGCGGGCATACTTCCGCATTCTCGTAGATGCTTTCCGGGAAGCGAAGAACAACCCTGCACTCCTCCGTCTCATGATCTTCTTCGCAATCACCTTCGGTTCCATGGGCGCATCGGATGAGCTCTGGGAACTCCTCTTCCGTGAACGGAGCTTCACCCTCGCAACCATCGGCTTCCTGTTCGCCATTGGCAACACCGTCTCGGCTCTCGCCTGCCTCTCCGTGCAGTACCTCCCTCTCCAGGGGAAACGAGCCTACGCGTTCGTCATCATCGGCGGTCTTGCTTCCGTGCTCCTGGCACTCCTAAGAAGCCCGTTTGCCATCGTGCTTGCTTTCGTGTCGATCTTCATCCTCGAAGCAGCATTCACGCTGTTCCAAACACGCCTGCAGCACGCCATCTCTTCCCACCAGCGCGCGACCGTGTCCTCCATCAACAGCCTGCTCCTGGAAATGGTTGCAATCGTGTTCTACTTCCTCGCAGGCATATTGGCAGACCGTTTTGGCTTCGTCTCTTTTCTCTGGCTCCTCGGCATCATCACAGGAGCTGTCTCCCTGCTCTACCTGTTCCTCCCATCGGAACCCGTGGCAGAACATCAAACAGTGAGTCTTGCAGAGAAGTAGCGTGCCTCTTGTTGACTCGTTTGCTCGTTACTCGTTCCTCGTTCAAACGAGCCAACGAGAAAACGAGCTCACGAGCAAACGATTATTTGGCAACAAACGCCGTTGCACCCAGCCACGCAAGATCAAATACCGCCTTCATCGTGCGCGCGAAGGTAGAACTTTCGACGAGCAGACCGAGGAGTTCACCGGTCTTCAGGGAAACGATACCCACCGTGTTCCCGAAGATGAGCACTTCGTTCTCGAACGGGAACTGTTCCTTGTTCACGAGGAGGATTTCGATGAGATTCGGATCGTAGCTCGCCGGGAGGAAAGGATCGATGACATGCACCGTCTCCACGGTATTCGGCGAGAGGTAACGGGTTTTTATGCCCTTCTGCAACCGCTCGTGCGTGTAGCTGCGGAAAAATGAAGGAAAGAATTCCGTCACCGTTTTCAAATTTGTGTAGCCGAGGATTTCTTCCTCTGCCGAGAGCGATTCGGAGAAGACGCGCTCCACCCCATCCCGCCCCTCGTAGAAGCGTATCTTCGGCTTAAACCGCTGAGAGCTCGCGAGCGTCTTGAGCTGCGGCAGTAACCCCCGCGCAATGTTCACCCGCTCCTTCGCGAGCTGCTCCAGCTGCTCCGGAGGTTCGGGCGCGAAACACTTCACTCCATTCTTGTTGTACTGGGAGAGGAGACGCTTCTCAAGAAGGTTCTCCAGTGTGTGGTAGCAGCTCACGCGGTGCACACCCGCCTTGCGTGCGATGGTGGAAACAGGACCGCCATTGATCTCCAGACAGGCAAGATAGACTTTTGCTTCCTCATCGCTTAAGCCCAGCTTGAGCAGATCGGTAATCATATCGTCATGGTGAGCTGTCATGGTGAGCGTAGCCGAACCACGAACCATGGCGTAATGATCTGCACGTCGTCCCTCGGCTCCGCTCGGGATGACGTGCTTTCTCATATAGTATAGCAGGTTTTCCCGTGTGTTGTAGATTTTTTTCTACAGTATTTGGAACTGATTTTTTGGCTTTAAATAAAGCTAAAATCAATACTGTCACTTCAGATGTTGGACAAAGTTGACGAAGTGATGGACAATGACAACGGCGGAATGTGTACGCTATTTTTTATATTGTGAAATATTTTTCTATGAATACAACCCTTCGTCAGGCTCAGGGCAAAGGATGCATCCAGTGCTCGGCAAACTTCGTCACGGAAGACAAGGATCTGGAGCTCTACGAAAAAGCATCGCCGCGACTGAAAGGAAAGTACTGGCATATCCCCTCCCCCACGCTCTGCCCGGACTGCCGCGTGCAGAGGAGAATGGGCTGGCGCAACGACCGGACGTTCTACCACCGCAAATGCGACCTCTCCGGCAAGCAGATTATCTCCATCTACCCGGAGAACACACCGTTCCCCGTGTACCATCAGAGTGAATGGTACGGAGACAAGTGGGACCCGATGGGGTACGGACAGGAATACGATTTTTCCCGACCCTTCTTTGAGCAATGGCATGCACTCATGCTCAAAGTACCGAGACTCGGCATGGATCTTGTGAATTGCGAAAACAGTGATTACTGCAACTACTGCGGAGATGATAAAGATTGTTACCTCGATATCGCCGGCGAGGCGAACGAAGACTGCTTCTTTGATCTCTTCACCAAATACAGCAGGGATTGCATCGACTGTACTTTCGCGTACCACTCCGAACTCTGCTACGAATGCATTCAGTGTTATGGCTGCCATACCTGCCGCAACTCCATGTACCTGGATGACTGCAGCGACTGCGCGTTCTGCTTTGACTGCAAAGGATGCAGGAACTGCCTGCTCTGCACCAATCTGCGCAATAAAGAGTACTGCATTCTCAATGAGCAGCACACAAAGGAGGAGTGCCAGGCGAAGCTTGCCGAACTGAATCTCGGATCGAACAATGCTCTCAGGAGCGTCTTCGATATCTGGAAGAAGATGCGCATAGAAAGAGGCATCTATCGCGACATGTACAACCTCAGCTGTGAGGATTGCACGGGGAATGACATCAAAAACTCCAGAGACTGCCACCATTGCTTCAACGCCACAAACTGCGAGGATTCTAAGTACCTCTACGACGTGCTTGACGCGAAAGACTGCCAGGATCTCAACTACTCCCTCTACAAGCCCGAAGCCGCATACGAACTCATTTCCACGCTCTCCATGAAGTTCAGCGCCTTCAACATGGCTTCGCACTACTGTGTCAATGTATATTACTGCGATCTCACGAACAATTCAAAGAACCTCTTCGGGTGCATTGCGCTCAACCACAAGGAGTACTGCATTCTGAACAAGCAGTACACGAAAAAAGAGTACGAAGACCTCGTCCCAAGAATCATCGTGCACATGCAGAAAACCGGGGAATGGGGCCAGTTCTTCCCTCTGAGTATCTGCCCGTTCGGCTACAACGAAACAGTGGCGCAGGAGTACATGCCGCTCACAAGAAAAGACGTGGAATCA
This sequence comes from Candidatus Peribacteria bacterium RIFOXYB1_FULL_54_35, assembly GCA_001787755.1. GTDB lineage: Bacteria > Patescibacteriota > Gracilibacteria > Peribacterales > Peribacteraceae > GWB1-54-5. The sequence goes on from MFYJ01000013.1 coordinate 71,048, forward strand.
CGCGGGTGGCGATGGGCAGAAGAGCAGAAGGCAGAGAAGGAGTACATGGGACCGAAGGTGGAGGTGCCGGACCGTATCGATGACACCACAGATGATCTCTGTGAGAAAATTCTCATCTGCGAACTATCCGGGAAACCCTACAAAATCATCCCGCAGGAGTTCAAGTTCTACAAAAAGCTTGGAATCCCCGTTCCGAAGCGCTCCCCCCTCCAGCGCCACAAAGATCGCAATGTGCTGCGCAATCCTCGTACACTGTGGAAACGGACATGCAGCAAGTGTAGAAAAGGCGTGCAGACGAGTTACGATCCGAAGAGACCGGAGAAGATCTACTGTGAGAAGTGTTACCTCGATTCCCTCCATTGAGAATGTCGTATGTCGTATATCGGGAAATCCCCAAGGGGGAGAAACCCAAAGCTTCATACGTACTGACCAACATGTGACATTCCATATTCCATATTCCACATACGCATGATTCGTACCTGCACGCTCACCGGCCAACCCTTCGAGATCCGGCAGGAAGACCTGAAGTTCCTGGAGGAAATCTCCCCTGTCTTTCAGGGGAAGAAATACCCTCTCCCGGCCCCGGATCTCTGCCCGACCGCACGCATGCAGGTGCGCCTGGCACAGCGCAACGAGCGCTTCCTCTACCACCGGAAATGCGACCTCTCCGGCAAGCAGATCATCTCCTGCTACTCACTGGATAAGCCTTTCCCCGTGTACGAGAATGATGAGTGGTACAGCGATAAGTGGGATGGTAAAGAGTACGGAATGGAGTTCGATTTCACCCAGCCGTTCTTTGAGCAGTTCGGGAAATTGCGCGCCCGCGTGCCGCGGCTCGCGCGCATCCTGGAGAAGCCCTACGAAAACAGTGACTACTGCAATACGGCAAGCCAGGTGAAGAACTGCTACCTTCTTTTCTCCAGCAATCAGAATGAAGATTGCTACTTCGGGTCGTGGGTGAACCAGTGCAGGAGCTGCGTGGACTCTCTGAATGTGGAGAACTGCGAACTCTGTTATGAGTGCGTCGGCTGCAGAGACTGCTATGCGCTGCGGTACGGAAGGGACTGCATCGGCTGCCGCGAGAGCTTCTTCCTGCGCGACTGCCAGGGATGCAGCAACTGCTTTGGCTGCACAAACCAGGTGAATAAGCAGTACATGGTCTTCAATGCACAGAAGACGAAAGAGGAATATAAAGCATTCCTGAAGGGGGTGAATATTGGGAGTTACAGCGAAATGGAGCAGGCAAAGGAAAAAATCGAATCACTGCTCGGGGATCCTATCGTGAAGGAGTACCACGGAACGAACCTCGAGCACTGCTCCGGTGACTACCTGCGCAACTGCCGCAATGCGTACCGATGCTATGAGGCAAACAACATCGAGGATTGCAGCTACTGCCAGTGCCTCCAGAACTGCAAAACCAGCATGGATCAGAGCTATTGGGGACAGGGAACGGAACTCATCTACTTCACCCAGGCATGCGGATACAACTGCTATCACATCCTCTTCTCCAATATCTGCTGGTCTGAGTGCAGCAATCTCCTCTACTGCGACCACTGCTTCTCCTGCAGAAACTGCTTTGGATGTGTAGGTCTCCGCAAGGACGAATACTGCATCTTCAACAAGCAGTATTCCAAGGAAGAGTACGGGAAACTGGCCGGAAAGATCATCGGACACATGCAGAAAACCCCACTCCGCTCCCCTTCGGGGAGCTTCGCGGGGTATGAATGGGGGCAGTACATCCCGCCCAGCCTGAGCATCTACGCCTACAACGAAACACTGGCGCAGGAACAGGTTCCCCTCACCAGAGAAGAAGTGCTGAAGCGCGGCTGGTTATGGCTGGACGAAGAGGAACAGGAAAAGCAGTACATGGGACCGCCCTTCGAACAGCCGGATACCATCGATGGAGTGACAGACTCCATCTGCAACAGAATTCTGCACTGCAAAGCAACCGGAAAGCCCTACAAAATCATTCCGCAGGAACTCAAGTTCTACAAGCAGATGAACATCCCTATCCCGCGCCTGCACCCGGACGAACGCCACAGGAGACGGCTACAGCTGCGCAATCCCCGGCAGCTTTGGGAGAGAGAATGCGCGAAGTGCGGCAAGGAGATTGAGACGACGTACGCACCGGAGAGGCCGGAAATCGTGTACTGCGAATCCTGTTACTTACAAACCGTCCACTAATGACGACTATTCCACTCTCTGATGGCACAAGCGGATTCGCCCTGAGCTCGTCGAAGGGCGAGAAGTGTTACCTACAAACCGTCCACTGATGCACAAATCCTGCGCCAATTGCGGCTCCTCCTTTGAGATTACGGATGCGGATCTCGCCTTCATTGAGAAAATTTCACCGATGTTCAGTGGAAAAACGTTCCACATTCCTGCTCCTCACCATTGCCCTCCCTGCCGTGAGCAGTACCGCATGAGCCACCGGAATGAGCGGAATCTCTACCACCGAAAATGCGACCTGACCGGAAAACAAATAATCTCCATGCACAGTCCGGAAGAGCCGTTTTTAGTCTATGAGCAGGGAGCATGGTGGAGCGACCAGTATGATCCTCTTGCCTATGGAAGGGAGTTCGATTTCAGCCGGCCATTCTTCGAGCAATTCAAAGAACTGGAGCTCGCTGTTCCTAAACTTGCCCTCATCAATGCAAAGAGCGAAAACAGTACATACACGAACTATTCAGCGGAAAACCGGAACCTGTACATGGTGGTTGGAGGACTGGGAGCCGAAGACTGTTACTACAGCTATCGCGTCTTCTATTCCAAAGACATCTGCGATTGTTATGATATCTACAAATGTGAGCGGTGCTATGAATGCTCGGAATCCGGGAATCTCTATAACTGCATCTTCTGCACAAATTGCTTCAATTCCTTCGATCTCGTCCTCTGCAAAGACTGCATAGGATGCAAGAACTGCTTCGGGTGCGTGAATCTCCGCAACAAGCAATTTTACATCTACAACCAGCCATTCTCCGAAGAGAACTACCGCTCAAAGGTCACTGAACTTAAAAAGAACCTGAAACTTGTGAAACCGGATATTGAGAAGTTGCACGCCACAGTCCCCCATCGATTCGCACAGCAGGTGCAGTGCGAGAATATCACAGGTGACCAACTCTGGCAGTGCAAAGACTGCACAAACTGCTACACGCTCAAGAACTCCCGTGATTGCGCATACACACGCATTGGAGAAAATGGTAAGGACTGTACGGACTGCAATTTTTGCGATAACTGCGAGCTGCAGTACTTGAGCTGCAATAATGAGAAGAACTACAACATCATGTTCAGCTCGCTCATCTGGTACTGCAAGTATGTGCTGTACTCCATGAACTGCTTCAATAGCCAATACCTCTTTGGCTGCACGGGGATGAAGAAACACGAATACTGCATTTTCAATAAGCAGTACTCAAAGAAGGAGTACGACGATCTCGCAGCCAAAATCATCGCCCACATGCAGTCAACTGGTGAATGGGGAGAGTTCTTTCCTCCCCATATCTCTGCATTCGGATACAACGAAACCGTAGCAAATGACTACATCCCTCTCACAGAACAAGAAATCCATGTGAAAGGATGGAAATGGCGCCAGATGCAATCAGAGAAGGAATATTTGGGGCCCCCGATAAAAATTCCTGATTCAATCGAGGAGGTTGAAGACGCAATCTGCGAGCAAATACTCCTCTGTGAGGGAACGGGGAAGCCGTTCAAAATAATCCCGCAGGAACTCAATTTTTACCGCACGCTCGGCCTGCCGTTGCCGAAGAGATGTCCTGACCAGCGCCACACCGACCGGATGAACCGGCTCAATCCTCGCAGACTCTGGAACCGAACCTGTGCGAAGTGCGGAAAAGCACTGCAAAGCACCTACGCACCCGAAAGACCCGAGATCATCTATTGCGAATCCTGTTACCTTGCAACTGTGCATTGATATGAATGCTCTACGAATCATGATCGATAACACAGGATTCGCCCTGAGCTCGTCGAAGGGCGAGAAGTGTTACTTACAAACCGTCCACTGATGCAGAAATCCTGCACCAACTGCGGCTCTTCATTTCCCCTGCCCCCACAGGAACAGGAGCTCTATCGCACGCTCGATGTGTTGAACCCTGTGGAGTGTCCAGATTGCCGGCGGCAACGACGGTTGATGTTCCGCAATTTCTTCCATCTCTACCATCGCACGTGCGATCTCACGGGGAAAAAGATCATCTCCATGTACGATGAGGACGCGACGTTTCCGGTTTATGGCATTCAGGAATGGTGGAGCGACCGCTGGGACGGGCTGCAATACGGCGTCGATCCGGACTTCTCGCGCCCGTTCTTCGGACAAATGACAGTCCTCCACCACATCGTCCCGCGCATTTGTTTCATGAACGTGAACTGCGAGAATTGCGACTACTGCAACATGTCCAATGGCAGCCGTAATTGCTACCTGGTCTTCGGAAACGTCGGAAACGAAGACTGCATGTACGGCCACATTGTCTGGCAGTCCCAGAACTGCTACGACTGTCTCTATACCTACCGCAGCGCCTTCTGCTATGAGTGCATCGATTGTGTGCAGTGCCACACGCTTTCCTTCTCTCGTGACTGCGACAACTGCACCTCATCGATGTTCCTCGTCCACTGTGTGGGATGCAGTGATTGCTTCGGGTGCGTCGGTCTTAAGAATAAGCAAAATCACATCTTCAACGTGCCGCACTCCAAGGAAGAGTACGCGAAAAAGATCGATGCACTGAACACCGGAAACATCCGCACTGTTTCGCTTGCGAAGGAGAGAGTACAGATGCTCATCGGGAAGGAAATCGTGAAGCACTATCATGGGTTTAACTGTGAAAATGTCACCGGGGATTACCTCTACAATTGTAAAAATGTCATTGAAGGATACGACTTGAAGAACTGTGAGGATTGCCTGTACAGCGCCACGCTCGACAGTTTCACAGACAGCATGGATTGCAACTTCTGCGGCATCAATGTCGGGAAGCACGCCGAGCTCTGCTACAACTGTCTCACTGTTGGCCCCAACTACCGGATGTTTTGTTGCCACGCCTCGCAGAACGACAACGCCAATCTCTTCTACTGCGATACATGCCATGGGTGTCAGGACTGCTTCGGGTGCATCAGCCTGAAGAAGAAGCGCTACTGCATCCTCAATAAGCAGTACACGAAAGAGGAGTATGAAACGCTCGTACCCAAGATCATTGAGCACATGAAGAAGACTCCATACCAGACGCCTGGGGGCGTCGGTACGGGGCAGGCCGGCGAATGGGGGCAGTTTTTCCCGCGCGAACTCTCTCCATTCGGCTATAATGAAACAATTGCGCAGGTATATTTTCCGCTTGAGAAGGAACAAATCCATGAAAAAGGATGGCGCTGGAAGGAGGAGCAACCGGACGAGTTGCAGCAGAATTATCTGGGAACCCAGGTTGCGATCCCGGACGACATCCGCGCCGTTCCGGATGCTATCTGCAACCAGATCCTGCGCTGCGAAGGATCCGGCAGACTCTACAAAATCATTCCTCAGGAACTGAAGTTCTACCAGCAGATGAATCTGCCACTCCCCCGAAAGTGCTTCATGCAACGACAAAAAGAGCGTTTCGCCCTGCGAAATCCGCGGAAACTATGGCAGAGGAGGTGCGGGAAGTGCGGGAAGGAGATTCAGACAAGCTATGCACCCGAGAGACCGGAGACAGTGTATTGTGAGGAGTGCTACCTGAAGGAAGTGTATTAGATGAGAAGTCGGTATTTTTCTGAGGATTACTGCTCAATGGACACGCTCATAAATATCTACGCCACCAATGGTTGAGACGTGGATGTAATCATCGAGCGGATAGGGAAAAGGAGGAACATCCGGCATGAGAACAATGAACTGCGGTGGATTTTTCTGCAGAGCGTCAGTGAGTTCCAGCTCATATCCTCCTTTCCTTTGAATGTGGTAGAAAACAGTAAAGCGACTTGGCGGAAGGGTGCCGGTTTGGTAGTACAGCCGGGCAGCATTTCCCCACATAAACATACTTGGCTCATCTTTCGCACGACCAAGGATAAATCTGACGATCCTGCTGTCCCTTGGCGTTCGGGGATCAAAAAATTCTTCATAGGCAGCAAGCGTTTTTTGACCGGTTAAAAAGTCAACGGAGTTTGCATAGTAACCAACTGTTTTTGTCAGACTCCAGTGAGTGAAAAAGGTGAAGAGGAGGTAGCTCATCACAACCAGCCCTCCGGTGAGAAAATACTTATACTGCGTTTTGGAGCAAAACAGCATGCCGAATACAAGCGCAAAGCTGGGGATGAGAACGATCAGGTAATGCGTATAGGATCGGTGTGAGAAGAAGCTATTGAACAATGAAAAAACAAACCATACGCAAATAAAGAGGACGGGCTTTGATACTGTATCTCTATTGACTGCCAGCCCTATCACAATAACCGAGAGCAACAGCAATTTGCTGATCAGCATCCCCTGAGGGAAAAGAAAAAAATTGTTGCATCCAACATACCAGACAGTACTCAGGAACGTTGCCTGGATGTAGTCGCCGAGTACTCCCTTCGATAGAAAGTAGATGATACTGAGAATAAATGGCAGAACAAAGCCAGCGGTGAGCGCTGCGAACTGTCGCCATGAATCGGTCATGGCACGAACGAGTGGTCTGAATGATACTTGCCCGGGGAGAGATACAATCAGGAAGAAAACCAAAAAAGCAGCAAAATCAAAGATACCAACGATCTTATACAAAAAGGCGATACCCAGGAGCATGCCTGCCAGCAGCAGATACCTCTGCTTTTGTGCTCTCTCTGTTGCAAGATAGACAAGATAACCTGCAGCGATACTGAACGGCAGCATAAAATTCTCTGCGTTTGCGATATTGCCCTCAAAAGTTGGCAAGCCAAAAAGAAGGGTAAACCCAAGCGTGGAGGCAATCACCGCCTTCCTCTCTTGAAACAATTGCACAGCAAGCCGGAAAAACAGAACAATGCTGGCGAGTCCGAAGGTGAGTGAGAGAAGCCTGAGAAAAAACTGATCCCCGCCAAAGAGAGCATAGGTGTAGTAGAGAAGTGGCGGTTTGTTGTCCCAGATCTGACTGTAGAGCGTGTATCCTCTGTTCAGCGCTAAAGCGATTGTTTGGTAAATCCCCTCATCACCGTACCAGTAGGGTTCAGCCAGCGAGGGCAGACGAAGAAAAAAGAAGAGGAGTGAGACCACCACGAGAAACCAGAAGGCAAAAGATTTCTCCGTTCGTCGCATATGTGCTTGCTTTATCAGTGACTTTATACCCCGTGCCCTTTCCAAACGTCAACCTGATATGAAAGACAAGCACAGGTGGGGACAAATGGAGTATTGCGAGGAGTGCTATCTCAATGAAGTATACTGACACCCATGCCCCACACCTGCACCGATTGCTCAGCCCGGTATGAAATTCCGGAGGATGAACAGGTGTTTCACGCAGATATGGGAGTCCCTCCCCCAAAACAGTGTCCGCACTGCCGCTTCGTCCGCAGACTCAATGAGCGCAACGCGAGGAATCTCTACAGACGGAAATGTGATCTGACCGGGAAGGAATTCATCTCTCCCTATAGCGATGTCCCCTTCCCCGTGTACCATCCTGACGTGTGGTTCTCGGACGACTGGGACGACCTGAAGTACGGGAGAGACATCGACTGGAACCGTCCCTTTTTCGATCAGCTCCTCGAGCTCTTCCACTGCGTTCCCCACCAGGGGCAATTCATCTGCCCCGGCACACTGGAGAACAGCGAATATGTGAACTGCGCCGGATACCTGAAGGATTGTTACCTGGTTGCCGAAACGGACTATAACGAGAAGTGCCTGTACGGTAACAGAGTCTTCCACAACATAAGTGTTGTGGACTGCAGCAACATCTACGAGTCAGAACTCTGCTACGAGTGCATAGACTGCACCAAGTGCCACAGCTGCCGTTACTGCATAGACTGCCTCAATTGTTCCGATTGCTTCGCGATGCGAAACTGCATCGGGTGCCACGACTGCATCGGATGCATGAATCTGCGCCAGAAGCAGTACATGCTTTTCAATGAGCAACTCAGTAAAGAAGAGTACGCGAAGAGAAAGAAGGAAATGGCACTTCATACAACGGGAGGTGTGGAATCTCTGCGGGGAAAAGCCAAAGAGTTCTTCCTCACACAACCACACCGCTTCGTCCAGATGGAGCAGGTGCAGAACTGCAGCGGGGATCACCTATTTAATTCGAAGAATGCACATGACTGCGTAGACTGCACAGACCTGGAAGACTGCAAGTACTGCGCACGCGTTTTCAATGCAAAATCCGCACTGGACTACACTTCGTGGGGAGATAAATCCGAGCGCATGTACCAATGCGGAGCCTGCGGGGACAATGCCTACAATCTGAAATTCTGCACGACATGCGCTACCAATAATTCCGACCTTGAGTACTGCGGCCACTGCACGGGATGCAAGAACTGCTTTGGATGCGCAGGAATGCGCAAGAAGCAGCACTGCATCCTGAACAAGCAATACTCCAAGAAGGAGTATGAAAACACCCGGAAAAAGCTGATCAAACATATGGAGAAGCACGGCGAATGGGGCGAGTATTTTCCCAAGCAGTTCTGCCCGTTCGGGTACAACGAAACACTCGCTGCCGAATACTTCCCTCTCACAAAAAAGGAGGCACTCGCGCAGGGCTACAGATGGAGGGATCCAGTGGATGAGAAACCGAAGGTGGAGAAGGTAATCCCAGTGAAAAAGCTGCCCCAGTCTATAGAGGATATTCCCGACGATATTCTCCACTGGGCTGTAACATGCGAGGAAACAGACCGCCCTTTCCGCATCATCAAACAGGAACTGGATTTTTACAGGCAGATGCAAATTCCTGTGCCTCATTTTCACCCGGATGAACGTCACAGGCGCCGCATGGAGCTCAGACCTTCACGCGTGTTCTATGATCGCACATGCGATAAATGCGGGAAGGAGATCCAAACAACCTATGGCCCGCAGAGACCGGAGATTGTGTACTGCGAAGAATGCTATCTCTCTGAGGTATACTAAGCACACATGCAAATGACCTGCAAAGTGTGCGGTACAAAGTACTCTCTCTCAGAAGGAGAAACGAAAAATTATGCAAAATTCGGATATGATCCGCCCCCTCTTTGCTTTGCATGCACGCAAAAGCAACGTGTCTGCTTTCGAAATGGAAGGACTCTCTACAGAAGGAAATGTGATTTCTCAGGTGAAACTATCGTTTCAATGTACGCACCTGATTCTCCATATACGATATACAAGCAAGACATCTGGTGGAGCGACCAGTGGGATCCACTCACCTATGGTAAAGAGTACGATTTTAACCGACCGTTCTTCGAGCAATTTAAAGAACTCAGTCTCCAGTCACCCCATTCAACACTTACCAATATCAATCCCGATAACAGCGAGTACTGCAATATGTGCGAGGGAAACCGAAACTGCTACCTCACTATTGGTGGCGACTTCAATGAAGATTGCCTCTACGGAAACTTTAACATGCACAATCGTGATGTTGTTGATTGCGATACATCAAATGACAATGAAGCATGTTTCTTCATTCTGAATTCTTTTGACTGTTACGGTTGCCGATTCACATTTGACTCAAAAAACTGTAGTGATTGTTCATTCGTCTCTGACTGTATGGGCTGCAGTGACTGCATTCTTTGCACAAATCAGCGAAATAAGTCTTTCTGCATTCTCAACGAGCAGTTGACTAAGGAAGAATTTGCTCAGCGAAAGTCCGACCTTATGAACGGCACATACAGTATGCAGCAAAAGAACTGGGAGGAGTTTCTTAAGCTGCTTTCAAAACGCGCTGTGAAGGCGACACACAACGTCTCCTGTGAAGATTGTGCTGGTGACTACATAAAAGGAAGTAAAAACTGCGTGAACTGTTTCGATGCGAGCGACTGCGAGGACTGCATGAATATGATCTTCTTGAGTAAGACAAAAGATTCATTCAATTCTGGATTCATTGGAGATACTTCCGAGCTCTGCTACAACATGCAGGCTGCAATTGCCTATGGCTCAACCCATTCATTTACAGTGTTCGAATCAAAGTTCATTGAATACAGTGAACACATCTTCCACTCCGAGTACATGTTTGGATGTTCGAACGTAAAGAAGAAGAAATACTGCATACTTAATACTCAGTATTCTGAAAAAGAGTATAAGGATTTGAGAGTAAAAATAATCGAACATATGAAGAGTACCGGAGAATGGGGACAGTATTTTCCAAGGAGCTTTTCATGTTTTGGATACAATGAATCTACTGCTTCAGAAATTTTCCCGATGTCAAAGAAAGAAGCAATGGGGCAAGGATTTAACTGGAGAGACGAAGAGGATATCAAGTTGGATGTTGAGAAAGTGATACCTGCAAGTGACCTCCCTGATTCTATTGAAGATATACCGGATGACATTCTCAATTGGGCTATACGATGTGAAAAAACCAACAAGCCATTCAAACTGATTAACCAGGAGTTGAAATTTTACCGAACACATCGCATACCTGTCCCGCATATCCATCCCGACGAGCGCTATAGAATAAGACTCTCCCTTAAAAATCCCTCTGTGCTCTGGGACAGGACGTGCGCAAAATGCGAGAAGGCTGTTCGAACGTCGTACGCACCGGAGAGACCGGAGATTGTGTACTGCGAAGAATGCTATCTCAAAGAGGTGTACTAGCAACAGCGTTTAGCGTGCAACGGAAAGCCATTAACCGCTATCCGCTGTATACTCCACATCCTCATGCAGCAACCCTGCTCCAACTCCTGGTGTCAGAACGCATTCGAACTATTCCCGGAGGACCGTGAACTCTTCCGGCAGTTTGATGTTCCTGAACCCACGATGTGCCCGGACTGCCGGCATCAGCGACGAGCGGCGTTCCAGATTTCCCTTGTGCTCTTTGAGAGGAAATCCGCCCTCTCCGGAGAGCCCATCCTCACCCTCTACCGACCGAACAAGCCCTACGCCGTCTACTCCATTGATGAATGGTGGAGCGACGCGTGGGATCCTCTGAGATATGGGAGAGAGTTCGACTTCTCCCGCCCATTCTTCGAACAATTTGCCGAACTCTTCTCCGCCGTTCCGAAGATGGCAACGTTTAACGAAGGATGTGAGAACTGCGAGTACTGCGCAAGCGCAGGATCGGCAAAGGACTGCTACTACTGCCGAACAGTCCACCGTTCGCAGAACTGCTACTTTAGCGAGATGGTGACCGGCTACAACGAGAACCTCTGTGACTGCCTCCGATGCCAGAGATCGGGGAAACTGTACGAATGCATCCTCTGCATCAACTGCCACCAGAGTGCCTACCTCCTGCGCTGCACCCAGACGCATGACAGCTACTTCAGCACCGATCTCCGCGGCTGCAGCAACTGCCTCTTCTGCCATAACCTCCGCAACAAGTCGTACTACGTAGAGAACAAGCCCGTTTCAAAAGAGGAGTTCAAAGCACGGAAGGCAGAACTGCAGGATGGCTGCCACTCCACCCTCGAAGAGAATCTGAAAAAATTCGGAGAGGTCTACAGCGCAACCATCTGGCAGGACCTGACCAATACGAACTGTGAGAACTGTGTGGGAGACGGGCTCGTGAATTCTGCGGATTGCTACCAGTGCTTTAATTGCTTCAACTGCCAGAATGCCCGCTACTGCTGGATGCTCACGCCGAGCGAGCGGTGTGTGAGCGCCATGGATATCACCCGCGGAGGAATTGGAGAGCTCCTCTACAACTGCACAGGACTCGGCGGAGGCAACTACTTCATGCGCATGTGCTCGCAGTGCAGAAAGTGCTCAGAAATGACCTACTGCATCGACTGCTACCACAGTAAAAACTTCTTCGGATGTGCGGGGATGAAGTCAGGAAACTACTGCATTCTCAACAAACAATACACGGAAGAGGAATACAAGAAGCTGCGAGACAGAATCATCGCACACATGAAGAAAGCAGGAGAATGGGGAACGTTCTTCCCACCTTCCCTTGCCCCTTTCCCATACAGTGACTCCCTCGGACAGGTATACTTCCCGCTGAGCAAAAGAGAAGCGGAAGCACGGGGATTCCAGTGGGAAGAACCCCTGGAGCAGAAGCTCAAGGGCAATACCCGCAGAGAGCCGCTTCCTGATTGTATTGCTGACGTAGAGGATGCTATCTGCCACGAGGTGCTCACATGCGAGACGAGCGGCAAACAGTACAAAATCATCCGGCAGGAACTGGAATTCTACCGGGACACGCGTCTCCCCCTCCCGCGCAAGCACCCCGATGTGCGCATGCAGCGCAGGAGCAATATGCTCAGTGCACACAGGCTCTGGAACCGCACATGCGCGAAATGCGGGAAGAAGATACAGACTTCCTATGCACCTGATCGCCCGGAGATTGTGTATTGCGAAAAGTGCTACCTCTCTGAAGTGTACTGACCAGAAGTCAGTAGGCAGAAGACAGAAGGCAGTTTAGAATAACTCCCTACTGACTTCTGACTTCTCACATCATGCAGAAAACATGTGAACAGTGCTCGGCTCCCTTCGACATAACCAATGAAGATCTTGCCCTGCTTGCAAGACTCTCGCTCACGCTCGACGGAAAAAAATTCGATCTTCCACCGCCGAGAGACTGTCCGGACTGCCGTCAGCAGCGCCGCATGTCGTTCCGGAATGAGCGAACACTCTACCGCAGGAAGTGCGACATTACAGGAAAGGACATCGTCTCCATCTTCCCGCCGGACTCTCCCTACAAAGTCTGCGACAAAGATTACTGGTACAGCGAGAAGTTCGATCCTTTTCCTTTTGGCAGGAAATATGACTTCAACCGGCCATTCTTCGAACAATTCAAGGATCTGGAACTTTCCATTCCCCTGCCCTCCCTGCGCATAGAGCGCTCGGAGAACTGCGACTTCAACAACGACATGCGTGACTGCAGGAACTGCTACCTCTGCTCACGTACACACGAATCGCAGGATCTGCTCTACACCTACCGCGGGAATAAGTCTTCAAATTCCGTGGACTGCACGCAGATTACAAAATCGGAAATCATGCATGAGTGCGTGGAGTGCGTGAAGTGCTATAACTGCCGGTACCTCTTCTTCTGCAGCGAATGTACGGACTGTTCGTTCCTGCTCGACTGCAGAAGCTGCATGTCGTGCTTCATGTGCACGAACCTCCGCAATAAGCAGTACTGCTTCCTCAATGAGCAACTCACAAAAAACGAGTACAAGAAGAGGCTTGCGGAGTTTGATTTCGGCTCAGAGAATCACGTGCAGAAGGCCTATCGGATGTTCGCGGACATCAAGAAGAAAACCATACGGAGGGCTCTCATCCATGTGAATGCCGAAGATTCAACAGGCGATAACCTCTTTGACTGCAAGAACTGCCACCTCTGCTTCGGAACGCAGTTCTCACAGGACAGCCGGTACCTCTGGGACGTGAAGCTGTACAAAGATTCCATGGATGCATACAGCGGAGGGAGAAACAGCGAACTCATCTATTACACCACTGCAGGGGCGGCATCCTACGGGGTGCAGTTCTGCCTCCGTACTTCCGAGTGCCACGATGTGCTGTACTCTTTCTTCCTCAATTCATCGGAGTATGTTTTCGGTTCCATCGGACTCAGGCGGGGAAAGTACTGCATTCTCAACAGGCAGTACTCAGAAGCGGAATACAGGCAACTGCTCCCGAAAATTGTGGAACACATGGAAAGTACCGGAGAGTGGGGAGATTTCTTCCCGCCTTCCCTCTGCCCGTTTGCCTATAACGAGACAGTGGCACACGAGTACTTCCCCTTCACCAGCAAAGAGGCAAAAGAAAAGGGATACCGCTGGAAAGAACAGGACCCGAAGGACTATCGGAAGCAGACCCATCCCCTCCCCGAAAACATTGCCGATATTGGCGATGAGGTGACAAACACGATGCTTGCCTGTTCATCCTGCGGAAGGAATTACAAGATCGTTCCACAGGAGCTCAAATTCTACCGTGAACACACCGTTTCTGCTCCCCGCCTCTGCCCCGACTGCCGCCACATGCGCAGGCTCGGGACCAAGAATCCGCTGAAACTGCGGGAAGATACTTGCAGGAAGTGCAACAAGAGCATCATCACTACATTCCCCGAGGGAACGGAAATGCAGATCTACTGCGACGAGTGCTATCTGAAAGAGGTGTATTAGCGACTAGCGGTTAGCGTGTAGCGTATGGCTGCTAATCGCTAACCGCTAAACGCTCATCGTTGTATACTTCAAAGCCTCATGCAGAAGACCAGCCTTCATCAAGATTCCGGCCGGCAAGCGTGTGCCCAATGCTCGGCGTCCTTCGAAATCACCGCTGAAGATCTCGCGTTCCTCGAGAAGCTCTCGCCGAAGATTGGAGGGAAAATTTTGAAGATTCCTCCCCCTACGCTCTGCCCGGAGTGCCGCCGCCAGCGTCACATCACCTGGCGAAATGAGCGGACGCTCTACCAACGCACTTGCGACCTCTGCGGGAAGAGCATCATCTCGATCCACGAGACCTCAGCTCTCTTCCCCGTCTACTGCAATGAGTGTTGGTGGAGCGATCGGTGGAACGCGCAGGTATTCGGCTGCCCGTACGATCCATCTCGATCGTTCCTCGCACAGATGCAGGAACTCCGAGCCGTCGTGCCCAGAAACGCCCTTTATCTCAAGAATACTGTCAATTGCGACTACTGCAATCACTCGCTCGATATCCGCAACTGCTACCTCTGCGTCTGTGTCGGATACAATTCTGAAGACGGCTACTACTCCAAGTGGATCATCAAGTCGAAAAACTTCTGTGACTGCTACCAGCTCATCGGCTGCGAGCTCCAGTACGAATCGTTCTACAGCAACGCCTGCTACAACTGCATCGTCGCAGAGAGATCCGAGGAATGCCGGGACAGCGCGTTCCTCTACGATTGCACAGGTTGCAGCGACTGCTTCTGCTGCTGGAACCTCCGGCACAAGCGGTTCTGCATCGAGAACGTGCAATACACGGAGAAGGAGTACCGACAGAGGAGGAATGCGATCGACCTGGGATCGTACCACGTGTTCCAGGATTCCGTGGCACGGTACCGTTCCTTGATTGCAGCACGCGCTGTTCGTGTTTCCATGTTCTCGAGACAGTGTGAGAATGTGTCGGGGGATTTTCTCATTCGCTGCAAGAATGTCCACGATTCCTACGATGTGGAGGACGGGCAGGATGCGCGGTTTTGCTACGGCTGCGCAGGCATCCGGGACTGTTACGACATCAACGAGGCTGCAGTGGACTGCGAGCTCCAGTACGATGCTCAGTCCTGCGACTTGAGCCGACGCATCTGCTTCTCCCACACTTCCTACTACTGCAGCGACGGTCTCTACCTCGATTCCTGTCACAGCTGCAGGAGTTGCTTCGGTTCTGTAGGGCTGCGCAACGCACAGTACTGCATCTTCAACCACCAGTACACGAAGGAGGAGTTCGAAACGCTTGTTCCGAAGATCATCGAACAGATGCGGCAGGACGGCGAGTGGGGAGAATTCTTCCCGGCAGAACAGAGCCCCTTCGCTTACAACGAGACAACGGCGATGGAGTACTTCCCGCTCACGGAGGAGGAAGTTCTACGCCGCGGATTGAAGTGGAAGAACCGGACAGATGAGCCTCCGAAAGTGGACCGCATCATCCCAGCGCACCAATTGCCGAATGCGATCGACGACATCCCCGATGACATCCTGAACTGGGCAATTGAATGCGAAGCCACAGGAAGACCGTTCCGGATTATCAAGCAGGAGCTCGACCTCTACAGAGCCATGCGGCTTCCCATTCCCCACCTCCACCCCGACGAACGGCACAGGAGGAGGATGGCTCTCAGGAATCCGCGGAAACTGTGGCAGAGGAAGTGTGCAAAGTGCGGGAAGGAGATACAGACGACGTACGCTCCCGAGAGACCGGAGATTGTGTACTGTGAGGCTTGTTACCTTGCGGAAGTGTATTGATCGTATATGGAATATCGTATGTAGTATGTCGGACGAGCTTCTTGAAGATCTTTTGATTTTCTCTCCTTTTCATTCCCCACATACGACATACCACATACCATATACGACTATGGATAAGGTTTGCGCCCAATGTTCGGCATCGTTTGAAATCACAAATGAGGATCTTGCGTTCTACGAGAAGGTCTCGCCGACATTCGGAGGGAAGAAGTACCTCATTCCCCCTCCGACGCTCTGCCCGGACTGTCGGCAGCAACGCAGGCTCTCCTGGAGAAACGAGCGGAGTCTCTGCAAGAGAACCTGTGATCTCTGCGGAAAAGAGACAGTATCCATCTACCACCTTCCCACACCGTTCCCCGTGTACTGCAATGAGTGCTGGTGGGGAGAGGGATGGGATGCTCTGAGTTTCGGCCGCGATTTTGACTTCTCAAAGCCATTTTTTGAGCAATTCAACGCATTGCAGCATGCAGTTCCCCGCAACGCTCTCTACAGGAAGAACGCTGTGAACAGCGACTTCTGCAACCACAGCGACGGCCTCAAGGACTGTTACATGGATGTCTGTGTGGCAGGTTCAGAAAAAGTGTTCTATTCGAAATGGATTATAGACAGCCATTCCATCTGTGACTCGTACCAGATGGTGGAATCCACTCAGTGCTACGAATGCTCGTACTCGGACTGGAACAGCAACTGCAGCTTCGTGAAGCACTCCAACAACTGCCGCGATTCTCATTTCCTCTTTGACTGCGACGGATGCCACCACTGTTTCCAATGCTGGAATCTGCGCCACCGTGAATACTGCATACGAAATGAGCCGGTATCGCCGGATGCCTATGCAAAACATGCGCAGGACATCCTTGGGTCCTACGGGAAAATGCAGAAGGCATGGACTGACTTCCAGCGCCTTGTGGAGGAGAAGGCCATCCACAGAGACCAGCGCCTAACGCAGTGCGAGGACTGTTCCGGGAACCTGATGATGCAGTGCAAGAACGTGCATGACTCCTACGACATCATGAACTCGCAGGATTGCCGGTACTGCTACGACTGCGAAGGGATGAAAGATTGTTACGACGCGTACGAACCGGCATTCAACTGCGAACTTCAGTACGAATCACACGCATGCAATCGCGGCGTTCATACGCTCTTCGCGCACGTTTCCTACGATGTGAATGATGTGACGTACGTCGACAGCTGCCACAACAGTTCTGACCTCCTTGGATGTGTTGCTCTGCGCCACAAGAAATACTGCATCTTCAATAAGCAGTACATCAAAGAGGAATACACGGTGCTGGCTGCAAAGATCATCGAGAAAATGCAGGCCACTGGCGAATGGGGGGAGTTTTTCCCCTCACATCTCTCCTTTTTTGCCTACAACGATTCCACCGCAGAGGAATTCTTCCCTCTCGGAGAGAAAGAGGTACTGAGGAGGAACTGGCAGTGGCGGGAGGTGCGCGATGAAGTCCCAAAAGTGAAGAAAATCATCCCCGCAGAAAAGCTCCCGGACTCCATCGATGATATTCCTGATGACATTCTCAATTGGGCAATTGAATGCGAAGCCACGGGGAGACCATTCCGGATCATCAAGCAGGAACTCGATCTCTACAGGACTATGCGGCTCCCTATCCCCCACTTCCACCCTGACGAGCGGCACAGGAGAAGAATGGCTCTGAGAAACCCGCGGAAACTGTGGCAGAGGAAGTGTGCGAAATGCGGGAAGGAGATACAGACGACGTACGCTCCCGAGAGACCGGAGATTGTGTACTGCGAGCAGTGCTACCTCGCTGAAGTGTATTAGCGACTAGCGGTTAGCGTGTAGCGTATAGCTGCTAATCGCTAACCGCTCAAAGTGGTGAACTCCCCACTTCAAAGGCATCAATCAACCGTCATCTTTCCTATCCAGAAAGAATTGACGCACACGCGCATGGAGATTTGGCTTGTCTGTAGCCCAGTGCCAAAGCCCGTCCTTACCGATGGCAATATCCTTGGTGCAGTCGAAATCGTGTTCTTTCAGGTAGCCATAGCGTTCCAAGTACTGCCTGTTTGCGGAGTGGCCATGCCACAGATGAAAAATTCTTCCTTCCACGCATCCTACGGCGCCTTTGGCCATCTTTTGTGCCTTCTTCCTCCAATGCGCATAGTGCCTGTACATCTGTGTACTGAGCATCAACCGGGGATCCGGATGGTTATTCCACCCGAGAAATGCAGTCGCCATCAGAACGTCATTTCCTCCCACCACCAGATAATCGTAGAGAGAACACCTGGAGAGCAGAGATCTTCTCGCGGCCCAGACAAATCCGGGTTGGAACACACGAAGATCTTCCATGGAAGCATGGTGTGCACCGGCTGCTTGCGCGAGCGATAGCCGCTGGAGCGCAGCAAACGTGTTGCTCCGATTGAATATTGAAACACTCGAGAAACACTGGGCCACCGGTACGTCTTCAAGAATGCGGGCCAGATCTGCCATCCAGTGACTGTTCTCAAACAGCACATCTGCATCCACCCATGCAACTTTGTCATACGCATGTACCGGGAGAGATGCAGCCAGAACATTCAATGCACGCTCCTTCTGCCAGAGAATATCAGGCGTACGTATCTGAAGCGTTTTTTCGGACGAAGGAAGAAAAAACTGCTGCTCTCCAAATGCCACTTCCACCGTCCACAAATCTGCACCCTGAGAACGCATGCTTTCGGCAAACCGCAGGTAGTTTTCTTTCAGTTTTTGGTACCCGGCGGGGTTGAAGTACGGGGTGAGAACAGCAAGTTTTCCGGGAAGTTCCTTCCTGCCTGCCCGACGCGGAGAGAGAAAGAAATGCATGTATTCCCTACTGTATGCACGAAAATGGAGACGCACAAGGAAGCGCACTGAGACGGTAAGCAGGAAGCGGTTAGCGTGTAGCGTTTAGCTGCTAATCGCTAACCGCTCACCGCC
Source organism: Candidatus Peribacteria bacterium RIFOXYB1_FULL_54_35 (assembly GCA_001787755.1). GTDB lineage: Bacteria > Patescibacteriota > Gracilibacteria > Peribacterales > Peribacteraceae > GWB1-54-5. The sequence continues at coordinate 89,916 of MFYJ01000013.1, forward strand.
TGTCCTGAGCTGTGTCGAAGGGCTCATCGTTGTATACTCCAAAGCCTCATGCAGAAGACCAGCCTTCATCAAGATTCCGGCCGGCAAGCGTGTGCCCAATGCCCGGAATCATTTGAAATCACGGACGGCGATCTCGCGTTCTACGAGAAGGTATCGCCGGTCATTGGAGGGAAGAAGTATCCGATTCCCCCGCCGACGCTCTGCCCGGACTGCCGGTTGCAACGGAGACTTTCTGTACGCAACGAGCGGCATCTCTCCCGGCATCGCTGCGATCTGTGTGGGAAACCGTGCATTTCCTCCTTCCCTGCAGGGAATACGTTCCCCGTCTACTGTACGGCATGCTGGTGGTCGGACCATTGGGATCCGAAGGACTATGGCCGGGATTTCGATTTTTCCCGTCCGTTCTTTGAGCAGTTTCAGGAACTCCTCCGCAATGTCCCGAAAGCCGGCGCACTGCAGATGAACAATGAGAACTGCGAGTTTAACCATCTCCTCGCCTTCAGCAGAAATTCCTATTTGTGCCCAGGCAGTTACTTCATTGAAGACTGCATCTACGTGCGCAAAAGCCAGTACTGCCGCGACTGCGTAAACAGTAACGAGCTCAACCGGTGCGAGACCATCGCAGACAGCACCAATTGCGACAACTGCTCCTCCTCGCACCACCTCATCAACTGCCGGAATTGCCACTCTTCAAGCTATATGAATGATTGTACGGGGCTCACGAATTGTTTCATGTGCAGCGGGATGGTACAGAAGCAGTACCATTACAAGAATCAGCCGCTCGCGAAGGAAGCCTACGGGGAGGTGCTTGCGGACGCCGCCCGCAAATCACCGGAGGAACTCCTGCGCACATACCAAGACTTCAGTCGCACTGTCCCCAAACGAGCGCAGATTCAGCTCAATTGCGAGCACTCCACGGGAGACTATCTGTACAACTGCAAAAATGCCCTGCACTGCTCCGATTGTTTCAATTGCGAAGATTCGATGTATCTCCTTGAGTGTGAGGGAGTGAAAGATTCCATGGATCTCTCCATGCACGACAAAGATATTGAGCTCTGTTACGAAATATGCTCCGGCGGGGAGAAGAGCTACCTCACCGCCTTCTGTTACTGCACCATCGCCTCCCCGCGCTCCCTGTACTTAAGTTCCTGCTTCTACCAGCCCGACAGCTTCGGGTGCGATGGATTCCACGGCCACGGTCAGTACTGCATCCTGAACAAGCAATACACCAAGGAAGCGTACGAAGAACTCGTTCCCCGGATTATCGAACACATGCAAACGCACGGCGAATGGGGGGAGTTTTTTCCCATCAGCATCAGCCCCAATGCCTATAACCAGACTGTGGCACAGGATGAGTTTCCGCTCACGGAAGCGGAGGCGAAAGCGCGCGGCTGGCCATGGCGCGGAGAGAAGGACGAAATGCCAAAAGTCTCCAAGGTGATTCCTGCTGAGAAGCTCCCGAGCTCTATCGATGACATTCCGGATGACATTCTCAACTGGGCAATCGAATGCGAAGCAACCAAAAGACCGTTCAGGATCATCAAGCAGGAGCTCGACCTCTACAGAACCATGCGGCTCCCCATCCCCCGCTTCCATCCCGACGAGCGGCACAGAAGAATGATGGCTCTCAGGAATCCGCGGAAACTGTGGCAGAGGAAGTGCCATAAGTGCGGGAAGGAGATGCAGACGACGTACCAGCCTTCGCGGCCTGAAGTTGTCTATTGTGAGACTTGTTACCTTGCAGAGGTATACTGAATCGTATGTGGAATGTCGTATATCGTATGTCAGATGAGCCTCTTGAAGATCTTTAGGTTTCTCTCCCCTTCTCATTCCCCACATACGACATACCATATACCACATACAACATGCCTATGGACAAGGTCTGCTCCCAATGTGCGGCATCATTCGAAATCACGGATGGCGATCTCGCGTTCTACGAGAAGGTGTCGCCAGTCATTGGAGGGAAGAAGTATCCGATTCCCCCGCCGACGCTCTGTCCAGACTGCCGACAGCAGAGACGGCTCGTGTGGAGAAATGAACGGAACCTCTACCGTCGCACCTGCGACCAGTGCAACAAATCCATCATTTCCATCTATCCCAAGGCAAGTCCCTTCACTGTCTTCTGCCCCGACTGTTGGTGGAGTGACACCTGGGATTCACGGGATTTCGGGCAAGAGATGGATTTTGGCCGCCCTCTCTTTGAACAGATGCGGGAATTGCAAGAAGAGGTACCGCGCCTGTCTCTCAACATCGTCAGTAACGAGAATTCCGAGTACATCAACCTCTCCGGATACAACAAGAACTGCTACCTCCTCTTTGCCGCAGAGTACAACGAAGACTGCCATTACGGCACCCAGGTAATCAAATCTACAGGATGTGTGGATGCGTTCGACTGCTATGAGTCCCGATATTGCTACGAAGTAGTCGATGCAGAGAAGTGCCACTCTGTGCTGTATTCACAAAATGTGAGTGCCTGCTCGGAAAGCCTGTTCCTCTTTGATTGCCGGGGATGCGCTCACTGCATTCTCTGCACAAATATGCGCAACCAGAAATACTGCATCCGCAACCAGCAGATGCAATCAGAGGCGTTCGCAGCAGAGAAAAAGCGGATTACCGAAGAGATTGCCAAGGGAAAATTCCGAGAATACCAGGAAGAATTCGCTTCACTCAAACGAACATGCCTGCACCGTGCTGCAGATATCGTGAACTGTGAGAATGTCACCGGAGATTATCTGAAGAATTCTCACAATCTCCGAACCTGTTTCGATGTCTCATACGGAGAAGACTGTACATACGTGTACACAGGATTCCAGGTAAAAGACCTTGGTGATGTATGTCATACCACTGAGGCAGAGCTCGGCTACGACTCCCTCAGTCTTGGTTACGGCTCATATAACACTGCTTTTACACACGGATCATGGAGTGCAAAAAATCTTCTCTACTGCGACATCATCCAGTCCGGCTCGGACATGATGGGGTGCGTATCCATGAAACCCGGAAAATACTGCATCCTCAATAAGCAATACACCAAAGAGAGGTATGAGAATTTCGTTCCCAAGGTCATTGCACACATGCAGGAAACGAAAGAATGGGGTGAGTTCTTCCCCGTTACCCTCAGTCCTTTCGCGTACAACGAAACGAACGCACAGCTTTACTATCCCCTTTCCGAGGTAGAAGTGCTTCAGCACGGATGGAGATGGCATAAACCGGAAGATTCTCTCTCCGGAGTGAAGAAGACCATCCTCGCAGCGAAGCTGCCTGCATCCATCGAAAACATCCCCGATGACGTTCTCAACTGGGCAATCACCTGCGAAGAAACAAGACGCCCATTCAGAATCATCAAACAGGAACTGGAGTTCTACAGAAAAATGAAGCTCCCTATCCCCCACTTCCATCCTGATGAGCGGCATAAGAGGAGGATGGCCCTGCGTAATCCCCGGGTTCTGTGGCAGAGGAAATGCGGGAAATGCGGGAAGGAGGTACAGACAACGTATGCCCCCGATCGTCCTGAGATTGTGTACTGTGAGGCTTGTTACCTTGCGGAGGTGTACTAGCGGTTAGCGTGTAGCGACTAGCCGCTAACCGCTAACCGCTCGTCGTTGTATACTTCAAATCCTCATGCAGAAAACTTGTAGCCAATGTTCGGCATCGTTCGAAATCACGGATGGCGATCTTGCGTTCTACGAGAAGGTGTCGCCGGTCATTGGAGGGAAGAAATTCTTGATTCCTCCTCCCACGCTCTGCCCGGACTGCCGACAGCAGCGCAGGCTCGGATTCCGCAATGAGCGCCGTCTCTACAGGCGCAAATGTGATTTCACCGGAAAACCGATCATTGCGCTGTTCGCACCGGATGCCCCCTACCCTGTCTATGGCCATGCTTCGTGGTACTCAGATGCCTGGGATCCGCTGGCGTACGGCCGGGAATTTGATTTTAACACCCCGTTCTTCGACCAGCTGGATGCGCTCTGGAAGCGCGTGCCGCAGCTCGCCATCTTCAACACGAGAAACGAGAACAGCGAGTACGCCACCTACAGCGAACAGGACAAGAACTGCTACCTCCTCTCTGCAAGCAACCGCAATGAAGATTGTTACTACTCGAGCTACATCTGGGACAGCATTTCCTGCTGCGATTGCCACAACGTGGAGAAGGCGGAGCTCTGCTACGAAGCAGTGGACTGCAGCGGTACATACAATGTCCGCTACTCACAGAATTGCCACGACTGCCGCGATTGCTCCCTCTGTTATGACTGCCGTTCCTGCCATGATCTGTATGCGTGCAGCGGCCTCCGCAGCAAGCAATACTGCATCCTCAATGAGCAGTACAGTCCTGAGGAATACAAGAAGAAAATCAAGGAGCTACCCACACAGGAAGTGTATGAAAAGTTTCAAAAACTGAAGCTCCGCACGCCACGGCTCTTCGCAAACCTGCTCCATTGCGAAGATGTGTCCGGTGACTACCTCACTTCCTGCAGCCGGGCGGACCATTGCTTTAATTCGTTTGACCTTCAGGATGCCAAGTTCGTAGAGAACAGCCCAGGAGGTTCCCGCGACGTCATGGATATCAGCGGGTGCACGCACACGCAGTTTGCGTATGAGCTTGTAAGCGTTGCGTACGGCTACGAAGTGATCTGGTGCATCACATCGCACATCGGTCTCAAGAACTCCCTGTACTGCGTCTCCTGCCACAGCGGCCGCAATCTATTCGGATGTGTGGGCATGAAGAAAGGACAGTACTGTCTCCTCAACAGGCAATACAGCAAGGAAGAATATGAAAAACTTGTACCGAAAGTGATTGCGCATATGCAATCGACGAAGGAATGGGGCGAATTCTTCCCTCTCTGTCTTTCACCCTTCGCATATAATGAAACTGTTGCCCAGGAGTATTTCCCTCTCTCGAAGCAAGAGGCTGCATCACGAGGTTCGAACTGGAGAGACACCGTCGACGAAATGCCGGAAGTGAAGAAAACAATCCCCGCAGCGAAACTTCCTGACTCCATTGAGAGTATTCCCGATGACATCCTCAACTGGGCAATCACCTGCGAAACAACGAAACGGCCGTTCAGAATCATCAAGCAGGAGCTGGAGTTCTACAGAACTATGCAGCTCCCCATTCCCCACTTCCACCCGGATGAGCGGCATAGGAGGAGGATGACCCTGCGAAACCCCCGGGTTCTGTGGCAGCGGAAATGCCATAAGTGCAGGAAGGAGATACAGACGACGTACGCTCCCGAGAGACCGGAGATTGTGTATTGTGAGGCTTGTTACCTTGCAGAGGTATACTGAATCGTATGTGGAATGTCGTATATCGTATGTCAGATGAGCCTCTTGAAGATCTTTAGGTTTCTCTCCCCTTCTCATTCCCCACATACGACATACCATATACCACATACAACATGCCTATGGACAAGGTCTGCTCCCAATGTTCGGCATCGTTTGAAATCACGGATGACGATCTTGCGTTCTACAAAGAAATTGCGCCGGTGTTCAACGGGAAGCAGTTCCCCATACCTTCACCTATGCAATGCCCTGCCTGCCGGCTGCAGAGAAGGCTGCTCTTCCGCAATGAACGAAAACTCTACAAAAGGAATTCCGGCATAAGCAGGAAACCGATGGTGACGATGTTTGCGCCGGATAATCCCTACAAAACCTGTTCTCAGGAAGAGTGGTTCAGCGATACATGGGATCCAATGGCATACGGGAAGGAATGTAATTTCTCCCATCCGTTCTTCGATCAGCTGCGCGCGCTGAATCTCGCCGTGCCCCATCCGGGGCTGAACAATACGAATGTGGAAAATAGCGAATACACGAATTACGCGTTGAACCAGAAGAATTGCTACCTCATTTTCGGAGCCGCCGACAACGAAGACTGCCTCTATGGTAAATTTGTCATTTTCTCCAAGAACACGACGGACTGCCTGTCTGTCTATTCCTGCGAGTGGTGCTCCGAGGGTGTGGCATCGCAACAGTGCTACGGATGCCACTATTTCCTGAACTGCCACAACTGCAGTGATTGTTTCATGATCGAAGATTGCAGCGGATGCAAAAACTGCATTATGTGCTTCGGTCTCCGGCAGAGAGAATACTGCATCCTCAACAAACAACTGACTAGAGAGGAATTTTTGTCGCAGAAAGCGGCGTTGTATCCTTTGACCTCCCAAAAGATCGGACGGATGCAACAGCAACTGAATGAACTGCAAAAAAATCTCCCACACATCGGTTCCCATATCTATGCGAGTGAAGACTGTACGGGGGACGCCATCTACAACAGCAAGGGGTGCAAGGAGTGTTTTGATATCAATCATTGCGAAGATTGCCACTGCACGGCATTCACTCCCAATGGAGTTTCTTCGTACGACAGTACATATTCAGCGCCGGACGGCGTGCAATGGTGCAACAACGTGACCTGCACCATCGGCCACCGGTGCCTGGGAACGTACATGTGCTGGTACACGAACGACGTGTATTACTCCATCAACTGCCGCCAGTGCGATTTCTGCTTTGGATGCGTGGGCTTAAGAAATAAGAAATATTGCATCTTCAACAGGCAGTACACGAAGGAGGACTACGAAGTGCTTGCCGGACGCATTGCTGAGAAAATGACGGCAGCCGGCGAGTGGGGGCACTTCCTTCCTCCGGATCTCTCGCACTTCGCCTACAACGAAACTATCGCACAGGAGTACTTCCCCCTCACAAGAGAACAGGCGCTGGCACTCAGGTTCCGATGGCGGCCAGAAGATGCCATTCTGCCGGATGCCAAGAAAACAATCCCGGGCGAGCAGCTGCCGGACACCATTGGAAACATTCCCGACGATATCCTGCACTGGGCCATCATCTGCAGTGCAACGAAGAAACCGTTCCGCATCACCAAGCCGGAGCTCGATTTCTACAGGCGGATGGAACTTCCCGTCCCAAGGCTGCATCCGGATGAACGCCACAGGCTGCGCCTTGCAAAGAAGAAACCGTATCGCCTCTGGAACCGTACCTGTGCCAAATGCCAAAAGCCCATTGCCACGAGTTTCGCGCCTGATCGTCCTGAAATTGTGTACTGTGAGACCTGCTATCTCAGTGAAGTGTACTAAGGCATTTATTCTCAAGACAGGACTCACCCTGAGAGACCCCGAGCGAAGCCGAGGGGGAGTCGAAGGGCGAGGAATGTTACCTGAAAGAAGTGTATTAGCGGTAAGCTGCTTATCGCTTTCCGCTGACCGCTTACCGCCCATCGTTCATAGCTGTATACTTCAAATCCTCATGCAGAAGACCTGCACTCAATGTTCGTCCTCCTTTGAGATCACGGATGAGGATCTCGCCTTCTACGAGAAGATTTCTCCGGTCTTTAATGGAAAGAAAGAATCCATTCCGCCACCAACCCAATGTCCGGAATGCCGGATGCAGCGACGACTGACGTTCCGGAATGATCGGAGCTTGTACCACAGCACCTCGAACCTATCCGGGAAGGCAACCATCTCCATGTACCACCCTGACCGGAAATATATCATCTACACACAACAGGAATGGTGGAGCGACGCGTGGGATCCACTCGCTTTCGGAGCGTCATTCGACCCGTCCGTCCCTTTTTTCATGCAATTCACCGCGCTGCAGCAGCGCGTGCCCCGTTTTCCCCTCTTCAACGTAGATTCGGAAAACAGCGACTACGTGAACTACGCACCTCACTGCAAGAACTGCTACCTTCTCTTCGGTTCCTGGTTCAACCACGACTGCTCCTACGGCCAAACACTCACAGAATGCAAATCATCCTTCGATAACCTCTTCCTGGAAAAATCTGAGCTCTGCTATGAGTGCGTTGACTGCGCGAGTAATTACCGAACGTCTTTCTGCCACAGTTGCTCCAACTGCTCTGACAGCATGTTCTGCTTCGACTGCAAAAACGTCCGCAGCAGCGTTGGATGCTGGAATCTCCGCAACAAGGAGTACTACCTGTTCAACAAACCTGCAACCAAAGGAGAGATTGATACCACACTCGCCCAAATGCACTCCGACAGAGGCTTGCGCACACTGCGGGAGCGATACGGTCAGATGATACGGGAACGCGCCGTGCATCAGGCATTGACCGGGTCGAACAACGACGAGAGTTCCGGGGATTTCCTCTTCGAGTGTAAGAATGTCCGCCAGTGTTTCTCTGCCTACAGATGCCAAGACATGGCCTACTCTGCACGACTCATGGACCAGAAGGATACGTGGGATTTTGAGGGCGGTGGCAAAGGGGAACTCGCTTACGAAAGCATGAGCAACGATTTCGCCTTCCATTCCATCGCCTGCACTACAAGCGAGCATCTCACGGACAGCCACTACTGTGATCTGTGCTTCGAGTGCAAGGACTGTTTCGGTTGTGTGGGTCTGCGACACAAGCAATGCTGCATCTTGAACAGGCAATACAGCAAGGAGGAGTACGATCGGCTCATTCCTCAGATTATCGAGAAAATGCGAGCGGATGGAGAGTGGGGTGAGTTCTTCCCGGTAGAATCGAGCCCCTTCGCCTACAATGAGACCATGGCACAGGAATACTTCTTCCTCACAAAGAAAGAAGTTCTGAAGCGAGGGTGGAAGTGGCGGGACCAGACGGATGAGATGCCGACGGTTTCCAAAATCATTCCGGCGATGCAACTGCCGGATTCTATCGATGATATTCCCGATGACATCCTCAACTGGGCTGTTGAATGCGAAGAAACAAAAAGGCCGTTTAAAATCATCAAACAGGAATTAGAGTTCTACAGGTTAATGAAACTCCCCATTCCTCACTTCCACCCCGATGAGCGGCATAAGAGAAGGATGGCACAGCGTAATCCGCGGAAACTGTGGCAGAGGAAGTGCCATAAGTGCGGGAAGGAGATGCAGACCACGTACGGTCCTGAGAGGCCTGAGAGGGTGTACTGTGAGGAATGTTACTTGAAAGAGGTGTATTAGTGGTTAGCGTGTAGCGACTAGCTGCTAATCGCTAACCGCTCACCGCCTGTCCTGAGCTGTGTCGAAGGGCTCATCGTTGTATACTCGGAATCTCATGCAGCAAACCAGCCTCCGCACAGGCTCCGGCCGGCAAGCCTGCACCGTCTGCGGCACCGAGTTTGCCCACACAGCAGAGCAGTTGTCGCTCTTTCAGAAATTCGGGATGGGAAGCCCCCCGACGCAGTGCCTCCCCTGCAGGCACAAGCACCGGCTGAGCTTTAGGAACGGCCGCGTGCTCTACCGGCGCAAGTGTGACTTCTCGGGGGAGAGTACCGTCTCCGTGTTCGCACCGGACAAACCGTACAAGGTGTATCGCACGGACATCTGGTGGAGCGACCAGTGGAATCCTCTCGACTATGGCAGAGACTTTGATTTTTCCCGCCCCTTCTTCGAGCAATTCCATGATCTGCAGCTCCAGGTCCCCCGCCCGGCACTCGCCAACATCAAGCCGGAGAACAGCCCTTTCTGCAACATGTGCGAGGGGAACAAGAACTGCTACCTCATCTGCGGCGGGGACTTTAACGAGGACTGCATGTACGGCATCTACGGGATGCACAACCGCAATGTCATGGATTGTGACGGGAGCAATGACAGCGAGTACTGCTACTTCATGAGCGATTCGTTTGAGTGCTACGGATGCCAGTTCGCCTTCGACTCCAAGAACTGCAGCAACTGCGCGTTCATCAGTGACTGTACCGGCTGCACAGAGTGCATTCTCTGCACCAATCTCGTGCAGAAGAAACACTGTATAGAGAATGAGGAACTCTCTCCGGAGGAGTACAGGAAGCAGAAAGCGGCACTCCTGAACGGCACATACTCCCAGCAACAGCGCAACTGGGAGAAATTTCTCGCTATGCGCGCCAAACGCATCGCGAAGTATGCGCACATCCTCAACTGCGAGGATTGCACCGGCGACTACGTGGTGAACTCCAAAGGCTGCAAAAACTGCTTTGACACGTGGGATTGCGAGGACCTCCTGGATGTGATTCTCGCAAGCAAGACGAAAGACACGTTCCACTCCACCTGTATCGGGGACGACTCGGTGCTGTGCTTCAATATGCAATCCACAGTAGACGCGTACGAATGTTCGCACTCCTACCTCGTGTACAACAGCAGTAATGTGGAATACAGCGACCACATCGGGAGTTCCAAGAATATCTTCGGATGCGTCGGCCTCCACAGGAACGAGGAGTGCATCTTCAACAGGCAGTACTCAAAGGAGGAGTTTGGGAAGCTACGGTCAAAGATTATTGATCATATGAAAGAAACAGGAGAATGGGGGCAGTTCCTGCCCAAGGAATGCTCGTGCTTCGGATACAACGAGAGCACGGCAAACGACTACTTCCCTCTCACGAAGAAAGAGGCGCTGGCTCAGGGATTCTCCTGGTATCACGCTTCGGAAGAGAAGCTTTCTGTGGAGAAATCGATCCCCGCTGCAAAGCTCCCTGATGCTATCGAGGACATTCCGGACGATATCCTCAACTGGGCGGTGATCTGCGAGAAGAGCAAGAAACCCTTCCGCATCATTAAGCAGGAATTGAACTTCTACCGCACACATGAAATCCCAGTACCGCATCTCTCCTTCGAAGAGCGACACCTCACGAGACTTGCTCTGCGCACCCCAAAGGAGCTCTTTGAACGCACATGTGATAAGTGCGGGACAGTGATGCAATCGGCATACGCTCCTGAGAGACCTGAGACGGTGTACTGTGAGGCTTGTTACCTTTCTGAGGTTTATTAGCGTGTAGCGTGTAGCGACTAGCCGCTAATCGCTAACCGCTATTCGCTGTGTACCTCGAAAACAAACCAAAAGCCTTATCATTTCGATTCATTACTCCCCAAACATCGAGCGGCGCTCCAGTGGCTGACCATCTGCACCTACTCCTGGGGATACCCGACGGAAATCCGCTGCCGAAAGCCCCAAGGTCGCCCCATGCTCTCTGAGAGCATCTGACACTTCGGTAACAACTCTGGGATCTGCTGCGCCTTCAACCCCTCCGGGAGCTGCTTCTGGAAGCTGCTCACCTGATCCAACCTGCTCTGCTTTTGTCATAGGTATTGTGGGTAACTTGTGCGCATTTAACTACTTTTATTTATGCATGTCAACAATGAGGGCAAGGTTTTTAAGGAACGGTCCAGAAGGCAGTGGGCAGAAGGCAGAAGGCAGTTTAAAATTACTGCCTACTGACTTCTGTCTTCCTGTCCATGCAAAAGGTCTGCTCCCAATGCTCGGCCCCCTTCGAGGTCACGGAAGCCGATCTGGCATTCTACGAGAGAATATCCCCGGGATTCGGCGGAAAGAGCTTCCCCCTCCTTCCCCCGACACTCTGCCCGGACTGCCGCAACATGCGGCGCCTGGCATTCCGCAATGAGCGCTGCCTCTACAGGCGCACATGTGATCTCACCGGGAAACCTCTCCTCTCCATCTACAACACCGATGTCTCCTTCCCCGTGTACAGCTACGACGCATGGTGGGGGGACGACTGGGACGCGCTCTCCTATGGGAGGGAGTTCGATCCCGCCCGTCCGTTCTTTGAGCAGTTCGAAAAACTCTTCCGCTGCGTACCGAGACTCGGGATAGTGACAGGGCACAACGAGAACTGCGACTACTGCAATTACACGAATTATTCAAAAAGCTCGTACCTCTGCTTCGGATGCCACAACGTCGACCACTGCTTCCACAACTGGCGCACACACTGGTGCGAGCACTGTGTGGACTGCCTGCAGCTCAACAAATGCACCCTCTGCTACGAGTGCATAGACTGCGACGAATGCTACAACCTGCGCTTCTCACAGGACTGTTCCACCTGTAGTGATTCCTCCTTCCTCTACGACTGTAAGGGATGCACGCACTGCGTTGGCTGTGTGGGCCTCCGCAACAGAGAGTACTGCCTCTTTAACGAACAGCTCGATGAGCAAACATATGCACAGAAAATGAAGCAGCTGCAACTCCATACGCCGGACGGGATAGAGAAGACACGGATGAAATTCGAAGAGTATAAGCAGGGAAAGCCACACCGGAACCTTTTCATCTCCAACTCGGAGAACGTGAGCGGCGACCACATCTGCGACAGCCACAATCTTCACGAGTGCTACCACGTGAAGCGCGCAGAAGACTGCAGTTACCTGGAGTCGTGCGAGGATATTCGTGACAGCATGGATAGCTCCTTCAGCGGATGGCCCGCGGAACTTGTATACGAGACGATGAGTGCGGGCGTCACCTGCTATAACTTCCTCTTCTGCACGGCAAGCTGGAGCTGCAGTAACCTCATCTACTGCGACAACTGCCACCACAGCAGCGATCTCTTCGGATGCATAGGCCTGAGGAAGAAAAACCGGTACTGCATCCTCAATAAGCAGTACACCAAAGAGGGATACGAGGAGCTTGTTCCAAAGGTGATTGCGCACATGCAATCCAGTGGGGAATGGGGGCAGTTCTTCCCGCAATGCTTAAGCCCGCACGCGTACAACGAAACGATTGCGAACGGGTACTACCCTCTCACAGAAACAGAAGCGAACAGCCGGGGCTGGGGGTGGAGAGAAGAAACGGATGAAATGCCAAAGATGGAGAAGGTCATTCCAGGTGACAGCCTCCCGAAAACTATCGACCAGACACCTGATGACGTGCTGAACTGGGCTATTCTCTGCAGAATCTCAACTCGTCCCTTCAAGATCATTAAGCAGGAACTGGAGTTCTACCGCCAGATGCAGCTCCCTCTCCCACGCCTGCATCCGGACGAGCGGTACCGACGAAGGATGGCATGCAGGAATCCCCGGAAACTGTGGCAGAGGAAGTGTCCAAAGTGCGGGAAGGAGATGCAGACGACGTACGCTCCGGAAAGACCTGAGACTGTGTATTGCGAAGCTTGTTACCTTTCTGAGGTGTATTGAAGCGGTAAGCAGGGGGCGGGCAGCGGTAAGCTGCTTACCGCTTATCGCTTTCCGCTTGCCGTTGTATACTTCAAAACTCATGCACAAGACCTGTGCCCACTGCTCGGCATCGTTCGAAATCACCGATGACGATCTCGCGTACTACAGCAAAATCTCGCCTGTGTTCCCTTCGACTGAGCTCAGGGCAGGCTACGGAAAGAACTACCCTGTCCCACCACCGACACACTGTCCGCAATGCCGTCAGCAGCGCCGCTACGCAATCCGCAATGAGCGCAATTTGCACAGACGGAACTGTGCTATGTGCAAGAGAAACATTCTTTCGATGTACTCTCAGGACAAACCCTTCACGGTGTTCTGCCCGGAATGCTGGTGGGGGAACAAATGGCACGGAGCTGACTATGGAAGGGGCATTGACTTCGGAAGACCGTTCTTCGAGCAGTTTGCCGAACTGCAGCGCAGCGTTCCGCGCATCAGCCTGTACCTGGTGAACTCGGAGAACTGTGACTTCTGCAACTTCGTTGGCGATTGTAAAAGCTGCTACCTGACGTTTGGCTCCGTCTACTCTGAGGATTGCCTGTACGGATCGGCGTACTACTCCAAAAACTGCGTCGACAGCCTCGTCACTCGTGAGTGTGAACTCAGCTATGAGTGCTCGGATTGCAGGAAACTCTACCGGTGCCTGTTCTGTCAGGACTGTTACGGCTCAGACCACCTCCTCTACTGCTACGACATGCAGGGGTGCAGCGAGTGCATCGCCTGCGCAGGACTCCGGAACAAGCAGTACTACATTGGGAACACACCATTCTCCAAAAGTGAATATGAGGAAAGGAAGAGAAAGATCGACCTCTGCAGCGCGGCACAGACAGAGAAACTCCGGAAGCAACTGGAGAGTATCAAGCTCGGCATTGTCCGCCATTACATGCCAAGTACCAACGTGCAGAACGTGAGCGGCACGCACATCTACAACTCCAAGAACACATTCCAGTCATTCTACGTGGACCGCTGTGAAGACTGCGCGTACTGCATGCAGGTGGTGGATCTGAAGGATTGCCACGACAACAACTACACGGAAGAGAATGAGCTCTGCTATGAGTACCTCGGCATGTACGGGGCGAAGAACACGTTCTTCTCCAACTTCTGCCGCCATACCTACGGGGTGTGCTGCTCCGACTACTGCATCAACAGCAAGTACCTCTTTGGCTGCTCCGGAATGCGTGATAAGGACTACTGCATCTTCAACAAACCGTACACGAAGGAGCAGTACGAAGAACTGGTCCCAAAGCTCATAGCGCACATGCAAGCCACAAAGGAATGGGGGGAGTTCTTCCCTACCGCTATTTCTCCTTTCTGCTACAACGAGACTGTCGCCCAGGAATACTTCCCTCTCACGAAGGATCAGGCATTGGGTAAGGGATACCGATGGCAGGATACGAAAGACGACATGCCTGAAGTGCAGAAAGTGATTGCTGCAAGAGAGCTTCCTGCCGCCATCGAGGATATTCCCGACGATGTGCTGCACTGGGCCATACGATGCGAGGCAACCGGCAGACCTTTTAAGATCATCAGGCAGGAACTGGACTTCTACCGTCAGATGCGGCTCCCCCTCCCTCACCTCCATCCGGATGAGCGCCACAGGAGAAGACTCTCGCTCAGAAATCCGCGAAAGCTTTGGCCGAGAACATGCGGAAAGTGCGGGGAGGAGATACAGACCACATACGCACCCGAGAGACCGGAGAAAGTGTATTGTGAAGCTTGTTACCTCTCTGAGGTGTATTAGCGGTTAGCGTGTAGCGACTAGCCGCTCATCGCTCATCACCGCCGCCCCCCACATCACCTCAAACCATGCCCGGAACGTATCTGCCAGGTGCTTGTTCTCTATGCGCACGATGGTTTTCTCGTCATCGAAGGCAAAGAGAGCAACCGTATTACCAAAGACGACCGTGTCGGTATCGAAGCTGATTCCTTTTGGAAGAAGGCGGACATCGTAGCCCTCATGCATTGGAACCTCTTTGAGGTATTTCCTCGACCCTTCGTTATCCACAAGTAAATCACGACCCCGGATGATTGCGTCTTCCCCGAAAAGAATGGTGACAATGTTTCCTCCGAATGTTTTGTAGGAGACCTCCGGGTTGTAGATGCCAACAAACTCCTGTACGAGGATCTCGCGGTACACCTGGCGCATCCCGCTGAGACCGC
The DNA here is from genome assembly GCA_001787755.1 of Candidatus Peribacteria bacterium RIFOXYB1_FULL_54_35. Lineage (GTDB taxonomy): Bacteria > Patescibacteriota > Gracilibacteria > Peribacterales > Peribacteraceae > GWB1-54-5. Next base: position 104,964 of record MFYJ01000013.1, read on the forward strand.
TGAGGGTCGTCACCCGCGGCGTACTTGGGAGCGGTGCCTTCATGTTATCCAACAGTGGCAATGCCCCTTCCACCAGAGGGCGCAGATCTTCCAGTTTCTGCACACGATCCTCCAGGTACCCGAGTAGCCGCTTCGGTGACTCCGCCACAAAGTGGATGATCTTCCCGCGCTCAATTTCGGACACAAGTCCCCTCTCTTTGAGCTCCCGAAGAATGAGGTACGTGTGGCTGCGCGACTGGCGTGCTGCTTTCGCGACGGTACTCGCACGCGCCATCTTGAGCGGCAGCAACGCGAGATATATTTCAATCTCCTTGTCTTCCAGCCCCAGCTGCCTGAGGAGCGGGCGGATTGCCTGCGTGCCGGAGATATGTGGTGAGGTGGTCATAGTATGCAAAGGTGCAAAGCACGTCATCCCGAGCGTCACCCTGAGCGGAGCCGAAGGGCGAGGGCCGACTGTCATCCTGAGGTGCGACCCCGAGCGCAGCGAGGGGGAGCCTCGAAGGATAAGTCGGCCACCTCACCATGACATGCAGACCCCCGGAGGATGTTGTCTATAATTGTAGACAATTTATCTTCTAATGTAAATAGAGACCTAATATAAGCCTATACTATTTGTATAAATACATTAGACAATTTTAGATACCTCCGTCAATATGCTCCTGTGAATCCGCTCCAGAGCTCCATGGCTCTCACCATTCTCGGCTACTTCACCTACCATATCTTCCAGAAGTCGGTTCCTGCCGGAGTACATCCGATTGCCGCCATCATCATGGCGTACGGAATGGGGCTGCTCTTCGGCCTTGTACTCCTGTTCCTCACAGGAGATCCCGCAACGGCGCTTCGAACCTCCAGATACGCCAACTGGGCAGTGTATGGCATAGGGCTTTCCGTCTTCGTCATGGAAACAGGATTCCTGCTCTCGTACAGGAACGGCTGGAACATGAGCACCGGCGTCACCGTGTGCAATGTGGTGGTCATCCTGCTACTCATACCCATCGGCACCATCTTTTTCCGCGAGTATTTGAACATAGCCAATATGCTCGGTATCTTCCTGTGTATTGCAGGACTTCTTCTCCTTCACACACCATAAGTATGCAACAAACATGCGCACAGTGCTCGGCAGCGTTCAGCGTTCACAATGAGGATCTGCAAATGCTCGATGAGCTCTCTCCCGTCATCGGAGGAGTGAAGCTGAGCCTCCCCTCCCCGACCATGTGCCCGGACTGCAGACTGCAACGAAGACAGGCACATGTGAACCACGTAAACCTCTACGAGAGAACATGCGATCTTTCCGGAGCACCCATCATCTCCAATACGCACCCCTCTGCCCCATACACGGTGTACGACCAGGAAGTCTGGTACAGCGACAAATGGGATGCACATAAGTACCAGAGAAAGTACGACTTCTCCCGACCGTTCTTTGAGCAACTCAAGGAACTGATAGATGAGGTACCACGACCAAATCTGATGACCGGATACGAATTCGATGAGAACTGCGACTACACAAACTACGCCGGGAAGAACAAGGACTGTTACCTGATATTTGACAGTGATGAGAATCGGGACTGCTTCTACAGCTACAGCCTAAACCACTGTGTCAATTGCGTCGGGTGCTACAGGACCCGCAAGTCGGAACTCTGTTACGAGTGCGTCGACTGCGTGAAGTGTTACGGCTCTGCGTACCTGCAAGACTGCGATAACTGTGCCGACTCGGTCTTCCTCAAAAATTGCACGGGATGCAAGAACTGTCTGATGTGCAGCAACATCAAGAATAAAGAGTACTGGGTGGAGAATAAGCCCGTCGGCAAAGAAGAATTCGGAAAGCTCCGCGCAATGCTGGGCAGCCACTCGGCGGTGGAATCCGCAAGAGGACGGTTCGAGAAACTGAAGCTTGAATTCCCGCAGAAGTATATGCACGGCGTACAGAATGAAGATGTGGAAGGCGATTACCTGGTGAACTGCAAAAATGCCTTCAACTGTTTCGACAGCGAAGACTTGTGGGACTGCAGATACGTCTATCAGGGCTTCATGCCACTGAAGACCTGCATGGACATCCACGAGTGCGGTGAAGGAGAACGGTTGTACGAATGCTCCGTGGCAGGCTATGAGATCAACAGTTGCTGCTTCTGCAACCACACGCTCGCCAATATGAGCGACATGCTCTACTGCTCACTCTGCCACCACTCAAACCACTGCTTCGGATGTGTGGGCCTGCGCCGAAAGAAATACTGCATTCTCAATAAGCAGCACAGCAAAGAGGAGTACGAGGAGCTGGTACCCAAGATTGTGGAACACATGCGCGGCACCGGAGAGTGGGGCGAGTTCTTCCCTGTCTCCATTGCCACATACGCGTACAACGAAACCATCGCGCAGGATTACTACCCTCTCACGAAAGATGAGGTGAAACGCAGGGGCTGGCAGTGGTTTGATGATGTGGAGAAGAAGGAGCAGAAAACGGGAGAGCCTGCGGAACTTCCGGACAGCATAGATGACACCCCCGAAGATATATGCGGAAAGATCCTGACCTGCGAGGAATCCGGGAGGCAGTACAAAGTTATCCCGCAGGAACTGGAATTTCATAAGAAACTGCACGTACCGCTCCCCCGTACCAGCTTCTTCAAGCGGTACAGAAACCAGCTCGCCATGCGGAACAAGCGCATCCTCCACAATAGGAAATGTGACAAGTGCGGTGCAGCCATTCGTACGAGTTACCAACCAGGCCGGCCCGAGCAAATATACTGCGAACCCTGCTACCAGGAATCACTGAGTTAGTTGTACAATGTCGCTCCAATGCTGAAGACATGCGCTCAGTGCGGTTCGGCCTTCGACATCACCGACGAAGATCTCGCTCTCCTCGACAAAGTTTCTCCCGTTGTCGGGGATAAAAAGTTCGCACTCCCTCCCCCGACCATGTGTTTTCACTGCCGCCTGCAGAGACGGCTGGCCTTCTATAATGCCCGATCGCTGTATCACCGGAAGTGTGATCTCACAAAGCAACCAATTGTCTCAATCTATTCACCAGACAAACCATTCACGGTATATGAGCGCCGCGCATGGTATGGCGATGGATGGGACCCCCTGGAGTATGGAATGGATTTTGATTTTAGCAGGCCGTTCTGTGATCAGTTCCGAGCACTGATGGAAACCGTGCCGCTTCTTTCATTGGCAGTATTAAGCGATAACGTGAATAGTGAATTTACCAATGATAACCTGGCACTGAAAAATTGCTACCTTATTTTTGATGGTGAGCGTGCAGAAGAGTGCCTGTACGGACACACTTTTGCCGGCATAAAATCCTGCCTGGATTTTGTAGTTTTAACCGACTGTGAGCTGTGTTACGAGTGCATACACTGCGAGAATTGCTACAATTGTAAATATGCCCGATACAGCATCAACTGCAGCGATAGCTGGTTTTTAAGAGATTGTATCAGCTGCAAATATTGCTTTGGGTGCGCAAATTTGCGGCAGAGAAAATTTTGTATCTTCAATGAACAGAAGACAAAAGAAGAATATGGAGCGTTCATGCGGCAGTTTCAAACTTCATCCTTTCCCGCAGCCCAGGAGATGAAGAAGAAATCCGATGCCTTCTCTCTCACACAACCAGTTAAAGCAGTACGGGGCGAGCAGAACATTGACGTCATGGGAGATAATATCTACCAGTCCAAAGATTCATCATCCTGCTTTGACTGCTATAGAATGCAGGATTGCCAGTACTGCACCGATTGCCTTGTCGGCGCCAAAGATTGCTGCGATATCCATATTTGGGGTGACGCAATGGAACTCAGCTACAACTGCTGCGTTGCCGGCGTCCGGGTGCGGAACCTGCTCAGCTGCTACTACGTTTCGGAAGGATGCGATAATGTATTCTATTCAATCTACTGCAGCCGGCAGAGCCGGAATCTGTTCGGATGCATCGGCCTGAGGCATAAGAGCAACTGCATCTTCAATAAGCAGTACAGCAATGAAGAATTTGAGCAACTCGCACAGAAAATTATTGAGCACATGCAGCGCACAGGTGAGTGGGGGGAGTTCTTCCCTCCCACCATCTCTTCATTCGGCTATAACGAAACCATGGCACAAACCTTCTTCCCTCTGGAAAAAAAAGAAGTACTAGCACGCGGATGGCAGTGGGGTGACTTCGAGGCACCGGTGGAAGCCGATCGTACGATCAGGACAAGCCAGTTGCCCGACGATGCGAATGATACCCCGGATGACGTGCTCAACTGGGCTCTCCTCTGCGAAGTGACCGGAAAGCCTTTCAAAATCATCAAACAGGAACTGCAATTCTATAGAGATCACCGGTTACCGCTCCCCCGCCGCCACCCGAACCAGCGCCACGCTGACCGGTACGGATTCAAGAACCCATACAGGCTCTGGAACCGCGCATGTGCCCATTGCAGGAAGCCGATAACCACAAGCTACGCACCCGAGCGGCCGGAGAAGGTGCTCTGCGAGGAATGCTATTTAAAAGAGGTGTACTAGCAACTAGCCGTTAACCGCTATGCGCTACCCGCTTATTATCCTCTCCCCAGTAAATCAAAAATGAAGTGGAAAATCTGGCTCAGTTCCGCCTGCTTGATCTTCAGGCCTACCTGACCGCCTTTGTACGTCGCGAGGTAGACCGCATGCCCCGCAACAAAGATGTTGCTCGTCCCCCGCGCAATGGGGAGCCGGGAAAGATCGAGTTCCGCGGGAGGGACTTTCTTCAGGTGTTCCGGTATGAGGCCACCGGTGGCCTCAAACAATTCCACCTGAATTTTCCGCTTTCGCAGATCTTCGAAGAACGCCCGCACGGTTTTGCTCAGTGGCTCATCCTCCACCCGCTCCTCAAAGGTGTTGGAGCTGAGCATCCGGAGTTGCTTCAGCTCACTGGACAGAAGCTCATGCAGCATGTCGCGAAAGAGACTTTTAATGCCCGCTTCACCTTCGAACATCTGGAGCTTGGGGATGATGTCCTCCTGACTCCGCAGGGACTGAAGGATATTCAGTGCCGTGGGGAACTGCTTCATGAGTTCCTCATACTTCTCCACTCCGTCCTTAAGATGCTCCTCAATGGCATCGAAACTCTCTATCCCGAAACACTGCACACCTTCCCGAAAATACGTTTTCACAAATCCACGTTCAGCGAGTTTCTTGAGATGCTTGTAGGTTGTAATGCGGTCAAGATCGCACCGGCGGGCAATCACCGATGCCGGCTGCACACCAAGTTCTGCGAGAACCAGGTAGATGGCACGCTCTTTCTCGGTAAAATCCAGTTTGGCAAGGTACTGCGAGAGCATCAGAAAGGAGGAAATAAAGCGTTGTACACTGTCCTCTTCGTTTCCTCGTTGGCTCGTTTAAACGAAAAACGAGTGAACGAGCAAACGAGCTAACGATACAACACCTGTGGGGCTGTTTTCCAAGAGGGCATGCAGGTCCTGCATGACCTAAGTATACCAATTCTGTTGTTCTTTGTGAAGAACAGTTTACAAGCTCCATTAAAATATTTATAAACATACAGCTATTTTGATGAAGATTTTACATAGTTTTCCTGTTCTTCCTATGGAACGCATATGTAAACGCTGCCAGGCACACTTCATAGTCCACAAAGACGAAGAAGACTTCCTGCAGAAGATCGGATTCAAGTATGGGAAAACGGAGGTGCATCTTCCTCTCCCCGTCTACTGCCCGGACTGCCGGTGCCAGTTACGTACCTGCCACAGGAACGAACGGAACATGTACAAAGTCCGCTCCTCCTTCTCCGGGAAGGACATCATCTCCGTGTACGCACAGGAACAGTCCTGGGGAGACAAGCCCTTTAAAATCTACTCCCAGGAAGAGTGGCGGAGTGACGCGTGGGATCCTATGGAGTATGGGAGGAACTTTGATTTCACCCGCCCATTCTTCGATCAGTTTGCAGAGCTACAGCAGCAAGTCCCCCGACAAGCGCTCATTTCCATCAGCAACGAAAACTCGGGGTTCACAACGGGAACGGGCTTCTGTAAGAACTGCTACCTCATTAACTCCTCGGAGTACTGTGAGGACTGCTACTACGGCAAGCTCCTGCAGACTTGTAAGGACTCCGTGGACTGCAGCTACCTCTACAATTCCGAGCTCTGCTACGAGTGCTTCAGCTGCTACGAGTGCTATAACTGCCAGTACGTCTCCTTCAGTACCAACTGCTCGGACTGCATGTTTTCCAGCAACCTCAAGTCCTGCACAAACTGCTGCCTGTGCACGAACCTCTCCCAGAAGGAGTACCACTTCATGAATGAGCCTCTGAGCAAGGAGGAGTACGAAAAGCGGCTGAAGGATTTCCGCGGGAGCTATCCCCTCACGGAGAAAATGCGGAATCTCTACCGGAAGACGATTGGCACGATGGTCCGCAAGTACGCCAACATCGTGAGCTGCCAAAACTGTACCGGCGACTACGTAGAACACTCCAAGAACTGCCTCGATTGCTACGATGTGAATGAGAGCGAAGACTGCCGGTACGTGCAGGTTGGCGTGCAGGTGAAGGATAACTACGACTGCTCCAACATGTACATCAAACCGGAGCTCTGTTACGAGACACTGGGAACCATAGAAGTGTATGGCAGCGCGTATTGTCTCTTCATCTTCCACAGCAAGCGGATGCTGTACTGCGACTTCTGCTACCACAGCGAAGACTGCTTCGCCTGCACGGGGCTCACCCACAAGAAGCACTGCATCTTCAATAAGCAGTACAGCAAGGAGGAGTACGAAGCACTTGTGCCGAAAATCATCGCACACATGCAATTGACCGGGGAATGGGGCTTGTACTTCCCATCACGGTACGCCCCATTCGGATACAACGAATCCCTTGCATTTGAATATTTTCCTCTCAGTAAAGAAGAAGCGCTGAAGCAGGGATTTCTGTGGAGGGACTCCGACGCAAAGGACAGAAAACCGCAAACAGCTGCGTTTCCGGACAGCATCGCGGACGCAGCAGACAGCATTACGCAGGAAATTTTCTGCTGCAGCGACTGCAGCAAGAACTTCCGGATTATTCCGCAGGAACTGGATTTCTACCGCAGGCAGGCTCTCCCCATCCCCCGCAAGTGCCAGGAATGCCGTCATACGGACAGAATGCACTTCAGGAACCCCCGCAGGCTCTGGAATCGCACATGCGCGAAGTGCAGAGAAGCTGTGCAGAGCACCTCTGCACCTGATCGTCCTGAAACGATCTATTGCGAATCCTGTTACATTAAGACAGTCTACTAATATGGATTCGCCCTGAGCGAGTGAAACGAGTCGAAGGGCGAAGAATGCTACCTGGCGGAAGTGTATTGAGGCGGTAAGCAGGAAGCAGGAAGCGGTAAGCTGCTTACCGCATACCGCTTACCGCTTCGCCGCGTAATTCGTTTACCAAAGCACCCTTTCCTGTAGAATATCTCTCCAATGGCAGACCTGCGCCACCTCCATATCATCATCCCCCAGGGCATAGAGAGTAAAGAGAAGATGGAACCGAAATTCCAGGAGTTGCTCATCAGTCTGCGCAATACGGTCACAGGAGTACGCTTCGCGTTCGAGTATTTCGGGTACGAGCAGTACACCTACTTCTACATCACGGTGGAGGAAAACTTCAAAAAAACGATTGAAGGCCTCCTCTACTCCCTGTTCCCGGAAGCGGAAATCTCCGAAACACAGGATTACACCCTGCAATTCGACCCGGAGAAACAAGTGGTGGCAGGTGCACAGATCAAACTCCGGGAAAAGGACGTGTACCCCATCCGCACGTACGAGCAGTTCGAGGAAGACAGCATGTCCCGGCTCTTCTCTGTCATCTCAAAAATCCAGAGCGGGGAGCAGGTTTGGGTACAGATTATCGTGGAACCCCACGATGACACCGCCCGGTTCCACTTCCTCCGCAACTGGCGCTTCGTCTTCGTGCGTCTCAAGAAGTTCTTCTCCATCCGAGATCGCATGCGCAAGGAAGGACTGAAAGGCATCAACCAGGTGCGGTTTGATATGGCAAAGGAGAAGGAGAAAACAAAACCTTTCCGCGTGAGCATCCGCTGCGCGTACGTCGGCAGGAACGAAGCAGAGGCGCGCCAGAAGCTGAAAGCCGTCGCCAACAGTTTCTACCACTTCAACGACACGGATATCAACGGGTTCCAGGTGAGCAAGATCACCACAAGCCCTGCCTTCGTGAAACAGTACCAGAGCCGCAAGCATGGAACGGATTTCATCCTGAGCGCCAAAGAGGTTGCGACGCTCTACTACTTCCCCAATGCCGATGCGGTCCCGCACATCGTGCATGTGCTCGCGCGGAAGTCCGACCCCCCGCAGGACCTGCCACACGCGAAGGAACAGAATGTGAGCGCATTCGGCATTACGAATTACCACAACAACTTCGTTCCGTTCGGCATACGGCGTGAAGACCGCAGAAGGCACCTGTACATCGTCGGAAAATCCGGCGTGGGGAAGAGCAAGCTCTTAGAGCTCCTTGTGAATCACGACCTCCAGGCCGGGCACGGTGTCGCCGTGCTGGATCCGCACGGCGATCTTGTGGATGCCATTCTCCGCTTTGTCCCGCCGGAACGCGTGAATGACGTGATTGTCTTCGATCCCGCTGACACCGGTTTCCCCATTGCGTTCAATCCGCTGGAGAAAGTGGATCCTGCCTACAAGATGCAACTCACCATCGGCATCCTGGACATCTTCAAAAAACTCTTCGGAACCAACTGGTCCGACCGCCTGGAACACGTGCTGCGCTACACCATCCTTGCCCTGCTCGACAGCCCGGATACAACGGTGATATCGATCTTGAAAATGCTCTCCGATAAGAACTACCGCCAGAAAATTGTGGCGCGTATAGAGGACAACGTGGTGAAGAGCTTCTGGGTCTCGGAGTTCGCCGCATGGTCCGAGAAGTTCGACGCGGACGCCATCACTCCCCTCCTCAACAAAGTGGGACAGTTCGTGGCAACGAACATGATGCGCAACGTCGTGGGACAGCCGCTCACACGTTTCAGCATCCGGGATATCATGGATAACCGCAAAATCCTGCTCATGAAAGTCTCCAAAGGGCTTCTGGGAGAGGAAAACTCACAGCTCATGGGCGCCATGATCATCACTAAGATCTACCAGGCTGCTATGAGCCGCGCCGATACGCCGGAGGAGCAGCGGCCGGACTTCTACTTCTACGTGGATGAGTTCCAGAACTTCGCCACAGACACGTTCTACGAGATTATGTCGGAAGCGAGGAAGTACCACCTCAATCTCACCATCGCACACCAGTACATGGGGCAGCTCAGCCAGAAGATCCGCCAGACGGTCTTTGGAAACATTGGCTCCATGATCAGCTTCCGGGTCGGCGCGGAAGACGCATCGGTCATGGCAGAAGAGTTTTCTCCCATCTTCAAAGAGCGCGATATCATTAACCTCGGCGTACGCGAGTTCTACATTAAGATGTCGGTGAATGGCGAAATCCGCGAGCCGTTCTCCGGGAGAACGCTGGATGTGCCAGCTGTGACACAGGATAACACTGCACGCATCATAGAACAGTCACGCAGGAAGTACTGCCGGCCCAAAGCAGAAGTAGAAGAGGTATTGCAGAAATGGGATGAAGCGGCGGCAAAACCTCCCTCCAAAGAAGAGCTCGCTATGGTGGAGGAGAAGTTCGAGGAACCGATTATTTAGCGGTAAGCGGTTAGCGGCTAGTCGCTACACGCTAATCATCCACCACCTCGTCCTAATGCGCATGCCCCGCAGCCAGGAAGTACATGAGTGCGATGCCTGCAACCATGGAGAGCAGCTGAATGAACGCCTTCCGGGGGTGGTTTTCTTTGTGGAGTTCGGGGATGAGGTCGACCCCCGCAATGTAGAGGAAGTTCCCTGCGGCAAGCGGCAGCAGCACCTGTTCAATGTTTTCCACATGCGTGCTCAGCAGAAGAACGACCACCGCTCCAACGAGTGCTGTGAGTGCGGAGAGGAAGTTGAAAAAGAGCGCTCTCCCTTTGGGAAAACCGCTGTGCAGGAGCACAACAAAATCCCCTATCTCCTGCGGAATCTCGTGGAAAAGAACCGCAATGGTGGTCGAAATTCCCAGGGGGATACTCACGAGGTAGCTCGTGGCGATGAGGATGCCATCCAGAATGTTGTGCGCAGCATCGCCAACAAGAACGAGCATCCCCGCGGGATGGATGTTGGCCGTGCAATCGAGGTCATGGCAGTGCCGCCAGTGAATGAATTTTTCAATGACAAACGAGCCGAGAATACCGAGAAGGACAATAAACATCGCATCCGGAAAATGAGGAGCATGCTCGGCAATTTCCGGGAGGAAGTGGAGGAAGACGCTCCCGAGCAGGGCACCCGTGGAGAAGCTCACAAAATACAGGAGCACTTTCTTGAGTGCGCGGTCATGGAGCAGAAGAAACATGATCCCCACAAGTGAAACAACACTCACAAAGAGAACACTGAGGAAGATTATTAGAATAGTTTGAGCCATAACAAAGAACAGTTTACAGAAGAAAATGTGTGCGCGGAATGATTCGGAGAGAATCTGTATCTTCTTAGGGAATCGGATTAGACACGGCGCCGTTTGTCGGTGAACATCATTGCTGCGGTGACGGCTGAGCAAAGCCAGTGAAGCTCCACGGGCTTACGCCCGTGGCCTCCTGCGGAGTCGGGTGAAAGTTTGATTGGAAACGGCGCTGTGTTTAACATAGAACCATGAAGCGTCTGACTACCTTCTTCCTGAGCTTGTTTGGTGTTGGCTTCATCTCCGGCATCGAGGGAACGCTCGCGAGCATCCTGAGTATCCCCATTATTCTGCAGATATACCCTCTCCTCCCCTCCTCTCAGCCGAAACGATTCCTCCTGTACGGGTGCATTTTCCTGGTGCTCATGGTGTTTGGCACTGTTGCCATCTCCCACTGCTCCCGGGCTCCCAAAGACAACGTGGACCAGTCTTTCATCGTGTTGGATGAAATGGTGGGCATGATGGTGGCACTCCTGCCCATGATGATGACAGGACAGTTTGTCTGGTATACCCCCGTCATTGCTCTCGGGCTCTTCCGCTTCTTCGACATAGTCAAACCCCTCGGAATCGGCGCGATCGACCGAAAGAATACTCCGCTCTCGGTGATGATGGACGACGTGCTCGCAGGAGCGTACTCCGCCCTTGTCCTCCTCTTTCTTATGAACGTACTGTAAGGCTTTGACAGAACAATCCTGGAAGTCAACAATGACTATCCTATGTCCCCTCTGAAGACCATCACATTCGAGGAATTGCGAGAGAGAAATGAGAACGCACTCACACGAGTCAACTACACTCCTGAAGGTGACTTCAGCGTTCTCACCGCCTATCAGCGGCGGAGAGTGCAACAGCTCCTGACCGATCGTGCCCATTTGGAAGATCTCGCTTCCACCCAAAATCAGAGGGAATCGTACGGCATAGAGCATTGGCACAGTCAGTTCGTGCGTCTGCGCGATACGGGAACTCATCCGGACTCCACGCTGGAAGGAGACGAGCTCCGGCAACGCATTTGGGATGCCGTGCCGAACTCACGCTTCAGGCGGTTCCAGGAGGCATTCTGCCACCCCCACCAGTTCATTGCCCCCCCATTCAAAATTCATGAGGGAAACCGGGTGGAATTCACCGGCAACCCAGACTTCAATACGATAAGTCTGGAGCCATGCCTCGTGAGCGCGGACCGCATCCCGGAGAAACTGGCAGAAGACCTTGGCCTGGTGGAATTGGAGGAATCGGACCGGAGCCACCCGTACGAGAGACTGAAGAAGAAAGCGGAACTACATGCCATCGCACGCTTAAAGAAGATCTGGGAATCGGCGGTGCCGCTCCAGAGGGGGCATCACCGCATTCTCGCCATCCAGCAATCCACTACCACAGTGGATGCCCGCTACCCCGGTGTGGCAGAACCGGGAGATGGACTCGCTGGCACCATCCTCTATACGCGGGAAGAGGAGAACGGGAGAGAGCAGGCCAAAGCAGCAACAGAACCCCCGCGGCAGCTCTCTGTGCAACATTTCAGAAGCGTGTATTCCGCACATCGGAAAACATTCCACGAAGCAAAAGCATACAACAGAGAGATCGACCAGCTCGGCAAACTGCAGGAAGAATTGCAGCTGCTGAATACTCAGATAGACCGTGAGTGGAAAAAGGAGACGCCAGAGGAAGACAAGGATCGCATGCTTGCCGAAGCCCGCACACTGGTTGCACAGGGACATAAGTTGCTCGCAGCCTGCGAGAACAAATACAAAGTGCGGGCAGACGATCTCCTCGCAGGCCTCACGGAGTTGGGACCGGAGAAGCACAAGCAGAGAATCAGTGCTTCTCTCAGTAAGATGGTCGCTGTTATCAACCGCCTGCAGAGCCGCTTCGAAGAGATGTACCCCAAAGGAGGGTATAACGAGCAGGACCAGATGGTCCTGGGGACGCACATCACACGGAACGAACGCTGCATGCGGCAATTCCGTGGTCACGTGCAGCAGAATGCGCCTGTTCTGGACAATGGTCTGGCTCTCTTTGGGGGGAAACCGCTCACAGAACCGCAAGTGGAGACCCAAACAACCGGCGTACTGCGCAGGATGCACATCCACCCGGACGACCTGAACGGGGTGCAGCTGCGCCCGTTCACTGTGTACGCCGGAAAACTGCGGGAGAAGTGCAGTGCACTCGGATCCGCCTTAAGAGCACGCAACCAGCGTGGTGCCAAAGACGCGGTAGTGCAGATGCATGTCATCGGGAAATTCCAGGAGGTACGCACCTGCTTTGAACAAATCAAACAATACGTCATTGATGGAGAGCGTATCCCCATAGCCCGTATCCGGGACTTCGTGCACCACATGAACGGGCTCTTCTCCACGTTCCAAGTTTTCCCTGATCACATTGTGGCAGGATACGAGGGGCCGTTCACGCATATGCGCGATGAGCTTGAGCGCATAGAGCAGGGACTTGCCTACTATGCAGACCGGGACGTAGACGTCGGCACGCGCGCAGAAATCTACAAGAGTCTGAAGCAGTACATTGAACAATTTGATATTGAGGAAATGGTCACAGCACTTGCCTGAGAAACTATCCAGACAGAAACCCCCTGTAGCCAGATACCTACACCCTAAGCTGCAGAAGGTAATTTTTTGCAGTCTCCTCGCCATCTTCGCAAAGACATTGTATAAGCTATGAATTTCTTCCGAGCCCTACTGTAAGCCAAAAATGAGATAACACTCTCGTACAAAAAATATATTCAAGAAACAGTATTTGGCTTTGGCTAGGGCTCTTTCTTGCATAGCAGGCATGCCATGAGTACGATGCCCAGATTTGCTCCGAAAAACGGAACGCAAATCAAGGCCATCAGCCTACGCCCTCAGTACAGAGGGCACCCTCGATCCTTCAGCGCTGACTACGGACTTACCACGGCTTCGGCCGACACGTCAGCCTAGTGACCCTTGCGGTCTCAAGAGATACACACAAACAAACACACGTCCGGTCGGACAGACAAACAGTCTCTGTCCGACCGGACACATCTCGCTCCTTCCCACCACCGATGCTGTAGAGAGAATGGTGATCATGCACATGCCGAAGCACATACTTCTCCCAACTCCCTATGTTGGGCACAGAAGTCCTTGTCTTCTCCCGCATGTGTCCGTGATTACCATTCTCTCTGCTGTGCAATGTTCGTGCCGCCGCAATAGAGGAGAGCTGGTGGCATGCACCCCCTTGCTCCCCAGTGTTCTCTGTCGCCCTCGTGCACAGTGTAAAAGAGCCGGTACGGGGACTTCGTCGGTCACGAGGAGAAACAAGAGACCAGAGCTCGGCAGCGGGTTGAGGGCTCCTCCCCTCACTGACCTACTTCACTGACTCAGTAGCTTCCTAGACTAGCTATTGATAGTCAGAAGGTCACACACACAAACAAAAAGGACCAGCCATTCTGGTCTTTTTTGTAAGGAATGTGGAATATGGAATGTGGTATATCGGGAAAGGAGCAAATGAGTAAAGACCAAAGGGAAAAAGCCCACATTCCACATACGATATACGACATTCCATATTCAATCCCCCGATCAGGCTCCCAAAACGCTGTGCTCGTGCCTCAGGAGCCACTCCTTCCTCCATGCGCCATGCGCGTACTCCCCTACCTCCCCGGAAACAGGAACAACCCTATGACAGGGAATAAGCAGTGAAAGCGGGTTGCGGCCAACCGCGGAACCTACTGCCCGCACCGCTTTTGGATGGCCAATACCGGCAGCCACCTGGCTGTACGTTCTCGTTTCCCCGTAGGGAATGGTGATAAGATACTCCCAGACTTGAAGCTGGAAATCCGTACTCTGGATTGCGAGGGGCAGGGAGTGGAAATTATGCTGCGACCCCGAAAAATACGCATGGAGCTGATCCATGCAGGGCTGGAGAATCTCGTAGACACCTGCATCTTCCCGTTCCCCTTCCACAAACAGAACACTGGAAATGCCACGCTCGGATCCACGGACGAGAAGGAGCCCAATCGGACTCTCGTAGTAACTGTGGACATGCGCGGAAACACCCTGCATTTGCGAAAAGGATACCATGTGAAAACGCGAAAAAAGAAAAAGTGGTACACTGCCTCCTATGTTTCACCTCTTTCGGCGCTCCATCGCATACGTCTCACAGCAGCAGGCACGCTCAGCCGGCTCCGGGCTCCTCTTCAATGGACTCATTTGCGTTCTCTTCTCCATCGCTATCTTCACGAATCCCGATTTACTCGCATTCCTCGTCGCCACGTTCCTCCTGATCATCGGGGTTTCACTCCTCACCACCTGGTGGAAGATGCGGAACTGGATAAAGTGAGATAACCCGTTCTCTCGTTAGCTCGTTCCTCGTTCGAACAAGCCAACGAGGAAACGAGCGAACGAATCAACGTGAGTCATCCATGAGACAAACGCCCATCTTCAGGATGCCCTCTCGGTGTACTCCAGAACCTCCGAGAGCCACGGGTGCTCCTTCCAGAGGATCCTGCCGTACGGCGACTCCGGATCTTCCCAGCTTGGTGGCAGCACCTGCATGAGTTCTTCGTAGATCTGCTCTTTCTTCTCCTGATTCTGAAGAAGCTCGTAGCAGTGGAGTGCAATGCGGAAGTGCACCACACCTGCGGGCTTCTTCCCGCTCGCCTGTGCGAGAAGAACGTCCACACTCTCCTCATCCCCTTCTATCGCCCTCCCCCATGCCCAGAGCAACAGCACCATGCCATCTTCCCCTCCCGTGAGGGCTTCCAGCCGCCTCAGCTGGAGCTCAATGAGCACTTTCAGTCCTGAAGCTGTCTCTTCGTTCGCTGCATTCTCCAGCGCGAAGAGATCCGTTTCTACGGCCTGCGTGAGCATCTGCCGGTCGAAGCGGAACGTATTGGCTGCTTCTGCGTACCCCGCAATGGACCGGACCAGATTGCCTGCAGCAAACCACTGTTCCGCCCTCTC
This sequence comes from Candidatus Peribacteria bacterium RIFOXYB1_FULL_54_35, assembly GCA_001787755.1. GTDB lineage: Bacteria > Patescibacteriota > Gracilibacteria > Peribacterales > Peribacteraceae > GWB1-54-5. Next base: position 120,369 of record MFYJ01000013.1, read on the forward strand.
CATCATGATCTGCGCACGCGTCCACTTCCCGGCTGTGACGAGGAGAACAACGAGAAGGAGTGAGAGAACGAGGAGCACAGGACGATCCCATTTCTGCAATGACTCTCGCTCTGGAAGAACCGCCCCCAGCATCATCCCGACAATGAGCCAGAAGAATGAGGCAGTGACAAGGACATCAAACCCGAAGAGAAGAGCGATACTCGCACCGAGTAGAGAGAGAAAACCTGCAAGATAGTACCGTTGCATCTCCTCTTTCCTCCTGTGCCAGAGTTGGATCAAGAGACCGATGAGGAGACCGTAGTACGCGAGGAAGCCGAGCGGACCGAGCGTGAGGAGAAGATCGAGCGGCTTGCTGTGCGCACGATCAATGCGCGTGGTCAGCGACTCGAACCGCAGGATAGAGTCACTCATGGAGCGAGCGGAGAGAATGCCCACCGTCTCAAGCCCATACCCCTGCGGGCGCTCAGCAAGCATCTGCATGCCACCAGTCCAGATGAGGAGCCGGGAATCGACGGAGCGCTCAGACTCTGTGGGAACGGAGAACCGCTTGAGCATGTAATGCGTTCCCAGTGCGGCCAGGATAAGTGCGCAGACAACGAGCAGAGCCCACTGCTTCCTGCTCAGAATCCGTGCACGGCCGTGCATCCACACCGTGGCAAACAGAAATGCGATGCCAAGGCCGAGGATGGCGCTGCGACTGGCGGTGGAGAGGAGTACGACGATGTTGAGCAGAAAGAGGATGAGTCCTGCGATACGCCACCACCGGGGACCGAGCCGTGCAGAGAGAATGACGAAGGGAACAGTGAGCACCAGGAAAAGCCCCAGAGTATTTGGCTGCCCGATGAGCGAGAACGTGCGCCCGAGGAACACATCGCTCCCCCAGAGGAACGCGAGAGGATCGAGCGAAACAACCTGCAGCACTCCGTATGCCACAATACCTACGTTGGCGATGACAATGGTTTTCACGAGAATGCGCCTCCCCTCCTCCGTCGTAGCCCCAAGCATGGCAAGGAGCGCAATGGTGACGTAGAGCATGTGCGTCAGCACGCCTTCGTAGCGCGGAGCAGAACCAAAGAAACTCAGCAGCGGTGCTACGGACCACAGGAGCGAAAGGGGCACAACGACAGCGAAGAGCAGCAGGCACCATCCTGCCCAGTGCGAGACGAGCCTCCCAAGCACGCCCAGTGAGGGGTGGAAAGCAAGAGAGACACAGAAAATAAGTGTGACAAAACCAAGAATGAGAATCTTCGGGAGTCCGAATGCAAGGGATGGGAGTGGCACCACCAACCAGGATGCGAGAACGAGGCCAGCCCCAAACAGGAGTAGAAGCCAGCGGTCCACGGCACTTCTGCCAGAAGGCGTCATATGGTACAATACTAGGATACTTTGCTGAGAAAGAACATCCTCCACCGGCGGCTCAGGGCCACAAAACTCCACTTCCACCGGAAGAGACACAGGAGGAAACTCGCGCAGATCTTGCATCCATTTGCTGTGCTCGTCGTGAGCATGGTGGTTGCGACAGGAGTCATCACACATGAATCACTGACGAGAGCAGATATCCTCCCTCCGCTGCATAACTTCAGAATTCGCCCACTGGACAGCACGGAGATGGAGGTGGGCCAGAACCTGCGGCTGACAGCAGAGGGGTACTACGGGACATCACCTGTTGTCGTGAAAGCGCAGTGGAACCTTCTTGGAGATCAGAACTTGGGATACCTGATGGACTGCGGGGAAAGTCCGGATTGCACGTTCGTTGCGACGAATCCCGGCACAGCAGTGATAGAGGCGGAGGCGCATGATCAATTCGCCCATGTGACGGTGGATATCCGCGGGCCCGTGACCCCCGTGCAGAACACATTCACCGACACACTCCCCCCGTGGGCAGAACGCCCGATACTGGACCTGCGGCAGCGCAGCATCATCCACGGATACGAGGACGGACGCTTTGGGAGCGCGGACACCCTGACGAGAGGACAACTCATCACGCTCATCTACAGGATGCTCCTGCACTTGGAACTCATCGCAGCACCAGCGAACTGCCGGCAGTACTACGACGACGTGCCGCCGGACCACTTCGCCTACGATGCCGCCTGCGTGTTCTACGCACGGGGCTGGTCTTCCGGCCTGCGTCAGTTTGACACAGATGCACCGGCGAGCCGCGCACAGGCGGCTCAGTTCATACACAGCATTCTCGGCGCACCGCTCCTTCGGCACTGGGGACTCACACTCGGCGACATAGCACAGGAAGGAGCGCTATACCCGGACGTGCCGGAAGACCACTACATGTTCTATGAGAGCGTCGTGCTCAACCGTGCGGGAATCATGACAGGGTACGGAAGCGGGCTCTTTGGCCCGGAAGACACCCTCAATCGTGCGCAGGCGGCAACGCTCGTGCACCGGGCGCTGAGAAAAGCAGAGGAGCTGCAGCTACGGCTGTTCTAGAATGAGGATTTGGGGCTGGGGTTAGGGTTAGGACATAGGAGAATAATCAACACTCAAAGAGCAGATCAATACATTCTCATCTCTAACCCTAGCCCTAACCCTAACCTTAGAACCTACCGCCTCAGAGGCCCAATTTCCATGAGGCGTGATGGCATGATGCGCAGTTTCGTGAGAGGGACATTGATGAAGAAGATACCGAACGCCATGAGTCCCAGGCTCGCCAGCTGCGTGGGGCTCACCTGCTCACCCAGGAATGCAACTGCCATGAGGATCCCAATGCCCGGAGCCGAGGCGACGATGATCCCCGCATCGAGAGTGGAGATCTTCGCGAGCGCACGGAAGTACAGGAAGTACGGGAGAATGTAGCTCACGATGGCCAGCCCCAGCACCAGCCAGATACTTGGGGGATTACGCAGCATCTGGAATGTCTCTGGTTCAGTGAGAGCAATGATGATCCCGATAACCACCAGGCTGAGGAATGTGCGCACGAGGACCACGGAATCGAGGTGACGGTGCCTCACATACTTCTTGTGGAGCGTCGTCGTGAGCGCGCTGGCAAGGGAGGAGAAGAGGATGAGAGGAGCACCCAAACTCAGCTCCGCATGGAAAACATCCTTCCAGAGCAGCACCACTGTGCCTGCAAGAAGAAAAGCTGCTCCCACGAACATGTTGCGATTGAACTTCTCCTGCAGCATGCACACCGCGAACATGACGATGAAGAGCGGTGAGAGGCTCGAGATGAGCACTGCCTCCGATGCCTGCACAAAGCGCAGGCCATTGAGGAACAGTATGGGTGCGAGAATGCCACCTGTGAGAGTCGTGAGCAGCGTCCCTTTAATGTCCCTTCTGTCCATCTCCCACTTCTCCCCCGCCTCCAGAAGCATGAACTCATGCAGAGCCAGTACGATGGCCATCACGAGGAGCGCAAGGAAGTACATGCCGAGAGGTGTCCACTCCTCCTTCAGGAGCAGCTTCGTGAAGACGGGGTTCGTCTGGGAGAGGATGACAGCGAACAGAATACCTGCGAGCGCCACTCTGTTCGTTTTTCGTATGAGGAACACAGTGGAGTGATCGTAGCAGCGACTGCAGAGAATGCAAAAGCTTCTCGACACGGCGCCGTTTCCAATCGAACTTTCACCCGACTCCGCAGGAGGCCACGGCCGTAAGGCCGTGCCTGCACGCCGGAGTGCGTTTCGGCACGCAGGCGTGGAGCTTCACTGGCTCTGCGCAGCCGTTATCGCAGCAATGATGTTCACCGACAAACGACGCCGTGTCTCGCGCAGCATACGTGGGTTTCCTCTGCTTGGCTGAGGAGCACACAGCACAGGAGACTGACCGCCTCTTAGGAAAGCTCTGTAAAACTAATCAGCATGGTGAGCTTGCCGAACTGCTGCAGCCACCCAATAGCACGTCATCCCGAGCTGTCATCCTGAGCGTAGTCGAAGGACGAGGGACGACGTGCACGCCATGGTTCGGCTCCGCTCACCATGACGTGCTTCCATAATTCCTCAGAACTTCCTCAGCTCCTGCGCCTCAGGATCCAGCTCAACCAGCTCCGGTTCTTCACCCTCTGCCCTCCTGCAGGAGTACCCCCCTGCTCCCTGTCTGCCTCAATGACGGGTGCAGCACGCTCAGCACCGTCTTCTTTAGCATCACTCAAATCAAGCTTTTTTGCTGTTCCAATGACCAGACGGTAGATGCTGTTCCTCGTGTGCAACCAGTAGGAACCGTCACTCATCCTGTCAATCCGCAGAATGGAAGAGGTGTGGTTTGACCGGTCTGCATCTGGGGGACGCACGTACAGTGCACACCCCTTGCCCGCTCTGCCTTGTATGTTTAACTGCCCACTTGCCACTTTCCCGTTGAAATCAAATGAAACTGCCAGGGATTCCCCGGTCGCAGGATCAATTTTCCCCATGGTCACATCAGTGCCGACTCCGACGCCGGGGATTTCTTCGAGATCCCCCTCCACAACCGTGGGGAGAGAAAATTCCTGACTGGGTTCTCCTTCTGCTGCTTGTGTCATTTCAATGAATATTATAGCACATTTTTCGCATTGATGGAACATCCGATGGCAGAGACGCACGGTAACTGCCCACCGACTGCGCACTGGTATCGCAATTCGCGCTGAAGCCCCCTCCCAAATGCTGCTGCATTTGCCCCTCCCCCGGAACGGGGGAGGGGCAGCGAGTCCGCCCGGGGCGGACGAGCGGGGAGAGGGCGCAATTCCGGGAGCAGAGAATTCGTGAGGTCAGTGAGCAGTAACGACGCACGCAATTGCCCAAAATGGCAAAATACGCTAAAATAATAGGATAATGCGAAAAAGACACATTGCTCTCCGTTCTCCCTTCAGACGACCGGGTTTCGCTCTCACTGCGTTCGTACTCTCCGTGACGTTGACGAGTGTCGCTGCCATGCAGGCAGGAACAGAGGAACGAGCATGGCTCCTCGCACAGACTGCGTGCGGCAATGGTATCTGCGAGGCAGGCGAAGACACCCCCCTGTGCCCCCCCTGCCTCGAGGGCATGCCTCCGGAGTTCTGCCAGTGCGTGCCAATCTGTGAGCTGGACTGCACGCTGGAAGAGGATGCGCCTATCGTGATTCCCCCGGACCCCTGCACAAATCTCTTCTGCCCCTACGGCTGCATGAACGGGCAGTGCCTCCCGAACCCCGCAAGCGAAGACCTCTGCAAAGGCAAATTCTGCACGTACGGTTGCGTGAACGGCCTGTGTCTCCCCCCTCCCGCCATACCCTGCGACCCGTACATCTGCGCAGACGGATCGCAGCGACCACGATGTGCCGGGGATGGCAAACCCATCAACTACTTTGGGGATCCCTGCACGACGGGACACACATTCTGCCATTCGTCTGCCGAGTGCGACGCAGGGAAAACCTGCACGGTGGAACTGGGTGACTGCCTGAGTGATCCCTCCTGCCCCGGGTGCGACGTGTGCGTGGGAACCTGCATTCTCACAGAGCAGGTGCAGGTACAGCAGTCCAGCTCTTCCCAGACACCAGAGGAGAGTGCGATCACCGCACACCGTTCACAGAAACTGCTCCCCGAACCGGCAAAGAACTGGTTCCCTGATACGGACCCTCAAAGTGAAACCGGGAAAGCCGCGAACCTCCTGCGCGACGCCAAGGTCATCAGCGGCTACCCCGATGGCACGTTCCGCGAGAGCAACCCGGTCATCCGGGCAGAGGCGGCGAAGTTCCTGCTCACCGCCCGTTACGGGGAATTTCCGCAGACAGGCAACAGCGGAAAGTTCTGGGACGTGCAGGACAATGAATGGTACGTGCGGTACGTGATTGGCGCAGCGAACCTCAGTATCATCAACGGATACCCGGACGGGACCTTTCGGCCGGCGGCAACGGTGAATACGGCTGAGTTTCTCAAGATGCTCGTGAAGACATTCGACCTCGAGACAGGACTCCCCTACTACTCCACGGATGTACCCCCGAACGCGTGGTATGCCCGGTACGTTGGTATTGCGGAGCTGATGAACCTCTTCCCGAAACGTACGGCCAAGCTTGGCCCGGAGATCCTGCTCACACGCGGGGAGGTGGCGGAAGCAATCGCCCGTGTCCTCATGCTCACCGAATAAACATGCGTGTATCCCATTCTCTGCCGGCATTGATCCTCGCTCTGCACTCGTTCATACCCGTCTCCCTCGCTGCGCAGGACTTTGACTTCCGTCAGAGTATCGAAGTGCCCCCTCTGCAAAACCCTGTCACAGCGGGAGTGGAGCTGCGCCCGCAGGAACACAGTCTCCTCAGGCCATACTGGATTTTGGATAACAGCAATACCCCTGTCCCCATACAGACAGTGGACATACAGACTGATGTCCTCCATACAGCGCGCATCCTCTCCGGGCCAGATGCTGCCTCGGAGGGCAGTTCTCTCACACAGGTATTCGACGGCAACCCGGAGACGGCATTCACACCGGCAGCCACAACAGAGCACCGCTTCCTCCTCCAGACAGAAGAACCGGCATCACCCCAGTTCCTCCTCTGCCAGCTCAGAAGCGGCGCCATCGACAGCATGCGCTTCCGCTACGGCAGGAGCGAGGACCTCCTTACGCAGAGCTTCCAGGGAACACCGTCCGGCACGCGGATTCCCGTCTTTAGCTCTCCTGCAACCGTGTTCGAGATTGTCCTCGAAACATCCGGCACGCTGGAAATCGCAGAACTGCAACTTCTCGAAACGACAAAGGTGATCCTCTTCACCGCGGAGCCCGGGCAGCGCTACACGCTCGCGTATGACTTCTCCGCCTCGGAAGAGAAGCCGCCCACAGATACAAACCTTCGCTTTGCCGGCGCAGTGAAAGCGAAGCTCAGCACCGCCCTGTATGCCGGAAAGCAGGGGGCAGATGCGGACGGCGACTTCATTCCCGATGCCAAAGACAACTGCCCACGGGAATCCAATACCGGCCAGAAGGATGCTGACCGCGACGGCATCGGAGATGCTTGCGACGTCGCTCCCGCACTCTCCAATACCAGGCAACCGGACACGGACGGAGACGGTATTCACGACGGCGCCGATAACTGCCCTTCCTTCCCCAACCCGGACCAGAAGGACATCGACGGCGACGGAACAGGCTGGATGTGTGACGATGCGGACGGGGACGGGGTCATGAATGGAACGGATAACTGCATCGGGGTGCCAAACACCGGGCAGCAGCGCACAGGCGGAAGCGCCCTCGGAGACGCCTGCAAAGGTGATCCCGACGGAGACGGCATCTCCACTGAGAACGACAACTGCAAGGAAGTCCCCAACGCAGACCAGGCAGATGAAGATGGAGACCGCGTGGGCGATGCCTGCGACGTGTGCCCTCTCCTCTACGACCCGCCGCAACAGGACAGGGATGCCGATGGCACCGGCGACCGGTGCCAGAGCGGCGCGGGCGGGCAGGATGCGGACAGGGACGGCATAGGGAACGAAAGGGACATCTGCGTTTTCACTGCAGATCCCGGGCAGGAGGATGGTGACGGGGACGGTGTGGGGGATGCATGCGATAACTGCCCGCAGGAGAGCAACGTTCTCCAGCAGGATACCAACACCGACGGGAGAGGCGATGCGTGTTCTGACACGGACCGTGACGGCGTTTCTGACGCCATGGACAACTGTCCGGCACACAGCAACCCGGAGCAGGAAGACAGCAACGGAAACGGGGTGGGCGGCCTCTGCGAAGATACGGACAGAGACCGTGTCCTCAATACGGAGGACAACTGCCCTTCCGCAGAAAACCCCATGCAGGAAGATGCGGACGGGGACGGCATCGGCGATGCGTGCGACGACAGGGACAACAGGACCCCCGAAGGGAAAAAACCATGGGCCCCCTTCCTGTTTGGCGGAGCAATCGCAGTGTTAGCAGTTATTATTGAAATACATAATAAAAGGGTTGTCGATCAACAGAACGTGGTCTGAGTTCGGCAGAGCTCTGCGGGGATACCTTCTTTTGAACACATTATTTGTACACTCGCGAAGCATTCTCTATGACGTATCACCTCTCCCCTGTCAAACACTTACAATTCGCAGCCAGGAGCCCCAAACCTTCCAATATTATGGCAATAAAACCAAAGAAACGTGACCATAATCACATTTTTTGAATACAAAATAAGTACAGAATGGAAAACAGAACATACCATACTTGGCAGAAGGGTTGATTGATTTTACAGAAGCCAAAAAAGGAAAATGTGCTGTCCTTATTTTCTGCACGTTTTGTGTGCACTGAGGATCCTACTGAGTATACTATTCTTGACAATGAATGCCGCTTCTCATTTCGGGCTCCTGCATGAGATACTCGTCCTCGACGCGCATCTCAAGCATCCGCTGGAGGCAACCAACCCCAAACCTCTCGTCCGGGAACTCGTCGATACGCTGCTCACGACGCTGCGCATGGAAGAACTGGGCGAACTGCAGATTTACCCCGCCACGGACCTGCGCGCTCCGGGGTGGTCATTCATACAACCTATCACTACGAGCCACATCAGCGGCCACTATTTTGAAAAGCCGGGAAGGCGGCCGAACATTCACATGGATATCTACAGCTGCTGCAGCGTGAACTGGATGAAAAGCATCGAAATCATCCACGAATACCTGAATCTCGCCGACTGGAGAGCGACCTTCATTGACCGGCAAATTGAACCTGATATTCCGCGGCACATGCTCGAGATAGCAGGAGAGGGCAGCCGCATCTTCTCCGAAGCAACACTCCAAGCACAGGCCCTGCTCACCCGCGTCGCAGCCGCGAAAAAGAAGGAAACGGTGGGTGCTACTGCCTAAGGAAACTCTGAAAAACCCAAAAGCATGTCATGGTGAGCACTGCCGAACCACGACATGCGCCAAATTGTCGCAGTTCCTGCCTGCCGGCAGGCAGGAACCATACCATCGGTGCCATCCTTCGTCAGAGCTCAGGATGACACCTCTATGTCAGGGGATAGTCGCCCAAAAGAAAGAAGGAGAAAAAGAAAAAGAACGAAAATGCAAGAAAATGAGAAATTGGCCAGAATCTTCTGCATAAATCGCGATTTGTGGTACAATTACCAACCGTTCCTGTCCCCTCCCAAGCACTGCCATGTCCATCGCTTCGTTCCTCGAGAAAAACTACAAGCACTTCAATGCACGCGAAACGCTCGCTGCGGCAAAAGCATGGCATGAGTTCTGCAGGAAAGGAGGGAAAATGCTCGTTTCTCTTGCGGGAGCCATGAGCACAGCCGAGATCGGCATCACTCTCGCCCCGCTCATCCGCGCAGGGAAGGTACACGCCATCTCCTCCACCGCAGCCAATATGGAGGAGGATCTCTTCAACCTCGTGGGCAACTCCCGCTACAAGCTCCAGCCCAAGTGGCGGTACCTGACTATGGAAGACGACCTGCGCACACGCGAGGAGGGGTTCAACCGCGTGACCGACACCTGCATTCCGGAGGACGTAATGATCCAGATACACGAAGCCATGAGAGAACTCTGGGCGGCGGCGCGCAGCGGCGAGCGCTCCTTCCACTGGGAGTACTTCTACAAGCTCATCCGCAGCGGGTTCTTTGCAGACAAGCACGACGTCCCCCTGGAGCATTCCTGGGTAGTGGCCGCCTGCGAAATGGACATTCCCATCTATACGCCGGGCATGGAAGACTCCACCCTCGGCAACATGTTCTGCGCCGACGTCATGCAGGGGCACGTCGGGAGCCACAACGTCATCAAATCCGGTACGGAGCAGTTTGAGCACCTCACCAACTGGTACTACGAGAACCAGAAAAAGGCAGACATCGGGTTCTTCCAGATAGGGGGAGGCATAGCGGGAGACTTTGCCATGTGCGTGATACCGGGGCTGGTGTTCGACCACAAGCACGAGGACTGCAAGTGCTGGAAGTACTTCTGCCATATCGGGGACTCCACCACATCGTACGGCAGCTACTCCGGCTGCCCCGCCAACGAGAAGGTCTCCTGGTACAAGCTGGACCCGGGCACCGTAAACTTCACCATCAATTCCGACGCAAGCATCGTGGCTCCCCTCATCTTCTCCTACCTGCTCGAGAAGCACATGGAGGAAGTGGCTGCCGGGAAGGCGGAGGAACTGGGGAAGGGGAAAATGAGGAAGAAGGGGGTGGAGGTGTAGGGCAACTGCTCGTTCGCTCGTTCTCTCGTTTCCTCGTTCAATTGGTACAGCACAAAGAATCAGCGCCGCTGCAGCCTGCCCCGTCTCCGCTCCTGTGCAGGCTCAATTAAGCTGCAAATAAATCAGACGGCTCAATGCCGAATCCCTTCGCGAGTTTCTCAATCGAGCTGAGCCGCATGTCCTTCAATGTGTTGCTTTCGTAGCGTTGATACTGCTTGTACTCCATCTCACATAGGTCAGCAGCTTCTTCCTGAGTAATCCCACGCTGTTTGCGGAGTTCTTTTAAATTCTTCGCCACTTTTTTTACCAAAATGCCCATCCCAATGAGTATCGGGATTGGCAACCGTATTTTACACCAACTTTATTGTTGGTGTGCAAATTGTAATACTTTATTCTAATAATACTTTCTGAGAAAATGCGAGAACATTTCTCCCGTTGCCGCCACAAGAGAAAAATTTCAGACCGACTGCATTACTCTGCTCATATGCCCATGAATGCCCGCCGCCGGCCGCAAACAACGCGCGGAGTTCTTGAGGTGTGGACAGAGGTGATACGCGGAAGGGTTCTGGATCTCGGAGCCGGCCGCGCGAAGTACAAGCAACTTCTGCAGAAGACCGCTACGGACTACACGGCATTCGACATGGTGGACGGGCCGAACATCGATGTTGTGGGCGACGTGCACAATCTGCCGTTCGACCCGTGTAAGTTCGGGACGGTGGTCTGCACGCAGGTCATCGAGCACGTCCGCGAGCCATGGCGGGTGGTGGAGGAGATCGCGCGGGTGCTGCTGCCGGGCGGACACTGCCTCCTGACAACACCGTTCATGATGCCCCACCACGCGGACCCGCACGACTTCTACCGCTACACGCCTGATGGCGTGCGCCATTTGTGCGGTCGCGCCGGTCTGGAGATTGTCGCCAGCGGCAAGTACGGCGGGGCGAACGTCGTGGCAGCGGAGACGCTCAAATTCCTCTTCTGCAACCCATACGCGCCTCACAAGCCCGGCATTGTCCGACGGAATATCTTCCGAATGCTCTACGGCCTGCTGCTGCGAATACAACGAGGAGCAGCCGATCGGAGCGTCGTGTACGCGAACGTCTACGTCGTCGCCCGCAAGCCCGTATGACCATCTTCCAGCCGGACAGGCACCTCCTCCTGCAGTTCGTCCAAGAGCATGCCAGCCGGTTTGAAGGTTTCGTACTGGATGTCGGCGGCGGGAATGGGCGCTACAGGCGATTATTCCGCCATGTGCAGCGGTACGTGATCCTCGACAAGGATGCGCTTCAGAATCCTGACATCATTGCCAGCGTGGAGAGCATTCCTCTTGAGAGCAATAGTGTTGACGGGATTATCTGTACGCAGGTCCTCGGCGACGTGTGGGACGTCCAAAAGGCAGTCGATGAGATCATCAGGGTGCTGAAACCGGGCGGCCTTCTTATGCTGACCGAGTCATATGTGGCCGAACTGCATGACGAACCCCGCGACTACTGGAGGTTCTCAGGTGAGGCTCTCACCAAGCTCGTCGGCGGCACATGCGACGTGCTGGTCCTGGAACCCCGTGGCGGCTACTATTCGCTCCAGGCCCAGCAGAAGATACGTTACCTGATCGATAGGTATGACCTGTATAATCGGCCGTTCCTAGGCAAAGTCGTGAATAGCTATGCACTTGTGACCGGATATTCCGCTATCTATAGAGACCGGAGGCGGAAAAGAAATGGCAAGATCACAATCGGCTATAATTTACTCGCACGGAAGAAGGGGGTGGAGGTGTAGGTCTCTTCTCAGTCTGAGAAGGGATATTGCCCAATCCTGACCTTTGCGATGTCTACGTACTGGTCAATGCTCGGCGAAGTGAGCGATCGAGCAGCCCCGAAAATTACATTAAAAGCAACTCCCTCAACCAGGTCATCTGCTCCGCTCCGAATCCCGGCTCTTTCGCTGTATATCAGTAGTTCATCATCCATAGATAATTTGATGATGCCATTGAGATGAATAGGGTCAACCGTATTCACTTCGAGGAATAAGTCTATCTTGTGCCACTCGCCATCCGTCGGGAACGGATCGGACGCATACGCCATGCGGTCACGACCGGAAATGAACATGGACAAATGCCCCCGGGAATCCCAACTCAGAACCGTAGGGAAATCCCCGGCGCCAAACACACCATACTCACTTCCCGCCAGACCTCCTCCCAGACTGGGGAGTATACCTGTTTTCGTAAAATCAAAGTTCTTCGGAAAACGAACGTAGTACTGCAAGTAGAGTCTGCGCGTTGGTTCTATATTCCCCGTGGCGTACAGATTCACTCCTCCTGCAGGTTTGTGGTGCTGTTTCGCTTCCACCGGATCGTAGGAACCTTTTGGTATGTGAATCCTAAAATACGTGTCGAATATCTCGTCATCATGTCGCGGCTCAACATTCTCGGTACTGACCTCCTCATACCATGAGGCCGCCTCAATTTTCGTCGTCCTTGTGGTCCGATACATGGGAGGAATATCTACTGTGAGAAGCCCCCACCTGTCCTGCCAGCCCTCCCCCATTGGGAACTCAAATGGCAAAGGTGTATACGCAACCTGTGATATGGCAGAAGATGAGGAGGCAGATTCCTCTGCTACACCGGAAGGGGCTACAATTCTCCAAATCATCTCTGCCATTTCCCCTCTAGTAACAAAGTGCGATGGATCGGCGGCAGAGTCCGGCAATGCGCCCGCATCCTGCAGCGCAGCAAGATAGAGCTCGTACCATGGGCCTTCTGCTTCCTGCGTGGCAAGCCCGAACGTATTCACAAAAATCTTCGCAGCTTCTGCCGTATTTATGTTGTCTCCCGGATGGAATGTGCCATCCGGATGCCCCCCTACTACACCATTGTTCTTGGCTGCACAGACAAAAGATGCAAACCATTCATCCCGCACATCCGGGAAGCAGTTCTGCGCAGACTCCTCCACCTGGAGAGACGATGCGCCCATGAGGATTTTGGTGAACTCCGCCCGGTTGATGGGTGTATCCGGCCTGTAGGTTCCATCCGGATACCCATCCACAATGCCTGCTGCGCGGACGTACTCAATAGCTGCTGCATTTTCATGATCTGGAGAGAGGTCGCTAAACGCAAAGGTGCTTTTCGGTGCAAGCAAAATCCCAGAAACAAGAAGCAAACAAGCCGCAGTGAATACAGAAGAACATTTGGACGGGAAGCCGAGGGGGAGTGGTAACATCATAGGTGTAGGGAGAAGCTAGCGACAGAAGTTAAAATGCATAAATAGGATTCATTCTTCCATAGAAAGCAAAATACCAGAATAGAGCATATGCGCCAACTGCGATCGTCCAGTTCAAGACAAAATGAAGATGCCATTTTAGACGAAGCTTCGAGATAGCTAATTCACCGAGCAGATTCAGCAAAAATATTACGGGAATTGAAATGTAAAATACTGAAATAGCTATGATCCCATATATCCAAGAATCAAATATGGTCGCCTTAAAAGACCACATAAAATTGTAGAAGAACTGCTCTTCCGCGGTCATATTCAAGGCACTGCCAGGAACATCATGAAAAGCCCAATACAATCTGAAAATGTAACGGAAAGGAAAATATAAAATTGGAGTACATACAGTCAGTATTGCCACTCGTATGGACTTGGATGCTATCAAATCAGCACTCATATACAGATAGGTTAGAGCCTTTGCACTGCAGGATTTTATGCATCAAGACCAGCAAACATAAGGATTATAAAAATTATCCCGATATTAATCGCTACAGGAATCATGACCAGAAAAAGCAACCAGTATCTCTTTTGGGATATTGATTCAAAGAGTAAAGGATAAAAAGGTATCGTACTCAAAGAAAAGAAAATTTCCGATTGTCCCCAAGAAGAGCGTAACAGGTGTTCAAGCCCATACATCGGAACCAGAATCAGCAATGGCAAAGCAAGTCCTGAACCAGCCGCAACTAAACTGTATTCGATAATAGCCGCTAGGCATCCGATAATCGCCCAAAGAATTAAAGGTAGTACTGGTCTCTTATGACTAACAATCCAAAGAAGCAGTACCAATGTGGCAAAGGGCAGTAACTGTGATGGGAGTTGAACTAGCATTTGCGGGTTTAATTAAGATTTTACATATATCGATGCAAACAAATAAAAAGCTAAACCCGAAAATATCAAACTAACAACGTAATAGAGATACCGGTTTAAAGGGATCATTGTTAATAACTTCTGACCTGCCCAGTTCAATACAAATATTGTGGGTATCGAAATATAATATTTAACATACGCCAGTACTAAATACAGCCACACAAACCTGTACCTTGTATTAAACGCTGTCGAACTGAAAATGCTAATAATTCTTTCGAAACCAGTTAACCTTGAGGTGTATCCAGACGGTTCTAAAAAGGTTGAAATTAGTACCTCTATGTAAAGCATCGGCAGGAAGGCTAAAGGCGAGAGAAGAGAGAAAAGCACTACTCTCATCCAAAACTTGCCTTTATAGTTTAAAGAACTGTTCCGTCTACCCATAAGAAAGAAGCCCGCTAATTAGCCAGAATGCAATGACACCAATAACATAACAACACACAAAGGTGAAAATTATTGTTCCAGGCTTCGAGCTTTTCTTAATGAGTTTGTATGATGCAAAAAACAAAACAATCCAAAATAAACTTACAAAAGTAAAAATAATTTCCAAAAACCTGTCATTCATGCATCCCAACAGGCCGGTTGGCGGCTCGCTCATTGTCTTTTGATGATTAGGTCTATCCAAACACCATTTGAACACGTTCAGATAGAATTCAAAATATACGAATGGTATAAAGCCTATCAAGTAAGCAGCTAGCTGCTTATAAGAGATATGGGAAGAAAATGCTTTCATAGGATGCAGTAGGATTAATAATTGAAATCATCGGACCAATCCCATGGATCTAACCATCTCATACCTTCGGGGAATCCGGAAGAGACAAACAGGGGCCCTCTTGGTGCAGTATCACCAAGCTCCCAGTCCACTAAATTGCTATCACCCCAATAACCCGTGTACAGCAACCATGAAAGATCGGAGTGTGCACCTATAGCTGCAGCTCTAGGTATGTAAAATGCACTTCCCCTCGCATCGTAAGTAATCCCACTGCCATCATGTACTTCTGTTTTAAATACATCCGGGCTTAGAGTAGGCCACACAGTCTCATCTGCCTCAAAATAGAGTGCATGCCCTCCCAGCCCAACATAGAGATGCGGTTGACTTCCTCCTTGCAACTCCACAGCATTCCAGAGCCTATTCTCTCCGCCATCAGATTTATCAGTCTGCCCCCCCGCAAATTGAATGTGCTGCCCAACTGCGATTCTATCTGGCTCCCACTTCATATCACCATTCATCTTCAAGAATACAGTTGCTGCTTCCCAGTCCCCTTCGTGCGTGTTGGCCCCACCATGCTCCTCCCAGTTGCTCCTCGGGAAGTAGAAGTTGTAGGTAATTGCAATCTCGCCGAGTTCTTCATTCTCGAGCACAGAAGCATATACGGCACTCTCTGTGTTGCTGCTATCAAAAATACCTGTCTCGTATAGAGAGAGATCTAGCTCTGTATCGCTTTTTCCATCCGAAGGGATGATGTTGGGATCAACTGCGAACGGAACAGAAAATCTCTCTCCTCCCGTAAAGTGCAGTATCGGAGCAAAGTGATTGATGAGCGCGGTCACTCCCGTAAGAGAATCTACCTGCCCATCCACATTCACCGTGAATGGGGTGGTTTCATCGAACTCCTCCGGATGATCCGCAATGAGCATAGTTTCCAACTTGGATGCGGCGAAAGGGGCAAAGCCATTGATGTTCCAAAGGATGAAGGAGGCATCTGAGACCCCTGCTTCCTGCGGCACACCAAGACCGATGACCCGGAAGGTGTGACCTCCGGCGGAGAGGTGGAAGTTGAGACGGGAATTCTGGCTTACAAGCGGCATGGCATGCTGGTTATCGATGATGACCATGGCGCGGTCGAGGTCCCAGTTGTCGCATCCCTGAAGCTGGAGGGAGTAGGTGCCATCCTGGTCTACAGAAGTGCTCCAGGTGATCTCGATGGGAGCTTCTCCCCTTGTTGCATACCAGCGGTCGAGGGCATTAGTTCCTGACTGTACTTCGGGATTTGCCGTGCGCACGTCGTAGGCAGAGAGGATGATCACCTCCGATTGCGTGCCATCAAGATCGTTCCAGACTTCTTCCGCGAAGCGGTTGCCGATATAGGGGATGCCTGCGAGGCGGTCACGGTGGAGAGCGAGTGTTTCGCGGAGAGACTCACCTGTTACGGACAGGCGGGAGAGGCCTCCCGTGAAAGCCAGAGTGCCAAAGAATGCATCAGTCGCTGCATATAACTCACTTTGAACCCCCTCCCCCATCACCTGCGCCGCATCCTTCAGGCTGTCATGCAGGGCAATGGAAGGGGCAACGGGAAAGGAGTGCTCCACGCCTTCCACGGTGTAGACGAGGACTTGGATGCCGTCCCGGACTTCGGTGTGGAGATCCTGCGCGAGCCAGGCGAAGCGGGGGTCGTTTGAGATATCCCCGTCTTCGCGGGCGAGGAGGATATTGCGGATACGGGGATCTGTGCCTGCCTCGTACACCTGCTTTACCAGAATGGCGTTAAAGAGGCTGCGGCTGCCCGGGGAGAGGGAGGCGATGATCTCTAAGCGGTTCTCCTGCCGGTTCACGTAGGCAATGGCCTGCTGCATCTTCTCGTCACGCTCTGTGCCTGAGGCTTCTCCTGCACGGGCAAGGAGATCGTTGGCTATACGGGCGGCCTGCGAAGCAGCGGTGCGGACGACCTCGGGGCCGGGGCCATCTCCCCCATCGGGGCTCTGGGCAGTCCCAAAGGTACTCTGGGACAGTGCCGTCTCGTACTGAACGATCTGGGTATGGCCATCCGGGTAGATGACCTCCAGCACCACTTTGCCGTGCGTCTGGTCCGTGGGAGGGGTGCCATTGAGCGCGAAATTGGCGGTGAGGCCGACTGTTTCGTTGGCCTGGATTTCGGAGACGTATGTGCCCTGCAGAGGATTGGCCGTGCCCTCCAGATACCCGCTGTACACGTTCACAATCACCTGCCCGCCGGCCTGGCCGTCATTCACGATATTGGCCTGCAGATGGGCTGCGCCGAAGACGACGGGGTTCTTGTAGCGGCTGGGTGGCTGGACTCTCCCGCCGAAACCCGCCTGATCGGTGAAGCCGTTACTTACCTGCTCTATGTTCACGGTGAGGTTCATATCCTCCGCCGGGGCAACCTCGCTATAGAACTGCCCGGGGGTGACGCCGAGGGCGGGATTGTAGCCCCCGGCAATCGCCAGGTGCTCCGGTGCGCCGGGACCGACCACGATGCGCCGGGCATCGATGACTTCGTACCACTCCGGGGGCAGCGTGTGGATGCCGTTTGCATCCAGGTAGTAGAGGGAGCCGAGAATGGCGTTCACCGGCCGGCCATTCAGCTCCTCGGGCATGGAGAGGCGCAGGTACGCGCCGGGACTGTGGTGGATGTACTGCCGGCCGCACCAGTAATCCCCCATGGAAAACCCTACGCCGTTTGCGTACGCAACGGGCACCAGATCGAACGATGCCGTGTTCCCCATGGGGAATGCCGCCTGCGAGAGCGCAGAGCTGCTCACCGGATTGAGAGATGCGACGTCGAGCTGGTCAATATTCTTCGTACCCGTGATTGTGAGCGCGCTCAGCGTCACCTGCGTTCCGGTTCCCGCAGGAAGGATGACGACGCCGGTGATGCCGGCGGCATCTTCGTAGGAAACCGTCTCCCCGGAAGCCGCCTGCAGCACATGTGCTTCGCGGTCCCCGCGCTGGAAGACGACCTGCACCGGGGAGGCATCTCCCGTCTGCACGGTAAAGGAAACGCCCGTGACGAACGAATCGCTCTCAGAAAGATCCAGTGCAAGGGCACCTCCGGTCCCGGTGATGGATTCTGTGCCATCGGGGAGCTGCCCCGGTGTGACGGTGGCGGATGCGGCAGTCCCCTGCCATGCGCGCAGCTGCGCAGTGCCGCCAAGCTCTGTAAGTATGAGCGAGACGCGCTGCCCGTACTCCACTGCTTCCGCGGCCATGCCGCTGAGCGCCACGGAACCCGTGACTGTGTGCGGCATGTTCATATTCATAAGCTCTTCGAACTCCTGCTGCTGGACCTGGAAGAACGAACCGGTATCGCGCAGCTGGTCCACCGCAAGCGTGAGATCTTCCGTACTGAGCAGAGAAACATCGGCCTGCTGCATGGCAAGGCTGCGCGCACCGACGGATTCATATGCGCGCTGCAGCTCCCCGAACTTCAGCGCAACGGCAGCTTCCGGGTCCATGAGGCGGAGCACGCTCAGAGATGTGTACGGGAGCACGGATGCACTCCCAAGCTTCTGGAGATCCGTGTGCTCCACTGCAAGATCGTGGACGCGCACGCCGCCGAGCACCGGGTGCCGCTCGTTGCTCACGCCCATGTGCCCGCCTCCGGAGAGGTGTCCTGGAATGGGCACACTCATCTGGCGGATGCGGGTGCCTGCTTCATCCAGGATCGTGAGCGTAGCCGTTTGAGCATCGCAGACGACGTGGAACTGGTACTGCACGTTCTGCTCCAGACGGATCTCCGCCTGTGCAAGCTCCGTGTACGCGCCGTCCTGGATGCTGTGCGCCGTGAGAACGGGATGTCCTGTATCCAGCATATTCACCGCAAACTGCAGTTCATTTCTTGGCCGGTGCCCCTCGTAACCGAGGGTGCTCCCCGTGTACACGTTGATGAAGAGCTGCTCCGCATCAACAAAGGAGAATGTGCCGGAGAAGTCCACAAGATCCGTCTCCGTGCCTGTAAACGTCTCCACCGTGCGGAACCGGTCGCGGTTGCCAAGCAGAAGCATATCCCCCTGCGCCGCCGTATTGCCGTTTGCCCACGTGCTCTCCTGGTTAAGGAACTTTGATGTATCCCACCCTCCTTCAAATGATTCTGTGAGCAGCGTTTCGGAGGTGGACTGCACCGGGGTGGCAACGAGATTCAGCGATTGCAGCACCGGGCTCGTTGCAGCATCCAGGTCTGTGAGGAGTCCGCGCTCCTGCGCCGTGAGGGGCTGCGCATTCAGCAGAAGAGAGATGTCTTCGTACAATGAAGGATCGGACGCGACGAGGAACGGATACCCGCCCCCGGGACGGTGGATGTTTCCATTCGGGAGGATGATCACCCAATCGCTTAAAGTGTCTGACCAGAATTCCTTCTCGCTCATCTTATGTTCGTTAAAGTACAGCTTTCCATTGATGCGGAACCCGTACTGCTGATCGAGATCGTAGGCCAGTTGCTTCAGCTCCAGCTGCCGGCGCACCGTCTCACTGGCAATGAGATCGATGGGATCCACAGGGTCTTCTCCGGGAGGAGGATCTTCCGGCGGGTCACCTGCCACATCTGCAGTTCCGTGGGCAACCATGAAATTATCGGTAGCGAATTGCCTGCACCAGTTGGAGTACCCCGCCCTGTTCACCGCATTCTGAACGGTGCTCTCACCGGAGACAGCGTACTGCCCTATGGAAACACCAATGGCAGTACCATCGTCTTTCACCTTCAGCGTGAGATCCTGGCGGAGCGGCAAATCCACATTTGAAAGTTCTCCGATGACACGCATGCCTCCTTTCTGCACTTCAAAGATTCTGAGAAGCTTGCTCACCATATCCAGCTCCACCCGTATCTCGTTGTTGCTCCTGTATCCCCCGACTGCGGTGGATCCTTCTGACCGGGTGAACACGTAGAGCGAATCGGGTTCCGTGAAGTTGACTGTGAGAGAAACTTCCAGCGGCATTTCGGCAGTCGGCTTGTATTCTTTTTCCGTCACCAATGAATCCCGCACGCCCATCACAACCCCCTCGTTTTCCATATGAATACGCTTGCTCTCGTGGTTGCTCAAAACAAAAAACACCTCAGAAGCAGTGTTATGGCCGAAGTTGTTCTCCAGTATGACGGGTTCCGGCGGAGCCGCGCTCATGAGAGTGCGGTCTTCCAGCTGTTCCATCTGCAGGGACCTGCGGGATTGCCGCCTGCGCTGCGGGCTGCTGCCAAAGAAGCGGCGATACCCCGCGGAGAGGGAGCTTAGGAGCCCGGAAACAGAGGAAGACCGGTTCCCGGCGGATTCCGGTGAAGAGGAGGGAGCTTCGCGCATGGGTGGGAGCGGGGAAAACGTCGCTCCCATTGCACCGCAGATGCCCTCCCGAAGGGAGGGGGGTGAGAAAATATCGTGAAGATGGATACGACTTTTTGGCTTGTGGAAGACCTTCTTGGCGTTCTATTCCTCAATAGAACGCCAGACAATTCTCTTATAACTTCTTTTCCTATTTAGTCAAGCATGTTAAGATTCGCCTCCTATGTGGTTGGCTTTTGCGCTACTGGCTCCGCTTTTCTTCGCCGCTGTTCACACAATAGATGCATATTGCGTGGAAGAATTACTTAACAAACCCTGGATGGGAGCGATTACCAGTTCGATCGCAACCATTGTAGTAATTTTCGTGCCACTCCCCTATCTCCTTCCTTTTATTGAGTTCGATATTCCAAGCACACACATTCTGCTTTTGGGGCTCACCGCTGGACTCCTCATCCAATTGAGCCAGATCCTATATTTTCAATCCCTCTCATACTCAGAAGCAGGAATAGTGGCTGCATACTGGAATATGATCCCTGCGATACTCCCCGCTTTGAGCTTTGTTCTTTTTGGACATGTTCTTGCCACCCAACAATACATCGGCATTGCATTACTAATTTTTGCATCAACATGCATGCTTATCCTAGACTCAACTCTGCGAAGCAGAATACATACGTTCCTATTAATGCTTGCCGCCTGTCTTTTTCAGGCTTTAGCGTACTTGGCACAAGATGCTGTTTTTGAAGAAATTAATTTTTTCTCAGGTTTCCTCCTGCTATCGATCGGGCTCATTGCCGGTGGTCTCCTTCCTCTCGCCTTTCAACATGTAAGAAGAGAAATCTATTCCAATAGAAAAAAAATCCTTCTTGCCGGCAAACTCTTTGTTCTTGTTGAGTTTATTAATGTCATCGCGCTTATCTGCGCGCAGAGAGCAATTTCCCTTGGAGACCCTTCGCTGGTAGCAGCAATTGAAACAACCATTCCTGCTTTCACATTCATAAATGCACTTCTCCTGCTTGCTTACACAAAAACTCTTGGCGACCCACGCACAAAACACAAAATCCATTGGAAGTTTGGATGTATCGCACTCATGGCGATTGGCGTATTTCTTGTTTCCCAAACTACTTCTGCCCTTCCTTCGGTGTAATCAGAGGAATAGCAACGGTGAATGTGGTTCCCTCTCCCCCTGCACTTACAAAGCTGATAGATCCGCCCTGTGCTTCCACAGCACCTTTTGCAACAAAAAGCCCGAATCCGTTTCCGGATACATTCAGCACATTGCTCGCACGGAAGAGCTTGGTGAACATCTTCTTCTGCTCGGCCTTCGGAATACCACAACCAGTGTCTTTGACTATGTACTCAAGCACATCATCTTTTACTGTCACGCGGAGTTCCACGCTCCCCTTCTCCGGTGTGTACTTCACGGCATTGCTCAGGAGGTTTTCCAGCGTCATACGCATGAGGCGCCTATCCAGCATGGCAACCGGCAGCTTCTCCGGGAGGGAAACACTGAATTTCACTTTCTTTTCCTCCGCCTTCGGCTCTATGACAGTTAAGATTTCCTTAAAGAACTCACTGAGATCCAGAGCTTCTCTATCCACCTGCATGCGGCCGAGCTGCACACGCGACACATCCAGAATCATGCTCACAAGATCTGTGAGATTCTCTGCAATTCCCTGAATGGAATGTACGTGCTCCCCCTGCTTGGGTGTGAGCTTGCCCACATCACCATCCTGCAACATCTCCAGGTACCACTTGGCAGAGGAAACTGGAGTCGCCAGCTGGTGGCTCACGATGCTGAGAAGTTCGTCTTTCTGTCTGTCGATTTCCCGCATTGCTCTCACACGTTCTCCGTAGAATCGGATCAAAAGCAGAGTGAGAAGAGTGAGAAGAGCAATAAGGAAAAAGATGAACAGAAGAAATGGCAAGAGCATCGTCTGTGTCCTTTGTTTAAAGTTTTCAATTGTTACATCAATACCTACAATTGCAACTGTATCGCCTGCACTATCAAAAATTGGAGCATAGGCAGATAGCTGTACAGACCACTGATCTTCTTCCAGTTCATTGGCTGCAACAGGATGATAAAAGGCTTCGTAATTAAGAGTAGGATATTCATTCACATCAAACAGGTCACCCGGCAGAGGAGCAACCTCTGTGTCATCGACCTCTCCATCGTCATTAATGTCCAGCTCTTCAGCACTGAGAAGGCTATCTGCGTCGGCCACAAATGCAACAACATTTGGGTCATCTGTTCTCCTCATCATGTATGCGTATGTGATATCTGGATTTGCTTCCCTCATAGCACCTAATTGGCCCACAATTCTCTCCAATTCAGGCTTCCCGATATCCAGTTCGTTCCCTTCAATAGCCTGGATATCCGATACCTCAAAAGTTCTGGCAGCCGTCGAGACAATCGCAACTAACCTCTCCTGCATTCTCTCCTTCAACAGCACTTGAGTGTAATTGTAGAGAATGTAAGTAATCCCAGCAGCCAACAGAGCGCAGGAAACTACAACAGCCACAACGCGGAAATGGGGCATGATATCGGCAACAAGCCCAGAACTTTCTTGCGTTTGTTTTTCTGTATTCACCATTACTTAATATTATATCACATTTGCAAATCACCATCAAATTCTTTAACGAACTACCAAATAGCACTAGAATGGGACCTGTTTTCCAGTGCTTTCTATGCCAGTTTTTGATCCAAATGGGGCAGCAACAGAAGATTCTGGCATTTTTGGGTTTTTCTTCACTCCAGAGGAATCTGCCCTTGTTCTCATTCCAGTCCCTTGGGAAGCAACAGCATCCTATGGTTCCGGATGTTCCAGAGCACCAGAAGCAATTTTCAAGGCAAGTATGTTTGTAGAGCTTTTTAGCTTCGATCTAAGAAATTTCTTCGAGAAAGGCATTTCTCTGGCTCCAGAAAAACCAATGATCCGAACGCTGAACAAAAAAGCGCGGAAAGCAGCAGAACCAATTATTAAGAAAGGTGGATTGCTCAAGAGTGATTCGAAACTCGTCAATAATGCTCATTCTGCCTACATGTCCTGCAAAAGGGCAAATGAGGAAATTAAAGCAGAGGTTGCTACATGGATTGGTGCCGGGAAAAAAGTCGGAATCATCGGCGGAGACCATTCTGTTACACTTGGGTCTCTTGCAGCCCACACAGAAAAATATCCTAATTTGGGAGTTCTCCAAATTGATGCACACGCCGATCTTCGAGCAGCTTTTGAGGGACTTACCTATTCTCACGCCTCTGTGATGTACAACGTGCTCAAAGAAACAAATATCAAGAAGCTAGTACAGGTTGGAGTGCGAGGATTTTGCGAAGAAGAATTCATACGAATTACTGGTTCGAATAACAGAGTTGTGACTTATTTTGACAGTGAAATCCAAAAAAACCTTTTTGAAGGAGTCAAATGGGCTGAACTCTGCGATGGAATCATCAGTGATTTACCTGAGCAGGTGTACATAAGCTTTGATGTAGACGGATTGGATCCCAAACTCTGTCCTGGTACAGGTACACCGATCCCCGGAGGCCTGGATTACCAGCAAGCAATTTTTCTTCTTAAGAAGCTTGTTAGTGCCGGGAAAAAAGTTGTTGGTTTTGATCTTGTTGAGGTTTCCCCTTTAAAAAACAATGACTGGGATGCAATCCTAGCTGCTCATCTACTTTACCAGCTTTGTGGCATCGCTTTGGTTTCGTAATCTCGGCTCTTCTTGACTGGAAAATTGGAAAATCATAAAACCAAGAAAAAGCACAAAGAACAGAGAAAACCACCGCCAAATGCTGCTTTTTTTGTTCGTCAAATGAAGCACATCGGTAACATCCATATCTACCCCAAGAATCGCAATAGTATCGCCACCCTCATTTTGGATGGGGGCATAGGCAGCTAAGTTAGTCCCCCACTCATCTGTTACAAAGTCATCTTCTGCGAAGGGCTCATTCGGAATAGCGTATTTAAGTAATGATTCTGGATAACTAATATCATAAAAAGTACCGGGGGCAACTACATCAACCTCAGCCATCCCTTCCTCCTGCATAGCCACTAATTCCCAACTGGAATCTGCATCAGCAACAAACTGCCAGAGCGTTTCTTGATCTGTAGGTCTCAGTACATAAACATATCGAATATTCTCATTCTGATCTCGAATCTGGTTCAGCTTCTCAAAAATTCGTGAATACTCTGCAGTACCCATATCGCGCGCAAAATGAATTTTCTGGATATCATTTTCCGACAGCTCGGGCGCTGCGGTGGCAACGATTGAGAGGAGCCGCTCACCTACTTGCTGCTTTAGAGTCCTATACATATACAGATGCAGCGACTGTGCGATGACACCCGCAATAACAGCACACACAGCAAGCCCCACCAAACCTTTCTTACTCCGGAATAACCATTTGACACCTGAATGAACGGAACTATTTGTGAGTGTATTTTCTTCTTCCAATGGACATTCATCTGCTCCTTTTTGACGTTTTGCAGTTACCTCAAACATCTCCCTCTCCGCCTCCGCCAGCTCCGGGTAATGGATAAAGCACGCCCGCTTCTGCTCATGATTAAAACAGGCAATGGAATCCCCTGCTATCGCCTTCTCGAACGAGAGAGGGCACGCGGACTGCGGCACCAGCACCGTCTTCCTGAACTCAAACTGGTCCCTGGACTGGTAGCGCTTTCCGAGCGGGCATTCGTGCCCGACGACCCGGAGGAAAATTTTCCGTCTTTTGCGCTCACGCGCAAATTGCGCGCGGCACTCCCCCAGCGGATCTTCCTCCTCTTTGCAGAGCATGGGCAGATACAAAAAAAGCTCCTTGTCTGAGAGATCAAGGAGCTTCCCGTAGGCTTTCTTCAGGCCCTCCTCCCCCTCAAAATACTCAATCTGGGGACGGGCGATATCCTGCTCGATGGAGCGGACGAAGGACTCGAAATCCTGCTCCTTCCTCCGGAGAATCTTCTGCTTCTCCTGAATGTCCTTCTTCATCCAGAGCCGGATGTCCTCCGGGGAAGCAAGGGCAAACTTTGGCGTATCATTCACCATTTCCCGCCGGAGAATCTTCCTTGTGAGCAGCTTCTTCATCGCCTGGTCCAGCACCCCCGTGCTCTTGCCTGTTTTCGTGGCGAGTTCCCGCAGCGTCATGGCTTCCCCATGCAGGAGATGCCGGAGAGCGAGTACTTCTGTACTGGAAAACCCGGCCTCTTCCGTGAGATACTTCTCGATGCTGGAAGGTAAAGAATTCATAGCAAACGTGTAATATACAGCAATATTACATAAAGTCAAATCCTATTTTCTGCCCTTGCCTGAGAGCGCAATTGCGGCTTTCACCCATGCATCTGGAAATAGTACATGGAGAGGAGAAGTGGGCACAAGTGCCGGTTCTACGGCCCTTTGGAACCGGGAATTTGGCTTACAGAAGCGCAAAGTAAGCTACACGATCCCCGGTTGCTGCCTCCTGAGCCTCCCAAGAAGAACAGAGACCGATTGCTCCTTCATCCGGCCGGCTGCCAGTTCCTCAAGCATGCGGAGCGCGCCGGAGAAGCGCAAGCGGAGCAGGCCGCAGAATTCCGCGTATGCCGCATTCCAGCTGCAGATTGCCCGTTCGTAACGGCGCGGCCGTTCTTCCTGCTGCGCGCCGGAGCTCTGTTCCCACTGGTCACGGAGCACCGGAAGGTTGTATCAGAGGAGGTCGCGCTCGTGCGCGTCCATGAAGCAGTGGTAATGGAGGAAGCGCAGATCGTGACGGTACTTCTCCAGAATGCGCAGGAAGCCGCTGAAATAGGAATAGGGAGGACGTGCGGCTGCCGGAGGCTCTTCCTCTATGAACGCCAGCCACGCGGGCCTGGGCGGGGTGGCATGCTCAGACTCCCCGGGCAGATTCCCCGGGCGGAACAGGCGGCACGTTCCGTCTCCGGCGTGCTGCCACGCGCGGGCGATGGAGCGGAGGATACCGTACGGAGGGCAGCGCTCCAGCGCCGCAGCCTGCAGCATCCAGGCCCGGAGAAGAGAGGCACTGAACTGCCCCTTCCGGTCAATGATGCTCAGGTCGTGGAGCACGGCTGCTTCGTACCATGCGTCCCTGCGAATGAGCCCCCGGATGCGCATTGCCGTTTCTTCCGGCACCGCTTTCCGCATACCCGCCTCCGCGAGGACAGAGAAGAGGTCTCCCGCGAATGCCCCGTGGGAACGGTAGTCGCCCGGACGCGCGGGAGGGAGTTCCTCCAGGAGGAGCCGGATGCGCCCTGCAGAAGGAATAGCCGGCCCTGTGCGGGAACCGGCGGTATCAGACATGCTGCGCACTGTAAATATCGCCGCCCGTGAGGCGGATCTTCGTGAGTTTCTTCAATTCGTTGATGTCATCCGGCATGCGGCGGACATCGCCGTCCCAGAGCGCAGCGAGTGTCATCGCATCCTCAAAGGCGAAGCCCGGACTTTCGGGACTCCCCGTTACGGGGCTCTCCCCCTCGTGCATCACGAGGCCGTTCGGCACGTACTTCTCCAGCGCCTGCCGAAAGAGCTGCATGCGGGAGCGGTTGACTGTTCCGTGCGCATCGAGAATGCCGAGATCCCGGAGGCGTTCTT
>MFYJ01000014.1 GCA_001787755.1 Candidatus Peribacteria bacterium RIFOXYB1_FULL_54_35
ATCACCGCCAGACTTCCCTCGAAGAGCAGACAGAACTGTTGCTCGATCTGGTGGCAGATTTGTAACATTACCCTTTAGAAAAAGTGCCGCACCCTTCAATGTATTCAGGGTAAAAAAAGCGGCCAAAAATGAACTCGCTTTACGGCACAGAAGATAGTTCAAGCGGCAGCAGCGCCGTCACGCTCGAACAGCATTTTTGGCCATAGAAGGTTTGAAGGAAGAAAGAAGCCTGCAGGCAAACATGCCTGCGTGCCGAGGCTGTAGTAGTGTTACTTTCAGGCAAGAGTTTTTAGGGCTTTTTTGAGCCGCTTCAGTGTCTCCTCCTTCCCCAGTACTTCCGCCACCTCAAAGGCACCGGGGCTGTACGACAGGCCCGTGAGGATTGCCCGCAGCGGCCAGAGATATTGGCCTTTATTCAGACAAGTGGATAGATCAATCGTATCTCTAGATCCGGTTGCAAATAGACCAATATTTGATGATTTGAGAACGTTGGAAATTACTTCTTCTCGCCATTCTTCACGAGGTATTGAAGATAGACTATCTATTAGAAATTTAAGGATTGTTGGCAGGAGATCGGGGGTCACGTTCTGCTTCTTGTTCGCGATGAGCGCGGTATCAGATGTTGGTGGTTCGTAGAAGTACGAGAGCATCTGTGGAGCTTCGTGGAAGAAGGTAACACGCTCCTGGATAAGGGCTGCTTTCTTTGTAAATTCCGCATCATCTGCAGCTGCCGGGTACTGCTTCGCCACAACCGGACGGATGCTCTCTGCAAATTCCTCAAGTGGTATTTTGCGCATCCACTGGCCCTGGAGCCAGTCCAGTTTCTCGGTATCGAACACTGCGCCGCCCTTCTGCACGCGCTCAAGACTGAAACTTTTGATCAGCTCTTTGAGCGAGAAAATTTCCTCGGTGCCTCCGGGATTCCACCCGAGCAGTGCGAGGAAGTTGATCATGGCTTCCGGAAGGTAGCCTTTCTCGATAAAATCGGATGCAGAGGCATCCCCTTGCCGCTTGCTCAGTTTCCCGCCTCCTTTGTTGAGCAGGAGTGGGACATGCGCGAACTTCGGCGGATTCCATCCAAACGCTTCGTAGAGCAGGAGATGCTTGGGGAGCGAGGGAAGCCACTCTTCCCCCCGAAGAACGAGATCCACTTCCATCAGGTGGTCGTCCACCACATTGGCCAGATGGTACGTGGGGAAGCCGTCGCTCTTGAGGAGCACGGTGTCATCCACTGTAGAACTTTTGAATTCCACCTTCCCGCGGATCTCATCATTCGCGATGAACGTGCGGCTCTCCGGCACTTTGAGCCGGATCACGTACGGATCACTCGCCGCGATCTTCTTTTGCACTTCCTTCCCGTCCATCGTGAGGGAGTTACGCATGCGCATGCGCACGGAGAGATCGTACTTCGGGGCGGGGTTTCCTGCTCTCTGCTCTTCCTCGCGCATGCGGTCGAGCTCTTCTTTCGTATCAAATGCGGAGTATGCGTGGCCGGACTGCAGGAGTTTCTGTGCATACTCTCTGTAGAGTTTGAGACGTTTGGACTGGATATACGGCCCCTTGTCCCCCTGTTCAATTGGGTTTCCGTTCGTACTGAATCCTGTGAGCCCCTCATCTGGTTCCAGCCCCGCCCACCGGAGCGTTTTCACGATGTTTTCCACCGCTCCTTCCACACTTCGTTCCTGGTCTGTATCTTCAATGCGCAGAATGAACGTTCCGCCCGTTTGCTTGGCAAGCAGGAAGTTGTAGAGGGCGGTGCGCAGGCCTCCCACGTGGAGCATGCCGGTGGGGGAGGGAGGAAAGCGGGTGCGCATCACGGGTAGGATACGTTCTCTTACGGGCTAAGGAAATATTGCTCTTCTTTTTCTTTACGCGGTATGGTGGCACGCAGAAACTGCCCACCTCATGGAGGTTCTTCGTGGTGGAGCACTGGCTCATTTTCATCCGGATCGTATTTCGGACGAAGATACACTCCCCGTACCGGAGCATTTCCATGATGGGAGTCTGGGCATCCGTTCCAATCTCCAGTACACGTTGAGACGCGCAGCGGGTCTCGGCATGCGCCGTTCCACGTTCTGGAATTCTCCCATCGACGTACAGCTCCTTCCGCATCGCAGGAGGGAGGCGCCTTCTTCTGTGAGCGTGGACGGGCATCTTGTTCCCTGTACTATCGGGAATGTACGGACACAACTCCATAACATTGCAGTGACGGATGGAGAGGCGGGGGCCAGCATTCTCGAACACCCCAATGCTGTGCAAACTGCGCTGGGTGTAGATATGGATATCCGGGTTTCTACATTTGGAGATTCGCCCCTGCGTCCAGTACTGCAGAGGTGTGGTCTGGTTTCCCGGAGCGTGAGTCTCCCCACCAACGCCGATTGCAACCAGCCGTATCTCGTGGCGCTCCGCGACAACCTTGTTTCCGTCGGGCGTGCCCATCATGTGACAGTGAATGAGCCTGTCGGTTTCCGGTTCGGGGGAGGATCGTACATCCTTCTGGAACCCGACGAAGGAGGGCATAAGCTCATTGTTGACCATCAGATTGAGTATCCGGACATCCCGCCGCTCGGGAATCAGAGGATGAGAGTGGCAATGACGCCTGAATTTTTCAGCTTCATCGCCGCAGCCCGCACGCCTGCCATGCGCGCCCGTGCCGGCATTCTCAGCACGATCCGGCATCTTGGCATGAGCAGGTTCCCATACACGTCGCTGGGGCTTTCGAATGTGGTGCTTGTGACGAAGAGAGGCGTGCAGAATCCCAATGAGAAATATGTGGTTAATGGCAGGAACTACGAGCCCATGTGCCACGAGCTCATCGACAGGATCGGGTGGTTGAAATTCATCGAGACGGAATTCGGGGGGAGGTTCGTCGGCAAAATTACACTGTGCAGGGCCAACCATGACCGCGAGATAGAGGCGGCGCGGGCTCTCTGCAAAGGTGATCTCCTCGAGCAGGGATCAGGTGTAGAAAAGTTCATTGATGTGGGGACTCTTGAGAAGGCAGCCTGACGTGAGAAATAGAAAATCGAAAATGGAAAATGGACAGTAAAAAAGTTTCTCTGGTGGTAGAACCATCCTGGCTTAGGAAGCCAGTGTTTCACTATTCTTCGTCTTCCTCAGAGACAATCACACTGAATGTCACATCCTCCACCGGCTTGTCGTTCGCACTGCGTTCCACTGCCGTGATTGCGTCTACGATGTCTATGCCCTCTGTCACCTTCCCAAAGACCGTGTGCTTTCCTTCCAGCCATGGGGTGCCCTCTTTGCGCTGGATGATGAAAAACTGACTTCCATTCGTATTCGGGCCGCGGTTTGCCATCGCGAGATACCCGTAGTCCATGGGGAGGGACTGCAAGTTACTGTTGTAGCGGTAGCCGGTCATTTCGTAGTAATCCTTGAGCGAGGCTTCGGCTAGCTGCTCGGGGAGCGCCTGATCTTGCACTTCATCCTTCAGCATGCGCTCGTGCAGGCCGTAACTCTCTGCATTGATTTCATCTTCGAACGTGTTGCCAAACACGCTGCGGCCGCCGGTACCATTGCCGTTCGGATCTCCCCCCTGAATCATGAAGCCGGGGATGACGCGGTGAAAAATAAGATTGTCGTAATACCCTTCCTGCGCGAGAGCAATGAAGTTGGTGACTGTCTTGGGGGCCGCATCGGCATCCAGTTCCACCGTGATATCTCCCAGCGATGTGCTGATGACTGCCGTGTGCTTGCCGCTGAGAATTTCACCCTGGTATTCCATAGTTGTTTCCTGCTCAATCTGTTCTTCTGGTTCCGGTGCAGGCTCTTGTTCCTTGGAACATCCTGCGAGCATAACCAGCGCAAACAGCGGGATAAGGAAAAGATAGAGGCTTTGCTTCTTTTGGATACGCATAACGCCCGCGAAGGTTAGTGAGAACCCAGTGCCTATGCAAGGAACTTAGAGAGTATTTTAGCGATCTGTAAAGAGGCCTCTTGGGAGAAGAGGGTTCTCATGCTCTCAGACATCGATTCGCGCATATTCCTGTCTTGGAGACACTTCTTGACAAGTGGAACAATTTTATTGTCTAGCTCACTTTGGTCCAGAAGAATGCATCCTCCGCCCATGGCTGCCCTTTTGGCATTAGCCTGTTGGTGGTCGTGTCCAACCCCACGAAGAGGAACCACAATCGTCGGGATGCCATTCGCAGCCAGTTCACTGAGTGCATTCGCGCCGGCCCGGCTGAGCGCGAGGCTGGCAATCGCGTAGAGATGTGGCAATTCTCCATACACGAATTCCCGCCGGAAGTACCGAGTGTCTGCTACTGATACTCCGGCTTTCCCGTGACCGGTAAGATGAATAACATCACAAACTTCAAGGAGTTCCTGCATGTGTGCTCTGAGAGCTTCGTTGAGTGCCTGCGCCCCCTGGCTGCCTCCCATGACCAGAAGTACCGGTCTTTTCCCTGAGAATTCTGTGATGCGCAAACCCTCTTCGGCTCTGCCCCGCACCGTTTCCTGGCGGATGGGATTCCCCGTATGGACATGCCGTCGATCAGTTTCCTCTGATGGGAATCCTGTGCAGATTGTTGCCGCCCATCTCCCCACAATGCGGTTGGCGTACCCGCTCACAGCATCTGATTCATGGAGGACGATGGGGATACCTCTTCTTTTTGCAGCCAGACAGACTGGCACGCTCACGTGTCCTCCTTTACTGAAGACAACAGAAGGTTTCCATTCAGAGAGAAGTGCAGACGCCTGCCTGTATGCCCGTAAAAATTTCCAGGGAAAGGACAGCGAGAAGCGCGGCGAATCTATGGTGGAGAACGCACATCTGTTCTGCTCCAGATAGTCCATCTCCGTTTGCTTCGGGAGACAGACGAAATGACACTTCACTTCCGGCATGAGATGCACCAACTGCTGCATAACAGCAAGAGAAGGGGCAATGTGCCCGATGGATGCGCCGCCAACGAAGAGAACGTGTGCCATCACTTTGAAAGGTAACTATCTTGTAGCCATTTTCCTCGCATGTCTCCGGGAGTGCCTTGCGCGGCTCGTTTCATACACAGAGTGCGATGAGATATTGAGCAGTATGCCAACAGCCATGAGATTTGCGAGGAGAGAGGAGCCGCCGTAGCTGATGAAGGGGAGGGTAAGCCCCGTGAGGGGGAAGAGAGAGAGATTCACCCCGATGTTGAGTATCGTTTGGACTGCAATCCATGTTGTGATGCCTGTTGCCACGAGGAATCCAAAGCGATCCGGAGCCTCCTGCCCGATCTGGTACCCGCGCCAGATGAGGATGCCAAACATTCCGATAATGATGAGCAGGCGCAGGAAGCCGAGCTCCTCTGCCATTGCCGAGAAAATCATGTCTGCCTGTACCTCGGGAAGGTACCCGAATTTCTGAATGGATTTCCCATATCCCACTCCAAAGACGCCTCCGCTGCCCACGGCAATGAGTGCCTGTTTGATCTGGAACCCGATTGTTTCGGCGATCGCGGGATCATCGGGTCGCAGGAAGGCACGGAAGCGGTTCCGTATGTACTCTTTTTCGAGGATGATTGGCAGTCCCATGATTGCTGCGATCCCCCCCCCAAGAACGACATGGAAGATGTTTCCGCCTGCGACAAAGAACATGACGACTGCAATGGCTGAGAGCACAAGGAATGATCCAAGGTCCGGCTGGAGCGCGACGAGAATGGTCGCAAGCAGGAGCACGCTCGCGAATGGAATGAATCCTTCTTTCCATGTTCCTATCAACTGCTCACGCTTCTGGAGCCAGATTGCGAGGTAGAAAATCAGTGTGAGTTTCAGGAATTCCGAGGGTTGTATGGAAGGGATGAACCCGATACGTATCCAGCTGCTGGCGGTTCCGTACCCTGCGTTGATGCCGGGGATGAATACTCCTATGAGGAGCAGGAGCGTTGCTCCGAAGAGAGGGAGGGCAAGTCTTTCCCACATACGGTAAGGAATCACGGCAGTGAGACCCATGGCTATAAGGGCCACCACCACATGGATGAAGCTGCGCCAGAGGTAGAAAGAATTGCTCGGTGTTTCCTGGATGCCCTGGTTCACGAGCCGGCTCGTGATCTGGTAACTTTCAAACACACTGACGCTTGCGATCATGGCGAGACCGAAGAATGTCAGAACAACCGTGATGCCGAGGAGCAGAAGGTCCATCCGGCGGAACATTTACGCAGAGTGGAAGAAAGGTGCCGGCACTGGGAGGAGTCCGGACACGGGCTGAGAGCATAGCAGATTTCTCATCTGGCATGTTCTTTTGCCTCCGCAATTCCCTGTAAGAATGCTCTCCGGTGCTGTGATGCAAAAGATGCTGGGGAGAGAGCAATGAGCAACCGAAAAATCAGGCGTTTCCACCAGGGGGGCAACCGGTCTATTCCAGGAACTTTTTTATTCAGTTCTGCGATGGATTTGCCCAGCGTTTTCATCCGTTCCAAGGATTCCTCCAGTGTGATTCGATGATGGTGGAGAGCTTTTGCAGTGTCGTTGTAGAACACCCGTACTCCGGCTTTGCGGAGACGCACGCCCCACTCTATATCCTCCCACCCGTAGAGGGTGGCGTCTTCCCGGAACGGAATATCTTTTGCCACGGCAGTCGGAAGACTGATGTGGCTGGTGTAGGTGAAACGGTGCTGAGTTTTCTCGGGGATGAATCCCATAGCATATGGTTGCAGTTGCGGGTACTTAAACTGCCAGCCCGATTTCTCAAGCCAGCGCATGACCGGCGTGATGCTCAGGGCGGGGTCCCATGTGGTGTAGCCCAGAACGGCAGTGGTTCCGTGGTGGGCATACTCATCGCTCGCTGCAAAACTGTGAATGACAAGATGTGCTTCACATGCATCTTCCTGCAGGAAAATGTCGTCGCCAAGGAAGAGACAAGTGGGTGCCTTTGCTTCCTCTACCCCACGATTTCGTGCCGTGCCCTGGTGTGCTTTGCTTATCTCCAGGAATTTTACCGGCATGCGCCAGGAAGGAGCATCGAAAAGTTTGGCAGTGCTGTCATCGTGGCCGTCGCTCACGACGATCACCTCTATTTTGTCCATAGCGGTTTGCTTCTCCAGGTGCCGGATGCACTGCTTCAGAATATCGGCACGTCTGTGCGTGGGGATGACAACCGAAAGTTCAGGCAGAGAATGCATGCTATGTAAGGGGTCGTTGCCCTATCATAGCGGCCTTCCTATGAATTGTCTGTTCTTCGATATCGCAAGCCACTGCGCAACCTTTGCTGTCGTTTCGGAGAACCATGTTTTGATTTTGAAGGAAGTCGACGCTGTCGTTCGTGATGATGAACTGCCGATTCTTGTGGAAGGTGTTCTCCAAGAGGCAGCACTCTCTATGCAAGATCTTACGCATGTTGCATGTGTCACAGGCCCGGGCGGTTTTACCAGTCTGCGGGTTGCCGTGACGTATGCCAATGTTCTCTCTGATCAGCTGGATATTCCTCTTGCCGGACTCACACTCGCGGATTTGTTCAGTGCGAGATGCTCTGACAGCAGTGCCATATGGATACACTCAACGAAACGGCAGGAGGTATTCGTCCGAGGGGTGAGCGAGGAATCTGATCACTGGTCCTGGCCGGCTCCCGTGCACCTCTCTCTCGATGCAGCGCTGGAGGGTATGGCATCTTCTGTATGGTGTGGAGAACTCATCGAGTCTCACCGGCAAGCTGTGGTGGAAAAGGGGATGAGAGAGGCGGTTCTGGAACCTCTCACTGAGGCACTTCCTCCATTCCTCACTTCTTTGGCATATGCAAAAGCACCGGTTGTGCCATGGTATGGTCGCAACTGGTAGCTCCTTGCTCCTTTTCTGCCGCACGCAGATCTGGTGGTGCAGCTTGATCGCAGACAATTATCTGTGTTTCTGCGATTATACAATAATTTTAATTTGATGGAAATTGGCATCGAGGCAGGCGCATCACTCTGCTATTCTTGCACAAATGTCGTTTATCGATTTTTTGAACAAACTGCTGGGAGATCCCAATGAAAAAGAGCTCAGAAAACTTCGTCCTTTGATAAAGAAGGTGCGTTCTTGCCAAGGGGCACCGGAGATGCGGAACCTGAAATTAAGCGATCTGCCCAAGAAGACCGAAGAATTCCGAGTTCGTGTTTCGGGCGGAGAAGCGCTGGACGCGCTCCTTCCGGAGGCGTTTGGAGTGGTCATTCGTGCTTCTGAGCTTCTGCAGGGGAAGTCCGTTTCCATGGGGAAGCAGGAGTTTATCTGGAATATGGTTCCGTACGATGTGCAGATCATTGGTGGTGCGGTACTGCACAAAGGAGCTATCGCGGAGATGAAAACCGGAGAAGGGAAAACGCTCGTATGCACCATGCCGGTGTATCTCAATGCACTGACGGGGAAGGGGGTGCATGTGGTGACGGTCAATGATTACCTGGCAAAGCGTGACTCGCTCTGGATGGGCATGCTCTACGAGGTGCTTGGTCTCACAGTAGGGACCATCCTTCATGAGACGGAGGGTTCGGATCGCAAGGCACAGTATGCCTGCGATGTTACCTACGGGACGAACAATGAATTTGGATTCGACTATCTGCGCGACAACATGGCTCCTTCCCTGGGGCATCAGGTCCAGCGGTTGCTCCACTACGCAATTGTCGACGAGGTGGACAGTATTCTTATCGATGAGGCCCGCACACCGCTCATCATCAGCCAGCCAGCAAATGAGTCCACCGATCGGTACAGGCAGTATTCACAGATGGTGACGCATCTTCAGGAGAATGTGCACTTCAATAAGGATGAGAAGCAGCGTGTCGCTACTCTCACCGAAGAAGGCATCCGAAAAATGGAGGAGATGCTTGGTGTGGAGAATATCTATACCGATCGTGGATTTGAAGAGGTTCACCATATAGAACAGGCGCTCCGTGCGCATGCCATTTACCAGCGTGATGTCGATTATGTGGTGAAAGACGGAGAGCTCATCATTGTGGATGAATTCACCGGGCGCCTTATGCCGGGGCGCCGCTACAGCCACGGGCTCCATCAGGCATTGGAGGCGAAAGAGGGGGTGGAAGTGCAGCGTGAGAGCAAAACGCTCGCCACCATCACGTTCCAGAATTACTTCCGTCTCTACGAGAAACTCGCAGGAATGACTGGTACTGCAAAAACGGAGGAGGAGGAATTCCTCTCCATTTACAAGCTTCCGACCATTGTCATTCCGACCGACAGGCCGGTTGTACGAGATGACCGGCCGGATGCCATCTACAAGTCGGTTGTTGCCAAGTTCAAGGCTGTGGCGAAGATTGCGAAGGAGAAGCACGGGAAAGGGCAGCCCATTCTTGTCGGGACGACTTCCATTGAAAAGTCAGAGGTGTTGAGTACGCTTCTGCAGAAGGAAGGGGTTCCGCATCAGATTCTCAATGCGAAACATCACCAGAAGGAAGCAGAAATTGTTGCGGGCGCAGGGCAGAAGGGAGCTGTGACCATCGCAACGAACATGGCTGGACGCGGAACAGACATCAAGCTGGGAGAGGGTGTTGCAGCCCTGGGGGGTCTCTGCATTCTCAGTACTGAGCGCCACGAGGCCCGGCGTATTGATAATCAGCTGCGAGGACGCTCCGGCCGCCAGGGAGACCCGGGAGAGAGCCAGTTCTTTGTTTCCATGGAAGATGATCTTATGCGGCTCTTCGGTGGGGACCGGCTGAAGTCCATGATGGAGAAGCTCAAAGTTCCCGATGACATGCCTCTGGAGAACAAGATTGTTTCCCGTTCCATTGAGAGCGCTCAGAAGCGGGTTGAAGGGCGCAACTTTGATATCCGCAAGCATGTTGTGCAGTACGACGACGTGATGAACAAGCACCGTGAGATTATTTATACACGCCGACAGAACATCCTTTATAAACTCGCTGGCAAAAGTGATAGCGGAGGAGAGGAGGGCGAGACGAATCCTCTCCACCAGGACATTCTGAGTGCCCTTACACAGGAAGCGGAATCTATTGTTGCTGCACATGCTTCCTCGCGGGATCCGGAAGAATGGGAAGCCAAAGAGATATGTGAGGTACTCCATGCCCTCCACCCTCTTTTCGCGGAGGAAATTACTGAGAAAAAAATCCGCTCCTTCCCGGCACCGGAAAAGCTGCAGGAGGCGCTCACGCAGTTTTTTGTTCGGTTCTATGAGGAGAAGTGCAAACAGGAGAAGGAGGAGACAGTGCAGCAGGCGGAACGCATTGTGACTCTCCATTCCATTGATACGCACTGGATGGACCACATTGACGATATGGCGCATCTGCGTGAGCAGGTGTCTTTTGCGGGGTATGCCCAGCGCGATCCTCTCATAGAGTACAAAGATCAGGGGTTCCATCGTTTCCAGCAGCTGATTGCCGCTATCGATTCCACCATCACCCGTACACTCCTGCAGGTGGATTTCTCCCAGTTTGCACCTGCAGCATTCGTTGCACGAGCTCAGGAGGAACTTGGGGATGTGCAGACGAATATTGATGAAATAGCTGGCGAACTGGAGAGCACGGGCGTTGACCGCGGACGACCGGTTTCATCGAACAACCCGGTTGTTGTGCGTGCAGATGGTTCATCTCCCTCTGCCCGACAGCCAGCGAGACAACTGAAAGTGGGGCGGAACGACCCCTGTCCCTGCGGGAGTGGGAAGAAATATAAGAAGTGCCACGGGAAGTAGATTGTTGTACCATAGTTCCCCATGCCGAAACTCCGCACCATTGTGGGACATCAGCGGCAAGTGGAACAGCTGCAGCAGGATATGGAGACAGGGAATATTGCACATGCGTACCTCTTCTCCGGACCAGCGCACCTTGGGAAGATGTCCATAGCGTACTGGTTTGCGAGTGAAATCCTCACTAGGGGATTTTCTGTGGAAGAAAAAGCCAACGCTTCGCGATCTATTGGAAAGCTCACACATCCCGATCTGCTCGTGCTTGACCAGTTGTGGATTGAGAAACAGTGTGAAGACTGGGACGTCATTGCACGTAGTTCCAATGTGAACCAGCAGCATCGCAGCAGGAATGAACCTGCCAAGACGGATACGATCAGCATCGACGATGTGCGAGCATTACAGGAACGGTTGCATGAAACAAGTTTGGGTTTTTACCGTTGCTGCATCATTCGCAGCGTGGAGAGAATGCAGGAAGCGGCAGCGAATGCTCTTTTGAAGATTTTGGAGGAACCGCCGGAGCATCTCGTGTTCATTCTCACAACACAGGCGCAGTCTTCGTTGCTTCCTACCATTATTTCCAGGGCACGTTCACTGCGCTTTCTGCGCCTTCCGCGTCGGGAATTGCAGCCGATACTTGAGGAGGTCAATGAAGATGATGCCCATTTCATTCTGCGGCTTGCACAAGGGGCTCCGGGTATCGTGTACCGTCTGCGGGATGACCCCGATTCCTTACGGCTTGAAAAACAGGTCTATGAGAAAGCTCTCTCATTCTGGGGAACGGCATCTCTTAAGAGCCGTCTCCAGATACTCACCTCCCTTCACACCCGTGGGGATGAAGCTGATAGGTTTCTGACGCATCTCGCACTCTCTCTTCGGCAGCAGCCGCCAAGGAGGCGTGAGTTGCTCATGCCCCCTTTCATGGAGTTGGCGCGTTCTCTCAGGACAAATGCTCACAGGCAGCTTGCCGCTCAGTACTTTGCGCTCGTAACAGCGCCATAAATTTTGCATCCAGGATCCTTGCCTGTACTTCTGCCGGGTGCTAGCCTCGCTTGCCGTGGTTTACGTATTTGTCCTCGTCGGGTCTTCTGTCGGTATTTGCGTGCTTCTCGGAGTGCGCGTACTTCTTCGCAACAGATCTGTTCGCAAGTTTGTCCGAAGTGTGCGGCAGCGGGTCCATTCGGCGGAGGAGCGGGGGAACGTTTTTGTTCAGGAAACTAAAATTGAGCGTCCCAGGAAAAGTCCCCGTACCTCCGCAATTGAGTTGCAGGAAGCACGGTCTCTCCTTCGTATGGCAGACAAGTCTTTTGCCCAAGAGAAAATTGAAGAGGCGGAACGGCACTATATCCAGGCTCTTACCATTCTGCCCGATGATGTGGATACCCGGGCCCAGCTTGCAAAATTCTATTTGCAGACAGGCCGTGAACAGAAAGCGGAAGTGATGTATATAGAACTCATCACCAAGCACGATGATGTGTCGTACTTCGCGAATTTGGGGCTGGCCTACTACAAGCAAAAAAAATACATTGAATCCTGCTGGAGTTACCGGGAGGCTTTGAAACGCGATGCAAAGAATCCTGAACGCGGTGCCGCGCTCGGACGCGCATGTATCGCTGCACATCGCTTCAAAGAAGCAGTGCCCCTTCTTGAGAAATCCTGCATGAGGCTCTCACGCGATACCGAGCTTCTCCACCTTCTTGCCGAGAGCTACCTGCAACTTGGGCACAGGGAGAAGGCGGAGGAAGCATACAAACGCATTAATAAGCTTGAGCCGTACAACGAGGGGGTAAAGGAAGCGCTGAAGGCCCTTGCAAAGGTGTAGCGCTATCTTTGCATGACCGAAGGGAGCATTTCCGTAATGTAAGAGTGCAGCATGCTGGCGATGAGTCTATGGCCTTTTGGGGAGGGGTGATCGTAGTCAATGAAGAACTCGTCCCAGAATGCTCTGATCGTTTCGGGGTTGTCCCTGTTTGTTTCGGCGATAATTTCAGCGGTGCTCTTCGTGTCCTCTTCGTCCCCACGTACATGCGATGCAAGCATCTTCTGGAGAATCTCTAAGAGGTCAATGAAGTATATTCCCTGTTCTTCTGCAAAGGTTTGTATGGTGCGTTGTGGATGTGCGTGAGCCTCTTCCAGTCCCAGTTGGAAATCGAACGGAGTGGCAAGAATGACAAACGGGATGTTCTTTTCTTTTGCGATGGAGATCATTTGCAGTATCCACCAGAGGGCATCGTTCCATGCTTTCTGCACCTCAGGATCCTGAGGGTCCACAATGAGCTTCGCTATATCCAGGATTTCTTTCTTCTGTGCTTTTTCAGCTATTTTTTCGCCGGTGAAATCCCGGAATCGAATTCTCCCATACATATCCTTCATGAAAAGGTAGAGAGCGCTTCTCTGCCCGAAGACATAATCCATATGCTTCTGTAAGTCGATGATATCGATGATTGGCATGTCATAGATGTCGTTCAGTGTGAATTGCAGGACGATGAGGTCAGGATGAAATTGCATCCCCCGCTTGAGATCGTAGTATTCCTGGTATGGGGAATTCATTGGGGCTGCAGTGTTTATAACCTCTACAGTGATGGGTTCCTCCTTCTCCGAAAGTTGCCTGTTCAGAGATTCTTCAAGCAGGAACGCGTATGTCTCCTTATCGTGGACGCCGTGACCAAAGGCGATGGAATCGCCAAGCAGAAGAATACGTTTTGTATTTTCCGGTTTCTGCAGGGAAAGCTCTGCGCTGCGGAAACCAAAGGAGTTTGTGGTGAATGGTACATCGTGGAACATGCTGAATTGGTTTTTCTTCAGCTGGAACAGTTTTTCTTTGTCGTACTCAAATATGCCGTATGGTTCGAATTTCTGCGGGGTGTATTGCAGGCGGGCCAGAGCTTCCGCTCCCCCGAAGAAGATACTGATGGAGGAGACGCAGAGGAGGAGGTTTATTCCAGTTCTGCGTAGACGGATTCTTTTCTCGGTTGGTCGGTTCTGCATGGTACTGTGTGATACAGGGGGAGAAATCCTACCACAATTTTTTTATGTGTATCTTTATTCTGCACCAAGATGCAACGCATTGAGAATAACGGGCTGTAGGACGCTCGCAACGAGCTCGTGGCCTGCGGCTGAGAGGTGATCGTAGTCCAGGAAGAACACTTCCCAGAAGTCCTGAAGTAATCTGGAGCCGTCTTGTCTCCACTCTGCGATAATTTGGTTTGCAGTCTTTTCTTTATCTGTTTGCTCCACAAGAAGCAGCCAGAGAATATCCAGCAGATCCACGAAGTAACTATCTTCTTCTTCTGAGAACTCTCTGAGTTTCTGTTGTGGGTAGGCGAACTTCTTTTCAAGAGTGAGCTGGAAGTCGAAAGGGGTGGCAAGAATGACGAATGGAATGTCCTGTTCCCTCGCGAGAGCTGTCATATGTCGTATCCAGCTGAGCGCATTTTCCCATTCTTCTATAACTTCGGGATTCTCCGGTTCAAGCACAAGCAGCGCCGCGTTGAAGTTTTCCTTTTGCGCCGCTTTCTGCGCGATATTTGCTCCTGTGGGGTCTTTGAATCGTATGCGTGCCGCGATGTCTTTCAGGAAGAGATAGAGTGCGCTTCTCTGCCTGAGGATATGGTCGAGATTCGATATATTATGTATGCCGAGTACATAATCGTGGCTGATGATTTCCAAGTCGCCTTCTTCCATTCCCATGTCCCTGAAAATCCACCTTGCGAACGGTTCGATAATGTCATTCAGCGTGATCTGGAGGACGATGATATCGGGGCTGAACGCAAGGCCCCGCTTCATGTCGTGATATTCCTGGAACGGGGAGTTGCCCGGAACAGATGTGTTTATTACTTCGGCAGCAATCGCACTCTCCTGTTCTACAAGATACTCGTTGAGCGATTGCTCCAGGATATAGGAGAATATCTGGTCATCATTCACACCGTGTCCAAAAGAAACAGAGTCGCCTACCACGAGAACGCGCACGGTGTTCGCTGGTTTCTCGAGGGGAATTTCCTTCCCCCGAAAACCGTAGGAATTTGTGGTGTAGGCGCCTCCCCAGTACAGCCCGGTTGCATTTTTTTTGAGGCCAAATACCTTCTCTCTGTCATATTCGAACATGCCCGTGTACTCGTACTTCTGCGGCGTGTACCAGATACGCGCAATAAGTTCCGCACCCCCGAAGAAAAAAATAATTGATCCTGCACACAGCAGGAGATTGAGAGCCATCCCTCGGGAGCGATTTTCTTTCTTCCCTCTGCGAAACATGGGCCCCTTTTTACCTTAAGGCAATGCCGATGGCAATTACTGGCTCCACTTTCCTTGTATGCAATCTTTATTCCGCAGCGAGATGCAATGTATTGAGGATGGCAGGCTGCAGGATGTTTGCCATGAGTTCGTGTCCTGTGGGCGAAGGGTGATCGTAGTCCAGGAAGAACATTTCCCAGAAGTCCTGGAGCAGAGGAGAGTCATTCTGCCTGCATTCTGCGATGATCTGATTTGCAGTTTTTTCTTTGTCTGTTTTCTCCACAAGGAGTTGCCAGAGGATGCCCAGCATGTCTATATAGTGGATATTTTCCTCTGTGGCGAATTCCTGCAGTTTTCGTTGCGGGTGGGCCAACTCTGTCTCACGGGAAAATTGAAAGTTGAATGGCGTAACAATAAGTATGAGGGGAATGTTCTGCTCTTGAGCGATGGCTATCATGCGATGCAGCCAGCTCAATGCATTTTTCCATGCGTCCTCTACTTCAGGATTCTCCGGTTCATCCACCAGCAGCCCTGCTGTGAATTTTTCCCTTCGCTTTGCTTTCTCGGCGGTATTTTTTCCTGTGGGATCCTGGAATTGTATGCGTGTTTGCATGTCCTTCAGAAAGAGGTAGAAGGCACTGTGCTGTCTGAGTGCGTTGTCCAGGGATGTCATGTTCTGTTTGCCAAACACGAAATCACGGCTGACATTTTCCAGGTTGCCTTCTTCCATGCCCATTTCCTCGAGAATCCATCCCGCGTTTTCCTCAATGATGTCATTCAGCGTGATCTGCAGGACGATGATATCGGGGTCATACGCAAGACCACGTTTCATGTCGTGATATTCCTGGAATGGGGAATTGCCTGGGACGGAGGTATTGATGACTTCAAATGCGGGAGCCCCCTCCCGTTCTGTGAAGTACCTGTTGAGCGATTGTTCCAAGAAGTAGGAGTATGTCTCATTGTCATTGACGCCATGTCCAAAGGAAATAGAATCACCCACAACGAGGACACGTACGGTGTTTTCTGGTTTCTCAAGAGAGATCTCCTTCCCACGGAGACCACGGGAATTGGTTGTGAAGTGCCCGCCGTGATAGTAACTGTCATTATTGCTCCTCAGATCAAATACCTTCTCACTGTCATATTCAAACATGCCGCTGTACTCGAGTTTCTGCGGTGTGTATTTGAGCTGGGCCAAGAGTTCGGATCCCCCAAGAAAGATACTGACTGAGCTCGCGCACAGCAGGAGATTAAGGGCCAATCCGCGGGTATGGTTTTCCTGTTTGTGTATGTGGAACATTTCATAACATTATACTAAAAATGAGTATTGCTGGCAATTCTGTCCTTCCCCCTATTGAGTGTATTTCTGTGCCTTTGGCAGCTCAGTTTGACGGTTGGCATGTATTTTTTATGCCCCTGGAGGTTTGGATCTTTTTATCACGAATCATTCATTATTCTCTTTCGCTTGCGATGCTGTCAGTGCTTCCAGTACGAGAGGATAGAGTTCCTCTGCGATGAGTATGTGGCCTGTTGCAGTGGGGTGGCAGTAGTCGCTGAAG
This sequence comes from Candidatus Peribacteria bacterium RIFOXYB1_FULL_54_35, assembly GCA_001787755.1. Lineage (GTDB taxonomy): Bacteria > Patescibacteriota > Gracilibacteria > Peribacterales > Peribacteraceae > GWB1-54-5. The sequence continues at coordinate 16,399 of MFYJ01000014.1, forward strand.
TACTCTGTCCAGAAGTCTGAGAGCATCGTAGATTTAGCTCCTTTCGCCTGCTCTTCGAGAATGATCTGATCCGCGGTTTTTTCTTTGCCGGCATGCTCAGCCAGGAGTTCCCAGAGCTTTTGCAGTATGTCTGCGAAGTAGAGCTTTTCTTCGGTTGCGAACCCCCTAAGTTTCTGTTGCGGGTATGCAAAACTCTCTTCCACACTGAACTGGAAATCGTAGGGGGTCACAAGAAGCACGATGGGGATGTTTCTTTCTTGGGCGGTGCTTGTCATGCCGCGTATCCAGCCCAGAGCATTCTCCCATGCTTTTACTGCTGTGGGGTTTTCCGGTTCGGTCACCAGCAGTGCTGAAGTGTAGTTTTCCTTGCGGTATGCTTTTTCCCTCACGTGTTTACCGGTGGGGTCGCGGAAACGAATACGTGTTTGCATGTCTTTCAGGAAGAGGTAGAACGCACTGTACTGCTTGAGCACATGGTCGATCTGCGATATGTTTGCGATGCCGAGGACGTAGTCATGACTTATGATTTCCAGATTGCCTTCATATATTCCCATATCCTCGAGTATCCATTTTGCGTGTGGTTCAATAATATCATTGAGGGTCACTTGGAGGACTATGGCATCCGGGTTGAACTGCAACCCCCGCTTGAGATCGTGGTATTCCTGGAACGGAGCATTCCCGGGGACTGCGGTATTGACTACTTCGACGGTACTATCCCCCTTTCCTTCATCGGAAAAATGTTTGTTGAGTGCTGCCTCGAGCAGAGAGGAAAACGTCTGTTCATTATCCATGCCGTGGCCGAAGGTAACGGAGTCTCCGACCATGAGGACACGCAAGGTCTTTGGGGGTTTTTCTACAGAGGTCTCTCTTCCGCGAAAACCGAAGGAGTTTGTCGTAAAGTGCCCACCGCGGTAGATGTCATCGATATTTTTTCTTAAGCCAAATACCTTCTCTTTGTCGTATTCGAACATGCCCGTGTACTCGTACTTCTGCGGTGTGTACCAGATACGAGCGACAAGTTCTGTTCCTCCAAGGAAAATACTCACAGAACCTATGCAAACCAGGAGGTTGATCCCCAGTCCGCGCAGCAAGTGTTTCCATGGCTTCTCTTGGTCAGACATGGGACTCTTTTTACAGGAAGAAGGGAGGTGGATCAATCCCATACTCTGTGGTCTTTGCAGGCCTTATTCCAGAGTATGAGCAACAATGGGGAGCAGAATATCCGCAATGAATCTATTTCCAGCAGGTGAGGGGTGATCATAATCTAGGAAAAATGTGTTCCAGAAGTCTCTCCAGCGCTCCGGTTGTTTCCCAATGCTCTCGGCGATGATTTCATCCGTATTTCTCCCATCGGGATTTTCACCTATCAAGTTAGATGCAAATTGCTCCTGGAGAATGGCGAGGAGATCCACGAAGGGTATTTCCCGATTCTGCGCGAAAACACTAAGAGTTTGTTGTGGGACGGCAGTTTCTTTACTGAGCGGGAACTGAAAATTATAGGGAGTGAGGAGGATGATCAGAGGTACATTCTCTCTTTCCGCAGTCTCTGTAATTTTCTGGATCCACCCCAATGCTCTTTGCCATGAAGCAAGAACTGTAGGGTGGTTGGGGGTATAGACGAGTGATAACACGGAAAATATTTCTTCATTCTGAGCTTTCTCAGCAATCCGCTCTCCACCGGGGTCTCGGAAACGGATGCGACTTCCCCAGTCCTTCAGCATGCAGTAGAGAGCGCTTCTCTGCCTGAGGACGGTATCAATATGCGGGAAATTTGCAGTACCGAAAATGTAGTCGGCATTCTCCATTGCACTGTTGCTGCCCTGTTTTCCAGCTATGCCCATTTCCTCGAATATCCAGAAGCCTCTTTCTTCAATAATGTCGTTGAGCGTGAGTTGCAGTAGTACGACATCCGGCTCAAATGCCAGCCCCCTTTTAAGATCATGGTATTCCTGGAACGGCGAGTTCCCTGGGGCAGCTGTGTTGATGACTTCCACAGTGGTGTTCTCTCCTCGTTCGTCGAAGAGATTGTTGAGCGATTGCTCGAGGTATGTGTCGAAAGTTTCACTATCGAGTACACGGAATCCGAACGCGATAGAATCTCCTACAAGGAGTACCCGTTTGGCGTCTTTTGGTTTTGCCATAGGCACCGCATTGTCGCGGTAGCCAAAAGCGTTGGTTGTGAAGGGGACTTCTTTGAAGGTTGTGGTTAGGTTACTTTTCAAGCGGAACAGTTTTTCACTGTCGTATTCAAAAATACTTGCGTCTGAAAGTTTCTGTGGCGAATACCAAATACGTGCGACCAGTTCCATTCCGGCAAGGAAGAGGCAAATAGAAAGAATACTGAGGAGCAAATTTTTTCCAAGTCTTGTACACCAGTGTGTGTGGGGCGAGGTTTGAATGGTGGTGCGAGTTTTCTTCATCGGTAAGAGGATTCCTGAGTAAGGGGCAGCTCTGCTATGTCTGTCCTATGCAGAGCTTTGAGGACTTCGGGCTGCAGGATGCGTGCAATAAGCTTGTGTCCCGACGGTAGTGCATGGCATATATCGTAGAAGAGGCTGGACCAAAAATCCTGGAGCTTCTCTGGGTTCTGCTGGATGGTTTGGGCAATGATTTCAGACGTGTTCCCCCCTTCTCCCGTGAAGGCAGCGTATTCTTCGAAGAGTGCATGCAACAAATCGACATATGTGATGTTCTGTTCCTCCGCGAGCTCCCGCATGATGCGCTGTGGGTGCGCTGTTTCCTCTGGGCGGCTGATTTGGAAAGCAAAGGGTGTCACAAGTAGGAGAAGGGGGATATTGTTCTCCTTGGCTATCTGTATTGTCTTGCGAGTCCAGCTGAGCGCGTATTCCCACTCCTGCAGTATCTGAGGATTCTGCGGGTCATCTACCAATACCTCTGCGAATCCTGCTTCCATCTGCTGTGCAATATCTGCGATATGTTCACCGCTTGCATCGCGGAACCGAATGCGATTTCCCAGATCTTTTAGGAACAGATAGAACGCGCTTTTCTGCCTGAGCAGATAGTCGGCGCGGAAAGCCAATGGGAGTGTCTTCTTCCCAAAGAGATAATCAAAAAACTGTGCCTGCGAGGTATATGCCTCATTAAAGCCCATGTTTTGCAATTGCCATGTCCCATAGTTTTCCCTCACATCGTTGAGTGTGAATTGGAGAATGACAAGGTCGGGATTGAAGAGGAGAGATCGTTGAAGGTCGTGGTATTCCTGAAAGGGAGTATTGCCAGGGACTGCAGCGTTGATCACTTCGGCAGAAATTGCTGTGTGCTGGTCGGTGAAATACTGGCTGAGTTTTTCTTCCAGAAGTACAGGAAATGCCTCGCTATCTAGCACTTTTGTTCCAAAGGCGACTGAGTCCCCTAAGACAAGTATCCGGATGGTGTTCTTGGGTTTCTCCACGGAATAATCCCTGCTCCCGCGATGTCCATAGGAATTCGTAGTGTATGGGACACCGAAATATGTACCTGCGTGATTCTTCTTCTGCCTGAAAATGGTCTCTACATCGAATTCAAAATGCCCTTCGGATCGGATTTCCTCGGGTGTGTACCATATTCGTGCAAGTAGTTCTGCAACTCCAAAGAAGATTGCGATTGAGAGAGTGCAAAGGAGGAGGTTTACCGTAAACTCCTTCGCACGGGCATTCCATGCGGAAGTCGGATTTCGCATGCCATTGTTGTACAGGAAGCAAGGTTCCTTCTCAATTCGCAATGCTTGTCATTTTCATTCCTTGGTTTTGCGCAGCGTGTCGAGCACAACAGGCTGAATGGCTTTTGCTATGAATCGGTGTCCTTCGATTGTCGGATGGCAGAAATCCTGGAAAAGTGCGTACCAGTACTCTCTCAGAGCGCTTGGGTTGCTCTGGCTTGTCTCTGAAATCACTCGTGCGATAGTCTCCGGATTGGTTTCTTCCCCCACCCGAGACAGTGCGAATTCCGTCTGCATTTGTTCGAGGATGTCTATATACAACACGTTCTGCTCCTGTGCGAATTTTTTCAGAATATTCTGTGGATGTGCGGATTGCGTCGTTCGTTCCATCTGGAAGTCCCAGGGTGTTGCTAGGATAATGAAGGGAATCCCTCTTCGGTTCGCGAGATTTGTCATCTCTCGCATCAGGCCGAGAGTAGTTTTCCAGCTTTCTTCAATCTCGGGGTTGGTGGGCTTACTGACAAGATCTCTCACAAGTACTATCTCCTTTTTCTGTGCGTTTGCCACAATGTTATTACCCGTGGTATCCCCGAATTGCATCCGGCTATACACATCTTTCAGGAAGAGGTAGAGGGCACTGTGTTGTCTGAGGCGGTAATCTATTGAGAAGAGTCGGGGGAGCTTCTTTTTTCCCCAGAGGTAGTCTTGGAACTGAGCGAATTTATTTTCTATGTGTGTGAGGTCGGCTTCATGGAGCAACTGGTAAATGCTTTCATCATGGGATGGTACAACATCATTGAGCGTAAATTGCAGAATGATTATGTCGGGGTCGAACTGCAGGTTTCTCTTGAGGTCGTGATATTCTTGGAATGTTGCATTGCCCGGAGTGGCGGCATTGAAAACTTGGATAGTTTGTTGTTCACCTTGCTTTGCAAAATGATTATTCAAATCTTCTTCAAGAAAACGCGGGTACGACTCGTGATCGCGAAGCGCGAATCCCATAGAGACAGAGTCTCCAAGTATGAGAATGCGTTTAGTGTTCTTTGGTTTCTCCACAGATATTTCTGGGGTGCGATATCCAAAAGAATTCGTCGAGAAGGGCACTCCGCGGTACTCGCTTCGCAGGTTTCGCTTCCACCGGAAAAACTTTTCCCTGTCGTACTCAAAATCCTTCTGGGATTCTATCTGCTCAGGGGCATACCAAAGGCGCGCTAGTAGTTCAGCGCCCCCCAAGAAGAGGCCTACTGAAGCAATGCACAGCAGTATATTGATGCCGAGCTCCCGCAACGCAGTTTTCCTACTCTTGTTTCTGTCTGGCATGGAACTTTTATACAGCAGGAGGTGCGGAGGGACAACCATTGCCGCTACTCATTCATGCTTTTGAGATTCAGTGCCTCAAGTACAATGGGCATGAGAATGTCCGCTGCCATCTTATGTCCTGCAGGGGTGAAATGTACATGATCCAAAAAGAGTTCCGCGTGGAGATCCTGCAGTAAGGTGGAGCCGTTTTTCACCCACTCATCGATAATTTCGTTTATCGTATTCCTTCCTCCTTGCTCATCAACGAGGCGTTGCCACATTGCTGCCAGGAAATCTGCGAAGTAAATATTTTCCTCCTCAGCGAACTGCTTGAATTTATGTTGCGGGAAGGCGTACTCCTCATAGTACCCTGACTGGATACCAAAGGGGGTAGCGAAGAGCACGAAGGGGATATCATGCTCTTTCGCTATGGCTACCATTATTTGTATCCAACTCAGGGCATAATCCCACGCTTCTCGTACTGCGGGGCTTTCTGGTTCTGTGAGCAGCGGCATGAAGTCGGAATTTTCCTCCGACGCCGCTTTTTTTGCGATGTGTTTTCCAGTGAGGTCTTTAAATCGTAATCGTGCGTTTATATCTTTCAGGAAGAGGTAGAGAGCGCTGTGTTGTCTAAGCAGGTAGTCGAATTGCGGTAGTCTTTTCTTGCCTGTGACATAGTTGATGCTTGTAGTCTCCGATTCGCTTTCCTTCATTCCCATTGCCAAGAATGTCCATTGTGACTGTTCATGTATGATATCGTTCAATGTGACCTGGAGAACGATTATGTCCGGATCAAATTTGAGGCCCCGCTTGACATCGTGGTACTCCTGATACGGAGAGTTGCCTGGTGCGGCTGTGTTAATCACTTCAATCCGGACATTTTCTCCACTGCCGGCGAATTGCTCATTGAGTTGCTGTTCCAGATAATACGGAAAAACTTCGTCGTCATTTACGCCCTGACCGAACGCAACAGAGTCGCCAGCTATGAGAATACGTTTCGTGTTTTCAGGTTTTTCTATGGCGATTTCTCTGCCCCGGAATCCGTGGGAATTTGTTGTGAAGGTGCTTCCCCAATTTGGGCCGTGAAAATTTGCCTTAAGTCGGAATACCTTTTCTTTGTCGTATTCAAAGAAGCTGTCGCTGTTCACTTTCTGCGGAGAGTACCACAGACGTGCCAGAGTTTCTGATCCGCCAAGGAACACGCTCACGGAAACAATACAGAGGAGCAGGTTCACTCCCATTACATGAAGGCGCCGTTTCTTTCCTTGAGATTTCACGTCTAGTACTCGGTAAGTTCTACGGTGCAATCCCCCTGCACCTGTGCTTGGCAGGCGAGCCTCTCCGGGTCACTCACGATGCCCATATTCTCTTCGCGGGTATTGCGTTCACTGAGGTTTTTCATCCCTTCTCTCACATTGCACAGGCAGGTGGTACAGAAGCCATTTCCGCCGCAGGCGTGTTCAATGGGAACACCGTTATCCAGTCCGATTTGCAGCAGCGTCTGGCCGTTTTTCCCCTGAACGGTTTTCTTCTGGTCACCGTAAATGAATGTCACCTGTACCATGAACTCCTGCATTATGTGCATCTTCTCCGTTCCTGTACAGCCAGAACCGGGCTAGAATGCGCTCCCACTCTATGGAAGGTTCCCGAACCATTCTCTCGGTTTCCAATCTCCACATTGCTGTGGGGGGCACAGAGGTGGTGTGCGGGGTGGATTTGAGCATTGGTCAGGGGGAGGTGCACGCAGTCATGGGGCCGAATGGGTCAGGAAAATCCACGCTCGTGAGTGCGCTCATGGGGCACCCGGCATATGAGATCACGGCGGGCAGTGTGCACTTTCTTGGACGGGATCTCCTTGCCATGCAGCCGCATGCGCGTGCGCAGGCAGGACTCTTCCTCGCATTTCAGTATCCCAAGGAGATTGCCGGTGTCACACTGCGCAACTTCCTCTTCGCTGCGTACAACGCGCAGATGGCTGTGCGTGACCCTGCGCACAAGAAAGTCTCTCCCATCAAATTCAAGAAGTTTCTGGAGGAGCACATGGCGAAGCTCAAAATTGATCCTTCCTTCGCGGAGCGTGCGCTGAACCAGGGATTTTCCGGAGGAGAGAAGAAGAAGGCGGAAATCCTGCAGATGAGCGTTCTCCAGCCTGTACTGGCACTGCTGGATGAAACCGACAGCGGGCTCGATATCGATGCTTTAAGGATTGTCGCAGAGGGCATCAATGCGCTCCGCAGCCCGGAACGGGCAATTCTCCTCGTCACGCACTACGCGCGTATTCTGGAGTACGTCACACCGGACCATGTGCATGTCATGGTAGGCGGCAAAATTGTGCAGAGCGGAGGGGCTGCATTTGCACACCAGCTGGAAGCGGAGGGGTATAAGCGGTTTCTCTAAGCTTCGAGCTGCCGGAGGATCGCAATCGCATTTCCGCTCGGTGAATAGTAATGGCTGTCCGTATGCCAAACGTTCACGAGGCTCGGTGCGAGCCAGTGCTCACGGTCAGGGCTCCACTCCCATTTTCCCTGCTCAAGACTGAAGCGTGTGTACACGGAGAGCGGAGAGAGTCCTTTTGTCTTTTCCACAGTGTAGATGCCGTTCTCGTCCGGCTGGCCGCAGAGCTCATGTCCGCGCGTGAAGCGCTCCCATTGGCCTCTGTCGAGAGGGGCGGAATAGAGTGCGCCGTACTGCGCAAGCAGCATTTCGAATCCGATTTTCGTAATCGCGTTCTTCCCATCCCCTGCGAATTTTCTTGCTGTGAACTCCAGTCTTCGCAGGAATTCCCGGCGTTGCACATTTGTTTCCAGTTTTTTGTACTGTTCAAGGAGCAGATTTTCCGACTCACGGTGTTCGGGGTCATCTATGTTGCTTACAAAAAGCGCGATGATCTTGCGTACAGAACCGAGGGGATTTTCCGGAATTGGCATGCAGAGCCCCTCGGTAAATATTTCTCTGGGAATGGATGTATTCTGTTCCTGCAGAAAGGTGAGGTACCATCCTCCCATATGGTTGAAGTAATAGTTAGCTCCTGTTTTTTCATCTACCACTTCTATACGTGTCGTGCTGCTGTTTCCCGTTGTTTTCTTATATGTTTTGTCCGCGGAATCCAAGAAGGTTCCCGTGGATACAATTGGTTTTCTCAGGTAGAGGAAATACCCACTCTCGCTCTCTGGCGGACAGTAGTATGCAACGTGTTCATGCCGTCGTTCCCCCTTATGTGAATCAAGGTATTCGTGGGGATATGCATGCCATACGCCCGGGTTCCGCTTTGCAGTCTGACGGGCAAGTTCCTGCTGCTGCAGCATCTCCGCTCTTTTCTCCCCAAGTTTTTTCTCTTCCTCATGTTTCTTCCTGCGTCGCTCAATGGTCTGCTGACGGCGCTTTTCCAGTGGTACAGAGAGCTGGCTGATCATCTCGCGCGCTCCGTTCTGGAGGAGGAAGTTCCGTCCGCCGATTACCCTGTCGCTGCCGCCCATTTCTCCATTGCCATTGCTGATCGCATACGTGCCTCTTGTGCTCTGCATCACGAAGAATTCGGGAGGTTCCGCTCCGCTCAATGGGTCTCCGTACACATAGGTGGCCAGGACCATCGCGTGCCCGTTGCCGAGTATCCGTGCCTCAAAGAAGACCGCGACAACATTATCGAAAGAGAACTGTTCTTCGGGGCGCTGCGGAGGATACCGGAGGCTGCGGATGCAGCTCTCCATCCGCGGGTAATCGTTGCCGATGTTACCGCGACTCCTCGGGATATCGTACTTCACGAAGACGGCAGGGGTGTTGGAGTCGTGCATGTACATTCTCTCCAGCCCGTCACTCCTCACGAACCCACGGCCGCGGTTTTCTTCCTTCTGTGCAAGTACAATAGCCGCCTCTGTCATGCGCTGTTTCGCTGCATCCGCACTCGCATTCTCAGGGAGGTCCGGTAGACGAGCTTCCGAAGAGACGCCATTCGCAACAAAGCGCGCATAGTGTGCGTACTTCGCTTTACTGTCTGTTGTTTCTACGCTGGAGGGAAGCCAGTTCTCAAGAGAGAAAAGTCTTACAAGTACAGGGTCATACACCCGTCCTTCCGGCTCGTCGGTGGTGTGGGGGTGTACCTTGTCGAGCTCTGTCCGGAGTCCTATATCTGCAACACATTTCCTGTAGATTGCTCCGCGTGCTCCGAAGGAGAAGCCTTCCGGCAGGCCGGATACCGTGTCCTGCGGTACTGCGAATGTGAGGTCATTTGCGTGTTGGAAGAGGTACTGTGCAACAAGCTCTGCCCGAGTTTTCCCCCCATTTCTCTCCAGTGCTGTACTTCCGGTTTCGCTGAGTTTTTTCCCGAAGACTTCCATTTCCCCGAGTTTTTGGATCAGGTCGTTCAGCTCGTCCATTCTTACCTGGAGTCTCCGTGCATCCGATACTTCAGTGGGGAGCTTCTCACGCTCCTTGAGCGCTGCGAGGTACGTTTCTTCCATGCGGTGCTGCGTGAGAAAAACGATGCTTTCGCGCATGGCACGGCGGATTTCCACTTTCGAAATTTTTGGGGAGGTGGGGAGGGGGACATTCCAGTCACTGTCGATTTGACCCCGGCTTACCTCCTCCCATGAGAGCCCGTTGCCGGAGAGCTCAAAGAGACGGGAGTAGAACACGGGGAGGAAAATTTCTTTGAATTCTTTTCCATAGAACGCATCCAGGAATTTCGGGTGCTCTTTCCCGCTGTACACCATCTGCAGGAGTTCCGGGAACTCGCGCAGTTCTGTATGGAGGATGCTGAAGAACATCTTCTCGCGCATGCCGCGCTTCTGGACGTTCTCGGGAGAATCGTCCGCGTCTTCAAAGGGGTTATCTGAGATCATTTCCCCTGATGCTTTGGCAAGGAGGTCGTACGCTGTTTCACCGGTGGCTTTTTCCAGGCTGATCTTCGCAAGTAACCACGCAGGTGCTCTCTGGATGAAGCGGCGGTCTGCCTCCTGATCCATACCGTACTTTACAATCCCCACTGCAACTTCCACCGCCATGATCGGCCAGAAGGTCCGGCTCACGCCAAAGCGCAGCACGGCAAGCGTCTCCGCTGCACTCACTGCTGTCAGCATTTCCTGTGCTGTCACTTTTTCTTGCTGGGCTTCTGATAGATTTTTTATGTTTACTGTAATTTCCGTGCCGCCATCTTTGTATGTGAATTTTTCTTCCTGATTAGGGGGGTCTGCGACGAACCCGGCATCTTTAATTTCCCTGATCATCTCCTGCCGTTGCTCTGCGATGGATTTGCGGATTTCCTTTATCTCCTGCCAGTCGAGGTATGTGCGGTAGGCGAGAAGTGCAGCTCCGCCGGCACGGCCAAGCGTCATCTCCTTCGGCAGCAGCGCCTGTCCCCCCCGCCCCATCATTCTTGCGCTCCAGCGCGCAGGCGCGCCCAGAGGTCCACGGATGAGCCCCGCTGTCCTGAGTCCTCCGTAGAGTACGAAGGGCTCTGTGATCGTCGTAATTGCTCCGATTCCCGTGGACCAGGCGGCAGATTCCATGATTTGCAGCTGCCGGAACCGTTCCGCGTGCTTGCCCACCTTTTCGCCGAGGCTGTTCATGAGTTTTTCCACCTCTCCAGCTAGACCGGGGAGATCGTGGACCTGGAGGTCTTCCAGAATGCGCAGGTATACGGTTGCGGCTGTCTGTTTCCAATAGTAGAGATCGCGTTGTGCTTGTTCCTCACGATTTGTTCCCTTTGCCTCTTCTGCTGCCTGTTTTGCTTTGCTGTATTCCGCAATGATATGTCGCACATAGGCTTCCATAAGCCTCGTTTCAGCTTCCCGTACTTTCTCGGCGGCTTCTCTGAACTTATTTGGGTCCTCTTTTGCATTCTGCAGTGCCAGTCTGGCATTGCGGTACTCTTGCTTCTTATCCTCCGGGATGCCGGGGCTTTGAAGGATAACCACATAGAAGTTTCCGAAGTATAAGTTGATGGCTTGTTCGTTGACAGATTGATACTGGGCCATTGCTTCCGAAAGTTGGTTCCTGTTATCTGCTCCCTGCCGGGATTTTTCCATCTCGCTCTCGTACGCCTGCTTTGCTTTCTGGTACTTCTCTCTGAGTTCGGCTGGGATAAATGAGAACGTCTCACTCGTGACAACGCCTCCCACCTGTGCGGGGGTCAGCTCACGGGCTGCCAGGGATAGTTCATTCGAAGGGATGCCCATGTGCAGTTGCCTCAAGAGATTGGTATCCGTTCGCGCCGCCTTGCGCTCTGTCTCACTCCCTTTCTCAAAGGTTTCTATCGTGCGCTTCATGCTTTGGATTTCCCCCTTCCACTCACCAATGAGCCCCCGGAGACGCTCGGTATCTATCACGTAACCTTCACCTGCGGTTTTGTCCACTACATGGCGCACAAGGTTCCCGAAGTTATAGTCCCCAAAACCTGTGCGGTCCGGGATGTACCATGCAATGCCATGGAGACCCACCAGTAATTCCTCCAGCTTCTGGGACCAGGCATCCAGCCCCTGTGCCATCTTCTCCTTGAAGTTCTTCCAGAAGGTATTGTGCCGGTCACATGCCTTCTCTATGGCTGCGATGTATTCGTCCAGTCCTTTACTGTAGATTTGTCCTTCATCTTCCAATTCGCGCATGAGGGGAGCCCCAATGGTGCGTTCCAATGCGGCACGTTCGCGCGCATTGAGCCCGTTGATGAAGCGCGGAATTTCCGTCGGTCTGGTTCCGGGTCCAATGTGTCTCTGTGTGTAGAGGAGCGAGAGAAGATCTCCTGCGAGTGTGAGTTCTTCTTTGTGGTAGGCGACAGTCTCCGCGATTTCCTGCATGTAGAGATCGTGGAGTTCCGCGAGTTTGGCAAGGTTTGGCAGTTCCCCTTCTTTACGCTCCATGAGTCCCTTAAAGAGCTGTTCCCTCCGCTCCGTGAGGATTCCTAGATACAATGAATTTGCCACGCGGCTCTCCCGTTCACCCTTTTTTTCATTCGCCATCTCCCACGGTTCGCCAATGCGGAACATGTCACGCATGCGCTTCTCCAGTACGTCTGCATAGTTGCGTGACTCTTCTTCCGAGGCATCTGCAGGCACTCCTCTATTCAGGAGATCGAGCGCTTTCTGCTCCATTTCATTTGCTCCCTGCGGGGTCTGCCCGGGGATCTGGAGCGCAAAGCGCTTACTCCCTTTCGCAATTTCCCCGCGGAGATTTCTCACGTGGGTCCGGAGTCCTTCCCGAAGAGTGCCTCCTCCTGCAATGCGGCGACTGAGATCGGGATTGTTTAGCTGCTTGTCGAGCGTGCGGTAGTCGCCGGGATTGTGGAGGATGATGTGCAGTTTTCCCAGACTCTGGTTCTGCAGTACCGGAGGCAGCTGCCCATGGAGCGTAAGAAGCTCGCGGTTGTCCGGGTACTGTCTCACGAGTTCCGAGAGGGTCAGATTCTGCGTTTCCGTCTCGCCGGTTTTTGCCGGGAGATTCAGGGCATCCAGTTTTGTTGCCAGTTCTGCGGGCCTGAGCCCGCTGATAATTGTGGCAATTTCGTCCTCTTCCAGCATGGTTTCGTAGTACCGCACCTGGGTGAGACGGCTTAAGAGCGGCAGGATCTGCTTGAGCTCTTCGAGCATGGAAGCCACCTTTTTCTCCTTTTCAGCGTGGGTACCATCTTTCCTGAGGAGTTCCTGCCGGAGGGCCGCACCCTCCGGTTCCTGCACGTACGCGACGTACCGGTCCACTACATTGAGGAAGTCGTGTATCAGTGCTTCCTGGTACTGGATGAGAGTCCTTATACGGTCAAGCTCTACTGTGAGCTGCAGGAGGTTTTGTTCCTTTTCGGCTGTTTCAGTAAGACTCCCGCTATGCACGTCAACCCATGCCTGCATTCTCTGCATTGCTGCCCGGGATTCCGCAAGATCCATTGCAGTGCGCAGGTTGATATTCGTCCGGTCCACGATGGACCGAAAGAGATTCTGTTCCATCTCCACTGCTCTCTGTTCTACTTGCATGATGGAGGGCTGCTCGGTCTTGGGTACTCTTTCTCTTGGTTTCCCTTCTTCACGCGGCGGCCGGGATTCGTGATTTTCCAGCAGCGGGCCCGAAAGGCTCCCCCCCTGCAGGAGTCTGCGGACCTCCTGTATGCTTAGTGTGAGATCGCGCGGTTCCGGTGGTTTTTCCGGAAGACGCAATTCAATAGATGGTTGATCTGGTGGTGGCATTAGTGTTTGTATTGAAGCGTTTTGTGAGCGTCAACGAGTTCCAGGGATGTCGCTGGGAAGGGATGGGTGTGTTGAGGGAAGCATTGTATCGCCGTATCCTGTGACACCGCTTGGGCTTACAGGTCCTGTTCCCGGGGCGGTGATGGCACTTCCTGGTTCCGTGAGGCCGGTGACCGGTGTGACAGCTTCCGCTGCACCGCTGGTTTCTCTCACCAGAGCGTCTGCTTCTCCGGCGAGTTCCACTTGTGCACCTCCGAGGTACTCAAAGAGCTCGCTTAAGCCCCATGCCGCTGCGGCAATGAGGAGAATGGAGAAGATGACAGGGTGCTCCCTCGGGAGCCAGGTGATGGCACGCCATGCTTTGTGCCAGAGGCCCTTCTCCTTCTCCGTGCCGGCCTGCTCCTCCGATTGCTCTACGCGCTCAAGAACCTGTTCCTTCGCTTCTCCTTGGCTGAGCCCCTCCGGGCTTGTTTCCGTGAGGAAGTCGCGCTTCGCCGCAAGGCTTTGCTGCACCTCGTGCAGTGTTTCTTCCAATTCAAAAAGCGAGACGTCGGGGTTCTTTGCCAGCTGCTCGCTCCCCACACGAATGAGCTCTTCCATCTCGTCCCGGTAGATGTTGCTGTGGTACTCACTCAGGGTCTCCTGTTCCGCCATGATCTGGTCCACCAGCTGCCCGCGCTCGGTGGCACTCTGGTACATCCTGCGCACTTCGCCGATGTCCATCTCCAGCAGCTGTGAGAGACGTTCAGGTGTGGGGATGAACGGTTGCACTTCCGCTGTTTCCTGCCTGTCTGGCATTGCCTCTGGCTGAGTGGCAGTTGCGCTCATACGTAATTGCGGATGAAGGAACGGAGTAAGGCGTTTCGGACGAGTGAGAGAGCTGCGACACTCTCAACTTCTTCATCTGTTTTTGCCTGGCGGAGTATTGCCTCAATGATGCGGAAGAGCGGTTTTGGTCCCAGTGCGAAGAAGAGCTCAGCGAGATCTGCCTGGTGCACATCTTTCAAGTCAAACTCGGAAACGAGCTTGGCGATTTTCTTCTCATTCTTTGCCTTCTTGATCTCTTCCTGAAATACGTGAAGCTTGGGATCGCGGATTTTCAGGAAGGAAACTCTCATGCGCAAATGCTTCTTTGTATCCTCAAATTTCTGGGTTTCCTCCCGTACCTTCCAGCCTTCCCGCAGCTTTTCGGGGAGTGACAGAAAGAGTTTCTGCTCTGCCGGTGTGAGGTGGAGTTCATTCATCATCTGCTCGTATTGTAGCGGAGTGTGGGAGATTTCCTATTTTTGTCTGTTTCGTCTTTTTGCTGCAAATTATCAGAGTATTTTACCATTTCTTGCCCTTCCGCTCAACCCCGACGTTCGCAGGCGAAGGGGCGAAGAACCTGCAGCAGGAGTTGTGATTGTGTGGTCTGTCCTTCAGAAAAGTTCTTCTTTATGGGAAATGGCTTCCTGCTGAGAAAATATCTGGCGCGTTGAAGAGCATCTTTATCGGAGTACCATTGTAATGATGTTTGAAGATTCAGGTTTGAGATGCGAGAAGGATGTGCTGGAATTTGATGTTCGCGTTGCCGAGCTTTCTCCTGATGAGGCTTTCTTGGAGATGAGGAGGCGTTTGCATGCACTGCTTCCAGGGGAGACGCCGGAATCCGTGGATGTTCTCTGGGATTTTGTCGAAAGAGTGGAGGAGGGGAGGGCGGCCTATGAGTATCCTGGGGAAGAGGAAGAGTACTTGCGCAGGTTGTGCATGCGGGAGAACCTGCGCCTGATGCTGCAGTGGCCGGTAGGCGATCTGCAGGGGTACTGTGATGAAGTGCGGGGTATGGTGTTGGAACAAGGTCTCGGTTCGGCCATGCTCACTGCGAGGTGCACGGTGTTTGATGTGGAGGAGAAAGAGCGTGCAGATTCCTATCTGCTGAACTAGACACGGCGTCGTTTGTCGGTGAGCATCATTGCTGCGATAACGGCTGCGCAAAGCCAGTGAAGCTCCACGGCCTTACGGCCGTGGCCTCCTGCGGAGTCGGGTGAAAGTTTGATTGGAAACAGCGCCGTGTCTGGTCGCACTTCTCTTTCGGGCTCAAGCGTTGCCCAATTGGAAGCTGATGGCTGTTCAGCCATATTCTGTAAGAGTTGGGAAGATGATGCGTTTTACTGTCGGCGTAGTGGTTTATTTCTCTCAGAGCTACAATGCTCCTATCTCTTTCCCACTTTCCCTATGGCTACCCCCGCTCCTCACAGGCATATTGGCATACATCTCCTCGCAGTCTTCATCCTCGGCGGCGCATACGTTTTCGGGCAGTATGTGAACGGTCAGGATCTTTCCAAACCAGTGGTTTCTGTGGAGGGGCATGCGAAAGTGTCTGCCGCCCCTGATATTGCCGTTCTGAATTTCGGTGTGCAGACGGGCCGGCAGCAGACTGCACAGGGTGCCATGGAAGTGCTGGGCAAGAAGATGAATGCAGTGGTGGAGGGGGTGAAGTCTCTTGGTATAGAGGAGAAAGACATCACCACACAGAACCTCTGGCTCAATCCTTCCTATGACTACTACGACGGCCGCAGGGTGGATACCGGTTACGAGGCGAACCAGAATCTACAGGTGAAGGTGCGTGATCTCTCCAAACTTACCAGCGTGCTGGATGCTGTTGTCTCGCAGGGGGCAAATCAGGTGGGGGGCGTGAGTTTTATCATCGATGATCCGGATGCTCTCCAGGAGCAGGGTCGTACGGAGGCTATTGCCGATGCGCAGGAGAAGGCAGTGGCGCTTGCGGCGAAGCTCGGCAAAGAACTCGGCAAGCTGAAAGGGTATGGCGAAGGGGGAATCAGCATACCGGTTCCCATGCCTTCCATGCGCATGGAAGCGATGGATTCCATGGCGATGGGTATGGGAGGAGGGACGCCAGTCCCTTCCGGTGAGCAGGAAATGAACGTCGTGGTGTACCTGACGTACGAGCTTCGGTAGGAAACCTCTGATGCACGGACTTCCTATCCTCACGATGCGTGAGGAGTGAGAGGCGTGGATACTCGCGTCACCTTTCTGGCATCAGATGAACAATGCTGCCAGTGCGAGCGTCAGCGTTGAGAAGAGTTTGATGAGCACATGCAGGCTGGGACCTGCGGTATCCTTGAACGGATCGCCGACGGTGTCGCCTGTCACAGCTGCCTGGTGGGCGGGGCTTCTCTTGCCGCCGTATGCGCCTGATTCAATGAATTTCTTCGCATTATCCCATGCACCGCCTGCGTTATTGAGGTAGGAAGCCAGAATAACACCGACGATGGTACCAACCATCAGGAGACCTGCTGCTGCCTCTGCCCGAAAAACGATTCCGACGAGCACCGGCGCGATGACTGCGATGAGACCGGGAAGCACCATCTCCTTCAGGGCGGCGCGGGTTGCAATATCAACGCAAGCCGCGTAGTCCGGTTCTTCCTTACCCTCCATGATGCCGGTCTTTGTTTTAAATTGCCGTCTCACTTCCTCGACAATCACACCTGCGGCACGACCGACCGCACGGATTGCGAGTGAGGTGAAGAAGAACACAACGACGGCCCCGAGGAATGCGCCCAAAAACACTTCTACCTTCGCGAGGTCCACGACGACGAGATGCGCTTCTCCCAGGAATGCAGAGAAGAGGAGGAATGCGGCGAGTGCTGCTGAGCCGACGGCGTACCCTTTGGTCAGTGCTTTTGTTGTGTTGCCGCATGCATCAAGCTCATCGGTTACTTTCCTCGTGTCTTCCGATGCCTTGGACATTTCGGCAATGCCCCCTGCGTTGTCCGTGATCGGCCCGAACATATCCATGGCGAGCACATAGCCAACCACAGCAAGCATTCCCATTGTGGCGACTGCGGTTCCATAGAGCCCCCCGCTTTCGATACCTGTCTGGCTGCCGCACCAGTAGGAGGCGTAGAGTGCCGCACAGACGGCAAGAACTGAAAGTCCGGTCGATTCCATGCCGATCGCCGTTCCTGCGATGATGTTAGTCGCATGTCCTGTGGTGGAAGCCTTTGCGATTGCCTGGACCGGCCGGTGGTCCTTACTCGTGTAGTAGTCCGTGATGTAGACAAATGCGATGCTTGTGAGCACGCCTGCGATTCCAGCGAAGAAGAACCATGGGGCAGAATTGCGCAGGTTCGTCATATTGCGGAGCATGTCCATCCACGAAACAGACACTCCTTCCACAGAAAGATTATTGAGCATGAGTGCCGAAGAGACGAAGAGCGCGATCGTAGTGAGGACAGCTGTTATCCAGAATCCGCGTGTAAGTGCCTGCATCGGTGTGTCGTTCTTCCTCATTTTCACGGTGTACACTCCGATGATCGAAGCGATGAGCCCGAATGCACGGAAAATGAGAGGGAAGAGAATTCCCTTGAGTCCGAACACCGGGTACAGAGCGACTCCAAGCACCATGGCGCCGATGTTTTCTGCAGAAATGCTCTCAAACAAATCAGCACCGCGGCCTGCGCAGTCTCCGACATTGTCTCCCACGAGGTCTGCGATGACCGCCGGATTCCGGGGGTCGTCCTCCGGAATGCCTGCCTCGATTTTCCCAACAAGATCGGCTCCCACATCCGCTGCTTTGGTGTAGATCCCTCCGCCGAGCTGTGCGAACAGGGCGACGAAGCTTGCTCCAAAGCCGTAGCCGACGATGAGAGCCGGGATGGTCTCCACCGCACGCCCTAGCCCGAAACGATAGAGGATGTACAGGCCTGAGATTCCCAGAAGCGAGAGCGCGGTGATGACGATTGCAGAAACTGTTCCCCCGCGGAGAGCCATCTTGAGTGCGTCGTTGAGCCCGCGCTGCGCCGCATCTGCTGTTTTGAGATTCGCCCGTGTAGCGACGATCATGGAAACAATACCGGAGAGACCGGAAAGCAGGGCTCCGAGCAAGAACGATCCACCTATTTCAAACCCCATGGTCCAGCCTTCTGTTTCTCCTACGAGACCGTAGACAACGATCATCGCTGCAGCGACAACAATGCTGAGGAGGGCAATTGTCCGGTACTGGCGTTTCACGAATGCATTGGCACCTGTGCGGATTGCGTGTGCCACTTTCTGCATCGCGGCATTACCGTTTCCTGCAGAAGCAACTTCGTGCCAGAAGACGAGACTCCAGAGCAGGCCGAGCAACGCGATGACTGGTGCGAGAAATTCGAGAGAAGCAGACATGTGATGGAGAGGAAAAGAACCTAAGGAATGGCATGCAGAGGCTTATTGCTCCACATTTTCGTGAGAAAGCGTACGGGACTCGCCTCTGTTGTCAAGGATGACTCTCAAGAATCAGCGGCATCCTTCTCTGTGTTCAGGACAGAGAACCGGATAGGTGCGCTCTCGCTTGCGGCTCAGGGGCGAACATCCTCTGTTGCATCTCCACCTCGAATTGCTGCATGTGGTGCATGAAAGCCGGCACCATATTCTCCCCTCCGGCGATTGCCGCCTGCAGACCGGTGCGGATGCTCCTCCAGACGGAGGCGATAATCTTGCGTTCCCGGGTGTAGGGTTTCCTCACCTGCTCCGGTGTTGTTTCCGGTTCTTCTTCAAATGGCGTATCCAGTGCGAGGAATTTCTCTGCCCACTCTGCAGCAAGATCGGGAAAATCCGATACAGTGGTGTCTTCGATCTGCTGGGAGAAGAGCTTTCGGAACTCCATTATTTTCTGCAGGTGCACATCTATTTCAGCCTGGATTTCGCCGCGCTGGGTTCTATGTTCTCCCACAATCGCACGCACTTCCGGCACTGCACTTCCATTTCTCCCCAGTAACACCTGGAGCCTCCTCCTCTTCCGCAGTGCCCGTAATTTCTGCACACGCTGTTCACGGGCTTCAAGAAGACGTTTCTCAGCACTAAGCAGTCGTTCCATGTTCGTTTGTGTTGCGAGCATGAGCGCTTCCAGTGCCATGGCGTGCATGCTCTTTTTCTGGTCTATGACCTCGGGTATCCGGGAGGCCGGCGGATTTGTTTCTGAAAATCTGGTCATGGCATGCATAGTTCTCTCCTCCATCAGGAGGGGCAGCGACACTGCACTGTACCATACTGGCTAATCGCGCAGTTCCACGAAAATATCACTGATCGCTTCCGGCAATTCCTTCAATTTGCCTTCGTGCATGATCTCCCATACGAGCCATGCCGCCGTGAGGGAGCTTGTGACCATGAATGTTGCCTTGAGGAGTTCTGAGCTCATCCACGTAAGCTTGCTGAAGTCCGATGTAGCGAGAGCCAGGAGCATGGTGATGAGGAGCGAAAGAGGGTGGATCCATCGTCTCTTCCCAAGCATTTTCAGATTCCGCTGCAGACAGATGAGAGCTTTGTCCTCTGTGACGGTGATGAGTTTCTGCGTGACGTTGTAATTATGTGCGATGACTTTCACGGAAGGGACTGGTGCCAGCGGGATGTGCTCACTCATGCCAGTGTGGTTGGCGGCGGAGAAGGGAAAAGGAGCGTTCTCTTTCGAGAGCTCATTTGTAAGGGGTTCCGATGATTTTGCCATTGGTGTAGAGAAGGAAAGGAAAACCACACATTTATCGGTTGGGTCTCTCCAAGTCAATTGCACTTCACACGGTTTGGGTGCTGCATGTAAAAGAAAGTATGCGTTTTTCTGTGCTCCTATAACTGGTTGAGCCTGTCTGCGATTTCTTCGGTAGAGGAGAGCTGGTTGTAGAGTTGCTGTGCAATGATTTTGTTCCCCATCACAGAATAATGCCCTGGGGCTGTGGGGTGTGTAGTCTCAGCATTGGTTAAAAAGAAAGATTGTTTCGTCTGGTGCGCCAATCCCTTGTAGAACGATACGAGGTCAATAAAGAATAGATGTTCTTCTTCTGCAATTTTGCTGGCGTATGCGTATGGTGAATAGGGATGCGAGTTTTCCTCGTGGTCGTACGGGAGGTATACGACGACAAGTACACTGCCTCCTTTGTCAGTGAGGGTCTTGGTTTCTGTCATAATTACATGAAGCAGATCCTTCGTTCCCTCTAGATCTAAAATTGTGTGTACTTTGTTCTTCTTTCTAGAGAGGCTGCCAAGAAGCTCTGTGATACGCAATTTCGATTGAATGCTTGTGAGTGCGATGAGTGTGCGGTGTTTGAATGCAGGTTTAGGCACAGGCACGTTTGCCACTACAAGATTGCCTCCTTCTACCTGAGAGACTTGAGGGCGGGGTAGCTGCAAGAAGGTGCTTTCTCTCATCCGTACAATGTCTGGTGTCAGGATAGTGAAGATGTGCACATCATGGTCTATGTTTGCCGCCTCTTTTCGGTATCGCAGGAAGGATTGGTCAGTTCCGTATCCTTCTTCCCCCAAGTTCACGCTCTCTATGCGTTGGTCTATTTCTCCCAGGAGATGACACCAGGTTTCCGAGTCATCCACACCCATGCCGAATGTGTAGGAGTCTCCCGAGCAGATAATACGCAACTTTCCCTCAGGAATGTGCTCTTCTGTGTGTTGCTTCCCACGGAATCCTCTGTTGTTTCTCGTGACGGTTTTTCCTGGGCCAAATGCGTTTTCCACCTGTGCATCTGGTTTTCCTGTCCATCCGATTTCAGGATCGTATTGCATGAATTTGTGGTCCTGTACTAAGAGGAATCTTCGCACCCCATAGAAGGTTATAGCGGTGCTCGCTACTCCCTCTACTACAAAAAAGAGTATGCAGGTGATTATTATCATCCAGAAAAGATACGTACAAGCCCTCCTCAATCTTGTCATTCTCATCATAGTCTCCGTGCTGTGAAGTGTGGCAAGCATATCCTATCAGGGGTGCGGGAAAAATTCCCCAAATCATGGATTAGTGCTCAGAGAGCAGTACAATGTACATTCCATGACTTTGCAGGTCCCCATCTTCGCAGGCCTGAACCAGTCTTCGCCCCGCATGCGCGGGGCTACGCCCGGCAAGCCGTTCGACAATGAGGAACACATTTTTTCTGCTTTAGATCGAGATGTATTCGACTCTGCAAACCCTGCTCCGTATGTGGAGGGTATAGCTCGCGGACTTACAGAAAATCTTGTCCGGCAGATCAGTGCGGACAAGGGGGAGCCGGAGTGGATGCTCGCCCATCGGCTGGAGTCATTCCGCATTTTCCAGGAGAAATCTCTGCCCACGTGGGGGCCGGATCTCTCCCGGCTCGATTTTGATAACATCATCTACTACGCAAAGCATGGAGCAGAGGAGACAGATAACTGGGAGGAGGTGCCGGAGGAAATCCGCCGTGTCTATGACCGCCTCGGTATCCCCGAAGCGGAACGGCGCATGCTTGCCGGGGTTGGTGCACAGTACGAGAGCGAAATCATTTACCATCGTCTGAAGGAACAGTGGAAGAAGCAGGGTGTGATCTTTCTTGATATGGACAATGCGGTACAGCAGTATCCCGATCTTGTCCGGCAGTACTTCATGCAGTGTGTCCCACATACCGACCATAAGTTTGCGGCGCTCCATGGGGCGGTGTGGAGCGGTGGGACGTTCCTCTGCGTGCCTGCGGGCGTAGAAGTACAGGATCCTCTGCAGGCGTATTTCCGCATGAATGCGAAGAATATGGGACAGTTTGAACATACACTCATCGTGGTGGAGGAGGGGGCGAAGGTGCACTACATCGAGGGGTGCAGTGCTCCCAAGTACGGCAGTCAGGGGCTCCATGCGGGATTGGTGGAGATCTTTGTGAAACCCGGTGCGTTTGTCCGCTACTCCTCTGTGGAGAACTGGAGCCGCGATACCTACAATCTCAACACCAAGCGTGCCATTGTGGAGAGGGATGGAACGATGGAGTGGGTGGGTGGGAACATGGGGTCCGGCACAACCATGCTCTACCCGTGTTCGATGCTGGTAGGTGAAGGAGCGCGGTGCGATCACATGGCGATCGCATTTGCGAACGAGGGGCAGTGGCAGGATACGGGAGCCAAGGTCTTCCACATGGCCCCGCACACGAGCAGCAAGGTGGTGAGCAAGAGCATCAGCAAAGGCGGGGGACACAGCGTGTACCGCGGCACACTCAAAATTGCACCTCACGCACATGACTGTATCGCCAATGTAGAGTGCGATGCGTTACTGCTGGATGAGCGAAGCCGCACCGATACCATCCCGGACATCCAGGTCCGCAACAACGATGTTACCTTCGCGCACGAGGCAAGGGTGGGGAAGCTTTCGCAGGAGGCTCTCTTCTACCTCGAGAGCCGCGGCATCGCCGAGGAGGAGGCGAAAGCGATGATCGTCAACGGTTTCATAGAACCCATTGTGCGGCTTCTTCCCCTCGAGTACGCAGTTGAAATGAACCGGCTCATTGAATTAGAAATGGAAGGTTCCGTGGGGTGATCCATGTTGTCATCCTGAGTCCTTCGACAGGCTCAGGACAGGCTCTGTCGAAGGATGGAGGGGTCTGTTGGTTGATTTCTATCTCAGCAATCCCTGTACCCCGGCTGCCGTCTCACCTTGGCCGGTGGTTACGGAGTTGAGCACTGTGCCGAACTCACCCGGATCTTCGCTTAGTCCTATTCTCTGGGCCATGCCAATAGCTTCTACAAACGGTGTGAAGTCTCCTGTGTATTCTTCGTATCCCTGGAACTGAGTTTCTCCGGGGCCCATCACCTGTATGGTGTTGCTCCCGATGTTGTAGTGGACCTCGAAGTGGTCCGGCAGAATAATTTGCAGCTTCTGGTCCGAGAGCCAGTACTCACGGCCTGCCTAGTCCCGGAAACGCTGTATGCCTTTTCCCCGCAGTTCCATATATGCGAGTCGTGCGATTCTTTTCTGCTCTTCGTGTCCTACAGCAAGTTCCTGCCGCCGCCCGTCAGATTGTTCGTTCATATGGAGAGAAGGAAACAATACTATTGTAACAAATTCTGAGTTATATGTGAAGCCCCCCAGCCTGAAGAGCTTCACGAAAGCGTCGCAGCACTGCAGCGTTCCGCGTGCAGAGCGGGCACTGCGCGCCGGAATCTCCCCAGTCTCCTGTGGAGACCTTGGAGGAGGATGACACAGTTTCCCGAGAGTGTTCGTATTTCCCGTTCCCTGAGCGGCGACGCGTTGAGTTCGTAGAGATGCCACGCGGTCTCCAGCGCGGTGAGCTCACCCATCAGTGCGTGCATCGCGCAGGCGTTTTCCTGCTGCAGAGCATCGATCGCCATGCCGTTCTCCATCTGCTTGAGGAGGTGCTCTATCGCCCATCGTTCCCTCTGAACGAATTGCACCAGGTAGGGAGCAATTGCTTCTTCTGACATCCCAAATGCCAGGAGTTCGCTTGCAAGCCCGAACGCTTCCCTTGGAGAAATGCCTTTGTACTTCTGCTCACGTTCCGGGTCATCCGGACGCCGGAATGGAGGCACACGGAGTGCCCGGTGGTTGAGGGGTTCATCCGGGAACCGCAGCATCTGTTGCCGGTCAGCTTTCATTCGTTGCAACGGGTGACGTTGCATCCCATTCTCCTCCCATCCATGCGATCGTTTGTTCCACTTTTTCAGGAGGGAAGAATTGTTTGTCTCTTCCGGCGGTGAGCATTCGCAGTTGCTGGGCAATTTCGTCTTGGCCCATTCCGATATTCCTGAGATCTGCAAGCGCACCTTCACGCGCTTCCCAGTCGGTCCCGTTCACGAGCGTGCGGATGTTGATGCCCCGCATTGCGCGGGCAACAGCGTGTCTGATGTGCATCCTGCCATCATCGTTTCGCCAGTCTCTCCCCGTGCCAGGCTTGTCCGATTCCTCGCAGCGCATGATCATATGAAGTTATATTATGCATACTATTGTTCTGTAGTCCAGTATTTTCTCCCGTGAGCCAAAAAACCTGTTTTTTGCAGTTTCTCTGGCTACCCGAACGTAGTACGCTAGCCAGCCTTAGCCTTTTTTGAGGTATGCTTCTCTCTCTTCTATGCCGGAAGAAAATCTCTTCTACCATCCAGAGGCTGCACCGCCCAATGCGCTTGTGCCTCAGTTTGGCAGTCAGGGGGAGAAGAGAGAGTACCTCGATCATCTCTTTGGCGGTCATGAGCCGGTAGAGGGAGCCGGGAAGCTCATCATGCCGGGGATGGCGAGCGGATGTGCCGTGGATGTCACGACAAAGGAGTACGTTGCCGAGATGGCGAGGTTGGGAATCATGGGAACCTGGGCCGGATCCGCACCCGGGTGGAGAATTCTCCTCGAGGATCTCTTCCATGAGCCGCCAGCAAGGAGGAAGGAACTCTTCAGTGAGTCGAACGGGAGGGCGGTGGAGGAGGCGGCTGCGTTTTTTCATGAGCGGTGTGAGCACTCCATACGGGGGGTGAATTCTATGCAGATTCTCGGGGATTTTGATCACACAGTGGATTGCATTATCCAAAGCGGCAGTTTTGATTTTTTGGCAGCCGGAGCAGGTTTGGCGAAAAATTTTCCCGAGAGGTTTGCGCAGCCGGATGCGGCGCATATGTACTACATACCGATTGTCTCGACTGCGACAACGGTGAAGCTCTTTGAGAGATTCATTGCGAAGAAAGAAGGCAACCGCCGCCCGGGTGCGTACTACTTTGAGTGGGAGAGCGCGGGGGGGCACCTTGGGCCGTACGAACCTGATAAAACCATTGAGCAGGTGATCGCAGAAATCCGGAAGCTTGCTCCCACAACGCCGATCATCCTCGCGGGCGGCATTGGCTACCGCGATCAGATCCGGATGGCCCAGGAAGTTGCGAATGGGTGGGCGTTTGCCACAAGAGGGATCCTGTCGCAGCCCCACTCAGGGCTCCCCAGAGACGTCGTTGAAAATGTGTACCTCAATTCTGCTTTAGGTATCGGGGTTGACAAGCGCAGTCCCACGGGATTCTCTTCCCGGCGGGTGCTCACTCCCATACCGGAGTACACGCCTGCAATGATCCAGGAGGCAGTCGATAACTGCGTGGGGTGCCTCCGCACGGGGAAATGCAAATTCCTGCAGGGTGCTGCCCGGAGGAAGGCGGGCGAACAGGTGGATGCAGGCCCGGATGAAATTCCGTACTGCATCGCGCGGGAACTCGCCAGGATGCGTGCAGGCATCATGAGAGTACAGGGGGTCTACGATGGCCTGTATTTCACGGGAGATCAGCTGCGGGATTTCCGCGGGGATACCGAACTCCATGGGGAGGAGGGGCAGAGAACCGTCCCGACACAGGAGCAGGCGGTGTGGTACATGCTGACGCACGATTCCCGGAAACCCACGGCCTAAGCGCGGGGTTCCTCCATACACTTTCTGGCCCTTTTCGGGCAGACTGCACCTATGTCTCAGCAGCGCACGGATGTCTTCTTCGGCCCGGCAGCTGCATTTGAGCATCAGAATCTCATCCAGAAGAAGAAGGGGGCACTGATCCCTTCTCGCAATGTTTCAGATGAATACTGCTACCTCCTCTTCGTGCCGCGGGATGCGCATTCCCAGAGCATCCAGACGTACGACATTGGTGCAAGGAATAGCAGGTTGATCATTCTTCTTGAGGAAGGAGCAACGGTGCAAGCACGTGTGTGGTTGGGGTGTGCAGAATCCCACTCGTCGCATACGACAGAAATTTTTCTTGAGGATGGTGCGGAGCTTTCTCTTCTCTTTGTGCAGGAGAGTGATGCTCCTTCTCTCACCATCCGGCAGAGGAGTGCGATTGGTGCGAATACAAAACTCTCCATGCAGAATGTCAGCCTTGGGAGCGCACAGCTGGAGCACAGCTTCCTTTCAGATGTTCTGGGCGTGCAGGCGGAGAGTTCGGTTGACTGGCTCTTCTATTCCAAACATGCCGAGCAGCAGCACATCCACGCATGCAATGTGTTCCATGCCCGGGACGGCAGCGGGGAAATCACCATGAAGGGGGTCGCGGAGGACAAGGCTCACATGGTATGTACCGGCATGATCGATATAGAGCTTGGGGGTGGCGGTACAGATACCTACCTCAGGGAGGATGTTCTCATGCTCGACAGAACTGCCAAGGTCGATGCGGTGCCGGGCCTGGAGATTAAAACAAATGATGTGAAGGCAAGCCACAGTGCCACTGTCTCCAGGGTGACAGAGGAAGATCTCTTCTACTTCGCCTCACGCGGCATCCCGCAGCGGGCGGCAAGAGAAATGTACATCCTGGGATTCCTTGGTGACCTCACACGGCGCATTGCCGATGAGCGGGAACGTGCTTCTGTGCTCGAAGCAATTGAGCGCAAATATAGGAAGAGGTAAGAGAATAAGAGAGTAAGAGGAAAAGGAGCACTAAGTCCTCTTATTCTCTTCCCTCCTGCTCAACCGATCTCTTCGTCAGAGGTTCCAGGCCGTCCTCCGTTACCAGGAAGAGCCTTGGAGTGAGTTTGTACTTGTCTCCTTCTGCATAAGCTTTTTCCACCTGCTCAATAAAGTCGCTGGTGTAGGAGAGATCCTTGTGCCAGAAAATGAGGAAGTCCCGCACGGGCATTCCTGCAATGTATTCTGCACCGAGGTACTCACGCATGTTCTTCTGCAGGGAAGGGGAGAGGATGCGGACCGCATCGTACCCGTCTCCTGTCTCTATGATGGCATAGCGCCCTTTTTCATCCTCGTTGGTATCGGCATACTGCACTTCTGTATTCCCCACCAGTTTCTCCAGGTTTTTCATGGCTGTGCGGTGTAGTGTCTTTTGATTGATGCCCCACTCTTCCAGGTTGTATTTCATGATGAAGTTGTAACTCTGGTCATGATCAATGACGTAGCCGAGGCTGAGATCGCGGGAGATTTCCTCGTACACAATCGCGGGCAGCCTGCGCCTCAGATTCCCTTCCATGAGCTGCGGCAGCACCGATGTCTTCACTTCTCTCCACTCCGCATTTCCCCCACATCCCGAGAGGAAGAGGGAAGGGATGAGCAGCAGGGCTGCTATGGCAGGTATGAAGACCTTTTTCATCCACCTTCGCTCTGTGTACACGGAGCTACGGTGGATTCCGCATGGTATTTCTAGTGTGGCGTTGGTGCGCTCCATAGGGGGGAGATTGTAGCCTCTGCGCAATATCTTGCATCGAAATTAGAGCTGAATTCGATATGTACAAATACTATATTTTATGGTTAAATGTTACTTAGGAATGTCGTTTCCCGGTTTCTGTTCGTTTCACCATTGGAGGACCTTGCTATGCAACGGTCGAAGAAAGTGTTGGTTCTGAGCGCTGTTCTTGCGGCGCTCGTCGTGGCCCTGATCTGGTACGCCCTTGCCAAGAGCGCTCTGAGTGCTTATGGCGGAGCTGCCATGGGCCTGGTGATGACCCATCTCTGCTGTATCTTCTTCGTCTGGTTCAAGAAAGCCGGCGAGGAGATCTGCGAGACGAGCTGGGATGTGCGGGAGGCAGCAAACGGCCAATGGCTGCTAAAGCTGCTGGTGAGCCGCGTCCTGAACGCGGTCTGCCTGCTTGCACTGTTCCCGTTCGTCTTCGTCGCACTCAGCAGAGGCCCGGAGTCGCAGGTGCTCAGCGCCGCTGCGGTCCTGAGTGGATTCGTGGCTCTGCCCCTTCTCGCGGGGTTGGTTCTTGCCGTTCTCCAAGTGCTGGAGGAGGTAGGAGTCGATCCGACGGTGGAGCGCAGGCTCGAGGAGATTCAGACGCAGCCGCCTGCTGAGTCCAAAGGCGGCCCCGGTACCGACGAAGTGTGACATTCCAACGCCCGGCTCTGTCCGGGTACCTCAACGGGTGGGAGGCACTGTGCCGCTCACCCGTTTGATTATTCAATGGGCGGAGGAATGTACTCAAAGCTCTGTCGTACGATTTTGTCTTCGCTGCTTCCTATGACCATGGCGGGGAAATCTATGGTGACATGGAAACAGTCCCTTTTTACGCGCAGTGTAATGCACTCGATCAGTTCATCTGCCGGTGGCAGAGTGATCTCCACCCTCTCGCCGTCTACTTCATCATAGAGGACAGAGGCACCATCAAAGATTCTTGTCTGGAGGGTTTCATGTAAATCCGTGAAAAATTTCTCATGGTGTTCGCTACGGAGAGTTGCTCTGCCCGGTGCACGGTCAATGTACTCTTCTATGGTTCTAAATTAGAACAATATCTTTCTTTGTCAATGATAGGGAGAACTATCGCACTCCTGTTCGGGGATCCGAGTTTCTCAGGACCGAGGGCAAGGTAAATTTCGTGCATAAAAAAAGCTCCTGTTCACAGCATTGCAGAGTAGAGAAGCGATCCCGGGCCCCAAAGCTCTGAGTCCTTGCGAGGCAAGAATCAGGGCATTGGGGGGTAGTTCCCGGTCAATTCATCGCATGTTGGCATCAACTACCATCCAGCGCATGCGTTAGGTACACCCTTCGGCGCAAAGCGCCTCAGGGCAAGTTCCCTGGTAAGGAAGTGTTCCATCCGCAGGTTCTCCTACGGATACCTTGTTACGACTTAGTCCCAATCAGCAGTTTCACCGTGGTACCCCTCCCGAAGGATAAGGGTGCTTCGGGTGCCCCTGCCTTTCATGACTTGACGGGCGGTGAGTACAAGACCCAGGAACGTATTCACCGTGACGTAGCTGATTCACGGTTACTAGCGATTCCAACTTCATGAAGTCGAGTTGCAGACTTCAATCCGAACTGAGACCAGATTTGGTGGGATTGGCTCTCCCTCGCGGGTTCGCTGCCCTTTGTTCTGGCCATTGTAGCACGGGTGTTGCCCCAGGCATAAAGGACACGCAGATCTGACGTCATCCTCGCCTTCCTCCGCCTTGGAGGCGGCAGTCTCCTATGAAAAAACAACATAGGATGAGGGTTGCGCTCGTTTGCTGACTTAACAGTACACCTCAAGGCACGAGCTGACGACGACCGTGCATCACCTGTCACCGAGTTCCTTACGGCACTCCCGCATTTCTGCGGGATCCTCGGGATGTCAAACCTGGGTGAGGTGCTCCGCTTATCATCGAATTAAACCCCATGCTCCACCGCTTGTGTGGGTCCCCGTCTATTCCTTTGAGTTTTAGCCTTGCGGCCGTACTCCCCAGGCGGCGTGCTTACCGCGTTAGCTTAAGGCACTGAGATCAATTGAAAAATCTCAACACCGAGCACGCATAGTTTAGGGCGTGGACTACGGGGGTATCTAATCCCCTTTGCTCCCCACGCTTTCGTCCCTGAGCGTCAGTACACCCCCAGCATCCTGCTTTCGCTTTTGGCGTTCTACCGTGGATCAACGGATATTACCCCTACACACGGCATTCCAGATGCCTCTGAGTGACTCTATCTCTGCAGTTTCCGGCACGTACACGGAGTTGAGCTCCGTGCTTTAACGCCAGACTAACAGAGAGGCCTGCGGACGCTTTACGCCCAGTAATTCCGAGTAACGCTTGCACCTTCCGTCTTACCGCGGCTGCTGGCACGGAATTAGCCGGTGCTTTCTCCTGAGGTACCGTCAAAAATTTCGTCCCTCAGAACAGAAGTTTACACCCAAATAGGGCGTCATCCTTCACGCGGTGTCGCTCCGTCAGGGTTGCCCCCATTGCGGAAGATTCCTCACTGCTGCCTCCCGTAGGAGTATGGGCCGTGTCTCAGTCCCATTCTGGCTGATCATCCTCTCAGATCAGCTACCCGTCATAGCCTTGGTGAGCTTTCACCTCACCAACTAGCTGATAGGCCGCAGGCCCCTCCCAGACCGCAAAAGCTTTACCCTTGCGGGACCATCCGGTATTAGTCCGCCTTTCGGCGGATTATCCCTGAGTCTGGGGAAGGTTCCAACGTGTTACGCAGCCGTTCGCCGCTCGGCTCGAAGCCTCGCTCGACTTGCATGTGTTAGGCGCACCGCTAGCGTTCACTCTGAGCCAGGATCAAACTCTTCGAAAAGAGATGACCGCCCCAGTAGCACGCGCTAAGCGCGACTACGGGGCAAACCCTTCAGTACGCGTCGAACGCGACTTCAGGGAAAATTGGTCAAAGGAAAACTAGTAATTTCTAGTTTCATTTTTAAAGTTAAATTTAAGATAGGTCCATGCTGTACTGCCATACGGCAGCGCAGATGGCCACACTTCTCTACTCTGCGATGCTGTGAATGAGCTTTCTCATTCACCCTGAGTCCTGTCGAAGGGTGAAGGAGCCAAAAAACTCCGGTCTCAATGGAGGTGAATACTCCACCGAGGCCGATTGAGCCAAAACATCATAAGTCATGGGTGGAAGTGGTCAAGGACTTTTCAGCAGAATCTTCATTTTTCGCATGTTCTTTGAGCAATTGTGATACATGTCCTCCTTCTCTATGCTAGGAACCTATGGTGGAGAATCTCTCTCAAAAGCGGTGGTACGCTACGGTATTTTGTTTTGCAGTCTTTCTTGGTGCTCTCGTGAGCGTGCCGCACTGGATACACATTTTGAGTCCGCAGTACCAGGGGATTCCTGTGCACTTCAATGCGGATGAGTACAGTTACCTCCCGCGTGTGCAGGAGGTGCTCACGGGCAAGCTCAACCGGTTCGGCGTGGCGATCGCCGGCGGCGAAGAGCTCCTCCCCGCTTTGCAGCCGGGACTCATAGAGCAGGCGTACGGTCTTTTCTTCCGTTCCATCACCGATCAGGCGTTCGATGTGTTCACCGTCATGGATTTTGTGGCACCTATTCTGCTCTTCATCGTCATGGTCGGGTTCTGCCGGGCGTGCCAGCTCTCGCGCCGTCGCGCACTGGTTGTCGCCGTCCTCTTTTCCCTTCTTGAGCTCTATAACCTGGGCCGCCCCATCCATCAGTGCATGAGTTTTCTCCTTGTGCTCCTCTCCCTCTGGGGGCTCGTGGAGGGATTGGAAGGCCGGTGGCTGCGCGGTCTCCTGGGCGGAGTACTCATGGGGCTTCTCGTTGGCGTGTACTTCTGGAGCTTCTCGGCTGCATGGGCGTGGTGGGGGCTTCTGCTTCTTTACGTGCTCCTGCAGCGGTCATGGTCCGATGCGGGCAAACTTCTTCTCTTCGGAGTAGCGGGTCTTGTGGCAGGGAGCCCTTTCCTTCTTGCGATGCGCCGCCTCTCGGGACATCCTCTCTACGAGGAAGTTTTCTTCCGCAGCGGAGTCGGCTACTCACATATGCCGGAGTCCTGGCCATGGACAGTTCTCTTCTTCGTTATGGCTATTGGGTTGCTCGTTCTCTGGAGGCGAAGCAGCCGCCCATCCATCTACGTCGTCTGTACAGTGGTGGCGGCGTTCGTTCTGCTCAATCAGCATCTTGTGCATGGAGTTCTCTTCCTTTTCGCATCGCACTACCTTTTCTTCCTCGTCTTCGCGGCAGTACTGACACTCGTTGCTCTCTGGGGGGACAGATCCAGGTGGAGCATCGCAGCGTCGCTTGCTGCAGCAGTGTTCCTCCTTGGCATTGCGTATGACAACCGGTCGGTTATCTCCCAGTGGAGGATCGATGCGGAGGATTTCTCTGAGCAGCACCTCGCCTCTGCACTGCCGGTGTTCGACATTCTTGAGTGGTCCGTGATTCTCGCAGATCCGCTCACTTCCTCCTTCATTGCCAGTCACACGAAGCACGATGTGCTCTTTACAAACTACATTCAGCACGAGCTGCGATCACACCAGGAAATCGCGGAGCGGTACTGTCTTTCCCAGTTACCGTTTGTGCCAGATCAGCGCCATCCGGAAGGAGAGCCTGTTCTCATCTATGGAGCTGCATACGATACCCTCTTCACCGATGCGGAGAAGACACGTCTCCGGGAGCAGGAACTCGCTCTTGTGGACCGGACATGTGCCACCATGGACCTCGATCCGCGTGCGCTCCTTGGGGAGTACCGAGTGCAGTACTTCTTCTGGGATGAGGAGCGGCAGCCCGAATGGAAGGTTCCTATGCTCAATGTCCCTGTGCGCGAAGTGGCACGGGGAGAGGGATGGTCGCTGTGGAAGATTCGCTGATCACCAGCCTTCGCAGGAGGCCACAGTCATAGGCCGTGGAGGAATGTGCTATTCAAACTTCCTTGTTTTTTGGCCTCCTGCTACGGCCGGCGAGATTGGCTATTCTTCAATTTCCGGAAGTGCCATGTGCCTGTCTTCGCTAAAACGAGGCCGCTTCAGATACGTGCGGGCAGATGAGTCCGTGGGTATCTACAGATTTCTCTGCGAGGAGCGCGCGATCATGTCAGCGAGCAGACCGAAGCAGGCCAGTTGTATTCCGGCGAGAAGGAAAATGAGTCCGAGCGGCGCGAGGGAATTCTGTGTAATGATTCCCGCAAGGAATGTACCGAGGGAAAGGACACAGAGAAGGACGCTCGGTGCGACGAAGAACCGCATGGGCCGGAAGTAGAGAATAATGCGGCCAATAATAGTGAGGAAGTACATGAAATGCAGGGGGCCGTACACTCCTGCGGAGAGCTTGCTCTTCCCGACCCGCTCGAAGTAATCAATAGGAATGAACGTGACGTTATATCCGTTCGTGAGAGCAGCGAGAGTAATGGTAATGCAAGAGGAGAAGCCGTCCGGGAAAAGGTGCATGAAACGCTCAACGAGCGCGCGGTCCATCATGCGCATTCCGGAATTGATGTCCGGTATGTTCATTTGGGTGAGGTGTACAGCGAGTTTTGTAAGAATCCATTTTCCGATGCGGTTATGCAGGCTTACTGCCTGCGGGTTTATCCTGCGTGCGCCGACAACCATGTCTGCCTTTTCTTTCTGCATTGTTCTGTACAAGTCCGGGAAGCGGCTGATGGGATATGTTCCATCTGCATCTACTATGGCGAGTGTGTTCCCCTTTGCATGACGGATGCCTGTTTTAAGGGCGGCACCGTTTCCACGGTTCGTGTTGTGGTGCACGACGGTTACGGCAGGATGTACAGCTTTTCTGAGCAATGCACCCGTCCCATCCGTACTGCCATCGTTCACCACGATTATTTCGTAGCTGTCTCCGCATTGGTTTAATGCCTTGTGGGCCTGTTCCAGCGTCTGGAGTATTGCTCCTTCCTCATTGAATGCGGGGATGATGAGGGAAATCATGGCTTCATACTAAGCGCTTAGGAGGCTTTCGTGTAGAATTTTTCGGTGACTGTCTCAGATTCCATCCGCCTGCAGGGAGATATTGATCGTGCAATCGCCATAGATGCCTTCCCTCGTACTGCGGTGCTCACCTGCGATATCGAGCCGGATTACGGGGCGAGAACCGGCACTGCAGCATTGCTGGAAGAAGAGCAGCCGCTGAACGATGTTCTTGCATTCTGTGCCGCGCAGAAGCTTCCGCTCAGTTGTTTTGTGGTGACTTCCCTCCTGCAGGGGAACAAGGGCGGCATCTGCGTCCTCCGGGCTGCGAATCTCGATGTGCATGCGCATTCACACACACACAACACTCAGCAGTACAGGGTGTCTTCTGCAGAAGAAATGCAGAAGGCACAGGATGTGTTCTCCGCGTTCTTCGGGCGTCCGTCGCTCGGGTACCGTGCCCCTCAGGGGGTGCTGTATCCCGGCGATATACAAGCCCTTTCCGGAGCCGGTTACGCGTTCGATTCTTCCGTCTTCCCCTCGCGCCGCCGTGGGCTCTTTGACTACCGTGCACTGCCTACCGAACCGTGGATGTGGAGAGGGGGAGTCCTCGAGCTGCCGTTTGCTGCGCTCGCCCACTCAAGACGCCGGGTCACCGTAAGCATGCTCAAACTCCGCGGACGCCGCTTCTGGCAACGTCAGCTCCGGGAACCTGCTCACTGGCCGCACGTCTTTGTCATCGATTCCCATCTGCATGATTTCTTCACTCCCGGGAACTTCCATCACCTCCCTCTGGCGTACCGTCTGGCGTACGGACGCCGGAAAGAGCAGGGGTTTGCGCTCCTCTCCTGGCTCGTAGAACTGTTGAAGGGGCAGGGGTACCGTTTCGTGGACATGACATCTCTCTGCAGAGAACTCCGCGCTAGGAAATAACGATGAGGTTGCCCATTGTCCCTCTCTTCAGATCAACGGTGTGTTCAAGCACGATGGATTTCTTCTCATTGAGCATCGCAAGCTGTTCTTCCGAGAGGAAGAATCCCTTTGCATCGAATTCCTGTGACTGGAAATACGCGGATTGAGGTACGTAGCGCACGAAGAACTCATCTCCGATCTGGAGGGATGAGAATGTCGTGTTCCCTTTCAGCTCAATGCTGTCGCGGACGCGGAGAAGCTGGTCTGAGAGCGCAACTTCCCTCCGGAATGTCACGTCTTTCTTCGCCTTCGTGAATACGAGGATCTTTCGGATGATACCTTTAATGTAGTACGCCAGACGCGTATGCCATCCGAAGAGCAGCATGAAGAGCACGAAGACGATGCGCTTGAGTGGTGTAAATGTCTTGCTCATGGGAACCGGATTCAGTGCACCACTGACTGCAAAAGAATCTCCGCTGTGCTCGAATGAGTATTCGTTGTTCACCCACTGTGATGTGAGCACATCTCCTTGTGTTGTTTCGCCGATGATGCCGCAATCATTGAGGAGCAGCTTCTTGCTCTCTACATCGAAGAGCTTGATCACGCCGCCTTTTGCTGCATTGCCGAGCAGGTAGATCGGGCCGCGTTTGCGGATGAAGAAGCGGCTCTCCGGGAATACTTTCTGGAAGTCTGCTCTCTCGTATGGGAGTTTCGCTTCCCCGCGGCGTTCACCGAAATCGAGGTACGATTCCAGGTGTTCGGGGATGCGGTAGAGGAAATACCTGTCCGACTGTATGGCTGCGGGGACGATTTTTCCCTCTTTCAGACTCACGAGGAGCGCGTCTGCGACGCGCCCGGCGAGAGGCATTTCCGGCGCGAGGATTTCGCAACCGTGGGAATAGAAGTGCAGCGTCTGACGGCTGCCCATGCTTCCCGCGTAGAAGCCGTTTGGGTAGACGAAGTAGCTTAGGAATTCGGTAGCTTCCTCCATGACTTTCCGCAGGCGCTCATCTCTGTTGAGTTTGTATACCTTCCCGAGGAAGCTGACGGTGGCCGAGAGATAGCCGATGTCCGCGCCATCGTACTCCAGGCTCCATCCTTCCTTCTCATGGTGGTACTGCATGAAGTCGGCCAGTTTTTTCTCGTAGCCTTCGAGCAGGGAAGGATCCTGCAGGACATGGTACGTATAGAAGACGGGCAGGACTGCCATGGCATGGTGGTTTGCGAGCACGCCGTGCTCGTCATACTTGATGATGTAGTTGGCAGATCTTCGTGCTGCCGAGAAGAACTCATCCCTGAATGTTTCCGGGAAATCCCCCCGCTCATTCAAGAGCATATAGCTGCGCATCATGCCGTAAAGCAGGAAGCCAGTTGGGCCGGTCCATCCTCTCTCATTGGGATAGAACTCATCGTACGAGCCGTCACGGTGCTGGATTTTCGCCCAGTACTTCATCCCGGCGATTGTCCATTCCCGCATCTTCTCCTGGTCTTTGAAGATATTCCCCGGCATGTTCTGGGTGTATGCCAGAGCGAGGGAGAGCGAGCCGTACTGTGGCAAACCATCGTGGTAGTCCACCGTTTTGTCCATCCAGAATGCTCTTTTGAAGCATCCGTACGTCGGGGAGTACCGGTTGCGGTCCTGGAGGCTCAGCAGACGCGGTATCTGTTCCAGTGCCTTCTCGGCATAGACGTTGCGCAATTGCGTGTTCTGTCCGGACATAGCAGTACGGGAGGGGGAGTGGGTCAGGATTGTACCTGTGGTTTGTCTCTCACGTCACCTACCCGTTTCGCCGGTACGCCGGCTGCGATTTCGTATGGAGCAACATCACTTCTCACAACTGCGTTTGCGCCGATGATTGCACCTTCCCCCACGGTCACTCCGGGAAGAATGACAGCACCTGCGCCCACCCATGCGCCGCGGCCGATCGTGATTTTCGCCCGCTTCGATACCTGCCACTTCTCTGCGAGGAAGGAGGTATTGGGATGTGAGCTCGGCACGAGAACAACGTATGGAGACAGGACGCACTGATCCTGCAGTTCCACAAGATTGCTTCGGTATCCGTCTGCGATGTAGACGCCGGGGCTCAGGTGTACCCTCTTTCCAATCTGTATGCCGGACCATCCGTACAGGCGGGACTTGAGTCCCGAAGGCGGGATGTGGCTCGCAATGGTTCGGATGCCGAGGCTAATGATTCGCCTTATCATGGTGTTATTTTCGTACATGTATTTCTCTCCGGATCGCCGCTATCTGGTCTGAGAGCAGGCCGAAGAAGAAGAGGATGGTTGCGAAGAGAATGAGGACAACGGTGCTATCCGAAATATTCCGGTCAACGTAGAGACCTTGCACAAGCAGTGCGAGTCCCAGAAGACCGCAGAGCACGCTTGCCGGGAGAAAGACGCGCAGGGGAGAGAATAGCATAGTGAGCCGGATGACGAGCATCAGCGTTTTGAGCGCATCGCGGAGGCGGACTGTGCTTTTCCCTGTGCGCTGCCTGATGGCAATGGGGCAATAAGCCACGGAGTGCCCCTGCTTCAGGAAGCAGATGGTGCTTGTCGTGGACAGGGAGAACCCATTGGGGAACAGGTGCTCGTACTGCAGGAACACCGTCCTGCGGAATGCCCGGAGACCGGAATTAAAATCAGGGATTTTTGTCTCCGTCAGGTAATTTGCAATCAGCCCAATAAGGCGTTTGCCGGGTTGTCTGATGATGGGGCCTTTGTACCCCTTGCGCACGCCGATGACGAGGTCTGTCTGCTCGGAGATTTTTTCGAGGAGTGGGAGCAGAGATTCCGGCTGGTGTTGGTTATCTGCATCGTACGTAATGCACCATTCTGTCTTTGCTGCTCTCATGCCTGTTTTAATAGCAGCACCGTATCCTTTGTTCATGGGATGTGAAATAACAGAAACTCCGGGGATTCCGCGTGCCACCTCTGCCGTTCTATCCGTGGATCCATCGTCGACAATAATGATGTCCGCATCTCTGTGATGCTGACCAAGATATTCTTTCGCCCTCTCTGCCACGCTCCGGATGCATTGTTCTTCGTTGTATGCCGGAATGACAATTGTCGTTCGCACCGGAGCATTATGAATTGAAAGGTGCATTCTTCTCAAGCAAGTTCTCGTGTTGGATTTTCGGGTTGGAGCGGTGCTTGGCAGTAAGCCAGTAGTATCCGCCGAGGGGACAACTGAGAACAATGCTTGCGAACATCAGCATCGCAAGTGCCACTGCCTCTTCCGGCTGTACCCCGAACGGGGCGAGGAGTGTGAGGAGTGCCACGTCACGTGTCCCGAGCCCGGAGGGGGCGATAGGGAGCATGGAGCATATCGCTGTGAGTACGAAACAAGCCGCGAGGGGGAGCAATGGCATTTCAATGTGGATACTCCGTGCAATGGAGAAAGCCCACAGGAAATATACAATCCAGTTCAGCAGCGTGAGGCCAACGATGCTGCCGGCGTGCGGGAGAAGGCACTGGATTTTTTTGTGGCGGAACAATTTCCGTACAAAAGAGCTTTTTCCGACAACCAGCGAAAGTATCCCTGCGATAGTGCATGCTGCAATTCCCAGAATGCAGCTCCATTGCCAGCCGAAGAGCAGGCCCACAGCTGCGATACCAAGCACACTGATGGTTATCACATCTGCAATGCGGTCCAAAATAACGAGCGCGCACCCGAGTTTCGTACTTATGCCATCGCGGCGCAGGTACGCCACCTTTCCAAACTCTCCGAGTTTTCCTGGCGTGATGAGTCCGAAGAACAATCCGAGCAGGTAGATGCGCCAGGACTGTGCGAAGCTCTGCTGCGAACCCATGGCACGGATCATGGTGTGCCAGCGGAGAGCCTTGAGGAAGTATGTGGCGAACACCAGTGCTATTGCCGCGAGCAGAAGCTCCACTCTCGCCTGTGCTGCTGTTTCCATGAGTGCGCTGAGGTCGATTCTTGCCAGAATCCAAAGAAACAGGAGAATCCCAATGATTTTGAGCAGCTGAAGGGCATTTCTGCGGTGCATAGTGCCATGGTAGCAGTTTCTTTGGCTGTTACCTGCAGGAAGAGGTGTTATGATCGTTCTATGGTTCCGGTTCCGAAGACCCAGCGGCTTGGATGGCAGCTCTCTCTGCTGGTTTTGTACGTACTACTCATTCCGTTTGTTTGGTTATTGCCTGCGCTGCTTGCAGGCCAGGGATTTGATGTAATGCCTCTGCTCCCTGTTCGCAATTTTGCAGACACGGGGCTCTTCAGTCTTACCGATGATCTTGGGCGTTACCTGAATGCCGCGCTTCTTCCTTCCCTCGGTGTGACCAGTACCATGGATGGGCGGCTGAGCACGGTGCTCCTCGCGCAGTTTGCCCGTTTCATTCCATGGTCGGATCTGGTGGGCTGGACTGCGGTTGCCTCGGCTATTCTCGCAGTGAGCCTGATCCCGTGGTGGTTCTCTGTCCTCAAGCTCTCATCTCCTGCGACGGCTTGGTGCAGCACAGTGCTCCTCTCGTTTCTGCCGCTCTTCTGGCGCCAGGCTGTGTGGACGGATTTTTACGCCTTTGCCTTTTTCTTTCTCTTCCTTTCCATTGCGCTCTATCTCTGGATTCGCGGACACTCAGAGAAGCTCGCTCTCGTACTGGCAGGGCTAAGCTTTGGCGCATGTGTCGCGTCCAGGGATGCGTTTCTCATCTTCCTTCCTTGGATCTCTCTGGGGTACGTGCTGTTCCGCCTCCCGAACTGGAAGAAGGCTCTTGGCGGCATCTTCCTTTTCCTTTTCTGCACAGGAGTCGTTTACAT
Organism: Candidatus Peribacteria bacterium RIFOXYB1_FULL_54_35; assembly: GCA_001787755.1. GTDB lineage: Bacteria > Patescibacteriota > Gracilibacteria > Peribacterales > Peribacteraceae > GWB1-54-5. Next base: position 55,018 of record MFYJ01000014.1, read on the forward strand.
TCTTCCGTACACCGGGGACATTCGTTCCCAGGGGTATCCTACCAACCACAATCTGGCGCTGCTCTGGCCTGGAGAGCAGAACATACAGGAGGGGTTCTACCTTCATCTGTACCCTGACCCCTATACCTACCTCTTCAACCGTGCCGCGCACGATGAGTCGCTCGTCGCCGCATATGCAGATATGAGTTTTCTGGAGAAATTGCAGCAGCAGAAAATCTTCATTAATTTTGATGTCGGGTCGCCTTCGTTCGGGATGAAAGTTCTCAACGGTTTCTGGCTTTTTGCAGGCAGCATCCCACCATTTTTCCAACTGCAGACGCTCGGAGGTCTGGCATTCTGGCTCTTCGTGCTTCCGGGCACAGCGGTGCTGTGGAAGAGGAACAGGAACATGCTGCTCTTCCTTTTGGGACTCATCTTCTTCTCTGAGTTTCTCATGAGGTTTGTGATGCATTACGCCCGTGATCACACGATGGATTACGGGTGGATGTTTGCATTTTTTGCTGCCGTCGGCGTTGTGGCAGTTGCGAAGAGTTTGCATGAACAGCTGCGGCTTTCATCCCGCACTGTTGCGATCATCCTCATGACGGTGATGCTCTCGGTGCATCTCATCCAAGTGAATCGCGTCCTCTTCGGGCAACGCTACCGGAGGAGCACGGTCCCGGAAGTGATGGCAATGGCAGAAGGAGTGAATACGCTGGGTGAAAACGCAGTTGTTGCGCTTGCGATGGGAGGAGTGCGGGTAGAGCAGCTCGCGCAACTCACCGATGCCGTTCTGGTGCCTTTCCATCCCACGACGGTTGCACGTCTGGTGCAGCAAGGTTCCCTGCGCGATGTGTTCACCCGCTATGGCATTACCCATGTTCTCGGGTACGAGGGCGCGCAGGTTGCGCAGATGCGCCAGCAGGATCCTTTGCTCCGGGAAGTGCCTGTGCCTCCTCCGCTTCCGCGTGTTTCCTCCTCAAACTTGCAGGTGTTCCTCCTGCATCTCATTCGCTAGAGTTTCTTCTCTCGAAGATGTACAGGTTGTTTAAGCCCAGTACGAAGCGTTTTCTCCTCTGAAGCTTGAATCCCTGTTTTTCCATAATCTCTATAATGAAGGAGGGTGAGAGGCCCATTGCTTCTCCCTCTTTCATTCCCCGTTCATGCTGGTCTTCATCCCACCATGCGAGGTGGTGCCGAATGATCCCGACCAGGGGGGAGAGCATAGTAATCAGTACTCTGCCTCCCGGCCGGAGCAGGCGGTGAGCTTCCCGGAGCGTGGCTTCCCTCTGCGGGATGTGGTTGAGCGATGCCACAAAACTCACCGTATCGAATGACGCATCGTCAAAGGGAAGATTTGCGCTGTCTTTCACGAGCAGCGCGCCTCCTCCGAAGTCATAGACGTCTATGCCCACACTCTCATGGCCGTAGGAGCGCACGAGCTGGTTACTGCCGCATCCAATATCAAGCAACCTCCCTTTGGCGTGCTTCTTCACCATGTTATTCCTCTCATCGCGCATCGAGCGCAGGCCAAGCTTGTTCACCGTTTCGTGCCGGAACACGAGCCTGACAGGCAGAAGGATGGTGTTTACGATGGAGGAAAACATAGCGCATGCAGGGTAGGTGCTGCATCTTGTGGCGTCAACTTGCTTCATTTATCCCCTTGGCCATTGGACGGCATTCGCTGTCGGCTCTATGATGCGTTTCTGCATGGGCAAAGTTGCGCTCATCACCGGTATCACGGGACAGGATGGCTCCTATCTTGCGGAGCTGTTGCTAGAGAAAGGGTACGAAGTGCATGGCATTGTCCGCCGCACGAGCTCTTTCAACCGTCAGCGCATAGACAAGTTATTTTTCGATCGGCATAAAGACGCGTACCTGCACTACGGGGACATGACAGACATGAATTCCCTCGTCCATGTGGTGTCCATTTGCAAGCCGGATGAAGTGTACAATCTCGCAGCGCAGTCACATGTGCAGATTTCCTTCGAAGTGCCGCATTACACGGCTCTCTCAGATGCTATTGGCGTGCAGAATTTGCTCGAAGCTCTGCGAATTCTTGGCTTCTCGAAGGCGCGCTTCTACCAGGCATCCACTTCCGAACTTTTCAGTGGAGACTCGAGTGAAGCGCCGCAGAATGAGAAGACACCTTTCAAGCCTCGTAGCCCCTACGGAGCGGCGAAACTCTACGGGTACGAGATTTCCCGCATCTACCGTGAGTCCTATGGGTTCTATGTGTGCAATGGAATCCTCTTCAACCACGAGAGCCCACGCCGTGGTTCCAACTTCGTTACGAGGAAGATCACGCGCGGCGTCACCGCCATTGTCGGCGGGAGTCAGGAGAATATTCCTCTTGGGAATCTGGATGCCCGCCGTGACTGGGGGTATGCGCCGGAGTATGTGCAGTCCATGCATCTCATGCTTCAGCAGGAGAAACCCGAGGATTACGTGATCGCTACCGGGGAGACACACACTGTCCGCGAGTTCGCGGAGAAGGCGTTTGCCCATGTGGGCATCCGTCTCCAGTGGAAGGGGAAGGGAATTCGCGAGAAGGGAGTGGATTCCAAGACAGGGAAGACTGTGGTGACGGTGGATCCCCAGTTCTTCCGCCCGAACGAAGTGGAGCACCTCTGCGGCGATGCGAGCTACGCCAGGAAGAAACTGGGCTGGAAACCGAAAGTGAAGTTCGCGGAACTGGTCACCCTCATGATGGAGGCGGAATTGAAGGGGGAGGGGACGCTCTGAGCAGGCAGCGGTAAGCGGTAAGCGGAAGGCATCAGCGGCTTTTCGCTGTCCGCTTGCCGCTTACCGCCCATAGAGGTTCAGGTATTTCTGTGCCTGCCGTTCCATCGTGAACAGTTTCTCCACCCGTTCTCTCCCCGCCCGCCCCATCTTCTCCGCAAGCGTATCATTCTTCAGGAGTGTGAGGAGATGATTTGCATATTCCTCCGTCTTAAGAGGATTGCAAATGAATCCGGTCACGCCGTTTACGACAATCTCCGGAGTGCCGCCGAAGACCGTGCCAACCACGGGTTTGCCGAGGGCCATCGCCTCTATGTTCATCAGGTTGAAGGTATCCAGGCAGAGCGAAGGAGTCGTCACGACATCTGCGCTTCCGTAGGCGGCTTTCATTTCTTCCATGGTCATCCAGCCGGGGCAACGGATGCAATCGCGGAAGTTTTCTGCGCCCGCTTCCCGCAGGAGCCCCTCCCACCGGTCATTGTTGCCGATGACGAGCAGCGCGACGTTCGGGACGGATCCCCTGATGGCCTGCAGAGCCTGCAGAAGGGGCGTCGATCCTTTGTCACGGCTGAGGCGGCCGCCGAAAAGGATCACTTTCTTCCCATGGAGATCGTGTTTGGTTTTGAACGCGTCCACCGTTTCCGGGCTGACAACCCAGGACGCGGCGTCGATGCCGTTTGGCACGACGGATACGCGCGGAATGCCGTGCGCGTCCAATGCGCGCTTCAGGGCGGCGCTCACGGCGAACACCTCCTTCACGTTTGCATTCATGATGTTTCGGATGATGACATTGCGTAGAGGATTCCACTGCAATTGAGCCTGCTTGAGATGATCGATCCAGCTGGTTCGCACATCCTGGCCTTCGGTTTTGAGGAAACGATCCGTGGCCAGACGACCGAAATTGAAACTCATCACGTCATGGAGCGTGATGAAGACTTTGTCCGTGTGTTTACGCGCGATGCGCAGCGCATTGTACGTGATGTACTGATGCACGTTGTGTGCGTGGATGACATCCGGACGAATCTTCGCGATTTCCCCGTCGAGCATCTTCGAAACTGCAGGAATCCTCAGGCAGTGATAATGCCGCAGCGACTGGCGATACGATGCGGGGATGCTTACGATATGTCCTCGCCGGATGATCGATGGGTGTTTCTCTTTCCGGTGCGTCGCTATCACATATACCTCGTGTCCGGCTTCGGTGAGCCCGTGATCGAGGGTCCGCACAACCCCGGCAACACTGCTGCCGCCTTCTTCCGGATAGTCATCGTTGAGAAAAAGTATTTTCATAAAAGGTCGCTATTGTAGACCATTTCAATATCCGGAAATGTCCGGGCGTAGTCCAGAAAATCCGCAAGATCCTGCCACATGCCGTATTTTTCCACTTCGGCGCTGTGACCCCACAGGTGAAACCACGGCTCTTTGCGCTCGTGAGCCGAGCGAAACATCGCCTTCGAGAACGGCAGCCATCCGCGGAGAGAGGCGACCGGAATGCCGAGCTCACGAAGATGCGGCCAGGCGGTGAGCAAGGGGCTAAGCGCGCGCCGGTTGAAGATGGGACGCAGAGGGAATGGGTAGACGTGGAGGGATGTCGGCAGACGGAACAGATCATCATCGCAAAACCGGAACTGTTCCACGGTTCTCGCCCCCGAAAATCCGGCATCCTGCACCATCTGCGCGATCCGGTCATTCGTTTCCCCGTAGGGATAGCAGAAGAGTGCACAGGGTTTTCCTGTCCGTTCCTCCACCCACTGTTTGCTTTCATCGATTTCACGGCGGGCATCGTTTTCCGGTATCTGAGTGAGGCGGGGATGCGTGATGGTATGTGCGCCAATCTCATGCCGGGTACTCAGATCACGTATTTGATCCTGCGTCAGCATATCCTGCCGGTGCTGCCCCCTCGGGCAGACGTAGAACGTTCCCAGACAACCGTAGGTATCGAGAAGTTCTGCTATTCGCAGGTCATCTGCGTAACCGTCGTCCCAGGAGGTGGTGAATTTCATAGCTGAAGGAGTATAGCTATTTCCTTCTTGCCACCACATTAAACCCCAGCGCATATTTCTTATTCGCCGCCGACCGATCATGCCGATCGAGCATCATCGCCAGGTGTCCCCGTGCCATGCTCACGAGTGAGAAAAGTCGTCCGAGCAAAGGTTTCTTGTACAGGTCCAGACGCTCGATCCAGTAGCGGATCCAGTTCTGCGCACGCTCGGTCCGGTATCCGCCGCGATGCTCGATGCGGATGTCTGTGAAATCATTCGCGAAGAGATTACGAAGGGAGTGAGGTGTGAACCTCCAGAAGTGATACGGTTCGTCGCAAAGGGGGGACATGAAGGAGACGGATGCGAGCAGGTGGCCGCCGGGTTTGAGCACCCGCGCCATTTCTTTCACGGCTGCATGGACATCATAAATATCCATCAGCACTTCCATACAGAGTTCACTGTCGAAGGATGCATCTGCAAGCGGCATCTTCTCCGCGCCGGACACGATATCAGGCTTGGCCGATGCATCGGGATCCAGCACGGTGTGCTTCGTGATGTGCGGGAAATAGCGGCGGTAACGTTTGCCGTCCTGTCCGCCGACATCGAGCAGGGAACCTGTGAGGAGGTGTGAATTCTCCTCGACGAATTTTGCAAGCAGGTAGCGATCGGGTTGGGAAACACGCATGTTGTTAGTGTACCAGACGGAGTCCGTCTTTTTGGCTCATTTGGTCGAGCGTTTTCATGACGGGGAAGAAGAGGAGTCCGATAATGCAGTGATACACAGTCAGTGCGATGTAGAGCGACCAGAGCGGTTGCATCAGAGTTCCCAATCCAAAGAAGAGGCCGATGCCGACGAGTGTTGCGATGCCATTGAGAATCGCTGCGATGTGAATTTTGGAGGAGATTCGCAGGATTGGTGTCGCAATTGCATGGAAGGCGAGAGATACATTGAGGAACAAGATCACGAGAAACGGATACACCGCTGGCTGAAAGTTGGGTCCGTACACAAGGGGAAGGAGTGGAGGAATGATCAATGCTGCCAGCAGGCTGATTCCTACATGAAGAGTTGCCGTATGCTTTGTGAGGCGCAATAGCGAAGATCGCAAAGAATTTTTTCCTTTGCCAACCATGACGGGGATTGCAGAGGATGCCAGTCTGCTGATGCTGCTTAGTACGAACGATGCAGGCAGGTCTGCAAGTTTCATACCGAGCCGGAGGAGTCCGACCACCGCGGGTGATACCTGCGTACTGAATGTGAAAAGGAAAATATTCGGATACAAATTGCCGAGACTTTTATCGATTGCAATCCAAGCGCCGTCTTTCGTGTATTGCCAAAAGTGCGGGAGGTCTCCGGAGCAAAGCGCACTTCGAAATTCCGGCAGCCCGTGCCTGCGGCGAAGTCTCGGATAGAGCATGATTCCGATCAGGCTGAAACATGCGGCCGTGATCAGCGAGCTTGCGATGAGTCCCGGCACGCCGAACCCCATCATCAAAAGACCGACCGCGATGCAGATTTGGAGCAAGTTCTTCGTGTTTTCCAAGATTGTGAGCGTACGGATCTCACGTGTAGTTTGAAGGACGATGGAAATGAAAGTGAACGGCAGTTCGAATATCGATGATGCGAATACAAGGCTTGCGAGGGTGCCGATAGCAGTTTGTCCGTAGATCTGCTTTGTGATCATAGGCGAAGTGAAAGCCAGTAGAATGAGGAGTAACGCCGCTCCTGCCGAGGTCAGCACATAATAATAAAGCACCCTGGTCTGAGCTGTGTAATCTTTACGTCCGTAGGCTTCTGCAAAAAAAGTGAGTGTTGTGGCTTGTTGTCCTAAATTCGTCAGCAGCCCCACGGTTCCTGTATATGCAAGAACGACTGAGTATTCACCGTATCCGGCAAGCCCCAAAAAACGCACATACAGGATGGATGCGAGAAAACTGCTTGCGATCATTACCAACCTGCCAATCTGCATCGTCGTCACATCCCGAATAAAAGGGATACGAACGATCTGCAGGAGATATTTTATCATAAGCGGACGTATCCTACCCTTCCGGTCCCAGAGCCGGAAGGAGTCTTTTCTCCGGCTCATCGGGCAAAAGTAATACCACTTCGCGTTTAAAATGCTACGAATCTGTTGAAATGCTTTGCAAGTAATGCTCGGCTGGAGCAAACGCTACGCGGTACGAGAGGATGCTATACCACTGCCCTCGTATTGGTATCCTCTCTATTGCAACTTGGTATAACCGGGCCGGGTCACGTGTTTGCAAGAACTTTTTCATAAATCCCCTCAAAACATTCCGCCTGCCGCTCCACACTGTGGTCGCGCGCCCACTTTCTGCAATCCTCCGGCCTGATCCGGTGTTCCTCCAGTACCCAGCGCATTTTCTCCGCAACATCCGCGGGCTTGTGCGGATCCACGCAATACCCGGAAACACCATCCAACACGGCCTCCTCTCCGCCAGACTCAATTGGACCGATGGCCGGAATGCCGCGAAGGTTTCCTTCCAAAAACACCAGCGAGTGTCCTTCGAAGTGATGGCCATCGCTGATGCCGAGCACCAGGCAGAGGTCGGCGAAGTCGTAATACTCATGCAGTTTGCTGCGCGGGACCGGGCCGTGGAAGGTGATTGTCGATTCCATGTTCAGATCCCTCACGAGCTTCTTCACTTCATCCGTGTAATTGCTCTGCGGGACGTTTCCGACGAAATGCATGTGAAACGGCATCGTCGATGTCCGTTTGAACTCCGCGCAGGCTTTGATGATCTCCCGCACGCCTTTGCGCGGCTTGATTTCACTCACGAACAGAATGTGTCTGCAGTTGGGATCCAGTTTTTGCGGGGTCTCCGGCACATCCTCAATGCCAAGCGGGAACACCATCATCCTCTTCTGCGCATCAGCGGCGCAGGTGTCACCACACCGCTCCACAACAGACTCCGACACTCTTTTCTGTGTGTAGTGACTGAGCACGGCGAATGCATCGGCCCGCCGGTACGCATCGCACATCAGTTTCCGGACAACGAAAATGTAGAGCGGTGAGACGCTGTACGTACCGATGATGCTGAGAACCCACGGCGGCATCTTCTTCATCGTGAGGCGGACGAACGGCATGGCCAGAACATAGGGCTCGACCAGAATGTGCATGATGTCCGGCTGGAATTCTTTGATCGCTTTGCGAATAGCCCACGCGCTCCAGAACCATAAGAAAGGATTTCCCAGCAGGTGGTGCGGCTCCGGCAGCCACACACGCTCATCGTCGTAGTCACTCTTCTCCCGCGTGAGCGCTCGGACCGTATGTCCCCGGGCCCTGAGGCCGAGAGCCGTGTTCCGAGCATAGGTTCCCCAGCCGCTGGCGGAGTTTAAGGTGTTGCTGAGGATGAGGATGCGCATGGAGAGAGTATAAAGTATGTGGAATGTGGTATGTAGTATAGAGTATTGGCATGGCTTTTCTCGATACGATCGGCCTTACGCGCAAGATCACACGCTCTCGTTTGAAGGCATTTCTCCGGAAGTATGCGAGTGACGCAAAAACACTCGACATCGGCTGTGGCAATGACCAGTATGGCACGCTCTTTCCCAACCGCACCACGCTCGACATTGAAGCGCGTCCCGGCGTGAAGGTGGACATCATTGCCGATGCGCACAATCTCTCACAAATCAAAGACAATTCGTTTGGTGTGGTGCTCTGCACGGAAGTGCTGGAGCACCTCCATACCCCGCCGAAGGCTATCGCGGAGTTCCATCGTATTCTCAAGCCGGGTGGTCTGCTCCTTCTCTCTACACGGTTCATCTTTCCCATTCACGATGCACCGGGCGATTACTATCGCTTCACGAAGTATGGTCTCCGGTACCTTCTCCGGGAGTTTACGATTGAAGAATTGAAATCAGAAACATCCACCGGGGAAGCGCTTGCCGTGCTCTACCAGCGCATCGGGTTCCAGTGCGACACGCTCGGATTCCGGCCTTTCAAGATTCTCTGGTTCCTCAAGGCCAAACTCATGCTCCTCTTCGCATGGTTGATCACGAAGGAGTACGGGGACATCCATCACAAGCAGGAAGAACAGGGGATTCTTTCTTCGGGGTACTATGTGGCGGCAAGAAAAAAGCAGTAAGTTGCAAGTAGATGCGGAATACCTAAGGAACCTCTGGAAAATATCCAAATTGTCACAGTGAGCTCTGACGCCTGCCTGCCGGCAGGCAGGAACTGCGACAATTTGGCGCATGCCATGGTTCGACTACGCTCACCATGACATGCTGATGGGTTTTTCAGAGGTTTCCTAATGACCACAACATTTACTGTTTTTTCTTGTGGTAGTATTACGGCTCATGAGCAGAATAAAGCTCATCGTCATCGTGCTTCTTGCAGTGGCAGCAGTACAGCTCATGCTTCTGCTGGGGCTCACGCTGCTCTTCTACCAGGTGACGCCGAAGAGCACGATCATACAGACGACGTTCATAGGCCGCATGCAGTCAATCCTCGCCGGGATTCGCCTTGCGGACCACTCTCTCGATTTCCTCTACAGGGGATCTCCTCCCCCGGAAAAGCTCCCTCAGTACAGGATTGATATTGATGCAGAGGATCTTGCAAAACTTGAGGAGGAAATTGCCCAGAATACGGATGTCTTCATTGCGGAGGATTCCAGGTTTTGGCTGCCGGCCACCTTTACGGCCGACGGTGAAACCTACAAGGTGGATATCCGCATCCGGGGTGACCGGTTCAATCACTGGAAGTACCAGAAGAAATCCTGGCGGGTGAAGTTCCAGAAGGATCACCTCCTCCAGGGCATGCGCCAGGTCAGTCTCATCATTCCGGAGGACCGCGGGTGGTTTGCTGAGGCTCTCAACAGCTTCCGCGCGAGGAAGCTCGGTCTGCTCCAGCCTCCCATGCGGTTTGTGCAGGTATCTCTCAATGGCAGCAAGCCCCTTCTCTACCTTGAGGTGGAACACTGGACGAAGGAAATGCTGGAGAAGCAGGGGCGCCCGGGAGACATCAACTTCTACAAAACTGGCGGAGTGAATACGTCAAGTTTCGATGGATGGGATCCCATTTTCGAGGATATGGCGTACTGGAGTAAGTTTACGGAGTCCGTCGCGAGTCCCCATGATTCCTACGAAGAGCTTGCCATACTCTTCTCGCTCATGGAGCCGGGAGCACATGAGCGTCCTGATTTTGAGGAGAAGGTTGCGACCCTCTTCGGCATCGATCAGATGGTGAAGTGGTACGCACACAGCCTGCTCGCGGGGAATTTGCATGTGGGAGGAGATAATCTGCGACTCATCTTCGATACCTCGCGGGGACGGTTTGAGCCTATTCCATGGGATGTGTTCCTCACAGATCCGCGCCCCCTTCTCACGCTTCCAGGCAATCCCCTCTGGGATGAGGTATTCGCAGTGCCGCAGTGGCGCGTTGCCGCGTACCGTTTTCTCTGGGAGTACCTAGGCAACGAGGAGCAGGTCAATGCGGATCTGCAGGAAGCTGAGAAGTTGCGCAACCTCATTGAGCGCGCTGCGTACCGCGATCCTCAGAAACTCCCAAGTAACCGTCAGATCAAGAGAGACCTCGACATCCGGAGCAATCAGGTCAAAGCGAACATCGAGTTTCTCCGGAACGAGCTTCAGCGGTCCGAACTGCTCGTGACGCAGCGCGTCCCTGTGCAATCTGAGCGGCAGCAGGGAGTCGGGCTCATTCTCGATGTCACCACCCGCGGGCCCGTAGCGGCCGTGCTCTCTGGTATAGTTCTGCCCCTTTCCGTCACGCCGGCGGAGCAGATCCTCCTCTTCCGTGACGACGGCAATGGAGTGCTGGACTTCGCAGATGTGTCTGTGCCGCTGGGGCGTGTAAAAGGTGTGGCGCAGGACAGCGTGTACTTTGATACGAGATACACACTTGTCGCTCCGGAGCAGCCGGAGGCGGGGCCGAGCGGGGAACCTCTTCAGGTGCCACATACTCATCACCGTTTCTTCCTGAAAGGAGTGACAGCCGGAGCACAGGATCTCCCGCTTACTTTGGACCTGCGTAATGCAGTGACGGAAGCTGCAGCCAATGTTATCCACACCACCGTTGTGGATCCGAATCGGCTCGAACATTCTATTCCGGGCTTTCCATAAGCTACTATTACCCTATGCGCCGTCTCCATATCATTCTCAGCATCATTGCCCTGCTCGTCGCGGTGCAGGCAGTCGGTTTGCTCCTCCTCGGTCTCCTTATCTATCAGGCGACTCCCCATGACACGCTCGCACGCCGGACGTTCATCAGCCAGATTCCGGGCATGCTTTCGTCGGTACGGGTGCTTGACCGTTCCATGAATTTTCTCTACCGCGGCCAGAGACCGCCTGAGGAGCTCCCCTCCTACCGCCTGGATATTGCAGATGAGGACTTGCAGCGTATAGAGGATTCCCTGCCGACAGAGCTTCCTTCCCCCTGGTATGGCAATCTCTTCCTCACCGAGGATGCGAAGGACTGGACTGATGCGGTGTTCACGGCGGACGGAGAGACGTATGACGTAAAAATCCGGGTACGCGGGGACATTTTCAACCACTGGGCATACCGCAAGAAGTCGTGGAGGGTGAAATTCCAGAAAGAGCATCTCTTCCATGGCATGCGGGAGATCAATTTCATCATCCCGGAGGATCGCTTCTGGTTTGCCGAGGCTCTGAACGTCTATCGCATGCGCAAGTTCAATCTGCTGCATTCCCCTCTGGAGTTTGTGACTGTTTCTCTCAACGGGAGCAAGCCTCTTCTGTACACGCAGATAGAACACTGGACCAAAGAAATGCTGGAGAAGCAGGGGCGCACGGGAGATGCGAACGTCTACCAGACGGGGGGAGGAGATTCCTACTTCCAGCAGTGGGATCCGATGTTTGATGAGGTCGCGTACTGGGACAAGTACGTCACCAAGCCGGGGAGCGACACGTACGAAGAAGTGGACCTGCTCCTCGAGCTTTCGAAGGAAGGTGCCCATACTGATCCTTTGTTCTTCTCGAAGCTCAGGACTATTTTCGACACAGACCGGCTTGTTTCCTGGTATGTCGTCAGTGCTCTCGCCGGGAGCCGCCATGTGACGGATTTCAATGTCCGTCTGTTCTTTGATCCGAGTAAGGGGAAGTTTGAACCTCTCCCCTGGGACATTGGTCTCTACGCTCCCCGCACCCTTCTTTTCCTCCCGGGAAACAAATTTTTGGATGAGGCGTTCCGTGTGCCGGAGCTCAAGCTCGCTGTGCATCGTGCTCTCTGGGAGCATGTGCAGGATGAGGCGCAGGTTGCCGATGATTTTGCGGAGCGAGACCGGCTCTATGCGCTCATTGAGCGGGCTGCATACCGTGATCCACTCAAGCTCCAGAGCAACAGGCAGGTGAAGAATGAGATGCAGAAGCTTCTCTGGAAAATTGAATCCAATATTGAATTCCTCAAGAAAGAGCTGCAGATATCGGAGGTCCTCGTGACTGAGCGCATTCCGCCGGGGTCAGAGCAGCGCAGGGGACTCCTGCGCACGTTCGACATCACCGAACGGGGTGTGGCATTTGGTATGCTGGATTTGATCGCCATTCCCCCGGAGTTTGCATTACTTGCAGAGCAAGGGGCGGTGCAACTGTGGAAGGACAACGGCGATGGCCGGTGGGGTGGGGAAGACAGCCGCATCCCTCTGCTTCTGCGCGATGAACCCGACGAGGGGGGGCGTATAGTTCTTGAGACGCAGAATGAGCACCTTTCATTGCTCTGGACAGAGGATCCTGTGCTTGACGCGAATGGGATGGTTGTGACGGCACCGCATACGAAACACCGCTTCTTTGTGGTGGTGGAAGGGGCAGGATTCAATGCAGATGCACTCGACCCGGAGGTGGGGGTTCGCAATGCCGTTACCGGTGAGGCAGCCAATGTCATTGGCAGTGTGCTTGTGGATGAGAGGACATTTGAGCATCTTGATGGGGCATACAGAAGCCGTGATGCATTCCTTGCTCGCTATCCGTTCTTCGAACCGGAGGGGGAGGACGGAGTTGTGCTCCGCGGAGTGCATATTCTGAATGAAACCGTCATTATCCCCTCCACAGTTCGTCTCACCGTGAAGCCAGGAGCCACCATCCGCTTCGGGAAGGGTGTATCCATCCTCTCCTACGCACCGGCGACTCTGATTGGATACAAAGAATTGCCCATTCGTTTCTTCGCAGAGAATCCGGAGGAGCCGTGGGGCGTGTTTGCCGTGTTGAATGTCACCGAGCCGAGTGCCATTCAGTGGGCCGAGTTCGCGGATGGTGGTGAAGCGTTCCTCAACGGTGCGTTCTTCAGTGGCATGGTCGTATTCCACAACAGCCCGGTCACGGTGGTGGATACCATCATCCGCAATGCGCATGGGGACGACGGTCTGAATCTGAAATATGTGTACGTAGACATCAACCGCGTACGTTTCGAGCGCAACAGTTTTGACGGGCTCGATGTCGATATGGCTCTTTCCGGTGTGGTGGAGAACAGTCTCTTCATTGAAAATGGGAATGACGGGCTCGATATCTCCTGGAGTTCTATCGCCATACGCAATATCGAGAGCGCAAACAACGGGGACAAATGTCTCAGCGTTGGTGAGCGCAGTGCGCCTCTCATCTACGACACCATCCTCCGTGGGTGTTCCATAGGTCTCGCTGTCAAAGATGATTCGCATGCGAAAGTGGAGCGCGTGCAGTTTGAGCAGAACGGTACTGCCATTGCTGCATACATCAAGAAGCCGTTCTTCGCGGAGCCTTCGGTTTCTGTCCTTGAGAGCACCTTTAAGGGGAACCGCGAGCAGACGCTCGCATTGAGCGGGGCAGTCATCACCATCGATTCCGCACAGTAAACATGATGCTTGCACTCAGGAAAGACAGCCGGCTCGCGTCCCCACTACACTTCCGCCGCATTGAGGTGAAGTTCCTCATCCCTGACCGCATCATTCCGGCGTTCGTTGACCGCATTGCTCCCTACACCCAACCGGATCCGTTTCTTGTGGAGGAAGGCAGGGGTCGTACAGAGTATCCCGTCTCATCGCTCTACTTTGATTCGCTCGATCTTCACTCTCTCTACGAGAAAGACGCGGGCCTCCTCTCCCGCCGCAAGGTGCGTTTGCGGACATACGAAGAGATATTTTCTGAAAATGCGTACGCTTTTCTGGAAATTAAGAGACGCCATGATTTTGTGGTTTCGAAGGACCGCCTTTCCCTTTCTGTGGGCCATCTGCATTCTGCTTTGCCCATGTCCGGGCTTTTGAATCATCTCTTGGAGAGAGTGGAAGCCAGCGAAGAGGTGACGCACGAGGCTCATATCCTGCAGGCGTGGTACAACCTGCAGCCGACGGTCCTCGTCACATACAATCGCCAGCCGTTCGTGGGGATGCAGGACCGCAGGTTCCGTATCACCATCGACAGCAGCCTCCGTTCCGTCTGGAAGCCGCACGTGCTCATCGGTCAGAGGATGCACTCGCGTTGCCACCCCAACTGGAGCGTACTTGAAATGAAGTGCAACCATGCCATTCCTGCATGGTTTCATGAAATTATTCAGGATTTTCAGCTGGAACGGACCTCTCACTCCAAGTACGCTTTGTCCGTAGAGCATCTGCGGGAGCTCTGGGAGCAGCACTCCTGATACATGTTTTTTTCTCCATTTTCCTCCAGTACGTATGGGACCAGTTATTCCGGATATTGGAACAACCTTCGGCGGCGAAGATCCCCTCATTGCCGCTATTGCATTAGGTGGTAGTTTTATTGCCGGGATCATTATTGCGTGGGTCTACAAGATCACGCACAGAGGCCTTTCGTACTCGCAGTCCTTTCAGTTTGCACTCGTACTCCTCTGCATGCTCGGTTCCGTGGTGATGATGGTGGGGAGCGGGAGCCTCACGCGGGCCATAGGCATTCTGGGCGCGTTCTCCCTCATCCGTTTCCGCACAGCCATCAAAGACCCCAAGGATATGGCGTATATTCTCATGGTGCTCTCTGTGGGGCTCTGTATGGGGGCAGCCATGTACATTCTCGCGGGCATGACGGTGGTGTCGACCTGTCTCGTTATCCTTCTCCTCACATGGATGAACTTCGGCATGACCAGCAAGCATGAGTCCGTCATCCGTCTCATGTGCAAGTCCGGGGAAGGGAAGTCTGCTGCGAATGTCTCGGACTATGAAGTGCTCCTGGGCAAGGTTGCGGATTCCTTCCGTCTCTTAAGCGCACATACACGCGGTGATCATATGGAGCTTACGTACGGGGTACGTCCCAAGAAAGGAAAAACGTCTCTGGAAGTGCTCGATGCATTCCGCAAAGAGGCGGGTGTGGAAGATGCGGAGCTCTTCGATGCGAAGCACCAGGTGGAATTCTAGGAGATAGCTTGTAGCTTGTAGTGAGTAGGAAGTTTTAGGTTCTGAGCCTCAAAGGACTTTTCAGTATTTCCTACAAGCTACACTCTACAAGCTATCAATCAGAGGGCGAGGTACTTCCTCCCTGCATCTTCGATTGTCTTCCTGTCTAAGACAGATTTGAGGTCATAGATGAGTCCTCCAGGTTCGGTGGCCTCAATGAATGCCTCTGTCCCTGCTTCGAGGTATTCTCTGTGGGGAACAAGCAGGAGAATGGCGTCGTATGGCCCGTTTCTGAGAATATCCGCAATGTCTTCGTGCTCGCGAGAGACGTAGGGATCGTGCGGGGCAGGCTTCTTGCCCTCGCCAAACATACACCCTGCTTTCTCAAGTCCCGCGATGACATCGTGTGATTTGCTGTTCCTCGTATCAGGGATGTTCTCTTTGAATGTCATCCCGAGGACGAGGATGCGCGCTTTCTTCGGAGCAATTCTGAGCGCATCTATCACCTCCTTCACGACAAACGCACTCATGTTGTCGTTGATGGCTCTGCCGGCGGTGATCACTTTCGTTTTCATTTTAAGCTGCCTTGCCTTCTCCACGAGGTAGTACGGGTCCACGCCAATACAGTGCCCACCAACGAGTCCGGGCTGGAACGGGAGAAAATTCCACTTCGTCTTTGCCGCGTCGAGCACGTCCTGTGTGCTGATGCCGATTCTGTGGCAGAGCATGGCTACCTCATTCACGAACGCAATGTTGAGGTCGCGCTGTGCGTTCTCGATGGCTTTTGCCATTTCTGCCACCTTGATACTCGGTGCACGGTGAATGCCTGCTTCAATCACGGATCCGTAGAGATTGCAGAGCGTATCAGTTGTTTTCTCGTCCTGGCCTGCGACGATTTTGCGTATTTTGGAAACAGTGTGCTCCTTGTCTCCGGGGTTAATGCGCTCGGGAGAATATCCGAGGAAGAAATCTTTCCCGCAGATGAGTCCTGATTCCCGTTCCAGAATCGGCCCGCAGATCTCTTCGGTTGTCCCGGGGTAGACGGTGGATTCGTACACGACGATCGATCCTTTCCACAGGCGCTGCCCCACAGTTTTTGATCCTGCTTTCAGGATGGAGAGATCAGGTTTATTCCTGCCATCCACTGGTGTAGGCAGGGCAACAATGATGATAGTGGCCTGCTCAATGATCTTGGGGTCGTTACTGTAGGTGATGGTGACTTCCTTCAGTTGTGCATCTGTCAGTTCGTTCGTTCTGTCGTGTTCTTTAGAGAGCTCCCTGATGCGCCAATTGCAAATGTCGTACCCGAACACTTCATGTTTTTCCCGTGCGAAAGCATGCGCAAGAGGGAGACCGACGTACCCGAGGCCCACAACACAGACCGCGTACTTCATGCCACACAGAGTAGCAGATTGTGCATGGTGCACAGCCAGGAAAATGGGGATTTCGGCAACTTCTGGTTTCACTTCTTCCCCTCTTTCCGTACCATTTCTCTGTGCTGTCTTCCGTTCGCCGCACCACTGTTCTGGCCTGGGGGTACATTGCACTGCTCACGCTTGTGACGGTGATTGCCTTTGTCTCTGCCACGCCATTCCCCATGGACGATCACTTCTTCTTCCAGCAGTTCATTGAGACATTGGCAGCGGGCAAATTGGATCTCTCCATTCCTGGCTTTCACGGCATGAATATTCTCGCTGTGCCCTGGTACCTCATCTCACGTTCTCCCATCGCGCAGATTGAGTTCCAGATGTTCTCGGGCATGCTCCTGCCGCTCTGCGCGTTCCTTGCCGCCTGGAAGCTCTTCAAGTCGCTGTGGCACGGCATCATCTTCGCAACCATCATCGCCCTCATGCCGTTCCACTCGTTCTCCTCCCTGCGGGGATGGATGGTTGCGACGTACAACTGTCTTGTGTTCCTCACTATCTATGGTGCTGCAAAGGGTGCACGGTGGACCTGGTTACCCTGGGGATTTTCCATCATATCTCTGCCATTCTCCGTAGCGCTGCTGCCATTGCTCCTCTACCTTACGCCTTCTGCTCCGGGAAAGGCCTGGTGGTGGCGGTACCGGCAGATTTGGTACGGGCTTCTCATCCCGGTGGTGTATGTGCTTCTGCAGTACGTGCAGGTGGGGCATATTAACGTCGGTGTGCACCAGGAGTTCAATGAGGCCAATGTTTGGTCCGGGCCCGGCAGGATGTTTCTGAATGCTGCACATACGCTCCAGATCATTTTCTCTGTCCACAATTTCTACTTCGTTGATCCTGCGCTCACGGGGCAAGGCGACATGATGCACACCACGCCCGTGCTGGTATTCCTCGGGCTCTACGCCCTCTTCCAGCCGAAGCACTTCTTCACGGAGAGGGGTTTACCGCTCGCCCTCCTCCTTGGATCTGTCATGGGCATAGGCCTGAATGTTGCGCTGGACCACATGGATGATTTCTACATGCAGACAGGGATTTACTTCATGATGCTGGCTGCACTGCCGGTCCTAAAGAAGCAGCCGCTCTGGATTCCCATCGTTCTCGTAACGCTCCATTTCCAGTGGATGTACTTCTACTTGCAGCATGGGGCGGTGTTCCAATTAGGACCGCTCTTTTTCCTTGTTCCTGCAACAGTGGACGTCGTCTTTGCCATTTGGTGCGTTGTGCACCGCGAGAACATATGGCAATGGTGCCGCGCAACGTACGGCAAGTGATGCTTCTGCTTTCCCTCGGCTCACTGTTTCCCTATAGTTTCTCCACTTTATTCACGCATTGTGCATGAAGCACTGGTTTTTTGGACCTGCAACTTCGGCCCGCATTCAATTCCTGCGCTACATTTTCGTCGGTGGCTCTTCGGCGGTGGTGAACCTGGTCGCATATGCTTTTTTCATTGAGGTGATGCACATGCATTACCTTCTTGCGGCGTTCCTCGGGTATACGCTCGGTTTCCTGTGGAACTACCTCACGAGCATCGTGTGGGTGTTTAAGAGCCGCCACAGCCGCACAAAGGAGATTGCGATGGTGATCGTCATTACCGTCGGGGGGTTATTCTGGACGGAGGTGATCCTGTACTTCTTCGTGGAGTTCATCCATCTGCACCACTTTGTTTCTATGTTCATCACGCTGTGGATTGTGCTCATCTGGAACTTTTGGATGCGGAAACGGTATGTATTCCACTGAGACAATGCACCTGAGGAACAATTCTGCGCATTCACTGGCATCATTTTTCCTGCATCTCTAGAGTAGGGCAGATGTCGAAAATCACCGTCATCGCCGGTGGAGGTCCTGCAGGGCTCACTGCAGCGTATGAGCTCCTGAAGCGCACAGACATCCAGCCCATTGTCTGTGAGGCGACGGATGCCATCGGGGGGATTGCGCAGACGTACAATTACAAAGGGAATCGCATTGATATCGGGGGGCACAGATTCTTCTCCAAGAGCGAGCGGGTGATGCATTGGTGGTTCAACATTCTTCCGCTCCAGGGTGCTCCTGCGGCAGATACGGAAGAGCTTGGCCATGAGATCGATTTTGCGGCGGAGGCAGTAATCGAATATCTGTGTCCCGAATGCCTGCCGGACGATGGAGTGGGCAAGAGGAACGGGCTCACAGTCCGCAGGAAGGCCCCGGATCCTGAACGTGAGGATCAGGTGATGCTTCAGCGTCCCCGAAAATCACGCATCTTCTACCGCAAGAACTTCTTTCCGTATCCCATTGCTATCACCCTCACAGTAGCGAGGCGCCTGGGTCTGTGGAACACGTTTTTCATTGGTCTTTCCTACATCAAGGCGCAGGTTTCCCCGCGAAAAGATGAGTCATACCTCGATGCATTCTTCATCAATCGCTTCGGTCGCCGGCTCTACGAGACATTCTTCCGGGATTACACCGAGAAGGTGTGGGGTATTCCCTGCAGCGAGATTAAATCCGACTGGGGAGCTCAGCGTGTGAAAGGGCTTTCACTCAAACGGGCGGTGACACATGCAATCAAAGATCTTCTCAGCAGCGATTTTAAGAAAGCGCAGGAAGAGCGCGAAACAAGCCTCATTACCCGCTTCTACTATCCGAAATTCGGACCGGGGCATATGTGGGAGACCGTGGCAGATCAGGTGCGCAGGTGCGGCGGGGTGGTACGGATGCAGACAAAAATCGTCGGGGTACAGTGGTCAGTCGTTCGAGACCCTGAACGGGAAGGCAGAAGACAGAAGGCAGTCACTGCTCAGCCTCTCATCACCTCTGTGACCGTGGAGAACGTGGATACGGGCGAACGAGAAGAGATTTCCTGTGACTACCTTTTTTCCACGGTGCCTATTTCGCACCTCATCCAGATGATGCATCCGGTCCCGCCTTCGGATGTTGTGAGAGTGGCGAGTGGGCTCATTTACCGGGATTTCATGACGGTGGGTCTCCTCACGCGGAAACTCCATGTGGAAGAGAAGGGAAAAGAGCCTGCTCCCATGGCTCCCGATAACTGGATCTATGTTCAGGAAGGGCAGGTGCGTGTCGGCCGTATACAGATTTTCAATAACTGGAGTCCGTACCTGGTTGCGGACCGCAAGAATACTGTGTGGATAGGGCTGGAATACTTTGTGAATGAGGGGGATGAACTCTGGAACATGCCCGACGCAAAGATGATTGAATTTGGTATTTCTGAAGTGGAAAAGATTGGATTCATGCGGGAAGAGGATGTTTTAGATGCATGTGTGCTCCGCATGCCAAAGGCGTATCCCGCATATTTTGGTACGTACGATGAGTTGGAGAAGATCCGCGAGTTTACTCTCACTATTCCCAATCTCTTCCTTGTGGGGCGCAATGGCATGCACCGCTACAACAATCAGGATCACAGCATGCTCACTGCCATGACGGCGGTGGATAACATCGTGGCGGGCTCAGAGGACAATGCCAACATCTGGGAGGTGAATGCCGAGCAGGTGTATCACGAAGAGAAAAAGCCCTCCTAGCGGTTACGGCTTTCTTGCGACGATATAGATCTGCGGCCCGAAGGGGATGAGATCGTGCAGCACGTACACGAAGTACGCGATTGTGAAAACGATCTTCTTGCGGAGTGTGAGTGTTCCTTCAAGGTAGTTTTTGCGAATGCGATCAAAACGCACGTTCGTGAGGTACTTCTGGATGGTGAACAGTGGCCAGCCCCAGAGCCGCGCCTGCAGGATCTCCAGTCCCATTTTTTCCAGGAGAGAGCGGAGCTCCCGGATACGGAAGTGCTGCGTGTGCCCTGTGTACCTGTCTGAAGCGTGGATTCTCCCGGTCTGCGTGGTAACGATCATCACTCCTCCTGATTTGAGATTCTCGTACATCCAACGCAGGATATCCGCGTACTCTGTTGTGTGCTCCAGTACTTCGCAGCAGGTTATGGCGTCGAAGGGATGCTGGAGTTTGGGATACAGGGCGTGTATGAGATGAGGGCTCCTCAGATTCTCCTGAGCTCTCTCTGTTGCCTTCTTGGAGATATCGCATCCTCCAATGTGCTCTTGTGTCAGGCCGAATTTGTTCTGGATGGATTTGAGGAGCGATCCTTCTCCGCATCCGAAATCAAATGCACTGAATACAGGTGCCTGTATATGTTTTTTGAGTGCGCGGAGAATGAACCGTTTGCGGTGCCGTACCGTTGGATAGTACGGATAAGAGTCTTCGGTATTCTGCCAGTACTGATCCGGATTGTAGGTGTATTCCTGGTCCATACGGGGCTATGTATTTGCTTTGTACCACTCGACAGTTTTCACTATCCCTTCTTCGAAGGGTACCTTGGGAATGTAGCCGAGCACCCTGCGGGCCTTCCTGATGTTTGCGACATATCTCGTGATCTCTCCCCGCCGCGAATCCACAGCTTCAATGGACGAAGAGCTCCCTGTGAGTTCTTTGATGCGTTCGGCGAGATGCATGAGGGTCGTGCCTTTTCCGCAGGCGATGTTGTACACGTCGTTCTTTGCCCCATCAAACTTCTCTATAGCTGCGCGTATGCCGGTGACCGCATCGTCAATATAGGTGAAGTCGAGACACTTGTTCTGCCCGTACACCGTCATTGGTTCATTGGCCCGTGCCTGCCTGAAGAAGTTGGGGACCACGCGCACGGAGCGGTCGTACATCCCGTAGACGTTGGAGAACCGGAGGATGACGAAATCGATGTCGTAGCAGCGCCCGTACGATTCCACGAGAGCTTCGCCGGCGATTTTACTCGCTGTGTAGGGACTCTCGCAGTTCTCTATCCGGACCATATCTTCAGTGTAAGACTTCTTGCCGGTGTTGCCGTAGGTCTCGCGTGAGGAGGAGAATATGATTTTTTTTATGCCCTTCTGGCGCGCAAATTCGAGGATATTGAAAACTGTTATGAGGTTTTCGAGCGCCTTTTCCGGGTGTTGCACCAGTTCGTGCACACGGGCATTCGCTGCGAGATGCACGATGATATCGGCATCTGCCGGGAGCGACATCACCTGATCCATATACCGCAGATCTGCCCGGTGACTCACTGAATCAACTGCCGGCCACTTCGTCGGCCCCCTGTCCACGCCTATGACTTCTGCCCCCTCCTGCCGGAGGACTTCACACAGTCTGGTGCCTATGGTGCCGGCTGCGCCGGTGACGAGAATTTTCATCTGCGCAAGATGGTAGCGTTTTTCTCTGTTTTTACCTAGGCTTAAGCTCTCATACCACTTCGCGTTTAAAACATTACAGTGCACTGCAGTCTGGAAGAAGCAATTCTTGGCTTACGCAAACGCTACGCGGTACGAGAGGAGCAAGTCTTCGTTCTCTGGAATAGTATCTTTTTAATTGCAACTTTGTATCATGTTTTCACTTATTCTTCCGACCCTTCGACTCGTCGCTCCGCATAGGCACGGGGCTCCTTGCTCCAGCCGCCGCACTTCGTGCTTTGGCTGACAGGCAGGGCAGGCAAACGGTTTGTTGCATACTGCTTCTCTCATATGTTCTCACTCATTCTTCCAACGTATAACGAAGCGAAGAACATCCCTGCTCTCGTGGAGAAGATCCGGGGTTCCCTCAAGGGTGTTCCGCACGAAATTATCATTGTGGATGACGATTCCCCCGATGAGACGTGGAGAGTGGCGCAGGAGCTTGCGCATGACCGCGATGATCTCCATGTGATCCGCCGCATCGGGCGCAGGGGGCTTTCCTCTGCGGTTATCGAGGGATTTCTCGCCGCAAAAGGCGATGTGCTTGGTGTCATGGATGCCGACGGGCAGCATGACTGCGGTCTTCTTCCTAAGCTTCATAAAGCCGCTGCCGCGGAAGGCGGCATTGCCATCGGTTCGCGGTACACCGAGGGGGGGAGTGTGGGAGAGTGGGACGAAAGGCGCCACCTCATGAGTCGCATAGCTACCAGACTTGCAGTTTCTCTCTGCAGGGTGAAGGCGAGCGATCCCATGAGCGGGTTCTTTGCCATCGACCGGCAGACTTTTGAGAAGGCGCTTCCCAACCTGAATCCCAAAGGGTTCAAAATCCTCCTCGATCTCCTTGTGCACGTTCCCAAAGGCACGAAGGTGCAGGAGATCCCGTTCACCTTCGGCAAGCGCATGCACGGGGAGAGCAAGCTTTCACGGCGTGTGCAAATTGAGTTCCTCGAGTATATCTACGATGTTTCTCTCGGGCGGTACGTTCCGCTCATGTTCGTGAAGTACTGCATCGTTGGTTCGCTTGGTGTCGTTGTTCACGTCTCCGCCTTCACGTTCTTCGAGTACCTTCTCACGCGCGGGGGAGGAGCCACATTCCAACAGTTCTCCCTCTCAGTTGCGGGAGCCATAGAAACTGCCATCGTTTTCAATTTTTTGCTGAATAATGCCTGGACGTTCTCGCACATCAAACTGAAGGGGAAGCAGGCGTTCGTCGGGTTCCTCAAGTTCAACGGGGCATGCCTCTTTGGCGCGCTCGCGAACTACGCCGTGAGTGCCTTCCTCTTCTCCTTTGGGTTTCCTGAGCTTTTCGCTGTGGTGGTGGGTGCGTTCACCGGCGTCATCTGGAACTACACCATGAACCGGCTGCTCACGTGGAGAGGATGATGAATAGCTTGTTAGGTTTATAGCTTCATTAGGGATTCAGATTTTGAATCTGATACCTTGTTACTTTCCGAGTGCAGCTAATCATCTAATGAAGCTAACAAGCTACTCACAATGGTTACCGTTTTTCCTATTCACAGGTCTATACTTCTCCTGTGAAAAGGCGTCTGCCGCTCTTCGGCGTTGTGAGCATCCTCATTCTTCTGGCGCTGCTCCCGCAGCTCTTCGCAGAGCGCCTCCTCTACCTCGATCCGCTCACCCGCGGGCGCGTGCAGGAGGCACTGCGGCGCACGGCGAACGAAGAAGGTCTTCTGCTCTCGGGCTTCGCCATCTCTTCCATTACCGATGATCGGTTAGTAGTGCACCATCGTGCGCACGCCCGGGGGGCAGATGCACGGAGGTGCTTTACCATCGATCTCTCTTCTTTTTCCCGTACGCCATGCGACGTGTCCTCTTGATCCTTGGCCTGGAAGCCTACGCTGCTTTGCTCGCGTTCCTGCAGGCTTTGGGTGGTGTACGTACAGACGAGGCGAAGTATCTCCTCAACATCCCGTATCCGCATCCACCCGCTGTCCGCTGGATTCTGAGCCAGCTGGATGCACTTCCGTTCCAGGAGATGCTGGTGCGCATCCTCTTCGCCACACTCATGGTGCAGGCGGTGTGGGTGCTGTGGGATATGGCAAGAGATTTCCCGCGTCCAAAGAGGTTCCTGCTTGCGGGACTGTGGCTCTTCTCCGGGGGAGTACTCCTGCAGGCGGGAACGGTGATGATGGCACCTCTTACGGCTCTTGAGGCTTTGATATTTCTCTGGATGCTGCAAAAGAAAATTCCCTCTGTGTGGGTGGGATTCTTCTGGCTCTTCTCCCTCTTCACTGCCTACCAGGCGGTTCTCTTCTTCCCGCTGGTGTTCGCTTGTCTCAGGCAACACTGTTCCATCCGCAGGAGTATGTACTATCTCCTTGTGCCTGTTGTCCTTCTTGCGCTCTACACGTTTACCAATCCTCTCATACTCTCGAGTGTGGTCACACACAGCAACCGTGATCTTGAGTCTTCACTTCTGGACCGCCTGCTTGCCACAGGTCGTCTCTGGACGGTGGGGGGGAGTGCCATTCTCAGCATGCTCGGCACATGGGGAATACTCCGGTCACGCAGGTGGGAACTGGTCGCTTCTTTTCTTCTTGTAGCTGCCTACATTGCGTTCTCGCGGTACGACTACTACGCGGTGCTCTTTCTTCCTCTTTTCATTGGGGGCGTGCTTGCCTGGCCGAAGCTGCTTCTGTCCCCGCGCATGGCGACTGTGCTCACTGCTATCATCGGCATCCATTTGGCGTATTCCCTCTTTACGAATCAGCATCTGTCTTCTGCACGGACGACAGTGCAGCTGCTTGATGGGATGAATGTGCAAGGGGCACTCCTCATCGAGGGTTCCTTTGGGCATGAGTGGCAGTACGAGAGTCCGTGGGAGATACGGCGGTTCTCGGAGCATCTCCTCGAGGATGCGGGCGTTGTTGTTTGTTTGCAGACATGCCCGGAGTGGGACAAGCGCACC
Organism: Candidatus Peribacteria bacterium RIFOXYB1_FULL_54_35; assembly: GCA_001787755.1. Lineage (GTDB taxonomy): Bacteria > Patescibacteriota > Gracilibacteria > Peribacterales > Peribacteraceae > GWB1-54-5. Next base: position 79,577 of record MFYJ01000014.1, read on the forward strand.
TGGCGAGTTATCCTCTTCGAACCGGAAGTCTGGGTGCGGAGTAAATGGCTTTCCTAGGCGATATTGTGGTACTCCTTGTACCACGCAATGAACTGGGGGATTCCTTCCCTGATCTGTGTTTTTGGATCGTAGCCGAGCATCTTCCGCGCTTTATCCACGTTTGCCGAGGTCTGGACGACGTCGCCCGGCTGCATGGGCAGGAACTCTTTCCTCCCCTCTTTGCCGAGGCACTGCTCAATGATTTTCACGTAGTCCATGAGCTCTTCGGTTTTATCTCCCCCCAGGTTGAAGACTTCGCAGGGGTAGTTCTTATCCAGTGCGGCCACCACACCAGCTACGATGTCATCGATGTACGTGAAGTCCCGCCGCATTTTTCCCCCACCAAAAATTTTCATTGGCTTGTCTTTCACTATCCAGTCCGTAAAGAGGTAGAGCGCCATGTCCGGCCTGCCCCACGGGCCGTACACCGTAAAGAACCGGAGGCCTGTGCAGTGGAGCCCGAAGAGGTGGTGGTACACGCTAGCCTGGAGCTCGTTGGCCTTCTTCGTCATTCCATAGAGTGAGGCTTGGGCATCCGTGTTCAGGTCCTCCGAGAGAGGGGAAATCTTGCTGTCTCCGTACACCGAGCTGCTGCTAGCGTAGATGAAGCCGCCGACCTTCCGTTCCTTCGCGAGGTCGATGATGTTCCCGAATCCGGCGATGTTGTCCTCCAGGAACATTTCCGGGTGCTCGATGGAGTGGCGCACGCCAGCCTGTGCCGCCAGGTGGCATACGCGCGTGTCTGGTCCGGCACCCATAAGATCGAAAGCTTTCTTCAGCGATTTTTTGTCCTTCAGGTCTCCGCGCACAAGTCTGAAGTTCTTGTACTGCCTGAGTATCTTGTTGCGGGCTTCCTTGAGCTTCGGGTCGTAGTAATCATTGAAGTTGTCGAACCCGATCACCTCATCACCGCGCTCGAGGAGCGCTTTTGCTGTGTGGAAGCCAATGAACCCTGCCGAACCTGTCAGGAGGATGCGCATAATCAGGAAGACAGAGTATCGGTGTAATAATTATTGAGCTCGCCCTGAGCGAGTGAGCGCAGCGGAACGGGCCGAAGGGTGAGGAGAATCTTCATGACGAAATCAGGAAACGCCAATACCGTGATACTGCAGCCCTGCTCCTCTCACCTCCTCCGGTTCGTAGATATTCCGGCCATCGAAGAGGTGCTTGCCTCTCATCACGCCTTTCAATTCGTTCAGATCAACACCCCGGAAGGCATCCCACTCTGTGAGCACGATTACTGCATCTGCCTCCTTCGCCGCTTCCATGGGGGAGTTCACATACTCGATGTCCGGTTCCATCTTCTTCGCGTTTCCCATGGCCACAGGATCATGTGCGCGTACGGTGTGGCCGGCTTTCTTCAGCATCGGAATGAGATCTAAGCTCGGCGCTTCGCGCATGTCATCGGTCTTCGGTTTAAAGCTCAGTCCCCAGATAGCGACGTTTGCCTTGTCCGGGAGGACATCGAGGAGTTTCTGGAAGAAGCGCATGCGCTGGCGGGTGTTGACCTCGTGTGTTGCCTTCACAATGGGCAGGGGAATGCCTGTCTCCTTGCTCAGGGCAATGAGCGCCTTTACATCCTTGGGGAAGCAGCTCCCGCCGTACCCGATTCCTGCGTGCAGGAAGCGGGGGCCGATACGGTCATCCAGTCCGAGGCCGTTCGCGATATCACGGATGTTCCCTCCCGTCTCTTCACAGAGTTCCGAGAGCATGTTGATGAAGGAGATCTTGGTGGCGAGGAACGCATTACTCGCATACTTCACGATTTCCGCGCTTTCCCTCTGCATGTGGAGGACGGGTTTCCCGACGCGCGTGAGCGGCTGGTAGAGCTCGTCGATGAGCTCCGTCGCCCACTTGTCTCCGTTGATGCCCACGACAATGCGGTCCGGCTGCAGCGTGTCCTGCACGGCACACCCTTCCCGCAGGAACTCCGGGTTGGAGATTACCGGGATGTGGTACTCCACGCCGCGTTCCCTGAGAATCTCTTTGATCTTCTCCTCGCACTTGCTTCCTGTCCCGACAGGGACGGTCGATTTATTCACGAAGACGAGGTCGTGGTCGACGTTCCTAGCTACCTCCTCCGCGACGGTGAATACGGCTTTCAGGTCAGCGGAGAAATCTTTGTTGGGGGGCGTTGCAACAGCGCTGAATACCACTGTGACGAGTGGGAGTGCCTCTGCGAGATCAGTGGTGAAGGAAAGATGCCCTGTTTTGAGCCCCCGTTTCAGCAGTTCTTCCAGCCCCGGCTCGTAGATGGTGCACTCACCCTTCTTCAGCTTCTTCACTTTTGCTTCATCGATATCCACACCAATGACCGTATGCCCGAGCTCCGCGAAGCAGGCTGCGGAAACAAGGCCAACGTAACCGGTGCCAACAACAGCAAGATGCATTGCACATGTAGTCTACTCGTGAAGGTAGGGACCTGTCATACAAAGAGTGCTCTTTGTCTGGAGCCCAAAACATGTACCATAACGGGTGGTTTTCCACGTTTCTCACATGTCCCGCATTCTTGTCACCGGCTCCACTGCCTACGACCTCCTCCTCACCTATGATGGGTCCTTCACCGATTCCATCGATCCGAATGCGCTCGATTCCTTCTCCGTGGGCTACGTCACTCCGCACTTCGAGCGGCACCACGGGGGGACGGGAGCGAATATCTCCTGGAATTTGAAACTCCTCCGGCAGGAGCCGCTCCTCGTTTCTACTGTGGGGAGCGATGGCGGAGAATACCTCGCGCTTCTCGAGGAGCGGGGGATTTCCACCGCACACATAGAGAAAAGAGAAGACGCCCTCACGGCGACTGCCATCATCGGTTCCGATAACCGGGAGCACCAGATCACCTTCTACCACCCCGGTGCGGATGCCAAAGGCTCGTGGCCGGATCTTGCGGACGAGCGCGAGAACATCGGTTATGCCATCGTAAGCCCGCGCGACACAACCATCATGGTGGATGCGATGCAATGGTGCCGCAGCTTCGGAGTGAGTTTTCTCTTCGATCCCGGCCAGCAGGTGATGTCCTTTGGGAAAGATGCTCTCCTGCGGAGCATGGAATCCAGCAGCGGGGTTGTCGTGAACGCGTATGAGTGGAGCGCGGTTACAGAACGGCTGAAAATGACTGAGGACGATCTCCTCGGACGTATTCCGTTCATTGTCGTGACGCGCGGCGAGCAGGGGGTGGAGGTCTTCACACGCGGGCATGCCATCGCTCTCCCGTCCTGCAAAGCTGAGAAAGTTATCAATCCGACCGGTGCGGGAGACGCGCTGCGTGCAGGGATCCTCACGGGGCTTGCTGCTGGGTGGTCTCTGCGGGATGCCGCCAGACTCGGGGCGGCCATGGGCTCCTTTGCCGTGGAGTGCGAGGGAACGCTCATGGATTCCCTCGATCTTGATCACCTATGGGAGCGGGCGAGGGTCACATACGGAGAAGATTTGCCTCCATTGCCGTGATTGCGCATTTGGGGTTGATTTTGGTTTCGTTACTCGTTCGCTTGTTGCTCGTGAGAACGAGAGAACGAGCCCACGAGTAAACAAGTAACGCTTGGTATTTTCTTGATTGCATTCCCCGGTTTCCGTACGCTCCTGCCGATGTCGCATGTCAAAGACCCGCAACTAGCAGAACAGGGGCGCCTGAATCTGGAGATCGCCGAACGGCGCATGGGCGCGCTCCTTAAACTGCGCAGGCGCATTACCAAAGACCAGACTTTTGCGGGCCTCACCATCGGCATGGCCCTGCATGTGACCAAGGAGACCGGCGTGCTCGTACGCACGTTCACAGCGGGCGGTGCCAAAGTTGCCGTTACGAGCTGTAATCCCCTGAGCACCCAAGATGACATTGCTGCCGCGCTTGCGGAGGAAGACGGCGTGCTTGTGTGGGCGTACAAAGGAGAAACCACCGAGGACTACTACAAATTCCTCACCGCAGTCATCGATACTGAACCCGACATCACCATCGATGACGGGTGCGATCTCGTCACGGAAATTCACCAGAAGCATCCGGATCTCCTAAGCAAAGTGATCGGCGGATGCGAGGAAACCACGACGGGCATCAACCGCCTCCGCGCCATGGTGCAGGATGGCGCACTCAAGATGCCGATGATTGCGGTGAACGACAACAAGACCAAGCACCTCATGGACAACTACTACGGCACGGGGCAGTCCACCTTCGACGGCATCCTCCGTTCCACCAACATCCTCGTTGCAGGCAAGACAGTGGTGGTTCTTGGCTATGGAAGCTGCGGGAAAGGAGTGGCTCTGCGAGCCAAAGGGCTCGGGGCGCAGGTCATCGTCACCGAAGTAGACGCGTTCTGCGGGCTGCAGGCTGCCATGGACGGCAACCGCGTCATGCGGATGGAAGAGGCGGCACCTCTCGGCGATCTCTTCGTCACTGTCACCGGCAACTACCACGTCATCCGCACGGAGCACATGCAGCACATGAAAGACACGGCGGTGCTCTGCAACTCCGGGCATTTCGATAATGAAATAGATATGAAGGGGCTGGAGACCATGGTCAAGCGCAAGCGCCGCGTGCGCCACTACCTCGATGAGTACCTTATGAAAGACGGGCGTGTCCTCTACGTGGCTGGGGAAGGACGCCTCGTGAACCTCGCCTCGGCGGAAGGGCACCCAAGCGAAGTAATGAGCCTCTCGTTCTGCGGGCAGGCGCTGGCATGCGAATACCTCGTGAAGCACAGGGGCAAGCTCCCGAAAGACGTCATCACGCTCCCGCCGGAAATCGATGCGGAGATTGCACAGCTTCAGCTCACTGCCATGGGTCTGACTATTGATAAGCTCACTCCCGAGCAGGTGAAATATTTGGCGAGCTGGCAGGAGGGGACGTAGGAAAATCCTGAAAAACTCAAGTTGTCACAGTGAGCTCTGACGAACTGCGACAACTTGGCGCATGTCATGGTTCGTCAGTGCTCACCATGACATGCTTTTATAGAGCTTCCCCCACAAACCCCTGAGTGCATGAAGAAAAGCCCTGGCGTCGGTTACCGCGGCGGTAACCAACCCAAGGCGTGCCTCCTCAGAATCCTTTTTCCCTTGCGGCTTTGCGAAGGGCGGCCTTTTGCTCGTACCAGGCGCGTACTTCGGCCTTCTTCGCACGTTTTCCCTTTGGTAGGGGTTTTTCGTGCTTTGCGTCGCGCCTCGCCTGCTGACGGTTCTTGGTCATCGGCACCTCCTTTCCGGTGATTCAGGTTGGAACAGAAGAGGGGAAGATGCTCTTTTCAAGAGAGCACTCTCCTCTCCCCGTTTTTTGCTGTTTTCAACGATCAAATGGGTTGTAACTGCTAGTTGTGTAAAATCAAGAATGTTTTTTTATAATATGAAAAAGCCCTGGCGTCGGTTACCGTGGCGGTAACCAACCCAAGGCGTGCCTCTTCGTGGGGAGAATCACCCCCCCTTGGCGGCTTTCATGAGCCGATGGAACTCGCTCTCCGAGATTCTCGGATGTTGCCGAGCAAATTTCTTGGCGGCTTTCACCGCCTCGGCTTGATGCTGGGCAAGCTTCGCCCTTGCTCGCTTGCCCATTTTTGCATTGGAGTGCTGAGAACTCCGTTCATCAGCTTTTCGCTCCCGTCGGTTCTTCTTCGACACTGCTCACCTCCTTCCGGTTATTGGGATGTTGGAAGCTGTTGGGACAGAAGAGGGGAAGATGCTCCGTATAAGCACTCTCCTCTCTTCGGTTTGATTCATGCTTTCAAAGACTGAATGGATTGTACCGAGTGATTGCTATAAATCAAGAATGTGTCTTTATGATTTGGAAGGCAGAAGTCAGTTTTTTGTACTGACCTCTGCCTTCCGCTTTTTGCCCTCTTATTCCGAAGTCCTCTGTCTTGCTGTTTTTACCTTCTGTATGCGCAAAATAAGGATGATGTGATGTATGGTTGACTCTTTGGTTTCCATTCCTTATTCTGACGAATGTCACTTGTATTCTTGTAATGGTACAAAGTAATTGACAATTATCTGTATTAGTTTATCTTATTCAAAGCGATGAAGAACCGTTCCCACCTCATCACCGCCCTGTGCCCGATTCGCTTCCTCTATGAGGAAGGGGTGCTCAGCTGATGGAGAGACAGAACTGAGTAGCATGCCCCTTCAAAGCAAGAAGGGCTTTTCGTTCATTCACAACACCGTTCTGTATGTACCTTGCTCTTGTGCCTCCTTAACTACTGAAACAATGCATAGAAGGGGGCCCACGGATTTCCGTGCCATGTTGGGAGAGCTGGAAACTTTTTGGGAGAATCGTTTTATGGCCAGTCAGAAGGCACTGAGGAAGATGCGGAGCCGCAATGGGTCCGGTCAAGCGGTCGCTGCCAGCACCAACGGCAACGGCGAGATGTCGGCCGCCGCCCGCAAGCTGCTTGAGAATGCAGCTCTGCGGGGCGCAACCGGGTCCAACAACGTGACCCGGGAGCGACAGCTTGTTGCTGCTAGGGCCAAGCGTGCCTGATCTTCTGGGCTTCTTTTCTCATCTCCCAAACCCCGCTCAGTCCGCTACAGTTTCACTGCGGCGGACTGAGCACATCCTTACCATCCATTTGGGGGGAGCAAGGTGTGTACACCACAGTGATCTTTTAAAGCGTCGTCTTTCGTACGTACCTTGCTCTTGTACCTCCTTCGTTTTACGGGGGGCGGTCCGCACTTCTGTGTGCCAGCGATGGAAGAGCATTCATAAAGTGAGAAAAATTCTGAGCATCAGAAAGGCTCACCGCACTTGCGAGACCAAGTTCTCCTAAGTGTGGTGAGCCACTGGTAGCTCACTTTATTTCTCACCTGACGAAGCTCGGTCCGTTTGTGGTTTACTGCAGGCGGACCGAGCAATCTTTTGATTTTATGGAAGGAGCAAGGTGCGTACGTAATTCGTGATAGATGATCTGGTCTTTTCCAGCCGGTCGCTCGATCGGCGGAGACCAGAGGGGTCTGACGCATGTTGGAGGACCAATATGTCCCGACGAAAAACCAGACGGGGCAAGCGGTACCATGTGCACAATGGGAATGGACGACTCATGTTGAGCCGGAAGGGCGGAAGCCTCCGTTTCCAGCTTCGTTCACTGGTAGCGTGGACTGATCAAGAATGTCCTTTCTGCGGGGTGTTCCTTGCCAGCAGGAAAAGCTGGCACGAGCATCTCTTCGGCAGGAATGGCGAGGGGCCTCGGTGCCCCAAGGTCCGTGGCTGGTTGCGGCAACGCAACCGCCCGGTCGGCCGCCGCCGCAGGTGGCGGCTGCAGACGTTCCCCGTTTAGCGTTGTTCTCGTCCCATCCGCCAACACGGGTTGGCTCCACCTCTTTCCAGATCCCGCGGCTTTGGCTTCGGGATCTGGGTCTTCTCAAGATCAGGTCATCTGTCACGTTGTTCTTTTCATTTTCGCAGCAAGAAACCTGTTCTGCTCAATTTTCACTGACGTAGCGGAGCTCCGTTGCGGGCTCCGGCAGAACAGTACCGATTGTCGGAGGACAAATATGTCGAAGAACCCCCGGTGTCCCACCTGTCGCCGTCTCATGAAGAAATGCAAGTGCTCGACTGGTTCGAGCAACACCGATGGCCGGGGAGGGACCAAGCCGAAGAAGGGTTGAGCGTGTTGCACTCTGACAATTCCCGCCGGTGACTCTGTCACCGGCATCCTTAGCGGCTCCGTACTCGTCGAGAGTACGGAGCCGCGCATCTTCAGAACAGATTTCTTGGTGCCAGCTCCGCCACTCTTCGACGAACTCAGGGTGGCAGCGTACAATTGTCATTGCGGAGAATAACAAGGCCATAGCGGGTCAGTTGTGTCATGGATTCGACTCCGCTCACCATGACGAAAAGGGTACAATTGTTCCGTGAGCAACAATAAAGAGATCGCCGGTCAACTCCGTCAGATAGCCGCTTTGCTTGCTGAGCAGCAGGTGCCTTTTAAACCTGCCGCGTACCGCCGTGCAGCGCAGGTGGTAGAGGATCTGCCGCGGGATGTCTGCACGTACGGCAGTGCGAAAGAACTGGAGAAGCTGCCGGCGATTGGGGAGGCTATCGCCAAGAAGATCATTGAGTACCTGGAAACAGGGCAAATTTCCTTTCTTGTGAAGCTGCGTGCTGAGCAGGGAGGGATTTCTGCAGAGCTCATGGACATCGAAGATCTTGGCCCCAAAAGAGTCCGGCAGATTCAATCTGCCCTTGGCATTACCACGGTTGCAGGGCTCATCAAAGCGGCGGAAGCGGGAAAGCTGCAGGGTCTCCCGCGCATGTCTGCTCTCATGGAGAAGAAAATTCTCGAGAACGCGAAGCGCGTGAAGGAGCGGACCAGGCGGTTCCCTCGTGAGGAGATCAAAGATGATGTGGAGAAACTCCGGAAGACCATTGGGGGTGTGCAAGGTATCGAAAAATTAGAAATTGCCGGTTCGTACCGCAGGGAGAAAGAGACGGTGGGGGATATAGATGTGCTTGTGGTAACGAAGAAGCCGAAGAACGTTTCAGATGCCATTGCATCCCTTTCTTTTGTCCGTGACACGGTGGCGCACGGCGATAAGAAACTTTCCTTCGATCTCAAGAATGGGCTCAGGGTGGATGTGCGGTTCGTTCGCAGGAACCAATGGGGTGCTGCGCTGCTCTACTTCACCGGTAGCAAGGAGCACAACATTGCCATGCGGAAAGTGGCGATGCGACACAAATGGAAACTCAATGAATACGGTCTTTTCAATGGAACTGGAAAATTTATCGCTGGTAAGACTGAACAAGAGGTATACGATAAGCTCGGTCTCCCGTATTTCCCGCCAAATCAGCGAATCGGCAAGCTGTAGCCCACCTTCGCTCCTGGTGGCTTGCCGACCGTAGCCGCGCGTATCCGGAGAAACAATGTTTACCAAGGTCCATGAGACTACGGTGGGCGGCCCTCGCTGCGCGAAGGCCGGAAACTCAACGAGTACGGCCTTTTTGAAGGTGAGAAGGTTATTGCCAACAGGGAAGAAAAAGACATCTACGATGCCTTGGGTCTCCCGTACTACGAGCCGCGGGAGCGGAGGGATGCGCTGTAGAATGTGTTCCTAAACGATCTCTATGAATTCCTGTCCCGATTCTTTTTTGCGGCTTCTTTTCATGTACCCCCATCGGTATTTGCGGACGGGTGCTCCCACTGCGTTGCAATTATTGCGACATGTCGTGATGAGCGTACTCACCCGCTGGTGCCTGCCGCCCGGTTCCAGCTGGAATGGTTTGCCGAAGTACATGTGTACCGGTGAGGGGTCCATATTCATTGCTGTGCCTAAGTCATGGCGCATGAACCCTTCGGGCTCGTCGACGAAGATGGGGGCGATGTACGTGTCCGATGACACTTGTGCGGTCATGGTCTGGATGCCGAGTTGTTTCTCCCGTGTGAATCCGCCCTCCGGGCACAGGAACATCGCCCAGCGCGGGTCTGACCGGAGCGCTTCCACGATGTGCCCTACATTCCCTGAGTGCGTTGCAAGCAGCTGCTTCACATCCGGTTCCAGGTCTGCTCTGTACTTCGGCGGGACGGTGAAGACGGCGTTCACGGCCTGGCTGAACGCGCGGCGGAACCGGTTGTGCAGCACTTTATGGCCGATGAGTACGATAAGCTGGTTGAACATCTGTTCCGCCGCTTCCTGATGTGGACGGACGTTCGTGCCTTCTGCTTCCCTCTGCAGGAGTATTTTGAGGAATATGGGGTCCATCGCAGAGAGGTGCGGCATGCTGTAGAACTGCACGCTCTTTCCCTGGCGGTTCATGTCCATGGCCTGCACAAGGTGATCCCGCCCATGGAGGCAGCTCCCTTCGCGTACAAAGCGACCTATGAATTCCAATACCACCTCCTCGGCGTACTCATCTGCCTTACAGATGACTTCCGTGTCGTGGGGAACGGATGCCTGCATGTACAGGCGCGCAAGCCGGTACAACATGCGGGGCATTTCATGGTACTTATAGCCTGCATTATTGAGGGCTCCGAGGATCATCTTCCCCGACTGCCACAGGGGGAGATGGTCGCTATCATCATGCAGGATTTCCCTGATGCGGTGACCGCCGGGTTGCAGCTGACCTCCGCACGTCAGATCAACGTCCGGTGGGAGGGGAGGGAGCGCACTTGTGGGGTCCAGATGCTGCCCAGAATCTGGTAAAGACAGCGCCATAGCCGCCAGAGTGTAGTGCGGTGAGGTGCTTCTCTCTAGTAATTGTGGTGTTATTTTTTATTGTGAAGACAGATTGTCATGATTCTTTCCAGAAGGAGCGGGAATGTGGTGTAGCCGGCATCCTTATTGAAGTGGCCTGCTCCCTGGATGACCGTGAGTTTCGCACCCAGGTTCTTTGCCAGTGTCTCACCCCGTTCCAGCCGTGGGTACGGATCGTTATCGCTATGGAAGACTTCAAAATGTGCACAGTGTTTCCGTATGCGTTTCCAGTCAAACACCTGATCTGCGATGGGGGCCATCACGGGTTGGAACTTGTTGTACGGCATGTCTCCCCAGGCGCTTGCAACAAAGAACGATGCTCTGACTGTGTGCTTCTCCAGCACCTTGAGGAGGAAGGCGACGCCGAGGCTGTGCCCGATGAGGATCGTGTCCGAATCGATGTACTTCTCGTACGGGGCAAATGCTTCCCACCAGTCCTCCGGTTTTAAGTTTTCTTTTGTGGGGAAGAAAGGGACGTAGGTCTCTACGCCCAGCTTTTTGAGTTCTCCTTTCAGCCACGGAAACCAGTTCTCTTCCGGGTTTCCGTAGATGCCGTGGACGATGAGAGCGGTGGGCATAGGCGTAGCGTGTTTTCCAGGATTTCACCGCTTGGGGCAACGGGATGTTGCAACCAGCGTGTCGGCGGCAAAGCCAATTGTTTCCATGCTGCAGAGGCGGCTTTCCCTCTCTCGCCTCAGCATAAATATGCGGTAAAGATGCTGAGCTGTCCATGCCTTCCTCTACAATGCGTCCCTATGCAATCAGGACTTTCTTATCCTGAGCTTTCGGAGGAAGCGATGCAGGAGACGAGCATCGCGCTCGCTGTAGATCCCAGAATGCTCCGTGAATCTCTCGCAATGAGTTTGAAAAAGACGTACGGAACCGTCGCCGCACTGGATCCGGCATCGGACGATGCTGCAGCCAGCATTGTGGGGATGGAGCCGAAGATTATCATCGTCACTGCACACCCCACAACGCTCAGGATCGCAACAGAAGTACGGAGAAATTCTGCGCAGACAAGAGCCTTATTACTCTCTCCGACCATCGAAAGCGCACTGTCGGAGGAATGCCTGGCCTTGGCCCCAGAAGGCTGTCTTCCTACTCAGGAAGAAACAAGCAGTGTAGGACTTGGAGAATTGCACCAGGCCATTCGCATGCTGAGGACCGGACATACGTTCATTCCGATCGAAGTTCTCAGGGGGATCTACCGGAGGGCTCTCGATGGTGCCGCGAATAAAGCCGCAACGAGTGAAGATCCTGTGCTCACGCCCCGGGAACTGGAAATCGTATCGCTGCTCCTCAAGGAACCGGGACTCGCAAACAAGCAGATTGCTTCCAGGCTCCACGTCTCCATATATACCGTAAAGAATCACATCCGCAATATGTTGCGTAAATGTAGCGTTCCCTCGAGGTACCGACTCATCGAACACTGCCGGGGGAAACGGAACCAGCTAGGAGCATTGTAACGCCGTTTGATCCGCATTGGCATACGTCATCATTCCATATTCCATACTTTCCTTCTTTACAGAGTACTGTGCTTGTTCACTCTGGTGGGTTGCGGAACACACAGTATTTTCGGATTCGCACTTCGTCCTTCGGACTCGTGCTCATCTGCAATTCAACTGTGGTGGGGAGTTGTACATATGCATGTCCTCTCTGTCGTGTAGTCCCGTTCGCTGCGGCTCACGGGACACAGTATCTTCGGACTCGTTCCCATTTCTTTCTTCTTTACACAGTACTGCGCTCAGAGGAAGGTGTGTATGTCCTCTCTGTTGTGCAGTCCCGTTCGCCTGCGGCTCACGGGACACAGTATCTTCGGATTCGCATTTCGTCCTTCGGACTCGTGCTCATCTCGAATTCAGTGGTGAGCTCGTCGAACCATGGCGGGAGAGGCACGTGTGCATGTTCTCTCTGTTGAGCAGTCCCGTTCGCCTGCGGCTCACGGGACACAGTATCTTCGGATTCGCACTTCGTCCTTCGGACTCGTGCTCATCTCGAATTCAACTGTGGCGGAGGGACAGGGATTTGAACCCTGGAACCCCTTGCGGGGTTACACGCTTTCCAGGCGTGCGCCATAGACCACTCGGCCATCCCTCCAACCTGCACGGTTGGCAAACCAACCGCAATGCGGATAGTTAACCATTTCTCCATGAGCGATCAAAGCAAAGTCCCTACTACTTGTCGCAATGGAAGCTGAGGCACTGCTTCATGCACTTCCACCAAAGTGTGGTGCTGAGGGCTGCCGCTATGATAGCGAGGGAAGAGTTGGAACTTCCTATGGCGACCCTGTCGAATTCCATGTGCAGCACAATGAGTCCTGTGAGAGATGTGAGCATGATCACAAGCAACAGCAGACATACCGTCCAGGAGATTGTCTCTATAAGTGTGGGGATAAGAGGAATTTTGCGCTTCCTGAGCATAGGGGGGAGAGGGGAGGGTTACTGCAGAGCATAGCAGGTTTGCTGTGGAAGTGCGATTTTCTCGTTCAATGCTTTCTGTCACTCGTGTATGCTGCGGCCCGTATGAAGCTTTCACTCGATTGGCTCTCTGATTTCGTTGCATTCCCGGAGGGAAATCCACAGGCAATAGCGGATGCCATCACTGCGCATACAGCTGAAGTAGATGCGGTGGAAAGGCAAGGGGCTCTCCTGGATCGCTGCTGTGTCGGCAAAGTGCTGAGCGTGAAGAAACATCCCGACGCGGACCGGCTCCTCGTGTGCAAGGTGCGTACAGATTGTGGTGAAAAGTCTGTTGTTTGTGGTGGGACGAATCTTCGGGAGGGCATGTGCGTTGCTTTTGCGCACACTGGCGCGACGGTGAAGTGGCATGGGGAAGAGCTGGCCAAACTGGAACCAGTAAACATTCGCGGAGTGCAGAGCGAAGGTATGATCTGCGCTGCGACAGAATTGGAACTTGAGGAGCAGTATCCTCCCTGCCCGGCGGACGGGGGGCGGCCGATCATGGATCTCGGTGACGGCGATACAGGTGTCGGGCAGCCGCTCCGCACGTACTTTGGTTTCTCTGATACGGTTCTCGATATCGATAACCATGCCCTGACGAACAGGGCCGATCTCTTCTCGCACGTAGGGTTTGCCCGCGAATGTACAGCTGCCGGCATAGCGACGTGGAAGAAGAAGCCTGCGTACAAGGCGCCGGCTTTTGCGAAGAAGCCGCTTCCCTTCAAGATCCACGTCGAAGACAAGCATCTCGTCCCGCGGTACTGTGCCTGTCTTCTTGAAATCGACGGCATCGGGCAGACGCCGGACTGGATGGTGAAGCGCCTCGAGGCCACGGGGTGGCGCTCGGTCAGTCTGCCGGTAGACATCACGAACTACGTCACCATGGAGGTCGGTATGCCGCTCCACAGTTTCGATGCCGGCGATCTCAAGGGGGATATCCGGATGCGCGTGAGCAAGAGAGGGGAGAAGATTGTGACGCTGGATGGGGTGGAACGCACATTGCCGGATGGCTCCGTTGTTCTGAGTGATGATGAGGGCATCTTCGATCTCCTGGGTGTCATGGGAGGATTACGGAGTTCCACAAAGGAGGGGACGAAGAGGATTTTCCTGCACAGTGCCGCAGTCGATCCTGTTTCCATCCGCCACACCATCATTGCAACGGGGCACAGGACGGACGCTGCAACGATCTACGAGAAGGGTATTCCGCACGTGACTGTTTCACAGGGATTTCTGCGCGCTCTGGAGCTCTTCCTCGAACTGGTCCCTGGTGCACGCATTGTTTCTTCCATGGACAGCTGGGGCGATGACGGATCGCCGGAGCCCATCACACTCCCGGTGGAGCGTGTGAATGCCACGCTTGGAACGGCTCTGACTGCGAAGGAGGTGACAGCAGTGCTCCGTGATCTGGAATTCTCTGTTTCCGAGAAGAATGGTGCGCTGACAGTGTTGCCCCCCCTGCACCGGCTGGGTGATATCAGTGGAGCACATGATCTCATAGAGGAAATTGGGCGCATGTTCGGGTACGGAAGGATTGCATCCGTGATGCCGGCTGATTCCACGATGCTCCCTGCGCGTGACCATCGTTTGCAGAAGCTCCGGCGTGCCCTGAAGGAGGAGTGGTACATGGAGTTCCTCCCTCTCTCACTGCTCGGTCCGGATCTGCTGCGCAAATGCAACATCGATCCTGCGGACTGTGCAGAGATAGAGAATCCCCTCGGCGAGGAGCTGAGTCTCATGCAGCCGTGCGTGCTGCCGCGTCTTCTGGATCATGCGGAGCAGAACATCAAGCATGTCGAGGATGTGCTCCAGACGTTCCACCAGGGGGCTATTTTTGGGAGCGAGGGGGATGACTGCCACGCCATGGGAGTTCTCCGCGCACACCGGCATGCCGTCGATCTCAACTGTTCCAGCTTCCTGGAGCTCAAGCGGGATCTCTCTCTCGCGTTTGCGGCGGTTGGGTACGAGCTTTCCTCGCGGGCTCTTTCGGAGCCGCATGCTGCGGCACACCCGGGACGTGCCGCGGATATTACTGTTGCAGGCGCGAAAGTGGGTATTCTCTTCGAACTGCATCCTGCCATCGCAAAACGTTTCGACCTCCCCGAGCGCACCTCGGTTGCGCTCATCAATCTCACGGCACTTTTTGCGAAGGGAGGGGAGAAGAAGGTGGCTGTGCCGCTCCCGCAGTTCCCTTCCATTGTCTACGACGAAACCGTGGAGTTCAGCCACAACCGCGCGCTGGGTGAGGCCATGGAGAAAGCCCGCAAAACATCAGAGCTTCTTGAGAATGTCGAGGTGGCGGATTTGTACGGGAAAGACGAGATTGGGGCACAGAGGTACAAGCTCACTCTGCGCTGCACGTACCGTGCACAGGACCGTACGCTCAAGGAGGAGGAGGCAAAGAAGGTGCATGAGAAGGTCATGAAGCAGTTTGCGTAGCATCGTTACTCGTTGACTCGTTCGCTCGTTTCTCGTTTGAACGAGCCAACGAGAGAACGAGCTAACGAATCAATCCAATTCTCATCAAAGACAAAGAGAATAGTGTATGCTAATCGTCTCATGGCGCGTCCCTCCCTCTCCACGCGGGCTGGTGATTCCGGCAGTACCGGGCTCTTTGGAGGTAAGCGGGTTTCCAAAGCTTCGGACCGTCTCCATGCATACGGGACGGTAGATGAGCTCAATGCCATTCTCGGCATGCTCCTTGCCCTGCGGGCGCTTCCGGATCTCGTGGCGGATGATCTCTCCTCCATTCAGAACATCCTCTTTTGCATCGGGTCGGATCTTGCCACGCCATTCCAGAGTGCAGCGCATGTCGATCGTCTCCGGCCGGAGGCAGTGCAGCATCTGGAGGAACGGGGAGTGGCACTGGAGAGTCAGCTTCCCCCCCTTTCGAAGTTCATTCTTCCGGGGGGCTCGGAGGCAGGAGCGCTCTT
Source organism: Candidatus Peribacteria bacterium RIFOXYB1_FULL_54_35 (assembly GCA_001787755.1). GTDB lineage: Bacteria > Patescibacteriota > Gracilibacteria > Peribacterales > Peribacteraceae > GWB1-54-5. The sequence goes on from MFYJ01000014.1 coordinate 95,166, forward strand.
CCATCATGCACGCACCGTCTGCCGCCGTGCTGAACGCTGGGCGGTAGCTCTCTCGGAGCGTGAGCAGGTGAACGGGCACGTGATCGTGTTTCTCAACCGCCTGAGCGACTATCTGTTCCTTGCGGCACGCATCGCAAATAAACAAGCGGGTGTAAGGGAGCAGGAGTGGAGCGGGAAAGCACAGTAATTACGCCGCACCGCCCGGGAGCCCCAGGAGTTCCCAGTAATTGAGGAGGAAGAGAAAGGTGAAGAGTGCGAGGAGCGGGATGATGATGACCAGTGCGAGGATAGGTGATTTTTTCTGTGGGATTGTCACGCTCAGGTAGAGGCTGCTCCCGCCGTAGAGCAGGCCGCAGAGGATGAGCGGGAGGTCTGCGATGCTCAGCCACCACTGCGGCCATGGTGCGTAGAGCCCGTTTGCATGGAGGAGGTATGCCCCGAAGAAACTCAAGCCCAATGTGTAGAAGAGTACTGCCGCAAGCCGGTGCAGATGCCTGGTCATCCTTGTCATCCTACACGCAGGGTCTTTGCAGTGGAATATGTTCCTTATGTGGCCTGTCAGCTTCTTAGTCTATAGCTTCGTTAGCTTCATTAGAAAAGTAATAAGGTATCTGATCCAAAATCCAAATCCCTAATGAAGCTAATGCAGCTATGTACTATATTCTCTATTTCCCTCCAGTTTTCTTCACAGTCAGCCGTGCCCGCCCCTTCGCGCGGCGGCGTGCAAGCACGCGGCGACCATCCCCGGTCTTCATGCGGGAGCGGAAACCGTGCCTTCGCAGGCGCCGACGCCATTTGAGTTTTCCTTGCATTGCCGCAAGAGGCTACAGAAAACGCTGCTTCATGGTCAAGGATATAGCACAGTAATTCAACGCTTCATACTTGCTGGCGTCTCACGTACCTCTCCTCTACACTCGCTGCCATCTCCGTTCTCCTCCCGTTATGTTTTCCATCGATGTGCTCCGTTCGGGCCTTCCCGTCATTACTGCTCCGGCAGAGGGGACAGAGTCTGTCACGGTGCATGTATTCGTCGGTGCGGGGTCTCGCTATGAGCAGGGGAACGAGCGCGGCATCAGCCATTTTCTGGAACATATGTTCTTCAAGGGTGGCAGGAAATACCGCAGTACCAAAGAGGTCAGTGTTGCCATCGACAGCAAAGGCGGGGACTGCAATGCCTTCACAGGCAAAGAGTATGCGGGTTACTTCGTTAAGGTTGCTGCCGAGCATGCAGAGCTTGCGTGCGATGTGCTGAGCGATATGTTGCTCTATGCTCTCTTCCCCCAGGAGGATATCGAGAGAGAACGGGGGGTCATCATAGAAGAAGAGCGCATGTACCAGGACACACCCATGTACAGAGCCGGGTGGGATTTCGAGGAACTTCTCTTTGGAGATCATCCCCTTGGGTGGGATACCATAGGGGAAGAGAAGGTCATTCGGAGTGTGCAGCAGAAAGATTTCCGGCAGTACAAGGAACGCCTGTACTCACCGGATAATTGCACTGTGGTGTTTGCAGGCAACATTGATCAGGCCAGGGCAGTGGCGCTGGGAGAGAAGTACTTTGGGACGCTGGCCGGTTCCAAGGAGCGTGCGTTCGTTCCTTTTGAACACTACGGCAAAGAGAAGGTATTCCTACGCTCCAAGAAGACGGAGCAATCACATCTTGTGCTTGGCGTCCCTGCTGTGGGCGCCCTGGATAAAAATCGCTATGCCCAGAAGCTCCTCTCCATCATTCTCGGTGGGAATATGAGCTCACGGATGTTCCTCAACATCCGCGAAGCCAAAGGAATCTGCTACTACATCTCTACAGACTCCGACAGCTACCTGGATGCAGGTGATATCTCCACCCGTGCCGGTGTGGACCAATCCCGCCTCCACGAAGCCATTGGGCTCATCACGCAGGAGTATCTCCTCTGTGCAGAGAAGGGCGTGAGTGATGAAGAGCTGCAGCGTGCGAAAGATTACCTGCGTGGGAAATTCACTCTCTCACTGGAAGACAGTGAGGAGCGTGCACACTTCTATGGCAAGCAAAAGCTCCTGTATCCCGAAGTGCTCGACACGGATGCCTATCTCGCCAGATTTGATGCGGTGACGAAGAAGCAGGTAGATACGCTTGCTGCGAGACTCTTCACACCGGAGAACTTCCGGCTGGTTGTGATAGGGAAGGAGGACAACAAAGCGGCGATGGAAGAGTCGCTCGCATAATTGTTGCCAAGGATTCTTGACGCACCATTTGCGCGTCTTTAGTCTTTCCATCCCACCTTTCGGTACTGTCTCAAGTTCCTCTTGAGACCTGCCGACCCGAAAGGGGGGCGGCGCCATGTCTGAGCGCCAGGCTCCGAGGTTTCTCAAGTGCACTCACTGCACACCTCGGAGCCACTTTTCTGACTTTCTGGTTTGCCGCCTCCGGGAAGTTTCCCTACGATGTCGCCGCTCTCCTCCCCGCATTACATGGAACGCACGCTCATCCTCCTCAAGCCTGATGCCATCAATAAAAAGCTCTGTGGCAGGGTGATTGCCCGTTTCGAGGAAGCGGGGTTTCTCATTCGTGGATGCAAGATGATCCAGCTCGAGCCGAAGATACTCGCGGAGCACTACGCGCACATTGCCGACAAGCCTTTCTACCCTGAGGTGGAGGAATTCATGAGCTCCACTCCCGTGATCGCCATGGTGCTTGAGGGGAAGGACATCATCAACAAGATGCGTGAAATGCTTGGGGTGACCGATTGCCTGCAGGCAGCACCCGGTACCATCCGTGAACAATGGGGGAACAAAGAAGAGCGCAAGAGCAAAATGTGCAATATCGCGCACGCCTCCGACAGCGCCAAGACGGCTGAGGCGGAGATCCGGCGCTTCTTCCTTCCAGACGAACTCTTCGAGTACTAAGACGGACGATTAACTTATAGCTGTCAGCTTTCGGAAGGGTCTTAAGGTTGAAGACTAAAGAAAAAACTTGGTGGTTATCCTTTGAAGGACAATATACAAAGCGGTGTCATCCTGAGCTTGTCGAAGGAGGGCACCGCGTGATGGTACGTGGTTCGACAAGCTCAGGATGACAGCTCACCATGACACGCGGTGCTTACTAGTCCTGAGGGGATAGCCACGAAAGCTCTAATTATTTAGAACTTAAGTTTGAAGATTTCCTGAGAGCTAAAAGCTGCAAGCTCGTTCAACGGTTCAATTTGCAGGAGGCACAGCGGGAATCTCAGTTGTACCTGTTCCCCGGAAGAACCACCCCATCGCTGCATCCAGCTGAGGGTCTTCACCAGCCTCCATTTGCTCGTTTGTACGTTCCACGACGATGTCAGGCAGGATGCCTTCTTTGCTGAGGTCTGTGCCGTTCGGCGTGAGCCACCGTGCAGTGGTGATGCGGAGGCTGCTCCCTCCTGGTAGCTCAAACACTTCCTGAATGGTGCCCTTTCCAAAACTCTGCCTGCCGATGATCGTTGCGCGTTTTGCATCCTTAAGGGCGCCTGCAAGGATTTCCGAAGCGGACGCAGATCCTTCGTTAATGAGGACCACCAGCGGTGTTTGGGTATCGAGAGGTCGGCCATTGACGTAGTGGTGCTCCGGTTCGCCCTCCCGGCGTGCCACAGAGACAACTTTTCCCTGCTGGAGGAAGAGCGACGCTATCTCCACGGCGCGCTCAAGATACCCGCCGCCATTGAAACGCACGTCGATGATGATGCCTTTGAGATTCTGGTCAGTAAACCCGCGCTCAACGGTTTCCAATTCACGTGCGGTGGCTTCCCCAAACTGGTTGATGGCGATGTATCCGATAGCACCACTCGCTGTCTCTTTCACCTCTCCTTCCACGCTTGGCACTGTGAAGACATCACGGACGATAGAGAGATCGAACGGTTCAGGGACACTTGCCCGTACGATTGTCAGCACCACTTTGGTTCCGCGAGGTCCACGAATGCGCTGCACGACCTGGGAGAGTGTCTCTTCTGCGATGTCCACGCTGTCTACTGCTGTGATGATGTCATCAGGTGCAAGGCCTGCTTGCATAGCGGGGGAACCCTTCAACGGGGCAACGACCACCACCTTATTTTCTTTCATGATCAATTCCGCGCCTATTCCCTCAAGCGTGCCCTGTAACGACTGCTGAAAATTCTGGTTTGTCTGCGGGGTCATGAAGGTGGTGTAGCGGTCCCCGATGGCGCTTACCATTCCTGTTGCCGCACCGAAGAGCATGGGTTGCACCTTCAGATCCTCCGGTTTGATGTAGTGCTTTTCCAGCAGGCGCCAGATGCCTTCGAGGAGGGCGAAATCCAGGCCTTCCTCCAGATTGCTGAGCGTCTGCCCGCTCCCTCCCTGTCCTGCGTAGAGCAGTTCAAGCTGCTCGCTCATTTCACTCAACTTCTGCTGTTCCAGTTTCTCTCCAATTTGGAGGCCGAGCAAAAGCGTAATAACCGGCAGGAGCAGCAGCGTGGTGAAGCGGATAACTTTTGACATAAAAAAGTGTGGAGATGGTTGAGAAAGGGGGGGAAACCCCAGTACGATCAGGTCTACCCTATGCCAGTCCCGCCGAATATACCAGCGAATGGAGGAGAGTTGTGTGTCTCAAAGCACATGCGTGTGCAGGAGCTCCTTGCACTTTTTCCTCAGGCCGCGGATGTAATGCAGGAGTATGGTCTCCATTGTTTTGCCTGCGATCTGGGTGGCATGGAAACCCTTGAAGAGGGGTGCCAGGCACACCATATGGGTGGTGAAGAGATCGATGAGCTGATTGATGACATCAATACTGCCATTGCTGAGTCTCCGAAACGGGAATGGGTTCTCACCATCACACCCGCTGCCGCCGAGGGCATTGCTGCCATTGCGGAGGCCGAGGGGCGCAAGCATCTGGCACTCCGCGTCGCTGTGGATGCTGAGGGCAGCTTCTGTCTGGAATTCTGTGAGGAGCCAGGAGAGTTTGACAGGGTATTTCCCTGTGAGGGCCGCCAGGATGTGCGTGTGTTCGCCTCGCCGCTTGCACTCCAGCGCGTGGGAGGAGGAACAATCGATATGCGCGACGGCCGCTTTAAGTTGGATTTGCCGGAGGAGCAAGGATCATGCTGTTCCGGTGACGAGTGTGCGTGTAAGAAGAAGGCATTATAGTTTGTAGCTGGTAGGAAATCACAAGGCCAAAGCACGAAAGCTCTTCCCTACAACCTACAAACTACAAGCTCCAACCTCCAAGCTCAGCCGAAGGCTGTGGTCTGTCAGAAACGGTGCTCATCCTCTATGCTATGGCTATGGTTCGTCTCCCCGCTTCTCTCGAGCGCCGGCTCAAACAACTCTTCCCGCGGGCGAGCGACCGTGAGCGGTTCGTTGCGGATATAGTCCTCGCTGCGCTGGATCAGGAGCTTCCCCTCGATACTTCCCAGCCTGAGGCGGTGGGGGGCACGCTGCATCTCTTCACAGATGGCGGTTCCCGCGGCAATCCCGGGCAGGCAGCGATTGGCTGTATCCTCGAAGATCCGGCTCGTGGGGTGACTCTGCGGGAACACTACGAGTGCATTGGGATAGAAACGAATAATGTGGCGGAGTACCGGGCCCTCATTGAGGGCCTCAAAATTGCCAAGCGCTACCATCCAAACCATATCATTTGCCATCTCGATTCCGAGCTTATAGTGAAGCAACTCAATGGCGAGTATCGGGTGCGCATGGAAGCTCTGCGGCCGTATCACGAGGAGATTTTAGAACTTGCCACGGAGTTTCCAGACGTTGTCTTTACCTATATCCCTCGTGAGGACAACTACAGGGCAGATGCACTGGTGAACAAAGCGCTCGATCAGCATCCGTCACCCGACTATGAGAAGCCGTAGTGTCCTCCTCGGTTCCCTGGCTCTTTTCGGTGTCACTGCCTTCTCCCCGGCACGTGTGGTGGCTGCGTATGCTCCTCTTACATTCCGGTACGAGCACTTCATTTTCACACTCGATCCGGACGACTACCCCGCCTGGCATTCCACAGAGGAACAATGGTTACTCTTCGGGCAGCCATTCCAACTTCCTCCTTCCTTACGGGTTGATGGTGATGTCCTTCCTCCGTTCCCTGAGGGTGTGGTCCGCAACAGCCAGTTTGCCTGGGACAGGGGTGCCATCCGTGCCGCGCTCGATATGCAGATTGCGAGGCAGTTCGATCGTGAGTCCCGGTCGGTGGCCATCCGGCGTGAAGAAGAGCAAGTGGTCTTCGATGGCGTTGGGTTACCTGGAAGGAGAGTGAATCTTTCGGAAGCAGCACAGCTCACGGTGGAGGCGCTCACGCGCGGCATTACGGATATTTCCCTTCCGGTTTCGGTACTGCAACCGAAGGTAGATGTGCTCGATGCAGATCTTCAGGACGGAGGCATTCTGGAAGTGGTGGCGGTAGGTGAGTCCGATTACCGTGGTTCTCCGCTTGCCCGCCAGCACAATATTGCAACGGGCTTAAGCCGTTTCAACGGGCACATCATCCCGCAGGGCACTACCTTCTCTTTCAATGAAGTGCTCGGTCCGGTGGGCCCCTCGACGGGATACAAGCAGGAGCTTGTTATTAAGGGGGACAAAACGCTCCCGGACTACGGAGGCGGATTGTGCCAGGTGAGTACCACTGCGTACCGCGGCGTGTGGGAATACGGTTTTCCCATTCAGCAGCGCATCAATCACAGCTACAGCGTGCGGTACTACTTCCCGCAGGGGACCGACGCCACCATCTATCCTCCGTACAAGGACATGCAGTTTCTCAATGACAGCCCGGGAGATCTCCTCATTCAGACGCACTACGAAGACGGACGAGCGTACTTCATTTACTTCGGTACCCGCGACGGGCGGCAGACGGAGCTTATGGGCCCGTATGTCTGGGGGCAGACGTCGGTGCCGGGTGACCGCGTTGAGTACACCACAGATATCCCTCCGGGTACTTCCAGAAAAGTTGGCGAGCGTGTGCCGGGATCAAGAGCGGGATGGCTGCGGATAGTGCGCGGGGAAGGGGGAGGAGAAAAACAGGAGATGGTCTACTCCCTCTACGAGGCGCGTCCGCTCTACACGCAGATCGGTGTGACGGCAGAAGAGCTCAATCCTCCGGTCGAGGAAGAAGCTCCGCCAGTGGTGGAGGAGAAGAAAGAAGAACCTGCCGGGCGTCCGGTCTGGTTCCAGCGGTGGAGAAGGCGATCGTAAGAAATGGAAAATTGGAAATGAGAAAATGAAAGATGAAGCACACAACCCTCAAAATCTGTGAAGTATTCATCCGCAGAACGATCCTTTCCTCATATTCTATTTTCAATTTTTAATTGATTATTGCAGCATGGCATCCGCAATGGGGCCGGAACGCAGTGGCCGGTTCGTCTGTTCCTCCATGATGCGTCTGCAGAGGGGCGTGAGCCGCTCGTCTATGTCCTGTGGCGGGAGGGCTGCCATCCACCATTGATCCTGCGAGCAGGTACGGATGAATTGCCGCTCATCCTCCGAGAGGGTGCTGAATAGTTCGTGTGATTCCTGCCGCGGGAAGACCCCCAGCTGCTGCAGGAGCCTGATGGTGAAAGGGAGTATGTGCACCTGATCATGTGTCATACACCCATCCAGGAATTCCTGCGTGAGTGCAAAGATATCCGGCACCGGGTGATCATCTTCCAGGAGGGAAAGCAGCAGCTCAGTTGCCTGTGATGCCTGGAGGAAATTGGAGAGGGCCAAAGTCTCGCAGTAGTCTTTTGTACAGCTGGCGCTGCTGATACTGAGGCTCCCCCTGCTTTCACGAATGCATACCATTGTTTCCTGGAAGTCGAGGAGGCTCCCGCCCATGCGGCTCTTCGGTTTCCGCACACCGCGGGCGCGTGCAGCTAATTTGCCGCGCTCTTTTGTAAGGAGAATGCAGAAGCGGTCTGCCTCTCCCACGTCATGTGTCCGGAGTACGATGCTCTGGTACTGCAGTGAGCGCCCCATATCAGTTCGTGTGCAGGGAGAGGGTGCGCGCTTGCAGTTCTTGGTGCATTCCGAGCCATGTGCCGACAGTTGCGATCACCGGGACGAGGAGAATTTCCAGAAAGAAGTACGCTGGCAATGTTCCGCTGATCAGCGACGAGATTTCTGCATTGAGTGCGGAGAGGATTCCTCCTGCCTTCAGTGCGGGGACAAGTGCAGGGAAGCTGATGATGATGAGCACACTTGTGCAGATACTGAGTCCGATGGCGAAGAACAGCAGAATGCAGGCTTCGGTGGCGAAAGGGACGAACATAGCAAGAGGGGAGGAGCCAACCAGCTTTTCCACGAGAACCTCGTTCGCCCTCCCGAGCACGCGCCTGCGCACGAGTTCCGTTGTAATGAAGAGCAGCACTGTTGCCACAACGAAGAGGATGATGGTTGTGATGGATCTTCCCGCTCTGGTGAAGCGGAGGAGTTCATAGATCTGCTTCTCCTGGTCCGTCACTTCCGAGAGGAACGCAGGGTCGATCACTCCGTGCCACTCCTTCTGCTCTGTGAAGCGCCGGAATCGCGGGTAGTCATCCAGTGACCGCAGTGTCACGCCGATCGTGTCCGGGAACGGGTTCCCCATGTGGAATTGCTCGAGGAATGTAATCAATTCGGGGTCATGGGTGCGTGCCCGTTCGTATGCCTGCTCTTTTGTGATGTATGCTGCGTCCTCCAGGAAATCCTGCTGCTGGAGGACTGCGAAGAAATTGTGGATGTCCTGGTCCTGCGCTTCCTCGCGTATTTCCAGCCGTATATCGGTACGTGTTCGCAGGAGTGATTGTACTCCCTGTGCCCCTACCAGGATGATGAGCAGGAGCTGCACGAGGAGAAACACCCCAAAGAGGGCGCCCAGAGCCGTGCCCCACTCTCTCTCGCGGAAGAGCGTCATCACGCCCCGCCGTATGCCGCGCTTCACGATCACCGATGTATCCGGGTCCAGTTGCAACATTGGAAGCAGTATAGCACGTCGCTTTCTTCAAGTGGTGTGGCATGTTTTTCCTTCGGGCACCCCAGTCTCACCTACATACTCTGTGCCCGCGTTTTGTGCATGCTCTCTTCGAGACGCTGTACAGCTTGCACGCACTCCCTTGCCCGTTCGTTCTCCGGATCTAGGTCCAGTGTACGCTGGAAAAGGGATTTTGCCTTCACGATGTTGCGCACTTGGAGATACGCTATTCCCAAATCACAGAGTGCCAGGGGATTTGTGTGGTCCAGATTCACTGAACGTTCCAAAGTAACAATGCCCTGTGCTCGTTTGCCGCCGTGGAACAGTGCCCAGCCGAGGCAGCGCAGGATCTCTGCATTGTTCGGTTTCAATTTATTGGCTTCCTGGAGGTGTGTGAGCGCCTTTCCCCACTGCTCTTCCTGCGATCGGAGGAAGCCGAGGATGTAGTGCCCTGTGTAGCTCTGCGCATCGAGAACAATTGCCTGCTGTGCGGCTGCTTCTGCGCGCTGGAAATGTTCGAGCCTCAGCTCATTGTCCGCAACCTCTTCGAGGGCAGAGACATTCTCCGGGTCCTCCACGAGGAGCTGCTCCAAAATAGCGAGTGCCTGCGCATATTCTCCTGTCAGCTTCAGCTGTTCTGCTGTTTCCAGACGCTCAACGACATTCAGTGCAGGGGGTCGGCTGTCCATGTGTCTCTCATTCTAGGTGGCTCTTTCCTCGTGCGTACAGAAAAAGTCCATGTATTTTTTGTGGACTTTCATATGCGCAATGCATCCCTCCTACTCATCCGCCTTCGCCCCGCACATTTGCGGAGGTGCGGGGCTCCGGTGGATTCCGCTTGCTCCGTCGCATGCGCATCAAAGAGAGATCCTGATGGTAATGTCAGAGAGCTTCACGGTGCGTACATGAAGAAGTACACGAGATTGAGTATGCCTCGTGCACCAGCAACAATGGCAATGCCAATGACCGCACCAATCATCAGATCCTTCCCGAGGGATTTCCGCTGCTCATCCCCGGCGGAGGCCGCAAAGAGGACCGCACCTGCAATGAACACGGCGGTGCAGAGGTACCCGATGGAGTTTACCGCCACAGAGACGACATTGTTTACGATCACAGGAATGGTAAGAGCACCTGAGCTCTGCTCTATTCCAAAGGTTCCTGTGTGGAGTACCCCCGCATGGGCGTGGGGGGGAAAAAGCCACACGAGGATTGCAGTACACAATCGGTAGTACATCGCATTAGTATAGCACAGAACCGCAACAGATGCACGTTGCAGTTCCCCTCTTTCCTCCGTAGACTCGTCCTCTCCTATGGCTTCTTCGTTCCATCAGCGCAGGTTGTATGGTTCTTCACGGCGAAAGGGCCTGAGAAATGTTCTTTGGAAGGGCAGGAGAAAAACCTGTGTTTTCTCATCCGCTGCGGAGCATTCCGCTCTTGCCCGGCTGTCCGCCTTTCCTCGCTCCGTTGGCCGATTTTGTGTTGCTCTGGTGCACAAGCGGTCCGGCCAGCCGCATGGACGGAAAGTCCTTCTCCTCAAGGGGGGAGGGATCTTTTTCGTCGTTGTGCTTCTCTACGTCGTGTTCCTCTGGTTCACGCTGCCGGACATCAGTGACCCCCGAAGCCTGCTTGCTTCGCAGAGCACGGTGATTGTTGACCGGAACGGAGTGGAGCTCTACAGGCTCTTTGTCGAACAAGATCGCACGTACATTCCGGCAGACCGCATACCGGATACACTCGAGAAGGCGATGGTTGCCATAGAAGATGAGCGTTTCTACGAGCGGGGGTGCCTGGACGTGCGTGCCATCGCGCGTGTGGTCTTACGGTTTGGCCACGCAGGAGGGGGTTCCACGCTCACGCGCCAGCTTGCCCGCAATGCGCTGGATCTCACGCAGGACAACATTTACAACCGCAAGCTCAAAGAACTGATGCTCGGGTGCCAGATGGAGCACAGGTTCAGTAAGAGTGATCTGCTGGAGCTCTACCTCAACTGGATTCCCTTCGGGCGCAATGCCTACGGTGTCGAACAGGCGAGCCAGACGTACTTCGGTGTACCTGCCGAGGGTCTCACACTTGCACAGTCTGCTGTGCTTGCCTCACTCCCGCAGCGTCCTTCGTACTACAGCCCCTATGGCGAGCATCTTTTTACAAAAGTGAGTGAAGAAGCGCAGGAGGACATCCGGGCGGAACGCGTCACCCGCGCCAATCAGCTCCGCGAAGAAGATGTGACCATCGGTCTCCTCGGGGCAGCGGTCGGTACCGGTTCTACCGTGCTCTACGTCGGCGGCCGCACGGATCAGGTGCTGCGGAACATGGAAGACCAGAAGCTCATTACGGAGCAGGAGCGCCTTGCTGCCCTTGCGGAACTGGAGCACATGACTTTCAAACCTTCACGCGAGAACATCCGTGCGCCGCATTTTGTGCTCTGGGTGCGGGATCAGGTGGAGAAGCTCTTCACAGGAACCACGGAGGAGGGTCTTCTTGAGCGGGGTGGCCTGCGCATAGAGACGACGCTCAACTGGGAGATGCAGAAAATCGCAGAGGAATCGGTAGCGTTTTACAGGGAGGATATCCTCAATCGCTTCGGTGCACAGAATATTGCACTTCTCTCCGTCGATCTCGATACGCGGGAAGTACTCGCGTACGTGGGGAATATGGATTACACCGATACGGAACACGGGGGGAAAATTGATATGGTCCAATCTCCCCGCCAGCCGGGTTCCAGCTTCAAGCCGTTCGTCTATGCCGCGGCGTTTCAGCATGGGTACAACCCGGCGACGGTACTCTATGACGTTCCGACGAAGATCGGGGAAGATGAGCCGCGGAACTTCGATGGGGGTTTCATGGGGCCGCTCACCATCCGCAATGCCCTCGGAGCTTCCCGTAACATCCCGGCGGCGAAAGCGTTCTTCCTCGCGGGAGGGGAAGATTCCATCCTCGCGCTCGTCACGAATCTCGGTGCACCTACTCCGCACCGGAAGCGTCAGGAAATCGCCGACCAGCGCCCCGAAGGGTTTGAGTACGGCTGGCCGCTCGCCCTCGGTGCCGCAGAGACACCGCTCATCGAAATGGTGCAGGCATACTCCACCATCGGAGGTGGGGGAGTGTACGTACCCATCGTGTCCATACACCGCATTCTGGATAAGCACGGCAACCTCCTCTATGAGTCTCCCGTGGAACGCAAGGAGGTGCTCGATCCACGCATTGCGTACCAGATCACTTCCATCCTCAGCGATGAGCAGGCCCGGCCGGGGGAATTCTGGCGGACACAGCTCACCGTACCGGGTTTCCAGACCGCGGCGAAAACGGGTACGAGCAGCAAGTGCGTCGAGCGGGACGAGGAGAACGACAAGTGCAAGCTGCTCAAGCCGGACAACGCGTGGGTCATCGGGTACACGCCGAATCTCCTCACCGGCGTGTGGGCGGGCAATGCAGACGGCTCTGCGCTCTACGAGAAGGGTGACGGCCTCAACACGGGGAGTCCCCTCTGGCGGAACTACATGAGCCGGGCGCAGCGTCTCGTCGAGTCTCCCAAGGAAGCCTTTGCCGTCCCTGATGGCATTGTCCGGACACAGATTTCCATGCTTTCCGGTCAGCTCCCCGCGGAGTGTACGCCGGTCCATATGCGACGTTCCGATGTCTTCTTGCGGGAGTCCGCTCCCACGCAGACAGATCCCGCCTGCAAGCAGCTCGTGATCGATAAGGTCACGCGGCTGCTCGCTTCCGAGAGTTGCCCCAAGGAGGCGCAGGAGAGCGGGAGCTTTCTCATTGCCACCAGTCTGCTTCCGCAGCGCTGGCCCGATTGGGAGAGAGGTGTGCAGGATTGGGTGAAGAAGCAGATGGAGTTGTGGTACGCCACGCCGGACCACTCCGGAGCGATCATCCCTCTTCCCGTTGCCCCGACAGAGGAATGTGACATCTCACTTACGCCCGGGCGCCTGCAAAAGCCGGAGCTGAACATTATCGCTCCTTCCAACGGGGAAACGGTTGCGTATCCTTCCTTTAAGCCACAGGTGAAGTATGAAGTGGGCTCCTCTATCCGTGAGGTTGTCTACCAGGTGGATGACAAGCGGCTGAGGGTGGAGACGGCGGAGCCGTTTCTTAAGGCTGCAGTGCGCGTGCCGCGGACTGTGAAGGAGGCCGGCGTGCACACACTGCGCATCACACTCACGGATGAGTACTTCAATGAGGCGAGCGATTCCGTGCAGTTCCGCTTCGGCGACGGTCGGTCCAGCGTGCGCCCCACTCCTCCGCGCAGCGGCACCGGTACCTCGCAGGGAGTGAGCGTGGCAGAACCTGTGCTCCTCTCTCCTCCCAAGTCGCTCACGCTTGTGCAGTTTGGCGATATCATTGATCTGCGGGTGCAGACACCTCCCGTGGAAGAGCTTGATCCTCCTAATCTCAGGCTTGCAGTGGTCAATGCGGGGGGAGCCAACGAAGAGGAGCTCCTTGATATCGACGAGGGCGTGGGGACGTTCTCCCGCCCCTGGAAAGCGCGGAGTACGGGTTTCTTCACCATCCGGCTCTTCTCCCAGGGCAGGGACGGTACGGTGAAAGAATGGGATAGTGTCGGGCCATTTGAGGTGCGGTGAATCGTGAAGGGCAAACCTTCGGTTTTCCCCTCACGGACACCCTTTTCCCTCAGAGGTTGCGCTCCAGGCGGGCGTAGCCCGCCTTCGCGCGTTTGTTTCATTTGCAGAAGTACAGGACAACAGGACAAGTTGAGCATGAGCTTTCAGCCAAGGGCTGCAGCCACCTCGTCCGCTATGTTTGCATTGGTATGCACTTCAGACACATCGTCGTCTTCCTCCACGACCTCAATAAAATCCATCAGTTTCTTCGCCGTTGCCGCATCTGTGACAGGCACTTCCTGCTTGGCAACGTACTTCAAACCTGCCTCCCGAATCTCACATCCGTTCTCCTTGAGCACGTCCCGCGCCTTGTTCCATCTGGCTGCGCTTGTTGTCACCGAGATGATGTCTCCCGTTTTCTCTATATCCTCTGCCCCGGCATCGATGAGTGCCAGCTCGGCAGCTTCCGAGAGGTTTCCTCTTGCGATCACCACGCCTTTCCGGTCGAACATGAACATCACTGCACCGCTCTCTGCCCATTTCCCCCCGTTCTTCTCAATGGCAGACTTCACATTGCTCAGTGTGCGTTTTTTATTGTCTGTGAAGCACTCGATAATGCATGCAGCGCCACCTGGTGCGTAGGTTTCGTACACTACTTCCTCTGTTGCTTCCCCCTTGAGTTCTCCCGATCCTTTCTTTATTGCGCGGTCGATATTTATGTTCGGCACATTGTCCGCTTTCGCATTCTCTATGGCGGTTGCGAGCCGGGGATTCATGCCTGGGTCTCCACTTCGTCCTTCTCTTGTAGCAATTTCAATCAGCTTGGCATGGCGCGTGAAGATTTTGCCGCGCTTTGCATCGGCAGCTCCTTTCTTATGCTTAATGCTGTGCCATTTAGAATGACCCGACATACTTAACCTGGGAAATAAGGAGTAATTGTTGCTCTTGCCCTGAGCGAGGAGCCCTCTGATGGCATGTGGTGCAGGCTTTGCAACGAGTCGAAGGGTGCCATTTACTGTGACCGGACATACAGAACGGAAAATGAAAAATTGAAATGAAAATTACGCAGGATGCTTAAGATAGCCTATCATGCATTTTCTATTTTCCATTTACTATTTCGAATTATTTCCGGTAGGCCAGCATGCACATGAAGCGTGCCCGCTCTACGGCAGTCTTCAGCATCTTCTGGTGCTTGAGGCACACACCGGTGTAGTAACGCTGGCGGATATTCCCGAAGTAATCGATGAAAGGCTTCATTATGGGGTAATCCTTCCAGTCGATGTACTGGGCATCCTTCTCACAGAAGGGGCACTGCTTGAGGCGGGGATCGGAACGGCGCTGTTGCTTTTGATGGCTCATAGGGGCGGTTAGAGAGTGATCTCGTCATCCGAGATGATCTTTTCCAATTCTTGGGTGAGCTTCTCTTCTTCGATGGGTGTGATCTTCTCCACTATGTCCTTCTTCTGTTCTGTGGCACGCTTTACCTGTCTTTTTGCCTTATCCGCTACTCTCTTCTGCAGGGCTTCCTCTTTCTCGCGCCTCTTCCTCTCTGCATCTGTTTCACGAGTCTTGAGCCACCTCTCGTACTCCTCAGAAAACTTCACGACCTGGTACCCTTTCGGCGGTTTCACAATGAGGTGGCGCAGGACGTTGGGAATGATGCGCAGCGCCTCATCCACTTCCTTGAGCTTGCTCGGGTCCATATCGTAGTAGAAGACGGCGTAATTTCCCTCGCTGTGCCCCCCGATGTTGTAGGCGAGACCACGCTTGCCCCAGGTGTCCTTCTCCATGAGTTTCGCATCGGCTTCCTTCAGTAGTTCCTCTATCTCTTTCAAAACCTGCTGTTCCTCTTTCTGGCTGATGCTTGCAGGGTAGAGGACAGTGATTTCGTACACGCGTGTGTCTTCCGATGATGGCGCGAGCAATGGCATAGTTGATTCGTGGGTGAACCCCGTACCACTCACCCGCCGAGGCGGGCTCGGGTACGAGGGAATCAGGGCTGCGACTGTACTTTAGGCTCCTATGCAGCGTCAAGAGGATTGAATACGAATTATGGGCTGAACGGATTTCATAGGTGGGGAGCTTGCAGTTCCCTGAAAGGTGAATTTGATAGTTGACAAAACAACAATATAATTTTATACATTAAAACCAATTCTCTTCTCAACATGACAGTGCAGCAGTGCGAACGCATCTGGACCATCCATGACGAGGCTGCATGGAAGCACTTTGAACAGAACGGAGTTATGAAGGGAGATGGGCGTCGTGTCATCCATGATTATCGTCCGGCATACTACTGGATCATGGAGCAGATGCGGCAACGCATCCCCGGCTACGGAGGCGGGTATCCTGTTTGGGCATGGCCACGCTGGAAGCGCAGGTCCCCCAAGCCTGATCCCCACGAGTGCACGAGGTATCCATCCGGGGCACAGGGAGTTGTTGTGGAGTGCGAGGTTCCCTGTGATTCCATTCTCAAAAGCGATCATGAGCTTTGGCATATTATCCTTTCCGGCCAGTATCTGGGTGCCTCTGAGGAGGAGGAGATGGAATGGGAGCAGCGTGAACTCTCGGGAAATGTTGCCCATGATGTGCTCGAGCAGGAACGACGCAGGAGCTGGGAGAAAATATTTCATCTCACCAATGATCGTGGGGATCCAAAGTGGCTTGGCAGTGCAGACTCATGTGCGGTCCAGGCTGTCATTGAGCAAATACTGCTTGATCAGGTACGGAAGGTGGAGTGGTTCACTGCACGGTGAAGTTGTGGCCGCATCCATCATGGTGTAGCCGATTGTTGTAAGACGAAGACAAATGGAGCCGCCCGCGGGAATTGAACCCGCGACCCCCTCCTTACCATGGAGGTGCTCTACCCCTGAGCTAGGGCGGCATTGTTTCATGGGATGATGGAATGAACAGATTCTCAACCGAGCAGTGCTCTTTATCACGCCCCGCTTCGCGGGGCTGGGCCCTGAGCTAGGGCGGCGTTATCCTGTGGGATGGTGGAATGAACAGATTCTCAACCGAGCAGTGCTCTTTATCACGCCCCGCTGTCATCCTGAGCGCAGTCGAAAGACGCGGGGCTGGGCCCTGACCTGCCTGTCGGCAGGCAGGGCTAGGGCGGCAATATTTTCATGGAAGGAAACCTGCGGTTTCCTCTCATGGGCTCTCCTTCCCTTTATTCGGAGTCGCTCCAGCGAAATCCTGAGCTTGTCGAA
The DNA here is from genome assembly GCA_001787755.1 of Candidatus Peribacteria bacterium RIFOXYB1_FULL_54_35. Taxonomy (GTDB): domain Bacteria; phylum Patescibacteriota; class Gracilibacteria; order Peribacterales; family Peribacteraceae; genus GWB1-54-5. The sequence continues at coordinate 111,818 of MFYJ01000014.1, forward strand.
GGGTTCCGCTTCGCGACTTTTTATTGGTGAAAGAACGCACTGCGCAGTCTACTCATTTCCACTGGTGCCTCCAACTATTCTTCATCAATTTCCACGGTCTTCAGCCATCCCTGCACCGGAATTTTTCGGTACACGTTGAGAGTGTTCTTCAGCGTGTGCAGGCAGAGGAGCGCGCACTTGAATCTGCGCGGTCCCACGGGAATACCAAGGAGATCGTAGACATCTTTCTGCCCGAGTGCGCCTGCTTTTTCCAGAGTCATTCCTCTCACTTCTTCACTCAGCATGGACATGCCGGCCTGGCTGATGGCGCAGCCCGCTCCCTGCCATGCGATCTCTGCGATGCGCCCGTTTTCAATGTTCATCTGCACAGTAAGTTCATCGCCACAGGCATGGTTTGCTTCCGTATGGGTGATGGATGCCTCCTGCAAATCGCCTTTGTTCTGCGGAGCCCGGTAGTGAGCGAGGATGTTCTCTGCGTAGAGGTCCATGTGTGCGGATTATGAGTGAAGGATGTGGAATTTGGAATGATTTGCTCCTTGTGAGCTTGTAGATGGTAGTTTGTAGTTTGTAGGTTGTAGCTTGTAGGAAATCCCAAATACCCAAAATACAAATACAAAATATGAGGCTACAACCTACCACCTACCACCTACAAACTAACTAGCTACCGCAAAAGGTCCAGTGCTTTCTGCATTTCCACTTTCAACGTCTCCAACTCTTCGGCTGTGTTGTACATGCCTATGGAGAGCCGTGTCGTGGCCGGCACGTTGAGCCTTTCGTGGAGCGGCTGCGTGCAGTGGTGTCCCCCTCGCAGGGCGATCTGCTGCTGCCCCAGAATGTCCGTGAGGTCATGGGGGTGCACGCCGTCTGCCACGAAGCTGATGCAGCACGAGACGGCATCGGCATCCTTCGGCCCGAGAATGGTGAGTCCTTCCACTTTTCCGAGGAGTGTCAGTGCTTTCTGTATCAGTGAGCGCTCGTATGTTTCTATGTCCTTCCATGGGAACTGTTTCATCCATTCGATCGCCGCGGCGAGACCGATTGCCTGCGCAATGGGCGGAGTGCCCGCTTCGAATTTCTGGGGAGGTTCTCCCGGGGAGAACCGGTCGGTCTTCACCTCATGAATCATCATGCCGCCTCCGAGGAAAGGAGGCATTTCTTCCAGGAGATCACGCTTGCCATAGAGCACGCCAATACCGGTTGGTCCGTAGAGTTTGTGGCCGGAGAATGCAAGGAAGTCACAGCCCAGTGCCTGCACGTCCACCGGGTGGTGGGCGATGAGCTGCGCGGCATCCACCAGTGTCCTGGCACCGGCATCGTGTGCCATCCGGATGATCTTCTGAAGGTCCGGCCGTACCCCAAGCACATTGCTCTGTCCTGTGATGGCGACGAGTTTCACCTTCCCTTTCCCGAGAATTTTTTTGAGGCTCTCCATCTTCAGCCGGCCGGCATCATCCATCTCCATCCACTCTACGGCAATGTTCCTGCGTTCCTTCAGCTGGAGCCAGGGCACGATATTGCTGTGGTGTTCGAGGGGCGAGAGCAGCACAGTGTCTCCTGCCTGGAGGTTCTGCTCCCCCCATGCACGGGCGACAAGGTTGATGGATTCGGTGCAGTTCTTCGTGAAGACGATCTCGCGGGGATACTTCGCATTGATGAATGCGCCTACTGTCTTGCGGGCTTCTTCGTAGCGGAGCGTGGCCCGTTCCGTCAGTGCGTGCATACCGCGATGCACGTTCGCGCAGTAGGTGCGGTAGTACTCGTCCATCGCTTCTATGACCGCGTCCGGTGTTTGTGCGGTGGCGGCGCTGTCGAAATACAAGGGGGCATCTTTCCCTGCGAACACCGAGAATTGCCGCCGCACCGCCTGGACATCGAGTGCCATAGAGGCCCATGGTAGCATGTTTGGTGCCTCTCATGCCTCTTTACATACCCCTTCGTCCGCCCTTCGGCTGATCTGCGCCCTGTGGACTATGCTAGGCAGTAGCGCTCTGGGCGGACTACGGGGCACTCTCCTCCGTCTGCTGGCTTCCCACTTCGCTCTTCGAGTTTCGAGGGACAGGTCGGACGGGCAGGCAAGAGGAGGAAGTAACTGGTTCTCTGGGATAGTCGCTTTTCCATTGCAACCTGGTATCAGGTGTTTTCTGTTTTTTTCTCTGCTAGGCTTGCTCAGGTTTACTGCGTCCCCTTTCCTATGCAACAGAAGACAATTCAGAGACTCTCCATTACTCTTTTCGTCTGTCTCCTCCTGTGGGGAATCTACACATTGCTTGTGTACCTGGGTGTGCCGGTGCACGGTTCCGTGCTCCTCAGCGGGGAAGCGCAGGAGCGCCTGAAGCAGTTCTGCGAGGCGGAAGAGCTTGCGTGCCGCGGGCTCTTTGCCCTCTTCCCCATGGTCGGGCGGACATTTGAGCGTCTGCGTCCCCTGATGTGGTACGGCATTTTCAGCGCAGTGATCTACGCAGCGCTCCTTTTCTGGATGGGCGTGCGCACGGGACGGTTCGCATTGCAGATGCGGCTTCGTCCGTGGTATGTGGCGGCGTTCTTCCTCCTCGCGCTCTTCGGCATCTTCACTACCATCAGCCTCGGAAGCACGGAAGCCCCCACAACGTCCGGCATGCAGACCGTGCCGCTGCGGCGGATAGTGGAACCGAGTCCTCAGGTGTACCGCGATGTTGGTCCTGAGTCTCTGGCACTCCTGCAGGGAAACTTCCAGCGGCTGCAGGATGCCGGGTGCCTTGTGCCGGACGGCCAGTTCACGTCTGCTGCAAAGCAGTACCTCATTTCACCCCGCTGCATCTACGGTTCATTCATCTCGAAGGTTCTCCTGCAGGTGCTCTTTATTTCTCTCGTCCTCTTCGAACTCCTCGTGCTCGGGCACTTCCTCTTCACGCTGCTCAAGCTCCGGCACGAGAGCCTTTTTGTGGAGAGTGTGCTGAGCATGGCCCTTGGGGCATGTGCGTGGGTTGTACTCCTCTGGACACTTGCGGTCATGGGCATACTCACTGCGACAGCCGGTTGGGTACTCATTGTCGCGCTGCCGATCCTTTGCTACCGCCATGTGCTTTTTTGGGTGCGTGCATTCTTCCGGGAGTCCGTTCCGGTCTGCCAGCCGTGGCATAGTGCCTCTGTCTTCTTCGTGTGGTTGCTCGTGAGCTACCTCGCGCTCAATTTCCTCAATGTCGTACGACCGTTCCCCATCGGGTGGGATGATCTCGGGAGCTACATCAACCGGCCGAGGCTCATGGTGAGCTACGGGAAGTTCATCTTCTCCATGGCACCGTTCGTGTGGGAGTACCTCTCCTCACTCGGGTTCCTCCTCTTCGGGTACAGCAGCGTCTTCGGTGCTACGGCATCCATGCTCATCAACTGGATGGCCGGTCTCCTTGCAGTTCTCACTGTCGTTGCCTTTGGGACGGCGTTCCTTGGCCGCGGGCGGGGCATCCTTGCCGCAGTGCTCTACTACACGCTGCCCATGGTGGGTCATTTCTCTTTCGCGGACATGAAGATCGATAACGCCGTCTTCATGTGGGGGGCGCTGGGTATGCTTGCTCTGTTTCTTTTCCTCTTCCCTAAGGAAGAATCGGAAGAATCCGCACCAGTGCGTACGTTCCGCTGGCTGGTTCTGTGCGGTGTGTTTTTCGGTTTTGCGTTTGCAACCAAGCCGACAACCATCATGGTCATTACAGCGGCCGGTGCCGTGCTCATGGGTGCGTTGTTCCACTGGTACGCGTTCATAGGATCGGTGCTTCTTGTCATCGCTGTGTTCGGCAAGAGAGGGCTCCTTGGCGTTCATGAAATTCTCGAACGTATTTCCGGGAATCCGGATCTCATCTCGCAGAATGCGTTTGTTCTCGTCGCGTTGATCCTTGGTATTTCAATGATCGGGTTTGGAATTGTGAAACGGAAAGAGAATATTCCGCTTGCCCTGAAGTCCATCGGCGTCCTCATGGCTGCCATGGCTCTCTCCATTGCACCGTGGATTGTGCATAACAATTTCCTCATGGGGAACATCATTCCCCGCATGGAACTCGGCGCACCCAACTACCTCACGCCGCTCATGGACATTTCAGGTTCCGCGAGTGCAGAGGGCCACCGTGAAGTGCGGAGTCTGCCCGAGGATCTGAAAGTAGATCTCAGTGATCCTGCCTGTACTCCCACAGGCGACAAGGAAGAACTTGGCCGGTACTGGGGGTTCCGTCAGGGGTGGGGGCACTACCTCAAGCTGCCGTGGCGTTTGGTGATGAATCTCGACAGTGCAGGGTACTACGTCACGACGATGCCGGGACTCCTGCTCTTCCCGCTCCTCCTTCTCCTCCCGTTCTTCTGGCGCAAGGAGAACAGGTGGGTCCGCTGGCTCTTTGCGGGCACGCTCTTCATGTTGCTGCAGTGGACGTTCCTGGCGCGCGGCATCCCTTGGTACGGCATTGGCACATTCCTCGGTCTGGTGATCGGCCTTGAAGTGCTATTCATCAAAGCGCCCGATCTCCCAAGCCGCAGCGTGATGAGTGTGCTCCTCTGCTTCTGGCTTCTCATCGTCTTCAACAATCGCTTCTGGCAGTACGACATGCAGAAGAACCTCTTTGAGTACCCCATGGGCAAGGTCTCGTACGAAACGCTCCGCGAACGCACCATTCCGCACTACGATGACATTGCCGATATTGTTCTGGATCGGTACGAGAAAGTATCTGATCGCCCGTACCTCTACCGTGTCGGGACATTCATTCCGTACTTCATCCCGCGCAATCTGGAGATCATAGGAGCGGCTGACCACCAGCTGGACCTCTTTAACTGCATCTACCAGGAGCGGGATCCCAAGCTCACCACGGCGAGGCTCAAATCACTCGGATTCAATAGCATTATCTTCGATACGAACACGGCGACGATTGAGCGGAATCCGCAGGGGACACTCCACAAGAAGGTGAGTGATTTTGTGAACTACCTCAACAATCCCGAGAGTGGTATGCAGATTGTTCTGAATGATCCGGGAGCGGGGGTATCCTTTATCCTCATCCCATAATCCTATGAGCGAGAAACGTCGTATCGTCGCTGTCATCCCCGCGTACAATGAGGAGACGAGAGTGGCACATGTCATTACTTCCGCAATGGAGTACGTCGATACGGTGATTGTGGTGGCGGATGGATCAAAAGACGGTACGCCTGCGGTGGCGGAGAAAGCGGGAGCGCTCGTTATTCAACATGTGGATAATTGTGGTGCCGGTGCGGCAACAATGACGGGCATTGAGGCGGCGCGTGCGATGGGAGCCGACATTGTCATTACGCTCGATGCGGACGGGCAGCACGATCCGCACGATATTCCCGCCATGCTCCAGCCGGTGCTCGATGGCAAAGCAGATATTGTTTTTGCCAATCGCTTTGGCGTACGCAACCGCATCCCTTTCATCCGCCGTGTGTTCAATGGCATCGGGAACATTCTCACGTTTGCCGTCACAGGGAAATGGGTTTCCGACAGCCAGTGCGGGTTTAAGGTATTCGGGCCGAGGGCCGTGCGCGAGATCGATATCCGCATGAGCAGGTATGAATTCTGTACCGAGATTGTCCGGGAATCCGTGCAGCGGCACTGGCGTATGAAGGAGATCCCTACGAAGGTCATCTATTCGGAGTACACGATGGCGAAAGGCCAGTCCTTTGCCTCCGGCGTGAAGACGGCACTGAAAATATTACTGCGGTCTTTCCTGCGGTAGGGTTGGCCCGTCCGGGCCAATAGGGTGGTGCATTCCCCCTTCCCGGGATACAATCGGTCCCATGCACCTCACTGCATACCAAATCATTGCGCCCCTTGTCTCATTTGTTGCGATTGTGTACGCATGGAATCTTGTGTTCAAGCAGAAGAAAACGGTGTGGGAGGCGATTCTGTGGACGGCGTTCTGGTCTGCGATTGCGTACATTGCCATTGAGCCGGATTCCATCACGTACCTCACGATGGTGACGGGCATTAAGAACAGGGAGAACGCCGTGCTCGTGACATTCCTTGGTATCCTCTTCTTCATCGTTTTCTACCTCGTCATACGGCTGGAGGAACTGGAACAGCGTCAGACACGCCTTATTCGCAAGATCGCTCTCCAGAAGAAAGGGCTATCTGTCGAAGAGGAGGACGATAAGCGTTAATATGTCAGCCTTGTCTGACTCATCTATTGTTTCTATGGGGAAGATTCTCCTGCTATCACCGTACTGGAAAGAAGAGCACCGCTGGATGGTGAGCTCAGTGAAGCTCGCGGATCTCTGGCAGCGCCTTGGCTACAGTGTCACCGCCGTGTGCATGGGGCCGCAGACGAAGGTGGAGCGGATTTCAGACACGCTCACGGTCCACTACCGGAAGGATTTCTTTCTGCCCGATCCCTGGAACTACGGCATCGCCCTGGGGTTTGCGGGATATGTGCGGCGTCTTGTGAAGAAAGAAAACCCGGACATCATCGTTGTGAACAAGCTTCTCTTCTGGTCTTCCCTCTCTATTATCCCTCTCCGTCTCACAGGCAGGAAAGTGCTCCTCGCAACGGACGCATTCGTCGGCATGACCTGGTGGCCGAGGGGGTGGTTCCCACGTGTGTGCAGCGCTCTCTATGCCTGGACGCTTGGCTGGCTCCTCCTCCTCTTCGCATCGCAGGTCATCACATTCCATCCGCAGCCGCTGAGGCTCCTCCGTCTGCTCGGCATTGCACGCAAGACTCATGTCATCCCGACGGGTATCGATCCTGTGCCGTTTCATCATGATCATGCACATCGGGAGGGGGCCATCGTCACGTACATCGGTCGCCTGGAATCCGTGAAGGGAGTCGATGATTTTCTTGCGGCGGTTGTTCCTCTGAAAAAGGACTATCCCCATCTCAAAGTGCAGGTGGTCGGTTGGCATAAGAAGGGGCATTCGCTTGTTGCCCGGTACGGTGGCGATGTTTCCTTCACAGGGTTACGTGCAGACATTCCTGCGGTGCTTTCTACCACAGAGATCTTCGTACTCCCGAGTTACAGTGAGGGCTTAAGCAATGCACTCATGGAAGCCATGAGCAGCAGCTGCGCCTGCATCGCGAGCGATGTGGGAGGGAACCGTTTCCTCATCCAGAATGGCGTAGCGGGTTTCCTCTTCCCCCCAGGGGACAGGGAGGCTCTGCGCTCCCATGTCCGCCGTCTTCTCGATGATCCTGCCAAATGCCGTTCCCTCGGGAAGGCAGCACGTGCACGTATAGAGGAGTACTTTTCCTGGGATGCCATTGGAAAGCAGTACGGCCAGTTCTTCCAGGATTTTCTGGCACTATGAAGAAACGCATCGTCATTCTCTCGGCGTTCGCGACCCCGCTCCGAAGCGGGGCGGAAGCGTGCAGCGAGGAAGTACCTTCTGTTTTGAAAGATCGCTTTGACTTCGTACTCATCACTGCGAGGATGAGTAGAAATCTTCCAAGGAGAGGAGCGCTGGAGAGCGGTATTCCCGTTCTCCGTTTGGGGTGCGGGTGCAAATTTGATAAATGGCTGTTCCCATTCCTCGCATCTATTGCCGCAGCGAGACAGCATCCGCACATCATCCATGCCGTACTGGAATCCTACGCGGGACTCGCGCTCGTGTTTTGTCGTTTCACGGCACCGCGAGCCAAGCGTGTACTCACGTGCCAGAGTACGAATACGCAGCTCCTCGTGCAGATGATGCACTGTTCTGCAGATGCCGTGACGGCTATCAGTTCCGCTCTCGTGGAACGTGCAAAGAGATTCGGGCGTGGAGACATTGCTCTCATTCCCAATGGCCTGAAGCTCCAGGACATCCCCCGCGCAGCCAAGGTGCCGGGCCGTGTCCTCTTCGTGGGAAGACAGGAGAAAATGAAGGGTATCGACACGCTTCTCTGTGCATTTGCGCAGGTCAGGCATCCCGGCGCGCATCTCCATCTCGTGGGCAGTGGTTCGCAGAAGAAGTCATATGAGAAGTTTGCCGATGAGCTTGGAATTGCAGACCGCACCACGTTCCTCGGGTATGTGCCGCTCCCGGATGTGTACCAGGAGTTTGCGGAGGCGCAGGTGTTCTGTGGACTCTCCCGCAGCGAGGCGCTGGGCAACGTCTTCCTGGAAGCGCAGGCTGCGGAGTGCGCAGTCATCGGCACGCGCGTGGGCGGCATTCCGGACATTGTGGAAGACGGGAAGAACGGCGTACTCGTGGAACCGGATAACGTCGCACAGGCTGCGCATGCTATAGAAAAACTTCTGAGTGATGATGTGCTGCGCAGTGCGCTCGGCTCCGCAGGGCTGCAGCACGCGGCACACTACGACTGGTCGCAGATTGCGGAGAAGTATGCGGTGGTCTATGAAGCGGTCAGCGATTAGCGGTCAGCGGAAAGCAGGGTACAAAAAACAAAGGATGCTTACTGTTACTAGCCGTTTACCGTTTACCGTTTACCGCCTTTTCCATCATTTGCACTCCAGCATTCCTTGCCTTCTCTGCAGCACCTTTCCTGCGTGCGCGCACTTCTACGGTAGCCCGGTGCAGACTCTCGAACGTGCCGGCGTCTATCCACTGGTCCTGCAGGATGGTTGCGGTGAGTTCGTTTTGTTCCATGTACCACTTGGTCACGTCTGTGATTTCCAATTCACCTCTCTCTGAAGGCTGAAGATTGCGGATGACTTCGAAACAGCGGGAGTCGTACACGTAGCATCCGGTCTGCGCGAGGTTGCTCTTGGGCTTGAGGGGTTTTTCCTCTACGGAAACCACGCGGTTTCCCTTCAGCTCCGCAACACCGAAGCGTTCAGGGTCCTGTACCTCTTTGAGGAAAATGTGGCCGCCTTTCTTAAAGTTTTGTAGCTGCTTTCCAAGGTGATCGAAGTAAATGTTATCGCCGAGAATGGCACAGACGTTATCGCCATCCACAAATTCCTCGGCCATGCCGAGCGCCTGGGCTATGCCCCTCGGCTCATCCTGCACGCGGTAGGAGAAGCGGCAGTGGAATCTCGTTCCGCTCCCGAGGAAGCTTGCCATCTGCTCAATGTGCTCCGTGCCTGTAATGACAATGATGTCCTTGATCCCGGCATCGATGAGGGTCTGGAGCGGGTAGAGCACCAGCGGTTTGTCGTAGACGGGGAGCAGGCTCTTGTTCGTCACCTCCGTGAGGGGACGGAGTCTTGTGCCTGAACCGCCGCAGATGAGCACGCCTTTCATAGTTCCCGGGGAATTGACAAGTGCCATATTTTAGGTGATAAAAATACTTTTGGCAAGGAAATTGAGGGCTGTAGTGTACGCCGTAAAAACCCCTTTTGCCACGTTCTCTTCGCGGATACAGCTGCTATCATTCTTCTGATGAATCTCCTCGTCACAGGCGCCGCCGGTTTCATTGGTTCTCACTACGTCCTCCGCCATACGGAGCGGGCGCCGGAGGATGCCATCGTGGTTCTCGACAGCCTCACGTACGCAGCGGATAAATCTCTCCTCGATTCTGCTGCGGATCGCATCACGTTTGTGAAAGGGGACATAGCCAATCAGAAGCTTGTGGAGAAGCTGGTGAAAAAGCACAACGTGCATGCAATTGTGAATTTTGCGGCCGAGACGCATGTGGACCGCAGCATCAAAGATGTCACCCCGTTCATCCATACCAATATCGGCGGAGTGCAGTCGCTCATCGAAGTCTGCAGGAAACGCCCGGATGTACTGCTGCTGCACGTCTCCACCGATGAGGTATACGGAGATCTTGCCGACAGTGATCCTGCATTCAAACCCCGTTCTCCTCTCAATCCCAGCAACCCGTACTCTGCGAGCAAGGCTTCCGGGGATCTCCTGCTCCTTGCTGCGGCGAGAACGCATGGCATCCGCGTGCGCATCACCCGGTGCACCAATAACTACGGGCCGCATCAGGACAGGAGCAAGCTGCTGCCGGTCATCATCACCCGTGCCATGAAAGGGGAGAAGATTCCCATCTATGGGAAGGGAAAGCAGAAGCGTGACTGGCTCTACGTGACCGATCACACCGATGCCATTGAAGCCGTACTGGAGAAGGGGAGGGATGGTGAGATCTACCTCATCTCGGCGGGTGAGGAGCAGGAGAATATCAACGTTGCGCATACTGTGCTCGATGCCATGGGCAAATCCCACGATCTCATTCAATTCGTCCCGGACCGGCCGGGGCACGACTGGCGATACAGCTTAGATTCCTCCTCTGTCCGTGCACTCGGTTGGAAACCCACCGTGTCCTTTGCGGAGGGAGTGCGGCGGACGATCGAGTGGTATTCGGAGAAGTAATCAGAAGGCAGTAAGCAGTAACTGACTTCTGGCTTCTGTTTTCTAATTCCTATTTCGTCACATCATTTCCTCGACGATGTAGTGAGTGGCGGCGAGTAAGCCCATGCCCAGCGCGAGCGAGACAATGCAGCTTAGGCCGTAGTTATTCGGAAAGAGAAAGACATCCATGATGCCCCATGCACCGCGCCAGTAGGCGACGACTGCAAAGCCGATGACGATGGCAAATGCGACCTTGTGTCTCCTCTTGAATGTGGATATTTTTTTCAGCATACTTCAGTTATATTATAACATATTATATTATTTTATGCAATTTCCAGCATATTCCTGCAATGCCAAAACAACCGAATTTCTGTGCGAGGAGAGGAAAAGGTGTAAGAATTCTCCGGCCATTCATTTTTTTTCATGAAAGTTGTTCTTGCCACCCACCTTCGCTCTCCACTTCAGCGAGCTCAGTGTCGAGCTTCGGTGGGCGAGCAGGTATCTTTGATCCATTCTTACGCATGATAGTATGAAGGTAGTACTTGCCACAGGTATTTACCCGCCGGACATCGGCGGTCCGGCAACCTACGTACGTGCCCTTGCGGAAGAGCTGACGCGGCGGGGCACGGAGACGGTAGTCATCACCTATGGGAGAGCTGATCGTATAGGTGCCCACAGTTCCTGGCCCGTATTCTGTGTGCCAAAGTGGGTGCCTTTCCTGCGCTGGTTGCGGTATGCCCGGGTACTCAGGGCTCATGCGGCAGATGCCGATATCATCTATGCATTCTCTTCCGTGAGTGCTGGGGTGCCGCTCTTCCTCTCACGTGTCAAAGGACCGAAGCGCATTCTCCGTTTGGGCGGAGACTTCTGCTGGGAACGGTATACGGGCAGAGGGGGACAGCTGGGACTGAAGGCGTGGTACGCATCCCGGCCGTGGCTCCGCAGCATCATGCAGCGTCTTCTGAAGCAGTTCCACTACGTCATTTTTTCCACACGCTTCCAGCAGGAGATTTACGAAGGAGTATACAAGGTTCTTCCTCCTCATTCCGTCCTTGAAAATGCTCTCCCCCAAGGGAGCACCCATCTCCATAGGAAACACGAGCCGTTCCGGCTCCTCTTCCTCGGACGTTTTGTGGGGTTCAAGAATCTGCCTCTCCTCCTCCGTGCCATTGCGAAGGTGCCCGGTGTGCGGCTGACGCTCATTGGTGACGGTCCCATGGAGAAACGCCTGAGGCAACTTGCATCCGAACTTCTTCTCGATCAGCGCGTGACGTTTCTTGAGGCAGTGCAGAGTGAGCAGAGAGCGGAATTGTTCCGGGAATACGATCTCCTCATCCTTCCCTCTATCACAGAGATCAGTCCGCATGCTGCGCTCGAGGCCCGTGCGGCGGGGCTTCCTGTTCTCCTTACCGATCAGACGGGGTTGAGCAGCCTGCTGACGGGCGGCATGACGCTGGTGCCCCTCTCCACACCCGTTGAAATCATCCGTGCGCTGGCAGATGCTGTTTCCCAGTACGATACCCTTGCATCTGCAGCAGCCAAACCCGTGCCGAAGCGCACGTGGAAAGATGTTGCAGACGAGCATCTCTCCCTCTTCCAGCAACTTCCATGAATCTTCTCATGGTCACCGGCGACCGCTCCATTCTGGAAGGCCGCAGGGGAGCCTTCTGGCACACACTCCAGGGACTGCGTGCCTACTGGGAGCGCATCGACATCCTCTGTCCCCGTCCGCGGGTGGCCGCCGCCTCTGCCGGGGAGGTGCAAACGGCGCTGCGTTCCTCCGGGGGAGGATCAGTGTTCTTCTATGCAAACCCGCATGGCATTCTCACACAGCCCTCCTGGATAGTGGCGAAAGGGAGAGAACTCCATGAGCAGTACAAGTACGCCGCAATGACCATTCATGAATATCCGCCGTTCTACAATGGGCGTGGTGCACTGCGGCTTGCTGCGGAGACGAACATTCCGACACTCCTTGAGATACATCACATTGTGGGGTTCCCTTCCGCTGCGTCTGTTTCGGAGTGGGTCGGCCGCAGGCTCTCGCGCTGGTTCCTTCCTCAGGAAGCCCGTCGCGCCACCGCCGTGCGCACGGTGAACGGGGAGGTGGAGAGGATGCTCATTTCCTGGGGGGTGCCCGAGGAGAAGATCGAAGTACTCCCTTCATTCTATCTGGATCGGGAGGCGATTGCCGGGGTGGAGAAACAGGAGAAGAGATACGATCTTGCGTTCTGTGCCCGGCTTGTTCCGAATAAAGGTCTCGGGAAGGTACTCGAGGCACTCACTTCCCTCCCCGGGACGACGCTGGTCGTGGTTGGAGACGGGCCCAAGCGCTCCTCGTTTGAGCGGTATGCGCGGGATCTCGGCGTGTACGACCAGGTGAAATTCACGGGGTGGCTCCCGGAACAGAGAGATGTACTGAAGACACTGAAGAGCGCCCGCGTGTTCCTCATGAACTCCACGAGCGAGGGGGGACCGCGGAGCGCCCTCGAAGCCATGGCCTGCGGACTCCCGGTCATCGCAACGCCGGTGGGGGTGATGCCAGATGTACTCAAGGAGGGAGTGAACGGTCTTTTCACCACAGGTGAAGCTCCCGATCTCGTGAATTGCATCGAAGCTCTTCTCACCAATCCTGCTGTCTGCGATACCATGGGTGCGGAGGCCTCCAAGATCCTCGATCACTTCAGCCGTGACTTCCTGATCCGGCAGTACAGTGATTTCCTCCGTACTCTCCTATGAGGCTTCTCCTTGTGACTCAGAAAGTGGACCGTACCGATCCCATTCTCGGGTTCTTCCACCGGTGGGTGGCGGAGTTCGCCAAGCAGTGCGAAGGCGTGTGCGTGATCGGGCAGCTCGTGGGAGAACACTCGTTCGCGAAGAATGTGAAGGTAGAATCGCTTGGCAAGGAGAGCGGGAGAGCGCGCGTTTCCCAGGTGCTGCGTTTCTGGAGTCTGCAGTGGCGCCTGCGGAAGCAGTACGATGCGGTGCTCGTGCACATGACGCCCGTCTGGATAGTGCTGGGTGCTCCTCTGTGGCTTCTTCTGCACAAGCGCATGTACCTCTGGTACGAAGCGCGCGGCACACGCTGGCCGCTGCGCATTGCCCTCTGCTTTGTGCGGAAGGTGTTCAGTGCCTCCATTCACGGCATGCCCCTGCGCACAGAGAAGAGCGTGGTTGTCGGACATGGCATCGACACAGATTTCTTCGTACCCGGTGAAGGAACCCGCGAGGAGAAGCTCCTCCTCACGGTCGGGCGCATCACGGCTTCCAAGAACCTCGAGGTGATTCTCCATGCGTTCGAGCAGCTTCCGGCGGAATACCGCCTGATGATCGTCGGCCGCCCCATTACGGATGCAGATAACGCGTTGTTCTCTGTGCTGCAGCAGCGGCTGGCACAGAAACACCTGCGGAAACGAGTCACCATCCAGCCTGCGTCGCAGGATGTGCTCCTGCCTCTTCTGCAGCGGGCAACGGTGTTCGTGCATGCGAGTACGACCAGTCTCGACAAAGCGGTGCTTGAGGCCATGTCCTCCGGCTGCATCGTCATCTCCACTGCCGAAGCAATCCAGCATTTCCTGCTCCCTGTGTGCCAGGCGACGAGGCAGACGCTCGACGATCGTATCCGGGAAGTCTGCGGGCTTTCTCCCGGGAAACGGAAGGAGATTGCGGCGGCACAGAGGAAGCATATTGTGGAGGGGCATAGCCTTGCGCGCCTCGTGAAGCGGCTGGTGGGGGAAATGGATTCTTGAGTATGGAATATGGAGTATTTGGGCAATTCTCAGTACTCAAGTATTCAAGTACTCAGGGAATAAACCCAATACCAAATACTCATACTCCACACCAATCTCTAGCTTCTCAGCTCCGCATGATTCCTGTAGGCTGGGCACTCACATGGCCGATTCCCACACACATGCCGGAAACGATGTGCGTCTGAGTATTGTGATGCCCATCTACAACGAGGAGAGAACTCTCCGGGAAATCATCAGTCGTATTTTTTCCGCATGCGGAGATATCGCAGAAGTGATTTTCGTGGATGACGGATCGAAAGACCGGTCTCTCGAGATTATCCGCTCCCTCTCCCGTCCGCAGGATTCGGTTCTCTCGAAAGAGAATGGGGGAAAGGGTTCTGCGGTCCGCATGGGGTACCAGCATGCCAACGGCCGCTATGTCATCGTGCAGGATGCCGACCTTGAGTACTCGCCAGAGGAGATTCCGGGGCTCCTCGCGTATGCCGAGAAGTACAATGTCGAAGCGCTCTTCGGTTCCCGGCGCCTGAAGAAGCAGAAGCAGTTTGTGCACCTCACCTTCTTCATCGGGGGGTCCATGCTCACCTACATCTGCAACTTCCTGCATGGAACCAAACTCACCGACCAGCCGACGTGCTACAAGATGGTGCGGGGGGACATTCTGAAGACTCTCCCGCTTCAAGAAAACGATTTCCGCTTCGATCCCGAACTTACCTGCATGCTTGCGCGGCGCGGGTATACGATCCATGAGCAGCCTATTTCCTACCATCCGCGCTCCGTGGAAGAAGGGAAGAAGATCTGCTGGAAAGACTGGTTTAAGTGGGTGTGGGTGTTTGTGAAGCTGCGGTTTGCGAAGAGGGAGTCGCTTGTGGTGTAGGTGCTTTCCTATTAGTTTCTTCTTCTTTCTTTTGTCTACCGCACAAAAGAAAGAAGCAAAGAAAAAGTCACCGCCGCCAATTCCTCTCCGCCTGCCGCAACACCCCTCTCCTTCGTCAGGCTCAGGACAGGCAGTGACGGCGGTCCCCTCCTTTTTCTCGCGTGAAGAGTAGTATTCTTGAGCAATGAAGTTCCTGAAGTCCGATTGGCTCATCATTGTGGGATGCTGCACAGCGCTCCTGCTCCTGTGGCTGCCGCACCTGCGGGATCCGATCGTAAGCGATACCGCCGTCTATGCGATACTCGGTGAGCAACTCTGGCAGCATGGGACGTACTCTCTCCTCGGGGAACCGTACGCGAAGCACCTGCCGTTGCATGCACTGCTCTCCTACCCGTTCGTCCGGGCACTGGGGTACGGGCTGGGCATGAAGGTGAGCAGCCTTCTTGCGGGATGGGGAGTGCTCATTGCCACCTTTCTGCTTTTCGCGAAGATGACAACGAGGAAGGTGGCGCTCCTCGCGGTGATCCTGCTCACGTTCCATCACGGGTTCATCTTCATGACGACGCTCGGGTCAGCCGATCTCCTTTTCACGGTACTCTTCCTCCTTTCAGCTCTCGCCTATTTGTGTGCCGAGGGAGAGAAGCGGTGGTACCTCGCTGCCTTCGTGCTCGCGGGTCTTGCGAGTCTCACGCGCTACAACGGCGTACCGCTGTTTGCACTTTTCCTGGGACATGCGTTCCTCTACCGGCGGAGCGATCTCAGGGCTGTACCTTTCATAGGGGGGTTAGGGCTAGGGCTAGGACTCCTCGGTTTGTGGTTCCTGCGGAACTTTCTCCTCTTCGGTAATCCGCTCTACAGCGAGTACACGGCGGAGCTCTCGGAACAGTCACTCGGATTCTTCGGACAGCTCCTCTCCAATGCCATCTTCTACGTTCATCCGCTGCGTAACCTGCTCCCCATCCTCCTGCTCTGCGCAGTCTACGGACTGCTGAAGCACAGCCGGAAGCAGGGGTTCCTCGTCGCGGTCATGCTCACCGCAGAGCTCCTCACATCATTCTGGTGGGTGCGTGGCATTCGCTTCGCGTTCCCCGGCTACCCCATTCTCATGGGTTTTGCGGTTCTCGGCTTGTTGGACATAGTACGTCTCCTCCGTCGTCCGGCGGCGGGGTGGGTGCTAGCAGGGCTCATCATCTTCACGCATCTTTCAGCGCTCTGCCTGTACTCCTACGGTTCCTGCAATGCGAGCGTTGACCGTTCACTCAGAGTACTGCCTCCGGATCTCGGTTTGAGTGCGGAGGGGTTTTACACGTGGGGGCTTGCGCGCGATTTCATCGATGCACACGCGTCTTCCGGTGCCTCCATCGATGCGACGAGCCCGCTCCTTGCACACGTTTGGCAGCGTGGAGTCTTTCGCGAGGATCTGCAGGTAGTGGAGAGCATCGAGGGTCTCTGCCCTGCGTACCGTATCGATACCGAGAGCGAGGGCGGAGCAGTGGTCTTCCACACGGAAGCAGCGCCGGTCCGGTACGTGCATTTTTTCCGTTGCGCAGGAGATCGTTAGCTTGTTTACTCGTTACTCGTTTGGAACGAGCAAACGAGCCAACGAGATAACGAGATAACGAATAAACGACGTGTATTCTAGAGAGCTGCTTTCAGCTTCTTCTCCGCCGTACGGATCATCGCATCGTGTTTTCGCTGGTCCGGGCGCATGTCCTTCCTGTGGATTTCGATGAGCTTTTCTATCTCTTCCCGCGGCGGGAGGGACGGGAGAGGATACGTTGTGCCTTTGAGTGCCGTATAGAGTTCCTGCACGATGGCGACGGAGAGGAGGGCGGCCAGCGTGCCGTGGAGCATGTTGCCGCTCCAGTTCTCTTCCGGAGCGTTCTCATAGTACTGCAGCACCTGCTCTGGTGATTTGAAGTACTGAAGCATCATCACCGCGCCGCTCACTCCGCTGAAGCCGGTGAGGTACCGCTCCCGCTCTTCCTCCGGGACGACGACGCAACGATATCCTCTCTTGAGAAGGCTCTCGTTCGCTTTGTCGCATGTGTCATACCGGCCCGGGGGTTTGCCGATGTGCGAGGGGTGGGTGTTGCCGTGCGCTGGCCTGAGCGAGAGGTTTTCCTGTTCCACCAAGATCTTCCTGTTGAACGCAGTACAGTAGCTGCTGATGGGTTCAAAAGATTCCCCGTGAATTTCCAGGTGCCACCAGCCGCGTGGCCGGAAGCTCACAGCGGCGGTCTTCTTGATAGCAAACTCGCGCTCCAGGACTTTCAGCATCTCCGCGCTCACGGGGAACATGTCATCATCGCAGATCCATGCGATGCGCCGGTTCTTCGCAATTTTCCGGAGGAAGATGTCCGACTTGGTGGCGGCGTACAGGTTGAGGAACTTCTGCACTCTCGCTCCGGGGAATGCCGCAGGATCCAGCGTGCCCGACGAATCAAAAATCACCACGTCCACCGCATCGCCGAGGTACTTCCGCACCACGTGGTACCACACCGTCATCATCGGCGGGAGGATGTTCATGGTGAAGAGCGCGGGTTTTCTGCTTGGGGGAAGTACGAAAGGATGCAGAGCGAAGGCGAGTGTCGGCAGAAGCGTCCTGCGTGCACTCAGGAAGCCGAAGCGTTTGAAAGCGCGGGGGAGGAGGCGGACGTAGGATTGTTTCATCCTCATTAGTCTGTCTTCGGAGCGTTTTTTTGGCAATTGAGTTTTTGAGGAAACAGAAGAAACAGAGGATTCAGAAGAAACAGAGGAAGGGTGCAAAGGATACAAGGAGTTCCTCTTATTCCTCTGTTTCCTTTAACTCCTCTGTTTCCTCTATCATGTTGCCGTGAAGACCTTCATTGACCGCCACTACCGTACCATCCGCCGCTTCCGCTTCCTCTATGGCTGGGCGAAGGATGCTTGTACCAAAGTGCAGTGCAGTAAGAGGGCGGAGGAGTGGAAAGCAAAGGGGTACAAGGGGGCGAAACTGGATGTCTGCGGCGGGAGAAACCCGTACAAGCCCGGGGAGTACCTGAATGTCGACATCGTCTCCTTCCCGCAGGTGGACCTCGTCTTCGATATCCGCAGGAAGTTCCCCATCGAAAGCGGTGTGATCGCCGAGATCATCTCCTGCGCCACGCTCGAGCACTTCCGCAGGCACCACAATGAACATATCCTCCGCGAGTTCTTCCGCGTGCTTGCGCCGGGCGGGATCCTCCGTGTTTCCACCCCGGACATCGAGGCGATCGCGCGGGGGCTGCTTGCCGGGGACGACCTTGAGAAAGTGAACCAGCACTTCTTCGGAAAGTACAAGTGCGAGAAGACCGATGACTTCGATCTCCACCGGTGGATGTACCCGGTATCGGCGATGATCAGCTTGCTCAGAGAGATCGGCTTTACCGATGTGAAGCAAGTCGAGAATGATACGGGGCTGCATGATCCCAAGTACAACTATCTGGTGAGAGCGAGGAAGCCGTAAATTCTTTGTTCTTTTTGTAACCAATATTTTTTGGCACTTTTTTAAAAAAGTGCCGCACCCTTCAATGTATTCAGGGTAAAAAAAGCGGCCAAAAATGAACTCGCTGTGAGCCTGTCCTGAGCCTGTCGAAGGACTCGAACAGCATTTTTGGCCATGAAGGGTGAAGGAAGATCAATTTTTCTTCCTGTTCAAGGGGCACGTCACCGCAATCAATTTCCACCCGTACCAGAAGCGCATCATCTCGTGCCGGAGCGGCAGACGTGTCCCCCGGTGAGGAATGCACCAGATCCAGAAGAGTTTGAGGAGTGCGATCGCCCGCGAGCGCAGCGTATGGAGCACCCGGTGCACGAGCCAGTTGCCCCAGCCCTTCCCGGCGGATTTCTCCATCTCAATCTTTAAGTAGCGCATGTTCTTCTCCCGGTACTCCTGCACCGATCCTATCGGCGCC
Organism: Candidatus Peribacteria bacterium RIFOXYB1_FULL_54_35; assembly: GCA_001787755.1. Lineage (GTDB taxonomy): Bacteria > Patescibacteriota > Gracilibacteria > Peribacterales > Peribacteraceae > GWB1-54-5. The sequence continues at coordinate 130,556 of MFYJ01000014.1, forward strand.
AGGCACGCTCCAAGGAAGCGCTTTGTTGCCGTTCCCTCTTTCAGCTTCGGGCGCTCATGCACGGGTTTGATCCACTCCTCCACGGCGTTTCTGTGGAAGAAGTAGAGACGCTCGTTGGGGTAGGTGGATGCGTAGTCCACTATCCTGCCTCCTTTCAGGACGTACTTCCGTGGCACGAAGTATGCAGCCGGTTTCCCCTGCACGGCTTCCCTGAGTTCTGCCTTCAGTTCCGTGGAGAGGAATTCGTCGCTGTCGATCGCGAGAATCCAGGGCTGTTTCGCTTCATCCAACCCAATATTCCGCGCGGTCGAAAAGTCCTCGAGGGGGCCGCCCTGCTCGTACTCTGACCGTTGGGGGATGATGCGTGCGCCGTACCGCTCTGCGAGATCCAGTGTTTTGTCTTCGCTCCCTCCGTCGATCACCAGAATCTCCTCACACTCCTGCACGCTTTCGAGCGTCCTCTCCACGGTTGCCCCGGAGTTGAAGGTGAGAATGTGCACGCTGATGGGGAGCTTCTCACCCCACTTCGCCCCGCTGTTGCGGGGCTCCGAGGGGCGAGAGGATGCCTCTTCTTGAGATGCATTTGGTGTAGCGCCTTCTTCTCGCGTGATATCAGACATATACGAAGCACTTGTAGAGGAAGAAATTCCACAGGATGACGATGCCCATACTGATGATCTTTGCAAATTCCTCGCCGATGTTGCCGAACTCGACGAGTGCATACAGTACAGCCGTCTGTCCCGCCACACTTATGGCCGTCATGACACAGTAGCGTAGGAAGTGGTTGAACGGATCGCCCTCCGTGCGGAATGTGATGAATTTGTGCAGGAAGAACGTCGCGAAGAACCCGATAACATTGGCCCAGAGATTCGCCGTGACGTACCACATGCCGGCTTGCAGCATCAGGAGATAGCTGCCGTAGTCGGCGACGAACGCGAGTCCGCCGCTGAAGATGTACAGCGCAAACTGCTTAGCATGCGGGGAAATTTTGCTGATCATCCGGATGCCCATGTTCCGGTATTCTCCTCTATTGGCATTCATCTCTCTGAGGGGGGATGAGGACGTACTTCCCTGCGATGGTGCGTTTGTTTTCGTCTCCTTCCTCCCAGCCGCGCAGGAGCGCGCTGCAGCGCTGTCTCTCCGTGAACGTCACTAGCTCTTTGGGGAGACGAGAGGTGAGAATGGGGTTCGTGAGAAACAGCCAGCGCGGATTTTTTTCCAGGCGCACGTAGACGGGTGCAATCTGAATGATGACGTCCGTATCCTGCAGATGTTCTTCCACGTACTGCGCTGTCTCCGCTGCGGCGGTGCTCCTGCTCGATCCTTTGTAGGTGAGTTGCCACCAGCCTTGGGCAGCAATGATTGCGGATAAAAGCACAATACTTCCCCGTTTCCCAAAAATGGAACGGCTTCCGTCCGGAACATACGGCAGCAGGAGAATATGCGCTGCCAGCAGGTGCCGGTACCAGCCGGATCTGCTTAGGAAATAGAGAGTGGATTCAAGTACGAATATGCCAATGATTATTATGAGCAGAATATTGCGATCTTTCTTCCAGTGCGTCGTCATTCCAGCGATTCCCAGGGAGAGCAATGCTGCATATGCGACGAACGGAATCCGCAGAAGGATTTCGGGGTTTGAAAGGAAGAAATACTTTGGAAGGATGTTTTGTCCCATTCCAGTTGTGTATAAGTTCAGTTCTACGAAAAACCCCGGATCTAATACTCCTAGTAACGGGGATAGGAGAACAATGGGAATGAGAGAGCATGCTCCAATGATGAGAATTGCATTTCCGTACATTCTGTAGCGCTTGTGTAAAGCATAGAGAAATGCACACCCGAGTGCAGGGTAAATGAGTGCAGAGGATATTTTTGTAATAACTGATAAGCCGATAGCAAATCCGCAGATAACAGTATTCCAGAGTTTTCTCTCTGGTTTTGTGAAAAAGACTAATGCCAAGAGGAGAAAAAATATGCCAGGTACCTCTCCCATGACAGTTTTACCGGTATTAACAAATGCTGATAGGCTCAACAGGAGTGCTGTTGCAAAACGAGCCTGCTGCTTTCCAGCAATGCGGTAGGAAAACACGTACAAGGAGACAGATGTACCCATGAGGTAGAGCATCATAGGGAGACGAGCAGACGCAATGCTTTCTCCAAAGATCATCATGCTTATTGCGGAAGGGAGAATCACTGTTGGGCCGACTGCGAGTATGTACGGGTACTTCCAACTGTGCTCCAGAATGGGCAATGCATATCCGTTGCCCTGTGCGATTTCCCTGGCGACTATCATGAAGAGACTGTCATCTGTCCAGGCCGCGGGAAATGTGCCGAATTCTCGGACAAAAAAGAAGAGCCCAAAAACCACGAGAATGCCTTCGGGGATCCAGTTTCGAAGTGAGAAAATCTCGGCTCTTTCCATGTAGATTTGTAGTAATCTCTTCCCGATAATAGCATCATTCTTCTATGATTTACACTGAGCTCGTCGGAACGTTTCGTGTGCTTACTGATCGGTTCCTTCAAAAACGCCGCAGGGAGGGTCTTTTTGCGGCTACTTGGTACACATTCTGCTTGTTTGTAAGTGTGGTTTTGTACCCTCTGTACCGCTTTACCAGGGGTAGGCAAACATTTTCATTCCGTGGTCGCACATATTCATATTTCTGTCATTGGTACAACACGACATACAATAATGAGCGGGCGCTGGAAGTAGCTGTCATGCTCGATATGGTCAATGCCGTAGCAGCCCGGAACGGTTCCATACTGGAGATTGGCAACGTCTTGTCGCACTATGCGAATGTCTGTCACGACGTTTTGGACAAGTATGAGAAGGGTACCAATGTTATACATGAAGATGTTGTCACATACGCTCCTCAGAAGACTTATGACTTGATATGCAGTATTTCCACTATTGAGCATGTTGGCTGGGATGAAGATCCAAAAGATTCACTGAAAATTGTTCGGGCACTACAGAATTTAAAACAGCTGTTATCACCGGGAGGTATGCTCATCGTCTCTGTTCCTATTCAGTATAATCCGCATATGGATGAACTGATTGCTTCGAATGCATTTCTTCCGGAACAGCATTTCTTTAAGAGAGTCTCGCTAAGCAATATTTGGAAGCCGGTGCAAAAGAAAGAAGCACTCTCCTCTATGTACAATGAGCCCTATCCTTTTGGGAACGCCATTACCATTGGTGTTTTTGAGAAGGATGGCTGAGCTTTCTGTGGTGTTCAGCAATTTTTTCTGCAATTGCCTTCGCATTTCCTGCCTCACACAAAAGCACTCCTTCCCCATCGGTGAACCGCTCGCGGATGGCAGGGGTATCTGCCGTGAGCACGTGCATACCGCAGGCGACGGCGTCATACACTTTGTGGGGGATCACGCGCTGCGCTTTTCCGCTCGTTCCGAAGATGCCAAGGTTGAGATGCGCGCTCCGGATGCGGTCAGGGAGCTCCCTGAACGGCACGCGCGGCATGAAGGAGACGTTGTGCACCTTCTTCCTCTCGGCGAGGGCGCGTATCTGCCGGTACGTCTGCCCCGAACCTATCAACGTGAACTGGATGTGCGGGTAGACAGGCTGCAAAATGGCCGCGGCCTCAATGATGTGCTCCACTCCCTGGAGCGGGATGTACGTGCCGTAGAAGAGCACGTCGAACCGGTTGGGATTTTTTGGGGTCTCCTTGGGGAAGAAGAGGTCTGTCCGCGATCCCAGGTAGACCACCCGCACCCTCTCCGGTTTCAGCTTAAATCTGCGGATGAAGAATTCCCTGTGTGCCTGGGTATCCAGCAGCACGTCGTCCGCCATATGGCAGCTCACATAGTCCACTGCGTACAGGAACCATGCGTACGGGTGCATCCAGGAGACTTTCCCGCGGTCATCCACCAGCGTGTCGCTGAGCGAGATGAACGCATCGAACACCAGCTTCCTGCGCGGGAAACGCGTGAGCACCCACGCGAGCGGCATGAGGTAGTGCCCGGGGAAGGTCACGAGCACCATGTCCGTCTGCCCTCTATACTTTCGAAACTGCCTGAAAAGATCGCAATACTTCCTGAGAAGCCCCTTTTTCCGCGTGTGGCACTCGAGCACCTCCGTGCCGTTCTTCTCCATTGTACGGCGCATATTCCAGTGGCGCGGCGCTTCCTGGTCGTGGTAGCCGAAGGCGATCACAGCATTTTTCATCGGGAGTCCAATGGACGATGGCGTATGGCAATTGTAGGCTGATTTCCTATGCGGATCACCTACGTTTGTCACGCACGGTTCCCCACAGAGAAGGCGTACGGCAAGCAGATTGCGGAAGTCTGCACCACCTGCAGCACTCTGGGGCATGAGGTGGAGCTCCTTTGCCCGAGCGTCCGCAATAATGTGCACGAATCTGCCGCCAACTTCTACGGACTCCCGGAGAAATTTTCCGTGCGGTACCTGCACCACTTCGATCCCACGGCCCGCTGGTGGGTGCCGGGCGTGCTCTGGTTCCGCATCACCATGTTCTTCTACCGCAGGAGCCTGCGCACATACCTCGCAGAAAACAAGCCGAATCTCGTGTACGTCCGGTCCCCGCTCCTCCTCCGGACTCTCATAGAAACAGGTCTCCCCGTGGTGGTGGAACTCCACGACCTCCCGAGGCACGGACGAAAGAAGTTTGTCCAGGCCTGCAACCGCGCTGCCCGTGTGGTGTGCCTCACCCGGCCCATGCAGAAGGAACTTCTCTCGTGGGGAGTGGAGGAATCAAAAATAGTGGTGGAGGGTGACGGCGTGGACCTGGGCCGTTTCCTGAGCATGCCTTCCCAGAGTGACGCGCGCAGGCGCTGGGATCTCCCTCCGGAATTTTCCGTGGTCGGGTATGTGGGCTCCCTCGTTACGCGCAACACCATAGAGAAGGGGATTCCCGAACTCATCGAGGCGTTCTCTCTTCTTAAAGAGAGGGGGGAAATAGTATTCGGGTGGATCGTCGGCGGGCCGGAGAGGTGGATAGAGCGGTACAGGAAACTTGCCCGCTCCTTCGATCTCACGGGAGCCGAACTCCGCTTCATGAGCCGTGTTCCTGCCGCGGATGTTCCCGCAGCACTCTCCGCCTGCTCCGTCCTTGTGTACCCCGCGCCGGCATCCCACAATCCGTACTTCCAGCGCGACACTTCCCCTCTCAAGCTCTTTGAGTACCTCGCCACCGGCAAGCCCATCGTCTGCGCGGACATCCCGCCCATCCGCGATGCGGTGGATGAGCGATCCGTGACGTTCTGCCAACCCGGTGACGCGCAATCCATGGCGGATGCCATCACTGAGGCTCTCAAGGAGGGGGCAGACGCAGACCGCAGGACGCGCCGGGCTGATCTTGCACGGTGGTACAGCTGGGAGAACCGCATGCGGCGCATCCTGGATTCTGTTACTGTGTAGGCATGCCGGATATCATGAAGGTCACGAAGGACGGCCGGACGTACGCGCTTTTCTTTTCCAAGAGTCTCACGACGGAAGGCATCCGGTTTCTCACGGAGCACGAGGATGCGTTCCAGGTCGGTCTCATGGAGCGTCCCAAAGGGTACAAGGTGAAACCGCACCAGCACGCAGAGCGTTCCACGGAACTCCGGACCGTCTCGGAATTCATCTACGTGGAGAAAGGGAAAGTACGCGTCACCGTGTTCGATGAAGCATGGGGGGAGCTTGCCAAGCAGGATCTCTCCGGCGGGGACTTTTTCCTCTTCCTGCGCGGCGGCCATGCGCTGGAGGCTTTGGAGCCCGTACGGATGATAGAAGTGAAGCAGGGGCCGTTCAGCGGGGATCCCAAGGTGTTCCGGGAACAGAGTAAATAGCTTGTAGCTTGTAGCTTGTAGCTGGTAGCTTGTAGCTGGTAGGAAACCCAAGGGTACAAAGGACAAAATCCGAAGCAATTCCTACAAGCTACTCTCTCACTCATGAACGTCCCTGTGAACGAACCGGTCGTCACCGATGCCGCCAAGCGGTACGTGATGGATGCCCTGAATACGGGGTGGATTTCCTCTGCGGGGGAGTACCTCGAGCGCTTTGAGCGCGAGTTTGCCAGCTACATCGGCATGAAGCATGCCGTTTCCACCACCAACGGGACCACTGCGCTCCATCTTGCGCTCGCGGGGATCGGCATCGGTGAGGGAGATGAGGTCATCGTCCCCGATTTCACCATCGTTTCCTGCCTGAATGCGGTGCTCTACACGGGTGCGACGCCGGTGTTCGTCGATGTCGATCCCGAGACATTCACGCTGAACCCCGATCTTCTCGAAGCGAGCATTACGGAGAAGACGAAGGCCATCATGCCGGTGCACATCTACGGGCACAGCTGCGACATGGATCCCATTCTGGAGATCGCGGAGAAGCACTATCTTTTCGTGGTGGAAGATGCGGCGGAAGTGCACGGCGCGACGTATAAGAGGAGGAAGTGCGGTTCCATGGGCACCGTCTCCGCTTTCAGCTTTTACAGCAACAAGATCGTGACTACCGGGGAGGGGGGCATGGTGCTCACCAACGACGACCGTCTCGCGCAGGAGATGCGCCTGCTTGTGAATCTGGCGCACTCTCCCGGCAAGCGCTTTTGGCATGAGAAAGTCGGGTTCAACTACCGTCTCACGAACTTCCAGGCGGCACTCGGCCTCGGCCAGCTCCAGAACATTGAGGAGTTCCTTGCGCACAAGAAGTGGCTGGGGGAGGGGTACACCAAACGGCTTTCGGACATCGAGGGGCTCATCCTCCCCGTTACCAAAGACTATGCGGAGAACGTGTATTGGATGTACAGCCTGCGCGTGAGCGACACGCTCGGCCTCACACGCGACGAGCTCTGCGGGCGGCTGAAGGAAAAAGGAGTCGATACGCGCACCTTCTTCATTCCGCTCTCCTCCCAGCCCATTGCAAAGCAGTACAGGCGGAAGGAATGCCCCGTGAGTGCCTCTATCGCCGCTACCGGATTTTACTTGCCTTCCGGCCTTGCGCTCACTGGGGAGCAGATGGAGTATGTGTGCAATGCCGTCCACGAAGTACTCTCCGCATAACATCGGGCTGGTTTCTGTCATACTCCCAACGTACAACGAGGCGGGGAACATAATCAGTCTCATCGAGACCATCCACAGAAATATTTCCCATGTTTCCCTGTTGCACGAGATCATCGTCGTAGATGACAACTCGCCGGATGGCACTTCGCAGCTTGTGCAGGGGCTCATCGATTCCGGCCGCATCCCCCGTGTCCGGCTCGAGACCCGTATGCACGACCGCGGCCTCACCAAGAGCATCTGGCGCGGCATAGAACTTGCGGAAGGCGACACCGTGGTCTGGCTGGACTGCGATTTCTCCATGCCGCCGGAGAAGATCCCCGTGCTGCTCTCCAAAATCAAAGAAGGCTACGACATTGCCGTCGGCTCGCGCTTCGTGCCCGGGGGGGCGCAGAAGGGACATGATCCTGGGGAATCGTCTTCCGCCATCATGCTCAGCTCAGCGCTCAATACTTTCCTTCGAATTGCGCTGTCGCCGACATTCCACGATTACACCAGCGGCTTCATTGCTATTCGCAAGAATGTCTTTCGGCACATTCGCCTCCGGGGCGACTACGGCGAGTATTTCATGGATCTGATCTGTCGTGCCAGGATGCAGAAACATTCCATGGCAGAGATTCCCTATGGGTGTGTGCCTCGTCGAATAGGGGAGTCCAAGACCGCTCCGACGTTCAGGATCCTCTTCTCCCGCGGGGTGAAGTACCTCTGGACCGTGGTGAGGCTGCAGGGGGTGCGGGTGAAGCACCTTCTCGGGATGAAGATTGTGGATGAGGATGGATTAACGAATAGATAGCGGTTAGCGCGTAGCGGCTAGCCGCTAATCGCTCAGCAATGGTCCTACTTTTCCTGCAATCACCTCCGCCGCCTCCTCTACCGCCTTCGCACTCGGGTGCACCGTGTCCCACCCCAGCACCTCTACGTTGTTTCCGAACGTCTCATACAGGTCTATGACCAGAAAGCCGTTCTTCTCCGCTTCCGCGATCAGCTTCGGCTTCGTGGTGCTGTGCAGGAACCGGTCCGGCCAGAGCACAAAGACGCGGGGCATCCCCTCCGGGAGCATGGCGGAGATCCGCTTGAGCTGCACGAAGTAGAGCTGCATCTGCATGTCCGTGACCTCCTCCCGCGGTGCCAGCACTTCCATCTCGCGCGTCTCTTCCAGCGCCTCCTGCGCAACGCGCATGTTCACCACCTTCTTCACCGCTTTATAAAACGCGCTGTGCAAATCTAACCAGCACTTCCCGGGCATATACTTGAGCATCCCCTCCGTCACCGGGCTGCACTCCGGGTCCGTGGGCACCCAGTCGGGCGCGCGGATGATCCCTGTTTCATCCAGCCACCCCGTCTGCACGTCAAAATCGTTGTAGTGGAACACGAGCATTACCATGGCGGGGTCCAAGTCCCGGAGCTTTGTCTGGTAGAGCGCTGTCTGCATCCCGAGATGGTACCCGGGAGCGGCGGTATTCAGGAAGTTATACTCCGGGATCCTCTCCTGCAGCTGCGCCGCCAGCGTTTCTTCATCTTTGATTCCGTACCCGAAGGCGATGGAGTCCCCGAGCATCACCACCGTCTCCTTGGCGAGGTCCAGTTCCGGCGAGCGGAAGCCCTGGCTGTTCGTCGTCACCTTCTCCCGGTACGCCTTGCGGCTGATATCCGGGATCAGCTCGTAACTGATGCGCGGGTCCTCGCTCACGCGGTAAATCTGCGGGGGATTCGGCTTCGTCCTCTGCAGCCCCGTCATCCGCAGCGCGACCTCTATGCCTCCGAAGAAGAGGACAGTGGTGATGGCGAGGAGGCCGAGATTCATGGCAACATTTTTCAACTTCACGCCGCGTATCGTAGCGGAAAACAAATAGGCGTGTCATGGTGAGTCTTACGTCATGGTGAGCGGAGCCGAACCATGACAACACACATCGCCCCTCGGCTCCGCTCGGGGTGACGTGCTTGGTTTTACTTCTTCCTCCCCACCAACACGAAGAGTCCTCCTTCTCTTCCAATGGTAAACATCCATCCCAGCTGCTTCATCACATGCTGGAACGGCGTTCCCGCCGGGTGCCGTTCAAAGAGCTTCTGTTTCTGCGGCGTCTCGTCTTTCACCCTCCCGCCGATCTCCGGCACCCCGCTGATGAATTGCACATTGCACTCCGTAAACCACTGGAGCACCTCATCCACGCTGTGCCAGCTCTCGTGGGGGTTCCTGTACTGGTCCGTGAACCAGATCTCCTTCTTGCTCTTATCCACATCCCTCCTGCGCATGTGCGCATCCAGCCACCGGAGGGTGCCCCCGGTGCAGCGGAAGAGGCACTTGCGGGCTCCCAGAGGAATGCGCGCGTACCTGTTATAGAGCCCGATGACGATGTACCCGTCCTTCTTCACCTTCTTCAGGAGTTCTTTAAACCCTCCCTCCGGGTCCGGCGTATGGTGCAGCACGCCCGAGCAGATGAGCACGTCCACGGAACTATTCTTCGCAGGCAGCGTGAAGATGTTGCCCTGCACAAAAGACACGTTTTTGAGATCAAACCGCTCCCTGAACTGCTGGCCGAGAAGCAGCGAGGAGATGCTCTGGTCTATGCCCATCACCTTCCGGGTGCTCACGAGCCCCAAAAAGTTCGTCATCTGCCCCGTGCCGCAGCCCACTTCCAGCACGGAGGCCAGCGGCGGGATCGCTTCATCCAGCCACCGCCCGAATCCGCTCTTCGTCGCCTTATCCATGAGCACACTCGGGCTATCTATCCCGTCGTACCCGGGGAAGGTCACTCCCTCATAGAACTTCTGCATCATCCCGCGCACCTTCTCCTCCTCCGCGCTCTTCGTCGGGATGAGCAGGCGGGGAATACCATCGATGACCCGGTACCGGATGCCGTACTCGTTCACGAGATCGTCCCTTTCCTGCGTAAGAGGACTGCCGGTCTCCGGACATGCCACGTAGTCGGTGATGAAATTTGGTAAAGGCACTGTGGCTCAGAGAAGAGGAGGAGCGTTGCGCTCGTGAGCGCCGTGGCACGCGAGAAAGGGGAGGATAGAGGAGAAATCCATGTGGTTGAGAGAGAGTATACAGGGGATTTCTTCTGTTTGTGCAGAGAAACAGTGGCGGGCTGCTTAGGCGCAGCCCGCCCGCCTTCTTCATCCTTTTCTCAAAGGTGTATAGTGAAGGTAACAGTGTGTCCCTTATTTAGCGGCGTTCACGCAACATGGTCAAAGTAGCTCTAATCAGATACTCGGCGGATGTAAAACGTTGTTTGAAGGATTGTTTATTGGGGATTTTCTACAAGAAGGATGATCTGATTTGCTTTCTCCGGGACGATTGTGGGTGTACTAATGCTGATTTACGTGGAATAGATTCATCTCTTATCAAGTCTCAGATCGTTGATATTCTCTATGGCAATATAGATGAACGCGGAAATAGCGGGAAAATGCAGCTCCACACGATCATTCAGAATGTACTACAATGGTCGGATTTTGGATCGTACTGGTTCAAAAAAGAGGCACTCAATGCTGAAGAGGCAAAAAAGGATATCGAGAGACTTAAAAAGATGATTGGAGAAAAAACGAAGGAGGACGAAAGGGTTCAGGAACTTCACAGACGAAAGGCTGAGATCGAAGCAAAAAGATTGAAACAGCAGACTCTCACAGATCTTTGCGAATCGTTTTCGCTTCTTGCGAAGATGAATAACGAAGCACAAGAGAGAGGATTCGCTTTCGAGAAATTCCTCCAGGAGCTCTTCGGTTTTTTCGACATTCGGATGGAGAAGCCCTATAAGCTCATAGGTGAGCAGATAGATGGTTCGTTCAAGTTACAGGGAGACAACAGTTATATCTGTGAGGCGCGATGGAAGGATGAGCCTTCTACCACGAATGCCTTGTATCACTTTGCTCACAAAGTTAGCACGAAGAATCTATATCCGCGTGGAGCTTTTATATCAGTGAATGGATTCTCAAAAGAGGCTGTTCACATGATTTGCCAGAATAATGCCCCTAATATTTTTTTGATAGACGGTGCAGATTTAGTCTGTGTGCTCGAGGAGCTGATTTCTTTACCGGATCTTTTATACAAAAAAATAGAGCTTTCACAGACACGGGGGGAAATATATGTTTCATCTCGCACTATTCTTAGCACTAGTAGCTGAAAGTTCTACTTCGATCCGAGCCTTCCTAGGCATGAGGAGTGTTGAAAAGTTTGGATCCTAATCAGCTTCTAGGTCTTTTTGTGCATTTGTAGACTTTTACAAAATTCCCTTGATGTTGTTAATTCCATAAAGAATATTTCGATTATTGATACAGGAAGCTCTGAGGATGAGGTTAACAGCCCAAAGAAAGTGCCATGCTAGCGAGTGCTGTAAGACCAGCCAGAAAATAAGAAGCGAATGCGATTAAGTGTGATTCTCGATTAGCACTGTTTAACTCGATTTTTAGGGTTTCGATGAGTTGCCCGAAATCAACACCCATGAGCACAACTCGCATATTCTTGTTTGTTTTGAGTTGTTCAAGGCTTTGTAGGGGTTTCCTGGATTTTTTCCATTCCCAGAAACTCATGAAGAAAAACACTGCTGTTATTACGAGCCAAATATAGAAGGTGTAGTCACAGTTCATAGGTGGTTGATATTACCAGATTTTGTAACCAAAACGCCTTGAAATTGAAGATTGTCAGCTTCAAGCCTATCTCAATCTAGCTCAAACTTCTTCATGGTTCGTGGTTTGACTACGCTCACCATGACACAGCCGCGCCCGCCTTTTTCATCCTTCTCCGGATGAAAGGTGTATAGTGAAGGCAACAGTGTGCCCCTTTTTCTATGAAGAGATTGATAGTTGCATTTCTTTTGCCACTCTTTGCTAGTTGCAGTTCAGCGACTCAGCAAACGGAAATCGAGGAGGAAAATATCTCATGGCATGAGGAAAAAGTTCTAAGTCTTGGGTATGAGGAAAAAAATCTGGATCTAACTATGGAAGAAATGATTGAAAAGAAAAATGCATGCAAGGAACATGCTGCCGATGTCTTCGGGGAAGAAGTGGCAATTAACGAGATCAGGTACACGCAGTCGAGTTATGAATACGCATACAGTCCACGTTTTGATAGATGCTTCTCTATGATGGGGATTAGGGATTTTGCAGGTACGTCATATGTGATTTTTGATGTTCTCTCAGAAGAGTCACTCTTTAGCCATTTTTCCGAGTGCAAAAATATTCATTCTCGTCCTGAAATGACTGAGGAGGAAATGCGCGAGCAGTGTCCTGAAGACACAGATATATTTCGTATTTGGGAACATCTTATTCAGGGACAACCTTAAGAGTATACTGGATTATCAGTGTGTGTTTTCAATGTTTTGATGCGAGATACTCTTCAAAAGCTTTTCTTGCTAGTGGTTGCAGTTCCTCCCGAAGGTCGAAACTCCAGCAGAATGAGGTAGCAACAAGGTGCTCTGATTCGTAGCCCTCAGCGGGTATTTTTTCTGTAGCGTTAAACCTTGTTGCAAACAATTTTGTTGTTCCTGTGTTATCGAACACCTCAAAGGCAAATTCTTTGCCTTCTAAAAATCCTTTGTGTTTTTCATCCAAAACTTTTCGGATTTCCCTCTGCTCCATTGGTGATTCCATTCCTTTCATTGTCCAGAAGCCGCCTTTAGTTGGGTGTTTAACCAAAACTCTATATTTCAGTCCGAGTTTCGTACTGACCACAGTTTCCGTGATAAAACCTTCAAAGTGGGCAATTCCGTTACTGAAATGGAAGCCCACTGTGAAACTGCCTTTCTTCCATTGCCTTTCTTCTATAGCTTGATGGTTTTCTCGGCTCATATTCTGGATTGGAACAATAAAGTAAGAGCTATACCAGTAATTGCCCCACACAAAAAATAATAGCCAAACTCAGATCTAGCAGCACACTTGTGTACGAGTTTTCTATATTTTCTGAAATGTTCCCATTCCCAGAATGGGTAATTCTTCTGAGTGAAGCTTTTTATCGCCCAATCTTCAGCTTCGGGCCCTTTTTTGCTGAAAGGACTACGATCAACATCATTCTTTCTCCAAAAGAAGATGCGCATGTGGGTAGTATGTTCTTTTTCCCTGTCTTGTCGAAGCAATTTGGCCGCCTAGGATTGTTTTCAATGATTTTTTACCTATCTCAATCCAACTCAAACTTCTTCAGGTACTCCTTGTTATCTTTCTGCTGATCGCCGGTCAGCGCATCTTTCCTCACGACGCAATTCCCAAGCACAAGAAAGTCCATCTGCGTGTGGAGGAAGCAGTTGATGGCGTCCTTGGGGCTCTCCACTATCGGCTCCCCCCGGACATTGAAGGAGGTATTGATGATGACACCGCAGCCTGTATTCTTCTCAAACTCTGCAATCAGCCTGTGGTACCTGGGGTTCTGGGTCGCGGAAATCGTCTGGATGCGGGCGGAGCCATCCACATGCGTGACTGCGGGGATTTCCCTGCGCTTTCCCGGGTGCACATCTGCGACAAGGAGCATGTACGGGCTCTCGCGGTCCAGGGCGAAGTAATCCGCCGTGCGCTCTGCGAGCACCGTGGGCGCGAAGGGGCGGAAGGACTCGCGGAATTTGATTTTCAGGTTCACTTTCTTCCAGTTCTCTTTGTTGCGGGCATCCGCAATGATGGAGCGGTTGCCGAGCGCGCGCGGGCCGTACTCCATGCGGCCCTGGAACCACCCGATCACATTCTCGCCTTCCATGAGCTTGGCGACGGTCTCGATCAATCTGTCATCGGGGAGCTTCTCGGAGGGGAGGTTGCTTTCTCTGAGCGCCGCTTCAATTTCTTTCTCTCCGTACTCCGGTCCGTAGTACGCATGCTCCATGCGGCTCGTGCGCTTGCCTTGAAACTCCCTGAACCAGATGAGGTAGGCGACCCCGAGCGCGCCGCCGGCGTCGCCGGAAGCGGGCTGGATGAAGATGTCCTCGAATATGTTCGAGCGCAGGATCCTGCCGTTGGCAACACAGTTCAGGGCCACGCCTCCCGCGAGGCAGAGGTACCTGGAGGGGTGCAGCTTCTTGGCGTGCCGGCAGACCTTCATCATGATTTCTTCGGTGATTTCCTGCACGGAGCGGGCGACATCCTTGTGGAACTGCGTGAGCTCGGTTTCGGGCTTGCGGCGGGGCTCTCCGAGGAGCTTCTCGAACGCTTTGCCCGTCATCCTCAGAGTGCGATCGTAGGTGAAGTACTGCATCTTGAGCGCGAAGCTGCCATCTTCTTTGATGTCGATGAGCTTCTTCATCTGCTCCACGTACTTGGGCTGCCCGTAGGGGGCCAGGCCCATCACTTTGTACTCCGCGCTGTTCACTCTGAAGCCGAGGTAGTAGGTGACGGCGGAGTAGAGGAGGCCGAGCGAGTGCGGGTAGCGCACTTCGTGCGAGAGCGTCACTTCCGTTCCTTTGCCGGCGCCGATGGTGGCGGTTGCCCACTCGCCCACGCCGTCCACGGTCACGATGGTCGCATCCGGAAAGCCCGAGGCGTAGAAAGCGGAGGCGGCGTGCGATTCGTGGTGGGTGCTGTAGTAGAGGGGGCCTTCGAACTTCAGTTCCTTCCTGAGCAGGTGTGCGGTCCAGAGCTTCTTGCCCATCCACTCCTGCATGGCATGGAGGTACGAGATGAACCCGCGCGGCCACACGCGGAAATATGACTGCAGAATACGGTCGAAGAACTTGAGGAGCGGTTTCTCGTAGAAGCCCACGGCGTCTATGTCCTTCATCGTGATTCCCTCGAACCTGAGCGCCTGCTCTATGGCATTCGTCGGGATCCCCTCGTCGTGCTTCTTCCGCGTGAAGCGCTCTTCCTGCGCGGCGAAGACGATCTCTCCGTCTTTGAGCAGCACGGCGGCACTGTCGTGGTAGAAGCAGGAGATGCCGAGGATGTAGATTGGTTTGCTCATGATGCCAGGTTGCGAGTGTTCCAGTGTTCTACTGTTCCAGCGTGGTGTACTTCTTCTATTCCACCTTTGTCCGGCGACAAAGGTGGAGCCAAAACGCCGGCGCGCCAAAGCTCCTCCACCCGGCCCTGTGCCTCCTCATCGGTTCCTGCAGGGATTCGGAGCCGATTCGTTGGCATGCTGCTTTGCAGCAGGGCCTTCCCCTCACACCCCCCGTGGCGCGCCACTCCCCAATTTCTGCTCATTTCCCTCCCCACGCCCAAGCTCCTTCCAAGGGAGCCGACAGGCAGGTAGCGAGATCGATGCATTCCCGAAGCTGTTGATGATGAGAGCATTGGTAAGGGTTTTATCGCGAAGGGGTACGGCATCAGAAGGAATATTTCATGCTGGCATTCTCATGGGAGATCTCCACCCAGTAGGTGTCCTTCTTTTTCTCCCGCAGGTGCCCGAGTCTCCAGAAGATGGCGTACGGGCCGAAGCCGACAATCCACAGGACGCTTAAGATGATTTTGCTCATGATGATGCCGAGCACGTGCGAAAATTTCTCCCACGCCTTGTGCTGCAATTTGAGCGGCAGGGGGAGCTTCTCCACCGTGAGCGGCACCCACTTGAGGCTTAAGGCAAGCTCAAAGAGGAAGAGGTAGACGATGACGGCGATGACGATTGTCGAGGTCTCGGGCATTTACACGATCGAGTAGATGAAGGGCGCCAGCGATGAGCTCTGCGCGAAGATCATGAGAGCCCCGAGGAGGACAATTATGATGATGATGGGCAGCAGCCACCACTTCTTGCGCACGCGGAGGAACTGCCAGAGTTCTTTGAAGAGCGAGAGTTTGCTCATACAAGGAGGGGTTAGAAGACGGTGTAAATAAAAGGCGCGAAGGCTGAGCCCTGCGCGAAGATCAGCACGAGGCCGAGCACGGTGATGAAGAGGACGAGCGGCAGCAGCCACCACTTCTTGCGGACGCGGAGGAAGCGCCAGAGCTCGGAAAAAAGCGAGAGTTTGCTCATACCCTGAGTGTAGCACGTCATGGTGAGCGTAGTCGAACCATGACATGCGTAAATTGTCGTCCCTCGGCTCCGCTCGGGATGACGTGCTTTTAATGCTCGGGATGACATAGCTCACTATGACAATTTGGCTGGTTTTTTGGCGGGAGTCATGGAAAACCTCCACTCCCTGCGTTCACGCTTACGCGTGAACGCCTCCCCCTCCTCCATTGGAGGAGGGGGACTGAGGGGGTGGAGGTGGTCCGCCCTACAGCACCCCCGCGATCATCGAAAACAGCAGCAGGAAGGGGGTGATGACGAGCTGTATCCACCAGGAGAGGATGGGCAGGTTCAGGAAAAGCCCGAGCAGGATGAGAATGAGCAGGATTTTGGGCCCCTGCACCATGAAATCGTGGTAGTGGTCCTCGTACTTGAGGGGTATGAACGGGCGGATGACTTTGGAGCCGTCCAGCGGGGCGATGGGGAGCAGGTTGAACGCCATGAGCACCAGGTTGATCTGAACGAGGTCTGTAGCGAGGGAGATCAGGAGTTCCTTTGAGGCGGAAAACCCTCCCGGCGGCAGCATGATTTCCCCCTGGGAGCCGACAGCCACTCCCGAGAAGAGGATGAGGACAATGAATGCGAGGAGTGCCAGCAGGAGGTTGCTCGCCGGTCCCGCGAGCGCCACGAGCGAGGTATCGCGCTTGTAGTGCTTGAAGTAGCGCGGGTCCACCGGCACGGGTTTGCCCCAGCCGAATCCCACGATCAGGAACATCGCCGTGCCTATGGGGTCCAGGTGGGCGAGGGGATTTAGAGTGAGTCTTCCCTCCACCTTCGCCGTCGGGTCCCCAAGTTTGTGTGCGATAAACCCGTGCGCCCACTCATGCACGGAGAGGGCGATGAGCACGCTGATGATGAAGGTGGGTGTGAGGAACTGGAGCATGGGAGCGTACTCTACCATATTCGTTCCTTTGGATTTTGAATTTGTGGTCTGTATATCGTATGTCGTATGTGGAATGTCGTATATCGGGGAGAGAAAATAGCAAAATACCAAAGGGGAACATCCCCCACATACCACATACGACATACCACATACAACATTCCAGTTTCTTGTTCCCACTGTGTCCGGGAGCAAAATATTCCTCAAACAATTTGACCTTCTATTCTCTCCACAGTAATCTCCTGCGGCTCTACACATGGCGCGCAAATGCTGCAAGACAGGCAAGGGTACCCAGGTCGGTCATAAACGGAGCCATTCGCTGCGTGCAACCAACCGCAAGTTTAAGGCAAACATCCAGAAGAAGCGCGTGTACGATCCGAATACCGGGGAGTACAAGACCATCAAAGTCGCCACGAGTTACCTGCGGACACTCTCCAAGAGGATGCAGGCGGGAAAAAAAATTCAGTAGGCAGAAAACAGAAGGCAGAAGTCAGAAAACAGAAGGCAGTGTTTTTACTGATTTCTGTCTTCTGACTTCTCAAATAATATTCTTCCTCGTTTTCCAGTGATGTTCCCAAGGCAAAAGGCGCACACCGTGGGTGCACGCCCTTTGGGTTCCCGTACATCGTTGCACGGGGGGAAGAGGTGAATCGGTAGGGTTTCAGTCACGTTGGTCGCGGGCTATCGCTTCACGCGGGAGCCCGGGCCGGCCATGTACTCCTCGACCATCTCCATGGTCGCCATCGTCGTATCGCCGGCGAACGAGGTGATGAGCGCGCCGTGCGCCCAACCGCGCAGCACCGCGTCCTCCAGGCTTTTGCCCGTGAGGAGCGAGTAGAAGAAACCAGCGGCAAAGCCGTCTCCTCCGCCGATGCGGTCGAAGACATCGAGTTCGGCGACCGGAGCCTCCACGAACTTCCCTTCGGCCCAGGCGATGGCCGACCAGCGGTGCTTGAACGGCGTCACCGTCTCGCGCAGCGTGGTCGCAATCACCCTGAGGTTCGGGTACTTCTTCCGCGCCGCTTCAATCATGGCCCGGAAGACCTGCGTGTCCAGCTTGCCGGCTTTCTCCACGTCGGGCCCTTCAATCCCCAGGGCTCTCTGCAGATCTTCCTCATTGCCGACCAGCACGTCGAGCATCTTCGCGATTTCGTGGTTGGCTGCCTGCGCCGCCGCCTCCCCGCCGCGCCGTCCCCACAGGGCCGGGCGCCAGTTGAGGTCGTAGGAGAGCATGGCGCCGTGCTGCTTGGCTTGCTGGAACGCATGGATGGCCAGGTCCGTCGTCTTCTGGCACAGGGCGGTGAACAGGCCGCCGCAGTGGAACAGCCGCATGCCGCCCTCGAAGACTCTGTCCCAGTCGAAGTCTTCCGGCACGAGGAGCTGGGCGGCTTCGTTCGCGCGGTTGTAGCCAACTTTCGGCGGCCGTCCCGGCCAGCCGCGGTCCGAGAACGTCTGCGCGATGTTCGGGCCGTCCATGCCGTTGTGCTCGAACATCCTGTAGAACGCCTTCACACCCATCTCGCGGATGCCCTGCTGTGCCCGCACGCCCAGCGGGTGGTTTGGAACCATCGCCGTGACGAATGCGGTATCCAGCCCGAAGCACCTCGAGAGGTTCGCGATCGGGTTGAATTCCGCGCCGCTCACATGCAGCGCGACGTTCCGGGCTTCACCCCAGGGAGCGTTGCCGGGATCGTTTCGCACGACGATCGCGCCGAGGGAGGCCGCGTCGAAGCGGGCCCTTTCCAGCATCTCAATTCCCATGTTCTGCATCGTTCGTTCCTCTCATTCTAGGTTGAGGCCCCTGCGGGAGTGCGGGGCCAAAACAGAAAACACACGTCGTACGCCTTCCAGATGGCATGCGCCGTCCGGGCAACTTCCGGAAACTTCTCCAAAAAAACTACCGATTCTTTCAATGACCAGTATCCCGCTGGGAAGCGGGATCCGTGCCCTTACTTCCGTTCAGGGCAGGGGGAAAACTCTAAAAGGATTTACAAAAAAGTAAAGGGAAGGAGGGGGTGTTTCTGGGCATAGCAGAAAAGAGTGGGCAGAAAACAGAAGGCAGAAGTCAGAAAACAGAAGGCAGTGTTTTTTACTGATTTCTGTCTTCTGACTTCTCAAACGATATCCTTCCTCGTTTCCTTGATCTCCCCCCTCAGTCTCTTCTCCTCAAGCATCTTCTCCTTCGCGCGCCTGCTCCGCCGCTGCTTCTGCCTCTCTACTTTGTGGCGCTTCTTCCCGAGTTCCGACTCCACGCCGCGAAGATGGTCATCTATTTTGAGAATGAGGAGCTCGTACGCTTCCTTGCGGTTCTGCTGCAGCCCGCGGTGGTGCTGGTAGCGGACGGTGATGCCGGTGGGGGTATGCGTGAGCTCCACACAATTCGTGGCTTTGTTGAGATTCTGCCCGCCGTGCCCGTGCCCGCGTGCGTGCTTCTCAGCAATGTCTGAGGGTTGTATCTGCAACTGTGCCGCGAGGAGTTCGATGTGCTCGTGGAGTTCTACGGGGAAGTTCATATGTAATGATTGTAGGGAACCTCTGAAAAACAGCCAAATTGTCATGGTGAGGTGCGAGCGGCGTGCATGGTTCGAGGCTTTTTTGCTGCTGCAAAAAGCACCTCACCATGACACACCGCGAGCCTCGAACCATGACATACTTTCGTGTTTTTCGGAGGTTCCTGAGGTGTCCCCTACAAAAAAGGGCGCCGCTCGGCGCCCTTATTTTTTACCGGAGGAATGCTTACTTCTTGAGGTTGCGGCTGCGTACGCGCTGGATCGTATTATTCTTGAACCGGAAGAAATCCCGCGATTCGATGCGGCGTGCAGGACGTTCACGTCCCTGTTGCACGCTGGTCACACTGGCAGCTCCTTCTCCACTGGAGAGAGTGTTTGAGCGCACGCGCACACCCGTGCGTGCCCGTCGCACGCACTCACGGTAATCCGGGGATTCTTTATCGAGTGTTTTGCACTGTTGCTTCACGGCTCCCTCTGAGGTGATGTTGCGGTTGCCGTACTGCATGCCGCTGCGTATCTGTGGGCGGAGCAGCGGGGTGGAACGGACGCACTCGCTCCTTTTCAGGCCTGTCAGCCCTGCGCATCGTTCTTTGATCAGTTGCCCCGTGTTCAGCGGGCCGATGGAATCGGTAACCGTGCCCTCCTCCTCATCATTGTCTGCATCCTCCTCTGTATCAGTATTTTCTTCTGTCTGTGTTTCATCATCGTCCGTTGTCGTTGTGGTGTCTGCTTCCTGTGCGGTTGCTACAGGGGTGTGCAGTGCAGTTGCTGCGAGCAGGAGCAGGAACATGCAGAGCGGTGTCAGCATTCGTCTGAACATAGTCAAAAGGGGAAAAGGTCGGGCTCATTGTACGCACTCTTCCTGAGAATTGCTTTGCGGGAAGGGCGAAGTTTTTGTCTGGTGTATGTTGTGCCTACGCAGGGATGCGCCGAATTTCTTCAGCAGAAATAAATGTCTTCGATGGGGAGAGTTGCATGAAATAGCGCTTCCTCAAGTCAACAAGTGCCCGGAGCGCTGCTTCTCCCGTCTTATTTTGCGGCAGCCGTGCGCGAAGTGTTTCTGTCTGCATATCTGCAATGGTCACGGGTCTGTCTCCCGGGAGCGCATCGTCGCAGGCATGCTGCACTGCAGGATTGGTACCGGTGAGCGCGGGAGCGAGACCGGAAGTTTCCGTGCGGACATATGTATCGAAATCTCGGTCGGGATTCATAGGAGGTTGATAGTAAACCGGCAGCAGGATTTGTCCAGAAAAACGCTTGCAGATGCGGAGAAAGGAAGGTTGAATAGCGCACTTCCATGGAGCAGCGCATGCCAGACACCTGGGGAATCGTGTACGCGGGTCCGTCACTCGGGGCGAACCTTGCGGAGAACTGGCAGGAGGGTGTACTGGAGTGTGATCACGGGCAGGAGCCGCGCCAGCGCACCGATGCGCTCTTCGATTTTATCGCCGCCCTGCGCGCGCTCGCGCGCGACACCATCTTCTTCGATGGATTGGATTCCGGTGCCCTCTTGGCCAAGGTCCGCTGCACGCGGGAGGATTTTCGGAGAATGGAGGAGCATTTCATCCGGTGCCCGGGACAGGGGCATATTGAGGAAAATCATGAGCCGCGTCCGCCTGCATTCCTCTTTGCGTGCGGGGGAGGCGGATGACGCCCGGGACAGGCTCAGAAAGTATCTTATACAACAATAAGAAAACTATTGCAAATTTACTGTTCTTTGCGTACTCTTAGCAGTCCGCTCACTGTTTCGGATGATGTTTTGCAGTTTTTGGAGCAGGTGAGCGTACTCACTTGGTCATTCGAAACAACGGCTCTCTCAATTATTTGGAAAGGAGGTTTTCTGGGAGATCAGGGCGGAAGTATTGTTTGATGGGAAACAAGGAATCTAGTTTAGGAGCATGATCATGAGCTTGAATTGGCTGTTGCCGATTCGCGGGCGGCGCAGGAAGAAGTCGCCCAGGCCCACCAGGTGGGCCCAAACGCAACTGAGGGTGGAACCCCTAGAGGAGCGAACGCTCCTCTCCGTCGGCGTTGGTCTCTCAGTGAGGAATGGCGTAGCCACTCTCGCTGTGAACGACAACGCTGCCAATCACGTTGGAGTGGAAAAACCCGACGGGGTGTACCGCTTCAGCGTCGATTCCGGGGTCTGGCAAACCCAGCCGTGGCAGGTCGTGAACAAGGTCGTCATTACCACCGCCGGTGGTGACGATCAGGTCATTGTCGGAGCTTCCGTCCCGGTGCAGGTGACTGTGAAGGCTGGCAACGGCAACGATGGGGTCTTCGGATTCGGTCCGGGGAAGCTCATCGTCTACGGCGGGACTGGCAACGACTGGATCCAGCAGAACGGGACAGGCGTGCTGCTCGCCTACGGCGAAAACGGTCATGACACGATCATCGGCGGGCCCAACAATGACATCATCTACGGTGGCAATCACAATGATGTCCTCAAGGGCATGGCCGGCAACGACAAGCTCTACGGCCAGGGTGGCTTCGACACCATCTACGCCGGAGCCGGCTTCGACTACGTCGACGGCGCGTGTGGCCAGGTGGACGTGTACTACGTCACGCCCGGGCAGGACCGGTGGGTGCTGGATAACCGCCGCGGTGTCTACGACATCGTGTACCGGTTCGATCCGACCGATGTCGCCCCGCCGTGGACAACCCAGAACGGCACCCTCACCGTGGACTGGAGGCAGGAAACCTCCGGCGCTGTCATCCGTGCCACCGGTCCCTCGTCCTGGGAAATCCAGTGGAACGGATCGGTCTGGACGCTTACCGGTGTCTCCCACTTCGTCTTCCACGGGAGCGCCTACGGCGACTCCGTGGATGGTACCCTCTTCCAGGGGACGACGGAGATGTACGGGAACGGTGGCAGCGACACCCTCAGGGGCGGCCAAGCCCGCGACGTCCTCTTCGGAGGCGACGGGAACGACTGGCTCTACGGGAACGCCGGCAATGACGACCTCACCGGCAACGCCGGCAACGACCTCCACGACGGAGGAGCCGGTGCCGACCTGCTCGATGCCATCGACGGTGTCTTTGGCAACGACCCGCTGGTCTTCGATGGCCTGGACACGGTCCTGCGGGACCCGGGCGGCGTGCTGCCCAACGTTCTCGTGGTCGATGACCACACGGGGGACGTCACGATGCAGTCGTCGGTCATCTCCCTGATGGAAGTGGATATGGGTGTTGGCGGGGTGTTCTACTCCGTCTACTACGCCGGGGTCCTCCAGGATCCCCACCCTATCCGCGCCAACGGGGATTACATCGACATCACCGTGGCCGACACGCTCGGAAATCTCACCTTCTCCAGCGGCCTCGAGACGAAGCTCGTGGCGGCCGGAGTGGAGGTTCGGAAGCACACCGCTCCCGGTGGCGGTGGAAACCCCAACTTCGGGTAATGAACCCGAGAGAGCCGTCCAGTACGGATGACCGTCCTAACCGCTCGCCGAGGCACTCTATGCTGAAGCGGGCGGTTTTCTTGTTGGGAGGCAAAAGCAGTACAAAAAAGACGCCCACGCGGGCGTCTGTTCTGTTCTTCTTTGAGGAGGAAGACTAAAGGTCGCAGGGGCGAACGGTCTTGCGGCCATTCTCCTTTGCGCGCTTGACGGCCTTCTTCACGGCTTCCTCGAGCATGGCGCTTGCAGCGTCACCGAGGTCTCCGGAGGACATCATTCCGAGACTCTTCACGAGTTCCTTGAGTTTGGAAGCAACTACGTAACTCATAATGAATAAGGGTAATGAGATAAAACAGAGCGGATTCTAAGGGGATGTCTGCAAGCCATGCAAGCAAAATTCCCAAAACCAGAGGCAAAAATGACAGGAAATGTGCAATTGACCGAAGTAGACTTTTGTGTCTGATGAAGGGCGCTCCAATAGCTTTTGGAGAGATGGCCGACCCCAAACCAGTCGGTCGCTTCGCTTCCTCCGGTTTGGGGCAAGGTGGTCGCCCCCCTTTGTTCCGCATGCGCGGGACTACGGCGGGTGAAAGGTTGTTGAAAGTCAACTATGCTATCGTGTCCGCGGAGAGATGGCCGAGTGGTCGAAGGCGCGCGACTCGAAATCGCGTAAGTCCCAAAAGGGCTTCGAGGGTTCGAATCCCTCTCTCTCCGCCAGCCTACGGCCGTCTACGGCGGATCTTCGGCTGGCAGACCAGCTCGATTTCCTACTGCCTTGCTTCCCGCTTCAGCTCGGCATCGATGAAACGCCGGAGGTCGCCATCCAGCACTCCTTCCGTATCACTCGTCTCTTCGTCCGTCCGCAGATCTTTCACCATCTGGTACGGGTGCAACACGTAACTGCGTATCTGCTGCCCGAAGTCGGCGCTCTTCCGCGCGCCTTTCAACTCCTCTTTCTTCTCTGCATCTTCCGCACGCTTCCTCTCCAGCAATTTGGCAGTGAGAATGTTCATGGCCTGCCGGCGGTTCTGCTGCTGGCTGCGCTCGTTCTGGCACGCGACGACTAACCCGGTCGGAATGTGCGTGATGCGCACGGCGGAATCCGTCTTATTCACCTTCTGCCCGCCGGCACCGCTGCTCCTGTAGGTATCCACGCGCAGGTCTTTGGGATCGATCGCCACCTCCGTCGTTTCCTCGATTTCCGGCAGCACCTCCACGAGCGCGAAACTGGTCTGGCGCAGGTTCTTGGCATTGAACGGGGAGAGCCGCACGAGGCGGTGCGTGCCGCGCTCACACTTGAGGAGGCCGTATGCCATTGCGCCCTGCACATGCACTGTCACAGATTTAATACCTGCTTCCTGTCCGTCTGTTTTCTCTAAGATATCCGTTCTCCACTCCTGCCGCTCACAGAACCGTAAGTACATACGGAGCAGCAAGGAAGCCCAGTCCTGCGCTTCCGTTCCTCCCGCACCGCCGCTGATCGTCAGGTAGCAGTTGCAGGTATCAAACTCGCCGCTCAAGTACAGCTTCGACTCCAGTTCCTCCCAGAGCATCAGCAGCTGCGCGTACTCCTTCTCGATATCACCCTGGTCGCCCTCGGTGGCTTCTGCAGCGAGCCCGACGAGCATTTCCACATTCTCCGCCAGCGCCTTCACCGGTTCCCACTGCGCCTTGAGCGCTCTGAGCTTGGCGAAGAGAGCGTTGGCTGCCTGCTGGTCGTTCCAGAAATCGGGAGCCTGCGTCTTTCGTTCCAGTTCGGCGATGGTGTTTGGAACGCCCTTCGACTCAAAGAGAGTCCTTGCCCGTGTTTACGGCAGAGAGGAGATCCTGCAATTTCTGGAGAAGCTCTTCCACGGGGAAGGGAAGGAGGAAATACGAGCCTATTCTAACCCGTTTTGCAGCTTTTCTCCAGAGCATATCCTCTGGTATGTGGTATGTGGAATGTCGTATGTGGGATTCCGACATACCACATTCCCCATTTATTATAGAAGAGTTGTCCAATAACGCGATTTGCTTTATAATATAAGGAAAACTACCATGTTACACACACACAAGAGACAGAGGCAGCAGGTGAGTCCCGCGGTGATTGCACACCGCAGTGCCGCAGCGCTGTTCCTCTTCTCGTTCGTGTTTCTCGTGCTCCTCGTCCTCTCACACCTCTATCTCCTCCCGAAGGTCACGACTGTGGAGGTGGCGGGTTCCATGCGCGATGCGCAGGGATTGCGGGAGTACCATGATTCCCTTCTCAAGGATCTGGTAGCAAAAGAGCACGAGCGCAACATGCTCGTTCTTCCCATGGAGGACAGCGCGTACCGCCGTCTGGTGGAGATGAAGCACTCGCAGTTCCCTCTGCTTGTGCTGCGTTCTTCCCTGGAGCAGACGGCGCGCCAGTTGCTTCCGGATGATTCCAATGTGGTGCATGTGGAGTCGATGCGGTACACGCCGGGCGAGAAACGTGCGGAACTCACCGGGGATATCCGCAACGTCGGTTCCCGCAGCATGACCGTGCTCGCACAGTTGCTTGAGGAACTGCGTGCACAACCGTTCATCGCCGATATCGCGAGCCCGCGCTTCCGCCGCGTGGAAGATCCGCGCTTGGGCCCGACCTCGCCGTTCACCATTCGCATCAAACTTCTATGAGACGCCGGACACGCCGTTCCCGCCCCATCCGTACCGCACTTTTCTTCACTGCGGGCATCGCCATGCTCTCCGTTGCAGGGTTCCTGCTCGCGGAACATGCTGCCGCCGTTCTGGAAGTGCGTGAAGTATCACTGCCGCTCGTAGCGGAGATTCCGCAGTTTGAGCGCAGAATCGCTGTGCTCACCGATCAGGTGGAAATGGCCGAGCTCCACGCTGCAACCAGCTTCGGTTCCCAGGAGGAGAACGTGAATGTCTACGTGCTGCCGGAAGACATAGATTTCGACAGGCTTCTTGCGGTGTTCGACATCCTCGGGGAGGAGCTTGAGAATGAGAAGCTGCTCACAGAGATTTCCGAAATCACCATGAGTGATCCCATCCCTGCGCAGGAGGAAGGGCTCTCTGTGCGGTCGGTCTCCATGAAGTTTGCAGCGCATGAAGATGGTGTGCAGACGTTTCTCTCTCTCGTGAAACTCGCAGGGCTTCTCACCATCGGAGATACGCTTTCCGCAGAGGAGCGTCTCCTGCTGCTCCAGAAAACCGAAGAGGAAAATCCGGCCGGTGTGGTGGCCATAGAGCAGTTCTTCTCCACCGATCTCCTGCGCTATGCCCGCGAACCCAAGACCTACGAGACACAGCTTCTGCGTTCGTTCTCTTCTCCTTCATTCACCAAGACCATCGAAGATACGCTTCAGTCTCCTCTCCTCAGGGACGCCCGCAGGATTCTTGGCGGAGCGGTCGGGACGAGATTACAGCAGTACAATCTCTGGCCGCTGCCGCTCATGGTGCTGAGTGACGTCCGCATTCATGCGGGCGGGGCTCCAGGGTGGTTCGTTCTCTCGGTGACAGTAGATGTCTACAGCCGCGGGAACGACTGAGGATACACAAGAGCCGTCGTGAACGGAGTGTCCAAGATGCAAATAACAAGGTACCAAACAAAGTCCAATCACCATATTCCAACTTCCAACGAGCAGTTTGGATTTTTGTATTTTTGAATCTTATTTGGAATAACTTGTTATTTGTATCTTGGATCTTTCCGAGGAGTATATTTTGCGCAGATTGCGCATCTGGAATCACCAATATAGGACGGTGGTTTCTTGACACATGCGTCCAAGGGAATCAAGATTTTGCCTGTCACCCTATTTTTCTTCCCCACTGTTTTCTCTGCGTAAACGCCGACAAGCTTCTTCCCACTCCATCCTGCGAGCCAAGAGGCCGCGAACAAACGAAGAGATTCGTGCCGCTCATGTGCTCCTTGTGACCGATGGTGGTGCCGAGGTTCTCTCTGTCGAAGACGCATTGCAGCGCGCGCGGGGAATGGAAATGGATCTCATAGAGGTTTCTCCCAAGGCCGATCCTCCCGTCGTGAAAATAGGGGATGTGGGTCAGCACATGTATCAGGTGAACAAGAAGGAGAAGAAGCAGCGTGCACACAATAAGCAGACGGAGGTGAAGACGCTGCGCTTCGGTTTTCGCACAGACCGCCACGACCTCCAGAGACTTATGGACCGTTCGAAGGAGTTCTTTGCCGAGCGCCATCTCGTAAAATTCATTGTCCGGCTGCGGGGGCGTGAACTCACCAACAAGTCCTATGCGGAAGAGAAGTTGCGCTCTGTTGTGGGGGGGCTTCAGGATGTGGCAGAGGTAGAGCAAGAGATTAAGAAACAGGGGAATCAGTTCATCGTGATTCTGCGGGCGAAGAAGAAGTAGTATCTTAGTTGCATTAGCTTCATTAGCTGCATTAGGGATTTGGATGTTGGGTCTGATGCCTTTTCCCTTCCTAATGAAGCTATCACCCTATTCCCTAATTCCCTGTTTTTCTCCTTGAACTTGCCATTTGCGCGGTTATACTGCACCAGCTTTCTTTCTCCCACTCACAAGTGCCGAAGATCAAATCGCACAGCGGCGCAAAGAAACGGGTCCGCAGGACCGGCTCCGGGAAGTTGGCCATGAAGCGTAGCCGCCGTAACCATCTGCTTCTGCAGAAGAATAAGCGTCAGAAGCGCCTGAACCGCACGCTCGTGCCGGAAAATACCGAGAGGAAAGCTCTCATCTCTGTTCTTCCCTATCTCTAGACATGCGTGTTTCGCGTGGTACAGTCCGTCATCGGCGCCATAAGAAAATCCTTGAGCTGACGAAGGGGTACCGCGGCATGCGGTCTTCCACTTTCCACCAAGCAAATGAAGCGATGATGAAGGCAGGGCAGCATGCGTACAAAGACCGCAAGAGGAAGAAGCGGGATTTCCGTGCTCTCTGGATTACGCGCATCAGCGCAGCCGCACGCGCGGAGAATGTGAGCTACTCACGGCTGGTGAAGGCTATGAAAGAGAAGAACATCCAACTGGACCGCAAGGTGCTCTCTGAGCTTGCCCTGCTTGAGCCGGGTGTATTCACACAGATCCTGAAGGAGGCGAAGGTGAAGTAGAGTACTGGGGATGAGAGACGAGAATAATAGGGATTAGAATAACAGGAAAGAAGGAGTGCAACGTGTGTCCTCATGTTATTCATATTCCTATTATTCTCGTCCCTATTATTCTTGTATCTCCTGCGGTTTCATTTTCTTCAGCTGCGCATACAGGGAGATGCTGGAGAGGATGAAGAGGAGCATGCCGATGCCAAAGAGAAAGGAGGAAACCAGGTACGTCGCCGGGAGCAGCCGTTCATCCAGGCGGTAGATGGCTTCAGTCAGCACGGTATCTATGACGATGAGTGGCAGGAAAACGGCGGCGGAGAGGCCAAGAATGTACCAGAGAACCGTCCACGTGAACCCTTGCACTGTGTTCCTGCTTTCCTGCAGGGCGCTCCGGTACTCCTTCCCCTCGCAGACGATGGCAATGAAGTAGAAGAATGTGCGAATCTGGTAGATGATGCCCGGAATAATCAGCAGCAGGGCCCAGAAGAACGTAAAACATCCCCGCAGAATGTCCGTGAGTATGAGGCTCATCACGAACCGCCGTGCCTGTCTGCTCACCGCCCGAAAGGATGTGCGTGCGCGTCCTGCACGGTTTTGGAGCAGGCGTTTGCCCACCAACGTGCAGCAGGCCATTCCCCAGACGAGGAGCAGGATGAACACGATCTCAAAGAGAACCGTGGCAATGAACAGGTTGGGGTTGGTCTGTCCCGATGCAACACCCTCCCATGTGATGTTCTGGAAGTACGGCTGATTCACCTGGTACTCAGTGAGCAGGGATTCTGCTGTCATGGGGAGCACCAGGAACCAGAGGAGCACTGCGTTCAGCACGGGCTGGCTCTTATAGAAGTCCCAGGAAGTTCCAATGAGGGCGAAGATATTTGGCAGAGTGAAATTGGAGAAGGGGCGAGAGTATCGTTCGCTCTGAGAACTTTCCATCTTTTTCCCTTATTTTCTCTCCACCCGTATGAAGCCGGAGAGTTCTATCACTTTGAGCTTCTTCTCGTGCCTGGCGAGTTTATCCAGCATCAGGTTGAGCCCGATGACATCCGAGGCCATGTGGCTGCACTGGATCATGTTCACATGGTGTTCCTTGGCTTTCTCAAGCGATTTCTCCGTGACGTGCATGGAGAGGATGGTCCCCACGCCGGCGCGGGACTGTGTCTCAATCTGTTCCTCGGGCCCGTTGGTTCCTCCGGTGAACTCGGTGGCAACGATCTTCCCCGGCCGGTTCTCCTTGAAGCCATTCACAATGATGGGAGGGTTACCTTTCTTGGCGTAGTACTCGTACTCCGGGATTTTGCAGAGTTCTTCCAGGATGTCTGCGAGAGTGTCGTACTTCTTGCTGCAGATGTGCTTCTCCATGTACTCCCACACGAGGTTATCCGACGGGGTATGGCAGTTGAATGCGGGGATTCCCAGCAGCTCCGCTGCCCGTTCCACCCGGAAGAGGTTGTCTGCATGGATGGCCCGCCAGATGCGTTCGACGCGGGGCTTGAGCTGCGCTTCGCTGTGGTTCACGGGTACGCCCGCCCTCTCGAGGACATCCACCTGCAGGTCCATCACCTTATCCAGATCTGCAAGAGCACGGCCCTCCGGGTGGTGCAGGAGAGCCGCATCAATCTTCTTTCCATGCTTGCGCAGATGGTCGATGAGGAGGAGTTCCGGCGTCTCGATATCTATGCCAACCGCGAGGACCGTAATCTCCTCGTTCCCCTTGCCGTTGATGATGCGCGAATCGCTGAACGGATTCCACAGCCGCTCCTCATCGAAGAGTTTCTTCTCTTTGGCACTCATCTTCTGCAGCTTCTCTTTTTGCTTCTTCAGCTTCTTCTCCAATTCCTTTTTGCCACGGATGTCTGCCTCCATGCCGTACTGAATGATGTACTCGAAAAGCTGGTTGAGCTTCATAACGGGCGCAGCGTACAGAAAAGCGCTTCTCTCAGCAAGGAACGCATCTATGTTTGGGGAAAGGGCTGCACGAGGTGTGCAGCCCTTTCTGGAATTTCCCTGCTCTGCAATGCCCAGTGCTATACTTGCGCCGGTACGATCACGCGGCCAGTTTGCGCGTTTCGCGTTTTCCGGCCATTGCGTGAGACTACCTCGAGTACCTCGTGGCTCTCGTTGATGAGTACCCTCTGATTCGAGAGTCCGAGGTGCCGTACAAACAATTCGGGGATGCGGATGATGAGCGGCCGCCGCGTGTGCAGCCGCGTGAGGATTTCATCGCGCCACTTCGTGAGCGCGCCGCCGAGTGCCTCGTCCCCGTGTGCGAGGTCCTCTGCGATCCACGCCTGGAGCATCGCGATTCTCCGCTGACGCGTTCCGTCTTCTCGGAAGACAAGTGAGCTTCGTGTGCACATGACTTGAGTCTCCTTTCTGGTTTCTGGTTGGCTGGGAACATTGCAGGTGAGCAGGGAGGACTGGAGACTGCTGTCTGCAGTCCGCTGTGCTCGTGTGAAGGGAGGTGGGAAAGATCAACAACGAAAAGGAGCAGACTCCGTCTGGGAGTGCTGCATTGAGAGAGGGAAGAATCGGTGTACTACCAGGCATGCAGCATCTCCTCGACGACGGTGTAGTCGCGCATACGCTTGAGGAAGATGCCGTGGATGATGAATGCCTGGTTCATTTCTGGGCGTACTGTACACATTTGCCTTCTGTTTGTCACGCACAATTTTGTTTTCAGAAAAAATTTAGATTAAGAAAGCCGTGGGTTTCCTGTTTTCTTTCCACCTTTTTCCGGCGAAAAAGGTGGAGCCAAAACGCCGGCGCGCCAACGCTCCTCTACCCGGCCCTGTGCCTCCTCGCCGGCTCCTGCAGGCATTCGGAGCCGACTCGTCGGCGTCCCGCTTCCGCGGGATGGCAGTGCCTTCCCCTGCACCCCCCGTGGCGCGCTACCACTCCAACTTTTGGGCACTTCTAAAAAAGTGCCAAAGAATCAACACCAAGAAAGTGGTTCTGTGAGAGTGGAAAATCATTCATCCCATTGCTTTGCTGTTCCTTTTCAGGAGGAATGTGAGCATGGGCGGTGTGCAGAGCGTGGTGATGATGATGACGATGATAAGCACGGAGTACACGGTATCGGAGATGACGCCGAGTCCTTTTCCTATGGAAGCGAAGATGAGTCCCACTTCCCCGCGCGGGACCATTCCCCATCCCACGAGCCATGTGTTCACTCCCCTGCCAGCGGCGAATCCGGCGAGAATCTTCCCGATGAACGCGACGGCGGTGATTCCGAGGGCGACGAGGAGCACCGGGAGGTCGAACATCGTCTCCAGGCTCACGGCCATGCCTGTCATAACGAAGAAAATCGGTACGAGAAAGTGCCCAAGCGGTTCGATGATCTCCTCGATGTGCCGGTCCGCATGGTGTTCTATGATTTTCGATACACGTGCCTGGAGCTCGGCGGGAGCATCCTGCACTGCTTCTCTGATGTCCCGGACGATCTTGGGATCCTTGAAGTACCGGAAGTGTACGGGGTCGAGCACGAGCCCCGCAGCAAATGCCCCGACGATGGGAGCGAGGCCGATTTTCTGTGCGAGGGCTGCGAGTACGAGCCCAAAGCAGATGGCGAGGGTGAATTTCATGCCCACACCTGCATGAATTTTTGAGAAGGACTTACCGAGCAGTGGCGCGAAAAACTGTCCAATAGCAATCGAGCCAACAAGGAAGAGTATGGCTTTGCCGGAGATGAGACCTATGCCTCCAATGTCCACACTTCCCTCCTTCGCGATCGCCGAAACCACTGCGAGGATGATGAGGCCGAGGACATCGTCGATCACCGCCGCGCCGAGCACGATCTGTGCCTCTCGGCTCTGCAGTTTTCCGAGGTCCTGGAAGACCCGGGCGGTGATGCCTACCGACGTGGCTGTGAGTGCTGCGCCGAGGAAGAGGTAAGTGTTGGAGGAGAGCCCGGGCAGGAGGATTGGTCCCACAATGTACGTGCCGAGGACGAACGGAAGAGCGACACCGACCACTGCAACGAGGAGCGCAGGGATGCCGACCTGAAACATGCGCCTGATGTTGGATTCCAGCCCGATCTGGAAGAGGAGGATCACCACGCCCAGTTCCGAGAGGAAGCGGATGATGATGTCTGTTTTCACCGGTTCGAAGAGGCCGATACCGAGGAGGGCGAGGTTCCCGAGGATGACGCCAATCACCAACTCGCCCAAGACTGCCGGTTGCCCTGCCCGTTCCACAAGGCTTGCGCATTTGGCGGCGATGAGGAGCACCGCCATCCAGAGGAATGTGGATGCGACGTCCAGGTGCGCTGCATCGGCGGTTCCTTCCTCTGTGGCCATTGCTGCGAGGGGCAGGACAAAAAGAATGCCGGTACCGAGCAAGACGAGGAGCTGGCGGGTGCATTTCATTGTTCGGGGCTGAAAAATAGTGGAAGGAATTTACAGGGATGTTTTCCGGAAAACAAGGGTGATCGCGCAGTGAGAGTGATATGATGAGCTGCCCCATGACACAGAAACCTTCCGCAGATGCACCACTGGCCTACCGCATGCGCCCGTGCACTCTGGATGAGTTCGTGGGACAGCAGAGTATTGTGGGGCCGGGCACGCCATTTCGCCTGGCGATAGAGAAAGATTCCCTGCAATCCGTCATCCTTGCCGGCCCTCCCGGCACAGGGAAGACCACGCTTGCCATGGTGATCGCAGAAGTGACACAGGCGCGCTTTACGAAGCTCAATGCCGTGATGAGCGGCGTGAAGGACCTGCGCGCGGTCTGCACGGATGCGGAGCAGCTCTTCACTTCCCTTCACCAACGCACGGTTCTCTTCATCGATGAAATCCACCGCTTTAATAAATCACAGCAGGATGCACTGCTGCCCTACGTGGAGAGCGGCGTGGTCATCCTCATCGGCGCGACGACGGAAAACCCCTACTTTGGGGTGAATGCAGCGCTGGTGTCCCGTTCGCATGTGTACCTGCTCACACCGCTCACAGTGGAACAGATCGTCACTATTCTCGAGAGGGCGCTCTCTGATGAGAGGGGCTACGGCGGAAACATCCGCATGTCGAAGGAGGCGGTGGAGCACCTGGCGACGATTGCTGGCGGTGATGCGCGCATCGCGCTCAATTGTCTGGAACTTGCAGTTCTCACCATCGGGAAAAACATCTCTCTCACTCAGGCGCAGAAGATTTTTGAGAAGCGCAGCCAGCGGTACGACAAGAGCGGAGAGGATCACTACAACACCATCTCTGCATTCATTAAGAGTATGCGCGGGAGTGATGCAGATGCGGCACTTGTCTGGCTTTTTAAGATGCTCGAGAGCGGGGAGGACCCGAGGTTCCTCTTCCGGCGCATGACCATATTTGCCAGTGAAGATATCGGAAACGCAGACCCTCGTGCGCTTGTGGTGGTCGTGAGCGCCTGGCAGGCATTTGAATTCGTGGGATTGCCGGAGGGTGAGTACTTCCTCGCGCACGCGTGCATCTACCTGTCACAGGCACCCAAGAGCAATGCAGTGAAGCGTGCCATGGACAACGTGCGGCATTTTGTGCAGACGGCGCGCTCGCTCGAGGTGCCGCTGCACCTGCGCAATGCGCCGGTGAAAGGTATGCAGGAGCAGGGGTACGGCGAGGGATACCTGTATCCCCACGACGAAGAGGAGGGAGTCGTCCCCGGGCACTATTTCCCGGCAGGGGCGCAGCCGCAGGATTTCTATCTCCCTTCGGATCACGGAGAGGAGAAAGGAGTGGCAGAACGCGTACGGAAGGCCAAAGCCATCATCAGGACAGTGGAGGGACGATGAGTGGTATGTGGAATGTCGTATGTCGTATATGGGGATGTTTCTCTTGGGTTTTTCCCTTTGTATCTTCTCCCGACGTACGACATTCCATATTCCACATACGATGGTTTTTTCTGCCATCGAATGGCGGCAGACTGTACAATGCGCTTCGTGATTTCCACTCTGCACATCATCTACGCATCCACGAGCGGGCATACGGAGTACGTGGTGGGTGTATTGAAGGATTTTCTCTCAAAGAAGGTGCCGGGTCTCGCGGTGGAGGTACAGACTGCTGAGAGCGCGAAGCCGGGAGATCTCCTCAGGGGAGATGTGCTCATCCTCGCTTCGGGCACCTGGAACATCGCAGGAACGGAGGGGCAGATGAATCCCCACATGTACGAGTACCTTCTCAAAGAGGCGAAGGATATGGATCTTTCCGGGAAGAAGGTGGGTATCATTGCTCTCGGCGATTCCCGCTACTACTACACGTCCCGTGCGGGCGAGCACCTGCGGAATTACGTGCAGTCCCACGGCGGCAGCGTGCTCGGCGTTCCGCTCACCGTCATCAACGAGCCGTACGGTCAGGAGGAGCGGGTGGAGAAGTGGGGGGAGAAATTTTTCAACCAGCTTTCAGATCTCTAAATGGCACGCGTCTCACTCAAAGTCACCGGCGCACAGGGTCATACTTCGACTCCACTTCGGCTGTGCTCAGTGCAGGCGCTCAGCATGACCCTGTGCCTCAGTCATTCTTCCTCTCCTCATGTCTAGAGTCTCGCTCAAGGTCACCGGCGCACAGGGTCAGGGTGTGAATTCTGTCGGGGAGATCTGCGGCAAAGGGCTCAAGCGCGCGGGGTACTGCGTGTTCGGGTACCGCGAGTACATGTCCCTCATCAAGGGCGGGCACTCCAGCTACCAGCTCGATATCTCAAACGAGAAGATCGAGAGCACGGAAACGAGGGCGGACATCGTGATGAACTTCGACCACCACGGTCTCGTTGAGAATTTCTACGACGTAAAGGACGGGGGCATCCTTTTGCACCAGACTCCCATGTGGAAGTTCACGGAAGAGCAGCAGAAGTTCTTAAAGGAGCATGCGGTCACCGTCGTCTACCTTCCCGTGGAGGAAGTGCTCAGGAAGCTCCGTGCCGGCCCCATCCTCGGGAACATTTTTGTCACTGCTGTGGTCTGGGCGCTGCTCGGGCAGGGGGCGGATGCCCTCAAGGAGCTTGTTCGCGAGCAGTTCGGGCACAAAGGCGAGGAGATCATCCGGAAGAATTTCGAGGTGATCGATGAGGCTGTGGCCTACATCTCCCGGCAGGAGGCTGTACATCCTCTCGCGCTCATGAAACCTGATGTGAAGTGGCGTAATCACCTCTACCTCACCGGGAGCCAGGCCATGGGGCTCGGCATCATCCACGCCGGGTGCCGTCTGTACGCGAGTTATCCCATGACACCTGCTTCCCCGCTGCTCACGTACATCGCGGACATGCAGAACAAAACAGGCATGGTCATCAAGCAGGCGGAGGACGAGATCACCGCCGCGCAGGTTGTGAGCGGGGCGATGCTGATGGGAACGCGCGCCGCGACCGCGACTTCCGGCGGGGGGTTCGACCTCATGACAGAAACGCTCTCTTTGAACGGGCTCCTGGAAAATCCATTTGTGGTGTTCCTCTTCCAGCGTCCCGGGCCGGCGACCGGGCTCCCCACCTGGACGGCACAGGGCGACCTGCTGCTTGCGACCGGGTGTGCGCACGGGGAGTTCCCGCGGCTTGTGATGGCCGTGAGCGGCAGCCAGGATGCATTCGATCTCATGCCGGAAGTTTTCAACTACGCCGAAGAATTCCAGACAGTGGTCATTGTTCTCTCGGACAAGCAGATTGCCGAAGGGCTCTCCACGCAGTCACCGTACGACCAGAAGAGAGCGGAGATCCGCAGAGGCAAGCTCATCACCAGTCCCAAAGCGCTCGCCAAACTCACCGCTGCGGACCGCTACGATCCTAAGGCGGTCGACGGCCTCTCTCCGCGGTGGTTACCGGGGACGGAGGCTGCGACGTTCTCTTCTCAGGGGGATGAGCATGATGCGGAGGGGCGTGTGAACGAGAGTGGGCCGAATGCGGCGGAGCAGATGGAGAAACGCATGGCCAAGATGGATGCGCTCAGAAAGGCGCTCCCGGAGCCGGAACTCTACGGCAGCCAGAATCCGCGGGTGCTCGTGGTGAGCTGGGGGAGTAACCGCGGCCCTTTGAGCGACGTGATCAAGAGCGATGCATTCATCGGTCGCAAGGTCAGCTACCTGCACTACTCGTACCTCTGGCCGCTCAGGACCGAGAAGCTCATGAAGCTTGCGGAGAGAGCAGAGAAGACAGTGCTTGTGGAGTGTAACTACCAGGGGCAGCTCGGCATGCTGATTGCGCAGGAGTGCGGGCTCCGCTTCGACCACCGCATTCTCAAGTACGATGGACGGCCCATGTTCTACGATGAACTCTTTGAACAGCTCACCGCTCTTCTCCCATGAGCATCCCACTCGATACCTCAGGCCCCTTCATGAAGGATTACGCCACGGAAACGCTCTGCACGTGGTGCGATAACTGCGGGGACTACGGCATCTGGACCGCCATCAAGCAGGCACTTACGGAGCTCAGGCTGCATCCGTGGCAGGTGCTGCTCTGCTACGACGTGGGGTGCCACGGGAATATGTCCGACAAGATCACGGCCTACACGTTCCACGGCCTCCACGGCCGGGTGATCCCCTTCGCTGCGGGTGCGAAGCTCGCCAATCCTCGTGTGCCTGTCATGGCATTCGGCGGCGACGGCGCAAGCTTCTCCGAAGGAGTGGGGCATCTCGTCCACGCCATCCGCAGCAACTATCCCATTGTCTTCGTGCTCCACAACAATGCGAACTACGGGCTCACCACGGGGCAGGCGAGCGCGCTCACCTGGCAGGGCCAGTCCATGAACAGTTCCCCCAACGGCATTCCCGAGCGCACGCTCCCCTCCATGGATTTCGTGTTCTCGCTGGAGCCCACTTTCGTGGCCCGCAGCTTCTCGGGGGATATTCCGCAGATGACGGAGATCTTCAAAACCGCCATCGGCCACCGGGGGTTTGCTTACGTAGACATTCTGCAGTCGTGCCCCACCTACAACAAGTTCGCCACGCACAAGTATCTCCTGGAGCACTGCAAGCCCGTTGGTCCGGATCACGACACTTCCGATTTCAAGAAGGCACGGGCAATTGCGGTGGATACCTCCAAGCACATTTTTACCGGGCTTCTGTACCAGAACAAAGATGTGCCGAGTTACTACGAGCAGCTGAAAGCAAGGCAGGGGCTCAAGACCACTGCGGTGGAAGAGGTAAAGAAGATAGATGTGAGCGAGTGGATGAAAGAGTTTGTGTGAGGAAAGACTACTCCAGCCCGATCACCTCTATTAGGCGTGTCTGTTTGGATTCTCCAGATACGCATCACCGGAGAAGTTCATGGCCAGGTACTCGCTCGCGAAATCGGTGTACGTCGCATCGTGGTGCATGTCCTGATCCAGCCAGAGGCGCGTGAACTCCGTCACATCCACCGCGCCGTCGTATCCGTTCTCTTTGTTCTGCACTGCTCCATTCTTCACAATTTTATACGTCCAGTGCAGGTGCGGGCCGCTGCTCTCCCCGGAGTTGCCGCTCTTGCCTATAGGATCGCCCTGGAAGACCGCCTGTCCATTGCTTACCGAGACTTCCGAGAGGTGTGCGAGGAATGATTTCCGTTTCACATCGGTAATAATCAAATGCATTCCGTACCCAGAAGCTCCGTCATTCACCACCGTTGCCGTGCCGTCGTGCGGTGCGTACACGGTTGTTCCTGTGCTCACACCGAAGTCGATCCCATTGTGGCCTGCAAGATTCCACGCACTGTATGTTTCCGGGTTCTGCCCGAAGCCCTGGGTAATGAGCGGTGTGCCGGGAAGGGGGGAGAAGATCATCCTCTATAGAGTAAGGCGCTCATGCTTGCTCTTGCAACAAGCAATGGGTGCCTGAGACAAAACTTTTTAAACGCAGAACCCCCGCTCCCTTTTATAGGAACCGCTTCGTGCTTCTTCATCCGGTTGAAGTACTTTCTGGCCATGGTCGTGAGAGCCCTGTTCCGTGCCGCGACGGCTTCCTTTCTCACAGGGCCCGATGGCAGCGATGCAATGAGCCCCTGGAAGCACCGCAGCCGGTCGAAGATGCCCGCGCCGGATTCCGCATTCCTCGCGCTCGCCGCGGCCGGGTGCACGCGGAAGGAGCCGATATCCTCCTTGAGGTAGTACCAGTCGCTCTTCTGCAGGCAGCGGATCCAGTATTCCACGTCCACGAACTGCGGCATGTCCTCATTGAACGGACCGACAGACTGGAGGAGCGTTCTCCGGAACATCACGAAGGGTGGCTCGCCGATCACATTCGGGACGAGCTCGTTACGTATCCACCACAGGAGGAATGCATTTCCTCTGTGCAGGCCTGCCTCGAGGTGCTTCTTCTTGTACTCACGCAGTTCCCTGTAGAGGGTGCGGTTCTCCATATTCCCTTCGAAGAGGTAGATGTGGTCTAGGGAAACGAAGCCGACAGAGGGATTCTTCTCCAGTATCTGTATTCCTCTTTCGAGATGTGTCTTCCCCCAGAGATCATCCTGGAAGAGGAGCTGCACGTAGGGTGCAGTAGCTTTTCGGATGCAGGCATTCCAGTTGCCGCCGATGCCGAGATTCTTCTCGCTCCGTGCAAATGTGATGCGCGGATCTTCCAGGTAGTGAGCGATCATACTCTTCACATTTTTCTTCGATGCATCGTCATGAATGAGGAGTGACCAGCGGGGTTCTGTCTGTGCGAGCAGTGAGTCCAGAGCTTCCGCAAGTTGCTGCGGATGCGGCTCGTAGGTCGGCATGAAAACATTGATGATCGGCGTGTCCATCTGCGGCTACAGGGTATACTGGATGCCAATGCGAATCGACGTGATTACGCTGTTTCCGGGAATGTTCGAAGGGCCTCTTACCGAGAGTATTCTCCAGCGTGCCCGTGATGCGGATCTGCTGGATCTCCATTTCCACGATCTACGGGAGTTTGGGCTCGGGGAGTACCGGCAGGTAGATGATAAGCCGTACGGGG
Organism: Candidatus Peribacteria bacterium RIFOXYB1_FULL_54_35; assembly: GCA_001787755.1. GTDB lineage: Bacteria > Patescibacteriota > Gracilibacteria > Peribacterales > Peribacteraceae > GWB1-54-5. The sequence continues at coordinate 169,172 of MFYJ01000014.1, forward strand.
GCGGGGTGGGCATGGTGATGCGGGCGGATGTCGTCGTGAGCGCGATCGAAAGTGTCATGAAGGAAGGGCAGAGTGGTTCGTTTCTTGCCCGCTCGCTCGCTTGTTTGAAACGAGCAACGGGGAAGCGGGGCAGCGACAAGTCTTCTCCGTATCGCATCTACCTCTCTGCCCGTGGTGAGGTGCTCACGCAGCCGAAGGTGGAGAAGATCGCGTCCGAGCATGACTGGCTCATCCTCCTCTGCGGGCACTACGAGGGCGTGGACCAGCGTGTAATGGAGGGAGGATGGATAGATGAAGAAATCAGCATCGGAGAATATGTGCTCACCGGAGGGGAGCTCCCCGCTATGGTGCTCATCGATGCCGTTGCCAGGCACATTCCTGGTGTGCTCGGGAAGGACGAGTCTGCGGCGGAAGAGAGCTTCTCACCGAGCATCGGCCGCAAGAAGGAGTACCCCCACTACACGCGTCCGGAGGAGTCCCGCGGCCTCAAGGTTCCCAATGTGCTTGTCTCCGGCCATCACGCGGAGATAGAGAAGTGGCGGAGGAAGCAGCTTTATTAGCTTCGTTAGCTTCATTAGCTTTGTTAGCTTCGTTAGTATGTGTACATGTTTGATAGCTTGATTGCTGAACTAGCTGAGAAGGGGATTGTCCGCTTCTTTGTCCGCGCACGGCCGGGTGCCCAAAGGACAGAAGCCACGGAGAAGATGGATGACGAGAGCATCAAAATTTCTGTCGCCGCGCCGCCGGAAGGCGGCAAAGCGAATGCTGCACTCATCAAATTCCTTGCAAAGGAATTCACTGTTCCTGCAGCGAACGTGAAGATTGTTTCCGGGAAGACGGCCAGGATGAAACTAGTCCAGATTCGCTTGTTAGGTTTATAGCTGCATTAGCTTCATTAGGGATTTGGATCTTGGATTTGCGATTTTGAGGCTCACTAACAGTGCTAATGCAGCTAAAGAAGCTAATGAGCTAACAAGCTAATCCCTAAGGGCTTCCTCTATCTGCCCCCGCAAGTCCGCGTAGTACGGCAGACCCACGAACTTCTCTCCGTTTAAGAAGAATGTCGGTACGTACTGCACGCCGAGTGAGTGCGCCCACTCTCTGTGGCGGGTGATTGTTGCCTGCGCCTCCTCGCTCCCCATGCATGATTCGAACGCTTCGGTGTTCATCCCCAGTTCCTTTGCGAAATTCAGAGCGGAGCCGGGGTCTTTGTATGCGCTTGCAAAGAGCAGATTATTCATGACAAGGCCTTTATTCTGCTCCGCGGCGCAGATAACTGCCTTCGCCGCATTCTCGCTCTGAGCGTATTTCTGGAGGGGGAAACTTGCGAGCTGCACGCGCAGCGAGCCTTTACTCACGAAGTCCGACGTAAGGTGGATGAGGTGCTCACTGTTGAATTCTTTGCAGTAGTTGCAGTGGTACTCTGTAAAAATAAGGAGCGTGAGCGGGGCATCGCGTTCCCCAAAATCGAGCACGCCGGTGCTGAGGAGGCGCTCTGTGGGGAGCAGGGCACCTGTTTCCACTATCTCCGGTGCCTCGCTGTCGTGCAGCACCTTCTCTGCCCGCTGGTCTGCAGGGGTCTTTTCCTCCTCCTGTCCCTGTAATGGGGTTCCCTGCACGGTGCACGCACTAAGAAGCAGCAGGCATCCTGCTGAAGTGAGGAGCCTGGAGTAACAATTCTTCCTTAACGGCATCGTGGTCCTTTCTCAGAAAGAATGCAGCCGTCTTCGCAGAACGTGTGCTTGGCCCGTCCGTTGCTCCCTACGTATGTGAGGATCTGCGGCTGCGTGCAGGCGCCAATAGGATCCGGCAGCGCCTCGCAAGCGTGCCTGTCGTTGCAGAGGAGGTGCGGACCTTTACAGTCGCTGTGAGTGCGGCATTCGCTCTTCTGCGTGAGGGTATCCGGTAGCTGCGTCACGGTCTCTGCGCGCAGGCCCACACCCGTTTTCACCGCGAGGGCGACGACAGCGAGCGCGAGCACCAGCACTCCTGCCCTGGCATGGCGCCCAAGCCGGTTCCATCTCTCTTTGAGAGTCAGCTTCTCTGTGGGATCTTGGGGGTTGATTGCCATGGGTCTAGTGTGCTCCAGGCCCACTTTGAACGCAATAGTCCAAAATGGTGGGGTTGGTGCCGTTCTCGCGGTACCATAGGCGTATGGCGGGACGAGTTTCTCTCCTCGGCGTGCCTATCGATACCCTCAGTGCAGATGAAGTGTTGCGTACGCTCCGGGGTTTTCTGGAAGGAGAGAGTGGGAGGCACGTTCTCACTCCCAACAGTGAGATGCTTGCTGCTTCCGTGCGGAGTGAGGTGTTTCGTCAGGTGCTGCAGCACTCTGCACTCAATCTCCCCGATAGCGCCGGGCTCCTGCTCATGGCGCACTTCACGCGGCAGAGGATTCCCGAACGAGTCACGGGTGCAGATACGGTGCAGGCACTCTGTGCTGTTCTTCCCCCTGAGCATCCGGTGTTTCTCCTTGGTGCCGATGAAGGCATAGCGGAGCGTGCAGCGGATGCACTCATGCGCCGGAATCTCTCGCTCGTGATTGCAGGAACGCACGGAGGCAGTCCTGCTGTTTTTGAGGAGGCAGATATTTGCGCGCGCATCCGTGCTTCCGGTGCACACGTTCTCTTCGTTGCCTACGGCGCACCGCGGCAGGATCTGTGGATTGCCCGCAATCTGCCGCGTCTCCCGCAGGTTCGTCTGGCCATGGGGGTAGGAGGCACCTTCGATTTTCTCGCAGGGGAGAAAAAGCGCGCGCCGCTCTGGATGCGGCGGGCCGGGTTGGAGTGGCTTTGGCGTCTCCTGCTCGAGCCGCGCAGGGTTGGTCGTATCTTCACTGCGGTGGTCGTGTTTCCGCTGATGGTGATGCGGTATGGGAAAAACGAGCCGAGGGATTAGGGTTAGGGTTTGGGTTAGGGGTTTGTGGTTTTGAACTTGAGATTTTGTATTTGGAGATCGAGGGGCTGGAGTTTGAGGGCTGGTGGCTAAAGGTTCAAGGCTTCAATAAAAGGGTAATGTTACAAATCTGCCACCAGATCGAGCAACAGTTCTGTCTGCTCTTCGAGGGAAGTCTGGCGGTG
>MFYJ01000015.1 GCA_001787755.1 Candidatus Peribacteria bacterium RIFOXYB1_FULL_54_35
ACTGTAGGTGGTATTTGTATCCGTATCTGTATCACTGCTCCAGGAGAGCTGCCCTGCGCTGTTTGTCTTGAGGACTTTCCCTGAGGCGGAGCCATCCGAAGTCGGGAACGTGTACGTCACCCCATTCAGTCTCACCGTGGACTTAAAGATGGCTGCACCATCCACAATGAGTGCACCAGAAGCGTAGGTTCCCCCTGTAATCCTGACATCATCGCTGAATTCAAAGCGGTCTTCATTATTCAGGAACTTCAGTGTCTCATTCGTCGTATCTGAACCGAAGGTGAGGATGGTATCGGCTGCCCCCTGATCGCTGTTTAATGTCAGATCTCCCTGCGTCGTCACGTTCCCCGTAACAGCGAGGGTGGACTTGAGCGTGGTAGCTCCCTGGATGACGAGCACGCCGCTTCCTGTAATGGAGTCACGGATGGAGAGGGAGGAGCCAGAGATTGCCCCAAGCACCTCAAGCGCCGTCCTCGGTGAAGCCGTCCCAATTCCCACCCTCTTGTTCGTCGCATCGTACACCAGCCCCTTCGTATCCACGATGAGTGTATTGCCTGTCGCAGTCCCAGAGGTTTTCTTGATCGCGAGCGCCCCCGTCATCGTATCGCCTCCAACATTTACGTACCTCGCATCTGCTGTACTCTGCACAAACGTCTCTCCCGAGCCACAGCTGAGGGTTCCATTGCTATTGGTAATAACAACGGAACAGTTTGTGAGGCTCGTGAGGCGCAGGGAGGTGCCTGTGATGCCACCGGCAACCTCGAGTTTTGTTGTTGGAGTAGCAGTTCCAATGCCAATGTCTCCGGTGGAACCAAGGATTGTCATCCTTGCAGTGCTGAATGATTTGAGGGAAATATTGCCGGAAACGCCGCTCTTCAGATCCAGGTTCCCAGATGTGGTGCCTGCGCTTATGTCCAGATTCCCATCTGCATTGCTTCTGCCTATGGTGTAGCTGGTCATGCGAATGCCATCCGTTTGACCGCCGATGAGCGCATTGCCGTTCACATGCAGCGGATAGTCTGGGCTTGCTGTTCCAATACCCACCTTTCCACTGTCTGTCACAAGTGTTGGAGTAGCGCCAGTGCCACTGATGTACAGGTCCTCACCGGACATAGTTCCGGTGACGCTCAGGCCGACTCCTGCGAGGTCAATGATGAGCTGCCCTGTCATGGTATCGCCCGCATCATCCACGAACATGTTCTGGAGCCTCGTGAAGAGGCCGTCGATGTCCAGGGAGATATTGGCTTCATTGGCAGGAGATTCGGTGATGGTGAAGTCTGCAGCTGCAAAGTCGAGGATGGAGCCGGTAATCACGGCGGTCACGTCTCCTTCCTGAATGAGGGAACTCCCTCCTCCTCCGCCTGTTCCTCCGAGGTCTATGCCGCAGGCAAACTGCCCTGTGGCAGCATTCCAGGTGAGCTTGTCGCTCAGACCGTCACAGTCCGTGAGGCCCGCTCCGAAGAAGCTGCCGTTCTGGGCTATGACCAGCGAGCCGCTGGAGGAGACGAGATCACGTGCGTGGAGGACGGTACCGGAGACAGTGCCGATCACCTCGAGCTTGGCAGTGGGAGTGGTGGTGCCGATACCCACTCTCTTGTTTGTGGCATCGTAGACGAGTCCCTTCGTATCCACGATGAGCGTATTCCCTGTGGCAGTCCCGGAAGTTTTCTTAATTGTCAGTGCCCCCGTCATCGTATCTCCGCTCACGTTCACATACCGCGCATCCGCCGAGCTCTGCACAAAGGTCTCTCCCGTGCCGCAGCTCAGGGTTCCATTGCTGTTCGTGATCAGCACGGCGCAGCTCGTGAGGCTCGTGAGCCGCAGAGACGTACCGGTGATTCCACCGGCGACGTCGAGTTTCGTGCTTGGAGTGGTGTCACCGATGCCGACGTTGCCCGCCGTGTCGATCATGACCTGCACACTATTTCCATTGTTATTGGAGAATGACATCTTTTTGCTTTGTGTGCGGAATCCCAGATCCCCTGCCGCCATGCCCACGATGGGATTGTCCACGGCACTCGATGTGCCGATATAACCATAGATCGTGCCATTACTATTGAATTGAATAAGCACGTTGCCAGATGGTTTGTCGAGAGTGAGGAGGTTATCTGGGCTTGCCGTTCCAATGCCTACTCTCTTATTCGTTGCATCGTAAACGAGTCCCTTCGTATCCACCACGAGAGTGTTCCCTGTGGAAGTTCCAGCAGTCTTCTTAATCGTGAGCGCCCCTGTCATCGTATCTCCGGAAACATTCACGTAGCGGTCATCTGCCTCGCTCTGGTCCAGCATGTCTCCTGTGCCACAGGTCAAAGTGCCGTTGGCAGAGGTAGTGACAATGGAACAGTTCCGGAGATCTGAGCCTACAAGCGTTGAGCCGGAAATCGTCCCAACCACTTCCAGCTTCGTCGTCGGCGTCAGCGTGCCGATACCCACCATATCCGCCGAGGCATCCAGGAAGAAGAGGGCGCTGTCCGTATCACCTTCCATGCGCACATCGTTGTATCCGTATCCTTCTTCATTGATTACGACGCCGCCGGAGACGGTGAGGCGGGCGGTGGGGGAGGTAGTGCCGATGCCGAGCTGGCCCGAGGAATCGATCCTCATGCTCTCGCGCCAGCTGCCGGCATAGAACCGGATATCCTGATTCGTGGCTGCGGCTGCCAGAGTCACGCCGCTGGCATTGCCGTTCGTGGCGATACTGACTCGATCACGCAGATATTGGTTGGTATAGTCCGACGGGAATGCGCCAAAGAATCCGCTGGAGTCGTAAGCATGGACCCCCACAAATGCAAAGGCATCGGGGTTGCCCAGCCCGATCTTATTCCAGACTTGCATTCCGGTTTGCTCATTCCAGTCCTTGCGCACGCTAAGCATTTCTTCGCCCTCATCTCCAGGTGTCGTGGTTCCGATCCCCACCCTTCCCGTCGTGGCATCGGTGTAGAGGAGCGGCGCGGAACCGGTGCCAGAGATGTAGAGCGAGCGGCCGGACATCGTTCCGGTCACATTCAGCCCGATTCCCGTGTAATCAATTGTCAGCGCCCCTGTCATCGTATCTCCGGAGATGTTCACATACCGCGCATCACCTTCAGTTATGCTAATCATGTCTCCCGTGCCACACGTTAGTGTGCCATCGCTGTTTGTGGTGATGATGGAGCAGCTCGTGAGGCTCGTGAGGCGGAGGGACGTGCCGGTAATGCCGCCGGCGACCTCGAGTTTTGTGCTTGGCGTGGTGTCGCCGATGCCAACGTTGCCTGTGAGCGCCTGCAGTGTCATGGTGCTTGTGGCTCCGGAACCTCCTAAGCGCAGGTCAGCCACGTGGGAAACGATTTGCGAGTAGGTGGAATAATCGGAATTGAAGCTGAGCAAGTTAATTGCGTTATTCGTCATAATCACTCCGTAGTCATTGGTGCCGGAGGCGTTGTGATACAGCGATGCTCCCACATTCGCTCCGGTGTAGCCTGCATTCTTGAAATGTATGGTGCCGAGAACGTCGAGTGCGCTCGTCGGACTCGCCGTCCCAACACCCACTCTCTTATTCGTTGCATCGTAAACGAGTCCCTTCGTATCCACCACGAGTGTGTTCCCTGTGGCAGTTCCGGAGGTCTTCTTAATAGCAAGTGCCCCTGTCATCGTATCTCCCGCAGTATGCACGTAGTAGTCCACGAACCCGCCGCCTCCCTCAAGGGTTGCGCAGCTGAATTTCCCTGTAGAGGCATTCCACTGCAGCGCGTTGTTTGCGCCGTCACAGTCAGAGAGGCCTGCCCCGAATACGGAGCCTGCCTCGTCGATGACGAGACTGCCACTCACGGAGAGCAGATCCTGCGCGTGGAGCGTGCGGCCGGAGGAAGTTCCGAAGATTTCCACTCCCTGTGCGGTGATGCGGAAGTACTCGTTGGCGTCCACGCTGAATCCTATAGAGCCAGCCACCGGCCTGAACATGCCGGTATCACTATCGCCGCCTCCGTTGTAGAAGTTGAATGAGGGGACTGCAGCGAGTCCCTGTGAAGCTGCGAATTGACTGGCAATCACCGGTCCTGCTGCCTGCAGAGAGAGGCTGGCATTCGAAAGGTCCATGTAGTGGGCATCCGGACTATCCCGGTCAATGAACTTCGAAGCATAGGCATATCCGCTCACTGCGAGGGTCCCGGAGGAAGAAAGCAGATCCTGCGCATGCAGCACCCGGCCGGAAGCCGTTCCGATGATCTCAAGGCTCGTGCCGGAGAAGGCACCGGAGAGGCGGAAGGTCGTACCTCCGAGCGTGAGACCCTGCCCCGCACCGTAGGTGGTATTCGTATCGGTATCCGAGCTCCAGGAGAGCTGCCCTGCGCTATTCGTCTTCAGTACCTTCCCGGAAGCAGAACCATCCGAAGTCGGGAATGTGTACGTCACCCTGTTCAGTCTCACCGTGGACTTAAAGATAGCTGCACCATCCACAATGAGTGCACCAGAAGCGTAGGTTCCTCCTGTAATCCTGACATCATCGCTGAATTCAAAGCGATCTTCATTATTCAGGAACTTCAGCGTCTCATTCGTCGTATCTGAACCGAAGGTGAGGATGGCATCAGCTGCACCCTGATCACTGTTCAGCGTAAAGTCTGCCCGTGTCGTGATATTCCCTGTGACTGCCAGAGTGGACTTGAGCGTCGTTGCCCCCTGGATGACGAGCACGCCGCTTCCTGTAATGGAATCCCGTATGGAGAGGGAGGAGCCGGAAATTGCCCCAAGCACCTCAAGCGCTGTCCTCGGTGATGCCGTCCCAATTCCTACCCTCTTATTCGTTGCATCGTACACAAGTCCCGTGGTATCCACGATGAGCGTAGTACCCGTGGCAGTCCCAGCAGTCTTCTTGATCGTGAGCGCCCCCGTCATCGTATCTCCTGAAACATTTACGTACCGAGCATCTGCTGCACTCTGCACGAACGCTTCTCCCGTGCCGCAGCTGAGGGTGCCGTTGCTGTTCGTAACCAGCACGGCACAGCTCGTGAGGCTGGTGAGGCGCAGCGACGTGCCGGTGATGCCGCCGGCGACTTCCAGCTTCGTAGAAGGTGTGGTGTCTCCGATACCGATGTTGCCACCGCTGTCGACCGTCAGGTGAGTTGCGTCAGTCGCGCCGCCAATGAATACACGGGAACCATTGGTGCTGATGTACAGATCCTGGCCGACCGCGCTCTGGTAAATATTCGCAGTTTGTGCGCCGGTGAATTGGATTTCGTGACCATTGTTGCCGTTAATCAGTAATGCAGGGGCAGCCGTAGGAGCTGCGCCGATTTCCAGTTTCGCACCCGGGCTCGCCGTCCCAATACCCACCCTCTTGTTCGTCGCATCGTAGACGAGGCCCGTGGTATCCACGATGAGCGTATTGCCCGTGGCAGTCCCGGATGCCTTCTTTATAGAGAGCGCTCCTGTCATGGTATCTCCCGACACATTCACATACCGCGCATCACCCTCTGTGATGTCGATCATGTCTCCCGTGCCACAGGTGAGCGTTCCATTCGCAGAGGTGGTGACGATGGAACATTCTGCGAGGCTTGCGAATGTCACCGAGTTTTCTACGATGAGCCCACCGGAGGACGTGAGCAGGTCCTGCGCATGCAGCACCCGTCCGGAAGCCGTTCCGATGATCTCCAGACTCGTGCCGGAGAAGGCACCGGAGAGGCGGAAGACCGTGCCTCCGAGCGTGAGACCCTGCCCCGCGCTGTAGGTGGTATTGGTGTCGGTATCGATATCACTGCTCCAGGAGAGCTGCCCTGCACTGTTTGTCTTCAGCACTTTCCCGGAAGCGGAACCATCCGAAGTCGGGAACGTGTACGTCACCCCGTTCAGCTTCAGGGTAGAGCCGAAGATGGCTGCACCATTGAAGGTGGATGTGCCCTCCACCACCAGTCCTCCAGAAGACGTGAGCAGATCCTGCGCATGCAGCACCCGTCCGGAAGCCGTTCCGATGATCTCCAGGCTTGTGCCGGAGAAGGCATTGGAGAGGCGGAAGGTCGTACCTCCGAGCGTGAGACCCTGCCCCGCACCGTAGGTGGTATTCGTATCTGTATCCGAGCTCCAGGAGAGCTGTCCTGCACTGTTTGTCTTCAGGACTTTCCCGGAAGCGGAACCATCCGAAGTCGGGAACGTGTACGTCACCCCGTTCAGTCTCACCGTGGACTTAAAGATAGCTGCACCATCCACAATGAGTGCACCGGAAGCGTAGGTTCCCCCTGTAATCCTGACATCATCGCTGAATTCAAAGCGGTCTTCATTATTCAGGAACTTCAGCGTCTCATTCGTCGTATCTGAACCGAAGGTGAGGATGGTATCGGCTGCCCCCTGATCGCTGTTTAAAGTCAGATCTCCCTGCGTCGTCACGTTCCCCGTCACTGCGAGAGTGGACTTGAGCGTCGTTGCCCCCTGGATGACAAGCACGCCGCTTCCTGTAATGGAATCCCGTATGGAGAGGGAGGAGCCGGAAATTGCCCCAAGCACCTCGAGCGCTGTCCTCGGTGATGCCGTCCCAATCCCCACTCTCTTGTTCGTTGCATCGTAGACGAGACCCTTCGTATCCACGATGAGCGTATTGCCGGTTGCTGTACCGGATGTCTTCTTTATAGTGAGCGCCCCCGTCATCGTATCGCCACTTACATTTACATATCTCGCATCACCTTCTGTGATATCAATCATGTCTCCCGTACCGCAGGTAAGCGTTCCATCGCTATTGGTTGTGACGATGGAGCAGCTTGTGAGGCTCGTAAGGCGGAGCGCGGTGCCGGTGATGCCACCGGCGACTTCGAGTCTGGTCCCCGGAGTGGTGTCACCGATGCCGACATCGCCAGTGTCCCTCTCGAGAGTCAGTTTTTGTGTGAGGGTATCCAGTGCACCATTACCAGTGTAGAGGCCAAGAGTATTGTAGCCGCCAGAGTATCCTATTCCTCCCTGGAAGGTGGAACCTGATGTTTCTGAGAAGGCAACCATGCCTGGGACTGTGACGTCGGTATCTGTACTGATGGCAAGAGTGGTGCCAGAAGCTGCATCAATGTGCAGATTTTGTACCGGGGCAGCCGTCCCAATACCCACTCTCTTATTCGTCGCATCGTACACCAGCCCCTTCGTATCAATGACGAGTGTATTTCCAGTAGCTGTCCCGGAGGTCTTCTTGATCGCAAGAGCCCCCGTCATCGTATCTCCTCCCACATTCACGTACCTCGCATCCGCCGCGCTCTGCACGAACGTCTCTCCCGAACCGCAGGAGAGGGTGCCGTCGGAATTCGTAATCAGCACTGCGCAGCTCGTGAGGCTGGTGAGCCTGAGGGAGGTGCCGGTGATGCCGCCTGCGACTTCGAGTCTTGTCCCCGGCGTACTGTCGCCGATGCCCAGATCTCCTGCAATGTAGCTGTCTCCCGTGCCGTTCACGGTAATGGTGTCCGCGAATGTTGCCGTGGAGGAGCCCAGCGTGAGCTTGGTGGTGCCGACCCTGCGCAGTTGCAGGTCTGCGTCGTAGGAGCTGAATGCGTCATCGACGGAGTACACGGGTTTGTTGAAGATGAAGTAGCTCCTGTCTGTGTAGATGTGCGCCCAACCGGAGTTCAGAGGCGTGAGCGTAATGTAACCGCTCGTATTGCTGAGCTTGAGTCCAGCGGACGTGTCGCCATCGAACGTGACGGAGGTCGATTCCATGGTTTCATCCAGGATCTTCACCCTGCCGGAAACTTCCAGTTTCTCGCTGGGACTCGAGGTGCCCACTCCCAGGTTCCCCATCACGTAACTGTCTGCTCCGGACATCACGGTGAGGTTTGCTCCGGAGAGCGTGCCACGCGTGGTGATATTGCCTGCAGCCGTGACAGTGGAACCGAACACCGCAGCTCCCTCCACCACCAATCCTCCGCTTGAGGTGAGCAGGTCCTGCGCATGGAGGACGTTACCCGACATGGTGCCGATGACTTCGAGCTTCGTCGTCGGAGTCAGCGTGCCAATGCCCACCATATCCGCCGAGGCATCCAGGAAGAAGAGGGCGCTGTCTGTGTCTCCTTCCATACGGACATCATTCGATGCATAGCCTGCTTCGTTGATGATCACGCCTCCGGAGACGGTGAGCTTGGCGGTGGGGGAGGAGGTGCCGATGCCGACGTTTCCATTCTTCAGATGCATGGTATCCACTAAGACATTTCCTGATTTCATTGACTGGAAGCTGAGCCTTGCATCGACGTATGATCCGCCATCCCATGTGCTGTATATGCGACCCGATCGGTTGGAATTTTGACTGTCCGTTGCAGAAGTGTAGAACTCCATTCCCACTTCATTTCCGGCAGTTCCACCGTTATCAAGTCGCAGGAGGGAAGTGCCGGTGCCTGCTTCATTCGTTTTAATATGCAACGGTTCCTGTGGGCCTGAGGTTCCAATCCCCACATTCCCCATGATGTAACTGTCCGCTCCCGCCATCACAGTGAGGTTTGCTCCGGAGATGGTGCCCTTCGTCGTGAGGTTCCCATGGAAGAGTCCTGCGCCTTCTGCAATCAAAGCTCCCGAGGTCGTGAGCAGGTCCTGCGCGTGCAGTACGCGCCCGGACATCGTGCCCACCACCTCGAGTGCCAGACTGGAATCGATACTTGCAGACGCAGCACCTCCCAGATTAATGAGGAGTCCTCCCGTCATCGTGTCGCCCTGCACCATCACGTACCGCGCATCCGCTCCTGCTACAGTCACAAGCCCCGCACCCGCCGCACTGGTCCAGGAGAGCTGGCCAGCTGCATTGGTTGCGAGGATTCTGCCACTTGCCGCGCCATCCGACGTCGGGAACGTGTACGTCACCCCGTTCAGTCTCATGGTGCTCCCGAAGACCGCAGCACCCTCCACCACCAATGTTCCCGAAGAAGTGAGTATATCCTGTGCATGGAGTTCTTTACCAGAGGCTGTTCCCACCACTTCCAGTTCCGTGGTGGGGCTCAGGGTGCCAATGCCGAGCCTGCCGGAGTCCAGCATCACGAGCTCGGCCGTGCTGTCGCCATCCGGATCGAACACGAGGTAGTTACTGGAAGTATTGTATCCAATGATGCCCTCGTTCCCGTTCGCTCCCATGTGCACGCTTGCAGGCCCGAGGTACAGATCCCTCCATCTGCTCACGGAAGAACCGAGATCCTGCGTATCGTTACTCGTGGGCAGGAAGTTGGCATTCGTGACCAGCTTGGAGCCCGAAGCGTAGAGCTTTACCGCGAAGGTCCCGTTGTACCCAAACAGGATGTGCGGGTTGTTCACCGCATTGGTGGACGGCATGGAGATCACCAGGCCCGGTGCATTCGTGGCTTCGGAATCGATGTACACACCCGTGCCGTTGGCGTTCTGATCCAGAATAATAGTGCCCGGACTAAAGGCGGTATTTCCCTCTACGATCAGCTGCCCGGAGCTCGTGAGCAGGCTGGAGGCGTGGAGCACATTTCCGGAAGTTGTTCCAATGATTTCCAGCTCCGTCTCGGCGTTCTGCACGCCGATACCCACGTTGCCGAAGAGGTAGAAGATGGAGTTATCCGTATTCACGCTCCACACGCTGTCTCCTCCGCCTCCCCCACCGCCACCACCGCTGAGCTCCACGAGCGTGCCGTCGCTCAGGCGCACATACAGGGCCGGAGGTGTATCTGCGGCAACCGAGTCGTATGCACCGGTCTCCGGCGTGAATGCGCCGCTGTACCGCGCGGTGTTGGAGATGCGGATTTCATCCAAATATCCGGTGAAGTTCTGGAAGCCGCTCTGGTTGTAGGGGTAGTAGTTGCCGAACATGAGATAGCGGGACGACGTGATCGTGCGTAGGTTGCTTGCATCCGTTGTGGAAGCAGCCACGGCTCCGTCCTCGTACAGGCGGAAGGTGCTGCCGCTGCGTTCGATGGCCACATGCACCCACTGGTTCACGGGGAAGGTGGTGGTATTGTTCAGCGTCAGGTCTGTGGTGTCTGATTTCTTGATCTTCGCCTGTAGCTGGTTGCTTGCGTTGAGTTCGAGGTGCCATTGGTAATCGTTGTAGGTGGTTGAGGTGGCAAGAATGCGGCGTGTGCTCGTGTGGGCGGTCTCGTAGACCCAGAAGTCAATGGTGAAGTTCCCTGTCACGAAGTAGTCATCCGTATTCGTGCCTCCGTAGCGGTAGATCTGGTAGCCGCTGCAGGCGACGTTCCAGCCCGCCGTACCGAATTTCTTCGTGGTGGTGCTGTAGTTGTTCGGGCAGCTCCCGGAGAAACCGCTGGTGTTCGTCTTTCCCGAACCGGTGTTCGCATTGGAGCTATCCAGGTGCAGGAGCAATGTGGTATTCGTATCGTTGCCGCCGATGCCGCCTCCTCCTGCGCCACCCGGACGCGCGAAGATGCGTGCGTAGCCGTCCACTTCCGGCGCGTCGCCATCAGACTCCGCGATGTCGAAGCTCTGGATGTCTGTCATGCGGAAGTCGAAGTCCCCGTCGCCGTCCGGATCCACCGTGAAGAAGTCTCCGACGGTGTTGAAGCCGATCACACCTTCGTCACCGCTACTACCCATGTGGATGCTGCTTCCGGAGAGGTAGAGCTCCTTCCAGCGCAGCGAATCCGAGCCGACGTCGTAGGTATTGGAGACGCTCGGGACCAGGCTGCCGGCGAAGCGGGCAGTCGGCGTCACCGTGTCACTCGTGGAATTGCCGAGGATGATGTTCCCATTGAGGGTTGCCGTCCCTTCCGCAATCAAAGCCCCCGAGGTCGTGAGCAGGTCCTGGGCATGCAGCACACGCCCGGACATCGTGCCCACCACCTCGAGTGCCAGACTGGAATCGATGCTTGCAGATGCAGCTCCTCCCACATTAATGAGGAGTCCTCCCGTCATCGTGTCGCCCTGCACCATCACGTACCGCGCATCCGCTCCTGCCTGCGTGAAGCCCCTGGTCCAGGAGAGCTGCCCTGCGCTGTTGCTTGCGAGCGTGTATCCGCTCGCAGCGGCATCGCTGTACGGGAACGTGTACGTGACACTATTGAGCCTCACAGTGCTTCCGAAGACCGCAGCTCCTTCTACCACTATGCCTCCGGAAGACGTGAGAAGATCCTGTGCATGCAGGACATTCCCTGACATGGTGCCGATCACTTCCAGCGCCTCCGTGGGAGAAGTGGTTCCGATCCCCAGTCTTCCGGAATCCAGCATCACGAATTCCGCGGTGCTGTCGCCATCCGGATCGAAACTGAGGTAGTTGCTGCTCGTACTGTACCCGATGATGCCTTCGTTCCCGTTCGCTCCCATGTGCACGCTTGCAGGCCCGAG
>MFYJ01000016.1 GCA_001787755.1 Candidatus Peribacteria bacterium RIFOXYB1_FULL_54_35
AGTTCCCGGTACAGGGGGCAACCACTGCACAGGGAACCTCCCCCCTGGCACAGCTCCTCCCGGGGCAGCTCACAGCTCTCCAGCAGCAGCAACTCACGCAGCAGGGCTTCCCGGCCATGGCGAACCTCCAGCCGCTCCCGTACCAGCTCCCGCTCCCGCTTGCAGCGACCAGGCAGGCTCCCGTGGGAGACACCGGCCCTGCAGCGCTGGCTGTGATGGCCGCAGGTGCCGCAGCAGGTGTGGGATGGGTGAGGAAGAAGAGGAGGAAGTGAGGCAGCTATCAGCTTACGCAACTATTCCCTCATAACTAGGAAGCCAGGTGTCATGGTGAGGTGCGAGCGCTTTACATGATTCGAGGTTTTTTGCTGAGACAAAAAGCACCTCACCATGACAGAACGCGAGCCTCGAACCATCACCTGGCTTCCTAGGGGTAGTCACCTCAGCTTATAGTTTTCAGCTTTCAGAAAATCCTAAGCGCTAAAATCTGAAGACCTTGCTGAAAGCTATAAGCTGATAGCTGGTCAGCTAATTTCTGGCTAAGAGTCCTCCTGCGCGGTATTCTGTTCTCCCGTACAGCTTCCCCAACTTCTGTGTCTGCAGCAACCCGAAGACCACAACGCAACCGTCAGCAGTGGCTCCTGAGTCTTCTGCTCTTCTCCGTACTGTTTTTCATGGCTGTGTACTCCATCACAAATCCTGCACGCGGAGAGGAGAAGATGTTTGCCGATGCAAGAGAAGTTCCCATCAGCGAAATGACGCGCGGATACACCGCCGGGGATTTCGAGCGGATTCTCGTCCGGGACAACAAAGTGTTTGCTGTTACGCACAGTGGTGCCACGGTGCAGTCATACAAAGAGGCAGGCGAGAGCGTGTCGCAACTCGGGTGGAACGATCCGGAGAATCCGACGGTTGTGGAAATTGAGAACAGGGAAGCGGCGAACCTCTTTCTCGCCATTCTCCCGGATCTCCTGTTTTTCATTCTCATTATCAGTGGAATTGTCTGGTTGTTCCGGGGCATTGCACGGAGCCAGAGCAGTGCGCTCTCCTTCGGGAAGTCCCGTGCCCGCGTCGCTGATGCAAAGCAGGTGAAAACCCGTTTTAAAGATGTTGCAGGAGCCGAGGAAGCAAAAGAAGATCTGGTGGAGGTGGTGGATTTTCTCAAGAACCCGAAGAAGTACATCAACCTCGGGGCAAAAATTCCAAAGGGGGTTCTGCTCGTTGGTGCGCCTGGTACCGGGAAGACGCTTCTCGCGCGTGCTGTGGCCGGCGAGGCGGGGGTGCCGTTCTTCTCCATTGCAGGATCGGAATTTGTGGAAATGTTTGTAGGTGTCGGGGCCAGCCGCGTTCGTGACCTCTTTATGAAAGCGAAGCGCAATGCGCCCTGCATCGTCTTCATTGATGAGATTGATGCGGTGGGAAGGCAGCGCGGTGGTGCTGGGTTCGGAGGGGGACACGACGAGCGGGAACAGACGCTCAATCAGATTCTCACGGAGATGGATGGCTTTGAGCAGGGGACCAATGTCATTGTGATGGCAGCGACGAACAGGCCGGATGTTCTGGACCATGCGCTGCTCCGGCCGGGCCGCTTTGACCGCCGCATTTTTATAGACAAGCCTGATCTCGATGCAAGGCAGAAAATCCTGGAGGTGCACATGCGCAACAAGAAAGCGGCCAAGGGTGTCGACCTCAGCACTGTTGCCAAGCAGACGGTGGGCTTAACAGGTGCGGATCTGGAGAACATCACGAATGAAGCTGCTATTTTTGCTGCAAAGCGCGGCAGAAAGTCCATTGCACAGCCTGATCTCGTCGATGCAGTGGAAAAGGTCACGCTGGGTTCCGAGAAGAAATCGCGGAAGCTCACGGAGCGGGAGAAGAAAATTACGGCTTACCATGAGCTTGGGCATGCTCTTGTGGGGCATCTGTGTCCTGAGAGTGATCCTCTGCACAAGATTTCCATTGTTTCGCGTGGGTCTGCTCTGGGTGTCACGTGGTTCCTGCCGCAGGAAGATCAGTACACTACGAGCAAGACAAAGTTCCTCGATGAAATCTGCGGACTTCTCGGCGGGCGGGCGGCGGAGGAGATTATTTTCAATGAGATCACAACCGGTGCAAGCAATGACATCGAGCAGGCATCGCAGATTTGCCGCAATATGGCTATGCACTATGGCATGGGCGATGAAGACCTCGGCATTGTGGCGTACGGGGAGAAGCAGGGGACTATGTTCCTCGGTGTGGATCCCGCTGTTACGCGCAACTACTCGGAGCAGATGGCGCGTCACATAGACGAATTTGTGCGTGAGACGATTCAGGAGCAGTACAAGCGGGCAAAAGACATGGTGGCGAAGCACCGGAAGAAGCTCGACGAACTGGCTGCAGTTCTGCTGAAGAAAGAAACGATGAGCCTTGAAGAGTTTCTGGAGATTTTTGAGGGGAAGAGTGGCAAAGAGAAGAAAGCGTAGCAGTGCCTGCCCAAGCGAGTAACGAGTAAACAAGTGAACGAATTGTGATGTGTGGCATATCTCCAACGCTAACACGGATGCAGGAACAGGCGGGCGGATTGCCCAGTGTTTTGTTGCCGCAGCATGATAGTATTCTTATAGTAGAAACTGGTGGGGGAGGCGTGTATTGCCTCAAGAAGCTCATCGTGCATTCTTTTCCGTAGACCTATGACTCAACAGGCTAAAAGAGAGTTCGGACAGCTGTTTCAGAGCTATCTGACCAATGTAGTACTCTTTCTGTTCGCTATTCTCATCTACCGCAAGAGCTTCTACTACTCAGGCTTTCTCGGGCCGGAGGTACAGGATGCGCTGCTGTGGATTGTTGGTTTGTACATTGTCCTTGCCATTCCGCTCGAAATGTTGCTACCGCGCGGGCAGAGGAGACTGGTGGGCAAGGGGCTCATTGCACTGCGTGCCACAATGCGGTTCCTCAGCGAAGGGTGGAGGTATATCAGGCGCGCACCGCTCGATGCGTCCAATCCTCCGGTCATGAAGAAGGAAGAGAAAGTTGCCATCCTTTTCCTTCTGGTGAAGTTCTACTTCCTGCCCGTCATGATGCAGCTTTTCGTGGGGAACTTCCATAGTATAACGTACTACTGGCGTCTCTTCGGCGGAACAACAGACATCCATGATTTCATGCTGAGGGTGATGTTCCCGTTCACAATATCACTGTTTTATTTCGTCGATACATCCTATTTCGTGTTCGGGTACAGCGTGGAGTATCCGCTTGCGCGAAACAAAGTGCGCTCAGTCGAACCGACCTTGTTCGGGTGGCTTGTTACGCTCATTTGCTATTCGCCCTTTTACGAAGTGTCTGCAAAGTACTTGTTCTGGTCCTCAGATACTTCCGGCTATCTTTCGTCACTTACTGCTACGTATGCCATGCGCATAGCTTCCATTGTCTTTCTCGCCATCTATCTGTGGGCGACTCTGGCGCTCGGCACAAAATGCAGCAATCTCACCAACAGAGGAATAGTGACATCGGGTCCCTACGCGTATATACGGCATCCTGCATACTTTTTTAAGGCGCTTGGGTGGTGGGTGGCTGCCATCCCCTACATCGTCACCACCGACAATTTCCTGCTTGCCACGCTCTCGCTGGGCGGGTGGACTGTCATTTACTTCTTCCGTGCGCTTACGGAGGAGTGGCATCTTCTGCAGGATCCGGACTACCAGGAGTACTGCAAGGTGGTTCGTTGGAGGTTTATACCGTACGTTCTGTGAACCAGGGGAATTGGAATTACAGTGGGATGCGAAAGCGGGCCATGGAGAAAACAACGCGCATTGTTGCTGCTGTCTGTTTTTTTTCATATAGTGGACCTCCGGTGAGGAGGTATGCATTGTTTCAGGAACCTCATCGCACATATTTTTCCGTAGATCTATGACTCAACGGTCAAAAAAAGAGTTCGGACAGCTGTTTCAGAGCTATCTTACGAATGTAGTGCTCTTTCTGTTCGCTATTCTCATCTACCGCAAGAGCTTCTACTATGTGAATTTCCTCCGGCAGGATGTGCAGGATGTTCTTCTCTGGATTGTTGGTCTCTACATCGTACTCGCAATTCCCTTTGAAATGATGCTTCCGCCCGAGAAGAGACGGCTGGAGGGTAAGGGACTCATTGCATTGCGAGCTGTTCTGCGGTTTCTGAGCGAAGGGTGGAGGTATATCAGGCGTGTACCACCCGATGCATCCGCTCCTCCGGTCCTGAGGAAGGAAGAGAAAGTTGCCATGCTCTTCCTGCTGGTGAAGTTCTATTTCCTCCCTATGATGCTGCAGTTCCTCTTTGGGAACTGGGAGAGCATGATGTACTACTGGCATCTGTTTGGAAAAACAACAGACATCCATGATTTCATGCTGAGGGCGCTGTTTCCGTACGCGACTTCACTATTTTTTGTCGTCGATACGTCCTATTTCGTGTTTGGGTACAGCGTGGAGTATCCACTGGCCAAGAACCAGGTGCGCTCAGTGGAACCGACCCTGTTCGGGTGGCTTGTCACTCTCATCTGTTATCCTCCTTTCTACGAAATAACAGGCAAGTACCTCTTCTGGGCATCGAATGGTGAGGGCTATTTGCCAGTGCTGGCTGCTACGTATGCCATGCGCATTGCTGCGCTTGTGTTCCTCTCCATTTACCTCTGGGCGACCCTGGCGCTGGGCACGAAGTGCAGCAATCTCACCAATAGAGGCATCGTGACCTCAGGCCCCTATGCGTATGTGCGCCATCCTGCGTATATTTGCAAAGCGCTCGGTTGGTGGGTGACTGCCATTCCCTACATCCTCAGCACCGGAAATTTTCTTCTTGCCACGCTCTCGCTGGGCGGGTGGACTGTCATCTACTTCTTCCGTGCGATCACGGAGGAGAGGCACCTTCTGCAGGATCCGGACTACCAGGAGTACTGCAAGGTCGTCCGCTGGAGGTTTATTCCATACGTGTTGTAGCGCCATGGTTTCCAAGAGCATTGCCAGGCAAGGGTTTTTCCTCTCTTTCTTTGCACTTTTTGGACTGATTCTCCTGCTGCGTTTCTACAATCTCGATGCGAGAACCATCCACATAGACGAAGGCATGGGGTTGCGCTACGGGCAGATGCTGCTTGATGGGATATGGCGATATAACCCTTATAACTCCCACGGGCCGATCTACTTTTTCTTCACATCGTTCATCTATGGGCTCTTCGGCGACAATATTGTCGTTGCACGGGCAGGCATAGCAGTGGTGAGTGTCCTCTGGCTTCTTTTGGTTCTCTGGTTGTACTGGCCGCTTCTGCGTGCTCCAGGACGTCTCGTGCTCGCGGCGGGTCTGGGGCTTTCCTCGGGGATGGTATTCTTCGCCCGCAACTTCATCCATGAGCACATTTTCATCCTCATGACGGTTGGTGCGCTCGTTGCTGCGGAAATGTGGATTCGGCACCGCGATTACAGGGCGCCGGCTGCGTTCATCATTCTGTGTGTGCTCATGTACACCACCAAGGAAACAGCTCTGCTTACGTGGGCGGCATGGGGTGCGGCTGCAGTACTTATGATCACAGATCAGAAGCATCAGTCGCATCTGTTCGATATGCACTGGCGTTCTGTGGGGATTGGCATTGTGGTGGGTCTGCTGCTTCATGCGGTGCTCTTCACCATTTTCTTCTACGATCCGGGGGCATTTGTGAAGAGCTTCATTGGCCCGTTGCGCTGGGCGGAACGCGCGCAGGCGTACCATGCGAGGCCGTTCCTGTATTTCTTTCAGCTTCTGTTCCTGCATGAATTCCCTCTGCTCCTTGGAGCGTTTGGGCTCGGATGGCTCCTGAAACGCCGCAGGAAGTGGACCCCGCGGCTGGAGTTTTTTGCACTGTGGGCTCTGTTCATCACACTTGCTTACTCGTTTGTTCAGTATAAGACGCCATGGTGCGTTCCCAATCTCATTCTTCCCCTCGGGCTTTTTGTCGCATTTGCTTTCGATGCGCTGTGGCTGCGTACGAAAGAGGGGGGAAAGAAAAATCTGCTGCTCGCCCTTTCCGCGGTCATCCTCTTCTCGACGGGGTCCGCTGTGGCGTGGTTCGACAGCATTGAACATCCTGACCGCTCAGGCGCCCATGACTACGCGTACCTGCAATCCGATCACAGCCTGCGGAAGTTTATCCGGACACTGGAGGATTTAAGCAAATTGTATGAAGGGGAGAAACCCATGCCTCTGCAGAGGATTGGAGATACGGATGAACTCCTCTATGTGCTCACGAAGCCTTACAGATCCTACGACTCCCGTGGACCGTTCCATCCCGATCTCCCCGTGTACATCAACTATCTCCACGATGACGGGGATACATTGAAGATGCTCAAGAAGTCGGGGAAGAACTACATACGTTCCACGTACAGGTACATACGCGACACAGGCATCCTCGTTGATATTTTCGCGGAGGAGAGCCTATGGAACCGCTATATCACGGAAGTGGCGCATGAGGAGATTCTTCCGGGGGAGAACCCGGTCTACGACTACAGTGATTAGTAGATAGCTGCATTAGCTTCCTTAGCTTCATTAGGGATTCAGATTTTGGATCTGATACCTTGGTACTTTCCTAATGCAGCTAATGAAGCTAAAAGCTAATAAGGTACACCAAAGCTAATAAGCTGAGAAACGTATTCATAATTTCCGCTGCAATTGCTAGAATACAGTCCACCGATGCAGAGCCTCAGCCCCCTTGATGGCCGTTACCAGTCCAAGACGGGGGCGCTACGGCCTTTTTTCAGTGAGGAAGCGCTCGTCCGTTCCCGGGTGCTCGTGGAAATCCGGTACTTCCAGGCATTGGCTGAGCATCCGCGCATCCGCGACCTGCCAAAGCTCACTGCAGCGCAGCAGAAAGCCCTTGAGAGGCTCCTTGAACGTTTCTCTCCCGGGGAAGCAAAGAAAGTGAAGTTGATCGAGAAAACCACTAACCATGACGTGAAAGCGGTGGAGTACTACCTCAAGGGAAAGATCGGCTCCATTCCCGGTCTGCAGAAGAGGACGGAGTTTATCCACTTCGGTCTCACAAGCGAGGACGTGAACAATCTTGCGTACGGTCTCATGGTCAGAGGCGCGCTCAGGGAGATCATCCGTCCGGAGCTGAGGCGCCTCATCCGGTCGCTGAGCGGCCTTGCGAAACGCTGGTCTGCGATCGAACTCCTCAGCCTCACCCATGGGCAGCCTGCAACCCCCACAACCGTTGGCAAAGAACTGCAGGTCTTTGTAGACCGCCTCGTGCGTCAGGAACAGCAGCTGCGTACATTCAAAATGCAGGGCAAGTTCGGAGGGGCGGTTGCAAATTACGCAGCACACCGCGCTGCATATCCTGAGGTACAGTGGGAGCTCCTTGGGCAGAAGTTCGTCCGCTCCCTTGGCATGGAGCCCCTCAAACACACCACGCAGATCAACCCGCATGACGACATTGCGGAGCTCAGCCATATCCTCTTCCGCATCAATACCATTCTCCTGAGCTTCAGCCGTGATATGTGGCTCTACATTTCCCGCGGCGTTTTTCAGCAGAGAGTGGTTGCCGGCGAGGTTGGCTCCTCCACCATGCCCCACAAGGTCAATCCCATCGATTTCGAGAACGCGGAAGGCAATTTCGGCCTCGGGAACGCGCTCTTCCACCATTTTGCAGAGAAGCTTCCCATCAGCCGCCTGCAGCGCGACCTGAGCGATTCTACGGTACAGAGGAACATCGGGGTCGCCTTCGGGTACCACCTGCTTGCCATCTCTTCTCTGCAGAAGGGCCTCTCGAAAATTTCTGTGAACAGGAAGGTTGTGAGCAGAGAGCTTGCGGAGCACCCCGAAGTCCTCGCAGAAGCCATTCAGATGGTGCTGCGCAAAAACGGCGTACAGGGCGCCTACGAGAAGCTCAAGAAGCTCACGAGAGGGGAGCATGTGACACGCGCGGACATCCGGAATTTCATCGAGTCACTCACGCTCCCAAAGTCCGAGAAGGAGCGCCTGCAGAAGATCTGCAAGCTCTAGAGTTGTTGTAGTGGTCTCATGGGTGTTTCAGGTTACCAATTTCCAATCAGCTTAACCTATTGAAGCAGCTTCTTGTTGGATGCTTGTCCTGCTCCTCAACAGAAACAAAGTAACCCATATCATTGAAAAATCTTTCAA
The DNA here is from genome assembly GCA_001787755.1 of Candidatus Peribacteria bacterium RIFOXYB1_FULL_54_35. Classification (GTDB taxonomy): domain Bacteria; phylum Patescibacteriota; class Gracilibacteria; order Peribacterales; family Peribacteraceae; genus GWB1-54-5. Next base: position 8,108 of record MFYJ01000016.1, read on the forward strand.
GATCGTCAATGTGCGACAACAATTCTTGTAGGTCTTTTTCTCTAATTCTCACTAAGAACTTCTCATAATCTAATTTGTTCATATTAAGCATTTCAGGGTATCGAAAGAGTTCGTTGTTTTTGTCCGAAAAACTCTTTCTAAGCTTTGAACTTGCCAGCTTATTCCTTGCAAAAAACCTAATTAGCCCTCTAAGTTTTTTGCGTCTTTCAACACACTGTTTTTTTATCTCATTGGAAGAGATCTTGTCTCTGTGCTCGTCAGTACTACTGATAACATACCACTTCCTAGAAGTGAGTTTTTTATTAAATATTCTGAATAATTTTTCAAGATCATGACCTGTAACCAATTGATCAGTCATCATTATCAATAAATATTTTAGATAGCATTCGATGCCATGCTTTGTGTTAAAAATAATTGCTGGTACTAAATGATGGGTATAATAATGACTTATCCAATTTTTCTGGGCATGCTTATTGTTTTCATCTGGATTAGATTCTTGAGTTAATAACTCATTACAAGCTAATCGCGCTGTTTTGAAATAACCTTGAGCAAAGAGGAGCCATGAATCTTTCTGATTTAACATTCTTTTCATGTTTATAACATTACCTTTATGTCTAAAGGAGAGACAGCAACCAGAAACCTATTAGTGGTAATAAGGGGGTTACTGAATCTTATTTTCTTAGTTTGAGCTTTGAGGCTTAGGAGTACCTGCTTTTCTAGCTTTAATTAGATCTTCCGAAAATAGAATTTCCTGAAGGAAATACGCAGGGGTGACTGCCGCGACTCCAAGATTCTCTACTGAAATTGCTGATTTTTGAGTTTTAACTACTTGAATTTCATTCAAGTTAAGAAAACTTCCACGCATTACACCTCCAAGAAATATTTTTGGTCCACCTCCTAATACAAGATTGCCAGTCCTAAGCGGCACGAGATGAAAGAAAACAGGAGAGCCACTATTGCCGCCAAAGGATTGACATTCAAGAAGATATAAATCCAGCAGCTTGGCTGGTTTATCCTTTGTATCCCTCCATTCGATTTTTTCATCGCTCATTAATGCGATTTTGCCAAATCTAATTATTGGCTGATTTTGTTTCTGTCCTACATGACTTGTGAAAAGTCCTGCAAAGAATACCTCATCGCCTTCGCATATTTTTTCGTTCTCTATAACTTTTTTTTCACAAATTAGTTCTTGTGGCAGCATAAGAAAATCAAAAATCTTTTGATCTGGTAAACACCCAATTACAGCCAAATCAACATCAGGATCTGGATGCATAATGACGTCGCCCTCTTTAAGACTAATTTCAGTTACCTGTGCATTTCCTTCAAATTTATTAAGGCGTATAGCGAGTGGTAAAATTAATGATCCGCCAGAGTGAATCACATGTTTAGCTGTAACTAAATAAACGTTAGATATCTTTGGATCATTCTCATTTTTTACTCCTATAAAGAATCCCGTTCCATTTGCTACCCAGTTTCCATGAGCGCCTTTAACATAAACAAAAGTCACACATTTTTTAATTTGCCTGATAATATCTTGGGATACTGACACTTTGAGTTCTAGTAAATCCTATATGGTGCCCAGGAGAAGACTCGAACTTCCACGGGAAAATAACTCCCACTAGCCCCTCAAGCTAGCGCGTCTACCAATTCCGCCACCTGGGCAAGGTGCAAAAAAAGAAGGATCAGAGAATATGCTTTTGGCGAACGGTCCTGAGCCTGTCGAAGGGCCGCCACCTGGGCATTGAACATGATAAAGAGCCACAAAAGTGTATCAGGGAACGCATGAAGGGCAACAAAATACTTAATCTCTCCAAGAGCGTGCAGGTCTTTGTATGAAACTACTGCTGAGTTAGTGGTTTTTCCTATTTCTTCCTGCACCAGTACACGGTATTGGTATTGAGAGAGGGGAGTGTCACGAGCCTCGTTCCCACGTCCTCATGGTCCAGAACCTCAAAGCCAGCTCTGTCTAAGAGGGCGAGCAGGCGTTCTCTCGTGTAGAAGTTGTACTGTGTCAGCATGCTCTCTGCGGCCTCGTTGATGAGAAATTCCACTGTTCTGAGGCACACGGTTTCCATGCGCCGCCGCCACGGATTTGCCGAGAGTGTGTGTTCATGCATGAACAGGCGGCTGTCCGGCCCATCTGTCATACCGGCATGCACATCCTGCAGAAACCGCAGCTCGTCTTTTTGGTCAACATGATGAATGACACCGCCGAGGTTCACGATGTCGGCCTTCGGTTCCTGCTGCCCAAATGTAAATGGCTCTATGACGGAGTAACGCAGGTTCGCAGGATCATCATCACGTTTTGCAGCGTGATCCTTCACGTCGTATCCGTACACTTCCACATCCCCAAGAAGCTCAGCAATCCTCCGTGTCACTGTCATGGTTCCGCAGCCGAGGTCAGCAATCACTCCCGGCTGCAGGTGATCTCCACGGATTCTCTCCACAAGATACTCAGCATGCTTTGCGTGACCGCCCTTCTTCTTCTGTACCCATGCTTTGATTTCCGGGATCAGGGAGAGTGACATAGCGATAATGTAACCATGGAGTAAGTATTGTCAATCATCGTTTTTTCGGCATTGTTCCGACCTTGCGACAGGATAGGAAAAAGCTGCATTTTAAAAGAAGCCCCTTTGGACCTAGGATCGATCTATGGGGGTATCTTCCGAGCGGGGTTGTGCACAACGCCACTCGCAAAAGCATTGTAGTTGTATTAACTTAAAAGTCAAGTAATTGCGCAGGAAGCGCCCATTCATTCCATGTCCAGTATTGCGAGCAGCAGCACGTTGAGCATGATCTGCATGCCGATCACAATGAGGCTGACAGACGGTATCACAAGCCGCAGCATGCTCTGCGGATTCAAGTCTCCGAATGTGCGCTGTTGCCAGAAGAGAAAGGCATACACAGTGAGGGCGATGCCTCCTATCAAAGCGGCGGCACCAAGAAGCAGTCCTGTTTCCAGGAGCGGGAAATTGCGCAGTCTGTGCTGGAGTGGGTGGGGAGGCAGGAAGCCTTTTTTCCCTGCGTAGATGCGGGTGATGACGGCAAAGCTCACTGCCTGCACGCCGACGAAGATTGCCACCGCGCAGTAGAGCAGCGTATGGACGTCGAATATGTACTGCTGTCCCGGGAGCAGCCAGAGGCTCCCGGCAATGCCGAGGAGCACCAGTATGATGCCCGGGTAGAGGAAGAGCCAGGAGGGGCTGAAGAGGAAGAGGAATCGCAGGTGCCGCCAGCCATCCTGCAAGGTGCGCAGGTGGGGCCCTCTGCTCCGCCTGTCTTTCCGGAGCACTGTGGGCACTTCGCACACCTGCATACCTGCGAGGGAAGCCCGTACAATCATCTCGCTCGCGAACTCCATGCCTTTCGTTTGCAGGCGGAGTGACCCGATTGCGTCGGTGCGGCATCCCCGCAGCCCGCAGTGGAAGTCGTGCAGCTTGGACCGGAAGAAGAGCCTGCCAATGCCAGAAAGTGCAGGATTCCCGATGTATCTGTGCAGAAAGGGCATGGCACCTGGTTCTATGCCGCCCGCAAACCTGTTGCCGACCACAAGGTCACATCCTTCCCGCAGTGCTTTCAGGAAGATCCCAAGGGAGGAGAAGTCATAGCTGCCGTCTGCATCACCCATGATGGTAAACGTTCCGTTCGCAGCCTCTATGCCGCCTCGGAGAGCGCTGCCATAGCCGGGTTCCGGCACAGAAACCACTCGCGCACCGCAGGAGCGGGCAACCTGCACGGAGTCGTCTTCACTGCCGTTATCGGCAACCAGGATTTCTCCCGTACTGTTTTCTCTCAGAAGGAACTGCCGGGCTTCTGCAATGCACAGGGGGAGCGTTTCAGATTCATTCAGACATGGGAGGAGGATCGTGAGATCGCAGGGTGTGTGCATTTTTTCCTGTGGTTGTCTGCAGTCTGGCATGTGAACTCAGTGTGCCAGAAGTATCATGAAAAACGCTACGCAGAATGTGTAGAAGAGGAGGAGAAGAAGCACTGGGATGTTGCGTATGCGTATTGGAAGTACATCTGTCCCCTGGAGTATGCAGTACAGTACCGGAACGGCAAGGAGCGGTATGTAGCGGAAGTCCTGAAACCCTCCGACGGGCTTTTGCATCACGAGGACCATCATGGAGCCGGTGAGCACAACTCCCGTCGCGAGAATGGGCAGGCTCGCATGCAGCTGGTGCCGGATGGTACGGATGAGCCCTGCGATGCCGAGGACAGCGAAGAGCATTATCAGCATGAGCAGGAACTGCATGGTGGTGTAGAGCTCATCGCCGAGTTCCCACTCTCCTGCGAGGGAAGATTTTGTCAGATGTTCCCAGAAGAAGCGTCTCCCCCTCCTGTCGTTGAGCGGGTTGTTGAATGGCTGCTGGAGTACTGCGATCGGGCGAAACGTGTAGAAGTTCTTTTTCTCGATTGTATCGATGTAGAGTGTCGGGCCGTTCCTGTCGATGTTTCCAACAATATGTTGATTTCCCTCTACCATGAACCGGAGAGTGTAGTGCCATCCTGTCAGCGCAAATAGTATGGCGAAGCAGAGCAGAACATTCCTGAGGGAAGTACGCCAGTGGCGTGGCTGGTGGATGAGGATGCAGAGAAAGAGCAGCGCGGCGAGTGGCAGGGCGCTGGATTTGGTGAGGAGCCCGCAGGCAACGCACACGGAGGCGATGAGGAGATCCCGCTCAGAACCACGTATCCACCAGCGGTACAGGAACCCGAAGAAGAGGAAGGAGATGAGGAGCAGGAGTGTGTCGTTACTCACGCGGGAAGCGTGGAACACCAGACCCGGGAAGAAGGCCAGTCCAGCTGCGAAAAGCAACCTTTTCTGGTTTTCCTTTTCAGGAAAGAGCAGCGTGCCGATCCATATTCCCGCACCCAGCGCGGCAATGCTTATCCCAAGTGAGAACGCCTGCGCAAGCCGCATGAGCGGATATTCATTCCCGGTAAGCAGCGTTGCCGGGAACAACGCGACAGCATTCATGAAGTAGAAGAGCGGTGGCTGGTAGTATTGCCACCCCTGGGAGGTAAGCGGGATATTCCAATGTTGGAGCACATAGAGGATGTAATCCCAGTGTCCCTGCCAGTCGTAGGACCGTTCCCAGATGCGTGTAGAGAGCATGTAGATGCTGCGGAGGAGTGCTCCAATGAGGAAGATCCCCATGAGATCCCGGTGCTTTTGCCAGAGGAAGGTCTTGCGTATGCCTTTCCAGCCGTAGAACCCGATGATGCAGAGCAGTGCAAAATGGAGCACAAACTTCAGCGGATCGGTGTGAGGGACCGTGATGCGGATCCCGTTTTTTCGCCAGCTGAGCGCTGTGATTTGCATGATGTTTACACCTCGTCTCAGCATAGTTGTGTCTTTCAGTACGAAGCCTTCGGCTGTGCGGTGGCATTTCATTAAGCCTTTGTCCGTAATTTTTTTGCCGTTAATGCTGAGACTCCGGATGCAATCGTAGACTTCAATGCGCAGTGCAGAAGGGCGAATCTGCCGCATCCAGACGCGGAGGTCCAGGTCGATGGTGTTTTTGTATACTGTGGGAAAAGGGGCATGTTGTATGGCAATTGGCTCCTCCATGTCCTGCGCGATGAAGGTACTTGGGAGAATGATTGGCTGCAGATAACGTAAGGCAGCACCGTAGAGCAGCAGGGTGCAGATGAGTACCGCGCTATCGAAACGTGACCAGCAAAATGCACTTTTCTTCATTGAAGGGGATTGTATACATGGCGGATGGAAGCTTGCTCTTGGCTGGATGGGAGGATTTTGCTATAATAATGGTGAATACACACATACCACCTCTTGCTATGGTCGAAAGGAAGAAGGGCATTGTCGCGCTCACTGCATCCGCATTCGCTCTGGGGAGCATTCTATTTGCACCAACTGCTGAGGCATACGTGCGTGAGGCTACTGCACGTCCGTCAGCTCCTTCGCGGGAGCAGGAGCAGATACAGTTGCAGCTTGCCGAGAAGACACGCAACCTGGCGGAGCAGTACACGAATAGACGATTTGGGACGGAGGAAAATCCTGTCTTGTCAGAACCCGAAGAGGTGCCAGTGCAGGAATCTGAGCCTGTCGATGCTGCGTTACAGAATGTGGAGCTTCGTCGTTCGCAGCGTGAGAGATTCACCAGCACCGTTCCCTCTTCTTCCGACGTGCAGATGGGGTACACACCTCCGGCTGCATCCACACTTGCAAGTGTGGGAGGACAAACCGAATCTGTCGCAGCAAATTTGCCAAAACTGCCACGTTCTGGCGTTGGTCTATCGGTGGCCGCTGTCGCGTTGGGGTTGAGCGGTGCTCTGCGTGGCAGGAAGAAGTTCGGGGGAGCGCAGTAGTAAGCTGAAAAGCTGCTTTACATTCCTCCCGGATTTTTCGGGAATTTTTCCTGTGGTGAGGTACACTTGTCATACAGATAATTTTGGTGTCTTGAGCATTGTTCAAAGTGAGTAAATCTGGTAAAATAACTGGATTTTATACACACAAACTCCAAATTGCGTGCCAGCATCTCCGGGCGCAGATGAAGACCTCATGACGAGGTCCCGGAAAATTATTGCCCGAGCTCTGCTCGTGAGCCTCTTCGCGACCAACCTCATTTCACCGAGAGTGTTCGCTGAGAGCATGGAGCAGCCGGAGATTTCGGGCGGCGCTGCGTCCACGAGCAGCGCAGCGAGCAGTGTTTCTCTGGAGTCATTTTCCCCTGAAGGGGTCAGCAGTACGGGGGTTGACGATGCAGGGACGGAAGATGCCAGCAGCTCATTTGGCAGTGAAGGGCAGAGTGAGAACAGCAAGTCATCTTCCGTTTCTCCTGTGCTGGAGGAGCAGCAGAGCTCCAGTTCTTCGGAGGAATCGCAGGTTTCGGAGGAACAGCAGCAGGAGGAAGTATTGCCTGAGGCAACGGAACCTGCAGCACTCGTGAGCGTCGGTTCTCTGCAGGAACCTGCACACATCTATCCCACGTTCACTCTGGTGAAGAGCGCGGAAGTCCAGAGCGCGGAAGAACTCTCCAACCGCTTACGGGTGGAAATGCACCGTCCGGACGGCGAGGTGCTTTTCCCGCAATTTGAGGTGGCGCAGACACAGGGTGAGTACATCGTTACGGTACAGCCAGGTTCCCATTTCTCGCCGGGTCTCTACGGCATGACTGCGCTCCTCGATGGCACCCGCGGGGCTTCACGCAAGCTCCGGAGTATCTTCCGGGAAACAGAGGGTGAAGTGCTCGATACTGTGCTTCTGGATACGGAAGTACAGTGGGGTCTTATCACGCTCAATACAGATCGTTCACAGTACCTGCCGGGCGATTCCGTACAGGTGGCACTCTCCGTTCTCAGCGACAACGGCAATCCGTTCTGCGAGGCGTCTTTCGACATACGGGTCACGCTGCCGGATGGAACAGAAGAGTCATACGGAGAGGAAATACTGCATTCCCCCACAGAGTGTCACGAGGGTGCACTCCCCGTATTCACCGCAGCATTGCCTGTGCAGCAGCCCGGGACATACACCATTGCCGTGAATGCGCAGACCGCAGACGGAGAGCGCTTCGCGGCGCAATCCATCATTGTTTCGGAAGAAGCGGTGCCAGTGACTGTGAGCCGCAGAGGTGCGAGTGCCACCGCGTACGGGCAGCAGGGGGAAATGGTTCTCGTGCTCACGCCATCGCATACATTCGTTGGAGAAGTGACGGAAACGGTTCCTGCAGATCTGGAAATTCTTTCCAGTGATCCTGAGGCGGAAGTACGCAGCGGTGTTCTCTCCTGGAAGAAGCAGTGGGATGCAGGGCGCTCCTACGAGTTGCGCTACACGTACAAGATCCCGCACGGCGAGGCACAGATGTGGCTTTTTGGGCCTGTGGAAGCGGAAGGGACAGTAGTGGACGTTGCAGAAATACCGGAGATGGAGTTTAGCTCGTCCTCATCCGAGAGTGAGCAGAGCAGCGGGGAGGTCCCACTGCTGCCAGAAGAATCTGGCCTGCCGATGGAGGGCACGTTCTCATCTTTCTCTTCGTCTTCCCAAGCGATCGAGGAAGTGCCTCTGCAGGAAGAGGAAACTCTGCCAGCAGAGGGGGAGGCCACAGGTAGCGATACAGAATCGGTTGAGCAGGATACCGAAGCGGATGGGGAAGGAGATGGATCCTCCGAACCAGTATCCGTTCTCTGGGACAGCATCTTCCGGCTCTTTGTTCCGGAAGCAGTGGCAGAAGGCACGGTGGAGAGGCAGCTGCGTTTCCGTGAAGATCGGCAGTGGCAGCTCGTTTCCGCAAGTACGGTGGTTGGTGTTGTGAAGAGCGATACTGCGTTCCAGTTCGTGGAGGCCGATGCAGGTGCGGAGGCAGCGTCTCCTGCGGAGCTTGTGCTCGAATTTGTGGAGGAGCAGGACACATTTACCATGGGCCAGGAACCCACGTTCGTCATCGTGCAGGGTGCGGAAAGTGCTTCCAGTCCCGGAGGAGAAGGACAGATTCCCCTTGCAGAGGAGGACGCGGTTGCGGCAATTCTCGGTGCGGTGATTGGCCAGAACGACGTGGAGACAGTCGTGGCCGAGGCCATTATGAACATTCCGGAAGTGCAGGAAAAAGTAGCGAGCCGCCTCATGGAAGACACTCTCAGGGCGGGAGCTCTTCAACAGGTGCTTGTGCCGGATGCGACGCGGACACGGGCGTCCACTATGGACGCAGTGGAACAGGAGGTTGTGGAGAAGCTGAGTTCGGAGGAGGGTGCCAGGAAAATTGCCGAGCAGGCGAAGGAAATTGTCAGCGTTGTTGTGGGTCAGGAAACGACGGAAGCGGCAAGGCAGGTGATCGTTGAAACCGCTGCTTCAGAAGTGATGGAAGACGGAACAGTAGATATGCAGAATGTGATGGAAGCCGTGCGCGAAGTGGTGGATGCAGAGACAATTGCGGTTCTCTCCGAGGCTCTTGCCGAAGATGCTGGGGTCCAGAATTCTGCATACGAAACGGCAATGCAGCCGGAAATGCTTGCAGAGGAATCAGAGGGTGATGGCGAGGAAATCATTACGGTATCGGTGACTGATTCTGCTGGAACAGCCATTGAGCCGGAGTACCATTTCGAAGAGCTAGACGGTGCTACCGTGCTCGTTATCGAGAAACAAAATGCGCTCAGGCCGGGCAAGTACACGATAACGACAACGGTGCAGGATCCTCTCTCCGGTGAGGAACAGGTTCTTACGCGCGATTTCACCTGGGGTGTTCTTGCCCTCAACCCGAACCAGGACGTGTACAGGCCAGATCAGGTGGCAAACATCGCAATCGGCGTGCTGGATGACGCAGGAAAAATGGTCTGCGACGCAACTGTGCAATTGGTTGTGAAAGAGCCCAATGGCAGCACCGTTGTGTTCTCGACGGAAGACGAATCCATCACGGTATCCGACACGTGTGCGCTCTACGAGGCTGGACTCATAGATCCTGACTACGAGACGTACTTCCGCCTGAGCCAGGCGGGAACGTACGAGCTCACGCTGCAGGCCACTACGGCGAACGGCACACGGACGGCACGGACGGAAATCGAAGTGGAAACCGCACCGGCAATCATTGTCGAGCGTACTGCTGCAACCCGTCTGTGGCCCGCTGCTCTCTCTCCCATGACGATTGAGGTGCACTTCGCAGAACGTTTTGCAGGCACGATTACGGACACGCTCCCGGCAGGATTCACTGTCCAGGATGTGAGCAATGGGGGTGCGGTGACAGTGGGGGAAGATGGTGTGGCAATGCGTTGGCAGGGATCCTGGAGTGCAGGTGAGAGTGTGACACTGAGTTACCAGTACGATGCTCCGGATACATCACCAGAGTTCTATCTTGTGGGGCCACTCCGCTTGGCGGCACAGGATGGCACTCTGTACGAGGAACGCCGTACGTGGCAGATCGCAAACGACGCAACGGGGACGATTTCGGGTACGGTGTACACCGACAATGGAACCAATGATATCGGGGCCTTAAAGACCATCCAGCTCGTCAAGAACGGTACTGCTCAAACCACTGCAGATACTGACGCGAACGGTGTGTACTCGTTTACCAATGTGGTCATGACGGGGGGAACGATTATTGCCGTATACATCACGGGAGAATCGGAGAAAGGCGCCACTGTCACAGTGGCATCGGGGTCTTCCATCACCAATCTCCACATCTACAAGAATGATCTCATCGTGCGCTCAGATTCCGGTGCGGTGGCTATGACCAACGGCAGGATTGCTGCCGCCACCAACGGCGGAGCGAGCATCAATGAGATGTATACGGTGGACAATGGAGTGCTCAACGTGAAGTCAGGAAAAGATCTGCTCGTGTGGGAGCGGACGACCTATACCCCGGGCGCAGGAGTGAACGTGGGAAGCGGTATTGTCCTCCAGGGGACATTCAATGCCGGATCAAATACAGTGACGCTCTCGGGTGCGTGGATCAACACATCCAGCGGGTCCTTTGTGAAGGGCACGAGCACGGTCATCCTTGACGGAACAAACCAGAGTATGACGGGGAACACAGTTTTCTATCATCTGCGCAAAATGGCGACTGTGCGGGATACATTGACACTCGCGGTCGGGATGCGACAGGCAGTGAGCGGATCCCTCATCATCCAGGGCGCCACCGGTTCCACCATGGAGCTCAAATCAAGCCAGTCCGGCACCCTCGCGAAACTGGTGCTCTTTGGCTATTCCAACGCGTTCCAGGACATCAAGCGACTTCGTGTGCAGGATATGAGCGGCAGCGGGACGGTAGCCAACAGAGCAAAGACACTGAACTGTACGAGACAGTGCGCCGATAAGAAGCACAACGAGAACTGGACGTTCACGTCGCCGGTGGTCACAGGGACGCTCTACAGCAACGAAGGGACGACACCTATTACGAGCGCAACCGTTGCCATCAGCTACAACGGAGGAACCATCACCGAGCAGGTAGCTGTGGGCGCAGGCGGCCAGTTCAGCCTCTCCGGCGGGGTGATGACCGGCGGTACCATCATCACGCTCTTCGTGAACAACAGTTCCGATCATGCTGTCACCATCTTGCTTGGTTCGGGGAGTTCCATGACCGGTATTTCTCTCTATGAAGACCGCTTGATTCTGCGCTCGGAGTCCGGATCGGTTGCCATCACCAATGCACATATTGCCGTTGCAGACGACAAAGCGGGGAATGCAGATTCGGATATTACGAATATTATTTCTGCAGCCACGCCCTCTGCGCTGACGGTTGCTTCCGCGAAGGAACTTTTCATCTGGAGCGGGGACACCTTCCGGCCGCAGGGGACCGTTGTAGCACATGACTTCGATATCAACGGAACGCTGAACTACCAGAGCAACAGCATTGGTGTGACCGGGTCCTGGGATGCAACGGGGGGAACCGCATCAGGAAATGGCGTTATTTCCTTCACTTCTACGGGATCTGAAACCATCACCAGCGCAGGACGTGCCTACAACAATCTCACGCTCAGCGGCAATGGCGGCACCTGGGCACTGCAGGACGCCATGGACGTGAACGGCACATTGACTCTTTCCGCAGGAACGTTCAACCAGAACGGCCAGAACCTGAACGTCTCGGGGAATGTGCGCATTGCGAACGGTACAGTGTTCACTGCTCCGTACAACAACGGCACCTTCACACTTGATGGCGATCTTGTGTACGAGGATGAAGCTGGAGTGAAACTCGGTACCGTGCAGGTGGGAACGAGCCCGGACACCATCACACTTTCCGGTTCCATGAGTGTCCACAAGCTCACGATTGGCACGGGAGACACTCTCGTCCTCTCGGGTCATAACCTCTTCGTTGGCACGGGTGGTCTCTTCATCCATGGCACACTCGATGCCACGGATAACGATACGGACAATTCGGTGATTGTGGTGAGTGGTTCCTGGATTGCGTCGGGTACCGGCGATTTCATTTCAGGCACGTCTACCGTCCGGTTCGACGGCATCTCCGGCAGCTATGACATCACTTCTTCGGGTTCTTTCTACAATCTAGCCCTCAATGGGACCGGAGCTACCTATACTGCGACCGGATCGCTGGATATCAATGGAAATATCCAGTTTTCAGCGGGGACATTCACTGCGCCGCTGCGGCGGACAATGACTGTTGCGGGGAACTGGACGAAAGGGGCGAATGCGACGTTCATACACAACTCTGGTTCTATTGTTCTCGATGGCCTTGACCAGACACTTTCCGGTTCCACGGCCTTCTTCAATCTCACGAAGAGCGTCACTTCCCAGCAGACGCTCACCTTCCAATCCACCTCGGAGACGACTGTGAGCGGTGCACTCACACTCAGTGGTGCGGATGCCAGCAACATGCTTCTGCTCCGGGCAAGTAACAGTGCGGTAGCCGCTTTGCTGACATTGGATGCGGGGGGTTCGCAGCATCTGGAATTCCTGAACGTCCAGCGGTCCGATGCAAGCAATGGGGAAACGCTCGTGTGTGCCAATGGTGCTGACAGCGGGAATAACATCAACTGGAGCTTCAGTACGGAAACAGTGGTAGGCACGCTCTACAGCCATGACAGGACAACGGAGCTTTCTGGAAAGAAGGTTTCCATCAGCTACAACGGCGGTGCTATTGCGGATACGGATCTCACCGATGCAGGAGGACAGTTCTCGCTCTCCGGTGCCAATATGACCGGCGGGACCATCGTGACTCTCTATATACAAGACGAGACAGAGGATGGGGTGGCAGTCGTCTTGAGTTCGGGAATCTCCATGACGGGGACTCATCTGTACAAGGATCATCTCATTGTTCGCTCGGAATCAGGCTCCACAGCAATAACGAACGCAGTGCTTGCCCTCGCAGATGACATGGATGGCACGCCCGATGCAGATGTCACTGCCATCTATGCCGTTTCTGCAGGAGCTCTGACGGTTGCCAGTGGGAAGAAACTCTACGTATGGCCGGGTACGAATTTTGTGCCTGGTGGCGCAGTGACAACGCCGGAGTTCTATGTTCCTGCCAGTGCTACGTTTAACGCAGGAAGTTCTGCCATAGACATCAATGGACCTCTCACCGTGCTTGGCACCTTCATCCACGGGACCAACACCCTCAATATATCCGGCAATGTCCGCATAGCAGCCGGT